>CAYRUR010000025.1:0-1268 GCA_964427615.1 uncultured Gammaproteobacteria bacterium | reverse complement strand
TTCATCGGATACAACAACAGGCAGTATGACGATTATGTATTTCGTGGATTATTAATGGCTATGAACCCCTACTATATAACTGATAGACTAATTAACCTTGGTATGAAGGGCTACAGGGTTATCAAAAGTGAAGAGTACCCCCTAATCTCATTTGATCTTAGTACAGGTTTTCACAGCCTAAAACAACTCGAAGCTTTCATGGGGAGTGAAATAAAGGAGTCAAGTGTACCATTTAACATCCAGAGAAAGCTCACAGAAGAAGAGATTCAGGAAACGATTTATTACAACACACACGATGTTGAAGAAACCATTAAAGCATTCGAACATTTGAGACAAGAATTTGATTCTCACGTTTCTCTCATTGAAACATTCGAACTATCTCCTGATAATTTTTCCAAAACTAAAGCACAATTATCAGCTATTATCTCTGGTGCAGTAAAACAACCGAGTGTGCTAGATGATGAATTTGATATAACTATACCTAACACTCTTAAAATAGAAAGATACACTCATGTTTTAGATTGGTACAAGAATCCCATTAATCTAGATTACAAAAACAAACTGATCACTACAATCGCTAATTGTCCACACGTATTCGCATTTGGTGGAATTCACGGAGCATTATCTAACTACATTGACGATTGTTCAGATGGTGGAATTATCGCCGGATTTGACGTAGGTAGTCAGTATCCATCGGTTATGATTGAATATGGATTTACATCAAGAAATATGCTTACACCAGTCCGATACAGAGAACTCAGAGATACGCGATTGAAATTAAAGGCAATCAAAGATAAGAGGCAGCAACCGTATAAAATCGTTCTAAATGGGAACTTTGGCGCAATGAAGGATAAATTCAATCCATTATGCGATCCTGTCAATAGTAATAATACATGTATCGGTGGTCAATTAGTCATTCTAGATTTAATAGAGAAGATTGAAGATTATTGTATTATAATTCAATCTAATACTGACGGAGTGTTGTTCAAAGTCAAAGATAGAGATACACTTAACAAAATTAAATATGTAGCAAAAGAATGGGAGCAGAGGGTTAGATTAGATCTTGAGTGGGATGAATATTCTAAGATTGTGCAAAAAGATGTAAACAACTATATAGTTATGACTGCTGATGGAAAGTATAAATCTAAGGGAGCATATGTTAAAAAGTTATCTGAAATCGATAGAGACCTCCCTATTCTGAACAAAGCACTTGTTAACTATTTCACCAAGAACATCCCAATTGAACAAACTATCAGCGAATGTAATGA
>CAYRUR010000024.1:0-2038 GCA_964427615.1 uncultured Gammaproteobacteria bacterium | reverse complement strand
AACAGGTTCACTCGAGACATCCTCATCACAAATCAACTATGGTCATTGTATCAAAATATGAGTTAGATGAGAATAGCCTCTTAGGCGTTTTTCGTTCGGTGTGTGGAAGTTGTCCCTTGTCCTTGCTGTGGCAATGAGCTTAAAGTGATCGGAAGCCGTGAACGCAAGCTGTTAAATGAAGCTGGAGAAGCAAAGATCCTCATCATCCGAAGGCTAAGATGCTCAGCGTGTCACAAAATTCATCATGAGCTTCCAGACTGCATCTTGCCATACAAACGTTATGAATCTAGATGTGTGGAAGATGTCATCCATGATGCGAGTTCCGCTGTGGCCGCAGATGAATCAACATTGTACAGATGGTGCACATGGTTTCATAGCATCATCGGGTATTTGCTTAGCTGCTTATCTTCCATTAACTATCGCTTTCAACAAGACACTGCTGAAGTTTCGTCCGTATCTTCGCAGTCCACACACCAACGCATCGGACAGTTTGTGGGCAGTGCTCCTGGATGGCTGAGGAGAGTTGTCCGCCCCATCGCTAATTTAAATTTATGGGTACATACCCGTTCTGCATTCTTGTCCGCTAGCACCTGAGTTAGACTTTGGTGGAAGATAACCAAAGGAAGGTGTTAGCAGAATGAAAAACCAGAAGAAAGCCGAAGACATCGCAGCAGAGCGTATGCAGCTCGTATCGCCGCTCTTTGCTGAAGGGCTGGATCCCGCAAAGGCCAAAGACATCAAAGCACGCATATGTAAAGAAACAGGATTATCCGAGCGAACCTTGCGTCGTTATGTGGCGCAGTACCGTAAAGAGGGATTCAGCGGACTGAAACCCAAAGGCAATGGAAAGCCAGCATCGGTTTGCATCCCGCCGCATCTCATTGAACAAGCAATTCTCTTACGCCGCGAAGTTCCTTCCCGCAGTGTCGCCCAGATCATTCAGATTCTAGAATGGGAAGGTCACGCACTACCTGGACAGATCAAGCGCAGCACGCTTCAGGAAAAACTCACAGAGCGCGGTTACAGCACGCGTCATATGCGTATGTATGCTGAATCGGGTGTAGCCGCTAGACGCTTCCAACATCGGTACCGGAACCAGTTGTGGCATTCGGATTTAAAGTATGGTCCGTATTTGCCTATCGGTCCGGATGGAAAGATGAAACAAGTCTTTCTCGTAACCTTCATCGATGATGCCACGCGTTATGTGCTGCATGGTGAGTTTTATCCAGTGATGGATAAGAGTATTGTGGAAGGCTGTTTCCGCAGCGCTATTCAGAAATTTGGCGTTCCAGAAACCGTGTACTTCGACAATGGTAAGCAATACCGTACCAAATGGATGGCACGGACATGTTCAAAACTTGGAATCCGGTTGCTCTATGCCAAGCCCTATTCACCAGAATCCACAGGTAAGGTTGAGCGGTTTAATAGAGTTGTAGATTCGTTCTTAAGCGAATGCGCCTTGGAGAAACCGAAGACACTAGAGCGATTAAATGAGCTGTTTCAAGTCTGGCTTTCAGAGTGTTACCATCATAAGTCACATTCAGCCTTACCGAACAAGATGAGCCCTGAAACGGCATTTCGCAGCGACAAGAAGACGCTTCGTTTTGTCGATCCTGACGTGTTAACGAATGCTTTTCTCCATTGTGAATCACGTAAAGTAGACAAGTCAGGCTGCATCAGCTTTATGGATCGTAAATATGAAGTCGGTCTTAAATTCATGAATTGTACGGTCGATGTGATTTACGATCCTGCAGATATTTCAGAGCTGACCATTGAATATGAAGGCCATCAGCCTTGGCGAGCGAAAGAGCTTGTTATTGGTGAACGGGCAGGCAAAAGACCACAGCTGCCTGAACATCTCCAGCCACAACCCTCGGATACATCCAGACTGCTTGAGGCTGCAAGTAGCAAGTATGATCAGCGGAAGGCTGTACAAGCGCCAGCCATTTCCTTCCGTGCTGTTGGGAAGGAGAAATGACCATGTTTGAAGCATTCTATGGCCTTACACATTCGCCCTTTTCACGGGACATTCCAACGA
>CAYRUR010000023.1:0-2081 GCA_964427615.1 uncultured Gammaproteobacteria bacterium | reverse complement strand
GCCCAAAAGGCCTCTAAAACGGGTTTTTCCTGTTTCAGACGCTCCAATTTACGCTGTTCGTTCGAAAGATCCTCGAGCTTCTTTTCCATCTCGAAGAGTTTGTTGCAGAATGTAATGCCCTGGCTTGGAAGGGGGGCTTCCGGGCTTTGGACATCTTTCGGAAGAGCATCGACGAACTTCCTTCGAAGATGCGTCCAACAGAGGCACCTTGTAATCCCTGGAATCTTGGTGTACCCGGCGTATGCATCCGAGTGAAGGTACCCTATGAACCCCTTTAGGAATTGCTGCGGGTATTTGCCGCTTCTCCCCGGTTGGTACTCAAAGATTCGAATGGGGTGTTGGCTATGTTGGCCGCTGCTGTATACCCACATGTAGGAATCGGTCGTGTTTTTCCGCCCCTTTTCATTCATGACTTGGACGGTGGTTTCGTCCGCATGCAAATGCTTTTCTTGCAAGAGCTTTCGATGCATGCGTTCCACTAATGGGGCCAGCCAATCCCGGGACGCGGCCCCAATCCAGTTGGCCATGGTCGCGCGGCTCAAGTTGACACCCTGTGTCCGCCATTCCTTTTCCTGCCGGTAAAGGGGGAGGGCGTTGACGAATTTCTGATGCATGACCCATGCTACGGTGGAGGGAGAAGCCATGGAATGCTGGATCACCGGATAAGGCATAGGGGATTTCTCCATATAGGGTTTCCCATTTTTTCGGCAGGGCCGGCACTCAAAAGTTTCCCGGTAGTAATCGATGACTCTGACCTTGGCGGGAATGAACTCGATTTCCGTTCGAATGAATTCTTCCCCGACGGATACAAGTGAGGTGCTGCATGCTTCGCAAAAGCGGTCTTGTTCATCCAGGGTGCAAAGGCGTTTGACGCGAGGGATGTCCTTCAAGAGTTCCGTTCGCTGACCTTTAAATTTCTTTCGCCGGTAGCCTTCTACCTCCTTGAGGTCAGGCTCGGGGGCCATCGGGTCTGCTTGGAGTTCGGCTTCATCAAAAAGGGACATCTGTTCCAAGGAAAGGGACGATGTCTTCTCAGTACTTCGACCATAGAGCTTGCGTGTCAGATATTCAACGGCATCGTGGAGTCGTTTGTTTTCCAGCTCCAAATCGCCTATGCGTTTTTCGAGTCTTTTTACCTGCTCTGCAGCGCTCATGATCCCGTTCCTTTACCGTTTTCTACGCTATCTATTATAGCATAAAAGTGCCGATAAACCCAGTAACCATGCGCTTTTGTAAGGCTTTTTTCTACTAAATACAGGCGGTCAGTTGGAGCTTTTTTACGGCCTTCGGTTGATCGATAGAAAGACCTTCTAGCAGCCACCGAAATTCCTGGGTGGTGATCGAGCGAACGGCTTCGGCATTCATGGGCCATTGAAACTTTCCGTTTTCAAGTCGCTTGTAAAGGAGAACAAATCCATCTCCTTCCCAACAGAGTGCTTTCATCCGATCGCGTCGCCGGCCGCAAAAGAGAAACAGACTGTTCTGGAAAGGGTTCAACTGAAAGTTCTGCTGGACCATGGCGGCGAGTCCATCAATGGACTTTCGCATGTCGGTATAACCGCAAGCGATATAGATTTTCTCCGCTTTCGAGATGTCACCGAACATGTTGCAGGGCCCTCAGGGTGTTTTCGATCAAGGTTGCGGATGCGTGGTTACGGATCTCCAGTGTGACCAGACCCAAACGGATGAGGATATCTGACAAACCTTCTTGATCACCGGAATCCGTACCCGCTGCGGAGGCTGGCATGTTTACCGGTATGATGGGGTTGTTTTGTGAATGAAGTGATGGCAAGGCTTCGCACGCGGCCTCGCGAACACGTCTCAACCAATAATAGTATGTCTTCGGATTAATGTCGTGATCCGCGCACCATGCGGAGATCGTTTGTCCACTACTACGACATTCCCGGACAATCTCGGTCCATTTATTTAATCGATATTGTCTAGCAACTTCCTTAGTATTCAACTCTAGACCTCCCTTTGGAGTTTTTCGAGTTAAGTCGAAAAACTCTGCAAACTCGAGTTAAGGGAATTGTCTCAAAAACTCAGCGGAGTTTCCATACACTCACTTATTTGACGCTTAC
>CAYRUR010000022.1:0-2133 GCA_964427615.1 uncultured Gammaproteobacteria bacterium | reverse complement strand
GGGCGATTAGGCCCAGCAGGATAGCCGCTTCCAGCCACCGGAACTTTCTAAACTGTGGCATACGTTGGGACTCGTAGTAGACGTAGGCCAGGACTGCGCCTATTACCTCTACCAGCAGGGCTGCGCCAATGCCGAGTAAGAGGTAGGTTGTAAGCTCCATTACTTGCGCCTTTTAACCGAACCTACCTGGTTAGCGGTGAACCAGACGACCACGGCGACAATGAGGGCGCTGGCTGAATCTACGACTTCACTTGGCACGTCCACGTTGTAGCGGGCGGCGACACTGAGTACAAAACTGACCACGAAGGCGGCGATGGCCTTGGCGTTCCTCGCTACCAGTCCTTTAATTTGCTCTACCATGACTAACTCCTTATCCGCTGCCATAAAGCTGACAGCTTATCGGTTACGAACTTCAGCACCCGTTCCCAGGTGAGGGGTTTATCGACCGCAACCTCCACCTCTTTAATGACCTCGACGGGTTTCTCAATAATCTTCTCGATTTCCTTGACCACCTCTTTCGGCAGCTTCTGTTGCTCGTTGGCCAGCGCCTGCTTGGTGTCGGCCAGTTGCTTTTGCAGTTGCCCGACCAGGGCGGTTAAATCGTGGCGCTTGACCTTCTGGACGTTCCAGGTGTGCCAGATGAACTCTGACCAGCTCTTGCCCGTCCATGTCCCCATAATCTGCTTGTCGTGCTTCCCGGCGTGGACTTCATGCCCCGGCCAGCCCTCCACCTCGGACATAATGATGCGTACCTCGGCGGTGTTATCTTTGGTAATCATGTCGTCTCCTTGTACTTTTATTACCTTCACTCCGTTTACCGACTCCCCCCAGCCCACGAATACGGGGGCGTGGGCGTTCTCGTAAGCTTCGACGCTGGCAAAAACCTTGCCGTCGCTCCAAAACCGGCCATCGGGGTATCTGACGCCGATATGCCCGTAGTTTTTCTTAATCCCGTCTATGGTGGCGGTGTAGCTGAAGTAGATAGGAGTGTATAAATTAGGAAAGTTTCTGTCCCTGTGCTGCTCGGTGTTCAGCCAGGCTGTCCAGGCGTCGTCGTACTTAGGGGGTATGTCGTAGCCCATGCGGACGTTTCTTAGACACATACCGGCTTGTTTACCGCCTTTGTTTGAGTTCCAGCCTCTAGTTTGCTCCCACATAGTTAGCCCCCAAACAGTTTCATTACGTTTGCAGTGATAGCTAGTATCGTTCCGGCCAAGCCGACAGCACCTACAATTGCAAATACTTCTTTACGAGAAACGGCGCTTACCTCTAGCCCCTCGACTCGTTTTTCCAGCTTGGCTACTTCAGCCTTGGTAGCGGCGTCTTCAATATACTTAGCAAGTAATGTCTTTACTTCGGTCATATCTTCTCTAAGGTAGCCAATGTGTATGCCTACTTCTTTTATGGTTACTGGTGGTTCTTGGTGGTTTGCCATGTCATTCAGTGCCTTTAGTCATCAGTCGTGTCCCAGCACAATTAGTTCGGAGCCGGCCGCGAAATCGCCTGTGGATACATTGGTTGCCGTGATGGTGGCGATGGCGTTGCTCGTGTTGACCCACTTTCCGGTAATTTCACGCCTCGAGGTATTTCCGCCTGCGCCAGCTGCGCCTTGGCGGACGGTGTGGGCTATCAACATCTTTTCGCGCGTTGCTCGGTTGATGATTTCTGCCGTAACCAGCAGATCTTGCGCGGTCGCTCCACCACCGAAGGCGATGTTCGCTCGCGTCGCGCTCACCGAGTCTGATGCGCCATCCTCTGAGATGCGGTGAGAGTAGTTGTTACCCGTATCACTGTTGAAGGTGATTACAGGATCTATGTTGCCGCCCGTCGCGGCAGCAACCAGGAGAACCTTCAGAAACTTCCGAGCTGGCAAGTCAGAAACGGTGATCGTGTCGCCCGCGCTGCCTAGTGTTTCCCTGCCGATTTCCTCCCACCAGATGCCCGTGCCTGAGCCGCCGAAGTCTACTTTCAGGGCATTTACCGCCCCGTCACCTATTCCAGAACCGTCAGCTAGGGATTCGTAGTTGGCAACTATTTGGTCTAGTTCTTCAGCAGTTAAAATATCAAAAGGCACGAAGTCCATGCCAGGATAAGGCAAGTTACCTGTTCCAGCAGCCATACTATTTATTCTCC
>CAYRUR010000021.1:0-2191 GCA_964427615.1 uncultured Gammaproteobacteria bacterium | reverse complement strand
CCGGCATCATCAGGTCAAGCAGGATGAGATCCGGCTGCTCTTCCTTAATTGTATCCAGCGCTTCTTTGCCGTTATAGGCAACATTGACCCTGAAGCCTGAAAGCTCCAGCTTCATTTTGTACATAGCGGCTATTGAATGGTCGTCTTCAACAACAGTAATCAATGGCGCCATGAGATAAGTATACAGATTTACTCTTGTATTCCCATGGTTGCGTCGAGAGGATAATGCACTTAAAAGACCTTCGACAATTGTATCTGTCTTTCTCTATGCTAGGTTTATCTTAGTACGTCAGGAGAAAGATATGGTTAGATCAAGTTATCCTCTCGTGTTTGCTTTCTAGTTAATTTGTGAGAATAATCACAGATAAGCAGCTAATATGAGTTTTATTATTAACTTTACTAATAAGGAGTTAAGAATGATGGGCGAGTTACGGCCAGAAACAAATGAAGAAATCATAAATGGTGGTGCAGAAAATCTCGGCAGAATTACGGTTCTCGAAGCGTTGGCTGAAGAGACAATTGCGGTTTCTCCAGATGCCCTAGGCAGAACAACCATGCAGATGCAAGTTGATTTTGACGACTAGTCCAAACTGGCGTTATGTCACTTAACGAGAGAACGTCAGATGCCACAATAAAATTTCCAGAACTTAGGCGTGAGCTAATACTGATGGCGGAGGAGGATCAGCGGGAGATAAGTGGTAACTTTCATCGCATAAAGCAAATCTCGTCCGAAAGTCAGAGACAAAAGGAATTTGACGAGATAGCACTTCATTGCCATATACGGGCAAAGCGGATGTTAGAAATCCTTGATGAAATTGAGGAACCTACCATTCAAAACATTGGCGAGGACGGTTGCGAAGCTGTTTTACTGCTGGCACAGCACTCCTACCTGTCGGCTATGAAGCGGGTAGCGAGTCTTTTTGAGCAGCAGCTAATAAGCGATCCTAAATCTGTTCCTGTCAGCCATATTCCAGCATTAAAAGATAAAATCATGATTTTGGAAACCCGTAAACAAAAGTATGGTACGCAGTGGGAAATATCTGAAGACGGTGTTCCCTTTTTAGTTCCGGTAAAAAGCTTTGAAGATGTTAATAGGCATCGTGCAAAGTACGGACTTAAGCCTGTACGTAAGCCGGTTAATCTAGCAATTGGCGCAGAAAAGTACCCTCTTGGCAGAGGTTTGGCATCCGCAAGTGATCAAAAGGAACTTACTGAGGGAGAATATCAACGCATTTCGCGTAATTATTTACAGAGTATGGTCTAGTTTCTTATGAAAAACCCATCCATTCTCATTGCCGCGGCCAGTCTTGATGAGCATGCTTATGGTCCAGTCAGTTCCATCCTCGAGAGCAGGGGCTATCCAGTGACTGTTTACCAAACAGACAGGGTTATTTCTTCTGAGGATCATTTTCTCATGCATATAAATGACAACGCTAAATTGACAGTTAGTTATAACGGAAATTCAATTTCTCCCAATGATATCGGTGCCGCATGGTATAGGAAGCTCAATAGTTTTGATCAAAGTAACATGCAAGATCGGACAAAGCAGCTTTATATAAACAGCGAACTTGCTCATATGCACGAGACATTATGGGTGCTATATCCCGAAGATATATGGATAAATTCACCTGCTAAAATCCGCCAAGCAGACAGGAAACTTGTTCAGTTGCTAATTGCCAGTGAGGTTGGTTTTTCAATTCCTGAAACAGTAGTGGGAAGTGAATGGGACGATATTACCTCACTCTTACTCAAAACGGAAGAAAGAATCGTGGCTAAAACCATCCGCGGAATAATCAGTGAAAAAGACAAACTAAAGGCCATGTATACTACATTACTCGGATTTGACCAGATCGAGCAGATGAAAGAAGGGGTTTCGCCCTTTCCCGGACTTTATCAGCCATTCATCGATAAAAGTCGGGAATGGAGAGTAACGGTTGTCGGCGAAGACGTATTTCCGGCAGCAATCTATACAACAGGTGATGCAAGAGTTGATTGGCGAATACAACAAACCACTCAAGCGGTGGTATTTAAGCATGAGCCATTGCCAGACGGAGTTGAGGAGAAGTGTGCCAAGTACTTAGGAAGAATGGGGCTCAAGTTTGGTGCATTCGATCTCATCGAGCAACATAGTGGCGAAGTGACTTTTTTAGAGTGTAATCCTAACGGGCAATACGGTTGGCTTGAGGAGTCG
>CAYRUR010000020.1:0-2879 GCA_964427615.1 uncultured Gammaproteobacteria bacterium | reverse complement strand
ACTTCCCATACATCCCGTCTCCTTCATCGTCCGAAATGTATCGCGACTTATTCATCTACAAAGAAAATAGTCTCTCTGTCAGTTCTCATATGGTGCATTTGACTATGAATAAAAGCTAAATGATTAAAATGGTACAGTAGCTCTTACAACTTTATTATTCCACTTAAACCGAGAACTTATACTGTATCTTTACCATCCTACTTGTAAAGAAATGTAAAAAAGTATAGGAGACGGAATATTTTTATGAATAAAGCATCTACAGTATTACTTCATAGTGG
Organism: uncultured Gammaproteobacteria bacterium; assembly: GCA_964427615.1. Lineage (GTDB taxonomy): Bacteria > Patescibacteriota > Microgenomatia > Levybacterales > GWA1-39-11 > CAYRUR01. Next base: position 2,601 of record CAYRUR010000020.1, on the reverse strand, counting down.
AAATACTATGCCGGTTCTTGGTTTGGGCACATGGCAATTGGCTATTGATACAGCAGAGACTGTTGCCTATGCTTTAGAACTGGGGTACCGCCTTATTGATACTTCTAGTGACTATGGCACACAACCAGGTATAGGTGAGGCAATGAGAAAAAGTAATATTGATCGTGAGAGTATCTATCTCACTACAAAAGTAGAAGAAACAGATGATGCTTACGCCCGGACAAAATCTAATTTGGAAGAACTAGGTATTGAATACGTGGATTTAATGCTTATCCATCGTCCACCTTTGATAGGAGCTGGTGAAGAACTCTGGGAGGATTTAATTAAAGCTAAAGAAGAAGGCTTAATACGTGATATTGGGGTAAGTAACTACTCAACAGATTTGATTGACAGACTGATTGAAGTAAGTGGGCAAGTCCCAACGGTCAATCAAATAGAATGGAGTCCATTTGGCTATAGTGAAGAGATGATGGACTACTGTAACGACAAAGAAATTGTGATACAAGCATACAGCCCATTAACTAGAGCAAAACGGCTTAATGATGATACGCTTAGAGAGCTGGCAGGCAAGTATGATAAGACCCCTGCACAAATATTGATCCGTTGGAATTTGCAGCTTGGCACTGTTCCTATACCAAAGGCAAATCAAAAGAAACATTTAGAAGAAAATATTGATGTGTTTGATTTTGAAATAAGTGATGAGGATATGGTATTGCTTGGTAGTCTTAACGAAAGATACTCCTCCCTTGGGTCCTTGCCTTATGTTTAAGTAAGAAGATTTTAAAAGGATTACCTCGAGACTACTATGACCCATTGTTTTGAGAACTTAAATCAGCTTGTGAGTTCGCTAAGGCAGTGGAAATCTACTATTAATCCTCAAGCTGATTCTTCTTCAGCTCTTACTACTCTTGAGTACTAGAATTTATGAGTCTGATATACTATCAGAGTGGACAATAAGATAAATATTCGATTACGAATTATTACAATAGCGGATGGTAAAGTCCTTCTCATGTATGATTCAGAAAATGACTACTATTTCTATATTGGAGGAAAGTTAGAATATGGCGAGTCAGTTATTGAAGGTGCAGAGCGAGAGATTAAAGAAGAATGTGGAGAGGACACAAACTTTGAATTTAAAAAAATTCTATATATTAGAGATTATATAGACATGGATAAGAGTGAGCATAGCTTAGAATTGTTTATTCTTGCAGATATCAGTAAACTCAGTGAGTTAGAAGGAAGAAAAGATCCTGAATTTAATGGAAAAAAGTGGCTTATGTGGAAAGAACTAAATAACTTACCAGAAAATCTCTATCCTTCAAAACTTACAGAGAAACTAATCAATGATTACAAATCAGGCTTTCCTAATCAAGGAGAGTATATTGGTAACATTTAACTTGAAAGGTCCGTAACAAAATGTTTTTGTATTGAAATCAAATTCCGAACTCGATCCGGGATTAAAAAAAGATTATTTCACTCGAAATTACTTCTTTTTCAGTAATTACTGCTACTGAGTATTAGAATGTGTTATATTTGCTCTACTTGGACTTAACGATACTTTTTATTATTCCACCCACAAAAAGTCTGAATGCTAGTCGGTTTTCTTTTTGATAAATATAGGGAATACCGATTAATGTTTTACAATGAGAACAAGTTAATTGAGGAATCAATTTTAGTGGCTGATTTTCTAATCCTGAATATTTATTTGATTCATAAATCCTGTCAAGATACATTCTTTTTAATATTCCAGGACCGTCTTTTTGATAAAAGAATAAATGCTCAGAACATTTAGCACATTGAATATCTAATAGTCTTGAATACCCACCTCGAGAACTTTTGTACTTATCGCTTTTAAATTTTATGTTCGGCATACTATGATTATACTAAAAAGTTTGAAATAACTATTCCGGATGTATCAAATGGACACATGAAATAGCAATTTAGCCTTTATCTGATAAACTGTTTTTATGAATGATTCAAAGCTTTCTTATATTATCACGGCAAACGCACCTGAATCTCTAAATAAAAAGTTTTGGGAGATTAAAAAGAAATTCAATTTATTTGTAGATCAGGAAAAAGTGCATGCAGATAGTATCATTACCTTAAATATTGCTCATATAACTATAAAGAGGAGATTTTATCTAAAACCTGGTTTTACAGAGGAAGAGCTATTTGCTAGCCTAGACACTGTTGCAAAAAGAGCAATTCCTATTGAGGCTGATACATTAGAAGTATTTAAAACAGAAAAGTACGGAAATGTACCTGTTGCTTTAGTAAAGAAAACAGAGGAATTGCAACGACTCCATGAAGAGATTTTGAGAGCAGTGTTGCCTTATGTAGATAGTGAAATGAAATTTGAAGGGACAGTGTTTAAGCCTCATTTATCCGTTGTTTATAATGCTCCAGATGAAAAAGTACATGAGATAGCTTCTTATACAAAAAAGAAAATACTACCAGTATCCTATATGCTTAATAATTTGTACGTACTCAAAAACATTCCGGGAATTGAAAGGGAAAGAGAAATAGTCAGAAAATACTTGTTTAAGTGAATCGAGCATTCCTCGAAGCTTTGCTTCGGGGTAACCTTGGAGGGAAAGTTTG
>CAYRUR010000019.1:0-5435 GCA_964427615.1 uncultured Gammaproteobacteria bacterium | reverse complement strand
CACTTCCCATACATCCCGTCTCCTTCATCGTCCGAAATGTATCGCGACTTATTCACAAGATAGCTAAAATAGATATAATAGAAGGTATGCAAGCATTTCCTAAAAATCTTTTTATTCAAAATCTGGATGGTTCCATCCTCAGAGAAAACTTCCTCATTTCAGCCATCGTAACCATCTTTGTTATTCGTATTTTTCTGAAATTCACCGGCTATCCGCAACTTGGAGGATCAGAACTACATATTGCTCATCTTCTGTGGGGCGGTTTTTTCATGCTAGCCTCTATTATTATCATGTTTTCTTTTTTAAGTAGGTCCGCATTCCATATAGCTTCCATTTTAGGAGGGATAGGGTTTGGGACTTTTATAGATGAATTAGGAAAATTTATTACCCGTGATAATGATTATTTTTTTGAACCAACTCTTTCCATTATTTATGCCATTTTTGTCTTTTTGTACATTTTCAACAAACTATTAGAGCGCCAGAAAGTCTCTCCCCAAGAACATCTCATTAATGCGCTAGAGATGACAAAGGAAGCAGTAGCCCATGATTTTGATACAGAAGAAAAAAATAAAACCCTCTATCATCTGAGAAAAAGCAATCCAAAAGATCCTTTAACTATTGCTCTGAAGCATTTCGTACAAGAGGTAAATACCATTCCTTCTCCCCCGCCATCACTATTTATCAAAATTCGTCATGTAGTCAAAACATTGTATCTCCATGTAGCCAACTCACATCTCCTCGTAAGAGTCATTGTGATTTTGCTGATACTCCAACCATTTATTACTATTTTCTCCATTTTTATTCAACAAAAAGATATCGTAACCCTCTCATTTGTAGAGTATGGCAAACTATTCTCATCCCTTCTCTCAACCTTTTTTATTCTGAGTGGATTGTTGTCTTTTTTCCTTTATTCTCACTTTTTCGCTTACAGACTCCTCAAAGCTGCTATTCTTACAACACTATTGTTGACTCAATTTTTTCTTTTCTATGATGAGCCACTTATCGCTACATTTGGAACTGCCTTTAATATCCTCCTTCTTTTTGTCATTGATTACATTCTCGATAAAGAAAATCCTGCTGAAAAAGGGTAAATAAAGCCTGAAGAAAAAGTTCTAAATCTACTTCTTAAAAACTCACTTTTATTACTTCTGGAATATCCCTTTCTAACAATTTTTTAATTTCCAACATAGAAAAATTATATCAGGATTATCATCTTGATACTTCATAGGAGCTTATCATTACCTAGAAATAATCATCTTTGCCTCATCATAACAACAAAACTTATCTTTTCTTACTCATTTCATACGTCCTTCAAACTGTATTTCTATACAACCTCCGCCATAATCAAAAGCTAAAGATATGAAAAAAAATATACCAAAACGTTCTCTTACTATAGATGAAGACTATGAATTTCAGAAGACATCTTGGAAAGTTGAACGAATAGGATGGTTGGGGTTCTTCCTTTTTTTAGGAGCGTCTTTTTTAGGCTTAACTGGAGCAGGTCCTCTCAATGATGCAAAAGCACAACAAGAGAACATACAAGTAATGTATCAACCTTTTGCCAGACAATTAGCACCAACAGAAATAAATGTGGAAGTAAGAAGTCCTCATGCAACTTTTTGGATTGACCACAACTTTTTGAGTAAATATCAGGTACAGCAAATCACCCCAGAGCCTACAGAAGTTATGATGAATGCAAATAAAGTATTTTATCAATTTAAAAAACAAGGTAAAGTACCCATTTCTGTCACGTTTCACTTAGAACCACAACAGATAGGATTTATTAATGAAAGCATTGGAGAAAATGATAAAGGAATAGCAATCAATCAATTTATCTATCCATAAAACAATGGACGCAATACTTCGTGCATTTATCATATACACATTTTTACTGATCGCTTTTCGTCTTTCGGGTAAAAGGACTATGGCACAGGTAACCACATTTGATTTCGTACTCCTTCTTATTGTCAGTGAAGCCACCCAACAAGCACTTCTTGCCAATGATTATTCCATCACAAATGCAGTTATTGTCATCACGACCTTTTTAGCCATAGAAATCCTACTTTCTCTGATTACAGGCAGGGTAAAATTCTTGGATAAATGGATAAATGGTACACCTCTGATTATTTTGGAGAATGGAAAACCATTAAAAGAAAAGATGCGAAATGAAAGAATAGAGGAGTCGGATATTCTGGAAGCTGCACGCCATCTGCAAGGACTTGAAAGATTGGATCAGATAAAATATGCAATTTTAGAAAAGAGTGGAGGAATTACCATCATTCCTCAAGAGGAATTTAGGTAAGATAATTAATTTTAAGTAGGAATACATTCTCACCAATGTAAAAATTTATATAAGCAGTTGCATTAAAAATTAGATGCGCTACAATAAAGATATGGGAGAAAGACATTCCAAACCAAAAAAAGAGCAGAAGAAACCCAAGACTAAAACCAAGAAAGATAAAAAATAAAAGTAATTCTTTTATTGCACTACTTTAGTCAGATCTCCATATAGAATTACTGGCTTTACTGCTTCAATTTCTGTTTTGTAATAGGGGATATCAGGAATCGGATTTAGTAAAAAGACTTTTTGATTCAAAACATGAGCAAAACCAATTTCCATAAGCGTATTACCACCTATGTAATTTTTAATACCATGTTTATCTAAGTTTACTACCAATACAGCATCTGCTCCTTGCATGAGTCGCCAAAAATCTCGAATCGCATCCATATGCTGTTTTTGGTGAATCTTTATCACTTCTTTCTCTTCATCACTCTTACCAACAAAAGGATCTGCAAGAGTCGTTAAAAAAGCATCATGACCCATTTTCATGAGCTCATCACGAACTTCCAACATCTTTTCTGTATATTGCATACTACCAATTACACCTATTTTCATATTTATTTTTCTGTCTTAGATGCCTTTACAATGGCATCTTTATAAAACTGAGGCATATGTAAATTTCTAACTTCTTCAAGAGAAAATCTATCAAATTGTGCCTTCCCAGCTTCTCCTATCATTTCAAAGCTTCCTGACTTTTCCATAATTTCACATTTATAAGAAAGTACCAGCACTCCATTACGTTCATCTACAGATTTTTCTATGGTGTATACATCTGCAGAAATTAATTCCTGTACTATCACATCAAACCCTAGTTCTTCTTGCATTTCTCTTCTGACTGTATCTACTGGCTGTTCTTTCTCATCTAGCTTTCCTCCAGGAAGCTCCCACTCATTTCTTTCATTCTTCCGAAGCCATACTTTCCCATCTTCAAAAACAATGCCTTTTACTGATATTGGAATTGCATACGGTGTATAAGTCATAATAGTACTCCTAACTTTTTCAATGAATCTTGCAGTTGTTCTGCATTTTTAAAAAGTATACCATGTATACCTACTTCTTCTGCTGCTTTAACATTATATATATCATTATCAATAAATATTGCTTCTTCTGGTAATACGTTAAGTTTTTGTAATGTTGTTTTATAAATTTCTTTGTCAGGCTTTCGCAATTTTACTTCATAAGAAAGAATAGCTTCAGGAAAATATTCAAATACTCCAATTTTTTCAAGATGTTCTGCGTGAAGTGGAAGAGTGTTGGACAAAATGGCTAATGCAAATCCTCGATTTTTTAACTCTTCTACAATTCGAAATACTTCTTCATTCTTTTTTATTTCTTCTTGATAGCGCTTAATTAAAGGAGAAGGCTCAGGTACAGGTTTTGTTATATTAAAGTGTTTTGTAAATAAACTCCAAAACTCTCTTTCATCAATCTCTCCGTGCTCATGTTTTATAATAGTCTCTAGAAAGTAATCATACATTTCTTCTTTTTTCAAACCAAATTCTTCACATATTTCGTCTACAACAGGAGAGCCATTTACCAAAACATCACCAATATCAAAAACAACTGCTCTTATCATGTATCTGTAGTATAACAAATAGTTATAGAGCGGAGTAGGGAAGTAATAATTACTTTTTGGAGGGTAAAAGAACTTCAATCTTTTCGCTGTATGTTGTATAATTGTCCATGACTTGTTGCAATTCAAGCTTTATTGCACCTTCATTGCCGGATCGTCTAATGGTAGGCGACCGCAGGAAGGGCAGCCTGAAAGGCTGACACAACGGACTCTGAAAGAGAAAAGCTTTCAGGATTTGAATAGCACATTACATATAGCATATATCTTTGCCGGATCGTCTAATGGTAGGACAACGGACTTTGGATCCGTTTATCTAGGTTCGAATCCTAGTCCGGCAGCTTCGTTTTACACTCAGATTAGCCTCAGGAATTTCATTATTTCTGATTATTTTTATTCCCATCCTCTTCTAAAAAGATAGTGTCCACCTTCAATCTTAAGATCTGCGCCTTTACCAGTTCTACAAATTTTGCCAGGTTTGAGAACTCAGTAAAGGGGGGTTCTTGTCCGAGGGTAGGAATATACAGATGGACACTTCCGTAATTAAACAATCTGCCAACAAACCCTTGTGGATAGTTACTGACTGAATACCACGATAAGGATACAGATCAAAGGCCGCATCTAATATATATCTACATCAAGTAACTCTTTGCTAAAAAAGCCTTCCAGCAAACTTCCACTAATCCTAGTATTTTACCATTCTTATCCATACAAGATTTCGCTTTACTGAGCTAAATATCCTCCGTCTACCGCATAATATGAACCAGTTACAAAAGAAGATTTAGAGGAACTTAACCATAAAACTATCTCTGCCACTTCAGATGCTTCGCCTAATCTGCCAATAGGGTGCAGCTTTACTAATGCATCTAATGCATTCTTGCCTATACTTTCTGTTACTAAGGGGGTGTTAATATAGCCAGGTCCAACTGAATTAATTCTGATATTTTTCTCCGCATATTCTAGTGCAGCAGCCTTTGTAAGTCCAACAACACCATGTTTGGCTGCTACATAGGCCGGAGAGTTTTTTGTACCAACCATTCCTAAAACAGATGCCATATTAACAATACACCCACCACCGCTTTTAAGAAGCGCAGGTATTTGGTAGCGCATACCATAAAAGACCCCTGAAAGATTTATACTGATCACTTTTTCCCATCCATCAATTGGATATTCTCCCACTGGAGCAAGAGGTCCACCGACCCCGGCATTGTTACAGGCGATGTGTAATCCTCCAAATTGTTTTATTGTTTGTTCTACTACTGTCTCTGATACTTTAGGATCAGCAACATCAGCTTTGATAAATAGCGCTTTAGTGCCTTTTTCGGTTATCTCATCTACTATTTTTTCGCCTTCTTTTTCATTTCGACCGGTAATGACGACGTTTACACCTTCTGCTGCATACAAGAGAGCAATCTCCCGTCCTATCCCAGAACTCCCACCTGTCACTATAGCTACTTTGTCTTTTAAATCAATGAAAGACCCCGCAGCAGAGCTGCGAGGTATCAGGGTTGGTCTTCGAGGAAG
>CAYRUR010000018.1:0-6347 GCA_964427615.1 uncultured Gammaproteobacteria bacterium | reverse complement strand
TACCACCTATGACATTTATTCAAAGCTTGCGTCCGAAAAGTACGTGACCTATACATCTTGCATAGTACTACTCTTTTTGTGATACAATGAAAACATGCTACTTTTCATTTTAGTTGCAGTCTTTTTAGCAATTCTTCTGTTATCTATAAAGCAGGTTGATCAGTACGAGCGCGGAGTAAAATTTCAATTTGGTAAATTTATCGAGATTATGGAGCCTGGCTGGAATATCGTATGGCCTATTATCCAGAGTTATCAAAAAGTGGATATTCGGGTAAAAGCAGTTGATGTTCCGGATCAGGAAGCTATTACCAGAGATAATATCTCTGCTCGAATTAATGCAGTTATTTATTACAGAATTGCAAATGTTGAAAAAGCAGTTTTGGAAGTAGAAAACTTTTATTATGCAGTCTCTCAGCTTGCCCAAACTACCATGCGTAATGTAGTAGGAGAAACATCTCTGGATGAGCTTCTTTCTCAAAGAAATCAGATTGCTGATAAAATCAAGGAAATCATAGACAAAGCAACAGATGATTGGGGTGTAAAAGTAGAATCAGTAGAACTCAAGGATATTGTGCTGCCAGAAGAAATGAAAAGAGTCATTGCAAGACAAGCAGAGGCAGAAAGAGAAAGAAGAGCCATTATAATTCGAGCTGAAGGAGAAAAAGAAGCAGCACAAAATATTTCCAAAGCGGCAGAAGTATTGGCAACAACTACTGGTGGATTGCATATCAGAACACTTCAGACACTAAATGAAATATCAGGTGATAAGAGTAATACCGTAGTTTTTGTAACTCCTCTTGAAATCCTCCGAGCCTTTGAAGGCATGATGAAGAAAAAATAATCATACTTTTCGCCAAATATCAACTATAGGTTGCTAGCTAATACCTCTTTTTGTATAATGCTGGCTAGATATGGTAGAAAGTGAATCACATCGAAAATCACCATCATTACATGATCTTTCCCGAGAAGTAAGCAGGTATATTGCACAAGATTTGGTATTGAATTCTGCATGTGCGAAAGCATTAGGAGAAATAGAATCTAATGTGGGTGCAAAAGAAAACTTTGAAATTGAAATGGTGATAAATGATGCTTTGCAGAGAGGAATAATTATGGCTGATTTAAGAGTTAAACAAGTAGTATTATTTAGTGACCCAGAGATAAAGAAAAATATTATTGACATGATCCGAAGTGGAGAAATTTCAAATGGAAGGTGGCTATTGCGTTTGGCAAGTTGGGATACTAGAAAAGATCCTTTAGGATTGAATGCACTGGAAGCATGCAAAAGGAAAGATGTAGAAGATGTTGTTACAAGAAATATTGGGCAAATAAATGGAATTGATAAGATACGATTGCAAGGTGCTGAAGCAGAAGCTGTTGAGAAAGGAGAAGAACTGGTTATTGAATACTACGAAACTTTAACCCGGATGTATAATGTGAAGTAACTTCTTCTTGGGTTATTATTTTCAACCCTCTTACTTTGTTACAATTAACTAATATGAAGCAAACTATCCAAATAACTACTTTAAAACCAAAAGATTGGCAAGCATATAAAAAGCTAAGGTTAGAGGCTTTGCTTACAGAGTCAGAAGCTTTTGCTTCTTCTTATGAAGAACAGGTGAAAATGCAGGATGAGTATTGGCAAAAACGCTTGGAAGATGCAGAAAATGGAGACGATAATTGGTTATTATTTGCTAAAAATGAAGATAGTACATTAGTAGGTATGGTAGGTGCATTTGCAAAAGAAGATACTGGTATTGCTGAAATCATTTCCTTGTATGTAACACCTGGTGCCAGGGGAAAAGGGATAGCAAAGGAGTTGGTGCAAGAAATACTTAAAAAGGTAAGTAAAAATAAGGCTGTAAAAAAAGTCACCCTATCAGTTCGCACTACACAAGACGCTGCTCTTTCTCTTTACAGACAACTTGGATTTGAAATAGTAGGAAAAGATGAAAAGAATGTTGAGTATCTAATGGAAAAGCTATTAAAATAGCTTGAGTTAATTTCTAAAGATTGTATTAGAGACCACTTTGCACTAAGATAATTCCACATACTACTATAAATCCTCCTGTAATTTTTCTAGTAATATTTTGTCTTTCTTTCAAAAAAAGGATACCTAGCACAATCGCTAATATGGTATTTAATTGTAGAACTGCGCTAATTTGTGAAATTTCTCCTCCTGATTGATAACTATGGTTGATAGCAAGAGATGAACAAGCAAAAAGAATGCTAGTGGTCAGAAACCCTAATCCACTTTTTTTAGTTACATATGACTTCACGGTTCCTACTTTTTTCGGGAAGATAATAGCTAAAAAAATAGCTGGAAGAAGAAAATATGCTACAGAATAAACTGGGGCTGTAAAATGGTGTAATAAGAAACCGTCATTCGTGAAGGCCAGTCCAAAACACAGTGCTGATAGAAAAGCGAGTAAATGACCTCTATTGAAATGAAACCTTTGTCTCGTATAAAAAGCAATTGATATTCCAAAAATTGTCAGGAAGATACCCAGCAATTTTATTGGGCTACCACTTTCTTTTAAAAAAGGAATACTACTTACCACTGTTACAAGTGGAATTAGTGCTGAGATGATCACAAATTCAGACACCGGAATTTTTTTAAGAGCTAAATAGATAGTAATATTGGCTCCTGTATATAATAGTATCATTACGATTATCTGAGGCCATATACCTTCTAAAGGCGGAATGGTAAATCTGCTTAAGAGAGCGACTGGTAAGAGTAAAAGAGCAACTGCAATCTGAAAAAAGATGGAAAAAGTAATAGGGTCAAAATTGTCTTGAAGAAGTTTTTTCTGTAGAATTCGAGAAAAAGCAAGGCAAAAAGCTGCAAATAAAGTTAATAAAATCCACATAGTACGTTGTGTCCAAAAGATAATTATATCTGAAATAGCATAAAGGTAAAAGGATGATTTTGAGAGGTAAGTATTTAGCTATTTACTCAATATTTTTCAAAAGATTGGAGAGAATGTGTACCATCTTTTCTAAATCCTTCTCAGACATATACTGAAGTACTTCTTTCATCCTCTTTCTTTTATAATGTTGTATTTTTGAAAGCATTCCTTTTCCTGATTCAGTAAGAGAAAGAAGTACTACTCTTCTATCTTTAGGATCATTTTCTCGCTTTATATACTCTGCACTTGCTAGGCGATCAGTAAGTTGTGCTACTGCAGAGGATGATAAATACAGATGTTCTCCCAGTAACCCTACTGTTGATTTGGGATTTTTATATAAAAACCGGAGAGCTGAGAGTTGTAATGGTGTGATATCAGGTGAATCTTCTGGAGTAATTTTTTGCTCCATGATTTTGCGTATTTTGTCTGTAATATCAAAAATTTGATCCATGAGCTCTATCTGCTTAGCCTCATTCATAGTGTACTCCTCTTTTTACATTCTGACTTGGTCTTTGGCTGGCAATTGTCCTCCTTCAAGTGCAATTTCAATCCCAGCATCTTCCAGTAGTGGACGCTCATCATGTGATTTACGAAGCGGAATTTCTTTCAAGAAAAATGAGGCAATGAGAGATGTCCCTACAAGGAGTGTACTAATAAGGAAAATACTTGTTATTGAGGTCGCCATGATGTCTTTTATTTGCAAAACAAAATCAGTATATGAGTGATTGATAGACTGTTGTAGCCCTACTGGTAGTTGAGAAAGATATTTTTGCAACTGTGCTTGTGCTTCAGAAGAAGTAAGTGCCTGAATACTATTTACGTCAATTCCTTGTACATTAATTTGTGGATTTGCCTGAGAAATTGTTTTTATAAATGGGTTTTGAGAAAGTGTATCCAACTTCTGAGTAAGTGTATTGTTAAGAACGCTTCCCAAAACAGCAATGCCTACTGTTCCTCCCAAACTTCTAAATAGTTGTGTAGAAGCAGTAACAACGCCAAGCTTTCCATGATCAAAAGCGTTTTGGACTACATTGGTAAAAATTGGCATGATAATGCCTAGCCCTACTCCCATGAGAACCATATAAAAAATAAGGGTTGTTGCTGATGTCTCTGCACTCATTCGAGAAAGAAGCAGCATAGAGCCAGTCATAATGGTAAGTCCTAGTATTGAAAGTGTTTTGTACTTTCCGGTTCTGGACATAATTTGACCTCCAATAATACTGGAAATGATCATACTAAACGTAAGTGGGGTAAGGATGGCTCCAGTATTGGCAGCACTTATTCCTAGTACGTTTTGTGCAAATAACGGTATGTAGGTAAGCGCTCCAAACATGCCAAATCCCATAAAGAAAATGATGAAATTAGATATTGAGAAGATAGAATTTTTAAAAAGAGAAAGTGGCAAAATAGGCTCTGGTACTCGTTGTTCTATAATGCCAAATGTTATGAGTGAAATAAAAGACAGCATAAAAAGACCAATTATTTGCCAGGAACTCCACGCATATTCACTTCCTCCCCATACCAGTCCTAAAAGCAGTGCAACTAATCCTACAGAGAGAGTCAGCGCGCCGTAATAATCGATAACTTTATTTTTAACATGAGAGGTAATGGTTGGCATCAAGAAAAAGATGAGCGCAAACGCCACTATACCAACAGGAATATTGATGAAAAAATTCCACCTCCATGTAAAACTATCTGTTAACCACCCTCCTAATGCAGGACCAACTACTGATGCGAGTCCAAAAACTCCTCCTAGCATGCCTTGCCATTTTCCCCGTTCTGCAGGAGTGAAAAGGTCACCTAGGATTGCAAAAGAGTTGGCCATCAAAGCTCCTCCTCCGATACCTTGAATAGCACGAAAAAGAATAAGCTGTGTCATTGATTGAGAAAGTCCACTCAAGATAGAGCCAATAAGAAAAATGACAATAGCCAGAATATAAAAAAGCTTTCTGCCGTAGATATCAGACAATTTCCCGTAGATAGGTACTGTGACAGTGGCCGTAAGCATGTAGGCAGTAAAGACCCAGCTTAATTCTTGCAGTCCATGCAGTTCTTTAACAATGGTTGGCATTGCTGTTGTGACAATGGTCTGATCCAAAGCTGCTAAAAGCATAGAGGCCATAACTCCTATCATGACAGTAACTTTTTGTGAATTGGGAATATTTGCTAACATAATTTTTGACAACCTAAATATCTTATGTGCTAAGATACTTTTTTGTCAACAAGAAAAAATTTCTTTTTTCACAAAAAGTTTATGGTAGATACTTTACTTTTTTAGGGCTCCTACTCCACTAATACTTGAGAAAAATTGTTTGATTTACTAATATATAAGTATGTCAGTTACTCCTTCTACTATGCTTCAATTAGGCACACAAGCACCTTCTTTTTCCCTTGCCGATGTGGTTTCGCAAGAAGTTATTACACTTGATACTTTTGAAGGTAAAAAAGCGCTACTGGTACTGTTTATTTCCCGTCATTGTCCGTATGTACAGCATGTGAAGCAAGAACTGGCAAGAATTGGCAAAGACTATCAAGATAAAGGTGTCGGGATAGTGGCAATTTCTGCAAATGATATAGAAAGATATCCAGATGATGCACCTGAGAAACTAAAAGAAATGGCAGAAGAAGAAGGATTTGTCTTTCCTGTTTGTTATGATGCAGATCAAGCAGTTGCTAAAGCATATCGTGCTGCTTGTACTCCTGATATCTTTCTTTTTGATGGCAATCGTTCTCTTGTATATCGTGGACAGTTGGATGACAGTAGACCTGGCAATGACATTCCGGTAACAGGAAAAGATCTCAGAGCTGCAATTGATGCAGTACTCTCTGATACTCCTGTAAATCCAAATCAAAAACCAAGTATGGGATGCAACATTAAATGGAAAGAAGGAAATGAGCCTGATTACTTTCTTCACTAATTATGCCTAAAAAACTCCCCTATGATCTATTTCTCAAATCATTTGAGTATGCTCCAAGAGTTGCCTGTAATCTACTGGTTGTAAATAACCAAAACGAAATCCTATTAATAAAAAGAGCAAAACCACCCTTTGCTGATTTTTGGCACCTGCCTGGTAGCTTTTTACTAAAAGACGAAACATTAGATGATTGCTTGCAGCGAGTCGCAAAAGACGAATTAGGGCTAGACATAAATCCCAAAAATGCAAAATTGCTTGGTGTTTTTGAGGACATAGAAAAAGACCCACGAGGACATGTGATAGATATTGTGTATAAATATATTGTACAGGAGATTTCTTTGCAAATTATAGGTGATACAAAAGAAGTACAATTTTTTTCCTCACTCCCTGAAAATATAGGATTTAACCATAGAGAGACTTTACAAGAGATAGGATTCAGATAAAAAATTGAATAAACTTTATACTCCACTCCTTTAATAACTCCATACTTAAATCCCCGACTGTAAGGTCGAGGGCTGGAGTAATC
>CAYRUR010000017.1:0-10070 GCA_964427615.1 uncultured Gammaproteobacteria bacterium | reverse complement strand
GATTACTCCAGCCCTCGACCTTACAGTCGGGGATTTAAGTATGGAGTTATTAAAAGAAAAAGCAATAGATGCTATTAAAAGAGAGATCAAAGAAGAGTTAAATATAGATTTCCAACCAAAATTTCAATTTTATGGAGAAAATATATTCTCAAATCCTGATCTTCATTGCCACATTTTGTATTTTGCAGGTGAATATACAGGAGAAATGCAAATAAAATCAGACGAAATCACAGAGATAAAGTTTTTCTCGGTCGATGAAATTAAGCGAGAAAATGAAATTGCATGGGATCACAAAGAAGTGCTTCTTGATTATGTTGCTAAATAGATAATTTTCTCCACGAAAAAAGCACCGTATAGTTGTTGAGACTAGAAAGTTAAATGGTAGCTTTTTTCGGCTGCGCTTTCAGCAGCGGTAAACTATCATCCTCCTTCCGTCTCACCGTTACGGTGCTTGTTTAGCTGTCTTTTAAGTCCTCCTCCCGAATCTACAAAACGCAATACCACATGAACCATCCTCAACGACATCCAGCCTTTGCTGCAATTCTCGTGCCTCCAATTGGTTCCCTCCCGTGACTTCAACCATTGCCACAATAAGAGACTCGTGAACAAATGCTAGCACATCACTGACACCATTCAGACTCGAGAAATAATCAGAGCCAGAGAATGTTCTAAGAAATGAACGCATCCTTTCCTGAACATCCGACATGTTTTCTCCCTGAATAGGTCTATAATAATAGTCCCCTCCTAATCCTTCTCGCAGCAGCCTTTGACCAGGATTGAGACAATCGTAAACCTCAGGCAGTCGGTAAAACGCAAGGTCCCGATCACGAAGGCGCTCATCCTCGATGAGCCTATATCTTGAGATCTCTGGCCACCCCTCAGCAAAACCATGATAGGTGGGATATCCCACTACACTCTGACGCGATAAAAAAATAGCATCGGGCCTAGCAAAAGAGCGAAGCTGCTCTGCTGCAAGGATAGCCTGCTGCCTTTCTTGTTCAGACAAAGCAGTATATTGCCCAATGGCAATGTAAAAGCTAAATGCATTAATCACCCTTTCTGCTAACACCTTTGTGCGGGGAGATTTGGGATCCTCTTTATAAGCCCCTAAAAACTCACGATACTCGGGGCTATCCGAGCGGAATACATCCTCCAGCACATCACGACGGACTTGGTACACTAGAGTGAGATTCCTCAACATTTTAGACCTCACTTTCTGTATTTCAACAACCAACTGTCAACGTGCAGGGAGTATTTTAACAAAAAAATAACTCATAGTAAAGTAGAGGAGCAACATTGCATAGGATCATAAAGAAGTACTTTTTAAGTATATTGCTAAGTAGATGATTTTTTCCACGAAAAAAGCCCCGCATAGTTATTGAGATAGAATGTGGGGCTTTTCCCGGCTGCGCTATTTGCAGCAGTAAATTATCATCCTCCTTCCATCTCATTGTTACGGAGCTTTGCACTAATTGTTGAATAGACAGACATTATAGCTGCCTAACAAGAGCTTTCCTTCACCTCTTCTTCCTACTCCTTCTTGAGCAACATACGTTGTGATACTGCAGTTTGCTGGCTTGTTCTCTTCATCCAGTCGGACAAATTCCTCATCACTCAAGCGTCCCAAGTTCGCGTACATTGCTAAGATCATGATGTGATGAGTAACAACGAAAACATCTTTACCAGCAAACTCTCGAATGAGCGTTCCCAGAAACGACAAACTCCTTTCACGTACATCTGGTATATTTTCCCCTTGAGGGAATCTATACCTGTAGGGTCCTTCTAACTCGTAGAGCCTACGCTGCTCAGGATGAAGCGCGAAGAAGAGCCTTCTGTCATTGTAGACGAGATAGAGCCCATGTTCCTGTTCCCGAATTCTATCTTCTACCACGATTTCACTGTCGCGAAGTTCTGGCCACCCCTGCATGAGATACTCCAATGTCTGGCGTGTTCTCAGATAGGGCGAAACAAAGATAACGTGAGGTATGTTCTCTCGCCGTTGTTCCCGCAGAACTCTACCGGTAAGAATTGCATCCACCTCCGCTCCAGAAGCAAGTGGGGTTTTGTAATCTCCCACCCCAAGTGCAATTTCTTTTGCTGCTACATCGGCTAGTTCTCGAGTACAAGCAGATGTGGGATCAACCTCATAAGAAGCTCTAAAAAGTTTATAGGCAGTATTTCCCCCCTTAGTAGCAACAAGCTCATTATAGGCAGACCGTGCATGCCTCATGAACGTTACGCGACTAGGCCACTTCAAAGAGGCGGACATCTAAGACCTCACTTTCTATACTTCAACAATCAGCTGTCAACGTGCAGAGAGCATTTTAACAAAAAAATAACTTATAGTAAAGCAGGAGGGATAATTTTTCAGAGTATTACTCTCCAAAACATGCAATAAATAATGAAGTATAGAAGGTAAAATTATAATAATATCAAAACACAGAAGAGTAATAAATATTGTGCGACATAAAGTTATAAGTAAGATAAAAATCGAAGACATAAATTTAAACCTCTTATTTTTTCATCTACCATGTCTAAGTTCATTGATGAAAAAATAAATTGAGGTAAAAAAAGCAAATAAAACAAAAATACCAGATACTTATAGATATACGAGGATTGTTTTAAAACTTATTTTAAAGCCCTTCTTTTGGTCATTCTGGCTTGTCCAGAATCTAATTCTTTCGCATCAGCTATAAATTCTTGATGCGCTTATTAGCTTACCAGAATAATAAGGTTTGAAAAGTCTCTGCATATTACGAAATTCGGCCAAACTCTCCATTTTCTCCTGACAGATGTGTACAATAACCACAATATGGGCACCTTTAAAAATGGTCTAAAATATGCCCCTCTAGAATGCGATTTAAGGCCCGTTTTTTATATGAGCAGTACCTCTATACCTTTTAGAAATACCATTATGCTATTGAAAGATACAAAACTAACAATTTTTAAACTATATATAACCTGTTTCTTACAATTTATCCTATAGTAGGGTGGTGAGCATAAAATCTCATGAATACCTCAATGTGTACATTGAAGAGTACAATAAGCATTGTCAGAAGTAAAACAAGAGGAAAAAAGCAAAAAATATTATAAATTTGGGTAAATGTAATAAAAGAGCCACTCCTCCGTTTGTATGTACTTCATGTCGCAAAAGTATTATTAGATACTTTTGCTATGAAAGATACATACATCAATTGGAACCCTTCTCCACGCCTTGTGAAAAAGGCTAAGAGATATTATGAACTTCACGAGTCAGGAATGACATATAGACAGATCTACGTAAAGATCAGAAAAAAGCACCATATCGCTTATATAATTCGTCTCGCAAATTTTTATAAGAACCATTACGTTTTAAAAAATAAATAACATGAAACTCAAATACGCAAAATCTTATAGTAGCGCTGAAAGTAAACTCACCTATCTACTTTGGGATAGTTCATGGGGACTCCTCATATTCTTAATCTTAGCTATTCTTGTTGCAGCAGCTATAAGACAGATTACCTTGCATGAAGAAGGATTAACACCAAAAGCAGAAGCAGCGGAATTATTAAGCCCTGTTCCTACATTAACAATAACACCAACTCCTACAGCAACGCCTACACCTACACCAGTGCAAGATGAAGTGCAAGACGAAGTGCAAGCTCCTACCCAAAAAGAGATAGAAGCATATATCAAAACTATCTTTGGTAAGGATGCAAAAATAGCTATTGCAGTATCTCGTAATGAATGCTCTCCGCACAACGCTCAGTATCCTAGATGCCAATTCAAGACCAGCAAGGAAAATTCTATTGGTATTTTCCAAATCAACATTGAGTCTGCAACTACCAAAGTACATTTTTATAGAATCCCTGGTAAGACTTTAGAAGAAAAAATTGAATGGTTAAAAGATCCTTTCAACAATACTCTCATGGCCTATTGGATATTTAAGAATAGCAATTGGTATCCCTGGACAGCATACACATCAGGGAATTATTTAAAGGACATGTAATTATGAATAGATTTATAGAAATTATAAAAACAGCAAAAGATACATTAATAAACGAATGGACACTTTTAAATCAAAGTTTAGAGGTTCTACCAGAAGTAAGACGATATACAGAGGAGGATATAGAAAATGAATAACTATACAAATCTAGAATGTGAAATGTGTGGAGAAATAACAGGGGATGTAAGGATTCTTGATGCAGGAACACTTTGCGAAGAATGTAATACTCCTTGTGATATGTGCAACAAAAGAGACTGCTCCTGTGATGATGATTACATGCAATGGAGGGATAAATAACTATGGATAAAGATTTTTACGATACAACGTTTTTATACGACAACCTTTATCTAGCAGAGAGTGCTATTAACGAAGTTATTAAGTGGAGCGTAAATAATGGTGACAAAGGTTTAGAAAAAATCAGTAAAGCTAAAGAGTCTTTTGAACAAGCAAAGAAAGAGCTCTTTAATGAAGGAAAAAAGATTGATAGCCAAAAAGAGGAAGAAAGAGATATTGATTTATAAAAGATGGACAACTATCAAAACTATCGCAATTTAGGAGAATACGACAACATAGACACTGATGAGTGTGAAGATGAAGGAGAAGATCATGAGTAACTTATCAATTACACAATACATAAATAATGACCTTGTACAAAAGAACATTCAAGATGTTCTTAAAGATAGAACCCCACAGTTTATAGCTTCTGTAGTGTCTTTAGTAAATGCTAATGAAGCATTAAATAATTGCGACAGAAAGTCTGTTTTGTCAGCTTGCTTAACTGCTGCAGCACTTAACTTACCAACCAATCCTAGCCTTGGTATGGCTTACATCATACCTTACGGCAATGTTGCTCAATTTCAAATTGGGTGGAAGGGATTAGTTGAGCTTGCGGTAAGAACAAGAAGATACAAATTTATAAACGCAGTTGAGGTAAGAGAGGGAGAATTAGGAGAAGAAGACCCATTGAGAGGAACAATAGAGTTTAACTGGATTAAGGACAGAAAGGAAAGATCGCAAGCAAAGATTATTGGTTATGTAGGGTACTTTGAGTTGATAGAAGGTTTTCAAAAAATGCTGTACATGACTGTTGACGAGTTAGAAGCACATGCAAACAAATATAGTCAAAGCTATAAAAATAAGTCATCAAAAACGAACCAATGGAGAGATGACTTTGATGGGATGGCTAAAAAAACTGTACTAAAGCTTCTAATCAATAGATTTGGTCCAAAAAGCGCAGAGCTGAGAACAGCACTTGAAGCAGATCAAGCAGTAATTGATGGGGAAAAGCTTAACTATATTGACAACAAAAAACTTACTCCTGAAGAAGAAGCAGACATGAAAGAAAAGGAAAGAATCAGGAAGTTTATAACAGAAGCAAAAACACTAGCAAATCTCTCAGCTTGTAACACTGCTGTATATGACTCAGAAGATCAAGAATTAATTGACATGTATGAGGCACGAGTTAAGGAATTGGAGGGTAAAGAATAATATGGCATTTAGAACTGAATATATGAAGAACAGGGCAAAGGTTATGTATGAGAACCTTTGGGAAGCAGTAAAGACTTTAAGCATATTTGAGCCTTATACCTATCAATCTGAATACTACGCTCATAGAGGTGCGGCAGAACAATTATCAAAAGCACTTCCTGAAGAGGAAAGACAAGAATTTATGGAGTTTATTTATAAAAAAATTGAAGGAATGTCTAATTATTCAGGAGATTAATATGAAAAACTTTTACTTTACATTTGGACAAGCACATACACATTCTGTACAAGGAACAACGTTTGATAAGGACTGTGTAGTAATGATACAAGCAAAATCTTCTGATATAGCACGTCAAACGATGTTTAACACATTTGGAGACAAATGGGCTTCTCAATATGAAACTCAACCAGATATGAGATTTTACCCAAGAGGAGTAATAACATTATGAACAAAATAGATTTTACAAACTACAAATTTAGATCAAGTTCTTTACCTAACTTAATGGTAAAGTCTCGTAGTAAATCAGATCCATTGTCTGAGACTACTAAAGCATACCTTAGAGAACTATGGATTAAAGAAATGTTTAATCGTGAGAAGTACGACACAAAAAATAAGTTTACCGACAAAGGCATTGCTTGTGAGTCAGATAGTCTTGATTTAGTACAAATCGTCACTAAACAGATTTACTTTAAAAACAGAAAAGAATTATCTAACGAATTTATCACTGGCACACCTGATGTTATTTTAGAGGACTCAATTATCGATATTAAAACTTCCTGGGATATTTGGACATATGGTAGCACCACAGAGGACAGCGCTAGAAAGACATACTACTATCAACTCTTAGGTTACATGTGGCTAACCAATACTAAAAAAGCAAGCCTTATGTATTGCTTAGTAAATACACCTGAAGAAATTATGAATGATGAGTTATATCGCTTGAGTTTTAGATATCCAGAAATCAATGAGAGCGATGAAAAGGCCAATAAATACAAAAGAAATTATATCTTTGATGACATTGATCCAATACTAAGACTTAAAAAATATGACTTTGAATTTGTAGAAGAAGATATTAACGAATTACAAAACAAAATTGTACTTGCCCGTGAGTACATGAATGGTTTGAGTTTGTAGATTTATAAAAACTGTCCTAGCTTTTTTGGGAAGCTAAATATGAATAACTTGCCGCCACTCAGAGGTAAACAAAAAGTAATTTACCGTCTCATTCAAGAGGCGGGAGAAAAGGGAATTAACGCTAATGACCTTAGACGTACTACCTATACTGTAGACGTGCCTAAAGTTGTATCAGAGTTAAACAAGAAAGGGTACAGCATTTTCTCTAAAAGAGAGAAAGACGGCACAGCAACTTATTCACTTACCACACTTCCACAGAAGCCTAGAACGTATATTTTTGAAGGTAATAGGGCTATACCTGTTTATTAATTATGAATACTTTAAAACTTTGCTGGTTAATAGGAATAATTGCCACTTTAATAATTTTATCTATCTATAGTGCTGGAATTTTGTTTGCAGACAGAACACCATCTGATATTACATCAGACCGCCAGTTTTACTTGTTTGCGTATTTTAAATTGTTAGTTTTTGGAATTTTATATTACTTATCAAAAATAGCCGAGAAATAACTATGAAAACAAGAATTATACATACTGACATTCACGAAAAGCTAGTTAAGTGGAATGCTCCACAAGAGGTAAGAAGGTTGTACCCATATCTTCTAACTAACAAGAGGATTAATATCTCAGGCATTTACGAGCTTGCAGACCAGTATATTCACCTTGAAACTCTTCTTACTCCTAAAGAATTGGCGAGTGCTAAACAATGGCTTGAGGAGCGTGGTAAAGCAAAATTTTACAACGGATGGGTACATGTCCCCAATGTTGATGAATATAACAACTATAAAAAGAGTGAAAAAAACGTTACTGCTTATGAGAATGAACTTAAAAAGATACCAGAGTATATAAGGATATACTTCTTAGAAAACCTTCGTACTAGTATTGATACATCTATAGATACTAATAGTGATACTAGTATCGGTACTAATTCCGATACCTCTAGAAATCAGAAATCAGAAATAAATAATCAGAAATCAGAAGATAAGGGGATTGTTAAGGGGAAAGAGAAAGAAGATCCAATTGCCTCATTTTTTGAGAATCCTCCGGAAGAAATTGTTGCCAAATATTATGACAAATTTAACGTAAGCAAGGCTCAGATAATAAGCAAAGCAGAGGATCTTTATTACTGGTGGCGCAAACTCTCACCTAAAAGGAGAAAAGAATACTCTGACCCTGAAGCAATTCTTAGAAACGCATTGAAAAAAGATTTTGGATTGAGAATTAAAGCACCTGTACATGTCGAGATTCCAGTAGGAGAACGTGTATCTGCTGAGAAAATGCAAGAGTTTAGGGTGAAATTAACAGATATTGCAAAATTAAAGTCGATTAACGGAGGGGAGGTGGAAAGCAATGGAGGATAAACAGATTGTGAAAGTAGTGGATGGAGCCCCTGAGTATCAGAAAAAGATGTCTTGGGGAGGAGAAACCAAAAATGGTTATATCCACTATGAATTACCTAACGGAGAAAAAGTAACTGCGCCGTTAAGAAAGAAATAAAGCAGTCTTAGGCAGACTAGTAAATGAAAGGAGGTGAAAGTTATGGAAATAGAAACAGTTAAACATGAAGAAATTGAGATAAAAATTGGTGATAACGTTCATCGCATTAAATTTGTATTTAGAGATGGTGAGATGAGTCATGTAGATCACAATTTTAATTATAAAAAAACGAAACAAGAGTGGGAGTTTTTTGCAAAAGCAATAACAATAATGCTTGAAAAGTCAAAAGAGTTTTATAAACCAACTAAAGATTTTAAAGAAGGAGACATACCCTTTTAAGGGTAAATCATAAAAAGATTGGAGGTGAAAAAATATGGAAAACGTAGAAAACATAGAAGAAGAATCAAAAGGCAGAGGATGGCATGGTAACACTGCAGGCCACAGAGAAGCAGGCAGGAAAGGAGGTCTTGCACCTCACAGGATAAGGGGACTTGCAGCAGCAAGTGTTGAGGTAAGAACAGAAGTGGCTCGTAAAGGAGGTATCGCAAGCACACGAAAAGCAAAGTAAGTTATCTTTTATTGTCTGGTCTGGACAGGCAGACTCTAGGCCAGAAAAGAGAAGAGAACAAATTTATGAGTAAAGAAGACTTAATTGTTTTATTAATTGTAACAGCTGGCTATATAGCCTCAGTGATATTGTTTGGGTACTTTGTGGTGTCGGGAGGGAAGTTTTAAAGATGGCGATAAGAATTAAAACAAAGTTTGAGGTAAAGTGCGATGAATGTGGAGTCGATATATGTAGTTATTACACTTTTGTCAACTCAAAAGAAAAGGATGTAATAGAGAATCAAGTTATTCTTTGTGAGAAATGCAAATAAATATGAACGTAAAAGCATATAAAACAGAAACAAATATAGTACATAGTCTAATAGAGTTCCTTAACTATAACGGGTTTGCAGTATGGAGACAAAATACAGGAGGAAGAACAGAAAAAAATAAAGACGGTTCCGAAAGATACATCAAATTTGGCATGACAGGACAAAGCGATATTATCGGTATCTATAGAAAAACTGGCAGATTTGTAGCTATAGAGGTTAAAAAGCCTGGAAAGATAGATACAGTCACACCAGCACAACAGAGCTTTTTAGATTATGTTTTTTGGGCTAAAGGTATCGCTTTTGCAACAACTAGTATTGAAAACACTGTGGAGCAATTAAGGAATTTTGGGATAAATATAAATTCAATTATATGACAGACAAACAATTAAAAATCATTGTACGTGAGATAGCTGAACTAAAAGAGTTTAAAAAAAGAGTTGAAAATGGTGGCTTCGCATCAGATATATGGGAGGCAGAGGAAGAATTAACACAAGAATTAGAGAATGCAGGAGAAGAATAATATGAAAATCCTATACATAGACACAGAAACAACAGGATTAGATCCAAAAATTAATGACATCATCCAATTATCAGGAATGATTGAGATAAATGGAGAAGTTAAAGAGACATTTAACTTTGATGTAAAACCTCTAAATATAGAAGCTATCTCAGAAGAAGCTCTCAAAGTTACCGGTAAAACTAAAGAAGAGATATTAGCCTACCCTGAAGCAAAAGAAATATACCGTAAGTTTGTAGCCATGCTTGATAGATACGTCTCTAAATACGATAGAACAGACAAGATGTATGTTGCAGGTTATAATGTGCGGTTTGATGTTGAGTTCTTAAAGGCATTTTTTGATAAGGCAGGTAATCCTTACTTTGGCTCATATATCAACTGGAAGACTGTTGATCCTATGCCCATTATGCACTTCTTAGAGTATATAGGCATGTTGTCACTTGAGAATTATAAGTTAAGTACCGTGTGTGAATACTTTAAAATTCCCCTTCAAGCACATGATGCTATGAGTGATATTAAGGCTACAAGGGCATTGTTAAAGCATTTGGAAGGTGGATTTTTAGTGAGAGATTTTGAGGGGGTGCAGGGATGAAAGTAGAAACATTTATTAAAAAATTAAAACTTATAGAGAATT
>CAYRUR010000016.1:0-10123 GCA_964427615.1 uncultured Gammaproteobacteria bacterium | reverse complement strand
ACCACCTATGACATTTATTCAAAGCTTGCGTCCGAAAAGTACGTGACCTATACAATTCATACCACATTTTCTCTATTTCTTGTATACTATATCTATGCAACTGCCACTTTCTATCGTTATTCCTACTAGAAACGAAGAAAAATTCCTTCCTCTACTGCTGCAATCCATCCAAGAGCAAACAGCTCAACCTACAGAGATTATTGTAGCAGATAATAACTCTACTGATGCTACTCGTGATATTGCAAAAAAATACCATTGTATTATCACACAAGGAGGAAACCATCCGGGAATTGGAAGAAATAAAGGAGCAAAAATAGCTTCTCAACCCTATTTGCTTTTTCTAGATGCTGATGTAAAACTACCTCGTGATTTTTTAGAGAGAAACTTTCAAGAGTTTCAAGAAAGGAAATTGGGATCAGCATCATGCTTGACTATTCCGGATTCCAACAGCAAGCTGATGCATCTTGGTGCATTTATTAATAACCTGTACTTTATCCTTACAGAAAGATTTTTGCATAATGCCTTTGGGTTCTGTATCTTTACGACCAGCTCTGTTTTTGAAAAACTAAATGGATTTGACGAAAGTATCAAAATTGCTGAAGACTGGGATTATGCTGCCAGAACAAGCAAAATTGCTCCATATAGATTTTTAAAATCCCGCAAGATTATTGTTTCTACCCGAAGATTTGCAAAAGAGGGGAAAATATCCTTAACTATTAAATACTTGAGAATTTTTTTTCATACTACCTTTCGTGGAAAAATAACAGAATATATTGTCCCTTATAGCTTTAGTCATCAGTACGAAGATTCTGAAAGAAAAGAGGGTAAAAGAAATTAGTTATTTTTGGGGCACTTCTTCCCAAGCAAACGTAGCAATAACCTTTAAAGAGGGGAAAAATCCAGCATAAGCTGCAATACTCCTATACATTTTCAGCTCATTTAGTAAGCCCTTTAAGAATCCCGTCTTTCTAACCTTTGGTATATTTCTTCCTGAATGATACATCCAATATACCTTCCTTTTTTTCTCCATCATATACAAGTTGATAGCAAACTCTAACTGGTATGCTTCCGGAGCATCTTTTAAAATCGCTACCAAATCCTTCGTGCGCATAATTCTTTCTCCGGTTACTGTAATATCTCCTCTAATAACCTTTGAGAACCAAGGATCATTTTTTCTTCTCAGAATAATCATATCAATACTGTTATCTTTTTCAATAGCAGTAACCGCATCTTGCAATTCTTTTGCTTTTAAATCAGTAAGATCAGCATCAATGAGCATGACATACTCTGTATTTACTGCCTCAAGACCTCTTTTTACTGCTGCTGATTTACCATAGTTTTGCGGTTGTCGAATTACTAATACCTGTTCCTTTTTGTAAACCTTCTGTAACTCTTTATATACTTCATCTTCAGAACCATCATCAACACAAACAATTGAAGCAAGATTCGTAACTTTTGTAAGGACGTTGAGTACCGGAATAATTCGTTTTCCTTCGTTGTAAAAGGGGACGATGCATGTGCAAAGGCTCGCTTTCATTCTCTTATTGTATATTTATTTCCTTTTTTTAACAATTATTATCCTTTTGAAAGCTTCTCAAATAAATCAAGTGCGTTTTTGAATGCTTGATCCATGTTAAAGTATTTGTAATTAGCCAATCTTCCTACAAAATATATACCTTTTTCCTCCATGGCTGCTGCTTCTTGTTGGTATTTTGCATAAATACTTTGATTTTGAGGATTAGGCACAGGGTAGTATGGCTCATTTATACCTGGTTCATACTCACAACTATACTCTTTTGAAATAGTCGTTTGAGGATGCTGTTGATGGGTAAAGTGCTTATATTCGACAATACGCGTAAAATCATAGTCATTAGGATAATTAATCACCGAGTTCTGCTGATAAAATTCCTTATCATGTGTCTCCCACACAAATCGCAGTGAGCGGTACTCTAAGTGCTCTCCAATGCTATATTTAAAATCAAAAAATTGATCAATAGGTCCGGTATAAAACAGTTTCTCATACTCTTTTAGCTCTGATCGGAGATCAAAAAAATCAGTCTCGAGTCTTACTTCAATATTAGGATGATCAAGCATCTTCTCAAACAAGGGAGTATATCCTCCCTTGGGCAAGGCTTGGTATTTGTCATTAAAGTACCGATCATCAAAATTATTTCTAACGGGTATTCTATTTAAAACTGAGGCATCAAGCTCTGCCGGGTACTTATCCCACTGTTTTTTGGTGTAATTTTTAAACATTTTCTCATACAGCACTTTTCCTACCCGAGACATAGCTGCTTGCTCACCATTTTGAGGATTTTCGGTTTTTACCTGATTTTGAGCTAGCCACTCATCCATCTCTTGCTCATTCTGGATAGCAAGTCCAAAAAGCCTATTAACGGTCGTAATATTGACTGGAATAGGCACTAACTTGCCATCAACTGAGGCTAGTACCCGATGCTCATACGGATACCACTCACCAAACTTCTGCACATAATTCCACACATCTTCATAACTGGTATGAAACAAATGAGCTCCGTATTTGGAAATTAAAATCCCTGCTTCGTTGTAAAAATCATAACAATTTCCCCCAATATGATTTCTTTTCTCAAGCACCAGCACTTTTTTATTCAGTACAGTAGCATACCTCTCAGCCAACGTTGCTCCTGATATACCAGCGCCAACAATAATAATATCGTGTTTCATAACCAGTTGTATTATAGCATTGTTTTTATCTACGAGGAGTCAGAGTAGATTTTGGAGGGCGATTGAACCACATTGTATTAAGATAGGAATTTATATACTTATAGTAATCTTCTAAAGATCCTTTCTCCCACCTGCGTGGGGAGCTGGCAACAAGCAGCTCTTCACAAAAGACTACCTTCCCCACCTTCTTTATACGCAAACCAAGTTCTAAATCACTAAATGTCTCATAACGAGTATCAAGACCTTTAATATTCATAAATGCTGATTTTCTCACTGCCAAATTAAGTCCCGTAAGATGAGGCTTTCTAAGCGCAAAATGAAAGCGAACAAACATAGAATAAGAGATTTTTCCTAAATATTCGGACATTTTTGAACCAGAATTATAGTAAGCAGAACCAGTAACCGCAACCACTTCTTCATCTTGAAATACTCGTGCAATAGTATCTAACCAATTTGGAGAAACTCTGGTATCTGCGTCAGTTACGGCAATTAACTCTCCACTCGTCGCATGCATACCCGTATTTAATGCAAAAACGTGCCCTTGTTTACTTTCGTTTATTACCTTTGCTCCAGCCTTTTGAGCAATTTCGGCAGTCCTATCTTTTGAATTATTATTTGCAATAATAATTTCATATTTATCTTTTGGATAGTTTTGATTTTTAACGGACTCCAAACACTCTGGTAAATATTTTTCCTCATTATATGCAGGAATCACAACAGAGATAAAAGGATATTCCTCCAATGGAGGTTTTTCTTCTTTCAGCCGTTTTTTTGCAGCTGAAATAATTGTTTCTATTGTAGAATGATCAAGTTTTGGCACATTCATACTTACCTATTCCTATTTATATCATTTTTTTCGTTTTAGATCCAGAACAAATTATTTCTATTTATTTTATGATCTTTGTCAATTCACTTTGAATTAAATATAAGTAAATTAAAGCAGCAAATTTAAGAAATTATGAGTACATTAGGTACATTTCGAGTAACTTGATTTCCATGTTCGTCTTTATTTGAAGGAGAATTAAGTACTCTAATTTCCTCCTCAGTTTTTGCAACTACTGAGACATCTCCACCTCCACACATCAAAAATGCATCTTTAGCTCCTTTTTCTTGTAGTAACCTTGCGAGCTGATCAATAGATACTCCAGTACTATCTTTTTGCCTCCCGTCAATACTTACTACCATCAGACTTCCATCTTCTAGTATTCCATACCCCATCAAAGGCATTTTTTGCTCTGGCATTTTCCCAAATATTCCCAAGCGATAATTTCCTCCTTTTGTGTCCATTTTCATATGAGGTAATTTACCTTCTGAAATAGCTTCGCCTAACCTTTCATATGGCTCTTTTTCTTTTTCACTTTCAGGGATAGGAGCACGCGTCACTATAGAACTAGGGGCTTCCCTTACTAATCGATACATTCCATGTTCTTCTGGTGCCATTTTACGTATATCCTGAAAGAAAATCCCAGGAACGCTTTCTCCTGCTGAAAGGTCAACCAAGTTACGAACATCAGCCTTTATACGCGGATCCTTTATTATCTCTCTTAAGGATACTATCTTTTTGTCCCTAACAATTCTGGGGGCACTATAACCAACTTGGACTCCTTCTATTTTCAAGTCGCTTTCTGGAGTAAGTTCTCCATCTACCAGAGATACTGTTATATTTTTCCATTCATCATCTTTTCTTGCCAAAATATCAAAATCTCCACTCACATTTCCTTCATCGTTTTTAATAAGCCGTAATTGGCCACCTTCTACGATAAATGCGCCTTCTTGCCATCCAAAATGATTACCTGGAATGGCAATTGATCCTTCAGCAGATGAAGATAAGAAAACTTCTGGTTTCGTCCCTGCTTGATGACCATGTAATTCTCTTGTTGCATTCTGATCAATTAACAACCTTCCTGGCTCAGTAACAATTCCTTTTTCAGTAAACGTCGCATCATATCCTAGTGCATACTGTGCATCTTCACTTACATGAAGGGTAGTTACTCTTGACTCTTCACCTTCTATACGTATACGTTCTGAAGTAACTTTTGTATGGCCAATATACTGCTCTTGTCGCTCAAGAACTTCAATAGATGTATTTGGAATTTCAGGAGAGTATTCAAATTCACTCATAGATATCTTATATTATAGCAAAACGTTATAGCTAATACAGTTCCCTACTTTTTTAATCCTACTGAAGTAGTAAAACAAGAAAATAGCCCCGCATTCGCGGGGCTAAAACTAGCTCGCATCAGGACGCTGGACTGTGAAGGCAACTGGACCATTTTTCTCCACGAACTTTAACGTAGCGAAGTAAACCTGTCCAGTTTTTTTATCCAGTCCTAGAACGATAGAGGCCCAAAAATGGCCACTAAAAAAAATCCTGCACTGCGAAGGATGCTCGCACCCTTCGTTAAAGATATTGATCCTTTTCCCTCCTTTCCACGTTTCAGTGACGAAGATTGACCTACTCCGCTCAATTCTGGCGGTCCTCTTCTGATATCCAGACCTACGTGATAGGCCTCGATTGACCAATGCCTCTCTGAGAAGGCCAAGGTTGGCCTTCCTGTAGACAATCCAGTCTCGCCACTCCTCAGGCGTAAGAAAGGTGAACATTCAATTTCCCTTCCAGTAAGCTCACAATAACCCTTCCGCCATCGGAAGAAATTGTAAGCCACGATTTCGAGCTAGCCTATATTATACACAACAAGCACTTAAATGTAAATACTATGAGCCTATAATGCCTGGAAGAAATACCGCAAGTTGCATATATAATAGATATTATGTATCAATTATAACCAGTACCATCAGAGGCACAGATACGTAAATACTTACGAAGGGTAGTATTTGGTAAGCAGGTATCTTGTACAAAATGTAAGACAAGAAGCATAAGTAAAAGAGAAGGAGAGGTATTGGTGTAAAAAGTGTAGAAATAGCTTTTCTCTGTTGTCTCATACTCGGATTGCCATACTAAACTACCCTTACAGCAGCTTTGGTTGGTTTTGTGGTGTTTTCTCAACAAGTACCAGTTAAGCAAACAGCAAGACTAACTGAGTTTTCCATACCCACTATTTATCATTGGTTTGCTGTTTTCCGCTTTCATCTTCCAAAAGATCAAGATACACTTGAGCATCTAGTGCAAGTTGACAAAGCATATTACAGTAATAAACTCTTCTCTCCACCAGTAGAACAGAAAAAATACCTCTTTGCTCAGAAAAGGCTTTGCCCTCAGCATGTTTTTTTATGTAAATCTTGGTACAATTACTAACTACAAACAATACTTATGAAAATCGGCTTTTTTACAAACGGATACCTGCCTCAAAAAAATGGAGTGGCCACAACAGTTGCAGGATATGCTAAAGCTTTGCGTAAACAAGGACACGAAGTATATATTATTGCCCCCAAATACCCGCATTACAAAAATGACACAAAAAATATCATCCGCCTTACTTCTCTGAAAGTACAACAAAAAACAGACATTCGCGTAGCACTTTATCTTCCGGAAAGAGGTTTGGCAAAGGCTCTTTCCATAGATTTTGATATCATTCACGGACATTCAGGAGGACCTATCACGCTTTTAGGATGGGAAGTTGCCAGAAGAAAAAATATTCCCTTTGTACTCACCTATCACACTTTATGGACTAAATACACGCACTACTTTTTTAAAGGACTTGTTATTACACCTAAAATGGTAGAGAGAGCAAGTAAAGTCTTTGGAAATACGTGTGATGGTATTATTGCTCCAACAGGACGAGTGAAAAAAGAACTGAAAACTTATGGTATTAAAAAACCAATCGATATTATCCCAAATGGAATTCATCTATCTAATTTTGAAAATGTTACTACTGAGTATCTGCATAGAAAAGCAAAAATCCTCCACCAAACGAAGATCATTCTCTACCTAGGTCGTTTAGGAAAAGAAAAATCCATAGATGTACTTTTAAAAGCCTTTCAACGAGTACATCGAGAGCTTCCGCAGACTGCATTTGTACTCATTGGTGAAGGAACTGAAAAAGAAAACTTAGAGAACTTGGCAAAAAAACTAAAGATTGCAGACGCTGTTTACTTTTTAGGAGGTATTGATTACAAACACGTTCCAAAAGCACTGGCAGGATCAGACCTATTTGTGTTTGCTTCTAAAACTGAGACACAAGGCATGGTAGTCTTAGAAGCACTTGCAAGTGGTCTGCCAGTGGTAGCTGTAAATGCACATCCATTCAAAGATATCATCACTCCTCCAGAACATGGTCTCCTAGCTAAATATGACCCTAAAGATTTTGCTGAAAAAATGATTACATCTCTCACTGACGAAGAATACCAGCAAAAAGTAGCTGAAAAAGCAAAACGCAAGGCTGCTGAATTCTCACTAGAAGCACTCACTCCAGAACTAGAAAAATTTTACCAAAACGTCATCATCAACAGCAGAAAAGACGGGAAGAGTAGATTACGGAACAAATTAAAGCTTGTTAAAAGCTATCTTGATGTCGTGCTGTATAAATAGTGTCGGGATGCCCGGAATCGAACCGGGACCATATCTCTCGGCCTGCGGGACAGGCGCACTTGTCGGGGGACGGAGAATCGAACTCCGGCCGTACGACCCCCAGCCGCACATTCTACCATTAAACCATCCCCCGGAGCATCTTGACCTCTAAGTAGGTCCATCTGCATATACTACATCCCGAAAATTGGAAATCAATCAAATTTGTATCTAAATAAACACATTTCTTGACTCCTGTAGTACATCGCCTATTTTAACATAAATAGGAAAAAGTGTCTTTTTTTCCATCAATTTTTCCCAGATATAGTGCTTGTAATTTATTGTAGATTTGATACAATAGCTCATAAGATAGAAAATAAAAGATATGGCAAGAGGATCAAAAAAGAACGTAAATATAACTCCTACTACTCAAATCTCCGATCAAACTGAGAAAATGAACGCAATCAAGATGGCGATGGAACAGATTGAAAGGCAATATGGTCATGGTTCCATTATGAAATTTGGCGAAGCAAGCCAACGCATGAAGATAGATGTAGTTCCTACTGGTGCTTTCCCCTTGGATCTTGCACTTGGAGTTGGTGGACTTCCTATGGGAAGAATTATTGAGATTTATGGACCAGAAGCATCAGGTAAAACTACTCTTTGTCTCTCTGTAATTGCAGAAGTACAAAAAAGAGGTGGGACAGCAGCTTTTATAGATGCAGAACACGCCCTTGACCCTATGTGGGCACAAACCATTGGGGTAAAACTGGATGATTTACTCATTTCCCAACCTGATACCGGAGAACAAGCCTTAGAGATCACAGAACAGCTTATCAGAAGCGGTGGTATTGATGTACTTGTTATTGATTCTGTAGCAGCACTGGTACCACGTGCAGAATTGGAAGGCGAAATGGGAGATTCAGTCATGGGTGTACAAGCAAGACTTATGTCCCAAGCCTTGAGAAAGCTGACTGGTGTTATTTCCAAGAGTAAAACTATCGTTATCTTCACCAATCAATTAAGACAAAAAATCGGCGTTATGTTTGGAAATCCTGAGACTACTACCGGAGGACTGGCACTTAAATTCTATGCATCAGTAAGACTTGATGTACGCAAAATTGAGACACTAAAGGACGGAGATAAAGTTATCGGCAATAGAGTACGAGTACGAGTAGTCAAAAATAAAGTTGCGCCACCTTTTAGAGTAGCTGAGTTTGATGTTATGGGTGGAGAAGGTATCTCCAAAGAAGGCGGTATTTTGGATGTAGGCGTTGAGACAGGTGTTATCTCAAAAGCAGGAGCATTCCTGCGTCATGGAGAACTGATGCTTGGACAAGGAAGAGAAGCAGCCAAAGCCTACCTAAAAGAAAACCCTGAGGTAGCCAAACAAATCATGAAAGAAATCACTCAAAAAGTCCAAGATGGCGGACAGAATATGATAGTGGTAGGAGCAGAAGAAGAGTCTGAATAAACACCTCTCTTTACGTTATGACTGATCCAGTCAACTTCAAGGAAGAATTCCACATAGCCTATGCCCGATGCCTTCGCTATTTAGCTTATAGACACCGCAGTGAAAAAGAAATGCGGGATTTTCTGCAAAAAAAAGAAACACATCCTGAGATTTTAGAAGCTTGCATAGAGCGCCTTAAAGAAGATAAATTTTTATCAGATGATGAATTTGTAAAATGGTGGATAGAACAGCGCCAAACATTTAAGAAAAAAGGACATGCAGTTATCAAACAAGAATTATTACAAAAAGGAGTAGACAAAGCACTTATTGAAAAACACCTTGAAGAGTCAGCAGAAGACGATGCTGTAGTTGCAAGAGAACTATTTTACAAACATGCCCCAAAAATAGCCCACCTACCAACTCTGGAATTCAAACAAAAAATGAGCGCCTACTTACAAAGAAGAGGCCACAGATTTAGTGTAATACATGAGTTATTAAAAGAGTATTTTAAGAAAGTAAAAGAGAATAGTTAATTAGACAATTGTTATTGCTTGCATTTATTTAGTAGAATCAACAGTACCATGGCACTTATCTACGAAACAGACAACTTCACCATTGAAACACCTGGCGTAAAACCACATATAGACCGAAATGATGGAGGACATATTTGGATTCATCCAAAAATAAGAGTTGAAGACAGAACAAAATTAAGCCCAGAACTTGCTAAAGAACTTATGAAGCTCACCATGGTAACAGGAGAGGCCATGAAAAAGGTAATGAATGAACAAGGTGTGAATATTGGCAGGATAAATTATCAAGAAAACGGAAATTGGAGCGTTTTTGATCCTCAAGGACCCTATCTTCATGTCCATTTGTATGGAAGAGCAAAATCAGTAAAGATTCAAAAATACGGAGAAGCTTTGCACTTTCCCCAAATGAGTACAGGATTTTATGATAACAACAAGCCATTAACCGAAGAGGATATTGTAGATATACAAAGAGAAATAGAGAGACTACTACAAACTGAGAAATATCAGAAATTTTAAACTTGTTTAAACCAAACACATTAGGACACTGTACTAAGAAAGTAGACGAGTAAGTTCTTCTCTTTTAGATGCGTTAAACTCCCTCATAAAGTCTTCAATTTTTACTGTGATATCATCAAAACCAATATAAGCTTGTAAACTAAAATGTGGTTCCCTCACACCTTGTACCATAAAAGACAGTCGTTCTAGATTGTACTCATGTACCAGCGCAAGAACAGGAGTTAAAGGCAATCCTCTTCTATGTTTTGTCAATGCTCTTTCAAGTTCCATACCTACACCAAGACTAGGAGCATCTACTAGAGCAATCACATGAGTAGATTCGTTATCAATCATCTCAATATCAGCTTCTCTAAAAACACGAGGCCTATCTTCTGCCGTACGAGGATCAATTCCCCTTCTTCGTTTAAAAAACAACCCACGACCTTACGGTCGGGGATTTAAGTTAATTCAAACAAA
>CAYRUR010000015.1:0-11341 GCA_964427615.1 uncultured Gammaproteobacteria bacterium | reverse complement strand
CAAACTTTCCCTCCAAGGTTACCCCGAAGCAAAGCTTCGAGGAATGCTCGATTCAAAATTAGTATCATTTATACGATGAGTAAAAAAGATTCCAATATAGAAATAGAAGTCAGATTTTTAGAAGTTGATAAAGAGGCAGTTATTCAAAAGCTGCATGCATTAGGAGCACAGGATTTGGGAGAGGATATGCTCCAAGAAATGATTTTTTATCCAAAAGAAAGGAAAGAAGGAGAAAATACTCGCTATATTCGTATCAGAAAAAGGAAGAACTCCACAGTATTATCTTTCAAACATCGCAGAAGTCACACAATTGACGGAATGACTGAAATAGAACTTGAGATAGATAGTTCTGAGAAAGCTCGACATTTTGTAGAAGAACTAGGTTGGGAAATGGTCCGAGAACAAGAAAAATTAAGACACACATTTATGCTTGACTCAGTTGCAATAGATATTGATACCTGGCCAAAAATCCCCTGCTATGTAGAAATAGAAGGAGAAAGTGAAGAAGCAGTAAAAAATACAGCTTTAAAACTAGGGTTTGATTGGAAAGATGCAGTCTTTGAAGGAGCGGGGAGAGTAATTGAGAAATACTATCACGTACCCGTTTTCAGTTATAAATACTTCACTTTCAATAAATGCGAATGATAAAAGTAGTTGTTGCCTCCACAAATCCGGTAAAAATAAACGTCGTAAAGCAAGGGTTTGAGAAAATATTTCCTGATGAAAAGATAGATATTCAAGGTGTAAGCGTAGACTCAGGAGTAAATGATCAGCCTTTGACAGATAACGAAACTTTATTAGGAGCCATGAATCGGGTAGATAACGCTTTGGAAAAAATGCCTGAAGCTGATTTTTGGGTAGGAATAGAAGGTGGAATAGAGGAAAAAGGGGGAGAAATGGAGAATTTTGCCTGGATTGTGATAAAAGATAAAAAAGGCAGAATAGGAAAAGCACGAAGCGCGTCTTTTTTCTTACCAGAAAAAGTTGCAGCACTGGTGAGAAAAGGACACGAATTAGGAAATGCTATAGATACGGTATTTGCTTTGCAAAATGCAGGGCAACATACAGGATCAGTAGGTGCTTTGACAAATAGGAAAATAGATAGAACTGATTACTATACAAAACCCGTAATGCTTGCTCTAATTCCTTTTATAAACGAAAAGCTGTATTCCTAAAAAAACTTTATGGATGAGAAATATAAAGAAGGATTTATAACAACATATAAGTATTGGTATTTGCAGGTAAGCTTTCGGCAGCATACGTTGGCAAGCCTTATTATTAGTTGTAGAGAGAATAAAGAGCAATTAGTAGAATTAACAGATGAAGAATTGCTAGAGCTGCGGGAAATAATGCAAAAACTGCAGAAAGCACTTCTGGCTATTCCTGAAATACATCCTGATAGATTTAATTATCTGCAGCTTGGTAACAATCATCACCAATTACATATTCACTGTCTTCCTCGTTATGCAGCACCTCGCGCATTTGCTGGAAGAGAGTGGATAGATGAGACATGGGGACACGCGCCAAAATGGATATATGAAGAGGCAGATATAGAGTTGGTAAAAGAATTAAGAGATCTAATACGGATGCAATTGGAAAAAGAGGAAAGATAGCGACCCCTCAAGAAAACTTCCTGAGGGGTGGTTGGGTGTCTGTTGGCTTCTAGGAGCGCGACTGCTCCTGAAGCAGTGGGCTACGATGGAATTAGTGTTTGGTTGGGACGAACTGCAGATGGTATTCTCCCGGGAGGACATGATTATGCCTAAACGTGATTCTCCCAGCAGAGTAATCACCTATGAGAGGATATACCCCTTTTTCTGTTTTCAGAACAAGATCCATTTGATCCAGGTTATGAACCGTATTGAGTCCAGGTTCGATCCACACGTGTACAGTATAGAGTCCTCTTTCCTGTTCTTGTGCGCTCAAATAGGCATGGAAGCCAGGCTTCCACATATCGTCATCGACCGGATCTTCTCCTTCCAATAGGTATAGCGTTCGTTCCACAGAGTCCTTAACCTGAGGAGTAATGTTTGGTGATTCTAGGGAAGGAGAACAATAGAATCGGAAACGGACCCATTGCACTCGTTGCCTGATTCTGGCTACTGCTACTCCGTTTTGTACCTGAGCCATGTATTGTCGTTCCATCTCATCCGATCCTATAAGGATATAGATGCCATCCAGGACGTCAGGTGATGTTACTTTGCCTACTGTGCTCTCTGTTACCGCAACGAATGAAATACCTGTCTCATTCTCTTCTTTCACTGGTGCTATCCACACAGTGCACAGAGGAGTTTCAATAGCATATCCTGCTACAGAAGTGTGAAGAGACCCCTGTGAATTCAAGATGTCTAGAGACCTTTGCAACAATTCATCACGCGATTGCACTTGCTTTCCTCCAATTCTTAACGAGCCATACAGACAGACACCTTCTGCCTATGGGACGCATTATATATTTTTAGGCTGATAGAAGCAAATGGAGGAGAATATATTTCATTTTTTACGGTAGGAAATAAAATAAATAGTGGGGATATGTAAAATTGGGATGTTTTTAGTTTAGAGATAAGAACTTTTCCACTTCGGGAGTGAGCCTTAAGCACTTATGGTATCATAGTAGTATGAAACTGGTAATTCAAAGAGTATCAAAAGCAACAGTTACGGCAGAAGATGGGTATACAGCCTCCATCCAAAAAGGGCTGTTAATGCTTCTGGGAATAACGCATGAGGACACAGAAAAAGAAGCAAATGAATTAGTAGAAAAAGTGTACAAATTGAGAGTTTTGGCAGATGAAGAAGGGAAAATGAATTTAGCGGTAAAGGATGTGAGAGATGCTTCCTTCTTAGTAATATCTCAATTTACGTTGTATGCAGATACCAAAGGAGGTAATAGACCGAGTTTTGTAAAAGCAGCGCGTCCAGAGCAAGCAAAACCTCTGTATGAATACTTTGTAAAACAGTTAAGTGATAAAGGAGTAAGGGTAAAGACAGGAAGTTTTGGAAATTATATGCATATTGATGCACAACTAGACGGACCGGTGACAATTGTGATGGAGAGTAATAGTGATAAATAAGTATTTTTAGTTGGGTAAGCTGTATATTAAAGGGTTTTCTTCTTGATTTTGATTTCTTATTTACCTTTAATAAAGGTAATGCCCGATTTTACATTTACCCGCTTTCCTCACTTTGAAACATGGGTTATCAACGCTCCGCATAGAGCAAAGAGACCTCATGATAAAAAGAATGCGTGTCCATTTTGCCCTGGGAATCCTCATAACAAAGAAGAGGTGTATAGAATTGGCGGATATGATCATGATAATAAATGGTTAGTAAAAGTAATTCCAAATAAATATCCCTTTGCGCCTATTCATGAAGTAGTAATTCACTCACCAGAGCATGATAAAGATATGGCGCAAATGAGTGTGGAACAGTTACGTTTTGTTTTGGAGACGTACCAAAACCGATTTCAGACTCATTTAGCAAAAGGTACTGTGTGTATTTTTGCTAATAATGGAAAACAGGCAGGAGAGAGTATCCATCATTCTCACTCTCAAATTGCAGTAGTGCCAAAAGATGTACCCATCATTGTTCCCAGACTTGAGGAGAATCTGGTATACAAAGGTGAAATTTTTGGGGTAGGAGCGTTTGACCTTATTTGTCCGCCATATTCACAATGGCCAGATGAGGTGTGGATAGTGCCAAAGGAGAGGGGAAGACTATTTTCAGAAATAAGCTTTCAGGAAATTGAGAGTATGGCGTATATCTTGAAACACTTAGTCAGAATCTTAAAAATAAGACATGGAGATGATTTTCCCTTTAATTATTACATCTATCCTTTCAGAGATTGGTATTTGCGTCTTTTACCCAGAGCCAAAACACTCGGTGGATTTGAGATGGCAACCGGTATTTTTGTGAATACTCAAGATCCCAAAGAAAGCATGCAATTTATCAAAAACTTTTTATTTGAAGAAGATGAGGAAAAAATAAAAGAGTATAGAGCAGAGTATAGGAAGGGAGTGTAGAATCGGTTAATGAGTTGTGGGTTAAAAGGTTAACGGGTTGGAAGTTAGTAGTAAGTATATTACTCTCAATGTAAATTCTAAGCACTAAATTCGAAATTCTAAATTTGCTTTCTGCTTACTGTTTTCTTCTTATTCTTGAATCCTAAATCTTAAATCTTGAATCTTATTTTTCCCTACTTTTTTGCATTTTAGCTAGAACATGGTACACTTATAGCTGTTATTATTTGGCTTTATTGTTATGAGTGATACTAGTGATATTAAGTACATTGATCAAATTGCACTTAAAAATAAAAAAATTCTTCTTCGGGTAGATTTTAATGTCAGTTTTAATTCCCGGCATCAAATTGCAGATGATGCGCGTATGCGGCTTTCTTTACCTACTATCCATGAGCTTTTAGAAAATAACAATAAGCTTATCATTGTTGCTCATTTGGGAAGACCAAATGGAAAGCGTGAAGCAAAGTTTTCTCTAAAAATAGTTGCAAACCATCTTCAAGACCTTCTTCCGGATTACACCATAACGTTTGTAGAGGATTTTCTATCAGAAAATGGACAGGAAAAAATTGCCAATCAGCAGGATCAGGAAATTATAATGCTTGAAAATATCAGATTTTTTCAAGAAGAAGAGGAAAATGATACTGCCTTTGCTAAAAAGTTAGCAGACCTAGCAGATGTATATGTAAATGATGCATTTGGTGTCTCACACAGAGATGCTTCCTCAATTGTTGCAATTACTAACTATTTGCCCTCCTATGGAGGATTGTTACTCAAAAAAGAAGTTTCTATGATCTCCGAATTATTGCAAAATCCGAAAAAACCGTTTGTGGCTATCATAGGTGGCGCAAAGGTGTCTTCTAAAATAAAATTGCTTTCAAAATTGATTGAGACAGTAGATTTTCTGCTTTTAGGAGGAGGAATTGCAAATACATTTTTATATGCTTTGGGTTATCAAGTAGGGGAGAGTTTTTATGAAAAAAATGAAGCAGAACATGCTCGCAGTCTTCTTTTTCATGCAGCACAAAAAAATACAGCAGTAATTTTGCCTGAAGATGTAGTAGTGGGCAAAAAGAATGATGAAAAAAGTGGAGG
Organism: uncultured Gammaproteobacteria bacterium; assembly: GCA_964427615.1. Classification (GTDB taxonomy): domain Bacteria; phylum Patescibacteriota; class Microgenomatia; order Levybacterales; family GWA1-39-11; genus CAYRUR01. The sequence goes on along the minus strand of CAYRUR010000015.1, from coordinate 6,236 downwards.
TACAGTAGTTAAGAGTGATGAAGTAACAAAAAATATGGTAATTTTAGATATTGGTCCTGAAACACAGGCCAAATTTGGCAATCTTATCCTGATGTCAAAAACAATCGTATGGAATGGACCCATGGGGTATAGCGAAAACCCTCAGTATGCTCGGGGCACTGATTTTCTCTACTACACGATTGCCCAAAACCATAGTGCAACCTCAGTAGTAGGTGGAGGAGAGACATTATCTTCTATTTCCAAAAAAGAACATCTAGATGCCATTACTCATATCTCCTCAGGTGGAGGTGCTATGCTTGAATTTATCGAAAACGGCACACTTCCCGGGATAGAGGCGTTGAAGATAAAATAGCGATTAGCGTATAGCGTTTAGGGTTTAGGAAAAACTGTAAAACAGGTGTCATTGCGAGTGTAAACGAAGCAATCTTTTGAGAATCTCCAATTCAGTGCTTAGCATTTAGTAGTTTCCTCCCAAGTGTAGTGTATGAGAAAAGACAAGGTATACAAAGTGAAACGTTTTGAGAAAATATGAGCTGTTGATAAAACGCAGGTGTTCTATCTTTACCCTTTTTTTCATTTGGAAAGGAAGACTTAGGCCACTTGGCGTTGTAGCCTAAGTCTTTCTTCAGCGACTTGCCTCAGATATCTCCTAGTGCCTCTTTCTTCACTTGCTCGACTTCATCCTCCCTATAACGTAATGCACAAGCAGGACACTCGCCTTTCGCTTGACCGGGATATTTGCCTCGGAATTTTTGGCCACAGCTCGGACAATTCTTCACGCGTTTAAACGGAGGGGGAAGAAGTATGTATCTACCCTCCGTCGTAAGGCAGAGAAGATTGATAAGCGGGAAATCCTTTTCCGTTCCTGAATTGGTGCATACTTTGATCAGAAGTATTCCCTGATCGTTGTATATAGCTACACGTTCAGGATTGTTGAGAGGTATTCCCACATGGAAGTAGTCTTCTGTGTCAGGAGTAGTGTATATGCTTTTCAGAAATATGTAAGCATTTGCTCCTTTCAGTGTTTTAAACGTATATCCTGCAATGGACAGAGTGAATGAACTTCCAAAAAATTTCGATACTCCAACTCTCCAAGTGTGGATGTCTGGGCTGGGTGAGTCAAAGAATATCTCAGCCAGGACGATGACATTATCCCTAGCTACTTGCTTTCTCCAATTCTCTCTCCAGGAATTGGAGGTGGAGGGTCGAGGTCGAGAAGGTCTATGATGATGGCGGACAGCCACTATTGTCCCTTTCCCTTCTTTGTACACCTTGCTTGTCAAGGAGCTAAGCAAGGACAGTGTTGCTTGAGCAAAGTATAGCAAATAGCATTTCCTTGATCAATCAGCAGAGTGTTTTTTATTTTCTCCCCAACAAATTAATAAAAGAGTTTTGTATAATACCTTCTTGTTGTACAATAAGAAATATAGGTAACAGTACTTCTTTAGCTTCTGTATGGATTCACATAATTTAAATCAATACGCTGATTATTTAGTAAATATCTTTGAGCGCGAGCAAAAGCATAAGGGTGAGCGTGGGGTAAAGGTAAATCCTTTAGTTTCAGAAATTGCTTCCTGGTACGAGAAGATGCGCAATGCGGTAGAGTATCGGGATGAAGAGGTAGTGTTGCGAGCTGCAATAGAGCGAATTTTAAAAAGAAGGCTGATGTTGGGCGGAGATGGAAAAGCAGTGGGGCAGATGTTGGTCAGAGAATTAGTATGGGCACGGTATTTTCCAGATGGCACCGTTACGCAGGAAATAGTAGAGAAAATAGAACAATCAGTTGATTTTTACCTTCATTTACAGCAGCAAGTGCAGAAAAAGCATAAAATCAGTGAGGGAGCTTTGCATGAATTTATCTATGACCTAATGTCATCACACATTGAGGATATTCTCAATCCAAGTGAAGAAAAAGAAGGAATAGTCAATTTCATGTACCATATTTTGCGCAACAATATCACGATTGAAGATGACACAGAAGAGAATAGAGATGTACAGGTGTATTTGGCAATTTTAAGAGCATTCGCCAAAAATGATATAGCTTTACTTCGGTTTCACTTATTTAGGCAATATTTTGCAGATGTTGATCTAAAAGACACAGAGGTGATTGCTCGAGACTTTGTGGCAGGCTATCAAAATATTGAAAATCAGATACGTTATCCAATTCAGCACAAAGTATATTCTGCAGTAAAACGGCTTACACCTCCTTTTTTGGTGCTCTATCAAGTACTTTTTGAAGAAAAAGATGCTTTCAGGTCTCTGATAAAAGATAAAGAAAAGTTAAAGGAAAAAGTAACTGCAATTTGTGAGGGAAAGTACAAAACAATTCTTTCAAAGGTACACAGAGGTATTGTCAGAAGCGTTATTTTTATTTTCCTGACAAAAATATTTATTGCACTGGCAATTGAAGGTACGTATGAAAGTATTGTGTATGGCTCTATTATGTGGTTTTCCATAAGCCTAAATGTTATTATTCCTCCTATCTTGATGGTACTATCAGCTTTATTTGTAGCTACTCCAGGCAAAAAAAATACACAGGTTATTTATCAGATGATAGATACCGTGCTGCATGATAAAGATCCGCGTATAGGATATCCGGTAATCTTGCGTAAATCTCCCAAACGCTCTAAGTCTTTGATGCATACTATTTTTAGTTTTCTGTGGTTAGCAAGCTTTTTCTCCAGTTTTGGAGCTATTATTTATATCCTTACATTGTTGCATTTTAATATTGTAAGTCAGGCAGTCTTTATTTTCTTCTTAGCGATTGTGATGTTTCTGGTGTATCGTATTCGCCAAACTGCTCGTGAATATACGGTGATGGAATCAGAAGGCCTTACCAAAACAATATTTAACTTTTTCTTCATGCCCTTTGCTCAAGTTGGACGAAAACTAGCAGAAGGAGTAGCCCAGGTAAATGTATTTTTATTTATTCTAGATTTCTTGATAGAAGCTCCATTTAAAGCTATAGTTGGTTTTTTTGAAGACTGGTTCTTTTTCCTTAACGAAAAGCGAGAGGAATTGGGGTAAGGAAGGGATGAATTAGTTAATGAGTTACGGGTTAAAGGGTTAATGGGTTGAAAACAGTATAAAGTAGTAAGTAGGAAGTATGGAAGACAGGATTTATGATGTAAGATTCAAGAATGACAAAATAGGGGATATAGTGGAGTTTGTTTGACGTCTTTTTCTATGCTTGGTATGATTAATTGCATGAAGGTAAAGAATATAAGACCTCAGGTTTTGGTTATTGCTGTTGTTGTAGTAGGAGTAGTAAGTACTTTTGTAGGGTACCAAATGGGACGTGATGAGGTTCCACAAAGTTGTGGAGAGTTGGGCGCGACTTACTTAGAAATTGGTAAAAAAGAATTGGGTATCACAGATTTTGGATCAGAACAGTGGAGTCAGTTAATTGAACAGGAAACAAAGTTTGTGAATGAATGTACTGCAAATTTCAGCCGCTAAAGATTTAGATATTTTCTTTCTGTCTCAATTGGGTTTTACGATTGAGACGAATTAAACTTAGTAGTTTTCTTCGCTGAGTTCCTGAGGTGGAATAGTAGTAGCTAGTTTCCATATCTCAGGATGCCTTTCTACGTATCCTCTAAGATGCGATGGAAGAGATCCTCCATTTGCTCTTATTTGTTGCGCTGCGCGTTCTCTTTCAAAGCGTCCTCTTTCGGCAATATCTTGCTTAGTTGCTGGTTCTTCTGCATGAATAACTATATCAGGTGTAGGTTCATAGGGAGATGCCCCTCGTTGGTATAAAACAACTTCACCTTTTATAGTACTAGCTATTTCGTCAGGTTGTTTTAATATGGGAGATTCGGATGCTATGATGTGTTCTAGGATACGTGTCTCTAAAGGCATACGTGTTAAAAGTAGATTATAAACCTTTTGTCAGATCTACTTTTACGGCAGGGGACATGGTGGATTTTAGCGTTACATTCTTTATTTTGCTGATTCCGATAGCAGAAATGATGGTTTTGATATTTTCTTTCAAAGCATTTTCTTCAAAAGACACTTTTCCTACTGCTACGTGCATGATAGGAGCTTTGCTTTCTGTTTTGTAGTTGATTTGTCCTTTGGTTAGCTTTTGAATCATTTCTTCTGGCTTGTCTGTGACGGTTCCTGCTTTTGGATTTGGCATAAGACCACGAGGACCCAAAACGCGTGCAACTTTTGCCAGTTTTGGCATCAGAGATGGGGAAGCGAGTAGAATATCAAAATCAATTTTCCCTTTCTCAATCTGAGCAATCAATGCATCATCTGCAACTTTTACAGTAATTTTCTTCCCTGTACCATGAGGAAGGGTAACCTGTCCGCTGATTCCTTTTTCTCTGACATTAAGATGTAATTCTACGGTTTCGTCAAACTTTGCTTTTTTGAATTCTTTCAAGATTCCAAGTGCTTTATCAAGTGGATAGGAGGTGTGTTTGTTTACCAATTGATTGCTTTCTTTGTATCTTTTTGAAGCTCCATTTTGTGCTTTTTTACGTGTTTTTGCTACTTCAGGAGTTGCGGCAATAGTTTCTGATGTGACAGTTTCAGCTTTTTCCTCTTTTTGAGTTGCAGCTTTTTTTGCCATTCTTTCTTCTTTTCTTTTTGCTTTTTCTTGTTGTTCTAGGCTTTCGTCTCCTAGTGTTTTGACTCTAATTTTTCCCATATCTTTTAGTGTTTAAATTTTATTCTACGTTTATGCCCATTGAGCGAGCAGTACCTTCTACGATTTTTGCTGCTTGTTCTACGTTTTTAGTATTCAAATCATCCATTTTTGTCTTTGCAATTTCCTCAACCTGACTTTTAGTAAGGGTTGCGACAATATCTCTTCCAGGTTTTTGAGAACCTTTTTGAGTGTTGAGTGTCTTTTTAATCAACTCTGATACTGGTGGTTTTTTGACAATAAATGAAAAAGTCCTATCTTCATAGACACTGATAACCACTGGAAGAAGAGTGCCTTTTTGATCAGCAGTTCTTTCATTGAATGCTTTCACGAAGTCCATGATAGGAATTCCGTGAGGACCAAGCGCTGTACCTACTGGTGGTGCAGGATTTGCTTCTCCTCCTTTAATGTTTACTTTTATATATGTTTTTACTTTTTTTGCCATATGTCTTAAAATTCAAAAATCAAAATGCAAAAGTCAAAACTATTATATCTTTTAACTTTTAAGTTTGAATTAGATTTTTGAAACTTGCAAGAAATCTAATTCAACCGGTGTTTCTCTACCAAAGATAGATACCAGAACTTTCACTTTGCCTTTTTCTTCGTCAATAGATTCAATAGTTCCTAAGAAATCTGAGAATGGACCATCAGTAATTTTTACAGCTTCACCTACAGAAAATGCAGCTTTGTATACTGGGTCTTTCATCTCTACGAATTTAACGATTGCCTCAACTTCTTCATCTCTGATAGGAGTTGGTTTGTTTTCAGCACCTACAAATGAGGTGACTCCTGCAGTAGTGCGGACCAAAATCCAGGCTTCATCGCTCAAAACCATTTTTACTAAGATGTATCCTGGGAAGATTTTTTCTTTGATGTTTTCTTTTTTACCTTGTTTTACTTTGATAGTCTCGCGAGTTGGTACGAGAACATCCAGGATTCTTTCTTCAAATCCCATGGACTGTACTCTTTGCATCAATGTTTTTGCCACTTTATTCTCATGTCCAGAGTAGGTGTGGACAATGTACCAACGTGGTTTGTTTTGTAAAATACTTTCCATATTTAACTTATTAATAATCTAAGCAATTCGTTAAAGACGTAGTCAAGTCCTCCTAAATAAGCACCGACTACAATGCTGATTGCAATAACTACCGCGGTAAGTCTGAGCGTATCTTCTCGTGTTGGATACGTAACTTTCGTCATTTCAGCACGAACCTCACGCAAGAATCTTACCATAATATCAGCAGATTTTACCATAAACATTCAGGGAATGTAAAGGACAAGTTAATGGGCTGAAAAAGAGATTCATGATTTAGGATTTATGATTCAGGAGTGAGAAGAGAGCAGAAAACAGAAGACATAGAACAAGCGTTTAGCGTATAGCGTTTAGAAAAAACAAATAAATACTGTCATCCTGAACTCCGATTGTATCGGAGGAACTTGATTCAGGATCTATAAAAAACATATAGATTCCAAATCTAGTTTGGAATGACAAATAAAACAAGATTTAAGAATTAAGAAATTTGAAAATGAAAGACCCCGCAGCAGAGCTGCGAGGTATCAGGGTTGGTCTTCGAGGAAG
>CAYRUR010000014.1:0-18865 GCA_964427615.1 uncultured Gammaproteobacteria bacterium | reverse complement strand
AACTTTCCCTCCAAGGTTACCCCGAAGCAAAGCTTCGAGGAATGCTCGATTCATATGTTTTAAGGCAAAATTTTAATAGCACTCATCCAATTAGTGCCCAGTTTCTCTTGCAAGCTCATCTGAACAAGTTGCATTCCTTCTAACGCTTTCGCTCTTTTTAATGGGCCAACATATAGACCTCTTAATCCTCCATCTTCAGCAAGTTTCACGATAGCTTGTGCTGCTCTCTCATCATCAGAAGCAATAAACACATCAAGTTTTTTTCCATCAACCTCTCCTTTAACTAATGTCCCTGCAAAAGTCGTATTAAACGCTTTTACAAGTTTTGCGTCTTTTGGTAAATGCTTTGCTATTTCTTCTGCACCAGAACTATCAGGTGGCGGAATAAGCTCAAATGTTTGGAAATCAACAGGATTTGAAATATCTACCAGTATTTTCCCAGTCAGTTGGTCTTTATATTTTTCAATGACTTCAGGTATTGCATGGTACGGAAGAGCAAAAATAATGATATCTCCAGTAATTGACTCTTCTAATTCTTCTCCTGATACGTTAGAATCTAACTGTGTAGCGAGTTCCTTCGCTTTTTCCCCGTGTCTATCAAGAATTGTCAGTGAATGGTTTCCTGAAACAATTCTTGTTCCAATGCCTTTTCCCATATTTCCTGCTCCAATGATTGTTACATCCATATAAAAACAGTAAATAACTTGTAAATGAAACTTGTTAATATCCAGTATGAAAAGAGAAAGATACAAACCCTGAGTCTTAATTCGGTTGTCTTCAGTTACTCACCTAGTTTGTAAATAAGAATAATGGTTTCTATAAAAAGCTTCTACACAAGTCAAGCAGTGCTAGCTCAAATAGTTAAAACTGTATCACTCATTGTATTCTCCTTCTCACTTTTTGTATCATGGAATCAGAAAGGGGGTGAATCTATAAAAACAAAAAATACTGATATCATTATGCAGAACAAAGTCTTTCTTTGGGTTGCGCTCGTGACTGGTATTATATTATCGATACCCTTAATGGCAATGCAGTTTACCAATGAAGTAAAATGGACTCTGTCCGATTTCGTTATTATGGGTACTCTCCTGTTCATCACTGGTTCTTTATTTGTTCTGGTAGCAAGGAAGACACCAAAACATCGGGTTATCGTAGGCCTAGCGTTCACGGCAGCGCTTCTTTGGCTCTGGGCGGAACTTGCTGTTGGCATCTTCACGAACTGGGGTAGTTAATTTAATTTGGTATATTTCTGGGTGTCTAAAGTGGAATCAACTATTTTCTCTATAAAAGTTCCTACCTAGTCAACCTATGTCAATAGTTAACTATAGGTTAACTAATCTTCTTTTTTTTGATATAATTCACCAGCTTTTAGACGCACTTATGAAATCGCTGTATAAGATGTGCCTGAAGTGTTTTTGTACATTCACAAGTTACTGTAACTCCCATCAAGTAGGTGGCGCTTTGAGTATCAACGCTGATATTCAGTGCACCATCTACTTGAGATGGAACGCGTCAGTCTGTAAAGTCTATCTATTGTAAAGGAGCGTCCAGTGGAGATTACCTTCGTTGATGTGACCACACACTTTTTAACCCACGGTCCTAAGAAGGGGATCGCAGGGAACGTGTGGTCTCTGGCAAGACGGTTTAACATCAGTTTCATCGATATTGAAATCGAGACAGCTCCAATCGAAGAGGACAGCTTCGAGTTTGACTTCGAAAGCGTGCTCCGCAGACTCGATGCAGTTCTCAGTACGAATCGGGTATCAGGCAAACAAGTCGTCGAAAAACTCATGACCGTCGTAGACCGGACGGGATGGCCACCTTCCTTCGTTCTGTACAGAGAAGAGGGGCTGGAAGTGAAGATAGCACCTCATTTCGTCCAGAGACGAACGAGTGCTAACCCATGGTCCGCTGATGGTGCTATTCTGCGGGGTAAGCTCATTCCCTCCTCTGAAGAGAGAGGGGCATATGAGACACCAACTATTCTCATCACGATCTATGATCCGCAATCCGTCGGCTCCTTCGGTCTACCTCTGATTATTCGTGACCATAAGAAGGGACGTGCTGTGGAACTTCGTGATCAGATTCTATTTGCCCTCAGTCGTTCGTAGTGATAATGTCATACAGACAGTAAGCTAGTTACATAGTAACTGTGGATAATCATCCGCGAGGGTGAGTATATCAAGACTGAACGGCATTCGTGCCAATCAGACTGATAACTGCTCTTCCCTCGCGGACATCCTAATGAAGACATGTTTTCTTAAATATAATTGTTTCTTATTTGCATGCTTTAAATATTTCTGTAAAAAGTTCCTACCTAGTCAACCAGTGCCAGCTTCAATTTTTGCATTAAATCAAACTTAAAAAGTATAAATTCTTGCATCCTCTAACTAAGATTCGAACTTTTTCTGCAGTTAATAAATTAATACATGTTTCTGACTATTAATGGGTTATTTGTTCTGATAGAATCATTTTAATGAGAAAAATTATTGTTCTCTCCTTTATCACTCTTGATGGTGTCATGCAGGCACCTGGAGGACCAGAAGAAGATATCAGTGGAGGTTTCGAATACGGAGGCTGGACAGTTCCATACTTTGATGATTTCCTTGGCCAAGTAATGGGTGAGCAAATGAGCAAGTCATTTGATCTCTTATTAGGAAGAAAAACATTTGAGATATTTGCATCATATTGGCCCCAGCATGAAGATGAGTGGCCTGGCATCAACAAAGCAACCAAGTATGTGGCTTCAAACACCCTGACAACACATGATTGGAGTAACTCCGTCTTTTTAAAAGACAACGCTGTAGAGGAAATTAAGAAGCTAAAAGAACAAGAAGGTCCTGACTTACAAGTGCATGGGAGTGGCAATCTCATTCAGACATTATTGAAACACGATTTGGTAGATGAACTGTGGCTCAAAATTTTTCCAATAACTCTTGGAAAGGGTAAACGTCTGTTTGCCGAAGGCACTATTCCTGCTGCTTTCACCCTTACTGAATCCAAAACCTCACCAAGCGGCGTGATAATTGCTTCATACAAGCGTGCTGGAGAAGTCAAAACAGGTTCATTTTAAGTAGAGATAGTTCTATAATTCAACTAATGGTGTAATTCTCATATGAAACCTCAAATAACAGTTATCACATTGGGCGTTGATGATTTAGAAAAATCTGTATCTTTTTACCGTGATGGATTAGGATTTCCCACAGAAGGCATTATTGGAAAAGAATTTGAATATGGCGCAGTTGCCTTCTTTGATTTGCAAAATGGTCTAAAACTGGCGTTATGGCCTAGAGAGAGTATTGCTCATGACACTGATCTTCCAAAATCTGGTAATAGCTCAACAGGATTTACCATTGGTCACAATGTGAATAGCAAAAAAGAAGTCGATGCTGTTATGGAACAAGCAAGAAAAGCAGGTGCAACTGTAGTGAAATCCGCACACGATACGTTTTGGGGCGGATATTCCGGTTACTTTCAGGATCCTGATGGACATTTATGGGAAATCGTGTGGAATCCTCAACTCATGGTTAAAGAATAGGTTCTAACATTGTCTAGCCCTTGTAGCAAAAAATCTTCAACAAAACTAAATTCTAAATTTTATTTAAATTTGTTTTATCCTCAAAATTTCTTCAATTCTTAGGCATGCTTTCTTTGATTCGAACAATATTACTATGGTATAAATAACCATATGAGCACAGATGCAAGAAATTTACTTATTCAGCAATGCAAAGCTCTTCTTGATGCTTATAAAAATGGTGATCTAGGAATTTGTACTATGCCTGAAGATTCAAGTCCTAAGTTTAGTAAAGAACAGCTGGAACTGAAATTAGCATATTTCACATTACCAATGAGTTTAAATTATCAGAGAGACAGTTATAAGCTGTGGGATGCAGCATTAAAAACTTTTAATGACCCTGAAACACATGACATTTTTTCCATAAAGAGTTCTGCCACAATAAGCGATGACTTATTACGCATGAAATTGCTTAAACATAGACTTGCATTACAACCAAATAAACACATAAACACATGGAAAGTAATTTCTAAAACAATCTACTTTAACTGGAAAACAATTGAACAGATGTTTAAAGAAGTAGATAATGATTTCTTAATATTAAGAGAGCTAATTCAGCATAAGTATAAAAAGGGGTTCCCATATCTATCAGGACCTAAAATATTTAATTACTGGAGTTTTATCATTAGTACTTATGGTGGCATCCCACTAAAAAATAGTGCATATATAGATGTTGCACCTGACACCCATATTACAAAATGCTCTGTATTATTAGGAGTAATTACGAAAGAAGAAGCAGATAAATTATCTAAGGAAGAGATATCTAGAAGATGGAGAAATTTATTATTAAATTCAGGAATCAATCCAATAGATATGCATCCTCCTCTGTGGTTCTGGAGTAGAAATGGCTTCTTATTTAAATTACCCAATAAATAGTTGCTTTGAAAAAAATTTTACATAGTAGCCCAATTACAACTTAACTGATTCAAAACGCAATAGAATTACTTCTGTTATAATTTTTACATGCAGCCACTTATTTCAGTTGTTATCCCAACATATAATCGAAAAGACTTAGTAGTTGAAGCAACACAGAGCATATTACTGCAAGAACCAAAAAATTTTGAAGTTGTTATAATTGATGATGGGTCCACAGACGGAACTAAAGAATATATTGACTCCCTAAAACTTCCAGTAATCGTAATTAGCAAAAAACATGGAGGTATTTCAAGTGCAAGGAATGAAGGAATCAAATATGCAAAAGGTGAGTATATTGCCTTTCTGGACTCTGATGATGTTTGGTTGCCAACAATTCTTAAATCACAACTAGAATTTCTGGAATCAAATCCCCATATTCCTCTTGTCTATACTGATCAATATATAGAATCAAATGGAGAAAAATTAGAAAAAACACGTTTTTCTTTGTCCGATACAAATCATCAAGAAAGATCTAAGTTCAATTTGACAGGGTTTATGAAAAACCCTCCTATCCATATTTCATCTGTCATGGTGAGAAAATCTATTTTTGATGAAATTGGATTATTTAATGAAGACTTAAAAATCCATGAAGATACTGATATGTGGAATAGAATTAGTCAGAAATATGAATTAGGTTATATAGAAAAACCATTATCAATTTTTAGATGGGAGAAAGATCCAGAGCATATATTAAATCCAAAGTTGCGAGATTTATTTATTACTGAAGGAAGAAAATATCTGAAAATTTATTCTGAAAGAATCAAAGGCACTGCAACACAAGAAGAAAAAGATGCAATAGAGGAAAGCTATAAACGGCTTGACTTACTAAAAGAAGTGACAAAACTACAACAAACTGGACAAATCACTGAAGATGAATTTAACAGAAGAAAAGATAAAATATTCAGATAATAATTATTTCCACTAATTAATATAAAAATCTCTGCAAAGTCACTTAGTATTAACTTTTCTATGTCATACACAATGTACAGTCTCAAAACTTTTGCTATACTTCTGATATGAATCTTTTGAGCTCTGAAGAAGCTAAAAAACTTTTACATGAGGAGTACCCAATTTTTCAAAACGAAAAGATTTCAATTACTAAACAGTTTAAAACAGCTAAAGGACGTGTGTTCAATACGTTTTTAGTAGAAAGCACGAAACAAGGATTTGAAAGATTTATTGCTAAAGGAATTGTGCATGAGAAATATGGACTAGAATTAGAATGGAAGATACTTGCTACGTTACAAGAAAAAGAGGCAGATGCCCCAAAGATTCTCCTTTCAGACCACAAACCACAACACTTTCTCCTTCTTGAGTTTATAGAAGGGTTAAATGCAGCGGAAGCCATTGATAGGCAGGAAAATATTGAGAAGGTATTTTACGAAGTTGGAACAGCAACAGGGAAATTACATAGTATACTATCCGAAAATTACGGGGATTTACTTAATCCTCAAAATATAAGTTGGAAAAAGTACTTGGAAAATAAAGTTACAGAAAGATTAGAGGGAGTAAAGCACCTAATTCCTGAGGAATTATTTGAAAATACGCAACAATTCTTTCACTCAATCAGACCTATTATCGAAGTAGAGGCATTAGAAAAACCAAGATTAATCCATAGAGATATTTACTTAGAGAATTTCATTCTTAAAAAAGAGACAGACCATGCTATTCTTATTGATTACGGAATGGTAATAGGTGGAAGACCATTCTATGATTTAGGTAAATTTTATATTCTTGAACTTTATAAGAGACCTTCACAACGAGATGTTTTCTTAGAAGCGTATGGAAATTACGTACCTCTTCCAAAAGACTTTAATGAACGCATGAAACTATATATCTTAAAAGAAGCACTAGGAATGGTAAATTTCTTTCACAGCATTAAGGATGAAGAAGCAAAACGACATGCGATTACAATCCTCGAAGAACTTACAAAGAATAAAGGAGTTATTCCTGATTTACTTAACTAGCAAAATTACTCACAAGAGGAATTTTCACTTGGTCTAGTATCTACAGCAACACAAAATATTCCTAACCTTTACAACTCACTACTCATTGATACGAATCCATTTCCTTTGAAAATAATTACAATCACAAGAATTTTGATATACTTTTAGTACTGTGGAAAATCAATCAGAACAAATTAATATTCCAAGCGAAATTAAACAGTTATATGAGTCCGATCAAAAAGATAGACAAGCTTTTCCAATAGATCCAACTAAAAGATTAGAAATCCGCCAAAGAGACGAAAAAAGATTAAAAAAAGCAGAAGAGATAGTTGCTAAAGGAGGAGTTTCAGATCCACACGAGTTAAATATGTTAGCTTTTATCTTTCAGCATGGTAAAACAGTGGGTGACTATAGACAAGCTCTTAGTTTAACAACTCAAGCAGTACACGCTGGTTTACCACCTCAATATTCATTAATACCTCAAGCAACTGATAGATTAATGATTCAAGAACAGTTGGAAAATGGTGTTCCTTTAGACAAATTAAAGCAAAAATATGGAACTCAATCTATACTTGACGCATCTGGTAAACCTTTTCAACCTCCTCTAGATGGTACAGCAACAACAGAAGATTTACAAAATTTTGGTATTAATCAGTAAAATCAATATGAGAAATATATGGGTAATTATACAGTTCTTTAATCGTTGACTATTAAAGATTCTGGCTTCATGCCACGGTCAACCAGACACACTCTAAACCATGTATTTATCAATTGGCTTGATAAATCGACATGATTATTTTTTATTTTATTTCTAACTTGTTGCATACAAAGTTTTCTCGCTTCACTAGGTCTCCACTGAAGCCAATAAAATCCTAGACTAAAAATGGCTAAAGCACTTAACAAGAATAAAAGTATTTTTTTAGTTTGCGTTGATACTGTTGGTATTTTAAATAGTCTATTCATTATTAAATTTTTTATTTTTTTCTTTTATTATCTAGTTTTAATGCCTTGTAATAATCATCATCTACAGGACTAATACCTGCCTCTACATTTTTTATATGATCGAGCATCGATCCTGCTTTAAGGTTATTTACTGATTGTTCTGCTAATTCGCGGAATTTCTTCTGAAATGGACTTTCTACTGGAGAACTAAGCCAGTCTTTTAGTTTCCAACATATAAATGCTGGAGAGAAAAAAAGAAAGATTAGAATATAATTAAGTATATTAAAAGGACTGAAAGTATCTGCAAATTTTGCCCATCCCTGCCAGAAAGTTGGTTCACTTAAAAATATACCTACTATTCCGGCCAAGACAAGTAATACGGCTATCGCTCCAAAAACAATAGACAATACACCGAAGAGTTTCGATAATAACTTCCTTGTTTTCTTTTTCACATCTACATAAATAGTAACTTACAAATTATAGAAAATCAATTAAATGTTAAGTTCCAACCTTTGCTATACTAGGTTTATGCAAAAACTTGCTGTCGTATATTTCCCTAAGATAAATGTAGGTGAAATTAACTTTTTTAGAAAAAAGTATGATCCGCTCTGGAACATAATACCTCCTCATATTACAGTAGTATTTCCTTTTTCTAATATTCCAGAAAAGCAAATTATCCAACATCTTGATACAGTTACAAAAAACATTGAACCTTTTCGAATACACTTGAATGGTCTCATGAAGTCTTTTGATGATTATCTATTTCTCCTTGTACAAGAAGGTAAAGAAGAAATAGAAAGAGTACACGATACATTACATTTTGGCATTTTAACTTCTCATTTACGAAAGGATATTCCATTTATCCCTCACATAACTCTTGGAGTTTTTAAGACAAAATATGATCAACTTGATAAAGAACTATACGAAAAGGCTTTTGCTGAAGCAAAAGAATTAGATTTAGATATACAGTATGAATTTAATAGTTTATCCCTCATAAAAGGAGATGAATTAACACCAGCAAAAACAATTAAAACTTTTGAGCTTAAATAGTGCATAAAATTTTCTACACAGCGTCCATCAATACCAATAAAGACCAACAGCAACCTTCAACACTATCCCTATTACTCAAAGATAGAATCCTAACATGCTCAGCTTATTTATATATAATTCTAACAAGTCTGAATATGCTATAATGAAGTGTAATCTTCTATGACAGAGAAGTTCAAAATACTTAAATCATTTACATTTAAAAAATTAGATTTTGATAAACTCTTAGAGCTTCTTAATAATTATCTTCAAACGAAACTAACCGAATCCGAAATCACTAATAAAATATTTGTTGAAGAAGACCACATCCAGAAATCTGTTTCTCCTGAAATAGCGAAGGCTATATTTGAATCTGGAAAGTTTGATATGATACATTTTTTTATTCAGGAAAGATGGGGGACAGGAAATTCTCTAAGCGTTTTTGTTCAACATCATCCCAATAGACTCGCGATACATCACGAGAATATGAAACCTGATTTAGGCAGAAAGATCGTTGATGACTTTATCAGCGCTTTACAGTTAATCGACATTTACGATTCACGCTTACTCAAAGTTAAAAACAAGTCTGAAAGATCTTATATGCAAGAGGCTCTTGTATGTAGAAACTCTAATGCAATGAGAGCAGCAGTAATCATGGGGTGGACATGTGTTATGCACATAATTTATTCTCGAATAGAAAAAAAATACAAGAGACAATTTATTGATGAAGTTAAGAAGAAAAATAGTAAAAATGCTAAATTTAAACTAAAACCAATAAATCAACTTGAAGATTACCAGCAGTTCAAAGATAGAGAAGTTCTGGAAATATCGAAAGCTCTCTTTTTAGATAAAGGATTAGCTAATCGATTATTAGAATTTCTTAACCTAAGAAATGATTGTGCTCATGTTAGGCGTTGGAAGCCTAATGAAATAACAGTTGATGCTTTTTTGAATGAAATATTTAATAACTTTTATTAAATATGATAAGAGTTTAGCTTTAAGAGGCTAAGTCCTTAAAGTATAGTACCACAGACATCTCATTTACTAAATGATAGAATGAATCCTGACCAAAATGCTAAGCAGACTTAGTTTTTCTAGTCTTAATATTCTCTTCATATCTTAAATCCATCAACAAGAATCTTAACTTTACTAGTAATAATAAAATAACCTAGGATCTTACCTTAGAGAATCAAATAATGTAGATTAGAGATTCACATGAAACTAAAAACAACAGTATCAAAAATCGTTTACATCTGGAGTCTGAATTTGAGAAATGAAAATGATAAGTATTTAATTAAGCCTCGCAAGCGCCAACACACATTTTTGATTGATTGAATTTCTGTGCGGCATTGGTGCTATGTTGGTAATATAGTGTCTTGATCTTTGACTGCCAGGCATATATGTACAAATTATTAATATCTTTTGCCGGAACACTTGGATTGATCATCAAATTCAGTGACTGGCCCTGATCTAGATACTGTTGACGAGTAGCAGCTTGCTCAATGATTGCAATTTGATCTATTTCACAAAATGTCTTAAAAACTGCCTTCTCATCATCTGTCAAAAATTTCAAATGCTGGACTGAGCCATCATTGTCCCGGATAGACTTCCATGTTTCCTTATCATTTTTTCCTTTCTCTTCTAGTAACTTTTCCAAAAACGGATTTTTAATGGTTATTTTCATCTTGGCAAGATCCTTTACATAACAATTTGACCATACTGGTTCTATACTTTGGGAGACCTGTCCCAGAATAAAAGCAGATGATGTTGTCGGAGCAATTGCATTGAGTGTTGCATTTCTTCTGCCGTATCCTTTTAATAATGATGGTTCTCCAAATTCTTTTGCAAGCTCTTGTGATGCTTTATAAGATCTTTGCTGTATTGTTTTGAAAATCTCAACATTTATTTTTTTGGCTTCCTTACTTTCAAAAGCTATCATCTTTGATTGCAGATATGAATGCCAACCAAGAACCCCAAGACCTAGAGCACGGTTGGCAACTGCAAAATTATATGCTCGTTGCATAAAGTAGAATGCCATCCTCTTATCTTTATCCTCTGAATCACGCATCTCTTCCAATTTATTGATAAAATCAGTCATGACAGCATCAAGAAAGTAGATCATTGTCTCTACTGCGTCTGTATCTTTCCATTCATCATAGTGGAGTAGGTTAAGGGAAGATAAGTCACATACAAATGACCACTCATCATTTGTCGGAAGCATAATTTCAGAACAAAGATTACTGTGTCTTATAGGCAACTTTTTATCTTTATAAACATCAACAGTGTTATTATTTACATTGTCAGTAAAGAAAATATACGGATAACCCATCTCAACACGACGTTGAATAACTTTTGCCCAAATTTTTCTCTTTTTGCTATCTCCCGCTATCATTTCCTCCATCCATTTATCAGTCACAGTAACAGCATGAGTTAAGGCTTGAATTGAGTTGCCTTCGGTACCAATGTCTAAAAACTCTTCAATATCTAGATGCTCTACAGGAAGATATGGCGAAAAAGCACCACGGCGAGTAGATCCTTGACTGACTACATTAATAATAGTCTCAAATAATTTCATGAAATGAACAGATCCTGATGAAACACCATTATTAGTAATATCTGCACCACGGCTACGTAACTCACCAAAATACGCACCAGTACCACCGCCGAATTTACTCATCATCCCAACTTCTGCTTGCGTATAGAGAATCTGACTCATACTATCTGAGATATGTGAAGAAAAACAGCTGATGGGCAATCCTTTTTTCAAACCAAAATTTGCCCAAATAGGAGTAGACAAAGAGTAGTAACCTTTTGCCAAATAGTCATAGAATTTATCAGCAAAGCCTTTTTTACCAAGAATTTTCTCAGCTCTTTGAGCAATAAAGGACATACGCTCTTCAGGGGTTACTCCTTCCGTAAGATACCCTCTGTCCAAAAACTTTCTACTATTTTCATTTAGCCAATAAATAGATGTATTATTTTTCATAGCATATTAAAATAAATCATCACTCGTGATACTTTTGCTGCGCTTGTTGTAATTGATGGATCGTTTGACAAAAAAATCTCCGTGTTTGGTAGCAATAATTTCGTCATCAAACCAATCTGTCTGCTCAAGCATATCCGCATTTACCTCAAAGATACGCTGGAGTCCAATGCTTGCCAATGAATTATTCAGTCTGTTTTTCACAAATTCTTTAACGACTGCCTTTGGTAAGAAATCCAGTTCTCCATCTTCAAAAATCCAGTCAATAATATGAGCTTCTGCTTCATAGGCATCAACACAAGCATTTTTAATATCTTCAATAAACTCTTCATCAAACCATTCAGGATGTTCTTCTTTGATGATATTGATGACATCAATCCCAAATAATCCATGGATTTGTTCTTCTTTAGAAGTTGCCTCAACGGCATTAGAGATTCCTTTGAAAATATTGCGGTGTTTATTAAAAGACATGATAATCAAAAATTGTGAGAAAAGAGAAACATGCTCAATAAACAAAGAGAAGAGGAGAATAGAGCGAGTATATTCTTTATCATCTTCACTTTTTGCAGTTAATAAGGCTTTTTCCAGATACTGTATCCGGTTATGAATAACAGGAATATCTCTTATTCCTTCAAATTCTTTATTCAAACCAAGTATCTCAAGTAAATGAGAGTAGGCATCATGATGACGAACTTCGCTTTCAGCAAATGTATAGCCTACAGCACCTATCTCAGGCTTTGGTAATTTTTTAAATATATCCCCCCAAAAGGTTTTTACAGACACCTCGATTTGAGAAATAGCCAACATTGTATTTTTTATAGCATTTCGCTCAGCATCATTTACATGTACTTTAAAATCTTGAATATCACTGGTGAAATTAAATTCTGTGTGCACCCAATAAGAACTACGTATTGCATCAATATACTCAGCTAATTCAGGGTACTCGTAGGGTTTTAAATTGACTCTTTTTTTGAAAATATCTCTCTTTCTTTCCAGTCTCTTTTTTTCTCTATACAAAATATACGCCTTAGCCACATCATGAAAATCACTTTCCATTAATGATTCCTCAACAATGTCTTGTATTTTCTCAACTGTAGGAACATTTCCTTTCTCATCTGTTCCATCTTCAGTTGTATAAATTTTTTCTAATTTTTTTTCTACCTCTAGTGCTATTTTTTGTGCATCTTCTCGCTTGCCATGTTTTACTTCTTTCATTGCAGCAAAGATTGCGTTAGCAATTTTTTTATTATTATATGTATCAAAGGTACCTTCTCTTTTTTGTATTTTTTTAATAGTCATATATGTTAATAAATATATTTAGCTTTTCGAATATTAAAAAACCACCTTCGAGAGGTGGCGTATATACAGCTGATTCATACATTCAGCTAGATGCTCCTTGCTCGAGAAGTGAAGAAGACTCAGGCAGTCTGGCTTGTCGCGTTATTGCGCATTACAGTTACGGCATAGCCGTGGAATCTAACCACGTTTCCCCTGACTTGCTAAGGTCTGATCCTTAGTGTCTTCTGCTCCAATTTTTAACTAAATATTGTTCTTAACGAATCGTATATTTAGTGTGCATAGTCACTATAACATACTACATACAGCATCTGTCAACGATATCATCTGTAACAAAATGTATCAATGATAAAAATGGATATACGTTTGTATTTATTCGAAAAAGTCTGTCTTGTCCTAAAGAAGTAAAGAAATCTAGAACTTATTTTAAAACCAGTCGTTCTGGCCATTCGGCTTAAAGTCCTCATGCTCATAGAGATGCGCCTACCGTCTTACCAGAATGACAATAAGAGATAAGAGGTTTTGAAATAGGTTCTAAGTTCCAGTTATGGCACTGCTTGTTCTTCTCTAAGAATATCTCTTAGCTGTTCACGTAATCTTCTATTTTCTTCTCTTTGCTGCCTTCTCATCTCATCTCTTAGCTCTTCGTTACGGTGCTCATCTTCTGAGTCAGAAGGAGTATTTGGGGAGTTATTTTCATTATCCTGTTTTTCTTTTTCCTCATCCTTATCATCTTCATTTCTCTTCGGGACATAACAGTATTGAGTAGGTTCTGTACCGGCGATATAGTATTCTACAGAAGCAGAAGAAGTGGATCTATTGGAAGCAAGTAATCCATTGTATTTACAAATGGAGACAGCAGTAACTCCTTCAGGGCGAGGAAAAGCTAAAGTAGGGAGTTCTTTAAGATACGTACTCATTAAATCTCTCCAAATAGGTGCAGCACCCAGGCTTCCTGCGATTTGGCTCATAGGTGTGCCGTCATTATTACCTACCCAAACACCAATTACTAAATTAGGCATATACCCAACAGTCCAAGCATCTTTGTAATTTTCCGTAGTACCTGTTTTTACTGCTGCATCATAAGGGATATCAAGTGCATTACCAAAAGCCTCAGCCCTGGTACGTTTATCAGAAAGAAAAGAAGAGATAATATATGCTACCTGAGGCTCCAGCACTCGCTGCGAATAAGGCTTATACTCATAAATTGTATCATCGTACTTATTGGTAATCGAAAGAATCAAAGTAGGTGGAATTTTATCTCCTCCGTTTGCGAGCACTCCATACGCACCCGTTAACTCCAGCAGTTTTACCTCACCAGCACCTAGCACAAGTGAAAGGCCATAATTAGTAGGATCAGAAAGAGTAGTAATGCCAAATTTGCGAGCTTGCTCAACCGCATTATCTACCCCTAGCATAGCTAACACTTCTACGGCTGGAATATTCAAAGAATTGGCAAGTGCCCGTCTAGGAAGTACATTTCCTCTATATTTATTATCGTAATCTTTTGGCCTATACCCACCGGTAAAAGTAGTAGGTACGTCATGCAAAACTGTACTCGGAGTAATAATTCTTTGCTCTAGGGCTGCCGAATACACAATAGGCTTAAAAGAAGATCCTGGCTGTCTTGCAGCAGTTGCAATATTAAATTTACCAAAATCTTCATTTGTCCAATCTTTACTCCCTACCAGCGCTAAGACTTCACCAGTGGTAGGTTCCATTACAACTGCTGCGCCATTTGAGACGTTTTGGGGAGCGAGTGTAGCTACATGATTTGCAACAGAGTTCTCAGCATACTTTTGCCAATTCAAATTAAGCGTTGTCTTTACCTTGAATCCAGAGCGCAGCACCCGTTCTTCACCGTATTTTTGAATCAACTCATCTCTCACCATAAGAGCAAAATGAGGAGCATGCTGATTCATATCATTCCTTACTGGGCTAAAAGCTAACTTTTCTTGCAAAGCCTCTTGCTTTTGTTTTTCAGTAATAAATCCTGAATCAACCATCTGAGTTAACACAAAATCTTGGCGTACTTTGGCTTCTTTAAGACCACCTTGTAAAGGATCATACTTTGAAGGAGAAGGTAAAATCCCGGCCAGAAGAGAGGCTTCGGCAAGAGTCAAATCGCTAGCACTTTTACCAAAATATGTTTTAGCTGCATCCTCAGCTCCGAATGCTCCTTCACCAAAATAAACAGAGTTCAAATACATTTCCAAGATTTTTTCTTTGTTATATCTTCTCTCAATTTCTTGAGAAAGAATAATCTCTTGGTATTTACGCAAAAAGTCTTTTTCCTGATTCAGAAGGGAATTTTTTACCAACTGCTGAGTAATCGTAGAGCCACCGTATGCAAGTTTCTGCTCTTGGATGTCCAAAACAAGAGCTCGCAACATCCCTTTTATTGAAAAGCCAGGATGCTCGTAAAACTCTTTGTCTTCTGCAGCAATCACTGCCTCCTGCATCACTGGGGAGATCTGAGACAAAGGCACATATTTTTCAACTCGTCCCTCATAAAATGTAAAAAATGGGGTATTATTTCTATCAAGCAGAACAATTCCTGTTTTATTGTTATTCATGATACGCTCAGGAGAGACAAGATTGTGAGCAAAATAGAAGTAGGTAAACAAGGCAATAATAAAAAGAGACAAAAATAATCCTATACCAACAGGGACTAAGTGTTTGAAAAAAAATAAGAGGACAGATCCGAAATATTTCACAATTCTATTTTTGCTAATAGATGTAAGGTTTTCCACAATATAGTGTAAGAATATATATAAGAATAGACCATTTCTACTCCAACAAGGTAAAAATCATCAGTAATACTACCATTTAGTGCTGGCGAGGAAAGCGAGCTTTTGCTTTTGCATATGCAGGACTAGGGACAGTTATGATCTCTATTATTTTATTTATAACTTTTTTTATCAAAAAACATCACCTCCTTTTTTTATTCGCGCATAGCAGAAGTTTACCCACAATTGCGGTTTACCAATACTGCCACGTGGCATATTTTTGTAATAATTCTGCTTCTGTTACCATATACGGTTCCCATCCTTCTTTCTGTCGATAAGCCTCATCAAGTAATTGTGAAGCCCATAAGTCTCTTTGAATAATGTCGCGTGCTCCCAGTACCACTGCCATCATCTTTTTACCACCTCTCTCAGATACCACAACCGTTGTCATACCCGCATCCCCTGTGTTACCAATTTTTATCCCAATCGTATTTGGATATACCCGAATAAGTCCGTTCCAGTTATTGAGATCATAATGTTTGTGATCAGCATTTGCCTCCAAAACCTCATATTCTTTTTTCACAATGTCTACAAAAAGAGGGTAGTGCGTCATAGCATAATGGCTTAAGAGTAACAGATCTTCTACACTACTGTAGTGCTCTTGATCATCAAATCCCTGAGGATTTTGAAAATGAGTATTTTTAAGACCTAAAAAGTCAGCCTTTTCATTCATAGCTTTTATAAAAACAGTATCACCATATTTACTATCAATTCCTTCACGAATAACTTCGGCTGCATCATTGGCAGAAGTTAAGAGCAACGCATTGAGTAATTCCTCAAGTGTCAGTTGTTCTCCTTCTGTAACACCTATCTTTGTAGGCATGATGCTTGAGGCATATGCTGAAACAGTAAATACTTCCTGAGGATCTGCTAAATCAAGTGCAACAATTGCAGTCATGATTTTTGTCAAAGATGCAATAGACAGTTTTGCATCTATGTTTTTTTCTAGGATAATTTCACCTGTTTGGTAATCCACCACACCGTATCCACTGGCATATTCATACTCACCTGAAGCATGCACCTTGGGCACCAAACTGGTTGGCCTTTTCAATTGGTAATTATTTTTCTCTTTTTTTAATAATTGTTCCACTTTTTGAAAAGTACTGGGTTCTTCTATAACCGCTGTTTGTATCTGACCTGGTAGTGGTTTTGAGGGAGTAGAATTGTGTGTCAAAGATAGTAAGGCACCAAGTAGTACAATTCCAAGTGATAAGGTAATAAAATAAACGATATTTTTATTGTTCTGCATAGCTATTAGTTAGGAAAATAAGTAAGATCTTTGATTTCTCTTTGATGCGCATCCACATCTGCATATTTTCTTCCAAATTCATCTCTCAAAAGTGTCCATAATTCATCTTTGCCTTCATCAAAACCCAATGCCCAGATACCTACTCCTGCCAGCTTTTTTTCCTTTGCAAATTGATATTTATAAGAGAGAGATCTTTCATCTTCAAAAAAGACCATGCGCCAGGTATAGGTGTTGTAGTCATAGTATGCTTTCCATCCCACTTTGCTAGTATCATCCCACCCATTTACCACATGATATTTTTCCCCTGGATGAATATGGTTTTGCACTAATGTATAGGTCTGTGCCGTTGGGTTACCTTTCCAGGTCCAGTAAGGAAGAGTAGCAGATTTTACTTCAGGAGACTCTACCAGATAGTTATAGCCATAGTAAGGAACTCCCAGAATTAATTTTTCAGCAGGCATCACTTTCAGAAAATCCTCTACTGCAGTGGAGACATCGTACCAATACTTTCCATCTTTATACCCGTAGAGTGGAGCAGTAGGCATGGCCTTGTCCGCACCAAGTGTTGCAAAATCATAGGCCATCATGAATATGCCATCACTTGCCTGAGCAAGCTCTTTTATGTTGTACATCTGAAATTCCTTAGCAGCTGCAGCGTACACAGAAACAGTTACTCGAGAGGACGGTACTGCATCATGCATCGCTTTCGTTATATTTTCTACAAATCTGCTGTATCGTCCTTCATAATAAGATCCTGGATCTCCACTGTATTCAAAATCCACATTGATACCATCAATACCTCTCTGTTTTACCAAATCAACTGACTGTTCTATAGCTCGTTGTTGCGCTGCATCATCATCTAAAAACGCTCGAATAGTACTGTTATCCATCTGGGTAATGGTGAGTACTACTCGAGTACCATGGGCGTGTGCTTTCTTAAAAATTCTGGTTGCTTCATCACTCTCAAAAGTGTGATAACCAGAATCACTAGTATTTAAGTTACCATCTGCCTCTACAGGAATACCAAAGTAAGCAAATGTAGTAAGTGTTTCAAAATCTACATTTTCCAGCTTGTCAAATGTCCAGTAGGGAGCAAAACCAAATACTTCATAACCCTTTTTCCCTTCTTCAAGCGGAGTTAATCTCGTTAGCTTACTGGAAAGAGGAGAGATAATATTCTGTTGCACTGGTTTGGCAAAATTGATGAGAAGCAACAGAATGAGAATGAGAAAAACGATAGGCTTTGTAACGTTTATGTTCTGTAATGTATTTTTTAGTATGGGCAAGATATATTTCACAGATTTTTTAAAAAAACTTTAGGAAAACTTACTAAATTCTTACTTTGAAAACCAGGGCAGAATATACCAAAAGGAATAGGGGGAGTCAAGCAATTCACAAACGTCTCTTTGTCAAAAATCAAGCATTTTTTTGTAAGAATTTAGTAATGAAATAGAGCTATTAGAGAAGAAAGTGAGAGATTACAAAAAGATAAATTAGACAAATGTGTAATAAAAGAGAATTAGCAATAAGCTATTAGAGAGTGCTTACTTCTCTTGAATAGAGTCCTATCAATTCTGCCTTATCTACTATGTGATTTTCCATTGCATTCATTAACGTCTCTTTAGAAGCATTGCTTCCTACCTGCATTTGAGTATCAAGCGCAAAAAGACGAAAGAAGTATCTATGTACACCACTAGGAGGACACGGACCATAATACGAAGATTCTCCTGCATCATTTAGACCTTGTAAAGTCCCTTCTGGCACCATTCCTTCAGCTATTTCAGTAATAGACGGGTCTATATTGTAAAGCAACCAGTGAGTAAAAGTCCTTCCCGGAGCATCAGGATCCTCTACAATTAAAACCAAACTTTTTGCATCAGTGGGTATCTCTGAAAAAATAAGGGGAGGATTTTTATTTTCGCCATCACATGTGTATTTCTCAGGGATAATTTGATTATGTTCAAAAGCAGGACTTACTATCTTCATATATTTTTATAGTATCCACTTTTTAACATTCCTTGCGTAAGAAGATAGTAAGAAAAGAAATCAAGTATATCGTATGTTGTATAGAGTATGTAGGGAAATTCAAAAGTTAAAAAACAACCCACGACCTTACGGTCGGGGATTTAAGTTAATTCAAACAAA
>CAYRUR010000013.1:0-22499 GCA_964427615.1 uncultured Gammaproteobacteria bacterium | reverse complement strand
TAACAAGGTATCCCTAGCCGAAGCTGGGGATGGATCACCTCCTTTCTAAATTTTTTCCAATACCTTCCTGCCACTATTAGAGCGTCTTTGATACTTGTGTAAATTGCAAAACTAAAACGTTTAATACAAGTTCCCACCTTATAAAATCTGTCATTCCAAACTTGATTTGGAATCCATAAAAAATATAAATCATCTATCTTGTACTTTTGTGTCGACAAAAGTACCAAAAACTCTTCACCTGTGCTACTTCGCTAAAAATTATGATCTAAATCACTAAAGCTTAAAACTCGTCTCAATTATATCGGACTCAAACAGTTAAGCTTTCAAGACGTGATTTAGATCATAATTTTTTTAACGCTCGCTCACGCAACGGTGAAAATATCTTCTTCATTCTCATTCTTGAATCATGAATCTTCTCTGTCTATACTTAATTCTTTTTTTCCTGTATTTTAATTATTTAATTTGTAGCTTGTTATCATACTAAAGTAGATTTGTATGGCATTTTGTGCTAAACTTTGGATTGTTTCCTACCTGTTTTGGCGCGGTGGCGAAGTGGATCGGAAGGAGTGAAACGACTGAGATCGCCTGTAGACGCAGTCGTAACAGGCGTGGGAGCTATCGAGCTTAGCTCGATAGATACGGTAGGGAAGTATATTATTTAGTAAAACAACAACAGTGATTATGGCGCGGTGGCGAAGTGGAAACGCTGGGGTCTGCAAAACCTCGATGCAGGGGTTCGATTCCCCTCCGCGCCTCAAGAAAAACTCTTTTATCCCGGTTCTAATATAGATTCTTATTCAATTTCCCATGATATAATACAGCAATCGTGGGGTAGTGTTATCTCTGGAAGGAGTAGTCAATGCCTGGACCCAAGTTTTGTCATGACTGTGGAAAGGGTATCCCCCTAGGTACTGGGTGGAAGTCAGATACCCATCACTGGTATCATGATGGGTGTCCTGCTCGGCTAGGCATAGGAGAAGTTCGAATTGAGCAACTTAGAAGCCTAGAAACCGATACCCCTTTCTGTCTAGTTTGCGGGCATATCATGACACGTAACGGAGCGTGTTTGAAGTGTCTCAACTGCGGTACCAAGATGTCTGCTAATTAGTAGATTTATCACCACTCTCAAGGCGGAGAAAAACTTTTTTCCTCCGCCTATTTTTCAAAATTAATCTTTTTTTCTACTCCTTATCTTATTGCGTTTTTGTTACTTTATTAAAAGACGCCTGTTAAGTACTGTTTTTATTTGAGTGTTATAATAGGGGCGTTATGAAAGAGAGGCAGAATGTTACAGGGCTAGATAAATATACAGGAAGTATTACTGAAAGTCTGGGTGTAGGAGCAAAAACGACACTTATTGTGGCAAAAGAAATCTATAAGGGAGTAGAACCAGATTTAGGACGGGTTATTAGGGATTTTATTACTGAAAAATATATTCAAAGGAGGCGGTAAATGTGGCAAAGGCAGAGAAAGGAACGCTTGAAAAGGGAGTAGAATTGAGTAAAAGAGCAGACATAGTAGCAGGTGCTTTTGGAGTAGTTGTAGGTAATGCTCCTTTGGTTGCTTTTGCTGCGGTTAGCTACTTTGCCGGAAATGAGTTTGGGAAGTGGCTGGAGAAAAGGAAGAAAAAAAAGTAGCGCTTAGCGTCTAGCGTTTAGTAATTAGAATAAAGAGCAAAAATATGGCAGAAGAAAAAATAATTAACTTAGAACAAAAAAGAAAAGAAAGGGAGGGTACAGAACGTACATCTTCTATACCTCTACTTGAATTTTTAATCAAGCATGGAGAATATCAACGTCTGTCTGAAACAGACGAGTTTTGGGCTTTAAGTGAGGAAGGACAGGTACATGTAACGCAAGAGGCTTTATCCAATCGTATCAGACAGCAAGAAGCGCGGTTTTCTCGGTTAGTATCTAAAAATCCACAAGCGGCAGGTACGTATTTGGATAAAAAAATAAAACCCTTAAGAATCCTTTCTGAGGCCTTAGATCAGTATGCAACCAGCTTTTCAGTTGTGAAAGAAGACCCCTCAGAAACAGCCTGATTAGGAGCAAGTAATTTCTCCACACGCTGCGCTTGGTCGAAAAATATAATTCTTTACGTTTCGAGTGGAGTTGAGAAACTATCTTTCATCTTTTTATATTTCGAATTTATCGAGAAATAAGTTGAATGTAACTTCTCGATTCAGTCCCGCTAAGCGGGATCTCACTCGAAAAATAACTTTAAGTAAACACTCATAGAAAGTAAAAAATTCCTTTGTACATGCATTTTCATTCATTTGCTTTTTGCAGTATAATACCATCACCAAAAATATGAGGCTGTGAGCTATTGTATGCTCCGTGCCTTGTGTTTTCGGCATAGTTATTGGCACCTGAACAAGATGGAGGAACAGGAAGTGCGTGAGGTGTATGTTATCTGTCGGACTTGCGACTATGAAAAGCCGTTGAGTGACACTCAAGTGCACTTGTGTTATCGGATATGTCGTGCGTGTAAGGGGTCTATCTCTAGACTACCGTTTGATGATGCGCCTCGTCCCCATGGCCTGTCAACTGTTGGCAGCGGCACGTTTAACGCACGTCCACTAGATGAGGAGACAATACCTGAACCCACTTCTGTGGAAGTTCATCGTGATGATTCTGTATGGAAGAGGCTGAGGTCGAGATTCGCACGTAGGTCCTCTGGAAAAGGGCAGACGGGTGATACAGAGTGTGGCCATTGTGGGTATCCTAAGTTGCCCGCAGAAGAATGCCCGCGTCTTGCTCATCATAGGCCAGAGAGGAAAGAAGGATGACACTATTTTGCTCGTTGTGTCAAGAGAGGATATGTCCATGCCAAAAAAAATCGTGCCTGGACGACATGTCGCCTGCACACGAATGGTGTGCGGATGGGGTAGAGCCTCCTTTCATTAGGAGGAAATCTCTGCCCCCGTTGACTTGCCCAAACTAAGTGAAAGGATCACTGCATGCATCGCATCAGAGAGTTCCTCTTTCATGTACTGAGGACAACGCAAGATGTGTATGTGACGTTGGTACTATACGCCCTGATAGGGCGTGATAGGAGAGGAGACTGAGATGTTAACGAAGATAGTCTGCTCTCGTCCTGGTTGTAATAGGCCAGCTGTTTTCTTTCATAGACAGATCTCATGGAAGGAAGGAATGTATCTTTGTGGTTTTTGCTGGAGGAGTGATGAGAGGATGAGTCTGTCTACAGATTCATCTCAAAAACATCCCTTTCGGCCACACTGTGAGTGTGGTGAGCCTGTAGCAGAGGGGCCTTTAGGTGAGGGGAAATGTGTTTCCTGTGGGAAAACGTTCCTTCCCTGGAGGTAGGTGCCAATCGTTTCGCGGGGGGAAGTATTCAACTCCCCCCGTAATTTCAATCAAAAAGTACGTGGTTGAGTTTTAAGTAGTATTTTTGTAAAATGGTAAGGTGTTTTTGGGCGCATGGCTCAGTGGTAGAGCGCGTTCCTGATAAGAACGAGGTCCTTGGTTCGATCCCAAGTGCGCCCACCAAAAATCTCCGTGATTTTTCCTTTAATAGAGAACAAGAATTACCAATTAAGAAGCAGAGAATATATTTTAAATTCCAAAACTTTTCTTTGTACTTTTATGCCGACAAAAGTACCAAAAGCTCTTCACCTGTGCTGCTTCGCTAAAAATGATGGTTTCACTCACTAAAACTTAAAAACTCGTCTCGATTATATCGGACTCAAACAGTTTAAGTTTTCAAGACGTGAGTGAAACCATCATTTTCTTTACGCTCGCTCACGCAACGGTGAAAGGCATATTTTTAAATTTGATAATTAAGCATTAATCCTAAGAGTAAATTCTAAGCACTAAATTCGAAATTCTAAGGTTTTATTTTATTGTGTCATTCTGGCCATTCGGTCCTGAGCTCACGGTCGAAGGACTTGTCCAGAATCAGTTTTGTTCCGGATTCTGAATTCGCTTTGCTCTCCAGAATGACTAGTTCGAAAGTGTATCGTCATCGCGGAGGAATACAATGACTGTGGCGATCTCTGTTTGTAAGGGGGATTGCTTCGCTCTCCTTCGACAAGCTCAGGATTACTCGCAAGGACATTTATTTGAAGATCTTTTCTAAACACTAAACGCTAATTATTACTTCCCTTTCCTTTAAATTGGAATTTGACCATGGTGCAGCTTTGTTCTAGTACTTGTCCAGGCTCGAAGGTGTCCAGTTGGATAGATTTTTCATTGGCAACAGATACATTTTCATCAGCTGGGGTGGAGGTATCTGCTATGTGTTGTGTTTGGGCTGCTTCTTTTCTCATGCCGAAAATAGTTGCGAAAAAGTCGACTATAGAAGACAAGAAGCCTTTTTTGGATGTATCTTCCTTGCTATCAGTAGCAGAAGCAACTGCTGCATTTTGTGAGGAAGTTACGTTGGCAGCAGTTTGTCTTTCACAATTGATTTGCGTCCATGCTCTGTATACAGCGCCTGGGGTAACTTGTGCAGGAACTGTATATTGCCATTCTGATTCGTAATGAACAGAGCCGGGCGTAGAGGAAGTTACTTTTGCAGGTACTGGCTGTGAGCGCTCTAATACTTTTGCGGATGTGTTATCTCCGACTCCTACATAAAAAGTCATATCAGGGATTTTTGCTTTTGAGGTATCTGCGCCTTCTACTTTTCCTTTGGTAGTAAAGGTTACAGTTTCGCCAGGAATGAGGGTTGTGGCAGTCATACCATCACACTTACACATACCAGGGTTAAAGTCTGGCGTTGGAGTTGGTGGTGCCTGTGTAGGTGGTGCTTGGGTGGGTGGAGCCTGTGTAGGAGGCGCTTGTGTAGGTGGTGCTTGGCAGGTACCACTGACACAGGCAGTACAGCCTGCAATTTGTTGACAATCAGTATTACTGCTACAAGAGGTACCACAAGCAGGGGTAGGTGTCTGGCAGGTGCCATTCACACAAGCAGTACATCCATTGGGTGCATTATTACAAATTGATGGATCATTGGCGCAAGATGTACCACAGGCTGGAGTTTGGACTGGCGGTGCACAATCTCCCGAGTACCATACAATATATCCTTTCATATCCTCAGCTCCACAGTCCCAGCCGCCTGCTGCATCACACTGTTTGGTAAAAACATCTAACTGTACTGTTTGTCCGCAGCTCACACCCTCTGTAATATCCACTTTCCCTTGAGTGGGAGGATACATGTTTACGAGATTACCAATACCATTTCCGCACTCTTCTGATTTGCCATCACAAACAAGCTTGTACACATAGTTGCTGCCCTGTCCATCACACCAACCCTCATCCGGGTTACAGGCTGCTTCACAAGCATAGTGCTCGTTACAGTTGGTAGTACAGCTGAGGTACCCTTTTCCGCACATATTGATATACTCTCCACTGCTTGGAGTGCCTGCTACATTTATAGCGCTTGCTGTTTTGGGAGAAGAGAGTTGAGTAGTGGCGTTTTGAGCTTGGGCAATGGTTTTGTCCGTGGCATAGGATGTACGCAACTGCAGTGAGGCGGTAATAATTCCTAAGAGGGCAGCAAATAGCACTAATAATACTTTTTTCATAAACTATACTTTGAAAAATCAACTTCTAATTTTACCTGATTCATCTTTTTATTCAACCAGTCCTGGTAACTGTCATATTCACCAGTAGACGTTTCTGAAATGTATATTATCCCATACCCATTGTTGCCTGACAATTGGGTAATTTTACTCATACCATTTTTACTAGTTGAGAAGACCGCATTCAAAAATTCAGTGGAAGGAATAATGGGTTTTGTGTAGCTCATATTGCGAAAAACTAGTACATCTCTTTTTATGTTAGGTCGTGCTGCAATTTCTACATCATTCATAAATTGCTGCTTGGTAGCTTCATAATTAAATGTTTTGGCAAATTCATTTTTATAAAAGAGTAGCTTTTGATCGATGAAGACTTTTAATTGTGCTTCTTCTGAAGATGTGGCATTGATAGTAGAAAGTTTGAGTGCTTCGCCAGACCGTCTTTTAATACCCATACTTGGCAGAAGCGCACTTCTCATAATCGTATTCTCTTTTAAGAGTTTTGCTAACTCAGCTGGGTATTCTGACTCATTAGTCAGTGGCTTTGTCTTGGTAAGTTTTTCTTCTAATTCTTTTTCTGTATGGCCTTCTTTTTTATACTCTTGTTTTAAAATACTGTTTTCGATATACAGTCTTTTGACAACATTGATTGTATAGTCTTTGGTGGTATTTTCCCCATTTTTCTTTTGGTAATAATCAAACGCTTTTTCAAAACTACTCTCAGGAACTTTCGTGTTATCGATCTTAAATGAGTAGGACTGGGAGTCTGGATTATTTTCTCTCAAAAGGGCAAAACCGAGAGCAAATAATACTAGAACAACAACTGCAGCAATAATGATTTTTTGTTTTGATTTATTACTTTTCAGAGGTGAACGAGTATTTCCTCCATTTGGGTAAGGAGGAGGTGTTGGTTGCCCAACTGGATTTGTTGTGCTTGGTTGATTATAGATTTCAGGATTCATATGTTGTGTGATTATAGAATGAACAATAGTCCACCAAGAACCATAATAATAATTCCACCTACAATTCCTGCAGTCATGATCTCACTATTTCCAGAAGGTGGCAAAGTTGGTTTGGCAGTAGGTGGCACAGTAGTGGGTGTGTCAGTTGCAATTGGTGTAGGAGCAAGACTTGGAGTAGGAGATGCGACCAGTCCGTCAACTTCGCAGAGTAATTGGTGAGATGAAGCGACTCCTACTTGTCCACAAGCATTTACAGCTGAAACATCACATTTATACGTTTTTCCTTGAGTTACTGGAAAAACTGTCTTTGTCGTGTCAGGGGTTGCTGTTTCATTTTTTACCACCGTATTCGTATCAACTTCAGTAACTACGACAGTGTAGCCTGAAGCACCTGATGCAGGATTCCAGGTACAGTCAGCTTGGACAAATGAACATTCTTCTCCCTCACAGTAGGGATATTCTACAGTCACTCCTGTCATAGCTGCGGGAGTTTGACAAGCATTATTGGCGGAGGCTGTTGTAGGCGTTGGAGGAGTTACGGTAGCGGTAGGTGTGGCCGTTCCGTCTTGTGTAGTAAGTGGTGCTCCCCCTCCGGTGTCTTGCGTAGTTATGGGGTTAGCTGCTGGGGGAGCTGTGGTAGGTGGAATGATAGGGGTGGTTGTGTCTGGTGTATCAGCTCGAGATCTGATGTCCTGGTTGCCTTGTGTTAAAAGAAGTGTTGAGATACCCACAAGAGTGAGAGCAACTGCTCCAATAGCACCTAATATAACAATATTCTTTTTATTCATTCACTTCATTATTTCAAAGAATAAGCAGTTTCGTCAAGGACGTATACAGTAAGGTTATTGGGAGAATTGAATAGTTAGGGGAATTGTGTTTTTAAGAATGGAATCACCTACATTCAGTTGGGTAACTTTACTTTCATCAAGTAGTGTTATAACGGTTGATTGTTGCGTCGATTCTGCAACGCGTGTAGTAAATATCAGTGTACCAATGGTCCCTGTAGTCGCGGAAGGAGTAGATCCAGGAGTTGCTGCAAGCATAAAGGACATTTTGCCGTTTGTCATATCCACATCAAGAGGTAGATATGTGTAATTACTTGCGCTTTGTCCAAAAAGAGTGTTAGTAACAGGATTGAAGGAAATGCTGGTAATGACTTTTGGATCAAATAAAATGACTGGTTGTACTCCGCTTACAGGCTGATTTTGGGTATTAATTACAATATCCACTGATGAAGATGCAGAACTAAATGGGGAGACAGTGAGGGTGGATGGGTCGAAAGAAAGAGTTGCTGTTTTTTTGACAGGCGAAGGAATTTCTTTGGTAGTGGCAGGTGTTTTTTGATCAGCAGGCTGTTGATTCTCATTTTCAGAAGTCACTGCCAGAAATATGAGTCCTCCGGTAACAAAAGCTAAAAATAGTAATAAAAGAATTGTTCTTTTTGGCATATATTTATTTATCTTAGCAATTTTTTGTTCTTAATAGCAATGTGTTATGCAACTAAATTCTAAGTACTAAATCCTAAACAAAAATTCTAAATCCTAAATTCGAAATTCTAAACTTTAAAAGTTATCATCATCGCGAAGGAATGTTAATTCCTGTGGCGATCTCTTTTTGCAAGGAGATTGCTTCATTCGTTTCACTCACTCGCAATGACGGATCTCTACTCTCTGATCACTTTATAAACTTTCTATTCATCCCTCACTCGTTAACTCTTTAACTCGTAACTCATTAACTAACTTTCAACGCTTTCTCAATCCCCTTTTTGAATAGCAAAGCCTCTGATGAGGATGTTGTAATCTTTTCCGTTGATAACACCGTCATCATTGAAGTCTGCTTCTTGTTTTTGGTTACACGCTCGATTACCGTAGCAAGAAATAAAGGCATTGTAGTCCTGAATATCTAAGTTATTATCCCGTTTGGAATCCAAGTCTCCTGGTACCAGGGTAACCACTGGAAGTGTGGTGACAGTAGCTGCCAGTACCTGGGCGTAAGTCTTTGGAGACTGTTTGGTATCTTGTGTACTATTTGATTTTTGATATGGGCTTTTTATGTTGCCACAGAGAATAAAAGAAAGAGGAGGAGGGAAAGAGCAGGGTTTTGTATTTTGAGTTGGAGAAGTAGTATTGCTATTATTGCTGGATGTTGTAGTAGCTTTTATTTCATGGATGCCTGGTACAAGTTTGGTCAACGTGTTGTTGAGTCGTAATTTCACGGAATAAAATTGAGCTTTAAAATCAGCACCCAAGTCCACATTTCCTTTATAGGTATCTTTTCCGTCAAAAGTAAGTTCTCCTGTTACTTGTTTTGCTAACTTATTGTTAGTGTCATACAGCCATACTTGGACTTCCCGTTTTGGATGTTTGGGGTTGGGATTTTCTCCAAGATTGGTATTAGGACCAATAGCAGGCATCTTTACTGCAACAGCTAGTTGATTGTTACTCATGGTAGGAGTAGTGGTGCCTCCACCTGTATTGTTACCACCGCCTGTGTTGTTACCTCCTCCTGTGTTAGTTCCTCCACCGCCAGTGTTGTTGCCACCTCCGGTATTGTTACCGCCTGTATTATTTCCGCCACCAGTGTTATTTCCACCTCCAGTATTGCCTCCACCACCTTGTACAAGAAGTGTTATAGGACCTATGTTGCTGCAGGTTCCACCAGAGCTTTGTGTAGTATCTCCTGGCTTCCATAATTTTCCTGCCCAGTCACAGATGTAGCCATCATTGCTGTACCCATTGGCAACTATATAATATGTGCCTTCTTGCTGAGGAGTTTTAAAAGATCCTGAAGTATTACTAGTGGGTTGGCTGTCCAGAGCAAGAAAAGTATCAGCAGGGATATTACTTGGATCATATGCTTGTGCTACAGAGGCCATGCCACTTTGTGGTTCTTTTGATACTTTTTTATAAATATATCTGCGATACCCTTTGGTCACGTTTTTACCTGAAAGGGTGGTATTGATAGTGCCCGGATTTCCAGGTTCTGCAATAGTTAGGTCCAAGGCAAGGTTGATATCGGTAGGAAATGCACTGCCTCCTCCAATATTGCCGGAAGATGTCACTGTAAATGTTTGGAGGATGTTTTGACAGGTTTCTCCTGTAGTACTTACTTGTCCAGTGGCAGGATTCTTCCAGTATATTTTTTTATCCCATGCACAAATATATCTGCCACTGACTGCATTGATAGCAATATAGTATTTTCCTGCTTTTGCAGGAGCTTTGAAAGTGACGGATGAGTTAGTAGTATTACTCAGTCTATAAAAAGTATTAGCATCTACATTATCAGGATTGTAGTTATTTTGAGGTACTTGTAATGGCTGAGGTTGATTAACGCCATGAATATATATATCAAACCCGGTTGTTGCTTTTCCAGAAGGTTTTGAGATCGTAATTTGACCTTTTGTATTTTCCTGTACTTGAGGAGGACTTATCATAAAGCCTTGTACATAAGGCTTATCAGCAGGTGGAAGGGGAGGATCTGTTATGACATCACCATTTCCATTGGTGGTAGAACTTGCAAGTGTGACTTGTACTTCTCCGCAGTTTTCTGATGGAGCATCACCACTGAGAGGATAATAATCTACTTTGATTCGATATGTACCAGGACTTACATTCTTGAAAATATGTGACATAGGAAAATTGGGGTCAGCTTCAGTATGCTCGTCTTTTACTACTCCACCTTGAGAGTTTAGGAGTCTCCAACGTATTCGGTTGTATTTATTGGGTAGATCATGCGCGTGAGCGCTAGCTTCAATTGAATTTTCAGATAGTTTTTTGGCAGACATAGAACATTTAGCACCTGTAGCAGTATCAGCTATTGATGCTGCTCGTTGACGAGTATCTTGCTGCTGACCAATAAGCGTTATGGTGACAGGAATAGAAAGGACAAGAGCTAAAATAAAAAAAGAGGTGGCAGATCTTTTGTAGGTGCCGAAGGCTTTTTGAAATAGGGTGTCAAATTTATTTTCTTTTTCCATAGAAATAGGTAATAGCTTCCTTCATGATAGGGTAATTTGAATTAGCCTGTCAAGTAGAATAGCGGTTAGCGTATAGCGTATAGCGTTTAGTGATTAGTAGTTTATAAAGTTCGTAAACCCCGATTTGATCGGGGTAAAGTTCATAAA
The DNA here is from genome assembly GCA_964427615.1 of uncultured Gammaproteobacteria bacterium. Taxonomy (GTDB): domain Bacteria; phylum Patescibacteriota; class Microgenomatia; order Levybacterales; family GWA1-39-11; genus CAYRUR01. The sequence goes on along the minus strand of CAYRUR010000013.1, from coordinate 11,869 downwards.
GTTTATAAAGTACTTCTTTTAAAATCTTAAATCTCAAAACTTTTAAATTTTTACTTGTACTTTTGATTTTTGATTCCGATTTTATCGAGAATTAATCCTCGACTATGTCGGGATTGACTTTTGAGTTTTGAATTTCTTTCCATACTTAATACTTACTTCTTAATTCGTAATACTAGTTTTAGTTTCCTTGTCTGGAAGCAAAGGATCTCAGGAGGATGTTGTAGTCGATACCATCGACATTGGGTTGTATATCTGCAGTGTTTGCTGTGCCTTTCACGTCGTCATTGAAATTTGCTGCATCTTTTGAAGGGCAATCTTTTTCTCCAACACAGGAAATAAAAAGGTTAAAATCTACAATGTCGAGCGTATTATCATTGTTCATATCACCACTGGTTAGTGTAACAGTGGGCAGAGTAGTAGTGGTGCCAGGAGTAAGCATGAAGACTCCGGGAATGGTTTTACTGAGCGTGTTGGACAACTTAATATTTGCATAGTAGGGTGCTGATTCAGATTGGGAATCTATGCTTTGTACTGTCTGGAATACTTTTCCGTCAAAATGCAGGTCAATTTGTTGATTCAATACTTCTTGGTTGTTTTTATCAAAGACTTTCAAGAGTGCTGATCTGGTTGCGTGTTTTGGATTGGTATTGCCATTTTCACCAATGCCTGGAAGAATAACTGAGAGGTTGATAAAGGTGGTAGCAGAACCGGAAGCTTGTGTGTTACCAAAAATAATATCTGAATGAGCGTCAGCATTTGCAATTTTTACAGTATATTCGTTATTTTGAGGGATAGTTGTTCTCCAACCAGTTTGCATGTTCTGTTGTATGCTGTATTCTCCGTTGCATAGCTTCTCAATTGAAAATCCTCCCACACTATCAGACGTTGCAGAGGTTATGGTATTACCGTTTGTTTTATTTTTGATATTGACTGTCCAATTAGAAAGTCGTTGTTCATTCCCATCTTGTATTTTATTGCCATTTTTATCATGGAAGACATATCCAGTGACAGACCCTTTGCCAACTACCTCTGAAATATTCTGATAGATTTCGGACAGTTGGTTTTCAGTAGGAGAAAAGTAATAGGTGCCTCCGGTGTTTTTGGCTATATTTTGTAAAAAGGTAGCGTTTACGTCATTTCCTAAGCCAATGGTATAAAAAGTTGTTTTGTAACTGGTATAGCTTTTTTTAGCTGCATCGAGTGCTTTTTGTTCTGCCTCTGCAACAGAAGTAAGTCGGAGTACAGAGGTGAGTATTTGATTGATATCAAGAGAACCGGGATTTGGTGCAAAAGGATCAATCGTAGTATGAGAAGCAATAGCGTTGGCTTTACCATCTGTTAGGAAAATAACTACCTTTTTCTTGTTGTCATTTGCTTGTTTGGCTATTTCTTTATTTGCTTCCAAAATACCACATTCAGCACAAGTGTTGCCGGAAGCGTTGAGTGTGCTTATAGCTCGTTTTACCTGCTCATAATTATTGGTTAAAGGTGTTAGTGCTTTTGCACTGTTAGAAAAGGTAACAAGAGAGACATAATTTTGGGCATTTTTGGAGACCAGATCTACAAATTTTGCAGCAGCTTCTCGTGTTTTGGAAAGTTTGGTTGAGGTCATGCTGGATGAGGTATCTATTACAAGTACCACATCCAGTGGATGTTCTGTACAGACTTGTTGAGTTGGTATCTGGTCATCTGTTCCTGCTGCTTTCTGGCGCGTTTCTTGCTGTTTGCTTACTAAGGAGTAGGTGATGGGGATAGCCAGAGTTATGAGCAAAAGACTGGTAATTGCTCCTATTTTTTTAATACCCATACTAGTCAAAAATGCGTGCAATGGTCCCATAGAATATATGTATTTAGCATATGATACTCTGTAAGCTATTTCAAGTGAAGTATTATTTTGCTTATTGCATATTGTGAAATTTTGCTATAATGCTTGTTGCATGATCCTCTCAGACCGTGATATTAAAAAACGTCTTAAAGAAAAAAGTATTATCATAAAGCCTTTCCCTGACTTCTCAACGCAGCTTTCCTCTTGTTCTATTGACTTGCGTCTTTCTCATGTATTTCGCGTTTTTGAGCACAGTAGATTTGCCTATATTGATCCTTTTGATAAAACAGTCAGAGAAGAAATTACCCGAGAATTTAAAGTAAAAAAAGATGAACCATTTATTATACAGCCGGGAGATTTTGTACTAGGTTCTACTATGGAGCATGTTGAAATTCCGGATGATATTACCGGAAGACTTGAGGGTAGATCCAGTATTGGCAGGCTGGGTATTGTAATTCATTCAACTGCTGCCAATATTGAGTGTGGTTTTCATGGAAATATTACTTTAGAACTTGCTAATATGGGAAAGATGCCAGTTGCGCTATACCCTGGCATGCGAATATGCACACTTTCTTTTGAAGAGCTTTCAACTCCAGCAGAAGTACCGTATTACAAAAAGAAGTCAGCAAAATACGTAAATCAAAAAGGTCCTGATCAATCACGGATTTATGAAGAAAAATGATGTCTATACGAACAATTATGGTATTGATATCCCAAAACATGCCTACCCTGGCAAGCTCATTGTGATAGAAGGCAATGATGGGTCTGGCAAAACAACACAACTACAGCTTTTAAAAGCGTATTTAGAACAACAAAATACTACTGTCAGAACACTTGATTTTCCTCGCTATTATGACTCACTGTATGGCAAATTTATTGCTCAATATTTGAGAGGTGAATTTGGCCAGTTAAAAGACGTAAATCCCTATTTGATTTCCTTTCCCTATGCGCTTGATAGGGCATCAGCAGGAGAGGAAATGCGTGCGTGGCTTTCGTATGGAGATACAGTGCTTTTAAATAGATATACCACTTCAAATCTGGCGCATCAATCAGCTCGTTTTACTTCTGCTAAAAAAGCACAGGAGTATATCAAATGGGATTTGGAGCTGGAGTATATGGAGAACAACTTGCCCCTTGAGGATGTTGTTATTTTCCTGCATGTGCCATACAAAACATCTCTGCGTTTGATGGAAAATAGGGAAAGAGAAAATAGAGCCTATACGAATGGGAAAAGGAAGGATATGGTGGAAAGCAATGTAGAATACCTCAAGCGTTCAGAAAAAGCCTATACTACACTGGCTTCTCGTTTTTCTCATTGGGTTACTATCTCTTGTGTAGAAAAAAATGGAGAGCTAAAAAGTCGTGAAGCAATTCATGAAGAAATAAAAAAGGTATTGGTGCAGCAGGATATGATACGTAAGGGTCCTGCAAGAAAGAGTTGATGTAAATCTCTCTTGTCTTGATATCTTGTATTTGTGTTATATTATTGATAAGGTGCTGAATAAGTCAGATATGAGCAATACACGACAGGATAGGAAGCATTCTAAAAATAAGTACGCAAAAGATCAGAAAAAGCAACGAATACGTCATGCTGACTATTATCTTTATCCTATCCAACATGCCTTTCAGGTAGTTGATATGGAGGAAGGTATCATCGAAGTAGAAGATGATATCTTTCAACGTGTACAGAAATTTATCGAAAGCAAAACAATAAGTAATGTTAATTAAACGCCTTGATCCATCTTTGCCCTTGCCTGAGTATAAATCCAATGGAGCAATTGGATTCGATCTCGTGGCACGAGAAGAAACCCGCATTTTACCTGGAGAAGTAGAACTCATTCCTCTCAATATTGTGGTTAAAATTCCTGAAGGATACGGATTTTTTCTTTTACCCCGCAGCTCAACTCCTTTGAAAAAAAAACTACTTATTCCTAATGGAGTAGGCGTTATTGATCAAGATTATTGTGGAGAGGAAGATGAGATAAAGCTACAGGCTTTTAATTTCTCAAAAGAAGAGGTAGTGGTGGAAAGAGGAGAGCGGATAGCACAAGGAGTTATCGTAAAAGTTGAAAAAGTTACATTTGAAGAAGTAGAAAAAATGGATGCCACATCTCGTGGTGGTTTTGGATCTACAGGATGAAATATTAGACTGCTGCAAGACTAAAAGAGCAGACACTACTTTCGCAATTAAAGGTAACTCTATCAATAAATAGTCTTCCTTGTTCTGTTGGAGAGACAGTGGCTGAGATATAATCTCCCTGGGCATTTGTGCTTGATTCCACAGAAATGATAGCTTTATTTTTGCTTTGACTGCCTTGTAGTTCTATAGATGTGCCTGGTTGCAAGGGGTCGCTGTTTAGCATGTGAGAGGTAGCGACTGAGCCAGTTTGGGCAATTTCTTGTGCAGTAGTTTCTTCTCCTGTGTCTTTTACAACTGTATCTAAAGCACCAAGTGGAGGAGTGAAAATAACTTCTAAAGGTCTTCCGTTTTGCTGTTGAGCAGTTATGAGAAAAGATGCGTTATGCTCATCTAATAAAACGGAAGTGATAGTTTGTTCTTGTTCATTTTCTATCATTATCACAGGATCTTGATTTACTCCTGGAAGTTTTACTTTTGCATTTTCGGATGAGGTAAAGGGTGCTGAAAATGCCTGTTCTTTTTTGGTTTGTACTTGGAGAGTGCCTGTTGTATCCCACTTCCCTTCGTTATTTTTGGCAAAAAGAGTTATTGCTCCATCTTTTCCTACTCTGACAGCTGTTTTTCCAGCTATAAACTCTTTTTCAGAAGATCCCGAACCTGTAATTCGCTCTAGAGAGGGTTTCCGAAAACTACCTGTAGCAAGACCTACAGTTGTTATACCAGCTGCTGCAAGAGCCCCTTTTAGAAAACGTTTTCTAGTTAAAGGTTCATTAAGGAATTGTGAATTTTTTATACGTTCGCTCATAAAGATAACAAAATACCTTCCCTCTTTGAAAGGGCAAGGAAAAAAGTGGATATATTTATGCTAAAGGATGGGAAGTGCTTTTTGCAAGGGGGAAAAAGAGTTGGGGATTAGGGGTTAGGTATTAGATTATTATCTATTAACGAGTTGGAAGGTATGAATTAAGAATTATGAATTAGGAATTAAGAAAAAGCGTTTAGCGTATAGAGGTTAGCGATTAGAAAAAGCAATAATCGATGTCATCCCTGACTCCGATCAGGGATCCATAAAGCATAACGTTTAACGTTGATCGGTTACGAAGCCCGTCCTGTACCGTCTGGTACAGGACTGGTATCGTTTAAGGGTTACGTTTAACGTAAAAAGATATGGATTCCAAATTAAATTTGGAATGACAGGTCTTATAAAGGGGGAAGATACATCTAAAAGTTTTTAGATTTAAGTTTTGGTTTTACGCTTTGCGTTTTGCGATTTACGTTTTAAGTAATACTTAATACTTACTTCTTAATTCTCAATACTAATGTAGTGCTTCGAATTTAGATTCAGAGTAGTCCCTTACGGAGTTGGAAATTTTTTGGCAAATGTTTGTATTTCTTTGGCAATAGCGAGTAACTTTTTGTTTTTGGCTGTGTCTTGGCGGAATTTCTTGAAAAATGCGCTTCTTTCAGCCTTTTCTTTTGGCAATTGGTTATTTTGTATTTCCTCAATTACTGCATTCATCCAAGAGGCTATTTTTTTCATTTCTTTTTCTTTCATCCCACGGGTAGTAAGTGCAGCGGTGCCGATACGGATACCGGATGGGTAAAAAGGAGGCATAGGATCATGAGGGACAGCATTTTTATTGGTGATAATTCCGGCAATTTCGAGTGCGTAGGCTGCAAGAGCTCCATTCACATTTTTATTGCTGAGGTCAAGTAAAAGGAGATGATTTTCTGATCCTCCGCTTACTAAATGAAAACCATAGGACTGCAACTCTTTTGCTAGTGTTTGAGAGTTTTTAACTATCTGTTGTGCATACTTTTTAAAGGAAGCAGTTGAGGCTTCTTTTAACGCAACGGCAATAGCAGCAGTTTGGTTATTATGCGGTCCTCCCTGTAAGCCAGGAAATACTGCCTTGTCAATCTTTTCTGCTAATTCTGGGTCTTTTTTGAGTCCTTTTTCTGTAACCATCAATAAAGCTCCTCTCGGGCCTCTTAATGTCTTATGAGTGGTGGTCATCATGATGTGAGCGTAGGGTGCGGGACTAGGATGAGCTCCTCCTGCGATAAGACCTGCAATGTGTGAGATATCCGCTAACAAATATGCTCCGACTTTATCCGCAATTTGTCCAAATTTTTTAAAATCAATAATACGAGGGTAGGCGGTGGCTCCGCAAATAATAATCTTTGGTTTTTCTTTCATTGCCAATTCTTCAATTGCTTTGTAATCAAGTTCTTCTTTATCTGAAAGCGTGTAATTAACATTTTTGAAGTATTTTCCTGAAAAAGAGACAGATGTGCCGTGGGTTAGGTGTCCACCAAAAGCGAGAGAAAGGCCCATGATTTTATCTTTAAATGGCTCTAATAAAGCTAAAAATACAGCAGTATTGGCTGGAGAGCCTGAGTAAGGTTGCACATTTACATGGGGCACGCCAAATAGTTTTTTGGCTCGTTCTTGGGCGAGTATTTCAATTTCATCAATAAATTTATTGCCTTGATAATATCTTTTCTTTGGATATCCTTCTGAGTATTTATTCGTAAGCTCTGTGCCAAGTGCTTCCATAACAGCACGGGAAGTGTGATTTTCAGAGGGAATGAGTTGTAAGGTCTCGTTTTGCCTTTTTTGTTCTTTTTTGATGAGGTTAAAAATGTCTGGATCAACTTCTTTTAGCTGTTTCATAAGGGTTGGTTACGAGATAGTTATACTATAAATACAATACTTGGTCAATTCTTACTTTTCTCTTTTTAGGTTATACGCAAGTAATTCTTCTAGTACTTGTTGGTGCTCTTGGGAAAGATTCATTTCTTGGATAAGTGTCTGTGCTTCCTCTGCTACACGGTTAGTAATTTGATTGATATCCTCAAGGATGCCTTTTTCTTTTACCATGGCTCTGATTTTTTCGATATCGGTATCAGTAAGTGTTTTATTGCCAAAGACGCTTACGAGAAATGTCCTTTCTGCTGGCGTTGCTTTTTCAAAAAGGAGGTTTCTGATCAGTGTTTTTTTGTCTTCACGGATGTCAGAGCCTACCGGTTTTCCAATTGCTTTTTCTGTACCAAACAGTCCCATTTCATCATCTTTAATTTGAAAAATAAGTCCTAATTTTTCACCTAAGGTTGATAGCTGATCCTGGAAAAGGGGAGTAGCACCTGCCAGAATAGCTCCTAATTTGAGTGGTAACGAGAAGGTGTATCGACCACTTTTATAGGTATACACATGGTAAATATCTTTTTCTGAAGGATTGCTCTCTGTTTGTCCTAGATGGAAATCAAGCATTTGCGCTGAGCCTACCAGTTGTAATTCCTGGCTAAATAGTTTGAACATCGCTCTTAGAGCTAGTGGGTTATCACTTGCTTGTATGAGTTCTTCAAAAGCAAGGAAAAAAGCAGTATCTCCTGCACAAATTCCTTGTGAAATGCCATAAAAATAAGGATCTTTTACCAGAAGGGATGCTGCTTCTTGCTGATATTGAGCAAAAGGAGTAAGATTTCCTCTTCTGATGGTATCATTGTCCATAATATCATCATGAATCAAAAGGCCTGAATGTATTATTTCCATTGCTGCTGCTGCAGGAAAAGCTTTTTTGTTTTCTATTCCTCCACTTATTTCATAGGCTAAAAGTACTAGTAGACCTCGCATGAGTTTTCCTTCAGGTACAAAGCGGAGTAGCTTGTCAATTGCATCAGAGAGGAAAGCGTGTTCTTGTTCTTTCTCTTTTTTTGTTGCAAGAGAAGTGGTGATATAGGAAGCAAGTTGTGATCTATAGGTATGAATAAATGATGTGAGTTCCATATTATTTTCCAAATCTTCTCTGTCTTTTGCCGTACTCTGCAACAATTTTTTCTATGTCTTCTTCTGTAAAATCAGGATAGTATTTTTCAAGAAAGAAGTATTCAGCATAGGTTGCTTGCCAAATCATGAGTCCTGACGTTCTTATCTCTCCTCCGGTTCTGATAATAATATCAGGATTGGCATGAGGAAGAGGTGCTGTATCTAAAAATTGAGAAAAATTTTCTTCATTTATTTCACTTAAGGGGGTGTTACTTTCCTGAATTCTGTGTATTGCTCTTATCACTTCATCTCTTCCTCCATAGTCAAAAGCAAGATTTAGAAAATATTTATTATTGTTTTTTGTCCTGTCTTCTGCATCAGCGATGGCTTTGAAAAGATCTTTTCCCATTCTATCTTTTCTACCAATATGAGTGATTTTTACGTTATCTCGCACGGCTTCATCTACGTGTTTTTTAAGTAATCGATGAAGGCCGATAATAGACTCAACTTCTTCTTTAGATCGATTCCAGTTTTCAGTGGAAAATGCCCAAAAGGTGAGGGTAGAGATACCCATTTCTCTTACCTTACGTGCGATTTTAAAAGTGGTTTCTGCTCCTCTTCTGTGTCCCTCAAATGTTGGAAGACCTTTTTCTTTTGCCCAGCGTCTGTTGCCGTCAGGGATAATAGCGATATGATTTGGTAAGAGACTTTTGTCCATTGTAGCTTATGGCAAGGAGCCGTTGGTATTGTATGAAAAGGTTAGAGTAAAGTCAATTTTGTGCAAGATTATGACTCTCCACACAGCCTTTGACTAATTTGTTGATAAATGCTATCTAATTCTTTCGGGTTAGGTGCTACATATGCTTTGTCAGGAGATGAAGCAATATCTTTCATGAGCCCTGTGAAATCTCCGCCATAACCAATGGCAATAGTATAAATAGTTACGCCCATATTTTTTATTTCAGTAGCTGGATTAGGAGCATTTTGAGGGTTACGTGGATCTTGTGAAGGAGGTTCTGGTATTCCATCAGATACGAAAATGAATGAGAATTTTTTTCCCGGGAATTTCGTCTGTGCGTCTTTTAAGACTTCTTGTGAGAAACGCAATGCAGTTGTGGTAGGAGTATTTCCTATAGCGGGAAGCATAAAGATTTTTAACGTGAGTTTCTCTTTCACGTCTTTATAGTAAGAAACAGGAACAACTACATTTTGTGGTTGCATACTATTGAACGATTGAATGCCAATGATAGAATCATCTGTCATATTTTCTAGGAATTTACTTACTGCAGTTTTTAGACTTAATATCTTCGCTCCCCCCATAGAACCAGTAGTATCAAGCTGCATAGTGAGGGCTCCACCTTCTTTACAGGAATCAAATTCAAGGGTTCTTAACTGGAGTGATTTTTCAGATCCTGATGATTGATCCTTTTTAGGAATTGCTACTGTTTTGTCTCCTGGCCATATGATTTCGCTTTGAGGAAAAATGCCACCAGTGAGCATGATACTTCCTACAATAACGATGCCTATTAATATCAAGAGTGAAAGTGATCCTCTGTTGTGTTGATTTGTTATCTTATGCAAGTGCTTTTTCATGATTTTAATAGAGGTTGTAGTGCTCTGCAAAATTTAGTATAGCTTATTTGGTAGGTAGCAGGAAAGAGGAGGAAGGGTGAGTAGCAAGTTTGTAACCCCCGATCAAATCGGGGTAAAGTTCATTAAGTCTATAAAGCAAGGAGAAAGATTCATGATTTATGATTCAGGAACAAGTATATTGTATGTAGTATATGGTATATAGGGAAAGGCAAAAGACAAAATTTAAAAGCTAAAAGTTTGTGGAGTAATTAGCCTTGTCTTGTGCTGTCATCCTAGACTTGATCCAGGATTCATAAAAAAACACGTGGATTCCAAATTAAATTTGGAATGACATATTTTAAAGGTAAGGAAATCTATTGAAACGTTTTTAGCTTTTAGTTGTAGTTTTGCCATTTGCGATTTCAGTTTTGAGATCACCTTATCGGCCTCTTGAATCTGCTTATGGGATGGGGTATAATACTTGACAGATTACACACATCTGACTGAAAAGTCCTGCAGACTTTAAGTAAAAAAATACTGGGGGTTTGTAAAAAAAGTCAGGTGGAGGAGAAAGGACAAATTATGAAAGATATATCACTTGAAGCATTATTAGAAGCAGGTTGCCATTTTGGGCACCAAGTAAATAGAAGAAATCCGAAAGCGGATGATTTTATTTTTGAAGCTCGTTCTAATATCAACATCATTGACCTCGAAAAAACACATGACAGCCTTTTAGAAGCTGCTCGATTCATCCAAAAGTTAGGAAAAGAAAATAAGAGTATTGTAATAGTCGGTACTAAGAGACAAGCAAAAGCAATTGTAAAAGAGGAAGCAGAAAGAGCAAGAGCAGAAGGGGCAAAGAACGTGTATTACATTACCACTCGTTGGATTGGTGGTATGCTTACCAACTATGGAGAAGTTTCAAAGAATTTTAAGAGACTGAAAGAGTTGACTAAATTCTTAGAATCAGGAAATAGAAAAGGATACACAAAAAAAGAAATACTGCTTTTTGAAAGAGAAAAGGGTAAATTAGAATCTTTGTATGCAGGAGTTGCAGATTTGAAAGGTGCTCCTGATGCAGTTTTTATCATTGATACGCATCATGAAAGTACTGCTATAGCAGAAGCTAAAAAAGTAGATGCTGCAACCATTGGTATTGTTGATACTAATGCAGACCCTATGAGTGTTACCTTCCCAATTCCCGCAAATGATGATGCAGTAAGTTCTATCAAAATTATTACTTCATTTTTAATCGATGCCTATTTAGATGGTGTTAAGATAGGTAACAAAAAAGAAGAAGAGAGGAAAGCAGCTGAGGAGAAAGCAGCAAAAGCAGAAGAAAAGAAAGAAGAAAAACAAAAAGAAGAGAAAGCTCCTAAAAAAGAAGCAAAAGTAGCTTCTAAATAAGCATAAACATATGGCAACCCAAGTTGAAAAAATAAAACAATTACGAGATGAAACACAAGCCTCTATTGGTGATATTAATCAAGCACTAAAAGAAACTGATGGTGATGTAGAAAAAGCACGTGAGTGGCTCCAGAAAAAAGGATTTGAGAAAGCTGCTAAAAAAGGTGAAAGAGCAACTGGAGAAGGTATTATTGAAAGCTACATTCATAACAACGCCAGAGTAGGAGTTCTTTTGGAACTTTCTTGTGAGACTGATTTTGTTGCTAAGACCACTGAATTTAAAGGTCTTGCACATGAAGTTGCTATGCAAATTGCAGCTATGAATCCTGCAACTGCTGAGGAATTATTAGAACAAGCCTACATCCGTGATGCTTCAAAAACGATTGGTGATTTGATAAAAGAAGAAATTGCCAGACTCGGTGAGAATATCCAGCTAAAGCGCTTTACCCGCTACGAAGTAGGGGGAGAGTAAACTCTTGAGTTAACGAGTTGCGAGTTAAAGAGTTAACGGGTTAACGAGTTTATAAAGTTGTAAAGTTCATAAAGTTCCTCTTTTAAAATATCCACTTTAAATTCTAAAGATGCATTGCGTAATAGGCTAGGTACTGTATTGGTTGGGTTGTTTTAATGGGCTAAACAGCGTAAGTTAATACCTAAAGGGTAAAAAAAATAAATCAGACTATGAAGACAATCCAATCTCAATTAATCATTATAATTACGCAACACGTCTTAAGTACTAAATCCTAGACAGTAGATTCTAAGCACTAATTTGAATCAAGAATTAAGAAGTAAGTAGTAAGTATGTTTAAAACTTAAACCGCAAAGTGCCTGCTCGAAAATGCTACGCTTATGCGTTGCAGGCGAGCAAAACCAAAATCAGAATTAAGAATTATGAATTGCGAATTAAGTATGTTTAAAACCTTAATCCCGACATTATCGTGGATTAACTCTCGATTTTATCGGAGTTAAAACTCAAATCTCAAAACTGTTGAAGATAATTCTAGTTTCCCTCTCCTTTGAGGAGAGGGTTAGGGTGAGGTTTGACAAGTAAAACCATCTCAAACCTGAAACTACTTTGGGTAATTTTAAATTCTTTAATTCTGAATCGAGCATTCCTCGAAGCTTTGCTTCGGGGTAACCTTGGAGGGAAAGTTTG
>CAYRUR010000012.1:0-28748 GCA_964427615.1 uncultured Gammaproteobacteria bacterium | reverse complement strand
ACCACCTATGACATTTATTCAAAGCTTGCGTCCGAAAAGTACGTGACCTATACAACGCTAACCTTTAGTCTTTTTTTCTGTTATAATAAAAATCTATGCAATCAGATGTTGAAAAACTCATCATTGAAGACCTTGTTGAAGGCAAAGGAAAAGAAGCTAAATCAGGAGATACAGTGGTTGTACATTATGTAGGTACTCTGGATGATGGTGAAAAATTCGACTCTTCTTATGATAGAGGACTTTCTTTTGAGACAAAAATTGGTGTAGGCCATGTTATCAAAGGATGGGACCAAGGAATTCCAGGGATGAAAGTAGGCGGAAAAAGAAAATTAACCATTCCCTCAGAACTAGGCTATGGAGAAAGAGGTGCAGGACTGGTTATTCCTCCTTTTGCTACCCTTATTTTTGAAATAGAACTGCTTGATATAAAATAAAGCCTTCTTCTCTTACCCTTTTATCTTCTCTTTCTTAATGCATTTATACACGCATCCTTTATGCTCATATAAAAAAACAGAATGACTTTCGTATTGAGTACATCTGGAAATCAGATTATATAAGAGTAAGAAAAAACCAATCTCCCTCAGCTCATCTTAAAACATAGTATAATAAAAAAAGTGAAGTATCTTCTTTTTCTCACTATCGCAATTGTTATATTGGTAGGTGCACTTTCTTTTTTTCTGAATAAAAATCAGACAAATTTGCCTTCTTTTCCTCCAGGAGACCAACCAACACCCGGACAACAAGACATCCCTCAGACAACCGTTATTGCTCAAAATTTAGAAGTACCCTGGGATTTAGTTTTTCTTCCTGACAAGAGCATGCTTGTAACAGAAAGACCAGGAAGAGTAAGAATTATTGATTCTCAAGGTAATCTGCAAGAAGAGCCCGTTCTTACGTTACAAGACGTGCTTGCAGAAGGCGAAGGCGGACTCTTAGGCATTACTATCCACCCCAATTTTTCTCAAAATAACTATGTCTATTTGTACTACACCTATGCCAGAAATGGACAAAATACCCAAAACCGAGTAGTACGCTATACGTACACTGATAATCAATTTAGAGATAGAACAGTCCTTATAGATAATATCCCAGGTGCTTTATTTCATAATGGAGGAAGACTACGTTTTGGACCAGACTCTTACTTATATATAACTACGGGAGATGCCCAAGAACCATCTCTTGCACAGAACCCACAAAGTCTTGCGGGTAAAATTTTACGAGTTACTGATGATGGAGATCCTGCACCTGACAATCCTTTTAATAATGCTGTCTACTCTTATGGACACCGTAATCCACAGGGTCTTGCGTGGGACAATCAAAAAAGATTATGGGCAACAGAACATGGAAGCAGCACCATGGACGAATTAAATTTGATAGAAAAAGGAGCAAATTACGGATGGCCTGTGATAAGAGGAACTCAAACAAGAACTGGTATGATCTCCCCTGTTTTACAAAGTGATTCAACTACCTGGGCTCCAGCTGGCACTGTCTTTCTACAAAACTCTATCTACTTCGCAGGACTCAGAGGCACAACTCTTTATCAAGCAAAAATCAATGGAAACCAAGCAACACTCTCTACTCATTTTGAAGATACCTATGGAAGACTCCGTGCTGTTGTCTTAGGACCTGATAACATGCTCTACATTACGACCAGCAACAGAGATGGACGAGGCTTCCCTACACTTGGAGATGACAAAATTATCAGAGTAAATCCAGAGAAGCTATAAGTTATAACACTTAGATAAACTCCCACAGGAATAGATTCATGATTTAAGGTATAAGAATAAAGAGAAAACAGTAAATAATCGTTTAGGGTTTAGAAAAACTTCAAAATAAATGTCATCCTGAATTAAATTCAGGATCCATTACAAGACATATAGATTCCAAATCAAGTTTGGAATGACAGTATTAGACAGAGTTACTTGCTCCATAAACTTTTTACTTTTGATTTGTACTTTTGCCTTTTGCCTTTTGAGTTTTGATTTCTTATTAACTCGTTAACCCGTTAATAAATAATAAAAAATAATCTAAACCCTAAACGCTAACTCCTATTCTCTTCCACAAAAAGAAGAGGTTGATAGAGCTGTTCTATGTACTCTTGCAGCATCCGAGAAGCACTAAATTGGTCCTGAATAAGCTTCCTGGCATTGGACATATTTTCTACCCAATTTTGAGGAATATTACTATTATCACGGTCATAGTAAAGTGGCACAATATCATGTTCTAGTATGCCCATAATGCTGGCAGTAATTGCATCGTTATCTAGTGGCCATCCCACCTTATACAAATCTATTTCATGCACCCATCCATCCTTTGTACTGCATGGTAATGCTCCATTCAGTGCTGCTTTCATACCACTGGTCCCACACGCTTCAAATCCTACAATAGGAGTATTTAACCAAATATCGCATCCTGCTACCAACATCTGTGCTAGTTTCATATCATAATCTGGCAAATATACAGCGGTGTCTTTCAGGTGTTTTTCTATAATTCCACGAATTTGTTCCAGCATTTTTGCTCCTTCATGATCACTTGGGTGCAGCCGTTCTGCGATAATAATTCTCACAGGCCGTTTCTTATTAGTAGCAATTTCCACTAACTTTTCTATGTCATCAAACAATGCCATCGGTCTTTTGTAACTTACCAATCTTCGTGCCCACCCTATAAGCAGATCATCCTCATGCCATGTTTTTCCGGAATAGAGCTGTATTTTTTGCAGCAACTCTCTTTTATTTGCCTGATGGGATTGCCAGATATGCTCTTCATCACTGATTGCATTCCAGGTAGGAAGATGAATTCCATTCGTAATAGGGACCATCTGATAATCCGGCCATAACTCTTTTGCCTTTTTTGCGTGTAACTTGCTCACTGCATTCATTTTTCCAGCCATGCGCAAAGACATCATGGTCATAGAAAACTCACTAGACCCTCTCACAATGCCTAAATCTAAAATCTCATTCATTGGAATACCTGCTTCTCGCACATAACCTGATAACAGTAAGGAAACGAGATCAGAATTAAAAACATCATTCCCGGAAATCACCAAAGTGTGATTGGTAAATACAATTCGCTCCCGAGCATATGGTTTTGCTTCCTGAAAACTTACTGTATGTTTTTTCATCTGCTCATGTAGTATTTCAAGAGAAAGCATAGCAGAATGCCCTTCATTGAGGTGATACACAGATGGGTGTATATCAAGCACTTGTAACAGTCTATACCCGCCAATTCCCAATACTATTTCTTGCTTAAGTCTTGTTTCTTTATCTGCAACATACAGATGATCTGTAATTTTCCTATCCAATACTTCATTTTCATTGACATTGGTATCCAGCAAATACACCGTTACGTTACCTACCTGCCAACTCCATACTTGTGCTTTTACACTTCTTTCCTGGATAGGAACAGAAATAATAAGTCTTCCACCCTCTCCATCGAGAACTGGGGTAAGACCAAGATGTTCTGGCAAAGGATGCACATGGGGTTCATCTATATATCCTCTCTCATCCACTGGATGCAAGGTCTCATAGCCATCATGGTAATATAACCCTACTGCCACAAGCGGAATGTGTTGTGCTGCTGCTTCCCTCACCATATCACCTGCCAAGATGCCAAGACCTCCTGCATACGTCTCTATGTCACTTGTCAAAGCATACTCCGCACAAAAATAGGCAACAGGATGCTTTTTTAGATACTCAAAGTTAGCAGATGTGCGAAATGTAGAAAACCAATTATTATTTTTTTCCATTCTTTTACTATATCAAAATATGTGCTTCCATTCACTCATAAAGCATTAGAACTCATCAAAGTTACGTCGTCTTAGCAGAAGTAACTACTGATCCATACGCAGGATGAGGAGTGATACTCGTAGCCCGCTTTCGCTCCTCAATCACCCGACTGTACCACCGTTCATATTCTTTAGCAGAATGCGCCCAGGAAAAATCCTCTTTTAGACAATTTTCTACCAATTTGTTCCATACTTTTGTATTTTTATACGTAGTCAGTGCTTCTATCATAGCAGCGTATAAAGACCAGGCATCTTTTGTTTGAAATGAAAATCCATTGCCTTTTCCAGTATTAGGATTAAAATTCTGCACAATATCTTTCAGTCCTCCTGTGCGTCTGACCAAAGGCACTGCACCATACCGCATTGCCTCAAGCGCTACAATCCCACCTGGTTCAAACATACTGGGAATCAAAATAATATCTCCTCCGGCAAATAGCTTGCGAGGCAACCTGAAATCAGAACGCAAATGAAGCCCTATCTGATCCGGAAATACTTTTTTCAAAGCTTCCAAACGCTCTCGATACCGATCATCTCCTGTTCCTAACACAATCAGCTGCACTTCTGGTCTTTCGACCAAAACATGCGGTAAGGCTTCCAGTAATAAATCCCACCCTTTCTGCTGTGCCAGTCTCCCTGAAGCAAACAAAACAGGACGACTTTCATCAACAGGCAGCGAAAATTCTTTTTGCAAATGCATTTTATTTTCTTTTCGTTCTTTGATAAAAGACTGAGCATTAAAGTTCTTTTTAATAATAGGATCTGTTGCAGGATTAAATTCTTTAATATCCAGTCCATTTAAAATACCGGTTAATTTTCCTCTGATTTCATACAACACATCCTCCAACCCACTTGCATACTCAGGTGTTAGCACCTCCACTGCGTGTGCTTGACTCACTGTATTTACTGCATCAGCATGTAATAGACCCCTTCTTAAAGCGTTTTGTCGTTGCAGAGTACTTGAAAGAAGTGGTGCCAATGGATCAACTCCATGGTCTTTTTGAGGACCAAAACGAAAGTCATAATTTCCTTGATACGAAAAATTATGCACCGTGTAGACAATTGGAATTTTGGCAAGCATCTTACTATACCGAGGATTTCTACGGGCTAAATCAATAAAATATCCAGTATGCCAATCATTACAGTGAATAATTTCAGGCCACCACTCTGTACTCTTTTCTCCTTTTTTTGTCTTTTGAATTTTTTCATATTTTTGATACAGCCACTCAAGACATCCTTTGGAAAGCAAAGCAAAACGGATATGATCATCAACATAGCTAAAAACGTTTGCCCGCATTTTGTAATACTCATGATTTTCTAAAAAGTAGGTATGCTGATATTGTTTGCTTTCTTTCACATACGACACTTTACACTTCACAAAACTTTGGGTATCAACATCTTCTATTGGTACTAATAATTGTTCCGCTTCAGTCTTTAGTTTCCATCCTGAAGGGACAGGAGCTGTTTTTTCCATTGCCCCGTAATAGGCAGTAAAAAGCCGTGTGTCGTGCCCTAACTGGTGCAGAGCTTTGGGGAGAAAATACATTACTTGGGAAAGTCCCCCTACGGAGACAAAAGGAGCAATTTCAGCAGAGAGGAAGAGGATACGCATAACCTATTCTAACACAAAATAAGCACAATTTGTACTAAAGGCTTTACACGCCAGAAATCAGAGAGCAAAAGATGAGTATATACCAGTTAACAGGCTGCAGGTTAAACAGTTAACGAGTTTGAGATTAGTATAAAGTATCAAGTAGTAAGTATGGAAATAAAGATATGGTTTAGCATCTCAACTTAAAAGAAAAAATACTTAATTCTTACTTCTTACTTCTTAATACTAACTTAGTGCTTAGAATTTTAAGCTAAGAGTAATATACTTAATACTTACTTCTTAATACTAAATTCTTATTTAAGAGGATTAGAAATGACACCCATACGATCAATGGGCCATACACGAAAAAAGGAACTTCCGATAATTTTTCTTCTATCCAACAATCCCCATGCTCGTGAATCAGAACTAAATTCGCGATTGTCTCCCATCACAAAATAGGTACCTGGTTCTACTTCATATTCTCTTCCTTCTTTCATAAAAGTAGAACCATACGTACGTACAATAGGACGCAAGTAAGCACTTTCATCTAGCTGTTCTCCATTCACATACACATATCCATTTTGGATCATTACTCTGTCCCCAGGCATCCCAATAATACGCTTTATATAGAGATAATCTGTTTGTTCTGGAGGGTGAAAAACAACTACATCTCCCCGCTTTAAGGAATTAAAGGTAGCTGCCGGAACCCACGTAAGGATTTGTTCTTTATCTTTAAAGTTAGGAAACATCGAAGAGCCACTCACCTCATTTACTTTCAACACAAAAGCATAGATAACCACCAAAATACCACCAAAAATAACGATAAATTGGATAGAATTACCTAAAAAACGAAAGATTTTTTGAAAAAAAGACATACCTTTACATTGTGAAGGAAAAGAAGCTCTATTGTCAACAAAGGCTATTGGTATATGGTATATAGTATGTTGTATATGGGAAGTCTTAAATCTTGAATCATACATCCTGAATCTCTCCTCTTAATTCCTAATTCATAATTCTTAATTCTTCTTTCCAACTCGTTAACCCGTTAATAATCAATAAATAATAATTTAATTAATACTTAATACTTACTACTTGATACTTTATACTAACTACCCAACTCGTTAACTCTTTAACTCGCAACTCATTAACTGACCAATAACTAAACGCTATACGCTAATCGCTGCTCTTCTCAACCGCAGTGCATTAAACACCACCAATACAGAACTGGCACTCATTAAAAGAGCTGACCATTCAGGACGCAAGAGAATACCAAAGGATGGATATAAAACTCCTGCCGCCAACGGAATTGCGATAATGTTATATCCGGCAGCGTAGAATACATTTTCAGTCATCTTACGATTCGTTTCATTACTCAACTGAATCACTTTCACTACATCACGCGGATCATTTTTCATAAGTACTATCTCAGCTGACTCTATGGCAACAGCAGTACCTGCTCCAATTGCAATTCCCACGTGTGCTTGCACTAAGGAGGGGGCATCATTTACTCCATCTCCTACCATTGCAACAACTTGTCCTTCCTGCTGTAGTTCTTTTATTTTCGCAACCTTCTGCTCAGGTAAGACTTCTGCAAAAAACGTATCAATTCCTAACTGTTTGGCAACAGACTTTGCAACTGACTGATTGTCTCCTGTCAACATAGCTGTTTTTATCCCCAAGTCCTTTATTTTCTGTATGGCCTCATATGACTCCTTGCGAATACTATCTGCAACAGTTATCATACCTATCACCTTTTTTCCTTCTGCTACCCACACCGTTGTCCCACTTTCTTGTTCCTTTGCAGCAGAGGAATCTGCAACAATTCCTTGCTCTTTCATCAGGATTTTATTACCTACTGTAATTTTTTTTCCATCTACTATGCCTTCTGCTCCTTTTCCTGGAAAAGATAAAAATTGCTTTGCCGAACGCACAGTTATCTTTTTTTCCGTAGCATGGGCAACTACTGCTGAGGCAATAGGATGTTGAGAATGGTACTCAACTGCTGCTGCGTAAGCTAGCAATTTTTCTGCTTTTATTTTTCCCAATGGCACCACTTGCGTAACTCCAAAGACACCTTCGGTTAACGTACCTGTTTTGTCAAAAACAACATAGGAAAGATTTTTTGCTCGCTCCACTCCTCTCATATCCCGAATTAAGATATTGTTACGAGCTGCCAGAGCAGTAGCGATAGTAGTAACCGTAGGAATAGCAAGACCCAACGCATGAGGACACGTAATTACTACAACTGAGATAGCAAGCGTAGCTGCAAAAACAGCTCCTTGAGGACTTATCAAAAACCAGAATAGAAATGTTCCAATACCAACAAAAATAGCTGTGAATGTAAGCCACCCCGCTGCTCTGTCAGCAAACACCTGTACAGCAGGTCTTGTGCTTTGTGCTTGCTGTACCAATTGCATCATTTGAGCAATTACTGTTTGCTCTCCTACTTTTGTGACTTTGATAGTGAGTGACCCATCTGCATTAATACTTCCACCAATAACCTCACTTCCTTTTCTTTTTTCCACTGGTTTTGACTCACCTGTTATCAGTGATTCATTCACACTACTTACTCCATCAATAACCTCACCATCTATGGGTACTTTTTCACCTGGTTTTACCAAAATAATATCTCCTACGTTTAATTCTGAAGTCTTCACATCCATAACCTTTTTTCCTTTTACCAAATGTGCTGTTGATGGAATAAGTTTTGCCAGTTCCTTCAATGCCCCTGATGCTCCCCTGACAGCCCGCATCTCTATCCAGTGTCCTAACAAAAACGCTAGTACTAAAGTGGAGACTTCCCAATACAGACTTTCTCCTTCAAATAAAAAGGTAGCTGCTACACTGAAGAAATACCCGGAAAGCACCGCTAAAGATACCAATGTCATCATGCCGTACTTACGTGCTTGTATTTCCCCCTGTGCCATTTGATAAAATGGCCATCCCAAATACCAGACAATAACAGAAGTGAGAAAGAAAAGGACAAGCTGCATGCCTGGAAATTGAATGGAGAAGTGCAGCCATTCCTGAATTTGGGGAGAAAGCAAAAGCACAATAAATGTTAAGGGAAGACCTAAGAAAAACCTTTTCTTAAATGATTCCTCCATACCTTCGTGACCTGTGTGGTGATTTTGATGATTGTGCTGACTATCATGGTTCTGATGACCATGGCTATGCTCATGTCTTTCTAAGTTCTGCTGCATCGGCTCCAGATGCATACCACATTTAGGACACGTACCAGGACCCTTTTGCACAACATCAGGATCCATAGGACAGGTGTAAAAAAGATGTTCTTGCTTCTTTTTCATATCTATTTCATTATAACTCTATTTGAAAGATAAGATAAGAGTTGTAAGAGAGGTTCATGATTTATGACTCAAGGTTCACGGAAGAGAAGTAAAAACTAAGTATACATTTTTTCACCGTTGCGTGAGCGAGCGTGAAGAAAATGATGATTTTAGTCACGTCTTGAAAACTTAAACTGTTTGAGTCCTGAGCTTGTCGAAGGAAGAGTTTTTAAGTTTTAGTGACTGAAATCATCATTTTTAGCGAAGTAGCACAGGTGAAGAGCTTTTGGTACTTTTATCGGCATAAAAGTACAAGAAAAACGCTTTTTCTGGATCTTGAATCCCTCCTTTGTCAAGACTACAGCAGAGCAAGCAAAGTTCAAAAGGATGACAATTTACTATATGGTTTCAATTAAACTCTAAATCGCATACGCTCATCACTAAACAAAGGTTTTGCAAACAAAAAGAAAATTAGTATATAATGATTCCGTCATGGTCAAATACAAAGAATATTACAAAGAAATGATTGCAAATAACAAAGAGCTCTTTGACTCTTTTAAAGAAGTGCATGACAATTTCGTAAAAAACGGAGATGAGTGGAAAAGTATGTTTAATGAAGTAGGAAAAAATGTAGTTGAAGTTATCAGAGACTATGAAAGAAGACTCTGTGCAAGCCAAGAAAGCGGTATGTACGGCAAGTATTCCTCCAAACTAGCAGACAAATTCTGGGACCAAGTCAGAAAAGAATACCCAAAGATTGATTTTGTAGGGGTAAAGTAAAAGAACTGCTTAAAATAATAGGACTCAAAGTTCAAATCCCAAACACCCTATTCTTACTTCTTTAATCTCAAAACTTAAATTGCAAAGCACAAAACTAAAGCTTAAATCTAAAAACGTTTAAACCAAATTCCCTTCCTTTAAAACCTGTCATTCCGGACTTGATCCGGAATCTATGTGCTTTTATGGATCCCTGATCGTAGTCAGGGATGACACTTGTTGTTGAGTTTGCTCAAACTCTAACCGCTAAAAGCTTGTTTTCTGCTTACTGACTTTTTATTCCTGAATCATAAATCTTGAATCCTGAATCTTGTTTATTGTTCTCTGCTCACTGTTTATTGTCTTCTTCTCTTAATTCATAATTCGTAATTCTTAATTCACATCCTCAACTCGTTAACTCTTTAACTCGCAACCAGTTAACACACTAGGAAACACAAAGCTGCTTGCAAAATAAGTGTTGCAAAGCCCCAATCCTGTCCTTTTTGAGACCACAACCTGTTTTACAAACAGCTTTCTATCGCCTACATAAAGATAAGCCGTTCTAAAAATAACGCAATTTGTCCTCTTAAATACAAAATCATACTGTTTTTCTTTGACAACTAGTCTTACTAAAAAAATAAATTCTGCATTATCCCATCTTTTTTTTGGAGAGGGTAAGGGTGAGAGTTAAAGGAAGAGTCTACAATCAGCTTTCACTAACTTTTTGAAGAACTTGCAGATTCAAATAAATCCTCTATTTGCTTCTTGAAGGGTGGTAAAATATCTACCACTGTTTTCCATATTTGATCCAGATCTACTTCATCGTATGCATGGATTAAGATATCTCGCATCCCTGCTGCATTTCGCCAAGCAATCTCTGGATATTGATCTCTCAATTCTTGTGGAAGGCGCTTTATAGCTTCACCAATAATCTCAAGCCTTCTTATCACTGCATCCTGTAGTTCTGTATCTTCTTCAAATGCTTGTCTATCTTTTCCCTCTATATAACGTGCTATTTTATTACAGCTTTCAATAATATCATCAAGATAAACTTGAAAATCCTTCTTCATAATATTTGTATCTGTTCTGCGAGAATGTATTTTTTCAAACGTGGTTTTATGGTTGCATACTGAACTAGATCAACCTTTTTACCAAGAGCATCTTCTAACTTAGATTTTACTTCCGCTACATCGAAAAGACTGAGTCCACGGGGTAAATCTACGAGTAAATCAACATCACTATCTTCTCTCTGCTCTCCACGAACGTATGAACCAAAAATAGCAGAACGCGTAACACCTGCCTCCCTCAAGATTGGCACAACCTTCTTTTTTATTTGAATAATATCATTTCTCATATAATAAAGAGTATATCACACCGCTCCTTTTCTCCCTATTCCCATTTCTGTACTATTTCCTCTCCCTTCAAAGGGAGAGGACTAAGGTGAGGGTTGGATTTCGGCGGGGGCAAGCAGCCCCCGCCTTCAGGATAAATATAGACACACTTGCCTCTAGCCTCTACAAGTAAAAGCATTTGGCAAAACCTGTCTATTTATCCTCCTGATCTGCAGCACGGAAGAAATCGTGCAAGCCCTTCAGCTGATATCCAGCTGAAAACTCCACAGCAAGGGAGGGATCCCTTGCCTCAAACCCCAACTCGGTGCAAAGCAGCTTAATGACTTCGTCATCAAACCGCCGCAGAGGGTTGTTGACAACTTCTCTCATAGCTCTTTGGGCGACACTTAATACTGTCCTTTCAAGCTCCGAGGAGGAAAAATTCTCCTCATGAGCAAGAATCCAGATCTCACCAGTTTCCCGCCAAGTGGATATCTTGTAGAAGTACATGTACGTCTCCTTTCACAGAGATCTACAACCACTCAACTTCCATGAACAGGACCAGGAAAAAAAGAAAGTATTCCTTCTCTTTCTGCTCATATTCAAAATTAGAAATTGTGGCGGGAGAAAAATCCCCCGCCACTTCCAGGCACACCAGACCAACTCATGCATCCACTCTACCGCAAATCGGCAAAACTTCAGCATGAAATCTTTACCTACTGTGCCTTGTACTTCGTCAGCTTTTGCAGCACTGCGCTGGCCGCACTCTGGTCCTGATTGCCCTGGTCCGCAGCCAAATCACGTAGCAACTGCACTACATCATCCGACTGGCTGACCAGTCGTTCCAACTCGGCCATTGCCTGCGCGTCCTCAGCCATTGCGAACTGGCAGAGAGCGCCTAGGGCAGCCTCCCGATCCAGATGGTGGGTATCATCCACGATTTCGGCTAACCGTGTGGTCCGCCTGCTCATCATTTCCTGTACCCAAGCCATCTCGATCTCGACCGCATCTAGAGGCATGTCCTGATCGGCCACTCGCCTTTCCCGCTCTCGCGATTCACGAACGTCTGCCACAAGCGCAGACCAAAGGTCGCCAAGCTCCGGATTCTGTTCCAAGCCGAGCCAAAAAGAACCAAAAGCGGGGTCATCCAAGAGCGATTCGAGGCCATTTGAAATGGCTGATTCAGCCCAGGCTGGCATGATCTCGATGATAGCGTCCTCGTCGTCCATTGGCACGGTGCCTGACGAAATCTTGCTCTGCGCCAGGGGGTTGAGCCGTATCTTCAGTGCGGTGAACTCATCAGAAGGCCTGTTCATCGATCATTCCTCTCTTAATCCTCATCTCACCTCATAGTAAGATGGCTCCTCTCATGAGGAACATGAAAAAAAGAAAAAATTCTTTTCTCTAATGTTCATCACAAAAGTATTTTTTAAAGGAGTCCCGGAGGTGGTTTTAAGGCCACCTCCGGAAAATCAAGACAAGTGTAGACAAATTCGTGCCTCCAGTCCCACACGAGTGTGAGACCTTCAGCAAAAAGGCGTGCCTACTCGCCTCCGTGGTTAGAACAGGCCATATTGTAATATCGGAGAAGCTCCCCTTCGGGAGTATGCTTCTCAGAAAGCTCTGCACCCCTCCTTTCCACTTCCTCGACTGGAGCCCACCAAAAGTGGGCATCCTCATTGCCACACCTAGCTCTAGTGAGGCCGCTGACAACGTTCGCAACCTCATGGAAGCCCTCTATGTATTCGAGGCGATCGATATCGCCCCTTTCTTCGTACCCGTAGCGGTCCTCCATTCTCAGGAGGACAACACACAGGGGGCGTGAAACGCCCTCAAAGTCCTCCGGTTGGAGGCTGTACAGCCTCGATCTCTTCACCCTCACAACCCCAGGGAGGGACATTAGCTCTCCCCTCACCTCGGGCAAGAGATCCCAATCTACTCCCGGAGCCTTGTAAACGATAATGAAATTCATTTTCCCCTCCTTGGAGTAAAAGGACACCCCACTCAATTGTAGGACGGTTCCTAACTTAGGAACTTGAAGTTTTTAATCTTATTAAAAACTTTGTAGCTCATAAGTAAGAATGAGCTCCATCCTGGGTTTCCCCAGGATGGAGCATATGACAAGACGTTGCATTCCTTTGCGGGTTTATGCCTTATGCCCGCAAACAACCTGCTTGGTTGAATGGAACAATTCTGAAAACTTTCAGAACTGCTTCTGTTGACACGGCTTCCATCAAGCCGCCGAATCTTATTCAATCATCCGCCGCCGTTAGCGGGACACTCGAGCGCGTCCCCGGACGTCATGGAGGTTAATAACCTCCGAGACCCGGAAAACGCGATCCTGACCCGGGCTCAAGACAACAACGAGGGGGAATCCCCCGCTCCGTCCGTGCACCTCAGCCAGGACGAGTGCCGTCGCGACTGACGCGCCCGGCAAAACTACCGCAAAAGGTAGTGTTTGCCACTCCGCTGGAGCAAATCCAACGGAGTCAACCACCTGGCGAACTTGGTCCTCCAGGGGCTGGGACATGTCCAGCTGGACCCGGATATTCCGGATCTGTGGCTCACCGAATCGCTCGGTAAGCTGCTGGACCGCGTCCTCAGACAACGGATGAGAGAAATTGAGGATATGCATCCCCTTTTTCTCCTTTCCTTTTACAGTTTATGCCAAACTGCTCCGGGTAGGCCTACCCTCCCGGTGTCAAAACTCACCACTCCAAGGCAGGTGACTCCTGTTCCTAATATAGGAACTACAAATTTTCTATTGTCATTCTGAATTAAATTCAGAATCCATAAAAAACTCAAAGCTCCTATTCAAGATGAGAAATTGTGGCGGGAGAAAATACCCCCGCCACATGACAAGACGTTGCACGGATTGTGTTTTTAGGCTCCGTACGAGCCCGGGGCTTTTGCATCGAGAATTGCACTCAATGCCGGGTTTTGCCCTATCCCGGAGTGAGTATTTTTATACCCCCTCATCCAGGGGCGAAGTTTACGTCATTCTGACGCTTTCTTTCTAAATAGAAATGTATGCTCTCGTCCCTACCCAACGCCGGGAAGGTATCCCCTCCTCAGCGCTGAATTATATTCGTCGACCCATTTCTGGGCCGATGAAACTTCCTCTTCCGTCACCAAGACGGAAAAGAAAAGGTTACGCGGACCACTGCCAAAGGCAGTGATGTACGCCAGGTCGAGCCCGACGTACTTTCGAAAGGTCGCGTCGGCGTAAAACGCCTCACGCGACCAAACGGCGAGCCCGCGCGAAGACGAGGCATGAAATGTGCCTCGCCCAAACTCGTGGAGAGATTCCACGAGCACCGTGCGGCCCGCCTCCACGGCGGCCCGCGCCTTCTCACGACTGATCTGGACGCACTTGGCGTCCGGAATCTTGTCGAACCCTTCCACGTCTACGTTAACCGTAGACGTGGAAATCCTCCTCTCAAACAGAGACTCCCAAACCTCCTTGAGGAGGCTTGAGAGCCTCGCAAGCTCATCTGCAGACAAGGGCTCAACCGAGCCCCAATCACTCCACCCAGGCCACTCCTTCTCGAGGAGGTGGCACAGGGCGAGCCCCGCATGCTCGCTCCCCTCCCAATCGCGGCACGAAGCGTGCAACGCCTCTGCCGCAATCTCCCGCATCGTCGTGGTTACTCCACGACGAAACGGCTCGTCAGCTGAGAGGAACTGAGCCTTCCGACCCACTTCCTGGATCCGCTCGTCCATCTCGCGGACCCAGAGCCCTCTTTTCCCGACCCAGACTTTATAGTCGGGCCAGAGGGCCTTTACGGCCTCAATATCGCCAGCGTTGACGGCGCTGGCGAAGTTGATCTCGAGGCCATATCCATCGAGAAGACTCACCCGACCGCCTCCGCGGCCAAGTGGAAAAATGAACGTCCTGTCGACCATCGTCGACAAGACGTCAAATCCGACTGCAGTGCTCTCAGTGCTCATTTTCCCCTCCTCCGGGGTAAAACGACACCCCACCTTTGGACAGAAAATGGTGGGGCGGCTCCTCTTCTGAGGAACACAGAAGGAAAAATACAATTTACCCTAAATGATAAATTCGAAATAAGGAAGTCATGGATCCTGAATCAAGTTCAGGATGACATGTTGTGAGATGAATACTAAGCATTAAACTTGAAATTCTAAATTTTTGTTTTCTGTTTTCTTCTTATTCTTGAATCTTAAATCCTGAATCCTTATTCTTAACACTTTCTTCCCTCTGTGCTCCCCATAAGAAAGCACTCCTACTTTGTTTACGACTAACTCGCAACTACATAGGATACATCCTGCTCGCTTGATACCGTAAATGTATTTACCGTACATAAGCCAAGCAGAATAGAAGCCCCCCTTTGTTCTCGATCAAAATCGGAACTACGGGAGACAAGCCCCACTTTGTCCTCGATGTAAATCGGGACTCCGTTAGGGGCAAGTAAGACTAATTGTCAAAGAACAACTTCTCACTGTAGCGGACGAAAAAGATCTAAGTAAACTTTTAATAACCCGTTAACTCGTTAATAAGTAATAAAGAATACTTATCTCTTTTCCACCCGCTACTTACCATTCTCCTTTGAGTAAAAAATACTCGGACAGGAAAAAGGAATTGGCAAGTGGAATCCTTCGGCAAGCTCAGGATAAGTCCCAAACTTACAAAAGATGTTTTCTTGTCTTGTCCTCACGTTCTATTCATTCATCCAATCGGACGCAGTTCCCTCATAAAAGAGTAATGTCCTCAGGACCCCTTCAAGTCGGTGAGTAAGGCTTTATTTCATTTCTTCACTGGCCCTCGCTGTTGAGGACCGGAAAATCCGAAATATAGGAAGAAAGAGAAAACCGCAAAAATCATGGTTTTTCCTTCTTCTTCATGCCTGCTGTCTGAATAAATCAGCAGCAATCTGCCTTCGTTTCTGGACAGGACGTAAGGTATCGGTACCACATGCAAAAGAAACGAAAGCAGGTCTGCTACTGACTCAGAACTTTTTGTTTTTTGTTTACAAAAAACAAAAAAACCAGCCTGTATATAAATAGGTATGCTATTGGTTAGAAAGCTCTCGCAATCCATCCTATAGACTAATACCTATTCGCAAGATTCTGGACAGGCACTTGCAAGCTGGTTTTACCTTGTTCTCAATTTTCAAAAGTGCGAAAAGAATTAATTAATGAATTACTCATTGATCAATTCTGCAACGCATTATAGGACCTATAATATTTTTTGTCAACATGATGAAACATGAATTTATAAAAGGTAAGTCTTATAATTAAGCACAAAATTAGCCTCAAAAACATGATATCTTATAGAAATGTTACTTATCAGTAACAAATATATTGACAAAGTTCAGGCTTTCTGCTACCATTTTTTTAGTATTTGTTACTGACAGAAGTACACATAAAGGCAAAAAGCATATGGAACTTAGTTTTTTGAACTCATTGGGACTTAATAAAAATGAAATTCTTTTGTATGAATTGCTTTTAAAATTGGGAGAAGTGCCAGTAGCAGACCTAATACATGCCTCCAAACTCAAACGCCCTACCCTCTATAAAACGCTCTACTCTCTTGAGAAAAAAGGACTCGTAACCCAAAAAGATATCCGTAAAAAAATTCATTTCAAACCAGAATCTCCAACGCTTCTTCTAGAGCAAGCAGAAAATCTTTATAAATCCCTTGAAAGAACCAAAGATAGCCTGCAGGCTGTACTACCCAAACTGATGTCCGACTTTTCTCTTTCTGTTGAAAGACCAGTGGTAACTACCTATGAAGGAATCGAGGGGCTGAAAAAAATATACCTTGATACGCTTAAAGAAGGACAACTTATTCACTCTTTCCTGCAAACTGCTGAAGTAAATGAGGAAATGTACCAATGGCTTACAAATGAATATATTAAAAAAAGAATCAAGGCAAAGATTCACGCAAAAGTTATTGTTGCCTCAGGAAAATTTTCTAAAGAATATACTGCTAAAGACATTCAAGAACTGAGAATAACACGGGTAGTAGATAGTGCTATCTATCCTATTCAACATGAAGCCATGATATATGCTAATAAAGTAGCTTTTGTGAACTATAAAAAAGGAGATATTCCTCTTGGAGTCGTTATTCACCACCCTCATATTGCTACCACTATGAAAGCTATTTTTGATTTAGCATGGGAAGGAACCAACGTTAGGTGATATCATCAAGGAAATCATCGAGTATCTTTCCAGAAACTTGTGAACTATTTCCTAGCCAATAATTAACAATACTTTTTACTGCTTCGTCATCTGTTTTTTCTAGGACTTCCTCCTTTACTCCCCTTAGAAAAGCAGAACCATAGGATGCGTTCAATACACTTATTAATCCTCTTGCTTTTTGATAATTAAAACCTTGCTTAATGTTAATTAATTTATCAACGAGATCATTTTTCACTCTATTTTGTAAGTCTAAGTAGGGGCGTTCCTCTCTTCTATTCAGAGAGTCCAGAAAAATCACATTTTCCAAGTTTTCAATTGCGTGTCGAAAAACAGCAGGATTGTCATGATCATATAACTTATATACCTTCTCAAGTAATAAGGCATCAACAGCTATTCTCATGTGTGCCAAATGATTAAAGGAAAATCTCGTATACTCCCCTACAGCCTGAGCACCCACAATCTTCTTCCCGTCAGATCTAGTGCTAATGTTTAAGTCTCTTTCAAACCTATCTATAATTACGGGCAATACACTGGTTATTTTACTTTCATCTTCACTTCTCATTATGCGCAGTAAAAAATCTTCATATACTTCTACTGGCAAATTATTAACTTGTTCAGGAGCTAATGAGAGCAAGTCAACGTTCTGATATTGTTCTACATCTTCCATACTTTCCTCTTCTGAAGATCCTTCTTCCTTTTGAGCAATATAGTAAATATTTTCTGCTCCTTCCCAACCGGTGATAGGCGCACGAGAAAACTCATCTATCTTGAATCCAGTTGTTTCACCCAACTGTCCTTTTACGTCTTGGGAAGGGTTATTAATAAACTTTCTCTCAAGATCAGGAACATACCGATCAAATAAAGATTTTCCTCCATCTGGAGAATCAATAACTCGCTCGTAATATTTAAGTCCCTCTGTACCAGAAACAGGAACATGAAGGTTTTGAAGAATACGAATGTACTTTCTTCTGTTCTCAAGATAAACTCCTTTTGCGTTATCCGGTAAATCGAATATAACCATTCCTCCTGCTTTCAATACCCTATGAAATTCAGCAAATGCTCGTTCAAGATCTTGCATATCACGAGCATGGGTAAGTGTCCTTCCAATACAAATAAGAACATCCACAGAACTATCTGGAAGATTGAGTTGGTCCCACTGTCCCAATTCATACTCAACTTTTCCAGTTACATCCCCTTGTCGAGCAGTAACTAAGTTTTCTTCTGCCGGATCAAGTCCAACTACTTTCTCAATATTTTTTTTCTTAGCTAATTCATTTGATATCCTTCCTGTTCCACAACCAACATCTACCACTGTTGCATTATCATGCCCTGCTCTTTGAATAATAGAGTTAAGCATATCTACTTCCCTTTCTGTTGCTTCAATATTTGTTTCATATTCTTCAAAATTCAATTGTCCATACAAGTCTTCCAGTGCAGTGAAAAATGTACGGGGGTCTTCCGTGTCTAACCCCAGCAGTACTTTCCCCATTCTATCGTATTGCTTTTTTAAAACCTCCTCAGGAGTGTACTCTATAGATTTTCGTACAAATTCTGTTACTTCAGGAAGGGAATACCTATCGACAAACATCCCAAGAACTGTTTTTAGCTCTTCTATATCCTCAACTTTGGATAAATATTCAAATGTCTCTTTGGGCCTTTTTTGTGCTAAAAAACTAACAAGCCAATCTACCTCCGAATCCTGCTCATTGAAGTAAGATTTACGATATAACAAATAATCCTCAGCTTTTGCTGACAGCAGATAATGAAATTGGTCTTTATTTTGATATATATAATCCACTGTTTGCGATACACGTCTTTGAGTAATCTCTTGAGGCTCTGTAGTAGAAGAGCCCATTAATTCTCGTAGTTCACCAATTTTGTATCTATCTTCATCTGGAGAAAATTGTTCCTGAGATTTTGCTCGCAGTTCCACTTCTGAAGGCTTTGCACCTCCAAAGCCATCTATACTTTCATGCGCTTGCATAGCATCACGCTCTCCAACTTCATCCATACCCTCTATTGTAGAATATTCCCTTTATTTTGAAAAGTTAGCTAAGAGGTCAATATATGCGAAGAAAAAGTATGCAAATCACAAGTAAAAAATAAAGCATTACCGTAAATGCTCTCCATAAAATCCCAAACTCCTATCAACTGCTGTTGCCCAACCGCCAGGCATAAGATTATGATCTGCATTTGAGTATGTAAAGTATTCAATATCCACTCCTAGGTCCTCAAGTGTTGTAGAAAGTTGGTCAGACCAGACGAGAGGGACTGCATCATCTTGCATTCCTTGATGAATCTGAATTGGCGCTTTTATCCATTGATAGTAGTTGGTAGGAGAATATTTTTCGATATCATAATCTGTTTCAAAATCTGCCACTACCTTTCGCAGTGCTTTACCATGATCTTCAAATTCATCCGTAAAATAGAGGATAGAATAAGGAAATGGTTTTGATACAGGAGCCCACAGAACAGTTGGGTATGCTTTTCCGGTAACAGCAAGGATAGACAAAGCAATATGTCCTCCATTGCTATGTCCCCAGATACCTACTCTTTGCGAATCTGCAGATATATCTGTTAAACCTGCATTTTGCAAAGCTACGGGAAGATTTGAAAGAGATACAAATAGCGTAAGTGCTGTCGTGTATGTTTGAAATCGCTCTTCTATAGAATTTACTGAAGGATTATCTGACTCTCCATACCCTAAAAAGTCAGGAGCAAGTGTAATATATCCGTTTCGAGCAAATACTTCTCCAGCTCTACTCGTGCCTACTCCTGGCTGATAGATAGCTTTATCTACAAATCCACGTAGCATCACAATCAAAGGATAATTTCCTGGCTTTTTAGGTAGATTCATAAGTCCGCTTACTTTGCGCGAAACACCTGTTTTGTCGTCTTTTACATTAAAATAAAAGAGATAAGAGGCAATTTCCTCATCTTCCTTCACTTTTTTGCCTAGAGTTATAGTACTGGGAGTAAATTGTGTTTTTTGGAGTGAAGAAAATGTATATTTTTCAAGCGGTTTTGGCAACAAAGTATCCGTTTTATCACTCAAAGGACTGAGAATACCATTTTTTGCCAACTTAACTCCAGCAAATACTGTTACAACACCAAGTACAAAACCTATACAAAACACCAACAACTTTAACCACATACACTATTATTATATCAAGCAAATAGGATTCATTACTCTTCGAGTGGAGCGTGAGTGGAATTGAGAAGTAATCTTAAAGGGATATTAATTCTCGACTCGTTTCACTCGCTCGAATAATAAAAGTAATATTTTCGAAGAAACGAAGTGCAGGAGATAACCAACTATTTCTCGATAAGCTCGAAATGTAAAAGAATCCAACTACAAGCTATATAAGTCATTTTAAAATTCGTCATTCTGGAGAGCTTCTCCACTCCAGAATCAGATTCTGGACGTACTTCGTTTGCCAGAATGACTAAATTAAAGAAGACCTTGAAATAAGTTCCCGTTTTTCGACAAGTTTATCCCGATTTGATCGGGATTTATCCTGAGCGTTAGTCGAAGAGTTTGAAATATAAAGAGGTAATATTTTTCGACCAAGCGCAGCGCGTGGAGAAAATACCTCGAATTAGGCAATACCAACTACTGTCTTATAGTAGTTGACAATGGGCATTTGATATGCTAAAATCCTTTTCATTCTGCTAAAGGACTACTTAAATTTACGCAAGTAGTCTTTTTTAGTGAATAACAGCACTTTAAAAAGAAACTACAGGAAAAAACTATTTGCATACGGTTGGTCAACCGCTATGGGTACACAACTCCTGCTGAAAAAAACAGTCAGCAGTTTTTTTGTTGCTTATCCATACGGGTTGGCCAACCAATTTTTAGTGGATAACGGACTTACCGGAAGGGAGGTCTTCTTATGACCTGGACGTGACGCTAACCGAAGATAGTCGACTTTATTTTTTGTACCATCCGTCTCAAAAGAAGGGAGGTATCGTGATCCGTCTGACTAAACTTCGTATTTAGCCGGTTGGAGGGCTAAGTGTCTCATAAAGACACAGTGGGAAAGGAACCTTAGATTGACATGAAAGAAGCGTATGCTGGCAACAGCAAGGACTTTCATGTCTCGTCTGACTTTACCCCTTTCCCCCCTCTGATCGGCGACACCACCTAGATCCAGCCGGTCGGCTAAGGCCACATGAAGTGGCTTTAAGCCGACTTTTGGAGATAGCTCTTACAAAGAAAGGAGGTGCACAATGAGACATAAACATTGTCTTATTTGTGCATAGACGTCGACCGGACCGGCGACCGGCATTCCGTCGCGCTTTCCCGAAGGGCAAAAGACAGCATGTCGCTGCCTTGCCCTTCGGGGCCTTTACAGCAAATGGTTTTGTCCCGCTAAGCGGGACGCAGCTCAGAAAAGTGTATTTTGATACTTTCAAGACAAATCGCGTCTTGATTCTTTTGAGAAAGCACTTCCTTTTGTACTGTACCTGTAGTTTCTTCCGCTGAAAAACACACTTTATTCAAATCCCCAACACTAAATTCTAAAATATTAAAGAGATTGCTTCGTTAACACTCGCAATGACCTCTTTTTTTCTGCTCTCTGTTTAGTGTTTTCTTTTTATTCCTGAATCTTTTCTCTTACTTTATAACTTTACAAACTTTCTACTAATTTCAAGTCCCTCTTTCTTGAATTCCGCACTTTACATGTGCTAATATCATTCCGCTATAATCTCATAAAGTATTTTTTTACGCTTTCTTTATGAGTTTTTTTTCTGCACTTTTACAAATCACAGGATAAGGAAAATATTCGGAAATCGGAAAATGGGAGAATACCTAGAACCGAATGTTAGATGAGCAAATACTATCTTTTTGAAAGACATTTTAGCTAAATTCAACTACAGATTCTGGAGTCGCTCTGCTCCCCAGAATGACAGATGTTGAAACATACTAAGCTCTATGTAAATGTATCTTTGCTTCTCTTACGTTCGGTTTTAGGAAAGGAGAAGGAATAACTTCCAGGACTCTTGGTGAGTCCTCAAGTACTGTCTGTATAGTACCCACATGGGTGGATACTTTTGATTCTCGTCCTAGAAGGGAAGGGAAAGATCGGCATGTCACCGACCAAGACCCATCAGAGGAGAAAAGGCTGGCCTCAGCCTATCCGGAAAATCGGAGAGAAACAAACCAGGGAACAACCAGGAGGTAAACCACTCAACGTTAATCTTCCCCCTCCAAAAACAGACATCTGCTGGCGCTGCGGCGTGCCCTGGGTGCAACATGCCAGGGATCCTCTCGATGGTTACAACTAGATATTACCCCTACGAGATAACGCTTCTCCCCCTACCCCGAAGGCACTTACCTTCCGTACTACGGAGGGACACAATAGGTGCCTTCGGGCCCCCTGTATTTTCTTGTCCCGCCTTTTGGCTGGACTGAGCAAAACCACACTTATCAGACAAGTAAATGAAGATATAAGCTTCTTCTCGTTACTTTTCTGTACTACACGTTTTCTGCTTTATCCTGTGATATATCTAGACAATAGCGTCTAGCGTTTAGCGTACAGTTAAAAACATTTTTATTTCCTCATTTATAAACCTTAGAATTTAAATTCTAAGCACTAAATCCTAAATTCTAAAGATTGCTTCGTTTACACTCGCAATGACTTCTCTATTTTCTGTCTTCTCTTTATTCTTGAATCTTAAATCGTAAATCCTGAATCTCTCTTCGCTTTATAAACTTTACAAACTTTATAAACTCGTTAACTCTTTAACCCGTAACCCTTTAACTGAATTCTATTCCATTTGCTTCCTATTACTATTATTTATGTTATACTGGATAGAGAAGTTATCCTTTGAGTAATTCCATGTTTGAAGAAGATATAGAGGAGGAACATCAACAACTTTTTGACTTTGCTCAAGACTGTCTCACACTTCGGAAAAGTTTAGTTTTGGGGACTACGACACTTACTCCCCTCAACTATGAGGAAGAAAGAGAGAAATTTTTCCTGTCCAAAACGTACAACCCCATTTTCACCTACCGCACTTTTAACCTTTCCCCTTCCACCAAAACACTCCTCGCCCTCCATCAAAGACTTAAAAAACTTACCATTCCAAAAGAATTAAAAAAATATCTTAAAGAATACCTTGAAAATCTAGCTCTCCTTGAAAAAACAATCCAAGCTGTAGGCACAGACGAATTCGCCTATTATGCCAAGCAATTATTGCAAGTTAAAGATTTTGAAATTGAAAAAACTCTGCATACACTCCCCAAAATATCTTTTCAAGAAACAAAAGAATCTACGCTCTATGATGCGCATGCTATTGCCGAGAAATTTGAAGACATACTGGAAAGTAGATATGACATAAACACCATCAAAATAAAAATAGACCACTTCTCCGATAACATTATCAGAGCTGGTACCAAATCAATTGTTATTGGCAGTAAAGTAAAACGGTATCCTCAAAATGTGGACAGACTAATCGTGCATGAGATAGAAAGCCATGTTTTACAAAACTACAACATGACACTGCTTGATAACCCTCTCCTTTTTCTATCCCATTATCATGAAGCGCTCCTTTTTGGAGAAGGCATTGCAGTGTACAACGAAATCCATTCAGACACTATTACCAAAGAAGCATTTGAGACATACTACTACAGACTGAAAGCAGTCAGCATGCTGGATAAAAGTTTTCGGGAAATATACGACTATCTGGTCCAATTTATGTCAGAAGACAAAGCATACATTATAACTTACAGAGTCAAAAGAGGTATGCAACACACAGAAGCTGCAGGCGGATTTCCAAAAGATGCTTCTTATTTGCTAGGATATCAAGCTGTTAAAAACTACATTGCCAGTGGTTCCAAGCTCGAATTTTTATACCTTGCAAAAGTCCCAACACTACTCACCTTACTCTTAAGACACAATTTGTTATCCAAAGCACCTGTCGTCCTCCCACAATTCCTGCAAAATACAAAAAAAGACCCTTTCTTTGCCGACCCTCTCCCAAAAGAAATCCCCAAAGTATCATAATAATAAAAAGAAATTGTTTTTCACTCAAAATTTGCATCTAAAGAAAAAGAAGATATACTAAGAACATGGCAGAAACACTGTCTCCTGAAATTGCAGAATTTATTCAAAAAAGAGATGAAGTAGAAGAAAAAGATAGACTTCCCCTCCCAAACATCGAATCACTCTCTCCTAACTTGCGAGAAATTACTGATAGGATTGCTAAACTTACAGGCGACTGGAACCCGATAGAACTTTGCACTCCTATAAATATGAAAGAACAAAATGAAAAATTTTCCCAAGCTTTTAAACAAGGAGAAGTATACAACCCTACCTTTACCTATCAAAATGCACTTGATTTTGTAGAAGCAAAAGAGGTTATAGATGACAATGGAAATGTCACCACACGATACGTGACTCCGCACAGAGAAGAACTCCAATCATTACTATCACAAATAAGACAATTCGATCCTTCGTCTGAAGTTGAAAGACTAGCACGCGTTTCTCTCTACTCTAAAGTAAAAGATGATTTAGCCACCTGTGATATAGCAGAAGGAATTGCAAACAAAGATGAGAAGCAAATAAAAAGAGGCATGAGAAGAAAATATGGAAAACCCGATCCTTTCTTCTTTTCTTTGGCACGAAAAGGACTAGACGAAGAAATCAAAAAAAGAGGAGCAAACCAAGAATCTTCAGATACTCCAGATCTCGCCTTTCTAAAGAAAATATCCCCGTATACCCCTCAAGAGACTGCAAGTGTTTTTACTTGGGCACTCCAAGAATACGATATGCTCTACCCTGCCAATCCTCAAGGGTATGAGGTCAAAATTGACGAAGAAGCACAATCAATTGACGTACGTGATAAATCAAAAAATGGAAGGCCTGTTATAGTGATACCAGAAAAAAGACTAGGAAAAAAGATAGATGGGTACTATATGACTCAACTGCTCGGGCATGAAATAGATGGACATTGTCGACAATCCATGAATGGAAGAGAACTATTTTCTGTAGGAGAACTCAAAATGGATGATGAAAAACTATATGAAGGCCTTGCAAAAAGAGAAGATAAAAGAGTAAGTGACGCTTTTGGCGACACATCTGTCTCAACCGCTAGTTTTTTCTATGCATTAGCAATAGAAAGTGCTGAAAATGGTAAGAGTTTTTATGAAATATTTTCTGAACAAAGAAAATACCGTCTACACGAAGAATTGAGCATACCTCTGGATGAAAAACTCCCAGATACAGACATTTCCTCCCTGACAGAGGAAGAAAGAAAAGAGATGCAAAATAAGATAGGAAAAGCAGAAGAGCTCGCTTTCAAGACTACCTATCGGGTAATGCGTGGACATACAGATACCTCAAATCCTGAAAGCTTTGCCATGCCTAAAGATATGGCCTATCTTGTAGGCAGATACCAAGATGAAGAACTACAAGCAATGGGACTAGGATATTACAACGAAGCAGCAATTTTACAAAGAGGAGGTCTCAATCTACTTGCCCGATTTAAACTTACAGAAGAGAGTTTGCCTCATCAATACAAAGCTGTATGGAAGAAATACTGGGAAGAAGTCTTAAAACCACAGATAGATACAGGAAAATCTCCTGACGAGATTATAAAAGACCCCTATGAGTATCTTGGCATATCCTTTCCAGAGAATCCTCAAACACAGAACGAAGAAGATGAAATTAATAACAAAAATAAGGAATAAGTGCTCTAAATTCTAAGCACTAAATTCGAAATTCTAAATTTTTGTTTACTGTTTTCTTCTCACCGTTTGCTTATTCTTGAATCTTAAATCGTAAATCATGAATCTCTTTGCTTTATAAACTTTACAAACTCGTTAACTCTTTAACTCGCAACCTGTTAACTAACCGCTAATTTCTAATACTCCCTTCTACCTTCCAGCGCTCTCTCAAGTGTTGTCTCATCTGCGTACTCGATATCTGCTCCAATTGGAAGACCTCTGCCAATTCTAGTGATTTTAACAGTAGGATTCTTTTTACCAACTTCACGGGCAATATACATGGCCGTTGCTTCTCCTTCCATCGTTGGATTTGTAGCTAAAATCAATTCTTCAATACTTCCATCCTCTACCCGCTTTAATAATTGAGGAATATAAATATCATCCGGTCCAATACTATTTAAAGGATCAATAACTCCATGTAACACATGATATAACCCTTTATATTTCCCACTTTTCTCAAAGGCAATCACGTCTAAAGCATCTTCTACTACACATACCATACCTGGGTTTCTTCTTCCATCAGAACACACAGCGCACAGAGCACTGTCTCCTATATTCAAGCATTGGCCACAAATCTTCGTGTTCCTTTTTACATCTGTCAGAACTTGTGCAAATTCATCCAAATACTCCTGAGGCACATGCAGCAAGTAAAAAGCTAGACGCTGTGCCGTCTTAGGCCCAATACCAGGCAGGCGCTGAAAGTTTTCTGTCAACTTTTCAATAGTCTTGGGAATCTTCATAACCTAGTTATTATACTGAAATTAAGTTCAAAATAAAACAAGCTCAAAGTAGGAAGAGACAAAAAAAGGAGTTTACAAAGACATGAGTTCTTTCTCTTTTTCTGCTTTTAATTGGTCAATTTTGCCCATATATTCATCAGTTACTTTTTGGACTTCTTTTTCAAGTCTGGTAATATCATCCTCTGATACTGAGTCTTCATTTTTCATTTTTTTGATACCTTCCATTGCCTCATGCCTTACTTGACGAATCATTACTTTTCCACTTTCTGCTTTTTGACTTGCTAACTTTACATATTCTTTTCTTCTTTCCTCTGTTAGAGGAGGAAGATTAATGCGTAAAACTCCCGCATCCAAAATAGGATTTAATCCCAAATTTGCATCTTCTATACCTCTGCGAATCTCTCCTGCAACACTTTGATCAAAAGGAGTAATAGCAAGCGTTTGGGCATCTACTGCGTGAATAGTAGCCAACTCATTTAGACGCATCCGTGCCTGTCCTCCATACGCACTTATTATGATATTTTCAACAATTCCTGGAGATGCTTTTCCTGTCTTGATGGTTGCAAAATCTCTACGCAAGACCTCAAATGCCTGCTCCATGTTTTTTTGTGTTTGTGTGATAATCTGATCCATAATTGCTTATACAATATCAAAAAGAGGAAAGATACTCAAGACCTTTTACTTTAAAATAAACCGATCAATATCATGTACTGTTATCAAGATAATCAACCCAACTAAAAGAATAAATCCAATTGTATGAATAAGTGCTTCGTGTTTTTGCGCTAATTTTTTGCCAGTAAGCATCTCTACCACAATAAAGAACAGTCTTCCTCCATCAAGTGCAGGAATAGGCAAAACATTCATGATTGCCAAGGACACTGACAAAAGCCCTGCAATGAATAAAATCCCCATGGTTTTCTCAAGAATTCCTGGCGCAGATGTAGCCTCACCCACTACTGCAAAAATGCCAATAGGACCTGAAACATTATTCGCAACTGGAGCAATATTTTGTCTGCTAATAGCATCATTAATAAGTTTCCCAAACATATCAAGCGTATAAACCGTCATATCATAGGTAAATGCTACACCTGAAAATAGTTTTTGCCCTAGGTTTTGATATTCCAAGACTGCTGTTTTTATAGGAATATAACTAATACCCACTCCCAAAGCTCCTTGGTTTTCATTTTGTGGAACTCGTGGAGTGACTGCAACTTGATACTCTTTGGCCTCGCGCGTATTGTAAAGAGTCATAGA
The DNA here is from genome assembly GCA_964427615.1 of uncultured Gammaproteobacteria bacterium. GTDB lineage: Bacteria > Patescibacteriota > Microgenomatia > Levybacterales > GWA1-39-11 > CAYRUR01. The sequence continues at coordinate 1,112 of CAYRUR010000012.1, read as the reverse complement.
TATTTCTTTTCCTTCATTCTGTTTGATAACCCGTAAAAACTCTTCTGTGTTCTCAATTTTGTTGTTGTTGATTGAAACAACTTGAGAAAATGCTTTCATTCCTGATGTATCAGCAGGAGACCCTTTTTCTATTGCACTTATAAAAACACCTTGGGGTACAACTGTTTGATTTACTGAAGAAAAATTAAAATCTTTTAAAAGCGGTACAGTAACCCGAAAACCGGTAAGCGCAAAAAATCCATAAAAAATAACTGCAGCAAGAGCAATATTCATGACCACACCAGCAATGACTACTGATGCACGCTGCCAAGCAGGACGAGCAAAAAATGCACGTTTTAGGAGCCCTTTGCTAGGTTTGACCTCTTCCGTCTTACCAATCCTTCCTGCTCCAGCTTCATCTTCTCCATATAATTTTACAAACCCTCCAATCGGAAGCCAGTTGATAGAATACGTTGTCTCTCCTTTTTTAATACTCCACATTCGAGGGGGAAATCCATAACCAAACTCCTCTACTTTTATCCCTAATTTTTTAGCCACTAAGAAATGACCAAGTTCATGAATCAGTACAAGAACGGATAAAACAAGGAGAAAGATAACAAGTGTAAATAACATGTCCGCTTTATTATATACTACTCTGGTTGGTATTACAAAAGAAATTAGCGGTTAGCGCAGAGGGTTTAGGGGTTAGAGAAACGAATTAGGAATTATGAATTAGGAATTAAGAATAGAAAACAGTGAGCAGAGAGCAGAAATCAGTGATCAGAGAACAGAGAGCAAGAATTACGAATTATGAATTAAGAGAGAAGACAGGAAGAAATTTAGCATTTGGGATTTCGTGCTTCGGATTTATTTTTTGTTGTGTCATCCTGAACTCCGATCAAATCGGAGGAACTTGATTCAGGATCCATAAAGAGGATTGATTTTCGGTAAGTGGTTACGAAGCCCGTCCCGTACCGTCTGGTACAGGACTAGTATCGTTTAAGGGTTACGTTTAACGTAAAAAGATATGGATTCCAAATTAAATTTGGAATGACAAGATAAGGATGGGTGAAGAGTTAAATGAAAGACCCCGCAGCAGAGCTGCGAGGTATCAGGGTTGGTCTTCGAGGAAG
>CAYRUR010000011.1:0-29539 GCA_964427615.1 uncultured Gammaproteobacteria bacterium | reverse complement strand
CTTTGTTTGAATTAACTTAAATCCCCGACCGTAAGGTCGTGGGTTGTTTTTTAAAATTAAAAAGTTGACAGATTTTGCTAAAAGATGTTAAGTTATATTAACATGGTAAACATGTCAACTAAAAATTCAAAGAGATTTTATGTTGTAGTAAAAGGGTTTTTGTTGGCTATTTTGTTCTTCCTAGTTGCTCCGCAAATTTTTGTTACTAATGCTTTTTCTCTTTTTGACAATATCGGAAAGGTAACTAAGGATGCAGTTACTTATTCATCTGCTTCAGTTGCTATCATAAGCCCACACCAAAATGATACTGTTAATCCGACGGAGTCTTTACAAGTAGTCACTACATTTGATTCTAATCGTATTTCCTTTACAACTGATAGTTCTCAAAGATCGATTTCTCTTGGATATATTGGTACTGTTGAGTTGTTGGTAGATGGAAAGTCTGTTGCAGTGAAGAATATAGACTTTTTGGAAAAAAAAGACACAGTAACATTTGAGATTTCTCTTCAGGAGATAGGCAAGATTTCAGATGAGGTGACTTTACAAGCGCAGGCATATACAAAACCCTACTCTTTCACCTATTCAGGAAAGGGCACTCTTGCAGCAAAATCGGAAACAGTTACGGTTGCTTTGCAATCATTCGTAGGACCAGAAGGAGGGGTTGTGAAGGGAGACGAAGGAGTAAGTGTGATTATTCCTTCTGGAGCTTTAAGTGAGAAAACACCAGTTAGCATTTCATCGAATTCTTTCTACTCAGCCGTGATACCTCCTCAAGAGTATGTCTCACATCTTGGTTCTGTTATTCTAGATCTTGATAATAAAACTACTAACTCTATTATTGATATTTCTATACCTGCTCCTACTGATATGGATCAAGGGCCATTACAATCTGATGACCAATTTTTAGTAACAGAGGAGATATTTATTCAAGGAGAAAGAAAAATGCGGCTTATTGACCTTGCAGAATTGGAAAATGGTATGCTTACGAGCAAGATTATTTCATTTCCATTTCCTTTTCCTGGCATTAGAACAGGCGGATTATTTTCTATCTTTTCTCCCCTTGCAACTAAAAAACCTCAAAATGCAGTGGGATATATAAAAGGAACAGTAAGAGATATGAATGGGGATCCTATTCAGGGAGCAATTGTGTATGTGAGTAAACTGTATGATTTTGCTGATTTAACAGATGCTAATGGACAGTATTTGATCCCAAGTGTTGTTGGGTCTTTTGCAGTTACGGTTTCTGATCCTAAAACTAAGAGTTTTCAAACAAAAATGGGTACTATCCCTGCTAAAGGTGGTGGTGTTACGCTAGATTTTATGTTAAAGCCATCTGATATTACTCCTAACAGTGAATTTATGAATCCAGGTTTTGAAAGAGGATTTGAAGGATGGGTTACGAGTGGAGACACGGAAATCATTCCAGGACTGGGTAAAGGTAATGATGGAGTTGTTGGAACTGAAGATGATGTTATTAGACCTCGTGAGGGGAAATATATGGCATACGTTGGGACAGGAAATGGTGCAGTAGATGAGGTAAGGAGTTCTCTTGTACAATCATTTATAGTTCCCGAGAATGCGAAAAAACTTGTCTTTGAATATAATTTTGTTTCAGAAGAGTTTCCAGAGTTTAAAAAATCAATTTATAATGATGCGTTTCATGCTACTCTTACGACTTCGGCAACAACACAAGAAATTGCTTTTGAGGATGTAAATAATTCTGAGACTACCCCCATTTCCGGAATTGATTTTCCAGGAGCGGATAATACTGTCGAAGCGACTGGATGGAAGAAAAAAGTAATAGATCTATCAGGATTTGGAAATCCAGGTATGGTAACTATTACTATTAGTGATGCAGGCGATGCTGCATATGACTCGGTAGTGTTGCTGGATAATTTTCGAATCTTGACAGATGAAGACGATGAAGCATTTTTGCAATTTCCTATAAAGGGTTACTCTGCCTACACTGCCCCTGTAACTTCTATTTTAGATCATAGTGGTGGATCTCCCTACTTCCGAGATAAGAGAGTAATGGCGTTTACAGGTGAGGTGGCAGAGGGAGAACGGTATGGAAGTCCAGACCTTTGTTTTAAAGCTGAGATACAAACACAGGAGGGAGACGATAATTTATTCTGTTCTAGGGGGAGAATCCCCTTATTTGGTTATAAGAGAACTATCATAAGTAATATGGGTGGTATTAATTATGCTCCTCCAGGAGGAAAAGGATATTTTTTCTATGATGGGCATCCAGGTTATGATTACTCTTTTGCCAAAGGCACTGCTGTCTATGCTGCAGCCCCTGGAGTAGTTGAATCCAAAAAGCCAGAGATTGGACAAGTGGATATACTTCACTTCAATGGATATAGAACTCGTTATTTGCACCTTGATACTTATACTGTAAATGTAGGAGATAATGTAACAGAGAATGACATCATAGGCACGGTAGGATCAAGAGGTGCTGTAGGAAATCACTTACATTTTGAAGTTTTATACAAAAGCAAGATGGTGGACCCTTACGGGTGGAATGGCGATGTTAGTGGACAATATGTAAGAAGTGGTATCTTGTGGAAGTGAGTTTCGCTACAATAGATAAGTATGAAAATTTTTCGTGATAGAAAAGTGATAGATATTTTAATATTACTTGCTGTTGCATCTATTGCCTTGTTACTTTACTTTTTTTCTTCTCTTGCCTTGTCATTTCCTCTAGTAATAAATAGTCAGAATAAACAGGAAGAGCTAGTTGTAGAAGAGCATAACGTAGAAAAAAACGGACAAGTAGTCAGTAATGAAAATAAGCGAGATAGATGGGGTTCTTATACTGATAATAAACGTAACATCGTATTTTTGTATCCACTTAAATGGGGGGATGTAGCTTTTGATGGGAAAGGTATAAAAATTGACCCAACAAATATAATTTTACCTGAAATTAGCTTTACAGGGAATCAGTCAACTGGAATTGATATTAATGATCCTCCTTGGTGGATCTCGAATATTTCATTTTCTAATGACGCAATAGAAGATGATGTTAATAAAATTGATATGGCTATTAAGATACAAGAGCCCGAGTTTTTACAAAATAACAAGATTGGGGAGACGTGTAAAAACCTTTTAAAGAATAGATATGCAATGGAAGGGGCAAAAGAACTTTGTGTAATAACTAGTTTGGGTGGTAAAAAAGTGATTGAAAGGTACCTGTATGCAAATTCTATTGCACAAACAAATACATCTTTAGTGAAAACTTATACCTTTTTTCATTATGGTAAGAGGTATGATATTTCAATGAAAATTGAAGAGAGCCCTGATGAATACAATGGAGAGTTTTGGTCTCTTTCAGAAAAAATATATAACCGCACTGCTCCGGCTTCAATACTTGCTCGTGTAGATGAATTTGATAAGTTTGCGGAAAGTATCACATTCATAGAATAGTTTTTTTCAAAAATATAACAACCTCTTCATATAAAATCCTAACACTCTTCTTATTATCTAATCCTATAATTCCTTCTTATTATGGTAGAAAGAATGCGTCGTATACCTTTAGAAGAAGAAACTAACTCTTCTCAAACTCCTCCAGAGGAAGCTACTTATCTTCAGATGAAAAAGGTTTTAGAGGAGAAAATACGCCAAAAAGGATATGGAGATGAAGACATTACAACACCAGAAGATGTCTTTCATACAGCGTTGACTAGAAGAATGGCAATTGGTGGTAGTATAGAAGATCCTAATTTTTACTTTCGTATCAGTGAAACAATAGATAGGGATATACAGTATAGTGGTATCCGGCAAAGGAGAGAAAATGAATATGTTGTCAGATCTGAGAATGAGCAAGATTCTTTTTTACCTTCCGAAGCATACGAAGTAGAAGGTAGTAAAAATCCTGAGGAAATAGTTATGCAGGAGGGAACAGCATATTTGGTTCATCAGGCTTTTGAAGAGCTACCTAAGCATTACGTGGAATTCCTAGAGTTATGTTATATTCAAGAAAAAACAATTGAAGAAATTGCAAAAATCTATACTCATCTTACCAAGGAAAGGATTCGTTCTATCATACGTTATGCAGAAAGAGAACTCTCTCAAATTTGCCAGAGGGATCCACGATATAGAGATTTGCCGTTTTTTCAAGATAAGTAGATAGGTTAAAGCTATCTCAACGCTATTACATCTTAAAAGCTAGTCCTATCACTATACCCAGGATAGTCGCAATACCTCCAACAATCAGTATTTTCATACCTCCTCTGAATGGAGAAGTACGGACAATTCTGCCTTTTATATAACCGAGCATAAAAAGACTGAAAAGTGAAAATGTGATAGCAAGTAGCAGTGAAGTAGGAAAAGCAGTAAATATAACAGGGGCAAGAGGGATGCTACCTGCAAGTAAGTATGAGGAAAACATGAACAAACCATTAAGAAGCGGATTACTGCTTTTTCTTTTTAATTTATCAAAATCTTTCATGGCATCGTCACTCAGGTACTCGCCTACTCCCATGGAGACTGCTTCAATAGACACTGCGACGATGCCTGCTAAGATTACAATTCCTTTATCTTCTGCACCAATACTAATTCCAGCAACAAGTCCGGTAGTGGATACAAGGCTATCCTCAATGCCAAATATAATACTTCTGAGATACTCTTTATTTTTTATCATAACGGTGTTTTTATTATAGTCAATTGCTGAAGAGTGCGTAAACCTTAAATTAGTAGAAGGTAAATAAGCCCTTATTTATTTACTTGTTCAAAAGTAGTTGTGGGGATGGAGTTGAAATGTTTGTGCTCTTTGTGTATTTTGTCATACATCATATAAGGAATAATACCCAAGAGATTTACGATACCTGATAAGAAGAAAAGGATACGAAAACCGAACTCATACGCAATTGTTCCACCAATAGCAGCTGCAATTCCCATACCAGTCAGTGTCACTGCATGATATGCTCCCCATGATGCTGCTTCTCTATTTTTATCTATGTTGATAGAAAAAAGAGAAAATTTAGCCGGAGAAGAAATACCAAAGCTGATTCCTGCCATAATAAAGAAAATGTAAATGGTAATGATGGTAGGAACGATAGCCACCAGCATGTAGCAAGCACTAAGCAGAATCATTCCCATAATATCTGTATAGACTCGCATTCTATTAGATGAAAAGGAAATAAAATTGCTTACAAATAATTCTGTAATGACTCTCACAAATAAATACACTGTAAGTCCTAAAGCAGCAATCCTGATATTACCGTCCGGAACTTTCTCTACTACAAAAACAGCAAAAATGGGAATAATAAAATTCCAAGCTGACCAGAAGAAACCTTCAGAAAGAATAAAGACACGCACTAATGGATTCACTCGAGAGAGAAAGTTGATATTTGAGAAAATCGCTTTGAGCATATATATATGTATAGCATAAAACAAAATTTTTTATAAGATCTTGTTTTTAAGGTATGGTTTAGTAATACTTTTTGGCTTATAATTGCTATATGGATACTTTACTTTCTCGCTTTATTTTGCAACATGGTATTAAAAGACCTGGAGATGTTAGATGGTCTCATGCTGTAAATAGCAGAGAAAAACTAGAGCGTTTTTTGCAGGATAAGCAGGTTTTATTTATTGAGTCTGATATACGGGTGTCAAGAAATGGAACAATAGTAACTGCCCATCCTCCTGAGACAGAAAGTGACCTTACATTTGATGAGCTGATTTCTGGCATAAGTACTTCCACAAAGGGTCTCAAATTGGACTTCAAAGATCCTGAAGTGCTTATTCCTTGTCTTGAAAGACTTAAAAAGTCAGATCTTTCTCAGCCTGTTTTTCTGAATGCTGATATTTTACAAGGAAATGGTGCAAATCCTTCTAAATTTAGTGCAGTAAGTTTTATAGCTCTTTGTAAAAAATATTATCCAGAAGGTATTTTATCTCTTGGTTGGACAACTACTGCTGATCCAAATCTTTCATATACGAAAGAAATTGTAGACGAAATGCTTCGTCTTTGTGAAGGAATACCACAAGTTACCTTCCCTGTGAGAGCATGCCTGCTGCCCAACTCTTGGGAACAAGTATCTCGTCTTATAGAAGATGGTGGATATACTCTTACGGTTTGGAATAATGAGCCTATAGATACTGTCTTGAAGAATTGGATTCAGAATAATACAAATCCTGAAAAAACATTTTATGACTTTATAGATGAAGAGAAAAACCCATTACAGTTGTGGTAAGGAATTTATTTCTTTAACTATTATTTTGCTAATAAAAGTAATTGTAAGAAAAGTATCATACCCCATAGTAATCATTGACATTAATCTTTTTTACTGATATACTCTTACAGTAATTGCAGATTGAAGTAATACATCTGCTTAATTTTGAATAGTTTTGAGAGAAGCAAGATAAAGATAACTTCTTAGTTCGTTTTTTAAATTCGTATCTTTTCCCCTACTCACGACACGCATCTTATTTAAGCAGTTCTATTCTTTCAATGAATATATTAAAATAAATAATATGAGAAATACATATAGACCATACAGAAATAATTTTAAAAAGAAATTCTCTCCTAAAAAGTGGGATACAGAGTTAGTGAAAATGATTCGTGAGGCGCAAACCGCAGTAGAGACAATAACTACTGAAAAAGAGGAAGTTTATGTTCCACAACATTCATTTGTTGATTTTCCTATTGCAGAAGAGCTAAAGAAGAATATTTTAGATAAAAAGTATACTACTCCTACCCCTATTCAAGATCAGACTATCCCGGCTATTCTTTCAGGAAAAGACGTTATTGGTGTTGCCAATACGGGGACAGGTAAAACTGCTTCATTTCTTATTCCTTTGATTGATAAGGTTTTAAAAAACAGACATGAGAAAGTATTTATTTTGGCTCCAACTCGGGAGTTAGCGCTGCAAATCAATGAAGAACTATATAGTTTTACCAAAGGAATGCATATCAAGTCAGTGCTTTGTATTGGTGGTACCAGTATGTTTGTGCAAAAAAGAGATTTAAGAAGAAATCCTCATTTTGTTATTGGTACTCCAGGAAGAATTAAAGACCTTATTCAAAGAAAAGAATTTGATATGTCTCAATTTTCTGTTGTTGTTTTAGATGAAGCAGATAGAATGGTAGATATTGGTTTTATAGAAGATATAAAGTATTTTATCTCTCTTCTTCCAGAAAAACGACAATCACTTTTCTTCTCAGCTACTGTGTCAGGCAAGGTAAAAGAAATTATTCAGGCATTTGTACATGACCCAGTTACTATTTCAGTAAAACAGCGTGAAACTGCAAGCAATGTGTATCAAGATATTGTAAAAGTAATTGATAACAAAAAGAAAATAGAGCAACTGCATGACTTACTGATCCAAGAAGGATTTGAAAAAGTGATTATCTTTGGCAGAACCAAATTTGGAATACAAAAGCTTGCAAATGAGTTGCTTAATAGAGGATTTAAAGTAGGAGCAATTCATGGTAATAAACGACAAAATCAAAGACAGAAAATCCTAGATCAATTTAAAAAGAATTATATTAATATTCTTCTTGCTACAGATGTGGCATCACGAGGTTTGGATATTCAAGGGATAACGCATGTTATCAACTATGATATGCCTGCTACTTATGATGACTATGTGCATAGAATTGGTAGAACAGGAAGAGCAAATCAAAAAGGTGTAGCCCTTACTTTTGTAGGATAAAGGTTTGGAAGGAAGTTACAAGTTTGTAAACCCCGATCAAATCGGGGTAAAGTTTATAAAATTCATAAAGTATCTCTTAAAGATCTCCACTTAAAATGCTAAGCACTAAATTCGAAATTCGAAGAGATTGCTTCGTGTACACTCGTAATGATATCTGTTTTATCGTTGAAACTAACTCCTAAACGCTATACGCTGATCGCTAATTTGTTTATCCCAGCCTTTTGTGCTATAATGTACATAGTTAGATATGCGATACTCATACTTCATACATCTCTCCTTGAACTCACAACTACTCCATCTTATTAACACACTTTCCTAGAATACGAAAACGGCTCGGATAGTATGGTTATTAAGGTGCGTGTGCAGTGTCTAAAATTAAATTATGAATAACATTACCTCAAATCCTTGTACAAGATGCGGAAAAGAACGAATTGTATCCAAGACCTGGACAGAAGAAATAGAGAATTTTATGGGTAAAACTACCATAAAACATATGGAGACTGTTTGTCCAGACCCAGAATGCCAAAAAGTTGTAGATGAAAAAATAGATATACAAAAAAAGAAGAAAGAAGCATTACAGCAGGAAAGAGAAGAACGAATGAAAAGAATACAAATGGCTCGAAAACGAAAAGCATAACTACTCTTTACGCTGCCCTATTTAGATTTCCTGTACTAATTTTTATTCCCTCGATTTTGAATAGACTTGATGGGATGTAATACAATATAGGTGTATTATGAATAGTGAAAAAGAAATAGCAACATTTGCTGGTGGATGTTTTTGGTGTACGGAGGCAATATTTAAGCGGTTAAAAGGAGTTGAAAGTGTTGACTCAGGTTATACAGGAGGTAAAACAGAAAAACCAAATTATGAGGAAGTATCTTCAGGCCAGACAGGATATGCGGAAGCTGTCCAAGTTACTTTTAATCCTTCTGTTATTTCATACGAAACACTGTTAGATATTTTCTTTGCTACGCATGACCCAACTACTCTCAATCGACAAGGGTATGATATTGGCACACAATATCGATCTGCAATCTTTTACCACAATGACAGTCAAAAAGAAATTGCTAAGCGTTTTATTGAAAAACTTGAGAAAGAAGGTACATATCAGAAAAGAATAGTGACTGAAGTTGCCCCTTTTGAACAATTTTATTCTGCGGAAGATTACCACAAGAATTACTACGATATAAATAGAGATAAACCGTACTGTACCGTTATTATTGATCCTAAAATTCAAAAATTACTGCGAGAGTATAAAAAAGAAGTGAAAGAAGAGTACTTGAAAGCGTAAAAGAAATTTTGTTCTCCTTTTTTTGTAATCCAGAAGTGATTTTAAAACCTTCATCCTGACCTTCTCCCTTTTTAAGGGAGAAGATACGTTGCTAAACTTTAGGTAGGGTTTGAAATATGTTTTCTTTTTACCTTTTCGATTTACTTTTAAAAAAATATGATATGATAATAATCTCCTATGAAAATTGAGGTCATTTTTGATGTAGAAACTAAGAAATTGTTTGAGGAAATAACAACCAATGATCCTGCGGACTTGGGAGTGTCTCTGGTATCTTTATATAGACGGGAACTAGACAGCAACTTTCAAGAAATAAAAGGCGAATTATTATCTTTTTGGGAACAGGATTTTGAAAAGTTATGGAAGATTTTTCAGGACGCAGATAGAATTATTGGTTTTAATTCACTGAAATTTGATGTTCCTGCACTCCAACCTCATGCTTATATAAAACTTGATAAACTCACACATCTTGATATGCTGGACACTGTAAAGCAAAATTTTGGCAAAAGAATCCCGCTTGCAGCACTTGCTGCTGAAACGTTAGGTCACACAAAGATAGATGTAGGTACTAATGCTGTGAAATACTGGAAATCAGGAGACAAGGAGAGTCTTGCAAAGCTTAAAAAATACTGTGAAGCAGATGTCTTAATAACAAAGGAATTGTATGATTTTGGGCTGAAGCACAAACATTTAAAATTTAAAGACAAATGGAATACGGTAAGAACAGTAGAAGTTGATTTCTCCTACCCTGCTGTGGCTGAAGTGCAAGTAAAGCAAACAGGTCTTTTCTAACATTGAGTTTACTTTTTATCCTCTTATTTATTTAGTAGCCTTAAAATAATAGAAAGAAGAATGCTTAACAGTATTGATGTTGCGAGAGGAAAATAAAAAGTAAATCCATCTCTTTTAATCACAATATCACCGGGTAACTTACCAAGAAATGGGATTTTCGGGAAGAGAAGAAAACCTATTCCTAGTAGCATGACAATTGCTCCCATAATAATAAGTACTTTCCCAATATCCATATGCGCTTATTATACATGATGCCTCCTAGTCTTTTTTAAGAGGTTGTCCTGGTTTTACTGTTGGTTGTTTTTGCCAATGTTTTGCAGCCAGTGCTGAAAGTAAGGTAACAATCGGAATAACGAGTAAAATACCAGCGCTGCCTGCCAGAGTTCTGACGATCTCACCACTTATTTGCTCTGTATTTAGAATTACCCAATAGGGAATGTCTAAAGGATTAAGGACAATAAAAATAAATATCGTTAATGAAGAACCGGCATATGCAAGAACGATCGTATTGACCATAGATACTAAGTGCTCTTTACCTACTTTATATCCTTTTTGAAATAGTTCTTTGATGCTGAGGGATGGATTCAGGTGAAAAAATTCAAAAACTGCAGATGCTTGCGAGGTGGTAACATCATTGAGCGCACCAAGTGTACCGATAATTACTCCTCCCAGCATTAAGCCTTTTAGGTTAATGTTGCTTGTCTGTCCGAATAAAAGGCTTGCTGACTCCTCATCTCCCAGTCCTGAAAGAAATGTCATATCAACCAAAAAAGAAGAAAGCCCTGCGGTGAGTAATAGGCAGATAAACGTAGAAATAAGGGCTACCGTTGTTTGTTTTGAAATACCATGTGCCAAGTAGGTAGTAATAATTAAGATAACCAGAGATCCCGTGATACTTATGAGTAAAGGATCATGACCTTGCAAAATTTGAGGAACGATGTAGGTTAAAATGACAGTAAGGCTGATGAGTAATCCCATGATAGATCCTAGTCCTTTTAGACCAGCCATGATAAAAATAAAGATCAAAAAAATAATAAAGAGAGGCAATAGCCGAGTGAGTCGAAATTTATCATACAGAGAATACTCAGATCCATTTTTCATGACAATGATGGTTTGATTTTCAGAGACTTCCTGATCTTTGGTAATATTGGTACTTCCTCCTATTTGTATTTGGAATGTTTTTCCTTTATCAGGTCCCTCTTCAAGTTGAATTTGTATATCCTGAAAACGATTTTCTATATTTCCGGTAATTATTTTTCCTTCTTTAACGACTTTTAGTACTTTTGCTTTATAAAAGGCGTGTTGTGGTTTTTCCTCTGCAAAAGTAAATGGTGGATTACATAAAGAAAATAAGGCAATAATAAAAGTAAAAATTGAATAAAAAATGACTTTTTTCATATATTTTAATGTTACAACTTATATCTCTATCTCTACTGAAAGAGGAAAATGATCTGAGGCAGTAATGTTAGAATAGATTTGAAAGTTTTTTGCCACTATGTCAGATGAAGTAAAGATGTAATCTATTCTGTACTGTGGTTGACCTGGTTCTTTGAGTTCTGTAATGGTTGGGTGTTGAAGATCTGTATCGGTATTTTTAAGTGTGTGATTGAGTTTTTTTACGATTTCGCTGTTAGGAAGAGCATTAAAATCTCCCATTAAAATAGTACCATTCTCCCGTATGATTTTTTCTAATTGTTGGAACTGGTAATTTCGCATATCTGATTCAACTGATCTTTTTGAGTACCCTAGTTGCGTACATAAAATATTGTATATTTTTTGGTTGTATTCTATTTCTACTTGTACAGCAGTTCTAGGTTCTGTAACAGATGATCCTTGATACATTTCAGGAGTACTTAAGAAATGGCATCTTCCGTTCTTTATTTTATTTTTAGTAAGTATCGCATTTCCAAGATCATAGGAGGGTGTATGTCTTTCGGTAGTAAAAGCTTTACAGTAAATATATTCGTATCCAAGTCTATTAGCAACTTCTTGGGCTATATTTATTCTTTTTCCGTTTTCTTCTAGTTCCCTCACTTCTTGAAGGGCAATAATGTCTGCATTTTGTTGTGATAAAAAGGCTAGGACTTGTGCGAAATTTCTTCCGCCCCAAATATTCCAGCTAATAAGTTTCATATGTCTATTGTACCAAAATAGTTATATTTAAAAAGAAATAAATGAGAAATGCAGTGTAAGTAAAGTAGTTTTAATCATGCATTATACTCATACTTGAAGACATAACAGTCATAATCTTACCTGTTATTTACTCTGCTTTTTTCTATTATTTATAGAGGTATTCTAGTATTAAGAATATGGAAAATGAGGAAAAAATCATAATAGATCATGACCAAATAAAACAATGGATAAAAAGACACGGAGGCAAACCAGCAGTTATTGATGATCCAGAGGCTGGAAGTGATAAAAAAGGAATCAGAATAGATTTTCCTACAGAAAAGGATGAAGCACTTTTGAGTGAAGAAAGAAGTTCACGAGACATTACCTGGGATGAGTTTTTTCAAATATTTGAAAATGAACATTTGGCATTTATCATAAAAAATGAAGACATAGATGATCCTACCCTTTCATATGCGTTTATAGACAGAAGGGTTCTAGGTAAAGAATAAATAATAATACCGTTTTTGTCGATAGTTGTGTGTAATTCCCCTTACTATCTACATACATGAATTAAATACGATACTTACACAAGTTGGCTAATATGGCCTTATGGTAAATAAAAAGCCTGATATAAAAATAAAAAATAGGAATGATATAGGTAAGCCTTTAGATCCTACACATGATGCAGAAGAGATGATGGGCGATACAACTGGTCTTACTGGAATAACAGTTGATAGAAATGAAAAAGATCAAGAAGGACAAGGGTTTCCTGATAATGAACATGTAGCACGAAGCATGTCAGATGCAGCATATAAAAAAGCAATAGCGGTAGCTGAGGGAAAAGACACAGATGAAGATACAGAGAATAAAAAGAAAAATACTGAAGAAGAAATAGAGCGTGTGAATGAATCTACTCCTCCGGATATAAAAGGAGAGCAATCGGTAAGTGGAGATACGCCTGATCCTGGCTCTGATGATGATACCCTTGAGAATGAACATAAGGTAGGATTACGTCAAGATGAAGATGAAGAGCATCGCGAATCACTTGATATTGCATCAGACGTTGATGAAGCAGAAGAATACCATAGAAGCCATTAGTATTTAATTGTCCTTTTTGTTACTATACTGATGTATGAAAGAACATGTACAAAACAATGTGCAGGAGTTAAGAAAAGAAGCACAAATAACGCAAGAAGAATTAGCAAATAAAATAGGAGTTACAAGGCAAACGGTTATTGCAATCGAAAAAGGCAACTATACTCCTTCTGTTGTTGTTGCTCTAAAGATTGCGCGTTTTTTTGACAAAGGTGTAGAGGATATTTTTACTCTTTCAGATTAGTTTGCGCATTTTTCCTTATTTTTCTTTTCCTTCAGAAGATTTTATTGTGAGAAACAGTAAATTATGCTATTGTTGAAAGTATGCAATGGCAAGATATGGTACTTACTGGGGGACAATGGATCTTGATTATCGGTTTGTTGCCTACTATCTTCCACAAAGAAAAGCCTGCGGTTAGCACCAGTGTTATAACAGGTGTTGTACTGGCAATATTTGCATTTTCGTTTTATACCCTAACTCTCACTGGCACTGCTATTACCGTTTTGGCCAATAGTGGTTTATGGTGGATACTTGCCTATCAAGGGTACAAAAAAAGGAAAAGAAAAAAATGATAAAAGCTATTTTTTGGGACGCAGATGGCGTTATTATCAACTCTAAGCGTTTTAGTGCACAAATTGAAAAAGACTATGGCATAACTCGGGAAATGACCTCTTCTTTTTTTGAAAATGAATTTCAAGACTGTCTCGTTGGTAAAAGAGATCTGAAAAAAGAACTAGAAAGATATATTCCGGCTTGGAGGTGGAAAGGGACTACGGATGATTTACTAACCTATTGGTTTTCAACAGGAGACGAATTAAATCAAGATGTTTTACAAGAAATTAAAAAATTAAAAAGCAAAAATATTCCCCTTTTTTTACTTACCAATCAAGAGCACTACAGAACTGAATATATGAGAAATGAGCTAGGGTTTGGTGAGTTGTTTGATACTATTTTTTCCTCTTCTTATGTAGGACATCTTAAAACAGATATTGCCTTTTTTGAAAATGTATTTTCTCAGTTACCTTCTTTAAAACCTCATGAAGCCCTTTTTTGGGATGATGATATGGAAAATATTGCTGTTGCTAAAGCATTTGGAATACAGGCGTATTACTATGATAGTTTTAGTACAGTGCAAAAAATACATGAAGAGAAAGTATATTCAAAATATAAAGAACTTGCTGTTTAACTAAAATTCCTATGATTATAGAAAAGAAAACATGGCCTGAATTATTTGAAAAAGTACTTATTGGTGAAAAAACATTTGATGTACGTATTGCTGACTTTGATGTAAAAGAAGGAGATATTTTGGTATTAAGAGAATGGGATCCAATTGATAAGCGATATACAGGACGGGAAATAAGAAAAAAAGTGGGTTTTGTACTCCATACCAAAGATATAACCTTTTGGAAGAAAGAAGATGTAGAAGAACATGGTTTTCATGTCATGTCGTTGTTGGAGGAGAAGTAAGTTATTAGGTTTTAGGGGTTAGATTATTATTTATTCTTTATTAACGAGTTAACGGGTTGCGCGTTAAAGAGTTAACGAGTTTGATAGTTAGTATATCTCAAATGTTAATCCTGATAGAATCGAGGATTAACTCTCGGTTTTATCGGAGTTAAATCGCAAAACGAAAATCTACAACTTAAATCTTTAAAATTTTTACTTTTAACTTGTAATTTTGACTTTTGCCTTTTGAGTTTTGAGTTCTTTTTTATTCCTGAATCATAAATCTTGAATCTCTTTTCTTTGTTGCTTGTTTTCAAACTATTATTTTCTCTATAATCTAACTAATGAGTAACAATACAAAAAGCTACACTTGGAATTTGAGCCCTCTACTCTCCTCTGATAATGATTCTCAAGCTTCTGAAAAAAGAAAAGAAGTTGAGGAAAAAAATAATGCTTTTATTAAAAAATGGAAAGGAAGACGTGACTACTTAGAAGATCCGGTTGTTTTAAAAGAGGCATTGGATGAGTATGAGGCATTACAAAGAAATTATGGCACTGACGGAGATGAAGGTTATTACTTTTGGCTGAGAAGTACTCAGGATGAAACAAATCCTGAAATAAAAGCACGTTTTAATTCTATTCAGGAATTTTCCCAAAAGTTGCGTAATGAAATTCTTTTTTTTGAGCACTCTCTTTCCCAAACAGATCCAAAACTGCAAAAAACATTTTTAGAAAATAAAGAACTGAGTATTTACAAACATTTTTTGAAACGACTATTTGCCGAAGGAAAACATCTTCTTTCTGATGCTGAGGAAAAAATTTTAAATCTTAAATACCCTACCGCCTATGCTAACTGGGTAAAAATGACTTCTGGCTTTTTATCAAAAGAAGAACGTTTGGTGTCAGTCAATGGGAAGGAAGAGACAAAGAATTTCTCAGAGTTGTTAAGTCTTATGAATAGTCAAGATAAAAAGACTCGTGATAGCGCAGCGAGTGCTTTTAATGACATTTTGTCTTCCTATACAGAGGTAGCAGAGCAAGAAATCAACTCTATTTTAGCAGATAAAAAAACAGACGATTTTTTAAGAGGATTTAACCGTCCTGATGCTTCTCGACACTTAGCAGATGATATTGATACGGGTGTAGTTGATGTGCTTATAAAAACAGTTGAGGAATCTCATGACATTGCAAGACGGTTTTATGCGTTAAAAGCAAAGCTACTGGGTGTAAAAAGACTGGCGTATCATGAACGGAATGTAGAATATGGCTCAATACAAAAAAAATATACTTTTGAGGATGCGCAGAAGCTTGTTTTAAAAGTATTTCAAAACTTAGATAAAGAATTTGCAGCTATTTTTACCAGCTTTTTACAAAATGGACAAATAGACGTGTACCCTGCAAAAGGAAAAAGAGGAGGCGCTTTTTGTGCATATCATTTAATGGCGCAACCCACCTTTCTTTTGCTTAATTTTAATGGGGATCTTTTGGATGTTACCACTCTTGCTCATGAATTAGGACATGGGATTAATAATGAGCTGATAAAACAAAAACAACACGCACTTCACTTTGGTACTCCTACTTCCACAGCAGAGGTTGCAAGTACTTTTATGGAGGATTTTGTGTTGGAAGAAATTATGAAAGGTGCTGATGATTCACTGCGTTTGGCACTTGCTATGACTAAGCTAAATGGTGATATTTCAGCAATTTTTAGACAAGTTGCTTGTTATACATTTGAGATGGATTTACATACTGTTTTTAGGCAGAAAGGATATATCTCACAAAAAGAAATAGGTACACTTTTTCAAAAAAATATGACCGCTTATATGGGAGAAGCTGTTGAACAATCTCCAGGATCAGAGAACTGGTGGGTGTATTGGAGTCATATTAGAAGCTTTTTCTATGTGTATTCCTATGCTAGCGGTTTGCTAATTTCCAAATCATTGCAAAACGCTGTGAGAGAAAACCCCGTATTTATAAGGAAAGTAAAAGAATTTCTCTCTACTGGACAAGCTGCTGCTCCTCAGGAAATTTTTGCAAATCTTGGTATCGATATAACGCAACCTGCTTTTTGGAAAAAAGGATTGGAAGAAATACAGCGTTCATTAGAAGATACCGAAAAACTAGCAAGTAAATTAGGAAAAATTTAAGCTTCTTGTAATTTTATCTCTACTCCCTTTTTCAGTTCTAATTTCTTAATAGTATGGAGCGGAAGTTCTAGCACATGATAGAAGCTTGGATTCCAGAGATAAATGCGGTTGGGTTTTATATTTTCTTTCAGGTGTACTATTTTGTGTCGAGAATCAAGAATGACAACATCTATAGGAAAACGTAATCCGAATGTGTGTATACCAAAACGAGTTTTAAGATAAAATGCCATTGGTTCTTTTTTTCCAATAAGTCCTTTTACTTTTTCAAAAAGATTTTTTGCTTTTTTAATCTGTATTTCTACCATAGTATGATTGTATCAAAAGAACAACACTTTTTATCCATTTTACTCCTTGCATTATGGGACGCGCACCTTTTATAATAGTCAAATGGCTGAGGAAAAAAGAAAAAAAACAACAAAGAGCGCAAAACCAAGAAAAAGCGTAGTGGCAAAAAAGCCTGAAGTTGCTAAAGAAGAAAAAAAGAAAAATATCACTGTTGCAGATGTGCTTAATTCCTCTAAAAAATCATTTCCTTCACTGAAATCACTCGGACAAATTTCTAAAGTATATTTGATTGCTGGAATTGTTATTTTGTTCCTTGCTGTCTTGATCTATCTTTTTAAAGGATCTTTTGTCGTAGCAACTGTTAATAATGAACCCATTACTCGACTTGAAATGCTTTCAGAGCTAGAGAAACAAAATGGAAAGCAGACGCTTGACCAATTGATTACAAAATCCTTAATTTTACAAGAAGCAAAAAAGAAAAATGTGGTTATTTCAGACCAGGAAGTTGACCAGGAGATTGCAAAAATCAGAAAAAATATAGAACAGCAAGGTCAACAATTGGAAAGCTTATTATCTATGCAAAATATGACAATGAACGATTTACGAGAACAGATAAGAATTCAAATGACTATTAACAAGTTGCTTGGTGAGGTAAGTGTTACTGACAAAGAAGTTGATGAATACCTTGCTCAGAACAAAGATAGCATTCCTGAAAGTACTGATACTGCAGAATTAAAGAATAGTGTGAAGGAACAGATTAAACAGCAGAAATTAACTGATAAATATCAGACATGGATTCAAGGCCTTCGAGAAAAATCAAACATACAGCTTTATAGAACTTACTAAAGAGTCTCCCTCATACTTTTTTACACCTTCCTCAGTTTAAATTCTAAAAGAAAATTCTAAGCACTAAATTCTAAAGAGATTGCTTCGTGTACACTCGCAATGACGTTTCTGTTCTCTGCTTACTGATTACTGTTTTCTTTTATTCATGAATCTCTCTTCGCTTTATAGACTTTATGAATTTTACCCCGATTAAATTGGGGTTTACAAACTTTTTACTTATCTCTAGTTCCTAACACTCATTAAAACCCAAGCTGATTTTTTAAGGTAATGAATAACTTTCCCCAAAATGAGGATTTTCGATATTTTTTATATGCTTCCTTCTTTTTTATATCAATTGATCCTGGAAGTGGTGGATCTATCCAACAAGAAAGCACTACCCATTCTTTTTTTTCATTTTTTTTAGCGATGACGGTTATAAGAGATTCTTGTATTTTTTTTTGAAATTCTTGAGTGCCAGGATTTTTACCAGTAATAATTTCCGTAGGATTTTTGAATGCTTGCAGAGCAAGTTCTTGTGTTAGTCCTCTCTGCCCTAGTCTTTCTAAGGCATGATTAGTCCAAATGACACCTCCATAACTATTGTTATAATTTCCCATCATATATATGATACCAAAAAATGGGTCTTGATTTATGAATACCTATTTAGTTATAGTAATATTCTATGGATGAGAACAAAGATTTTTTGACAGAAGATACAACTGTCACTACTCCTCAACAAGATACTCTCGAGGTAGTCAGTACACCAACTGAGAATGATGATGCTACTGTCATTTTAAATCTTGAAGGCTTAATAAATAGCACCCTGGCAAAAATTGACAGATTAACCCAAGAATCTCGCAAACATAACGAAATGGTAGAGAGCGTTCTTGAAGGTGATCCTACCTATCGTGATCATGCAGAACGGGCAAAAGAAGCAATTAAAGTACGCAATACGACAAAACAAGAAATTATGAAACGTCCGGATGTAAGACCAATTGCTGAAAAAGTAAAAGAATTGAGGATGGAGATAAAAGAAGCAAAAGAATCTTTAGCAGAGTATTTGCCTGAATATCATAGAATTTCAGGGCAAAAACACATTGAAGACGAAAACGGTGAAGTTAGAGAAATTACCTACACAGCAAAACTAGTAAAACGCTCTGCTCCTGCTAAATAATAACTTACTCTTTTCATTCTTCCTACAAAATTTTACAATAGTCTAGTATTTCATTTTTGACGTTACTTTCTGATACAATAAGCATATGATCTCTATTTTCTTTAAATCCATAAAGGATAATAAATTTCGACAGATATCAGAACTGCGTGCAGGCAGCTGGATTAACGTGGAAAATGCAACAGAAGAAGACTTGGCAAAGATAGCTGAAATGACGGGGCTTGAGTCTACCGATTTACAGGACAGCCTAGATCATTATGAGGTTCCCAGAATAGAAAGACAGAAAGAGGGAATTTTGATTTACCTCAGAACTCCGTCAGAAAGAGCTCGACAGCTTCATACTGAAATTATTACTGTTGTGGTAACACCTAAATTCTTTATTACGATTTCGCCTAATGAAAACGCCATTGTCAAACGTGTTCTTTCCAGTAAATTAAAGATTACTACAACTCAACCTGCGAAACTATTAATTCATATTCTATTGCAAACCGTTCAAGAGTACACCATGCAAATTAAAAATGTGCGCAATAAAGTTTTGCATAGAAAAAATCAAATGAGAAAAATCTCTACTTCTGATTTTTTACTGTTTACTGAAATTGAGGAAATTTTGAATCAGTACTTGGCGGCACTTGTTCCGATGAATAACGTAATTGAGGCTATTCGATCTAAAAAATATATTTCTCTTTTTGAAGAAGACCAAGAACTTCTGATGGATTTGCTTATAGGTATCAAGCAATCAGAAGATTTATGTAATGTAAATCTAAAAAGTATTACCAGCGTAAGAGATTCATTTCAGCTTATTTTTACCAATAACCTTAACAGAACTATAAAATTACTTACATCTTTGACGATTATCTTAACTATCCCTACTATCATAGCAAGTCTTTTTGGGATGAATGTCACGCTTCCTTTGTCAGCTAATCCTTTTGCTTTTATGATTATTATTGCTACTATTCTTCTTTTTTCATCAACTGTTTTGTTAATTTTTTATTACAAGGAATGGCTTTAACTCTTACATTTGCTTTGTAAAATGCACTATATGTTATATGAGCATTAAGCAAATCTTTCTGTTTCTCTTTCTGTGCTTTATTGGATTTTTATTTATCCTACCTTACCCTTCTGGTGCCTTCACTGTAAGAAGTGCGGATAATGTGACCATACAAGATAATGAACGTATCCCTGATACTCTTCTTACAAGCGGCCAGAATATTATTATCAGTGGAGATGTAGAAGGAGATGTGTTTTGTGCAGGACAAACGGTACGGGTAACGGGCACAGTAAGTGGAGACGTGATATGTGCAGCCCAAACCATCACTATTTTAGGAACTGTAGATGGTGATGTCAGAGTAGCTGCTCAGACTCTACGTGTAGAAGGTACAGTTCAGAGGAATGTAACAGCCTTTGCACAGGAACTGCTAGTTACGCCAGATGCAACAATTGCAGGAGAAGTGTTGACTGCTGTACAAAACTTATTAGTAGAAGGAACTGTCAATAGACAGTTATTGGGAAGTGCACAAAGAGCCAATATTTCCGGAAACCTAGGAGATAGCGTAAATTTGCAAGTAGAGAATTTATCTGTTCAACAGGGGGCAAGTATTTCAGGAGATCTGATTTATAAAAGCGAAAGAGAAGCTTCTATTGCATCTCAAGGGGCAGTACAAGGGTCTATTAGAAGGTCAGAACCTGAAGCTGCTCCTCCAGCGACGGATGAAGGGAATCAAGTAGCATTGAGGTTCTTCTCCCTTTTTTCTTTTCTCGCTTTAGGTCTAGGACTGGCTTTCCTCTTCCCTACTCCTTTTCAAAAAGTTGCTTCTCTTATGCGAGAAAAGAGTCTGGCATCTTTTGGATGGGGAATAATTACTCTCATTCTTACTCCCCTGTTGATAGGTCTTCTTTTTATTACTCTAATAGGAATACCAAGCGCGATTATATTATTGTTGTTGTATATTATTGCACTTATAGTGAGTAGATTATTTGTTGCATTACTCGTGGGAGAATGGATAAAAGAAAGACTTGCATGGAGTGAGAAAACATCATTTATTTCATCTGTTGTTATTGGAGTTCTGGTATCTTGGATTCTTTTTGCTCTGCCTGTTATAGGTGGATTTATGTCTCTTCTCTTTATTATTTTTGGTCTTGGTGGAGTTTTCCTAGGACTCAAATCACTCATTTCTTCTCGTGCTTGAGTAAGCTATTATTCCTATATTTTTTATTTAGGACTTTCATTATTTAGATAGTTTTATTGTTATTAAAAATATTTTTTTCTTACCATTTTTGAAGGTATTTTTTAGTTTCCTGTGTTCTAAAAAGGTAGCATTTTATGTTTTCTTACCAAATTATTATTAACTAAAAGTAAATATTTGATAACATATAAGGTAATTATAAGGTAGGAGTTTTGTGGAAAAAAGAGCTTTAGCAATATGAAGGAGAAGAATATGGTAAATGTTTTGGAGAATATCTATAATTCAAGCCTTAAATTTCTAGTCCCCCTTAACCTAGAGGAAACATATGCAACAGTGGTTGATGAGGCAGTAAAACTAGTAAAAGGAGATGACGGTGTTATTTTGTTGTATAAAGATGACAGGTTGCAAAGCGTTTATTCTTCTTCCTCTAGAAAAGATACGAGAGGGACTACTCCTCGTCCTAGTGGGTACTCTATTACTTCTTTTAAAGAACAGAAGGCATCATTTATTAATTATGAGACACTCAAAAAAATTCACCCTCAACTAGTAGATCATGGAATAAGGTCTATTGTCTTTATACCGCTCTCTTACAAGAATAAATCCATTGGAGTACTTTTGGTAAGAATGTATGAGGACAGAAATTTTACGGAAAATGAGTTGGGAATTCTGAAATTATTTGGTTCTCTTGCAAGCGTTGCAATCAAAAAATCATATTTGTACGAAGAAGTACAAAAATCATTGGAATTAAGAGATCTTTTCATTTCTATGGCATCGCATGAATTGCGAACACCACTTACTACCATTATGGGTTATACAGAACTGTTAAGAAAAAAACTTGATGATAGAACGACAAAAGAAGCAAAATGGGTTGAAAAACTACATAAAGAAAACAAAAGATTAGAGCATTTGATAAAAGAATTGTTGGAAGTAAGCAGGATAAAGACAGGGCAATTACAATATATGTTAGAAGAATGCAATCTTTCTGATATTGTAAAAGGTGCAGTGGAAACTTTTCACTATCGTTACCCTACTCGCAAGCTAGTGTATGAAAATAATTTGGTAAATGGAGATGGGAAGATTATTGGAGATTATAATAAGCTTTTACAAGTGATAGAAAACTTGCTTGCAAATGCTGTTAAATTCTCTTCTTCTGATACTCCGGTAAAAATAGAACTTGAAAAAAGACCCCGATCTGTTATCATACGGGTAGTTGACAAAGGAAAAGGAATAAAAAAAGAATATTTCGGGAAGATTTTTGATAAATATTTTGTAGGGGAAGATCACAACAAAGAAGGTATGGGATTAGGACTCTTTATTGTAAAAGATATCGTTGAAAAACATCACGGGAGAATAAAGATGAAATCAAAAATTAATAAAGGAACAACTGTTGAGATACTCTTACCAAGGTTAAAAGTATGAACACTGAATCAGATCATTACGGAATGCATTTAGGACAATACCAAAGTGACGAGATGCAACCAGTCCCTCTGCAAAAAGAGACTGCAGTCTATGAACAACTAGAAGGATCAGAAAAATTTTACCAAGATATTACCAATTACGCTTACAATCATCCTGATGAGGTTTTAAATGTCTCTTTTATAGGTGGACCTGGCGTGGGTAAAGAGACTGCAGCAGGACACTTTTTAGCAAAACTAGAGAATGACGTTGAGTTCCAAAATTGGCTAAAATCACAAGGAAGACAATTAGATGTACAGTATGTTTCATTTGCTGATGTTATAAAAGAAGCGCGAAAAATGAGGATGTTTGAAAAGCACATTGGGGAGATTTCCATGGAAGGATTATTGAGTACTTCTGTTCTTGCCAGAGACACACTTGTTGCTTTAAATGAAAGAAAGCCTGATCCAAATGCATTTCGTTTGGTTATCTTTGAAGCACCAGGAGTTTCCTATACAGAAAGCAGAACAACAGAAAACACAGAAACAGAAAAAAGGACAATAGAAAAAACAGAAGACGTAGTATTACAACCAGGAAAAGACTCAGTTATAAGTGAATCAGTTAAAGGCGCAGAACAGAAAGCAGTAGAAGAGCAAAAGACAGAAAGAGAGAAAAAAGATGAAAAAGATAAGCATCGTCATTTAGGAGATGTGGCGCTTGATTATCTATTCAAAAAGGAAAATCACTTCTGTCATGCCTTAGTAGAGGATGAGGCAGTTATAGAAAAATCTCTTGCAATACGAGAACTTTTAGCTCGTGAGGATGTTTCAGAAGATGAATTTAAGCAACTTTTTGAAGAACTTGGGGTTGAGTGGAAAGGTTTTGATATTAGCAAACGCGATGCAATTCGTTATTCAATGGGTGCTCCACAGCAGGTTGAAGGGTTTAGAAAAGGAATAAATCGGGCTGCGGTAACAGTAAGAGAAAAAGGCGGGGTATTTCCTGAAAAATATGATAAAAAACCAACAGTAGATGCATTAGAGCAAAATCCAACATTTCGTGCTGCCTTTATAGGAGACTATTACAACTATTGGCTTGTGCGTCGATATAGAACACGTGAGGGGCGTTTATTTGTCGCACAAAACCAGGAGTATTCACAAGATAAAGTACAGTTTCATAGGGAGAAAATAGATAGCAAACGGGCAAATATTTCGCAAGCTTTACAAGCATATGGTGCTACCTACCCTCATGAGATAATATTTACACCCTACAAAGAAGAATAGTCCAGGCAAAGGGTCTTCTGACTTCCTCTACTTTCAATCCTTCTTTTTCTACAAATTTTTTAAAACTATTCGTTGACCAGTGATTAATATGCTCTGGGTGGTTGCCCCATCTTTTTATATTTTTTCCTCGCAAGAAATTGGCCATCATGAACCAGGGCTCATTTGGGACAGAAAGAAGAATGTGACGACTGGATACTCTCTTCAGCTCTTGTAGTGCTTTGGTAGGGTTATCAAGATGTTCTAGTACTTCTGTACAGATAATGGTGTCAAAAGAATTATCTTTGTAAGGTAGTTCGTAAATACTGCCTAGTTTTAGAGTTAGGTCAGGATGTTCTTTTTTTCCGATATTAATTGCTGTTTTAAAATTATCTATGCCCTCTAGCGTTTTGCCAATATTTTTTTCTTTGAGTTTTGCAAGTGTTACGCCTTCTCCACATCCTGCATCTAAAATGTTTTTTGGCTGTACCTTTTGTAAAAGGTCAAAAAAGTTAGCATAAAAATTTTGAATTAAGACTTGTTGGACAGGGTTTTTACAATTGTGTTTGTCAAAATTGGTTGTGCTGTGCATGGTACAGTAAGCATTATAAATAGTTGTTCTTTATTTGTAAACCAGAACTATAATAAGTCTTAAATGTTAAACGCAAAACTATGTCTGAAATCTAACCGCTATACGCTAAACCCTAAATGCTCCTTAAAACTTGCCATCAATAGCAATTATTTTTTATACTTAGACTTGTCGCGTCATTTGTGCCTATTGTTCCTATGCCAAAGTTCAGACACATCATCATAGCTCTTCTTCTTTTCTCTGGTTTTTATTTTTCTTTTCGTATTGTAAAAGCTAACTCACAAGAAAGCACCAAAACTCCTGCTTCTATTCTCTCTCCTCTTCCTAAAGGACTGACTACTATTTTTCAGACTGCCTCAGTAAAAGAAAAATATTGGGAACCAAATTTAGAGAATAAGGTAAGTATAAATAAAAAAGAAGATCCAGAATTAACTGCTCACGCAGCTCTTTCTTATGACTTGACTACGGGAAAAGTACTTTTTGCCAAAAATCCAAAGGAAAGAACACCTCTTGCTTCACTTACCAAAATTATGACCGCTATTGTGGCTCTTGAGAATATGCCCCTGGATAAAGAGATAACTGTGAGTAAAAATGCAGCAACGATTGGGGAGAATGCCATGGGTTTATCAAAAGGAGAAGTACTGCCTTTGCAAGAGCTGCTTTACGGACTCATGCTGCCTTCAGGAAATGATGCTGCTGAGGCAATCGCTGAGGGGAGTAAATTTGGTAGAGATAATTTTGTGTATGTTATGAATAGCAAGGCAGAACAATTAGGGCTTGCTGATACGCGATTTACAAACCCAAGTGGTTTGGAAGGAGACGGGAAACAATACTCTACTGCTTATGATCTGTTGGTTATGACTAGGTATGCGCTTGAGAATCCTGTTTTTCGCGAGGTCGTCTCAACAGTAAATCATGAAATATCAGCAACTGAAAACCACAAAGCTTACCATCTTTTTAATGAAACAAATCTTTTGACTTCATATCCAGGTGTAAAAGGAGTCAAGACCGGATTTACGAATGAAGCAGGACTTTGTCTGGTAACGTACTTAGAACATGATGGACATCAGATTATTGCAGTCATCTTAAATAGCCAAAATAGAAGACAAGAAATGAAAGACTTACTTGATTACTCTCTACAAGTATTAGGTAAAACTCCTCCAGAACATCAATAAACTGGAAACATAGAAAGCTTACGATTTATATTGTAAACGCGTCTACCATTTTTTATAATATTTATGTGGGTAAGAGAAAATGGGGTGAAGAAGATTTACGAAATGCTGCTAAGTGTGTAGTTAGCATAAGGCAATTGCTCAGGTTGTTAGGGCTTAAAGAAGCAGGTGGAAATTATAAACAAATTGCAAAGTATCTTGCATACTATAATATCGACACCTCTCATTTTAAAGGAAAAGCGTGGAACAAAGGTCTAAGAGGTATTGGAAAGCCTCTGTTGCCATTAGAAAAGATACTAGTACCAAATAGTACCTTTCAAAGCTATAAATTAAAAAAAAGGTTATTTGCTGCGGGTCTAAAAAAACGTGCGTGTGAAGAATGCGACTGGGCAAAAGTGTCAGAAGATGGTAGAATACCATTGGAGCTAGATCATATTAATGGAGATGCAACTGATAATAGACTTGAAAATTTGCGCATCCTCTGTCCTAATTGTCATAGCTTAAAGGTCACACATAGGGGTAAAAATAGAAAAAAAGTTTTGGGCTAGTGGTGGAATTGGTATACACGCACGCCTTAAGAGCGTGTCCCGTAAGGGATGTGGGTTCGAGTCCCACCTGGCCCACAAAGGATAGAAGCTTGTTTTATTATTTTTTTTATATCTTACTCCCAATCTTTTTTATAATACTTTTTTCCTTTTAAATTTTTAGGTAAGTATTCTTGGTGTACTTTTTTGCCTGTTTCTTTTTCTACTTTCCAGGGATAACGTATGTGCCCTTTACCATGTCCCATTTGTTTCATTACTTTATTAGAGGCATTTCTTAAATGCAGTGGAATAGGATCAAGATTTTCTGTGTCAATGTCCGATAAAGCATGTACAAGGCCTTCTGTTGAAGCGATAGATTTTTTGGCAGTTGCTAGATACGTTGCAGTTTGAGCTAGGATAAGTTGTGATTCGGGCATGCCTATCATGTGTACTGCCTGCAAGGTGGAAGTTGCCAAGACAAGTGCAGTTGGTTGTGCATTGCCAATATCTTCTGAGGCAAAAATGAGCATGCGTCTGGCAATAAAAAGTGGATCTTCTCCAGCTTTTAGCATACGTGCTAGATAATGTAATGTTGCGTCAGGGTCAGATCCTCGCATAGATTTTATAAATGCAGAAATCGTGTCATAATGCCAATCTCCTTTTTTATCATAATAAATAGCTTTTTTCTGTATGGCTTCCTCAGCAACTTGTAAGGTTATTTTCTTTGCCAAAGATGCAGCAAGTTCTATAGCATTTATTGCAACACGAGCATCTCCATTTGCATGTTTTACCAGATGGTCCAATGCCTCTTTTTCCCAGGTATGTTTTGGGTACTGTGCTATTGCTTTTTGTACAATTTCCTCTATATCAGCTGCTGTTAAGGGATAGAAAACATATACTTGGCTTCTTGAGATAAGTGGTGCATTTACGCGAAAGCCTGGATTTTCAGTGGTGGCTCCAATAAGAATAATAGTTCCGTCTTCTACATGAGGAAGAAATGCATCTTGTTGGGATTTATTAAAATGGTGGATCTCATCTACAAAGAGTACTGTTTTGCGTCCTTTCTGTTTGTTCGCTTCTGCTTCTTTGATGATAGTTCTTACCTGTTCTACTCCACCCGTAACTGCGGAGAATGCAATAAATTCTGCATCTGTATAATTGGCGATAAGTTTTGACAAAGTGGTTTTGCCAGTTCCTGGAGGACCCCAAAAAATCATAGAGGTAAGCATTTTTTTCTCCAGCATTTTTCTAATAGGCATATTAGTACCTACTAGATGTTTTTGTCCTATGAAGGTATCTAAAGATGTGGGTCTGAGCTGCTCTGCCAAAGGTTTTTGCATAGCTCTATTTTAACATGGGATTGTTCTAGCCAATTTATTTCTTTTTTGCTACAATAAGGCAAGTTACGGGCCGGTGGCGCAACGGTAGCGCACTTCCATGGCATGGAAGGGGTTGAGAGTTCGAATCTCTTCCGGTCCACACTTTTACCTCTTTAATTACTTCTTGACAAGCTTTTTTATAATAGATACTATAAAGATATGAAGTCTCAGAAAGGAAATATTGGTATCATCCTTTTAGGTTTCGTCTTAATTTTAGTCATTGTAGGTGGTGTTGTATATCTCAACGCACAAAATAGTAAAAAATCAGATCAGACTGCTACTCTTCCTCCAGTAAATGAAAATCAGTCTCCGAATCAAAATACTCAAACTCCTAACTCTAGTGGAAGCGCAGAGAATACTAAAACTATAACTTATACAGACGCTGGATATACTCCTTCTACGATTACTGTAAAGGTTGGAGATACAGTTACTTTTCAAAATAACAGCTCCAGACCTATGTGGACTGCATCAGATATGCATCCAGTTCATAGCGCATATCCTGGTTCATCAGTCCAGAAATGTGGTACTGCCGAGCAAAGTACAATATTTGACGCCTGTACTGGTATTCAACCAGGACAATCATGGTCTTTCACTTTTGCAGAGGCAGGTACCTGGGGATTTCATAATCATTTAGGTCCTTCAGACACTGGTGAGATTGTTGTACAAGAATAAGATTTACATGAATGTAGCCTCTTTTTCGAGAATAAGCCCTTTTTTACTATTGCGTCTAGGTCTTGCTTTTGTCTTTGTCTATGCTGCCTACTCTTCTTTTTTAAATCCTGAGTCTTGGATAGGCTTTTTTCCTAATTTTATAAGAGCAATTGTTCCAGAAAATATCCTGTTAACTGGGTTCTCTCTTGTGGAAATTGTGTTAGGAGTATGGCTCGTAAGTGGTTTTAAAACATTTTATGCAGCTGCTGTTGCTTCTCTTCTTTTACTGGGTATAGTCATATTTAATCTTGCAATAATGGATCTTATTTTTCGAGATATTGGTTTGTTTTTTGCTTCTCTTGCTCTTCTTGTGGGTTCATACAATAATAAATAACGATTCAGGATTGAGGGCTCTTGTGAGGAGAAAAAAATAAGACTCTTGATTTCTGGAAGACATCTTTTTAACATATTAACAGACCCCTAAAATATTTGGAGTCTGTTAATACTGTACTAGAATATAATTCTAGCCATTATAAAACGTTAAATTAAAGAGTTACTGAATCGTAAACATCTTTATTGACAAAACGAGTAAGATTTCTTCCGTCAGCAGTCTTTCCTTTTACTGCGTATCTGGTTTGACCTCTTACTTGATAGGTAACTTTATCAATAACCTCTGTTTCGATGCTCTCTCTGTTCTTTACGTCGTAGAATTTCATCTTCATAATATGTACTCACCCCCTTTCCGTATTTGAGTTCAATACTGTATTTACTTGAATATAATATGCAACCGTTTGAACGTTTGTCAAGGGGTAAACAGCTGAAAGTAAGTTCAAAAATGGTAAAGGTTGCAGTTTTGAGTACAAAGATGCAAATTAGTTGCATATCTGTTCCAAAATTACTATTGAGATTTTTAGGTAATCTTAGTAAAATGTATGAGTTCTATCGGGGACTAGCTCAGTTGGCTAGAGCGCGCGGTTTGGGACCGCGAGGTCGGAGGTTCGAGTCCTCTGTCCCCGACACTTGCAAATTGCTAGATTAAAACTTAAAATGAAGTTTGACTATGCGGGGGTAGTTCAGCGGTAGAATGTCTCCCTTCCAAGGAGAAGGTCGCCGGTTCGAATCCGGTCTCCCGCTCAGATTATAAGCATTTAACAAGATGCCAAAAAAAGTAAAAATTTTACTTCTCGTACTCCTTTTAATTTTAGGCTTAAAACTCTATTCTTCAGCAGAACTTCATTTTCCTTTTAATCCATACATTGATACTATTTTTTCAAAAGATTTTTCCTGGGATAAATTTAACGCAGTGAATGTGGGAATGTCTCAAGAAGAGGTAAAAGGTCGTTTGGGAGAGCCTTTGGAAACGACAAGTTATGGAAATAACGACCCAAGCTATACTTGCTGGATTTATTCAAAAGATGGAAAACTACAACCCTATGCAGACTTTTCTTATTATCGCGTTCAAACGTGTTTTAACGATGGAATAGTAGTATCAAAATCAGTTGAGGAATTTAATAAACTTCCATGGGCTTACGCCCATGGTATTAGCCTAGTACAAGCTTTGCTTG
>CAYRUR010000010.1:0-29996 GCA_964427615.1 uncultured Gammaproteobacteria bacterium | reverse complement strand
GGATTACTCCAGCCCTCGACCTTACAGTCGGGGATTTAAGTATGGAGTTATTAAATATTAAATTTTTATCAAGAAGAAGACAATCGAAAAAAAAGATAAATGGGTGTACTTTATCATCATTAGGATAAGAGTATTCAAAGGAAGGCGATGTATAAATTCCTCGTAGTTTTCTATTTCTACTCTTGCATTAAGTTCTTCAAGCATTTCTCTTTTTATTGCTTCTTCCGCAGTTTCATTCAGTTCAACAATTCCTGCTGGAAATCCCCATATCTGTGAATTTCTTTTCTTAACTAACAAGATATTATTATCACTATCTAGTATCCTAGCAGCTACAGCAGGTAAGACAAGAAGATCATGACCTATAAACTTTCTAATTTTTTTATAATATGAATCCATGTAGTTTCTAAATATATGATAACTATTCCTAATAATTATAGCATTTTTATAGCTGATACCTTCTAAACAGAAAAATTTTATAGCTTATGCAACAGAGGCTTGAGGGATATTTGGATAGTGGCATTTTTTCCATTTTTTACCTGATCCACAGGGGCACGGGTCATTTCTACCGATTTTTTGAGTTTGTTTTCCATCTACGGATTTCTTTGCTGATCCATTGCCTGTTTGTTTTTTGATTGTTTTTTCAGCTTTTTCTCCAATTTCTGATGCTGGTTGATTGAGCATGACATTCTCAGGCTGCTCTGGAGCTACCGGTGCTGCAACTGGATTCATTTTAAAGGCTCGGTGTACTACTCCATCATCAATAGATCCCATAAGTCTCTCAAACATCCCAAAGGCCTCATTTTTGTACTCTACTAATGGATCTCGCTGTCCGTATCCTCGTAGTCCAATACCAGCTCGCAGATCATCAATAGCAGTCAAATGCTCCATCCAAACATTATCAATAGTTGTAAGTACCACATAATTAAACATTTGCTCTATTGCTTCCTTCCCAAATTGCTCTTCCCTTTGTCTCTGTACTTCACTAGCAATACCATATAGAAAATCGGTAATATCTTCCTGCCCTGCTCTTTGTTTTATTTGTTGCACTAAATGCATTTTTGAATGATCGTCAAAAGGCACAATAGTGGCAAAATCCTCAATAATTGCTTCGTGATTGCTTTCCCCTATTTCAGGATTTAGATGCACTCCCACAATTTGAACCAGCTCTTCTCTGACCTTTTCCATCACAAAAGGAATTAACTCTTTTTCTTTTGTTACGATATCTTGACGTAAATCGTAGATAATTTCTCTTTGCTTATTCAGTACATCATCATAATCAAGTAAGCTTTTTCTCATCTCAAAATTAAATCCTTCTACTTTAATTTGTGCCTGCTCAATCACCCGAGTTACCAATCCATGAGTAAGAGGCGTATTTTCCGGAAAATTGAATCTATCCATCAGTCCTGCTATCTGCTCTCCACCAAAAACCCGCATCAAGTCATCCTCAAGAGAAATAATAAAAATGGATTTTCCTGGATCTCCTTGTCGTCCTGCACGACCTCGCAACTGATTATCAACTCTCCTGGACTCATGCTTTTCAGTACCAATAACAAAAAGACCTCCTGCTTTTTTCACATCCTCATGCTCTTTTTTCCACTCTTTGTAGAGTTTTTCAAATTCTTTTTTCCCTTCTTTGGTCTGGTACTGAGCATCAAACTCTGACGGGGGTTGTCCACCTAGGATAATATCAACTCCACGACCTGCCATATTTGTGGCCACCGTAACTGCACCTTTTCTTCCAGCGTCTTTGATAATCAGTGCCTCTCGTAAGTGATTTTTAGCATTTAACACTTCATGAGGAATTTTTCGCCTTTTTAGGTACTCTGAAATCATTTCATTTTTATCAATGGAGGTAGTACCTACCAATACTGGTTGTCCTTTTTTGTGCGCTTTCTCTATTTCATCCACCACTGCTGCTAACTTACCTCTGGTAGTTTTGTAGATAACATCTGAAGCATCTTCTCGAGAAACAGGTCTGTTAGTAGGGAGTGACACTACATCTAATTTATAAATTTTGTGGAATTCCTCTGCCTCAGTTACCGCGGTACCAGTCATACCTGCCAGAAAATCATACATCCTAAAGTAGTTTTGCAAAGAAACTGTGGCTAAGGTTTTGGACTCCTGTTGGATTTGCACTCCTTCTTTGGCTTCAATTGCCTGATGCAACCCTTCAGAGAGTCTTCTTCCCTCAAGTAATCTTCCCGTAAATTCGTCAACTAAGATAACTTGTCCATCTCTGACAATATAATCTTTATCTCGCTTATATAACGTTCTGGCTTTTAAGGCTGCTTCTATGTGATACACCGTATCAAAATCTTTTTCATAAATATCTTTAATACCAAACATTTTCTCAATCTTGGCAATGCCGTGATCCGTCAGATGAGCAGCACGCACTTTTTCATCAATTTTATAATCAGTATCACCATTGAGCTTGCCTACAATCTTGGCATAGTCATAATATTTATTAGATGGAGTAGCATCCGGCATAGAAATAATATGAGGAGTCCTTGCCTCATCAATCAGAACTGAATCCACCTCATCAACTACTGCATAATAGTGGTCTTTTTGCACCATTTCCTCAGCAGAGTACACCATGTTATCTCTCAAGTAATCAAAGCCAAATTCTGAATTAATACCGTACACAATATTTTGCTCATAGGCTTCTTTTCTGGAGACTTCTCTTAAGTGAATAAGACGGTAATCTTTTGCCTCAGGATCTGTGAACTCTGGATCATATACATAAGACTTTCCACTAATAATAGAGGAGACAGACATGCCTAAGAAATGAAAAATAGCACCCATCCACCCTGCGTCTCGTCGTGCCAAGTAATCATTTACTGTCACTAAATGAACCGATTTACCTGTCAAGGCATGTAAATACAATGCAGGTACCGCTGACATAGTCTTTCCCTCTCCTGTTTTTTGTTCTGCTACTTTTCCTTGCGCCAGAACCGTTGCAGCCATGAGCTGTACATCATAGTGCCTGAGCCCTGTAGAACGAGCTGCAGCTTCACGTACTAATGCGAATGCTTCAGGTAAGAGTAAATAAAGGTTTTCCCCTTCCTCTAGCCGCTTCATAAATTCCTGTGTTTTTTTAGGAAAATCACTATCTTTGAGTTTTTTCATCTGCGCTTCATGCGCATTTATTTCAGTAACAATCGGGGAAAGCTTTTTTATCTCTCTTTCGTTTGTATCAAAAGCTTTTGCAATAAAATTTAGCATATTATTCCTTCTTTTCTCTCTAACTAGGATTCAATTCTATCATATACAAACCCAAAAAAACACACTACTAAGAAAAGAAAATATAAAGGAATGAGTAAAAAATGGTAGGTAAAGTAAATTTGTCCAATCAATTAAAAAAGTTGCTTCTTTTTTGGCAGAATTTTGTCAAAACCCGTGTACTTTCGCAACACTTCAGGGATAATAACAGTTCCATCTTCTTGCTGATAATTTTCAAGAATGGCAATAGGAGTTCTACTCATCGCAAAGGCAGTTCCATTCAAAATATTTACATACTCACTTCCACCGTCTTCTCTGTATTTTGTATTTAACCTACGAGATTGAAAATCAGTTACGGTTGAGACAGAAGTAACTTCTCTATATTTATTTTGTCCAGGCATCCATGCCTCAATATCATATTTTCTGGCAGCAGGAAATCCAAGATCACCTGTACACATTTTGATTACTTGATAAGGAATATCAAGTGACTGGAAAAGTTTTTCCTCCAGGGACAAGAGATACTCATGTTCTGCATCATCCTCTCCTTTTTTTACAAAAGACACCATTTCTACCTTGCCAAATTGATGTACTCGCAAAATTCCTCTCGTATCTTTCCCGTAGCTCCCTGCTTCTCGTCTAAATGATGGGGAGTAGCCTACATATCTTTTTGGTAGTTCTTTTTTATCCAATGTTTCATCTCTATGAATAGGCACTATTGCTTGTTCGGCTGTTCCTATCAAGAAAAGATTATCTTTTTCCAACCGGAACATATCCTCTTCTCCTCCATTTTCCATATAGCCCAATCTTTTCATCGTATCTTGCGTAATAAGAACCGGCGGAATAATAGGCGTAAATCCTTCTTGGACTAAGGTATCGATTGCATACCTAGCAAGCGCTAACTCTAAAATTGCTCCTTCATTTTTAAAATAGTGAAAACGTGCTCCTGAAACTTTTGCTGCACGCTCTACATCAATAATATCTAGTAACTCTCCAAGTTCTAGATGGTCACGTACCTTAAAATCAAACTGTACAGGCTCTTTATATTTTCGTATTACATCATTTTCACTTTCGTCTTTTCCAACTTTAACATCAGACTTTGGAAGGTTTGGGATTTGCAGTAATAACGTTTGTAACTCAGCCTCTAGATGAGAGAACTTTTCTTCTTTTTCTGTGAGTTTTGCTTTTATCTCTTTTCCTTTTTCAATGTCTCTTTCTTTCGCAGCTTTATTCCTTTCTGCACGCAGATTTTGAACTTCCTCCAAGAGGGTTCTATATTCTGCATCCAACTCCAAAATCTTGTTAACATCCACTGTTACCCCTTTAGATGCTGCTCCTTTTTCAACCAACTCTGGATTTTCTCGAATTATTTTTATATCAAACATAGCTTTGAATTATACACCATTAATATAAGCATTTTTAACTAGATGCTCTTTCAGACTATCAAGCGCTTTTCTCCTGTGAGAGAGGATATTTTTCTTTTCAATTCCCATTTGAGCATACGTTTGAGTCTGTCCTTCAGGAATAAAAATAGGATCCCATCCCCAGCCCTCTCCTAACTTTTCTTGAGCAATACTTCCCTTTACTTCTCCGACAAAAGTATGTACCTGCTCTCCATCATGAAATCCAATAACAGCCTTCCCAACCGCATCTCTTTTCTTCTCACATGCTAACATACGTAAAAATACATCTTCCCCTGACTCTACTATCCATTTTACAAAGGGTCCAGGAAAACCATTCCAGACTTCTATAAAAAGACCTACATCATCTACAAGTAATGGCTTTTTAAGAATGTTAAACGCTGCTGTAGCTTTATGTGCTGCAATCTTTTCCAAATCTATATCCTGAATTTCTTCAATATCTAGCGCAATAGTCTTTATGGGAAAATCTAAAATTGCCTCAGCTTCTTGAGCTTTTTTTTTATTACTCGTCACAAAATACAGTTCTTGAAGTTTTCTCATGCCTTTTCTATCACGTTTTCTAGCCTCTCATGTACAAAGGCTCTATCAAGCGCCAGTAAAAAGCCGCCTGCTTTAGGACCAAATGGTTTGCCAATAAAAGAGAGGTAAATTGCACTAAATGCTTCCTTTGGGGCAATGCCATTTTCCTTCGTCAAATCATACAAATATTGCTGTAGTGTATCTGCTTGCCATTCTTTTTCCAAGGCTTCCAGTACTTTTTTAAGGTATGCTTTTTGGTTCTCAGACAACGTTTTTGCTTGCTCCGGCATATCCTCTTGTACCATGAATTTTTGTGACTCAGGCGCATATTGCTCTACCCATACTTTGGCATAATGTGCCCATTCTTCTGCTCCTTCTTCTTTTATTTTGTCTACCATGTTAGGCATTTGCACCCATTGCGTTAAGAGAGAAAAACGCACCTTTGGTGGCTTTTGTGCTTCACCTAATTGAGAAAGTTCAAATACACGAGCGTAGTCATCCTCTTCTTTTTCAAAATAATGCTGAGCATACATTTGATAATCATCAAAAAGATTTGGAATAGTATCCCCTGCAGCATCAAACTCAACTGCCTGGGAAGGATTATCCTTTATCATCAAAAACCGCGCAATTTGAGGAGGCAATACATCCAGTAATTCTTCTCCATTCAGACCAATTCCTTTTGAAGAAGACATTTTCTTTCCATGATAAAGGAAAAATTCATAAGGGATTTTTAGTGGTGGTTCCTGCTTAAATACTTTTTTGCAAATCTCACGGGCCACATCATATGTTCCACCTGCTGAAGCATGGTCCTTACCAGCTCCTTCAATGGTTACGCCAAACGTCCACCATTTAGCAGCCCATTCTACTTTAAAAGGCATTTTGCCATTCCCATTAAAAGGAGACATTTTTCCTTTATGCCCACATCCTCTTGCCCATGTAACCATCTCAGGTTCACACACAAAGGTTACTTGTTCTCCATCCCACCCAGTCACCCGCGTAGTACCTAGCTTCCCGCAATTAGAACAAATTACTTGAAAAGGATACCAGTCATCTGCTACTTTCTTTTTGTACATCTGCTCATACACATCTCTGATTTCTGCTGCATGATCCAATACAAAAGCAATCGCTTTATTGTAAACGCCCTCTTTATAATAGGTACTTGCCTTATAAATTTCTGCTTCAATACCGAGTTTTTTAAATAATTTTAGTAACTTGTTACTATAATAATCAGCAAATGTCCCTTCTTCTCCATAAGGTGCAGGAGCCATAAAAACAGGGACTCCCCAGTATGCACTATGACTTTCCCGCAAATCAGCAGGTAGTCCATCTATTGGATCAAAATCATCCAAACCAAAAGTCCATTTCACTGGAATTTCTTTTTCTTTTAAAATACGGAAGAGGGTATCATGAATGACGGGACCTTTTAGTCCTCCCATATGCACCATACCAGATGGTGTCCATGCATCATTAATCCATTCTTGTCCTGTTCTATTTTTTAATAATGTATCTGCCCAAAACATAAATAATGTGTTAATAGTATCTTTGGCTTACCAAATCAGTCCTTATTACTACTGTTTACCTACTTTTTATAAACGGCTTTCTAAAGCAATTATATCAAGAGCTTGGGTAGGATTGTAACCCCTCTTATGCTCTTCATTAAATCATAAAAAAAACCCTCTTTTGGAGGGTTGAGCTATTCTTTGTTTCAATACAACTCAAATCCTCACTTAAGAGAGGATTTTTTCTTGGAAACAACTGATACGAATACACTATGTGTCATAGAAGTTATCTTATTTTACTTCAACTATTGTGTAGTTAATTTTACCTGCGGGAGCAGTAACTTCCACATTTTGTCCTATTTCTTTGCCGATAAGGGCTTTTCCAAGTGGTGATTCATGAGAAATTTTCTTTGCTCGTGGATCTGCTTCCCACTCACCTACCAAAGTAAATACTTCATGCTTATCTCCAACTGAGACCTTTACGCGAGAACCTAACTGCACAACACCTATACTACCATTGCCTGCCTGCTCTTCAATGATAGCTGTATTCTTCATAATTTCAGACAGTTCTTCAATTCTGCCGTCAATCAAGGAAAGCTCATCTTTTGCAGCGTGATATTCTGAATTTTCTGAAAGATCTCCCATAGCCCGAGCTTGAGCAACCCGCTCAATAACAGCTGGTCTTTTTTCTTTTACCAGCTCATTATATTCTCTCTTGAGCTCTTCGTATCCTTCTTTTGTAACAAAAATTTTCTTTTTATCCATACCTGTCTACCTAATAAAATACCCCACAACCTGTAAGAAAAATCGTGGGGAATTGGATTTCTGACAGTAATATACACAATAACCTGGGGGGTGTCAAGATCCTGGAGTAATTAGTAGAAAAGAGGGGCAGAAGAACTATTTTTTACCTTCTTTTTTTCTCGTGCAAGTACCACCTCATGGACATACAAAGACTCGTAACGTCTTCTTCTTTTATTAAATGCTGAGAGAATCAAAGACGTTCTGTCTTTTGGATGAAAACGGGCAACATCATTATTTATTTTTTCCTTCGTAATCTTTTTCTTCATGTAGCGATACTGAAGCAAGAACAGCCCTTTTTCAAAGGGCAAAAGTATTTTTGTCCAAAGCTGTCGCCCATATCTTTTTTTGGGTTTAGGCAGGTATAAGTTAGGCAAAAATTCTTTTATCCATTTATTTGCATATAATATACGCGCATGCATCTCACTTTTTTGGTATAGCACTTTTAATTGTGCTAACTCATGTGCTATAAAAAGGTTTTGCTCCCCTAAGCCAAACCCCAGAACATTCTCACTAAGAAACATGTTTGGACATATTTTGTCTTCTGCATACCTTTTTTTTATAGCCCTTTTTTCTCTTAACACCAAAAGCGCCACCGTAACCAGAAATCTACTTATCCATAATGTGTTTTCTTTCGTAATAAAAAAAAGATCAATGTCATCTGACTTTTTGCTATTAAACATGGAAAGACTTCCGCTCACTCCAATAAGTTGGATCGTAGGAATTTTGGAAAGAATACGTGCTATTTTTTCAGCTTTTTTATATTTTTCTTTACTCATTTTGTGTCGCGCTTTTCTCTTCTGTATAAGCTTTTCCCTATCATAGAATGCAAGTAAATTGGCTTCTTGATGAAGTAATCCTTCCTGTATTAGTTCTGCAATTCCTTCTTTCAAATCCTTTCTATTTCTTCTTTCTCTTCCTAAAAGATAATGAGAAATTTCTGTTTCTGTAAGAGGAAAATCAAAAATATCAGCATATGCAACTGTTTTGATTATTTGTAAGTGAAGATTATCTGCTGCCATTTTGTGGTGTTGGGTTAAAAACTGCGTACTGTCCTTTTATCAGGGCTTCAGCTGCACTGTCCGGAGAAGTTCCATCCTTTATGATAGAGCTAATAGCGCGTCCTAAATACTCATTGAGTTTTTGATTCATACCCCCGTCATATGTATAAGCTGTAAAGGGAGTGGATTGTGCTTCTTTAGCCTGTGCTACAAAAGGATACAAAAGCTGATTGTCTTCCAATTTTTTTGCCATATCTTTGCGAGGATAGAGCTCTCCAAATCCTCTGCCCGGCTGTTTTGCCTGTAAAGTATACAATTTCTCCAGTGTTTCTTTTTGAGACAGATAGGTTAAAAAAGCGTAGGCAGCTTCTGGATGTTTTGTCTTTTTGGAGATTCCCTCTATCCAGTAATTAGCAATTGTCATATTTCTTTGGGGGAGATGAGGGACAGGAACCACTCTAAATTTAAGATTTGGATTCAGACCTCTTATAGTTAAAATATCCCATGAATAACCAAAATACATAGCGACATTCCCTTTTGCAAAAGCCAGTGTTGAGGAGTCCATTGCCTCATCCCATACTTTACTATCACCTCGAGCAAAATACGTATAGTAATCAAGAGATTCAGCAACCTTTTCTTTTGTTTTAGAGAGATCAGAAAGATTTACTCCTATTTGTGCCATCAGCAATGAAATAATATCAGGTGCATGAGCTACATTATCAAAAGTTCCTAGAGCCACTCCGGCTGTTTTTATCTTCCCTTCTTCATCTTTTACTGTAATTTGACGGGAGGTATCTATCAATTCACTCCAATTAGTAGGGATTTTGTACCCTCCTTGAGTAAAAATATCTTCATTAACAAATAAGGCGAGACTATCAATACCTATCGGAATGCCATAAAAAGCACCTCTACTGTTCACATCTTCTTTCACTACCGGATAATAGGCATCTTTACCAATTCCTGATTCTTTGATGACATCTGCTGAAAGAGGCAAAAGATATCCCTGAAGTTGCGGTAGCCAACTATTATGAAATCGGTAGATATCAGGACCGGTATCATGATCTATCCGAGTTCTGAGTCTATCAACATAGTTGTCCAATGCTTTAATATCTTGTTTTTCATACTTTACTTTAATATGCGGATGCTCTCTTTGAAAATCCTCAATAATTGCATTCATAATAGGAGCATCTTCCCATAATCCCCAATATACAATTTCTGCATTTTCCTCATTTTTAGAACCAGAGAAAAATAAAAAAGCTCCTATTATTAACGCTATGACCAGTATCACGCCTATGACCGCACTCACTATTTTTTTCACTGGAAAACCTGACCCAAATTCCGGATAGTCAGCATACGCAGTCACAGGTGGAGGTGGAGGCTCAGACGATAATGGTGAAGAAGATTCTCCAGGTGAAAGCGGTTGCTCAGCTATAGGAGGGGTAGTCGTTATATCTTGATTATTGTTTTGGTTATTATTTTGATCCATATTCCTCTTGTGATTGATTGTGTATATTTAATAGTATAATAGGAAAGTTAACAGAAATCTATTTCTCTTTCTTCCTATGAAAGAAAAAATAAAAGCAATCACACAACCTCAACAGATAAAGCATCATGCAGCACCCTATTTTTGGTTTTTTGTTGGTTTTTTTCTTTCAGGCATCATTATCGCTGGATTTGTAATGATTTACTTTCAACAAACCTATAAAAACAAAGTTATTCCTGGCGTTTTTATAGGAAATGAATATGTGGGAGAAAAAACAAAAGATGAAGTAGAAAAGATATACAACAAGCGCAATGGAACTATTGGTAAAAACACGTTTACTTTTTCTTATGAGGATAACACCGCGACACTTTCTGCTCAACAATTAGAGATAGGCTACAACAGCACGCTATTGGCAGAACAAGCAGTAAAGCTTGGTAAAACCGATAATATCATAAGTAATATTTACATTATCTTAAGTGCATCTATAAATGGTATCTCTCTTCCACCCTCCTACACCTTTAATGAAGAAAAATTGGAAAACACGATAGAACCTCTTGCCCGAAAAATATATAAAGAACCAGTAGACGCGCTTTTTACGGTAAAAGGTAACAGAGTAACTGCATTTAGAAATTCGACAAATGGCCAAGGAGTAGATTTTGAGGCAGTAAAAAAAGATATACAGGAAAAAGCATCCCGTATTGTCAAAAGTAAACAAACTACCAACTATACGGTTATTCTTCCCATTACTACTATAAAACCAGATGTAACAACTGAGGAGGTAAATAACTTTGGGATTGTAGAGATGATCGGACGGGGAGAATCTAGCTTTGCTCACTCTATACCCAGTAGAGTACATAATGTTATGCTTGCCGCAAGTAAGATCAATGGAGTATTGGTAGCTCCTGGTGAAGAGTTTTCATTTGTGAAGAATTTGGGAGATGTCTCCAGTTATACTGGCTATCAACAAGCATATGTTATTCAAAACGGTAGGACTGTCTTAGGTGATGGTGGTGGTGTTTGTCAGGTGTCCACCACACTTTTTAGAGCTATTCTTAATGCAGGACTGCCCATTACAGAACGACACCCACATTCATATCGAGTAGGCTATTATGAACAAGACGCGGCACCAGGTTTGGATGCCACTGTCTATTACCCCACTGTGGATTTAAAATTTAAAAATGATACGGGTAATCATATCCTTATCCAAAGCTATGTTGACCCCACCAATTACAAAATGTACTTTACGCTTTATGGCAAAAAAGACGGCAGAACTGTGGAAATGGCAACTCCGGTTATCACTTCCCAGACTCCTCCTCCTGAAGCACTCTATCAAGATGATCCTAACCTACCTAAAGGACAAGTAAAACAAGTTGACTTTGCAGCGTGGGGAGCCTCAGTTGCCTTTAACTGGACAGTAAAAAAAGACGGGAAAACACTTTTTTCAAAAAAATTTACCACTCGCTATGCTCCTTGGAGAGCTGTATATATGAGAGGAACAAAAGAATAAATTTTTACATGAAGCGCATTTTATCCCAAAAAGAAGCATCTATTTTACAAGATTTGCCAGAAAAAACAGTCCTACTGGGCGGATGTTTTGATATTATCCATAGAGGACATATTGAATTTTTGAATGCATCAAAAAAACAGGCAGATGTCTTAATAGTGTTACTTGAAAGTGATGCCACAATCCAAAAAATTAAGGGAGAAAAAAGGCCGGTAAATACCCAAATGGATAGAGCACTTGTTTTAAGCCACCTAATCATGGTGGACTACGTGATATGTCTGGAACCCCTACTTACTAATACTGATTACGCTCAGATTGTAAAGTCCATAAAACCTGATATAATTGCTGTTACAAAAGGAGACCCTTTAAAAGAGGTAAAAGCAGGTCATGCCCAGCTTTGCTCCTCACAACTGATTGAGGTTATAGACAGAAAAGAAGGGTATTCTACAACACACGTCACACAAAGACTGAAAAGATGAAAAAAATCTTTATTATTTACGGAGTACTTATCGCAGCTATTATTATTGTTGCTCTTATCAAACTGAGCAGCAGTATTTCCCTCCCCTTTGGCAGCAAGCAGCCAACAGCCCAAATTGAGAAAACAAAAATCCAGTTGATGGTTGCAAAGAATGAACAAGATAGAGCGGTAGGTTTATCAAATAAAGAAAAACTTGATGAGAATCACGGCATGCTTTTTGTATTTGATAAAAAAGATTATCACTCATTTTGGATGAAAAATATGAAATTTCCTATTGATATTATCTTTTTAGATGACAATACCATAGTGGATATTTACAAAAATGTAACTCCCCCAAAACCAAATGAAAATATGGCAAAGTTACCTATTTACAGACCGCACAAACAGGCAAATTATGTATTAGAAGTTCCTGCTGGTACCGCTGACAAGAACCATATAAAAATCGGAGATACTATTAGTTTACACAACCTTCCTAAATAACACCGATTTTCTCCTTTTTGTCGTATAATCAAACACATGAGAATACTTGCCATTGAGACATCTTGCGATGAAACAAGTGCTGCTGTTGTAGAAAAAAGAGAAGATAGTGTATTTGTAAGCGTACTTTCCAATATCGTTGCCTCTTCTATGCAAATGCATGCTGCAACTGGCGGTATTATTCCAGAACAGGCAGCACGAGAACAAGTACGTTTTATTCTTCCCACTCTCACCCAAGCACTAGAGAGCGCATTTCCTGACAATAAAGAAAGTGTACAAAATATATTACAAAACCAGATTGATGCCATTGCCGTAACCAATGGACCAGGCCTTATTGGATCACTGCTTGTAGGAGTAGAGACAGCCAAAACACTCGCACTTGTATTTAATAAACCAATTATTCCTGTCCATCATTTACTGGCCCATATCTATGCTAATTTTATTGCTGACAACAACCAAAAAGAGCCTATTACCTTTCCTTTTATAGGGCTCATTGTTTCAGGCGGACATACAGACCTTCTATATTTTTCATCTCATGATACCTTTTCCTGGTTAGGCGGAACTCGAGATGATGCAGCAGGTGAGGCACTGGATAAAATCGGTAGAAGTATGGAACTTGCCTACCCTGCAGGTCCAGAAATTGATAAAAGAGCCCAAAAGGTACAAAAAACAGACATTAGATTTAAAAGCCCTCTTTTGCATGAGAACACCTATGATTTTTCTTTTTCAGGCTTAAAAACAGAAGTTGGACGCTATATTCAAAAAATAGAAGATTTAAATGAAACAGTACTAAATGGAATCAGTTATGCTACACAAAAAGCAGTTGTAGACGTACTCGTGTCAAAAACAATAAAAGCAGCAGAAGACAAACAAGTAGCGACCATTTTAGTAGGTGGCGGTGTATCTGCTAACTCTTCATTACGTCAACAAATGAGTACAAAAGCCGAAGAAAGAGGAATAAAAGTGTATTTTCCTCAACCAAAATACTCTACTGACAACGCTGCTGTTATCGGCACCTATGCTGCCTATCACCAACAGCCTGTCCCCTGGTCTTCCATCAAAGCAGAACCAGAGTTATATTTTGATTAAAGTAATATATTTTTTCCGCTCAACCAAAATTCATATTTTTCAAACCTTATTATTCTTGTCATTCTGGTAAGTGAGTGAAACGAACGCATCCAGAATCTAAGTAGGTAGGAGAATTGATTCTGGACGCGTTTCACTTGCCAGAATGACCTATTTAAAATGGTTTCTAAATAACAAAAGTGCTATAATGCACCCCACGCAGACCTCGCTATCTTTCGCAGCGAGACTTTGCACCTTATCAATCGGTCAAGTTAGGAGGATAAGATAATGGGAGAATCTCGCCCTAATGAAACGAAGCACCCATTGACGGAGGAGGAAATGGTCGAAATCCTCCGAAGAAAAGGATACACGGTTACTCCTCCAGGTGCCAAACGCCTTCCCTCATCAAGTGCTATTCTTGATGCAGGTGATGAACCAGAGGTTTGCCC
This sequence comes from uncultured Gammaproteobacteria bacterium, assembly GCA_964427615.1. Taxonomy (GTDB): domain Bacteria; phylum Patescibacteriota; class Microgenomatia; order Levybacterales; family GWA1-39-11; genus CAYRUR01. Next base: position 16,083 of record CAYRUR010000010.1, on the reverse strand, counting down.
CTGTGGGGGGCTGGCCACGTATTGTCCCGAACACCGCCCAAACTTGGGCAACGCAATGCGCCGCCAACGATAACTAACACGTAACTTGACCAAGCCCCCAACCGACTGGTTGGGGGCAACTCTTTTTTTCTTGCAATAATTTATTTTTCCCATTACAATACCTCATTTGATATACTGTATACCGATGAAAGACTTAATTTTAGTAGAATCACCTACAAAAGCTAAAACATTGACCCGATTTTTGAAGGGAAAATATGAGATTCAAGCCTCTTTTGGACATATCCGTGACTTGCCAAAAGGCAATCTGGGTGTGGATGTAGAACATAATTTTGAGCCAAAATATGTCATTCCTACTGACAAACGCAAAGTGGTTGAAGGACTTAAAAGCAAAGTAAAAGATGCATCTCGCATTATTCTGGCAACAGACCCTGACCGTGAAGGAGAAGCAATAGCACACCACCTGTATGAGTTATTGAAAGAAAAAGCAAAAAAAGACGTGCCCTTTGAGCGTATTGTTTTCCATGAAATCACTGAAAAAGCAATTCAAGAGGCCCTAGAGCACCCCCGCACCATTGATGAAAATCTGGTGTCTGCTCAGACTGCCAGAAGAATTTTAGATAGAATTGTAGGATACAAATTATCTCCCGTACTTTGGAAAAAAATAAGAAGAGGGCTTTCTGCAGGCAGAGTTCAATCAATAGCCGTACGTCTTATCGTAGAACGAGAACGGGAAATAGAAAAATTTGAGCAAAAAACATATTATCGTGTGTTTGTAGTTCTGACAAAAGATAAGCATGAAATACAGTTTGAATTAGTAAAAATTGACGGAGAAAAAATAGGCAAACAAGAAAAAATAAATCTGTATGACGGAGATTACACGTATAAATTCACCACATTCGACAAAGATAAGGCAGATACTATTCAAAAAGAACTGATCAAAAATGTATTTTCCGTTACTGATCTCATCCAAAAAGATACCAAACGTTCACCAAATCCACCATTTACTACCTCTACTCTGCAACAGGAAGCATATAGAAGACTTTCATTCTCAAGCAAAAAGACCATGTCTGTTGCTCAGCGATTATATGAGGAAGGATTTATTACCTACCACAGAACTGACTCTTTTAACTTATCCAATGATTTTATTGCTAATACGCGAGGCCACGTTGAAAAAGAATTTGGCAAAGAGTATCTTTCGGATCAAACACGAGTCTACAAAACCAAATCAAAACTAGCACAAGAAGCACATGAGGCTATCAGACCTACCAGTGTGGTCAGCAAAGAAGATGAAATTGCACAAACTTTGGGAAAAGATTTTGCCCGTCTTTATAATCTGATTTATAAAAGAGCAGTGGCCACTCAAATGGCAGATGCTGTATATGCCTCAACCAAAATTGAAGTAACTACTAAAAATGGTCATACGTGTACTTTTGAAGCAAATGGAAAAGTATTGAAATTTGCCGGTTTCTTAAAGCTGTGGTTTTATGAAGAAAATGATCAGATTTTGCCTGAAATCACTGTTGGTGAGACACTTGCCTATCAAAATGCAAATGTTACCGAGCACACAACCAATCCTCCTCCTCGCTACAATGAAGCATCTATTATTGCCTCTTTGGAAAAACATGGTATTGGCAGACCATCTACTTATGCTCCCATTATCTCTACTATTTATTTGAGACAGTACGTAGAAAAAGATGAAGGAAGAATTATTCCTACCTCTATTGGTATTGCAGTCAATGACTTTTTAGTCAAAAACTTTTCCAATATTGATGATATTCCCTTTACCTCTTCTATGGAAAATGAGTTGGACGAAATTGCACAAGGAGATAAAAAATGGGAAAATGTAATGAAAGAGTTTTACACTCCATTTGAAAAGCACGTACAAGAAGCTGAGGGAAAAGAAAGAGTGGCAGTACAGGATGAACCGACTGATAAAAAGTGTCCACAGTGTGGTGGAGATGTGGTTATCAAAAGAGGAAGATTTGGCAAATTTTATGCATGCTCCAATTTCCCAGATTGTAAATATACCGCACCTTACGTAGAAGAGACCAATTACACGTGCCCAAAGTGTGGTGGTAATGTCATTATGAAAAAAACAAAAAAAGGCAGATCATTTTTTGGCTGCAGTAATTACCCCAACTGTGATTTTGCTGTTTGGAATAAGCAACAACTAGAAAAGGAGATAGAAAAAAAGAATAATGCTGCCTCCACCTCTTAGCCTATGAAAAAATTGAATGCCAAAGAACTTCGTCTTTCAGCTCCAACCGAAGAAGATATAACCAATATAAAACGAAATGATATTTACATCATTTTAGATAACGTACTGGATACATACAATATTGGCGCTGTTTTTCGGCTAGCAGATGCAGTTGCAGCACAGAAAATATATATTTGTGGAGAAAGTGAGACTCCGCCTAACTCCCGTATTCAAAAAGCCTCAGTAGGCACGTGGCAATGGACTCCTTGGGAATATAAAAAAACAGCTGCAGAAGCTATTCAAGAGTTAAGAACAGAGACTCCAAATATCACCGTTATTTCTGTAGAACTTACTGATGAAAGCGTACCGTATGACGAAATCCAATATCCCTATCCTGTTGCTCTAGTGGTAGGACACGAGACAGACGGTGTTAGTCAGGAAGCACTAGAATTGTCGGATAAAGTAGTTGATTTACCCATGTTTGGAGTCAATATTAGTCTTAATGTCATGGTCTCCTTAGGCATCGTCCTCTATCAAGTTCTGGAAAAAAATAAAGTAAAAGTGAATAATCATTAACTTTTACAACTCCTTAAACACTTACTGCTATAATCATTATATGGTCTCTATTGTTATCCCCGCATATAACGAAGAAAAAATGATTCAAAAATGCCTTGGTTCTTTAGTAGCACAAAAAACACAACAGGCATTTGAAGTAATAGTAGTAGATAATAATTCTACAGATAAGACATATGAAATTGTGCAAAGATACAAAGATAAACTAAATGTATCCGTCATCAAGGAAACAACAAAAGGAAGAGGAGCTGCTCGTAGTACAGGATTTAAGCATGCCAAAGGAAATATCATCCTCTCTACTGATGCAGATACTATCCTGCCTTCTAATTGGATAGAAAAAATGACACATGCTTTTAAAAATCCTCAGGTTGCGGCTATAACAGGAACCTGTAAAATAAATGATTGCTCTCGTTTTATTAATTTCATATTTAATATATTTCAACCATTCTCTATGATTTTTTACAGAATCGTATTCGGATACTTTTGGCTAAGTGGTTTTAATAGTGGAATAAGAAAAGAAACATACGAAAAGTCAGGAGGCTTTAATAGAAAGTTGAATGCGCTAGAAGATGTAGAAATTGCGAAGAAAATAAAGCCTTTTGGAAAAATAAAATTTATTTACACTACTCCTGTTACTTTCTCTGGAAGAAGGTTTAAAAAAGGCTTTATAAAAGGGTTGCTTTCCTATATAACCATCTATTCAATGTATCAATTAGACAAAAAAAGAAATATTATGCTTTCAGATATGAGATAAATACACTCCTTAATCCTTGAAAAAGAATACCCAAAGAGATAGAATCAATACGCATGAAAAATAAGATACAAATTACCGTAACAAGAGGATTTATCCAAAATAAAGAAGGGAAATTTCTCATCGTAAAGAGAGCATTAACTGATAGCTATCCTGGCCGTTGGGAATTACCTGGAGGATCATCTGATCATGGAGAACATCCACATGAGGCGGTAAAAAGAGAGGTAAGTGAAGAAGTAGGACTTACTGTTGATCCCCTCCACCCACTCATTACCACCTCTTATTATTCTCCTCGTAAGCCGCATGTCCATTACATTTTGATCTATTACCTCTGCAAATTAACAGATGAGTCTACTGAAGTAACACTAAGCGATGAACATATGGATTGTGCATGGGTTACCTTTGATAAACTAAAAGATTTTGAATTGACTGAATTTATGGATGGGATTCATAACTTAGCACATCATCCACTCATCCAGTCTGCATAATTATTATTTTGTTACAATAAGCACATGGATACCACACTGCTCTTAATAGGAACTCTTGTTCTTGGTTTTATTAGCCTTGGCTACCTTATTCAAAGAAAAAACACTCAAAAAACAGACGATCATCTGGTTGAGTGGCTCAAGACGGTACAAAAAAGCATGGATCAGCAAAATAGGCAATTTCAAGAAGTGTTGCAAACTTCTAATTTTTCTATCAACACTGCACTTCAAAATCAATCAAAAGTTTTTAATGAAAGACTTGATAATGCAACCCGCGTAATTGCCGATGTGCAAAAAAACATTGGAGAAATGGCTGAAATTGGTCGAGGCATGAAGGAATTTCAAGAATTTTTAAGAAGTCCTAAGTTACGAGGTAATATTGGCGAACAGGTATTAAAAGATCTTCTTTCTCAGATGCTGCCAAAACAATCTTTTCATTTGCAGTACTCCTTTAAAAATGGCAGTATTGTCGATGCAGCTATCCAAACAGAGGCAGGTATTATTCCTATTGACTCTAAATTTCCCATTGATAACTTTAGAAAACTCTCTGCCGCAAAAAACGATCAAGAAAAAAAAGATGCTGAAAAATCATTTGCACATGATGTCAAAAAACATATTGATGATATTTCCAAAAAATATATTGTAACCAATGAAGGGACTATTGATTATGCACTCATGTATGTCCCTTCTGAGGCAGTATATTATGAAATTGTGAATACACCTCTTCTCTTTGATTACTCTTCAAAAAAACGAGTACTTCCTGTTTCACCCATGACGTTTTATGCATATTTAAAAGCAATACTCATGGGTTTTGAAGGACAAAAGATAAGTCAACAAGCACAGGAAATTCTTGCCGGAATCAGGGCTATCCAAAACGAATATGAAAACTTATCAGAAAGTCTTGACACATTATCACGACACGTAACCAATTCCTACAATACTATGACGCATGTCCAAACAAAAACAGTTAAACTAGGAAAACAAATAACCACCATTCATTCAGTGAGTAAAGAAGAAAAAGAGCTTCTGGAAAAAACAGTATAACTCCTTTTAGCACTATTTAGTATCGAGTGATAAATGACTTCTTTTGTGATACAATTGAGAGCATGCCATCAGTAAAACTCAACTCCCAACAAGAACAAGCAGTAAAACACGATAAAGGACCACTGCTCATTATCGCTGGAGCAGGTACTGGCAAGACTACAGTCATTACTGAAAGAATCAAGCATTTCATCCAAAAAAAACAAATAAAACCAGAGGAAATTCTGGCACTCACATTTACAGAAAAAGCAGCTGCTGAAATGGAAGAGCGAGTAGATAAAATTATGCCCTATGGATACACCCAAATGTGGATTATGACATTTCACTCCTTTTGCGAAACTCTTTTGCGCGAGGAAGCTATTCATATTGGCCTAAATCCTGGATACAAACTCACTACAGAAGCCGAATCTTTGCTCCTTTTGAAAAAGAATCTCTTCAAATTTAACCTAAAATATTTCAGGCCTCTTGGCAATCCCACTAAATTTTTAGAGGCAATTCTACAGCATTTTGCAAGGCTTAAAGACGAGGACATTACCCCACAAACCTACTTACAATTTGCACAAAGAAAATTAGAACTTGCCTCAGATGATGCCTCAAGAGAAGAAGCAGAAAAAATACAAGAGCTGGCACAACTGTACCAAGAGCATGAGACACTCAAACAAAAAGAAGGTGTTATGGATTTTGCAGACCTTATTTCCAATACTCTTCTTTTACTTCGAAAACGCAAGAATATCTTAAAAAAATATCAGAACCAATTTAAATATGTATTAGTAGATGAATTTCAGGACACTAACTATGCCCAAAATGAACTGGCTATTTTACTGGCAGGAGACAAAAAAAATATCACGGTGGTAGCAGATGATGACCAGGCAATTTACCGCTGGAGAGGAGCTGCCTTATCCAATGTTATTCAATTTAAAAATAATTTTCCTGGTGCAAAGATCGTAACGCTTACCACTAATTATCGCTCAACGCAAGAAATCTTAGACCGGGCATATGAGCTTATCCAGCATAATAATCCTAACCGGCTTGAAGCATTAGAACAGATAGATAAAAAATTACGGTCTGCACGTAAAAAAAGAGGAAAGTCCATAGAGCTTATTCATACGCAACGAGTGGACCAAGAAGCAGAAGAAATCGCCAAAAAAATTACAGAATTGACTCAAAAAGAAGAACTCTCATATAAAGATATCGCAATTTTAGTCAGAGCTAACAATCATGCTCATCCTATTTCCGCAGCTCTTCACAGACACCAGATCCCCTATCAATTTTTAGGACCAGGACAACTATTTCAAAAAGAAGAAGTGAAAGACCTTATTGCCTACCTACGTGTTCTGTATGATCTCACAGACACTATTTCTCTATTCCGCATACTAAACATGGATATTTTTGCTATCTCAGCTCGTGAAATTAATTACCTTCTAAATGAAGCAAAGAAAAAAAATCTAACCCTCTTTGAAGCATTGGATGACACTCAAAATTCTTTCTTAAGTGATGGGACAAAAGAAAAATTAAAAGAAATAAAAGCAATGATTTCAAGACACTTAGAACGTATTAAAAAAGATACTGCAGGACAAATTCTGTATTATTTTCTCACTGATTGTGGTCTTTTTCAAAAGCTTGTGGATTATGAAACAAAAAAAGAAGAAAACATTTCCCAAAATATTGCCCAGTTTTTTGATAGACTCAAAACATTTGAAATGCACACTGATGATGCAGGAGTGTATGCAGTGGTTGAGTGGATAGACCTGATGATGCAAATGGGAGACAGCCCCATGCTTGCAAATCTTGATTGGAGAGACCAGAATGCCGTAAATGTGATGACTGTCCACTCAAGTAAGGGACTGGAATTTCCTGTCGTATTTCTTGTGAATTTAGTCAATGATAGATTTCCCACCCGAGAAAGAAAAGAAAAAATTCCTGTCCCACAAGAGTTAGTAAAAGAATTGCTTCCAGAAGGAAATTTTCATGTACAAGAAGAAAGAAGACTTTTTTATGTAGGCATAACTCGGGCACAAGACCGGCTTTTTCTTACTGCATCTTCTTATTATGGAGAAGGAAAAAGACAGAAAAAATTCTCTCCCTTTATTGGTGAAACAGTACCAGAAGTTCTCTTGCAAAAAGAAGAAAAAGAAAAAATAACCCAGCTTTCCCTTTCTGAAATCACAAAAGACTACGAAAGAACAGCAGAAGAGGAAGAAAAAATCACTCCTCACAGGATTAACACTATCTCCTTTTCTCAACTGCAAGCATTTGAGGTATGCCCTCTTCATTTTAAACTGCAATACCTACTTGGCATTCCCGCTCCATCTTCAGCACCGTTGAGTTTTGGATCTTCTATTCATCAGACATTAAAAGCATTTTATGAGTATGCAAAAGACAACCAGACTCTTGGTGAAGAAGATCTTCATAAGCTTCTTTTACAAAACTGGATCAATGAAGGGTATCTAAGTAAAGAACACCAACAAGCAATGCTTGCCAAAGGTAAACAAATACTAAGTGATTACCTTGCAAATCACTATAATCCTGAAAACATTCCTCAAGAAATTGAGTTACCCTTCTCTTTTTATGTGAACAATCAACTGAGAGTAGTTGGTCAAATAGACAGAATTGATAGACTCCCTGACGGCTCACTTGAAATTATTGATTACAAAACAGGACCACTGGACAAAAAAATAAAGAAATATGCTTATCAATTCCAGCTTGGGTTATATGCCCTTGCTGCCAGAAAAGTAAATCATGACCTTTTTAACGGCAACATCCATAACATTACCGTTTCTCTATTTTATTTAGAAGAAGGTGAAAAAATAAGTACCGTGATTGACTCAGATCACATCGAAAAAGTAGAACAAAAGATACTGGATAAAGTAAAAGCTATTGAGGAAAGTGATTATAAGTGCAGCGGCAGCATCTTATGCTCAGACTGTGAATATAAAATACTGTGTACTACAAAAGGCTAAAAGAACCTTTTCTTCATCTAACTTCTGTTTAAAGGAGGAATTCCTCTTCTCATTTCTGCATCTATTTCCCAGTTGGTCCACTCTTTCTGTTGAAGTTCATATGGAATAATCCCTTCCAGAGTCTCTTTACTAGGAACCATACGTATAAACTCATCAGGAATAGTAAGACCTTCAGTAGAATACGGAAAAAAGTCTCTCTGCTGCTGCAAAGTCCTCTTTACTTCAAGTACAGATGGCATCAGTAAAATATTAGGGACTTGCGTTGCAGCTCCAAAAATAGCAACACCATGGTTTTCTCCTGTATTTTCCATATGCATTTTACCTTGTACTCTTCTCACCAAATAAAGATCATGTTCACTACTCTTGCCATGAATAGTTTTCCAATATGCTAAATCTCTTGGATCAATAGTAATTCCCAGTTCTTCCCAACATTCCCTTACTGCAGTAAGACGAGTATCGTCTCTATCTTGTGGTTCTAATTTCCCTCCTGGTAATTGATAGGTCTCTCCAAACTGAGGATAGGTTGGATTGGGAGGTTGTAGTAAGGATAGAAATCCTAGTTTTTCTGGAGAGTCAAATGTTTCAGATACAATTATAGCTCGTCCAAATTTCTTCATATACTTATTATATCTAATGTATAAGAAGGTTTTTTTCCACAAAAAAGCCCTGGGAAGTGAGTAAGCCAGATTCTGTTCTCTATAACCCGATCACTCGAGCTATAGATGACCGCCATCTTTCTTAGCCGATGCTAATTTCGTCATCAGCCACCTCGATTTTACGAGGTGCCCTCAAACTTTGGTGCGTTAGGCAATGCTCCGACACCATTCGGAGGTTGCAGCGGGGGGGATTGCCTAAAGTCTTCTTCGCCTATTAAAGCAAAGAAGACCGTTTCACTCATCAACCGTAATCTTGCGATCGTAGGTTGATGCTCGTCTCTGTGGCTCTCCCTTTGAGTCAGTTCTCAAAGAGTCTTTCCTTTCTTTCGAAAAGAAAGCACCAGCGCTTGGACATACCTAAAACCAATAGGCACGTTTACGCGTCAGAGCTCTCGCTCAGTCCCCGGCATTGCACCTGTCTGGACTTTCCTCCCCACAAACCGGTGGGGCGACGGCCCTTCTTCCCAGGACTTCACCGTGTATTATACACTATTTCCACTTCTGGATCAAATCCTATAGGATCTATTTGGGGTATTTGAGGGAGAAAATCGTTCTAAAAGCAGAGCTTACACAGCATTTTTATGTTCATACCACTCTGACACTTTCTTCTTTATTTTTTCATCTACACCAGGCTCTGTAATATCAAACCACTGAACTCGCTTGTCTTTTCCAAACCAGGTCATTTGCTTTTTTGCATTATAGTATTCAGATTGTTTCCACTTTTCAATTGCTTCATCATATCCTATAAGTCCTTCAAAATACGCAAACAACTGTTTGTATCCATTTATCATTTTTACTTGTTCTGAAAGAGTATCGATTTTTTGAAATAACGCCTGAGCCTCTTCTACGGCTCCTAACTCTATCCGCTCTTGCACTCTTTTATCAATTCTTTCATGCAGGACCTGCCTTTCGGCAGTGAGACCAATAATAAGCGGATTTTCTGTCTCCAAAACTTTCTCATTTTTCTCTTTTTTCCCTTTTTCTTTTTCCCATAGACTGATTTCTATCGCTCTTGCAAGTCTTCGAGGATTTTTTCTATCTGACTCATTCATAGAAGCCAATTTTTCAGGATTTTCTTTTTGAAGTAAATCAACAAGTTCTTCAACCGAGAAAGAGGATAATGTATTTCGCAAGGATTGATTCATGGGAATATTTGCAGTGGCTATGCCATCAAGAAGCGCTTTTACATAAAAACCACTTCCTCCAACAATAATAGGTAATTTCCGTTCTTGAGCTGTTTTTTCAATAACAGGCGGGGCAACTGTGAGATAATCATGTACCGTAAAACCATAAGAAGCATCAACAACATCCAGCAAATAGAGAGGAGTTTGATCAATTAAATAATAACCTATATGATAGGCATTAGAGAAATGAGAAAATGCAGAGTCTAGATGAAAAGAGGCATCCTCAGGTATATCTTTACCTGGGACAATATCAAGCCCTTTGTACACCTGCTTTGAGTCAGCACTTATAAGCACTCCTGAAAACGTTTTTCCAATATCCAATGCAAGACTCGTTTTACCACTAGCAGTAGGTCCTACAATATACAGTGCTTTTTCAATAGTAAGCATACGTTTGTGGCTAAAAAGGAAGTCTTCCTATTTCACTGCCTTTTTAAGGCTTTTTCCAGGGGTAAATCCAGGTGCCTTTCGAGCAGTAATCATCATAGCTTCTCCTGTTTTTGGATTTCTTCCTTTTCTCTCCTTTCTACTGCGGACACTAAAAGTTCCAAAACCAGTAATTACTACTTTCTCATTTCTTTTAAGTGAGTCACGAATACCGTTGAGGAAAACTTTTACTGCGTCTTTTGCAGCTTTGTTGGTCAGGTTTGCTTTTTTGGCGACTAGCTCTGTAAGCTCTTTTTTCGTTACTGACATGGTACTTCACCTCCTCCCATTTTTACAATTTTCAAATTCTTCATCACACTGTTTTGTTTTCGCATAGCACCAAACCTCAATTTCATTTTTAATTGATATAACAATACAATTTTATATTTTGTTTGTCAAGGCTTTACTCACGGATGATATAAAAACGATAAAAAGGATCGGAGAAAATAATACTATTCCTTTGGTTCTGAGACGCGGAATTCGCGAATAGCGGTAACTCTAACTACACCTGGGACAATAAGTTTTCTATCAACTTCTTCTTTAATTTGTTTGGCGACAATAGTTGTCTCTACATCATCAAGTTTTCCAGGATTTATAATAACGCGCAGTTCTCTTCCTGCTTCAAATGCGTATGCATCCTCAACCCCATTAAAGCTTTTAGCAATTGCTTCCATATCCTTCAATCGCTTTATATAGTCTTCAACATCTTCATGACGTGCTCCAGGTCTTCCTCCTGACACAGCATCAGAAATATACACAATCACCGACTCTATAGAAGAGAATGGTCTGTCCTCATGATGCTCTAATACGGTATTAATTACCTCACGAGGCATTTTGTACTTCTGTAGTATTTCAGCACCCAACTCCACATGGCTTCCTTCTTTATCACTTACGATTTTTCCAATGTCGTGGAAAAGACAACCTAAGCGTACAATATCTACATTTGCACCAATTTCAGCAGCAATCTGCATACCTATCTTTGTCTCTTCCAGAGTATGTACGATAAGATTTTGTCCGAATGAAGTTCTAAATTTAAATCTTCCAAGCATAGCAATAAGATCAGGGTGAACATTGTAAGCTCCTACTTTATGCGCAAGTGCTTCTCCTTCTTCCAACATAATTTCTTCAACTTCTTTTCGTGTTTGCTCAACAACTTCCTCAATTCTCACTGGCTGAATACGAGTGTCTTTCAAAAGCAATTCAAGAGATCTGCGTGCAATTTCTCTTCGTACTGAATCAAAAGAGGAGAGTCTGATAATACCTTCCTCATCCAAATCCACATCAACGCCCGTTGCATTCTCAAATGCGCGGATATTTCTTCCTTCTTTTCCAATAATTCTTCCCTTTACATCCTCATCAATTTTTATAGCTGAAATAGTGTATTCGGGAACAATATCAAGAGATCCATGACGCATAGCATCAATTAAAATCTCCTGAGCCTTTTTATGAGCGGTTAGTTTGGCATCTTCTTCTGCTTCTTTGATAATACGAGCCATATCTGCTCTTGCATCATTTCTTACTTCCTCAAGAAGCTGTTTTTTTGCTTCTTCACGAGACATAGAAGCGATGTTTTCTAATTTTTTAATATAATCTTCACGAACGTCTGACATGGTTTGTAAAATAATATCTTGAAGACAACAAAAGAGGCCCTTACATTAGGCTAACAGAAGTGTTTTATGTATTGGGTATTGAGTTTTTCTCATATACTCGTATCCTTCACACAACTTTCTTTGTTGTCTTACCATGAGATTATAGCAGGATAGAAAAGAGATAGTCAACTCATGGTTTAAGATGCTTATGCCAGAACATCCTGAAAAAGGATAGCATTCTTCATCCTCAAAACTACTTTTGCTGGTACTTCTGCTAAAGGTAGAGACGCATTTTGCATATCTTGCAGTGCTTTCTGTTTTTTCTCACCCACTGCATATACTACTGCATGATCTACTACCTCAGTAAGAAAAGGAATAGTTACGGTTACTCGATATCGGTAAGGATTTTTACCAATTGCGTCATATCCTACAACGCATTTTTTGCTGTCTTCAAACAGGGTTGCAAATAACTCAGGGTTTTCTGGAAAAGGCATGATTCCGGCAGTATGCCCATCTTCACCTATTCCTTGCGTAATAATAACTTTTCCATTAGGATTTTTTTCTTTCCAATCACGCAATGCGTCTTCAAACCGTAATGCAAAAGCATCATGCGACTCTCCACTTTTTACTCTGGTGTCAATAAAGTAACAGTTACTTTCCTGAGCTTTTTGGTAAAAAGAAGTGTGAGTGAGTTGAGCAAAATTATTAACTTCAGGATCGGTGCTATACCGCTCATCCAAGACTGAGATAGTAACATGAGATCCTAGCAAATCCTTACCTATATCTTCCAACAATACAAAAGAAGAACCACCAGAGACAAGCAGTAAAATAGGCTCATATCTATTTTCGCTCAAAAGCGTGTGCAAAGTTCTCTGTGCTTTTTGCGTAACATTCTCTTTATACCCATCTACCATTCTCATATTTTATGATAAAACCAATCATAAAAGAAGTATTTACAGAAATTTTAAAAAGAAGAAAAAATACCTAACTGTTTTCTCTATAGTTCCACACAATCAACAGGTTCCATTTTCTTAAACAGTATCCCCTTATTACTTGCATATTCATCTGCCATGGTATACAAGGAGTTTCGTGCTTCATCTTTCCAGTGCCAGTCATGAATAGGAATAATTACTTTTGGCTTTAGATCCACTGCTTTTTCAATAGCTTCCACCATACTGCCCCAAGGAGCCTGAATTGGCAATGCCAGAATGTCTGTAGTCGTAGCAATCTGTAAAGAGTCCCCAGGATGAGTCAGTTGGTTAAAAAGGGTAAAAGCAACATTTTCTACCTCTTTGCCCAGTATTTTTTCGTGATTTGCAGGTACTATACCAATCCCCTCTTCAGAATTAGTAAAAGCTTTTATACCTTCTTGCTCTAGTATTTTGGCAATTGATTTGTTGGTGATAATCTTTACTTGAGGAAATTTTTCTCTTATTTGTTTCAATAACGGTAGATAAAAGTGATCAGCATGTTCATGAGTAATAAGCATGTAGTCAAGAGAAGCAAAATTGGAGGCAAGCACTGCCTCTTTTGAGTAAATACCAGGATCTATTAATACCGCTTTCCCTTTGTCCTCTACTAAAAGGCAGGAATGAACAAGTTTTGTAATTTTCATAATGTATTCTTTAAATATATCTTAAATCTCAAAACGCAAAACTACAACTCAATCTATAAATTTCTAACTTTTGAATTTTTTTCCTAAGACCTAAACGCTATACGCTAACTTCTCTTTTAATATCCCCCAAAATGCTCTATTTTTATGTTATCAGGATTTATATCAGCTTCAAGAAGCATTTTCTCAGTTGCATCTACCATATCTGGTGGTCCTACAACATAAAAAATAGATTTTGATAAATCATCTATGTACTTTTGCAGCAATGAAACAGTAATATGCCCTGTCTCCCCTTCCCATTTTCTATTTGATATCATGGGTTGAGTCATTACAGGAATCATAGTAAATTGTTCATTTTGCAGCACTGATAATTGGTTCAAAAATACTGCATCCTCAGGCCTTTTATTCGCATAAAACAGAAAAATTTTGTGAGGTAATTTTTGGTGATGTGCATGCAAGATCATACTTCTAAAGGGAGTTACACCGATTCCTCCGGCAAGCATCACAGCAGGTATTTGGCTATTATGTTGCAAAGTAAAGGATCCATAGGGCCCCTTCATCTCAACTTCAGTTCCCAAAGGCATATCTTTCAATACTTCTTTGAGTGCACTGTCCCTCTTTCTCGTTACAATCATTAAAAAACCTTCATATGGAGCACTTGCTAGTGAGAAGTCTCTGGTATCTCCTTTGTCATCTGTCTTTGGAGGATTAAGAAGCGTTAGCTGGACATACTGACCTGGCTTGAAGGTAAAATCATCCGGCTTTTCAAAATAAAAAGCATAGGTGTTGTCTGCTATTTCTTGTCTATCAACCAGTCGAGTATGAAAACGCATACTCTAACCATTATATAACAGAGAACGTACCGTTTTCCTCTTTGATGAATCCATCTTTTATCAAACCTGCTACTGCTTTTTCAAGTCGCTCGTCTCCATTTTTCAGATGGTGAATAATTTCATCTTTGGGCAAAGATCCATGTTGCAACAGTATTTTTACTATTTGTCCTCGTACCTGTCTGACAGATCCTTCAAATTTCGACTGTATCGTATAATGTTTACTTTTTTTATTTGGATTTTCTTTTAAGGAGGCTAATTTTGCTCCATAATCCATCAAAGCATAATACCATTCTCTTGGATTCTCTTTATCAAGCGTTACTCCTACCAGCTCCTCAATTTCTGCATCAGAAATACCTTGTTTATCAGAAAAAAATTCATGGATAAAAACTCTTCTAATATTTGTCTCAATACATACCACTGGTTGTTGAAAAGCAAATGCAAGGATAGCTCCTACAGTGTACTTGCCAATACCAGGAAGCCGTAATAGTTCCTCTTTTGTGTTAGGGAGTTTTCCTGCATATTCTCTCATCACTATCTCACTTAGTCGTTTTAAAAAAAGAGCTCTTCTATTGTATCCTAGTCCCTGCCATATACTCAGAACTTCGGATACAGAAGCATTGGCGAGTGCCTTAAAATCAGGAAAATTTTTTAAGAAGAGAATATACTTGTCTTTTACCCGCTCTGTTTGAGTCTGCTGCAGCATGAATTCTGAAACTAGAATTCTATAAGGATCATCCTCCCACCGCCAAGGGAACTCTCTTTTGTTTTTTTTATAAAAATTCCAAATTTTTTGCTGAAATTGTTCAATAGCTCTTTTGTCTAGTTTCATTTCTAATAGATTTGGCTATCTCTATATTTTTCAAATCAGGTCCCTTCCCATCAAATCCAGGTGTTTCAATGATAAAAGGAAGGTCTTTGGTCCTCTCATGAGTAAGCCAGTTGGCAAAGACAGACCGACCTACGTTTCCCTCTCCTATATTTTCATGTCTGTCACGAAAAGAAGCCAGATCATCTTTACTGTCATTTAGATGCACTACTGCAAGTCTATCCAAACCCACTTTTGTATCAAATTCCTCTAAAAATGCTTCAAATTTTTCGAGAGTTGATAAATCATACCCTGCTGCATGCAGATGACAGGTATCTAGACATACCTTTAGACGCTTATCTTGCAAAGTATTGATAATATATCCAATTTCATCAATATTCCACCCGATCTTGCGCGTCCCTGCATTTTCGATCATGAGGGAGGTATCTTGAGGTGTTTTGGTAAGTACTTCTTGGATATTGGTAAGCAACATTTCATAACGCTCTTTTTCAACATTGTGATACTGATATAGCTCCTCTTTACCATTTTTAAAAGAGCCTACATGCACAATCACTCCCTGAATACCCAGAAGGGACGCAATTTCCAAGTCTGTTATGAGTGATTTTTTAGATAAAGTCCCATTCGCACCAGTATCTGCCATATTCACCAGATACGTTGCATGAAAAAAGATATGGTTAACAGTTAGTTCCTTTTTCTTTTGCACAAAAAGATCTGATTTTTCCTTATCGATCTGAGGCATGATCCAAGAACGAGGAGAACTGGAAAAAATTTGCATACAATTACCACCCATCGCCTGAATTCTTTCCAAGGCTTGATCATACCCTCCTGCTATTGAAACATGTGCACCTATTTTTAGCATATTCTTTATAACTGTTTATTATATTAGAATAAATAATTCATGAATAAGTCGCGATACATTTCGGACGATGAAGGAGACGGGATGTATGGGAAGT
>CAYRUR010000009.1:0-41295 GCA_964427615.1 uncultured Gammaproteobacteria bacterium | reverse complement strand
CCTGGTTGCTGCCACCCGTAGGTGTGGAGCCCGTGTCTCAGTGCCCCTGTGGCTGGCCGACCTCTCAGCCCAGCTACCCGTCATTGCCTTGGTGAGCCATTACCTCACCAACTAGCTGATAGGACGCATGCTCCTCCCCTACCGAATTACTTCTTTACCCTTGCGGGACTATGCGGTATTAGCCCCTCTTTCGAGGAGTTATTCCCCAGTAAGGGGTAGATTCATACGTATTACTCACCCGTCTGCCACTAAGTTAGTATTGCTACTAACTTCGTTCGACTTGCATACCTAAGGCACGCCGCCAGCGTTCATCCTGAGCCAGGATCAAACTCTCAAAAAAAATGAAAAGGTTTTCCTACCACTATTAAAGCGTCCTTATTACTTGTAAAAGAGCAATTGCAAAATTGCGAAAAGAATTGAGATCAAAGCAAATCGCTTGACAATAAGTATGTCGAAGAAATATTAGAATGTATTGATGTTAAAAACTAACATGCGATATTCTTCTCCGTCTCGATACCAAGCTCATCACTTAGCCTCAATCCAAGTGTGTATATGATATACAAATTGACCCGTATTGTCAAGCTGAAAAGTAGAATCCCTTAAGAAGATGCTTGTAGCTACAAAACATTTTTTGAACTTAGTAAAACAAGCATACCGGAAAAAGCAAGGTAAAATAAAGACATTACAGAAAGAGTGAGCGCTATAAAATGCTCATATTCCAAAAAATCAGGATTTTTCCTGTATTCCTCATCTATGAGGTAGAAAACAATGTAAAGGCTAGGAAAAGGATGCGCCTGTTGCTTTTTTGCCCTCCTCAGGCAAATGAATCTGCAACAGGCGCAGGGAAGTAAGCTACTTTGAGGGAAAGGTGGCCAATATATGCCCTCCCCCCACCTCGAAGATATCTCCAATGAAGAGATGGTGATCCTGCTCGTTAGAGGAAAAAACAATTACTATCCCGTCTCTGCCATCTTCCTTGTACGGCTCTGAGAAGGCAGAAGGTAGATATTTTTTCAAAAAACGTTCCAGGGGGAAATTCGCTACCACTTTATCTCCCTTTAAGATAGAGACACTCGTTTTGTTTAGCTGACACCTCGTCTTGTCCACTTTACCCAACTCCTTCGCTATATAGATGAATGAATTCCTCTGACACCCAGTAAAAACTCAAAACATTTACAAAGATTGGAAATTTATTCTTTTGAATCCTTACGGGGTGTCAGATGTTGTTTTCTATCCGGTATGCTTGTAAAGGTGCCAAAAACCACGCCAGTGATTTTTGTACCCAAATAGTAGCACAAAAGTGAAGTAAAATAAAGAATACCAAAGATATGAAAGATTTAAGAAAAATAGAAAAGCCTTTTTAAAACACGTCATTCTGGGGAGCAGAGCGACTCCAGAATCTGGTACGAGGAAGACTGATTCTAGACAAGTCCTTCGACTACGCTCAGGATCAAAAGACCAAAATGACAAAAACGAAAATAAGAAGGCTTTAAACTGACGTCTAGTCTAAGAGGCTAAGCAGCTTGTTGAAAATCATTATTATTTTTTCCTTTTGCCCGGCTATTAAACTGTAATATTTTTCCTGCCAATCTTGGATTTTCTTCTATTCCCTTAATTGTACTCTCTAAATCTTCTCTTTCACCTTCTGCCTGTTGTCTTTCTGCTTTAACTTCACTTATTTGTGTTTCAAGCTGTTGTTCCTTTTCATCTAACTCTGAAATTCGTCCATCAATTTCAGCTACGGAAGACTTCATCTCTTCAACTAAACTTTGAACTTGCGCATCCATTGACTCCTTATCATCTTCAGGTTCCTCTTCCTGCTCATCTCCAGGATCTTTTTCTTCTGGATCTTCAGGAGCACCTTGCTCTTCTTCAGTTTCCTCACTAGGTTTGTCAGTCTCATCTTCTTCTTCCCCTTCTTGAGAATCATCAGCTACAGTTTCTCCTGTATCTGCATCATCTTTATCTTTATCAACACGAACATCGCTAGGATCTCCTTCTACAGGTGCAGCTTCATCTCCACCTTCAGGATCACTCAACCCTGCTTCACCATCTCCCTCTTCCCCTTGTGCATTATCACCAAAACTCACTTCTGGCATAGCTGGTTGCTCTCCTTCAACCACAGGACCACCTTCAATTTGCGTCTCTCCAGTATCTCCGTCATCTGCATTTACTGGACCAACTTCTTGTGTTGATCCAAACCCATTCTCTGTATTAGAAGAACCAGCAATATTTTGATCTCCTTCCATTTCCGTAACTGCTGAAAAATCTGTCTGTTGTACAGTATCATTTTCTGGAATTTGAAAACCTGGAGTTTGAGGTGATTCTGCATCAGGGGTACTTGCCATAGAAGGAGCAGTCTCTACAGAAGATGCTACATCTTCCTCACCAGGAACTCTATTTTGCACATCTGCTTCAGAAGTTGCAAGCTGTTGATCTGCTGCTTCTCCTTGAGCAATTGGAGGCATTGAGTTTTCACGTTCTCCTCCTATACCCTTGAATAACATATACATACAGCGTAACCAATCAAAAGAAGGTTTGTCAAGTCTCCTTACTTTCCTTCAAAATAGTCGTACACATGACGAGAAATCTCTGCCATTTTTTCTGCTGCATGAGAAGGGCTTTTGGTATCTGACATCATCACTATGATGTAATCTCCTTTTGGAGAAAAGACAATCCCTGCATCATGTTTGAATCCATATAACTCTCCTGTCTTGTGTGCTACCACTGTCTCCTCAGGAAGTAATTTAGGGATTCTGTCATTTAACTGTTGTTTTTTTAATACCTCCAACATCTGAGAAGAAGCATCTTTATCTACTAGGCTTCCTTCATAGAGTTTTTGGTAAAACATAGCAATATCAGCAGCAGTTGATAAAGGAGGTTGTCCCACTCGTGATTCTTCAAATCCGTTTGCTTTCAAAAAATTGCCTACATTTGACATACCAATTCTGCTTGATAGCAAAAGTGCAGCATAGTTATGAGAAATCGTAATCATTTGATTGACAGCAGAAGCTGTAGTAAGCGTAATATCTCCTTCAGTAAGTTCTGCAGATTCTGAGGCTATATCAAATTTTTTATTTAAATCTTCTATGTTCGCATGCAACACTTCTTCATCCGTAATTTTGCCATTCTTTTTCATATCAAAAATAGTGGCCATCACCCAAAGTTTATACAAACTAGCGGTCTGAAATTGCTCGTGTTCATTGAAATAATAATTTTCTCCTGTCTTGAGGTTTTTTATAACTACAGCATACTGTCCTTCTTCACCTTGTAAATCAGCAGTTACGATTTCCTGTAATTTTCCGCCTTGTATAAATGACTCTACAGCACTGATTGTCTGTTCTAGGGGATCAGCAAGAGGAGAAATCAAACCAGAAGCCTGTGGCTCTTTTGCAAAAACCTGCATACTAGTACGTACCACAAAAAAACATCCCAGAAGAGAAACTAAAAGCAAAAGAAGTGGCCCTATCTTTTTCTTTTGCTTTCTCTGTCTTCTACTGTGATAGTAATACTGCATATATGTTAGAGAAGAAAGTGATTATTTCAATCCACCAGTTACTTTTACTCTATTGAGAAGCTCAATATCATCCAAGAGTTTTGCAGTACCCCGTACTACTGTAGTCAAAGGATCATCCACAATCGTTACCGGCACTTTCGTTTTTTCCATAATCAGGACATCTGCCCCATCCAAAAAAGCACCTCCACCAGTCAGTAAAATACCATGCTCTAATATATCAGACGTGAGCTCCGGCGGTGTCTCTTCTATTACCTCTTGAATATAGTCTATTATCTGAGAAATAACCGGACCTATTGCTTCTCTGACTTCTGTCTCCGTAATTTTAATACTCTTTGGCAATCCTGTCTCCAAAGACCTGCCTCTAACCACAGCCACTTTATCTCCTTTTTTATCTGCAGGAATAAGTCCACTTACCACAGATCCTGATTCTTTTTGTTTGCCTGCTGATTTATTGCTTTTATATACACTACCGATTTTTGTTTTTACTTCTTCCGCAGTCTTTTCCCCTATGATAAGTCCGTGACGAAGCCTTACATAGGATACAATCGCCTGATCCATCTCATCTCCTGCAATCTTTATAGAACGATTGATAACAATCCCTCCTAAAGAAATAACTGCAATTTCTGTTGTTCCACCGCCAATATCAACAGTCATCACTCCGTTTGGCTCAAAAATAGACACACCAGCACCAATAGCTGCTGCCATCGGCTCCTCTATCAAATAACACTCTCTTGCTCCTGCTTGCAAAGCTGCTTCCCATACTGCACGCCTTTCTACCTCAGTAACCCCAGCAGGAATTCCTACCACTACCCGAGGACGAGCAAATTTTGCCAAAGGACTTCCAAACTCATGTACTTTTTTAATATAGTAGGAAAGTAAATAGGAAGCTGCATCAAAATCTGAAATCACTCCATTTTCCAAAGGTCTGATAGCAGTGATACTACTGGGAGTTTTACCATACATTTTTTTAGCCTCACGTCCTACGGCAATAATTTCTCTAGTTTTATTGTGTCGTACTACTACTGAAGGCTCACGGATAGCAATACCTTTGCCTTGTACATACACCAACGTGTTTGCAGTACCAAGGTCTATACCAAGATCATGGGAAAAAAATGAAAATAAAGAGTCAAACATACAAAATTAATTATAGGGAATCCCCAGTAAAAGAGCAATAAAAAGGAACAACTGTTAGGGGAAAACGTTTAGCGTATAGGTACCATAGATTCTGGATTCGTTTCACTCGCCAGAATGACTGGGCCATTAAATCCTATATAACAAATTCTAAGCACTAAATTCGAAATTCTAAATTTTTGTTTTCGTTCTCTGTTTTCCATACTTAATACTTACTTCTTGATACTTTATACTTTTTTTCTCTGCATACCATATACTACATACAACATACTTAATTCTTGTCCTTTATTTTTGCCTATGCTAAACTACGGTAAGCTTTGAAAAAATGGGAAACAATAGTACTCAACTCCTCACCAATTGCATAAAATACACATTTTATGTACTCTTTTTTCTCACACCTTTGCTTATCAACGGCAAAACTTCAGAACTCTTTGAATTCAACAAAATGTGGTTTGTGTTCTTTTTGGCTCTTATTATTCTCTTTCTTTGGGGAAGTAAAATAATTATCACTCAAAAATTCAACTTACGCAAAACTCCTCTTGATATTCCCATTGCACTTTTTCTTATTTCACAATTCATTTCAACTCTTCTCTCACTTGATAGCTATACCTCGTTCTGGGGATATTATTCCCGTTTTAATGGCGGACTTCTCTCAAGTATCACCTACATTTTTTTGTACTACGCCTTTGCCAGCAACCTCATAAAAGACAAGCATGAAAAAGAGGAAAAACCGGTAAGCTACATGATGCTTTTGGTAAGTTTTTTCTCAGGAGTCGCGGTAACTCTGTGGGGACTTCCTTCTCATTTTGGAGTAGATCCAAATTGCATTGTCCTAAGAGGCTCTATTGGTGTTGACTGCTGGACTGAAGCCTTTCAGCCAAAACTACGTATTTTCTCAACACTTGGACAGCCCAACTGGCTAGCCGCATTTCTGGCAGCACTCATCCCTGTAGCACTTGGTTTTACCTTTCTCTTTTTGAAAAACACCAAAAGCCTTGCCAAGAGCCTGAGTAATAAAGCCTTACTCTTTTTAGCCTCTGTCTTTTTCTTTTACCTAGCTCTTTTTTATACTGGTTCTCAATCAGGATTTTTAGGTATATGGACAGGATTTGCAGTCTTTTCAGGGTTTGCTCTAACAGCCCTCCTGTTAAAGAAAAAAACAGCTGAAGAACCTCTTTCTTTTCCTTCACTGGCAAAAGAAAAAATCATTGCCATAACTACTGTTTTTCTACTTCTTTTGGGTGTAATGCACTTTTTTAAAGGTTTTCCTATAGAACGCCTTAATTCTTTTTCCTATCAAGGCATTACAACTGCCTCAAAAACCGTAGAAAAAACACCAACAGCAGAAGAAACACAAAAAGCCCCTGCAGAAGCTTTAGGAGGCACAGATTCAGGTACTATCAGGCTTATTGTCTGGAAAGGAGCGCTAGAAGTTTTCAAACAGCACCCTCTTTTTGGTTCGGGCGTTGAGACATTTGCTTACGCCTATTATAAAGTGAAACCCATAGAACACAACCTTACCTCAGAATGGGACTATCTTTATAACAAAGCACACAATGAATACCTTAATTTCCTAGCAACTACAGGCATTGTAGGTTTTGCAGCTTACCTTTCTTTGATAGGTCTTTTTCTCTTTTTAGTAATTCGCTCGATCCTTTTAAAAGGAAATGCTGCTTTTCAGTACTTTCCGCTTGTGATTGGTACTATTGCCGGATACATCACTATTCTAGTAACCAATTTCTTTGGATTTTCAGTTGTAAATATCAATCTTTTCTTTTTCTTCTTCCCGCTTTTTGTGATTGACCTTTCTAAAAACAACCAATTTGGATGGTATTTCTCAAAAAATGAAGAAAGCAACCATAGTACAACATCTGGTCAAAAAACAGTGATTGCTATCTGGGGCGTTATTATCCTTATTTTTATCGGTATTTTATTCAATTACTGGAGAGCAGATAGAAAATATGCTTTGGGCAACAACTTAGATAAAGTAGGACAATATGGAGAAGCTTATCCACACCTAAAAGACGCAGTGCAATTGCGTCCAGGAGAACCTGTTTTTCAGGATGAGCGATCCATCAATTTAGCAACTATTGCCCTCTTTCTAGCTCAAAATAATAGTACTACAGAAGCAGCGCAACTGGCAGCAGAAGCAAAACAGCTAAGCGATGCCGTAATGAACAACCATCCTAACAATGTGGTGTATTACAAAACAAGAACCAGAGTCTTGTATACCCTCTCACAAATTGACAGCTCATATTTAAGCTCTGCCATACAAGCTATTGAAAAAGCGCACCAACTTGCCCCAACTGATGCTAAAATTGCCTACAACATGGCACTTCTCTACCAACAAGCTGGAAGAAATGAACAAGCTCACCAATACTTGGAAAAAGCAATTCAGCTCAAAAAAAACTACCGTGATGCTTACTATGCACTTGCGCTCCTTTTATCACAAGAAGCAGAAAAACTAAAAAATACGGACCCTACCACAACAAAACAAATGAGAACAAAAGCAAAAGATCTGTTACAATACACCTTGCAACATAATGTCAAAAATGACAAAGAAGCAAAAGAACTGCTCGATTCACTAGAACATATCTAACCTATGCGAGAAATGGTTTTAACACCGGACCCAATCCTGATCCAAGTTGCAAAACCGGTAACAAAATTTGACAAAAAGCTACAAGAATACTTAAAAGATATGCGACATCTGCTCGTAACTGCCAAAGACCCTATTGGTGTGGGTATCGCAGCCCCCCAGGCAGGTATTCCCTATCGCATTTTTCTAGCCAGGCCCTCAGAAGATGATGAGGTTGAAACATTTATCAATCCTGAAATAACGGCTATCAAAGACGGCAAATCAAAAAAAAGGAAGAAGAAAATCTTAGAAGGTTGCCTTTCTATTCCTAACATCTGGGGAAATGTTGCCAGAAAAGGGGAAGTAACCCTTGCGTATCAAGATGAAAACGGCAAAAAACACACCCAAACGTTCAAAGGATTTATGGCAGTGATTATCCAACACGAAATGGATCACTTAAATGGTATACTATTTACCAGAAGAGTAATTGAGCAGAATGAAGTGCTCTACCGCTCTTACAAAAACGAACATGGAGAAGAAGAATTTGAAGAGATGAAGATATGATTTCAAAAATACTAAAAACCCCTTTTCCCACAGAACGTTTTGAAAATTACTTACAACAAATAGGTGTTTTTAATCCCACAATGCTTACTATGGATGAAACTAAAAAAGTTTTTCTGTTCTCTATTACAGATTTTCAACAGAAAGCACTTTCCACAGATGAGCTTTCCTCTATTGCCATGCAATTGCTGCATGATGCTTACCTTACTAAATCACACAATGAACAAATGGAGCATAAAACATTTGGAGAAGTATTGTGGGGCGCCTCAGAACTGGATTTTTACTTACGCAAATCAAAAACAAACATGGATTTTGAAATCATGACCGAGTACCTCAAAAAGATTCTTACTTTTTATGAGGAGAATAAGGGGAAATAAACCCATTTTTTCCTACCCCTCTTGATCTCTTACATACGTATATGATTTACTAGTTTATATGTTTGACCAATCCACTAGTGAACTAGAGATTTCTCCCAAAACTCAAGATAGAGAATATCAAATACTCGGACAACCAATATCTATCAGAAAGACAGAAAAAGAATGGGTGCCATGGTCAACAGAATGGTTACTCTCCGAATACACAAAAGCAACAGATAAATTGATAGGCCTATTAGATGGTACTATATCTTACAATGGAACAGTATATGAACACACAGAAGGTAATAATTTTAATGTGCAGAAAAAAGACCTTCCTCCACCAAAGGCTGTGGTTTACCTTGATAAGTCAGCACGACCTGTAGAATGGATGGTGAGAGAACTATGGCCTTTGCTTGCACGTCAACCAGGTACTTCATATGCCGAAGGTGTTGTACCTCCTAGACCAGACAGTCACTATCTTAACATTGATAGGATAGATTGGCTAAAGATGATGAATGTTCCTCCAGAACTTCTCCAAGACGCTCCCAACGAATATGTTGATTTCTCAAAAATTGATAAAGAACATATAGAAAGAATTAGGGCATTATATAGTACTGCTCAAATTACTGAACAAAATTTATCTGAAGTTTGGAATCATCCAACTATTTTTGATGGCAAGCATATTATGGTAGTAGACGAAGTAAAAACAAGTGGTAGAACGCTTGAAATAGCTCAGAAATTATTAAGTATGGCCGTACCAGAAGCTACATTCAGTGGTCATCATTGGACAAAACCAAAGCAAGTGATACTTAATGGAGGTATTCCTGACAAAAAAACAGGAAGACAGCAATTTACAACGGCATGGGTGCCTATTTGGTATAAAGAAGAGAAATATTCAGAGGGACGTGGGGTAAGCGAGAGAGACCCCGAATGGCCTGAGAAGGTGGAAGAACTTGGACAAGAAGTCTCAAACGTAGCCAAAATAGGAAGATATGTCCTAAGCACCCCCACTCATAACCCCGCTACTCTAGAACGAGAAATTGACGCAAAAGCAAACGCCTTAAGAGAAGATTTTAAACAACTTGCAAAAGACTTAGGACAACATAAAGTACTATACCGACCAGATCCAAATAGAGATCCAGATGATTTTAGAGAAAGAGTCGAAGCAATCAATCAGATGAGTTTTGATGAGTGGAGAAAAAAGAGAGATCAACTAGAACCTAAATACTAAAGTTTTATTCTTTAATAGAACAAACAACCTCCTAGATTATTACATAATATATTTCCCTATCACAATACTATTTTCTCTCTCATGGTATAATTTGCTTATGAAGCAAAATGTTATTTTCTTTGGCTCTGGGGATTATGTTATTCCTATTGTTGAGAAGCTAAAAAATTATAATCTACAGTTGGTTATAACAACAGAAAAGACAGGACCCCTAACTCAATTTTTACAAAAAGAAAACATACCTTTTTTGCAATCAAATTTCAAAAATGAAGCAGATATACAGCAAATAGCCTCCCTTCATCCTACTATCGCAATACTTGCTTCTTACGGCGCGATTATCCCAAAACGAGTCATAGATTTGTTTCCTTTAGGAATTCTTAATATCCATCCTTCTTTACTCCCAAAATACAAGGGACCAAGCCCTATTCAGACAACGATTCTTAAAGGAGACACTCAGACAGGAGTCAGTATTATAAAGTTAGACGAACAAGTAGATCACGGCCCAATTTTAGCACAGGAAGTAGTACAGCTTAGAGGAGATGAGACCAGCAAATCACTTATCCATTCACTCTTTGCAAAAGGAGCTGAGATGATTGAGAGCCTTTTGGGAAAAATAGAAGCAGGGGAAACGCTAACCGCAACTTCACAAGATCATAGCAAAGAAGTATTTACAGTAAAAATGAGCAGAGAGGATGGCTTTATTGATTTTCATAACCCGCCTTCTTCCGAGCAACTGGACCGTATGATCCGTGCTTATTATCCATGGCCAGGAGTGTTTTTTACTGCAAAAATAGGTGGAAAAGAAAAAAGAATCAAATTATTACCAGATAAGAAAATACAAATAGAAGGAAAACGAGAAATGAACTTTAAAGACTTTATGAACGGGTATCAGCCTGAGGGGCAGCAGATTCTTGAGCAGCTGCAGCTTCTTTAGCTCTTTTATTCATGAGCTTAATACAGTTAGTACAGACTTTTATCCGCATAGGAGTACCATCTACAACTACTCTTCGTGATTGCAGGTTTGGTTTGAAGACTCTGTTAGTTCTTCTTTTTGAGTGGGACACGTTGTGTCCGTACATAATTCCTTTTGAACAAATTTCACATCGATAAGCCATGAGGGATATTATACAAAAAGCTTAGCTAATTTACAACCATACAGTTCTTTCTCCAAAAAAAAAAGATCCTCAGTTTTACCTGAAGATCTTTTTTCGGAAAACCTTTGAAGTATTTCTACTTCAACTCAACAGTTGCTCCTGCAGCTGTGAGTTTCTCTTTTGCTTCTTCAGCAGTTTTCTTGTCAACCTGAGTCATTACTTCCTTAGGAGCTGCATCTACTAAATCTTTAGCTTCTTTCAAGCCAAGCGTAGGAACGAGCTCTCGAACGGCTTTAATAACTTGCAGTTTTTGTGCGCCAGCGTTTGCGATAACAACGTCAAATACAGTTTTCTCCTCTGCAGGTTCTGCTCCTTCTGAAGGTGCAGCCCCCATTGGTGCTGCTGCCATAGGCGCAACGGCTTGGACGTCAAATTTTTCCTCCAAAGCCTTTACGAGCTCTGATAATTCCAGAACTGACATTTCTTCTACTGCTTTTAGAATATCTTCTTTATTAATTGCTGCCATAGTTTACCTTCACCTCCTCACAGGAAATCTCAATACTTTTTAAGATTTCTTTTTTTCAATTTCTTTTAATGCATAAGCAAGTTTCACAATTGGGTAGTTAAGATTGAAGACAAGTTGAGAAATTGGTGCTTGTAAAGTACCAACCAACTTTGCAAGTAATATTTCTCGTGGAGGAAGTGATGCAAGTGCTTTTACATCTCCCTCTTCCAGAATTTTACCTTCAAAATAACCAAATTTTACTTTTGGTAATTCATATTTCTTAGCAAAATCTTTTAAGAGTTTGGCAACAGCTACTGCATCACCGTAGGAATACAAAACTGCGAGCGGTCCTTGTAGTCTTTCAGAAGCATCTACGTCTTTTTCTTTCAGAGCAATATTGGCTAACGTATTTTTGGTAATAGCAAGCTCTGCATCGATATCACTCAATGCTTTTCGTGCTTCTTCCAGCTGTAAATGAGTAAGACCTTGATAATCTACAAAAAACATCGCGCTTGATTTATCGCGTCTTGCTCTTGTTTCTTCTAATAATTGTTGGTTTTTTAGACTTGGCATATTAATTAGCGCTTAGTACTTAGCGTATAGCGTTTAGTTTTCTATATAAAAAAACACTCCCTGAGGAGTGCCATTCTGAATTCATAACTCTGAATTCTAAATTCTGCTTTCTCCTCGGTAGGATTTATTGAGTGAGGATCCTTCGACTTTGCTCAGGATTTCGCTTCGCTCAACCTACTTTCTTCGGACTGAAAGAATTGTAACATAGCTTAAGCAGATTTTCAACAGCAGAGAAAGATTCATGATTTATGATTCAAGATTTAGGAATGAGAATTCTAAATTAAAAATTATCTTGCTCGTTTTTATACTTACGTTGTAGTTTTACGCTTTGCGTTTTGAGATTTAAGATTTAAGCAATACTTAATTCTTACTTCTTAATACTTGATACTAATTTAGTTTTGCGATATGCGCTCCTGTCAAAATGACTTGTCCTAAAAAAAGGACAATCCGAGAAATCTCGGAAGGAGCGCGAATATAGGCATGGGGTTAGTTCAGGTAATACTTACGAGGGTCAGAGGAGACCTCCATTAGCTCCGCCGATGGTGAAGAACCTCGTAGGGACACAACCGCGTGCGCCCTTCTAGAGTGACACACCTCTACTACTCTGGCATGCTTGCGTGCGAACCTCTCCAACTCATATCCCAACCATGCAAGGCAAAGAGAGAGAAAAAGGAGAAAACGCGACACAAAAAATGCACCACGCATCCACTCTGGAAGAGAAATTGACATGAGAAGTGCCAATCCCAACACTACGAAGGGATATACGCAAATGACACACACTACCAGAAGTACCACGAAAAACCAATCTGGAATTCCCTTGCTCATCTTTACAATAAGCAAATCTACTTTTCGCAGTATATTACTGCCTCCTAACTCACCCCTTGAGGTGATAACATAACCAATCACCAGCAGGCCTAAAGCTATGACCAAGAGCCAATTGATAACAAGAGCAGAACCTACTCCCGCTCCCATCAAGCTCAGACCAACGGTTTTTCGATTCGGGAAACGAGTCATTAAGACCCTTCCTCTCTTTGCTACTAAGGAACAAAACCCAACATGCCAAGGTGCTTTTGCAATCCAAAACAGATGTCACATTGAGTTTACACCAGCTCAAATTGCAAAAAACTAGGGAGATTATACTATAAATGTAAAAGGAAATAAACTACTATGAGTCTAAGGTGTAGAGATTTGTCCCTCGGGTGTAATACCCGAGGGACCTAAATACGAAAAACCGCCGATGTCAAGATAAGAGCATACCTATCTTCATCCCATAGAGGGTAATGCCAACGAGGACAACGATGATAAGCTTGGATAGGGCCATCATAATCCATGGAAAAACTGGGTCATACTCCTCTCCTTGGTATCTTATTAAGGATTTCAAAAAATCCAGAACCAAGAAAAATCCTCCCAGAAGCACAAAAGCCACAGTGGACTTGCTAAGACCATTGTTGCTATTGTATTCCAGAAAGTCCGAGAAGTGGGAATAGGGCTGATATACAAAAACAAACACTACGACAGCGATAACAGCTGTCAAGGAAGCCAAACCCTTTAACCAGTCCATTCCATCCTCCTTCTACTTACAGAGTAGGTCTTTGACAACCATGAAACGAGCCCAGAGTTACTCTACCTCAGCGGAGATGATGACGATGGATCAACATCCGCTTTTTAGCTCCCTTTCCATTAGGCATTTCCACTCTTGGTGAAGAATACCTATCTGAGAGCCTTTCTAGCCAAACTTCTGCGATACAAGCAGCTACAACACTTGCAGCAAAAGTCATGATAACGGCATTATCTATCGCAGGGCTCTGAGGAAAGGGCTTACCTTTCAGCAGTACCCCTGTGAACACAAGCACAACGAAAGCCACCATGGCAGACCAAACTACTGCCTTGCTCCATCGCGAGAAGTTGTACATCATCATCTTCCTTCTCCTAGTTCATGTAGCTGACTACCAAAGTCAGAACCAACAACAAACTCACACCCCTTCTCATTCCACCCGCATTCTCATCCCAAGAAAATGCAAGGTAGAAGAGATACAGGGACATGAAAGCTCCTAACGCTATCGCCCCAATCATCTTTTTCTCCTTCCCGTCGTGACCCCTACAGTAAAATGGCTATCACGTAAGAAAGTACAATAACAAGAACTCCCCCGTACCAAACTGGTTTAGGAAGCTCCTTTAGGTTGATCAGGTGAAAAAAGGCGAGATAAAGCGTGATGAAACTTCCCACGTAAAAAGGGAAGAAATAAGACGGAAATGGATCTCCCACTACTTATCTTCCTACCTACATCGCACTACTCCCAGCTTTTGAAAGTATGCAATGTAGATTGACATCCGGTTTTCAATGTACAAAAAGCATAATGCTTTCAGCAGAATTATACCAAAATATGACAAAAAATACAGCACTATAAGATTGTTTTACACCTTTTCATATTGTCATTTTAAAAATGAAAAGCATATAATAAATACCATGATAGATACAAATCAACCAAATGCAATAGATGAAATAATCAGTTACGTGTTAAAAAACACTACTCCTGTTACTGATGGCAGGAAGTGTGTGGATGGACGATATGACTCCACTGTAGATGATGAAGGTATGATCGCTTATCCTGGAGCTGATATGGGAGATGTCATGGTACTCCTGAATCTTAATAGAGAAAAAAACTGGGGATTTACTCCTGAGGAGTGTGTGCAAAAAATTTTTGATATCGCCACAGAAGAAGAAGGAAAGTTCTATTTGCATACAGATTACCACACTGCTCCTGATGGAAGAATTGGTTTGCAGGGAGAGATTGGTTGTGGACACTGTGCAAAAGCAAGTGACCCTGCTCTGGCTCCTATGTACCAGCTAGACGTGGATGATATGAAAAAAGCACTGGAGCATGTAAGAAAACTGCAGCAAGATGATAGTGCAAAAATAATAAATGTCACACTTCGAGGAGGCCACCAAGAAGAAAGTATCTTAGTAACAACCAGTAGAGAAAAAACAATCCGTCCTCATGATGATATGCATATGTTCTTTATATATGATTCAGTCAGACATGTAGATCGTATTCATTTTCTGGTAGAAAAGCTCCATATCGATGGACTAACTGTAGAAGATTTTAAACGAGTGGCTGAAATACAACTGCAAGCAACGCTGCAAAATTTGGCTCTTCACAAATCAATTTATGAAGTAGATCTGGATAATCCTGCTGACATTACTGTCACTTACATAGGCTCTGTTACTCCTGAAGAGCAACCCCAAACATTCCCTGACCAAAATCCTGCACAATTCGCTTCATTTGAAGACCAGTCAACAGAACAATCAGCTGCGTAACCGGTATCTTCAGTGTTCTGGAAAGATCATCTATACTTCTCTCCTCATCTTGCAAAAGCAGAACCACCTCTTTTTCTTTTTCAGACAAAGTACTCATATCCAATTTCTTTTTGCTCATTTCTTTGCCACTCAGCGTTTTTACCATTTCTCTACCCGAATCTACCAATATAGCTCCATTTTTTAACAATTGTATCGTCCCTCGCGAAGTACGAGAGGTAACCGGACCTGGCACCGCAAATACTTTTTTACCTACGTTTTCGGCAACACGCGCCGTAATGAGTGCTCCACTGTCCTCTGCTGCTTCTGTAACCAAAACCGCTTTGCTAATTCCAGTAATAATGCGATTTCTAGCAGGAAATGTACCCGTGTTAGGCTGCATAGTTAAAGGATATTCTGACACAATAAGTCCTCCTGATGCCAGAATTGCATCATACAATTTTTGATGTTCACGAGGATAGCAACACACGACTCCACAACCCAATACTGCTATTGTCTTTGTCCCTTCTTTTAATGCAGTCTGGTGAGCCAATCCATCAACTCCCAAAGCAAGACCTGAGACTATCGTAAATCCTGCCAAGGATAGATCCTCTACAAATTGTCTAGTTACTTCTCTTCCATAGGCAGTTATCTTCCTACTGCCCACCACCGCTATATTTTTTTCTGTCTCTTTTAAAAGAGAAGTATCTCCTCTGGCAAACAAGCAAATAGGAGGGTCTTCCAGCTGCATGAGCGATTCAGGATATAAATCATCGCCATAGGGAATGTAAGTAATACCTGCTTCTTGTAATTTCTGTACGTATTCTTCCGGTTTAAATGCTTCACGAAATGCTGCAAATCGTTGGTACATCACAGAGGTAAGTCCAGATTTTAAAAATGCTTCTTCTGATGCTTCCCATGCTTTTTCAGCTGTGCCAAAATAAGATAATAAAGACAAATACCGCTTGGGACCAATACCAGGAGCCAAATAAAAAGCCAGAGTATACCAATCTTTATCCATATATCCATGCTACCTATACAACATTATTTTTGTAAAGTCTTCTGGATAAAAAACATATTGACTTGCATCATATTTTTGCGAAAATAATAACAATAAGCAATTTAAAAATAAATTATTAGATACACAAGAAAAAGAAGACGAATGAGTGAAAAATATATTCCACCACTGAAAAGGGAACTGTTAACCCCATTCACTCCTGTTGATCTTACCAACCATTATCCACATCTTAAAGATGAATTTCCAAAAACTGCAGAACATATTGGACAGCTCAACTATGAAGGGCAGACACTTTTTCTCCGCTATTTTACTAGTACCAATTTTGAAAAAAGTATTGCGTTTGCAGATAATATATTATCCAAAGCAGAAGTAAAGAATCGTGAAGGATGGATACATGGACTTGCTGGAATTGCATTTGAATACTTGTCTTCTGACTACCTCAAACTCATTCTTCCTACTGCACGCCATGATATACTGCTTCCTCATGAAACTAAAGAATTATTTGAAGAAAAACCGTTACCTGATCCTGACAACCCCGGAGAATTTACAAAAACAGTACCTGATGGAGTAGTTATGCAAAAGGTTGGTTCGAGAACTCTTCTTTTAGGACCATGCGAGTTTACTCTGGCTCCAAAAGGAAAACATAAAGCAAAACAAATTCACCACTATACTACTGGTTTTATATTTGATGATTTGTATCGAGCACGACCTCCAGAAGTAAGAGAAAAAGTTGAAAAAGAAATTCATAAGAATCACCCCTTAATGCCACCTAAAGTAGCTATTGCTCCTCATTATAATACCTACTATGTTATTCCTGAAAAACGAGGAAGAGGCATTATTCCACGGTCAGATCCTTTTGTCTTTCATCTTCCACTTACGGCTTCTGAAGTAGTAACCACTATGGACTTATTTTTACAAGAGTATCAGTCCCGTACATACCCAATAGCAAGTTAAATTGTTGCTACAAGACAAAAACGTCTCACTCTTACTTGACACAAGTTTTGCTGTTATGGCATACTTAAGGATACTCATGGATCAACAAGAAGACCCATTGCCCTTACCGCAATCAGAACCTCAAGCGCAAAATACATATAACCAAGCAGAGGACGGAAAAAAAGCTAAAAAGAAAATTGTTATAGCTTTGCTAGGCTTACTGATCATCTCTGTTTTTCTAGCTATTATCTTTTTTTATCAGGCTGGAAACCAAAAGCAAGCTCAAAATATACAGCCTTCTTCTCTTTCACCTACTCCTGTACAAACCATAATAGATGAGGGAGTGCCTACCATTTCACCTGAGGAAATCGTACAGATTGAAACCTGGATAGAAAGAAATGACTTAAATGAATTTGGAGATCCAAGAGGTACTATGTATGCAGGAGGAAATCCGCTTTTTAATGAGGCAACAGGAAAAAGTACAGAACGGTTTGAATACATCATCAGAAATCACCCTGACAAACCCTGGAGAACACAAAAAGCACCAACAGGTGAATCTCCTGCCTCAGGAAGCGCTAACCCATCCATAAATGGAGACGCCCCAGTCTGTACCTTAGATGCCAAAATATGTCCTGATGGCTCTAGTGTAGGCAGACAAGGACTCAACTGCGAATTCGCCCCCTGCCCTGGAGAATAACTTCCTATGTTGACTGGAAAAGTCTGAATAAATCTTTCTCAAATACTTCTACCTTGGAAGTGAAGTGCAATTTTCTCCACGCGCTATGCTTGGTCGAAAAATACCATTTTTTACATTTCGAGTTTATCGAGAAATATACTTATATTTCCGCTGGGAAAATCAAAAACAACATCATACATAGCCAAAACGAATAACATCCTTGACACCATTTCCTAATCCATGAAATACTAAATGTACATGGAAAACAAAGAAAACTCTCATTCTTCTCTACAAATTAATTCATCTAAAATCAAATCTTTCTACGCTCCCTTCAAGAGAAGGTTCTCCTCCAAAAAAACACTCACTTTAATACTCGCCACTTTACTCCTCATAACTGCAGGCATTGCAGGATTTTTTTATGCCCAACAAGAAAAAGTTACAAAAAATGAGGAGAAAAACATGATAAAAGACATTTCTTCTCCTACCCCCATTTCTGACCCCACAGCAAATTGGAAGACATACATAAATAAAAAATATAATTTTACCGTTAAATATCCCCCTGATTGGTTCGTTGTATTTCAAAGTGATACTCTGTTTTTTGGAGAAGGTCCTCATCCGACTTCGATTCCCCCATTAACACACTCTTGGCCATATATTTCCATTAGTATTAGTAATACTATGCATTCTGAGGAGGCACTTCAAGAAGTTGGCATAAAACAAGGAGCAACCATCAATAATGAAACGCTTAACAAACAAGAACACTTTACAACACTCTTTGATGGACAGAAAGCAAACAAAAAAATCCAATTGAGTCCTGACTTAGTTGAAGGAAATACTGGAACCACTATTATATTTAATAAAGATGAACATGGTTGGACAATTCATATTCCTGCGGAAAATTATAAAGGGGATATAAATCCTACTTTTGAAAAAATCCTCTCCACTTTCAAATTCCTAGAAGAAGAAACAGGAGACACATCAGATTGGAAAACATACACAAATACCACTTATAAATTTTCCATAAAGCTCCCTCCTGATTGGCACTATTCGGAAAATGATCCTAATTATCCAAGTATAGCAGTAGTCTTTGGTCCTTTAGTAAATGAAAATCATGTGGGAGAGATTGTCGAACCCTATGTCTCGCAGGGATTATGGCTTGAAGTTTATCCGAGAGATAACAGCATAGACACATTAGATGCTGCTGCGGACAAACACCTAGACTGTGGATATGACTCTACTAAAGACAGAAAGTACATTAAAATTGGACATAAAGATGCTATTAAAGTCAATGACTCTCCTTGTGGTCTTACCTCTACAGATGAACTACTCTGGATGGGCAACAAGAATGTTTACATGCTTCTAACTTCTAGAGGAATAGATCAATTTATCCCTACTTTTTCTATCTTAGATTAACGCTTATTTTCAAAATAAGCTTTGAGGATATCACGGGCAATGGGCCCTGCGACATTTGAACCTTCACCAGATGTCTCAGCCAAAACCGTTACCACAATTTCAGGATTGTAAAAAGGCGCAAAAACCGTGATCCAGGAATGAGGAAGTGTGTCATCTCCTCCCGTTTGAGACGTTCCTGTTTTACAACCCACTGCAACTTTTACCATCTTTGCACTTCCACTGGCTGACTCTGTATAGTCACGGCCATCAATAGGCAATCGTTCGTTTTTGACTTTAAAATCAAAAAAAGGCCAAGCAACTCCACCCTGTTCACAACTTTCTTTCATCCCTTTTCTTACCAGATCTATATGCTCTTTTGTCATGAAATCTTTGCGAATTATTTCTGTGTCTTCTTTTACCAAGTGAGGTCGGTATATGATTCCTCCATTGGCAAAGGGCACAGTCCAGGTATTTACCTGTAAAGGAGTAGTCAATACATATCCTTGTCCAATTCCAGTGTTAAAAGTGTCTCCCAAGTACCAACTTTCTCCAATAACATCTTTTTTCCACTCTGCATCAGGGAAGGTCCCTCGCGCTTCTCCTGGTAAATCAATTCCGAGAATTGTTCCTAACCCAAATCTAGTAGACCAGCCTTCTAATTTATTAATACCTACTTTTTCAGCTGTTTTATAAAAGAAAATATCATTTGACCGTTTTATCGCCTCAACTACATCTATAGCTCCTTCTGTCTTACCATACGAGTGATAATACCAATTACCAAAAGAAATACCTCCTACTTTCAGCTCTCCTGTATCCTCTATTTGAGTACTTTTTGTAATAGCATCCTCCTCAAGTCCTGCAATTGCTGTTATCAATTTGTAGGTAGATCCAGGAGGATACACACCAGAAATTGTGCGATTTAAAAGAGGCTGATTTTGCCCATCAGTTAAAATACCTTCTATATTCTTATACGCACCCTGCGCTTTGTAATTGCCATCATGGGTAAAAAGGTTTGGGTCAAAAGAAGGTTGTGAATAAAGTGCTAAAATACCGCCATCATGAGGATTGGAAACTACCACCGCACCTTTTTTAATATCTTTCATAGCACTTGCTGCAGCACGCTGTACCTCCAGAACAAGCGTAGTTGTAATATTTTCTCCGGGAATCGCATCCTGCTGTCCTAAAAAGCGCACCCGTTTTCCTTGTGCATCTACTTCATAGAGTTTTTTTCCGTTTTGCCCGTGCAAAATGCGTTCATATTGTTTCTCAAGCCCCATTTTGCCATTAAAATCACTCACACTGTAGTCTTTGTAATTCGGCTGCAACAACTCATCAGAGGATACTTGTCCTACATAGCCTAATACATGCGCAAGCGCATCTTTGTATAGGTAATTTCTTTTTACATCGGCTATTACATCTTTGCCTTGTGCCATCAACTCCAGAGCCCTGTCTTTTTCTATCCAAACTACCTTTCCCTTCTCCAATACTTCAAACGCAGGCTCATTATGCACCAGTTCTTTTCCATTTCTGTCATAAATAATACCTCTTGAAGCAGGAATCACAACACTTCTGGTCCTATTTTCATCTGCTAAGGCTGTATAGTAATTACCCCTAACGATTTGTAAGTAAAACAAACGTACAAGCAGGATAGAAAACAGCACTCCCATAACAAAAAGTGGTGAAAAAAGACGTAGCTCTGCACTTAAAAGTCCTTTACCTCCTCTCACACTTCTTTTTCTTCTCTCACTGGTAACAAAATCAGAAAATGTAGGTCCTATTTTATTCATATCGATACCCTTTTGATCTAGCATAAAGCACTACCATTAGTGCCTGTACAAACAGAAGACTGTAAAAAGTAATAGATACGGCATATGACACTAAAAGTGCATATATAAAAGCACACAAAAAAACAAACGGGGTAACAAAAAGAAGATCTTTTGGCTCAAAATAACGCTTGTAAAAATTAAGCAGAAGAAAAACTCCCATCAAAAAAAGAGGAGTTATACCAAATTGTGAAACTTTCAATGCATCTAAAAGCAAACCAATCATAAATACCATAAAAAGCGTTTCTGTTTTTGGAAAAAAAATATATAAAAGAAGTGCTGTGACCACCACGAGCGGAAATGAAAACAATGTTGTTTCTAAAAATAAAGACAGTACTAAAATAAGATAAAGAATATGTTTGAAAGTCATAGGGTACTTATTGCGTTACAACAAAGACAGTTGAAAGCCTGGAATAGTTTATCAAAGACTCTATTTGAGCACTTTGGAACGAACCTGTATCTGTTTTTTTTATTGATCTAATTTTTCCAACAATTAGATCAGGATGCATTCCTATTCCGTTGCTATCTACCTTACCTCTAGTTACCACGATATTTCCTTTTTCTAGTTTGTCAGAAATAACTATCTGGTCCAAAATAACGCTATCTCCAGTACCCTTTAGTATGCCCATCGAGTCTGTCTCTAGTGTTTTTGCAAGCGTGCTAAATCCCGTGTGGTTAGGCAGCATGACAGAGGCATAGTGCGCAAGGATACTTTCTACTATTCCTACTACGTGCTTCCCAGACACTACCGTCATTCCTTTTTTGATCCCGTTTTTTTCTCCTTTGTCTATAACAAGAGTATGTGGTTTCTGAGCAGGTCCTTTAAAACCTACTACCCGCACAGATACCAGCTGTTCTATACTGAGAGGAGAATCCTGAAATTGGCTTTTAAGGGCTTCATTTTCTTTTTTCATTTCCTGAAAACTAACCATTTTTTCCAATAACTGTTTATTTTGTTCTCTCAATGTCTGTATTTCCGATGAATCTTGCTTTTGAATACCGGCAGTGTAGAGAAGATGTTTTGGCGTAGCAAACACAGACTGAACAAGACCAGAAACAGCATAAAATACCGGTGTTCTATTATTCGTAAATAAAAGAAGTGATAGAAAAAGCAGGATAACAAGTACAATAGGGAAACTTTTACCCATATTCCTTATTGTATACCACTCTGCTTCTTATTACAAAAGAGTATTGAAGCCAAAAGAAAAGCCTTGCACGACGGTTGCGCCTTCGATCGTGCAAGGACTCTTCCTAAACGCGTTTAATTACCATTACTCAGAATCTATCGACCCTGACTAAATATATTGGTGGATCCCAGATTACGAATATCCACTCTACCATCGATGTCTCCCGTTCTTATTTCATTGCGCCCATCGCGGTTTCGACGGTGAGTATTAAAACTCGTATCGTTATCACCAGTGTTGCTTCTTAAGGATACTCTGTTATTTATATCAGTGTCATTATTCTGACGTACATCAGTATCCTCATTAAGTCTTACTCTTACTCTGTTGTCAGAGAATGCCCCGTTATCACTTACGTTTATCCGAGCGCCTCCATTACAACCATTACCACAGGAGTTAAGGACAGCTCTGTTAATACCGCCTTCGTTCCTGATAGTTACCCGGTTATCGATATCACCAGTGTCAATACGGTTATCTCCACCAGTGTTAAAACTTGAACTATTACGACCTGTATTAGAACGTATGTTCACGTTGTTATCAATATCCGTGTCATTCCTTTGGGTAATATTGGTGTTTCTGTCAGAACGGAAATCCACTCTGTTATCAGAACCAAACCCATTTCCGTTTACCCTGATTGAAGTATCAGCAAATGCAGCTCCTCCCCCTATGACTGCTGCCAATACAGAAGCGGTCACAATTCCTGTGCCCAATTTCTCTTTAATACTTAACATTTTTTTTCACCTCCTCCCATAGAAGAATAGACTTGCTTGAATAGAATTTGCAAAAGTAAAGTAGAGATATATATAACGTTAAACAATGAGAGCGAGACTAAAAACAAGTAATAAATCTGAAAGTTATGCTAGAAAGTAATATGCAAATAACTATAAGAACGCGCTAAAAAGGATCTCAACTTATGCTGCTTCTTTCTGCACGTTTTTTACTATCGCAGGAATCATCTTCCAATTATGATTCATAGCACTAATTGCTCTATTAACTCCATATTTATGAACAAATAAATCTAACGCATCTAAAAAGCCTGGCTCATATGATTCTCGTATTTGTCCGTACAGCGCACCTAACCGTTCTAGTCTCTGATCCTCTCCTGCCTGAGGATCGTCATTCTCAAAATAAGCTCTTAAAAAAAGATCAAAAGGAATTTTCTCTTTTCCTTTTTTCATTAACAGAGAAAAAAGATCACGCTCATCTCCATATATCTCTTTGAATTTTTCAACAATACCAAGAGTACCTACTGTTAACTCTTGTGTCATGGCTTCATTCAGCCAAGAATACTTTGCGTTTCTTTTACTAGAAAATGATTTTCCTTCCTGAGGAAATCTATCTTGCATAAAACCAGCACGAATTGCTATTGCATGGTTATAATCTCCCCGAGACACTCCTACATATACTCTGCCTGATAACAAATGAAACCACTCATGCGTAATTACTTCCTCAAGATCTTTTGTAAAATTAATAGGTCGTCTCACTCCAACTACGTCAGTGTTTTGAAAATGAAAACCCTCCCCTTGAGCATCTTCTTCACTCCTTAAAGGATCATAAATAACCATTTTTGCTCTTGAAATTCTCTCCTCCACTACGTCTCTATTTACATATCCCTTCTCAATAAGAGGCTCTATTCTTTTCCGGAAATTAGAAATTAATTTTGGTAACTGTGCTTCAAACAGCGTCTGTTCTCTGCGTAGTTCTTCTATATGGTGTGAAAGCATATCCTCAACTACATTATCAGGAATACTTCTTGGGTCATTTAACCAATCTTCAACCAGTGCATCTCTATGCTCAGATGGAACATCCTTCCTTCTTTTACGAATAAAAACCTCTACATAAGGACTCATCCAGGCATTCTCTTGTTTTTCAGCTAAAACCTCTTTTAATTCTGCAAGTTCTTTACTGACCAGCTTTCCTTTTTCCTCATCGTTGTAAAATGGGCTGTTGCGGATAGAAAAAATAGTTTCTAATGTACCCACACCAAAAATAAATGCTTCTTGAGATCGAGTTCCTTGCGATTCTACCCGCTGAAAATGCTCTTCAAGTGCTGGATTTCCTTCTCGGATTTCAGAAAATCTCACCTCTGGTGGTTCTTGTTGCGCATTTCTTCCAAACTCAACTACCTTCCCTTCACCTTCTAAAACAGGTGTTGGGGCTCTTCTTTCAGATGCATGTTTAGCTCTTCCAAAATCAGTTATTTCACCTTCTGACATCTTTTTACCTCCCTTTCGGTTTTGCAAAAACCAGCAGGCGTTTCCAAGTGGTTCCTGGAGGCCAACAGGTTTGCAAGGTTAACTGCTCTGTGTTACTTGCATCTGCTGCAATATGACTTACATCATTTGCATCTACTGTTTTTTTATCAAAAACAACATAGTTGTACCTTCTGTCATGGAAAAATACAATAATTTCATCCCCTGGTTCTAACTCTTTTAATAAATAAAATACCGCGTTATATCTTCCCACTGACCAAAAACTATCAGCAGAGTGAGCAAACACATAGATATTTTTATCCATACCTGGAAAAGCAGATCCTTGTGCATGAGCTAGTGATTTTTGTAACACTGAAGTATATTCATCTCTATTTGACGGATCCACATTTTTTACAATCTCCTCATTGGCCCCGATTTTAGGAATTACTAAAGAAAACTCTGTTGATTTTGGCAGTAAAACTTGTGCATGTTTACCATTAATAATAGTGCTAAAAAGCCCTTCTCCGCCACTATTTTCTCCTCTTCTCCCTTCCAGGATCTCTCGAAACCCGCCTATCACGTCACGTTGTGCTAAGGTATACTCTACATTAAATGTCTGAGCAATCCGGTACCGTGCTTCAAAATAAAGAGCAGGTCCAAAGGTAGCAAGAAAACCAAAAAGAGTAAGCAAAATAAAAAAATTTCCTAATGTTCTAAAAATTAAGAATCGAATAATATCTTTTTGTTTCATAAGGTTTTATTTTTAATTTTTTTTGTCCTTTGCAGCAGCACTTTACTTAACAACCGCTGGAGTGTATTAAGCAGAATCAAAACTACTAACAACCCTAATGCTAAAAATACAATCCTTCCCTGTATTAATTGTAAATCATTAGCAGTCTTGGCAAAGAGAAAACCAATCAATGTAAAACCTGCCCCCCACAAAAGAGAAGATATCCCCGCTACTGCCAAAAAACGCATAAAGGGAAAATGAATAACTCCAGCAGTAAATGTAACAATAGTCCTAAAGTACCCTACTAAATGAGAATAAAAAATGGCTAACATCCCGTATTTTTGAATAAGTTCCTGCGATTTTTTCTCATGCTGCATGACCTTTAGTCCCCACGAAAATCGCCTGGAATAGAAAAAAGTAAGATTGTGTCCTGCCCAGTAATTTGCCACATTTCCAAAAAAAACTCCCATAACAGCCATAAGCATCGCAAGCAGTAAAGAAAGCTCTCCCTGTTGTGCAAAATACCCTCCTAGTAAAACGATAAGTATCCCAGGAACAAAAAAAGTAGTGATAATAATACTTTCCAAAAATGCACCCAAAAAAATAACTGCATACCCATACTGCTGAAAGAAGATCTGCAACTGTTCTATCATATCTTTATTATACGCAAAGAAAAGAAAATATATAGTATGTTGTATGTGGTAAGTAGGTAGAGAGTATAAAGTATGATTTGAAAGTCAAAACTCAAAACTCAAAATTCAAAAATACAAGTTAAAAGTAAAAAATTTAAAAAGTGAATAAAAAACAAATAAGTATTTTTTGTCGATTTGCAGCGATTGCATGAGAAATTTTCTCTGCGAACGCCAGGAAAGCTAAAAAGGAGAAGTCCCGATGTAATCGGGGCGTAGTCCGGAGCTTTCAGTGAGCAGAGAAAATTTCGAAAGCATGAGCAAAACTCCGGCAAGAGTTTTTGATACTGGAGTTTACCCTGAGCATCGTCGAAGGGTCGGCACAAAAGTACAAGAAAATGGTTTGCTCTCTTTGTGGATCCTGGATCAAGTCCAGGATGACATTTGTTTTGAAGTTTTTCTAAATACTAAACCCTAAACGCCATACGCTAAACACTTCTTACTTTTTGGAGACAGAGGGAAAAAGGAAGGAGATAATTACCAATGCAAATGCAGTAGCGGACATAACCGGCACAGTAATATATCCATAATAAGTTGCGTATGGCGTAGAACAGGAAACACCCTCAGTACTACACTCAGGAACTACAGCTGGAAAAAGTTGTAGCAAAATATGATAAATAGCAATCGTCAGGCCAATTCCTGCAATTGGCAGTACATATTTTTTCACCCGTTTGTCATTGGAAAGCAAAGACACCACAAGCAGAATTGGCAATGGGAACATAAAAATCCTTTGTAACCAACAAAGCTTGCACGGAGCCAAAAGTGCAATTTCTGAGGAATAAAGACTTCCTAACGTTGCCATACTCACGATAAGTAATGCAAAACTAGTAGCATTATTTCCGATCAGTTGCACCAAAGATTTTCCGGTCTTTTTATTCGTAAAGTAAAAAACAGCCAACAAAAGAAGGAGTAAAATAATGATTACATCACCAAAAAGGGTGGCAGTAGCAAACC
Source organism: uncultured Gammaproteobacteria bacterium (assembly GCA_964427615.1). GTDB lineage: Bacteria > Patescibacteriota > Microgenomatia > Levybacterales > GWA1-39-11 > CAYRUR01. The sequence continues at coordinate 14,872 of CAYRUR010000009.1, read as the reverse complement.
CGTGCAGTATAAGAGCTGAAGTCTCGTCCATTTATTGTGCTTCTTGCAATCTATCCTCTATGATTTGTCTAAATCCAGGAAGTCCTTGTGGATTTTCAATTTTTTGTCCGTTAATAAAGAAGGTAGGCGTTGCCATAACTCCAAGTCTTGTTCCTTCTTGTCTTTGCTCTTCAATAGCATCTGCAATTTCTTTTGAAGCATAGTCTTGTCTAAACTGCTCTATATTAAGTCCTAGTTCTTGAGCATACCCTTCAAAAACAGGGAGAGGATTTGCGACCGTTGACCACTCAGCTTGTTTTGTATACAGCATATCTTCCATTTCCCAGAATTTACCCTGTTTTCCTGCAGCCTCAGCTGCTTTTGCACCATTTACTGCATTTTTATGAATTGAAATAAGCGGGAAATGCTTGTATACCAGCTTTATCTTTCCGTCATACTCTGATAAAAGTTGTTTTACAACTGGATGATAGGCTGCACAAGCAGGACATTGAAGGTCTGCAAATTCAGTAATCGTCAGTTGCGCACTTTCACTACCTGTTGTCTGCCCTGTCTGGGTAAATACTACTGGCTGACTTTGCTGTACTACCTGCTTCTGTTTTGCAGAATAAATCATAAAACCAAAAAAGCCTACAAAAAGAAGTGATACAAATCCAATGACCATGTATTTGATCATGTTCTGTCTTTTCTCCATTTGGGCTAATTCTAATTCTCTGAGTTTTTTCAGTTCTTTGAGTTCTTTTTTAGAGGATTTTTTATCCATATTTCACATGATAAATCAAAGAAGAATGAGAGTCAATATGAGGATATCAATCCATCTACTCTTTCTTCTTATACGAACTTTCTACTCTCAAATACGGATTTACTTGAGTGCGAATATAATCAAAATCTATTTCTCCTTGCTGTATATGCTCTCCAATTATGGTCCCCAGATCTGCTACTTGTTGACCACGAGGCATCTGTAACCCTGCAATAAAATGCAGATCTATTCCATTCCTATAAGACCTTCTTACCCTACATATTCTATGCTCTGGCAGGTCTTTACGAGAAAATGAATTAAATTGACGAATATCTAATGATCCTATGTTCACTTCATAATAAGTATGTTCATCATCTTCCCAAGATGCTGCTTCATTATATAACAATGGCTTTCTTTCTTGTGGAGGACCAGATTCAATAGAAGTAACATTTTTAAAAAACGTAGCTGCGGAACCAGAGCTATCTTCTGGTCCAACTTTTAGAAGATCCTCCATACCTGCTTGCCAACTCATTCCACCATGTGTTTCCAACACATACTGTGGAAAGATGTTCTGTATAACCGCTAGAAACTCTTTTTGTTGATCATCAGACAAATTTTTTCTTATCTTATCAAGTAACATAAGAGATTCCCCATCTACCTGGGCATTCAGAAGAAGAAGGAAATTCTCTACTTTATTATCCTTAATACGCAGACCAACTTCAGAAGAAGATAAATTAGCAAAAGGATTTATTTTTCCACCTACGTCGGGTGCTTCACTTACACTCACGTAAGAAATTAAAGGTTCCCCTTGATCATTCTCTCCACGAAAAGAGTCTAATACTACATTCTTCCCCTGCATTTTTCCTAGTGAATCAAAAACGGAAGAAATCTCAAATAGGCTCCGCCTACTATCCTGAGTAGTATAAAAAAGAGCAGAACGAGGTACAGAAGGTTCTTGTCTCGTATCCTGAGTAACATAAGATTCAGGGTTACTCCCTCCCTGCTGTGAAAATGGATGTTTTGGCACCTCACTGCTCATATCACCGCGATTATAAGGCTTATTGCCCAAAGTAGCAAGCAATTAGCAAATTATGGCTATCTGAAGAGCAAATACACATTTTTGAGGTATAGAGTATAATAGAGACATCGACTCAGTGAGGCCCCGTAGCTCAATGGATAGAGCAGTCCCGTCCTAAGGGAAAGGTTGGAGGTTCGACTCCTCTCGGGGCTACTTTATGTAACGTCTCTTCAAACATTGCGGGGGCTAGTTCATCGGTAGAACGCACGGTTCGGGTCCGTGAGGCACGGGGTTCAATTCCCCGGTCCCCGACCACCAACTCATGCATATTACTTACTTTTTTCTTACTCCATTGCAAACAAACATTTTCTATAGTGGTATCGTGCTATGAGTTTAAAAGAAAGACTTGGCGACATGTTTGAACGAGCGGTTTTACCTCCTGAGGATCGTAAAAGTATCAGAAGAGAAAGAGAAAAAAAACTTCCTCAAAAAGTTGTTGCAGAATCAGCAGAAAATCTGATGCAATCTTTTGAAGATTTTCTGAGCACCACACATCCAGACCATGTGATTACCCAAACAATTCAACCAGACGATAATCCTTTTATTTCTGATCCTGTAGAACTAAGATATTATGGAGTCGAAGGAGAAGGAGATTGGAGATGGAGAGTCGAATATAAAGGAGAGGGGAAAAAAAGAACTTTAGACATGTCTCGGCAACACCTGCATGGATCCTCTACTGAAAATATTGCTCTAAGAACACAAGAAAAATATATGTTTTCTTACGTAGTCTTTCTTAAGACAGTACATGAATCTGATGGCACAACAACTAACTCTCCCATTCAAAACGGTAATCTCATCTCGATAGAAAAAGCAGAGGAAATGATTCATGACTACGTAAGAGAGCACCAATAAGAGAGCGTCAAGTTGACGCGTCTTTCTGATCCCCCTACAATAAAAGCTGCATGAATCAAATATTTGCCGTTTACAAACCCAAAGGCTGGACAAGCCATGATGTAGTCAATAAAGTCAGAAAAATCACTGGAATAAAACGAGTCGGACATGGTGGAACACTAGATCCTCTGGCAGAAGGAGTTCTGGTAATTGCTGTTGGTAGAGAAAATACCAAACAACTAGATACATTTGTAAAAGGAGAAAAGGAGTATAAAGCAGAAATTACACTGGGAATTACCAGTTCTACAGATGATGAAGAAGGTGAAAAAACAGCAATGAACAAAGAGTATATTCCTACATCAAAAGAGATAGATGATGCTATAAAATCATTCATAGGAAAAATACAGCAAAAGCCACCTATTTATAGTGCTATAAAAATAAATGGCACTCGCGCATACAAAATTGCCCGTAGTCGTGAAAATATAGAGATGGAAGCAAGAATAGTAGAAATTAAAGATATTCAGGTAGATTCCTATGACTATCCTACCCTCACCATCACCGTAACCACTGGTCCAGGAACGTACATCCGCTCTCTAGCACGAGACATCGGTGAGAAATTAGGTACTGGAGGATACCTTTCAAGTCTAGTTAGAACTCGCGTAAACAAGTTCAAGCTATCAGAAGCGCTCCCTCTTTCTCAACTAGAAAAAGAATATGTAAAATAGCCTCGCCTTGACCTCTTTAAAAGGAAGGATACTATGTGATATACATCATTGAAGAAATAACAATAAGCATATATAATCATCTCCCACATGAGAGTAGAAAACGGATATCGACCACAACAATCAGAAGTTCCCTATTATAATAGTAGGCTTATTGAACAAGCAGATAGGATTATTAGGCCACGCTTTCCTAATGAAAAAGAAGAAAAACCACCTAAAATGCCTGAAGATAGATACATAGGTGCCGCTTTTATGCTTACACCTGAAGAAATCAGAGAACTCCAAAAAAGATCACCTGATACTGTGAAAAAGTTCCTGGATGTACTGGGTGTAGGCGACAATCTGACACAACAAGTAGCAATAGGAGTCAGCATTCAAAAACTACCTGAGATATGGAGAGATAGAGAGCTATCTTTGTATGTACAAACCACATATATATCTGATGAAGATGAAGAAATAACTGTAAGAGCAGATTTTCCAATGAACACTCCCCCTCAAGAAGGATATACAACAGGCGCTAGAAACCGCCATCGAGCAATCAACAGAGAACATAAAGAGCCTTCCATACACATCACATCTGCTAGTGGAGATGCTATCACCTTTCCTGAAGGTGGAATGCGAGAACAAATCCTTCACAACTACGCTTTTCCACCTAGAGATGTAAACGCAGTACACGAAAGCATAACTTCTTGGGCTCTTGGAAAAATCCAGGAAAGAACGACAGCAGAAGTAGCACAAACAGAAGCAACACAAACGGAAGTAATACAAACAACCCCCGCTCAACACGAACTAATACAAGAATCAAAACCTTCCCCTGTCGCGGCTTAGATAGTGTTTAGTAATTAGAAAAAACCTAGGACAGCCATGTCATCCTGAACTTGATTCAGGATCCAGACAAAGAATTATGGATTTCAGAGCAAGTCTGGAATGACAATTTTTATAGGAAGAAAGTGTGCCTCAAAGCTTTTAGGTTTACATTGCAATTTTGCGATTTAACATTAGAAATATGAATATGTTTTTTAACGTTGCGTAAGCGAGCGTAAAGAAAATAATTGCTGCACTCACGTCTTGAAAACTTAACTCGCGATTTTATCGGAGTTAAACTGTTTGAGTCCGATGTAATCGAGACGAGTTTTTAAGTTTTAGCGAACGCATCTTCTGGTGAAAGCTCAACCCAAAACAGGCAAGAGCTTTTGGTACTTGAGTTTACCCTGAGCTTGTCGAAGGGACGGCTCAAAAGTACAAAGAAAGATTTCTGAGTTTTAATATTTTTAAGAATTAAAGTTACCTCCAACAGAATCGAAAGAATTTAGAATAAGAAGAAAAAACGGAGGAAGACTAACTAAAAATCGGCTACCTAAACCACTCTACTTTTTCTTATGAGCTTGGGTGAAGAATTCATGGACGGTCTGATAATCAAAAAGTTCATGTTCTGCAAACCAATGTCCAATCTCTTCCTTTGCCTCTGCTGGATCACCTGAGGCATGAATGAGATTTGGTACACCCACACCACTCTCATCTGCATGTTGAAAACTCATATGAGAATAGTCTCCGCGAATTGTTCCGGGAGGTGCTGATTTTGGCTCTGTGGTACCTACCATTTTGCGAACTAAAGCTACTGCTTCTACACCCTCCAAAACCATTGCCAAAACTGGCCCTTGCTGCATCATCTCAAGGGTTACATCAAACGCTTTCTGCCCACGCCTTGAAACCATTTTTCCGATATCTTCGTAATGCTTGAAATAGTGCTGATAATCTGGGGATAACATCTTTGCACCCACAATTTTAAGACCTGCTCGCTCAAATCGGGTAATAAGTTCACCGACAATGCCTCTTTGTAAGGCGTCTGGCTTTAAAATAATCAGTGTTTGCTCTGTCATAGACAAGCATAATCATACGGCTAAATCTTATAAAAGTCAATAATTATTCTGCCACCCCATATCTACATACAACAATACACCTCTATCACTTATTGTATAACAAGAACTATTTCTATCATTGACTCCACACTGTTTTATACTTTATGCTTTATATAATGGATCAAGCACGTTCATTCTTAAATGGCGAAAATGGAAAAAGGAATATTCTCTTTCTTGCACTGGCCATTTTTGTAATTATCCTTCTCCCGCTTGCACTCTCCGGCTCGCAAAGATCCTCACAAAACACCTCAAACCAAACAGGAAAAAGCTCACTTCAAAACCTCTCTTCTCACACTATCGTGTATGGTGTTTGGAGTGGAGAATCCTCAGTCATAAAAGGCATTGACCTCAATTCTGGAAATCAGTACATCCTCGCCAAACTGCCATCAAATATTAAGAAAGTAACCGTACTTGATGCTAACCGCCTTCTTTATATAGATAAAACAGATGAAAAGGATCACGGAAGAGAAATTGCCATTTATAATATAAAAGAGCAAAAATCGACTCCTCTTTTTTCCACTGCTGCTGATTTTGGCATCGATGATTATGCTATTTCCCCAAATAAAAGATATCTGGCCACCTGGGAAGTACAAGCCAGTGGTGAAACAAATACATTACTGAATGGAAAATCCAGAGTACATAGCATTGATATCTCCGCACCGTCAACCAAACATTTACTCTATGATGAGGTGTCTACCGCAGTAACTCCAGTACATTATCCATCTGCTGTCCTTGATGATGGAAGAGTTTTTATGGACTCATTTCTTCCCAATGCAGGAGCAGGATGGGCATATGGTATGTCAGTGTCTAATTTTGATGGGACAAATAAAAGAAATTTAGATACCATGCAAAATGGAACCTACAGCACCCAGCCCAAACTCTCTCAAGATGGAAAGATGCTGGTCTTTGCAGGATATGACGGCACCAAAGGCAGCGGAATTTCACTCAATCAGGGCTTTAGACAAGCTCTCGTTTCTCCCAATACCGTTGAAACTCTGGATACAGCTACCCTTGCAAGAAAAAAGCTTCCCAACCTCTCCAACCAAAACATCTATGGTAGAGTCAACTGGGATGTTACAGGAAATGTTATCTATAGCCAAACAGAACCAGGAGCACAAGATTCCGCCTATTACCGCTATATCATTAGCCAAAACACTGCACAAGAAATAAGCCCTAACGCGTCTTCTGAATCATCTCTTATTACTCAGCTTTCTCCTTCTCTTGCGCTTGTAGGAAAAAATAACGAATCCGAATCAGCTATTGGCAATCTCGGATCCACTTACTCTACTTCTTATACTGCGCTTTCTCTTGTCAACACTTCTACTGGAAAAACAACTCCCCTTCAGCTTGAAGATTCTGCCATCCAATATATTACGACTACTGCTCATAATTACTTTGCTGCTCTCACACCCATTCAAAAAACAACAACACCAGAAGATTCAAAAACAGCCCAAACACAACTCCAATTAAAAACCTTTACTCTAAAGCCCTCGCTTGCTCCTGTAAGGAAAACTCTTCAAAGTGACCCGCCTCCACCCCCACCTGTGGTGCATGCTCCAACTGCTGCTCCCAATCAACCAGCACCTACTAAAAAACCAAAAGAAAATCCCAATAACTGCACTAAAGATACCTGTCCTCGCTGTTATGATTTAGCACAAGCTCAATGTGAAGCAGCAGGAGACCCAGCTAAAGCAACGGACCAAAGTTACTGCAGAGGCCAAAAAATGAAAGAACTTGAAAATGCGGGAGTATGTTATGATTCTCCACTCTATCTCTATGGACCTGAAGGCACAGAGGTTGATGTAACCATCCATACGCCTATTTTTAACGCTGATCCATCTTCTGATGGCAGGTATGCAGTCACCCTTTTAAAGAACGGAAAAATGCACATTGCTGGCAATACGTATGAAAGTATAGCCTTTGATTATCTGCCTGCCATATCTGCCTCTCGTCCAACTCGTGGAGTTATAACATCGCTTGAAAAGATGCAAGATGCGCTGCAATTTATAGCAACAGCGTTGGGAATGAATCAGAAAGAAACACAAGATTTGATGCAATTTGCTCACCAGCAAATTAATTCTCCCTATGTATTTATATCTTTCTTTGACAACAATCTATCAAAACAAATTCTTCCCATCAGTTTTCGACCAACCCCTGATTCCTATCACAATATAGTCTTTTATTTTAAAAGACTAGACACAAAACCAGCACTTTTACCTCTTCCTCCCCATTTTGAGAAAATAGAGCGCAAAGGCTTCACTGCTGTTGAGATTTCTGAGGTAGTGGAATAATTAAAGAGATTTACTGAGAAGTATTTTTTTCTTTTTTATTTTTATCAAAAGCTTTAATTCTCTCTATATTAGCTTTTACTTTATTAAATAAATTTCGTGCTTCGAATCGTTGCTGAAAGTTTATTCTCTTTTTTTTAGATATATCTTTTTCATCTTTATCATCCCCGATACCCATAGCCTTATGAACCTCTTTCATAATAATTTCATCCGGAACAATCCTTTCTACATCCCTCCCAATAATAGCATTCGTAATAATGAAAACAGGTTCATCTCCAGGTTCAATGATCAACCGAGATGTTACTTCATGAGTTCCAACGGATTCCAATTGATCTGCAATAGATGAATTTTCTACCTGAGCTGTAGCATCTACCGTAGAACTCTTCACTTCAGACCCTCTCTCCATAGAAATGCTTCCAGAAGAAAAAAACTCAGGAGTAAGATACATCCCACCTATTTTACCGGTTCTACCTATCTTCTGCGCTCCCACGAACCAGCCAATACGCTGCAGAAATACATTAGCTTCTGACCGCGCCCGGATGAGTTGACGACGTACTTGATCATTATATTCTCCAAGAAGACGGGTACCTATCTCCTCAAGAGATAAACTATTCTCTTCATCAAATGCAATAGTTTCAGAATCTTCTCCTTTTAACGACCAGACCAACTGACCTGCTAAATCATTATTAAATGTAATACTTCTCCCTTCAGGAAAATGTATTTCAATATGTCTACTTTCTTCTTCAGGAGATTCTTCAGGCTCAGGAGCATATCCTCCTTCTATCATGCGACTCATAGTAACGTGGATTATACCAAAAAGGAGAAAGAAAGCTAGGCTAGGAGTTTTTCGAAGCGGGATTGGTCCTCATAATCGCCAATTACGGCAACATTCAACCCCTCTGGCTTAAAGTATTCTTTAATAACTCTATTTACGTCATCAAGGCTCACTGCATCATATTGTCGAATAACTTCCTCAGGATCTACTGTCTTTTGCTCTAGCAACTCCCGCATGCCATAAAAAACAGCAATTGATTTGGTATCCTCCAAATCCATCACAAAATGACCTTTAACAAATTCCTTTGCTTTTTTCAGCTCTTTTTCACTTATTTCTCCTGTGTCTTGAATCTTGCGATATTCTTCCAGAATCACTTTTATAGCCTCATCAATTTTGGGTGGATTTACCCCTGCAAATGAAGCTAAATACCCATGATCAAAATACTTTTCTGTGTATGTACGAACATAATAAGCCAATCCCCTTCTTTCTCTCACTTCATAAAAAAGACGACTGGACATGCCACCACCTAAAATAGAGGACAAAACAGAAAGAGGATATCTGTCTTTTCCAGCGTTTAATCGTCCCACTGTCCTATATCCAATAGCAAAATGGGCTTGCTCTGTTTTTTTCTTGCGCAACATGACAGATGGTTCTGTTTGGCCCATCTGTACTTTTTCATACTTTTTCGTACCAAACACATTCATACCACCAAAATATTCCTGTATTTTTTTCTTTGTCTCTTCTCCATTTATTTTACCTGCAACAATGAGTATCATATTGTCCGCACTATACAGACTCTCCATGTAAGAGATAAAATCAGCTCTGTTCATCTGTAAAATATTCTCTTTTTCACCCGCAATATCCCAACCTAACGGTGTATTACCATATAGAAGTGCCTCATAATCATCTCCAATTTTGCGCATCGGCAAGTCCTCATACATGTTAATTTCTTCAATAATCACATGTCGTTCACGGTCTATTTCTTCTTGATCAAATTTAGAGTTGATGAGTACATCAGATAAGATATCTAGAGAAAAATCTAGGTGATGTGCAGCAGATTTGATGTAGTAAGCAGTCGCTTCTTTGCCCGTAAAAGCATTGCTCTCAGCACCTTTTTCATCAATTTCAGTAGCAATTTCCAGCGCAGTAGCTCTTTTTTTCGTCCCTTTGAAGGCCATGTGCTCTAAAAAGTGTGAGACACCATTATTCTTTTTATTTTCATATCTACTTCCTGCTCCCACCAAAACCATTGTGGTAACACTGCCAACTTCCTGAATAGGAACTAGAATAACCCGAAGACCATTATCAAGTGTGTATGAGGTATGTTTCATTATGTTAGTAGAAATTAGAATATCATTTCTTCTTACCATTAGCAAGAGAAATCAAACTAAAACAATATTTTCTTACTCCTTTCTTTCACCAATGCCAGACTCAAACACCTATACTTTTCACAACCCATGGAAAGAGAATTGGTAGGCCAAGGAGGAGAACATACCGTCTATAAAGCAAACACAAAAAAAGAAGTAGTAATCAAAAAACCAAGACCTCTTACTCACTTGAGTGTCAAATACCTATGGGGAGGAGCAGAAAAAATAAAACAAGAGATAGAAGAAGCTCAATTATTAGTGGAAAATACAGTTGTCACCATTCCTAACACGAGAGTTTGGAGTATGCACAACAGTTATCTGGTTACCCAAGAGATGATTGAAGAAGACAATAGCGTAAATATTGGAGAACAGTTACAAGAATATGGTCCGCACTCCTTGTACACCCTGTATCAGTTAAGTCCAGAAAATTTTGCTTCACAAAATGGAAATATTTATTGGCTAGATCCAATGAAAGGTCTTCTTTCCCGCTTTTTAGAATCAAGTCATCTTCTAAGTGTAGAACAATATAAACAAATGAAACTATCAGTAAAAAAGAAATTGGGGAGATAATTGACAACTACATCCTCTCAACTGTTTTTATTCCCAAAATTGCTAACCCATTTTTCAGTACTTGTCCTACAGCAAAAGTAAGCGCAACTCGAAATTCTTTTTTCTCACTTTGCAAAATTGGATGTTTTTCATAAAAGTTATTAAACACCTGCGAAAGAGTAAATAAGTAACTTGCGATATCACTGGGCGCGATACGAAAAGTGGCCTCTCTGACTATCATTGGATATTGGGCAAGCGTTCTTAATAACTCTTCTTCTTCTTGCTCTAATTCTTGCGGATTTTCAAATGCAAGGCCAACATTTCCTGCTTTTTCCAAAATACTTCTGGTTCTTACATATACGTACTGTAAATAAGGACCTGAATTACCTTCAAAACTCACCACTTCATCAAAATCAAATTTAATATCTTTTCCAATACTATTTTTCAAAAGCGCGTATTTTACAGCTCCCACCCCAACAATTTCAGCAATTTGCTCTTTTTCTGCCTTCTCCTGCACACCACCTTTGACTACCTCATCAATTTTTTGCCGTGCCCTTTTATGTGCTTCATCTAGTATTGATTCTCCGGTGATAATCTTGCCAGTTCTTGAGGACATCTTCCCATCAGGCAGTTTTACCATGCCATGTGAAATATGCCGAGTCCTCTCAGCCAAATTTGGATGAATTAGCTCCAAGGCTTTGAGAAGCACTTTAAAGTACTCATCTACTTCATTACCAGTAATAATAATAGAAAGATCATAGGAAAAATCATCATATTTTGTAGGTGCAAGTCCTAATTCTTTTGCCTCGTACGTAGGCAAACCTACAGAATTGATAAATACTCGATTGTGCAGTCCGTGTTTTTTGCCTGGAAAAATAACTGCGCCTTCACTCTCTTCAAAAATGCCTTTTTTGAGGTTCTCTTGTACACTCTGGGTGCCTCTTTCTGCCACTTCACTTTCAAAATAATACTTCCAAAAAATAGTACCAAGCCGAGCATAGATACGATCAAAATATTCAAGACTCCAAGATTTTCCCTTACTATACAAATCCCTTATCTCAGGGTCTTTAGCAAAAATCTTTTTATTCAACTCTATAATTTCAGCTTTTGCTTTTTCCTCTTCTTCATATTTTGTGGCTCCCAAAGCATAAGATCTACCTAAAAACTTCGCTTTTTCAGAAGCCGTCAAAAGATGTAACTCTTCCAAAGAAGTTGCTTCTTGTGCAATAAGCCTTTTCATCCCCCAAATAGATTTGGCTACATGCAAACCTACATCTCCCTGATAACTTACCCGTTTTACCTCTGCACTATTGGCTTCAAAAATGCGAGCAATAGACTCTCCTACCGCATTACTGTATAAATGCCCCATGTGAAATTCTTTGAATGGATTAGGATCTGTGTATTCCACCATCACCTTTTTTCCAGCTAAATCACTATTTTTACCAAAATCATCCCCTTCACTAATGACATGCTTTACCGTATCTATTAATACATTCTTTGCAATCCAAAAATTAATAAATCCAGGTCCTGCAATATCAACTTTTTCAATGTAAAGCGACTTTTCAGCTTCAATAAGCTTTACCAGTTCTGAGGCTAATTCGCGAGGATTTCTATTGAGTGCTTTTGAAGCAAGCAAAGCCACATTGGTAGAATAATCTCCATGTGCTGCGTGACGAGGGATTTCAATCTCTACCACAATATCTTCCACTTCCAGCTCTTCAAGTGCACGCTGGATAGTAATAGTAATGTGTTCTTTTATATCTTCCATATTAAAAAATGAATACTTCTGTTGTTCTTTTTTAATTCACAACCTCTATCTGTTATCTTATCGCAAACAGCCCTTCAACTCAATATGAAAGGAAGCGTTTAGCAATTAGTGATTAGGTTTTAGGGGTTAGGGATTAGATTATTATTTTATTATCTATTAACAGGCTAATGAGTTGAAAAGTACGAATTAAGAATTATGAATTAGGAATTAAGAAAAAGATGCATGAAGATGTATGATTCATGATTCAGGGATAAAAAGAAGACAGTAAACAGAGAGCAGAAAATAAGCGTTTAGGGTATAGGGTTTAGCGTTTAGAAAAAAACAGTAATGTGTCATCCTGGACTCGATCCAGGATCCATAAAACGAAACGTCTCTCGTTAAGCGGTTAGGTTGAATGTATTTTTCCTCTGAGCGAAATGGAAGAGGAAGCAATCTCTTTTGAACTTACTACTGAGAATTTATAAAATAGAAAGGGCTAGAAAATAATCTTTTTCCCACGAAAAAGGCCTTCGGTAAATTACCGAAGGCCTTGCTCTCTAACCTCCTTTTCTAGATAGCGAAATCGATGTAGCCAAACCAGTACTTGTAAAACTCTATGGCCGCATTTCTCTCGCCCTCGAAGTGTGATTCCTTAATGATTCGCCTAAGCCTAGCCCTATTGGATTCCGGGTCAATTCGACGGGAGGAAGGCACAGAGTGGTTCTTCTGAGGCAAATGAACCATTCCTGATGGTCCGTAGTACCTCTCAAGAATTACTTTGAGCCTTTTCCTCCAATACTCTCCAGCATGCTCCTCTCCAAAAAGGAACTCTAAGAGCCCCTCCTCTTCCCACAGACGGTCTATGATGTCCGTCTGCATCTGGAAAAGCAACGGAGAGATAAGATCTAGAGGATCCCATCTCCGAGTGTCGTAGATGCGGTTGATTCCCCTCAAGTCATCATTGTACATGAGCAACTCGAGTTGAGACCATACCTGCCGGTGGTGAAACCTCTCGCCGTGCCGAACTGAGAATTCCTCTTCCCAAAGCCCCTGGTAGGGATCGTGACTGAGACGATTCTTCACGTTTGCTCGAAGATACGATGAATGGACAAGCGCCCAACATTCGATGAGCACCTGAAGTTCGGTTGCGAAGAACATCATCCGGTCGATGAAAGGAAGTTTGTCCCGATCACGCTCTGGTACCTTCCCTTCAAAGACTAGATAGAGAGCATCCTGAGGATACTTGAACAGCTCCTCCTGCGGAAAAAATCCGGTTGCTCCCTCATAGTATTCGGGGAAGAGAATGCGGTGATGAAGGGATTCTCTATCCGAGATGCGAGTTATCTGAATGATGCTCTTCCTCAGGGCATCTCCGATAGGATCAAGCCTCATATACCGCATCCCTACACCCACATCCAGGGGGCTCACAGCTGACAACTGCACCCCAAACCGAGCATAGTTGGATGGAAGAGTCTTTACCTCGTTCTGCAAGAGTGACAGGTATCTCCGCGCGTCCACACTCTTCAGCAGAATACGCGAGGAATACCCGAACAGATAGTCGGTAATATCCTGCCCTGCCACTACAACTTTCTGAGCCATTGATTCCCTCCTCATGGACTTACACACGAATAAAAGTTAAAGAGCGTGGAGGGATTATACTAAAAAATAAGCTCAAATTCAATTATTATAGGATCTATATTAAAGCTGGGATTGAGGATGAAAGAAGCAATAAGATACAAAGACTGAAAAATCTCTCTTTACGAAAGGTCCAAGTTTTTTAAAAAGTTTTTGAATTCTCCGTTGATATCTTCTCTTTTCAAAGCCATATCAACTACTGTTTTTAAGTACTCAATTTTATTTCCTGTATCATAATAGGTTCCATTTTGAATCTCTACTCCATATACTGGAACTCCTTGATCTCTCAGTAAATTAATAGCATCAACCAACCATATTTCTCCACCCTTGCCAGGCTTGAGGCTCTTCAAAGCTCCAAAAATTTCAGGCGGTAAGATATATGCCCCATGCGTAGCTATTTGAGAAGGTGCCTGGTCAGGATTTGGTTTTTCAACAATAGATTTAATTTTAAAAACATTTCCCTCTACTGGCTCAATATCAGCAATACCATACCGCTTCAAGTCTTCTTTTTTCTCAATTTTTACGCCTGAAATCACAATACCGCCGTATTTCTCGTATACTTCAGTCATCTGAGCCAGACGTGGAGGCGTTGCATAAATAAATTCATCTCCCCACAATACAGCAAATGGCTCATCCTCAATTGCAGGCTCTGCGCACAAAATAGGAGTTCCATTCCCATATGCACCTTTTTGACGGATATAAATAAAATTAGCCATTTCAGATATCTTTTGCGTCTCTTTCAACAGATCCCATTTTTCACCCTGTTCTAAGTTTCTAATAAGGTCTGCATTAGGAACATCAAAATGATCCTCAATTGCTCTCTTTAAAGACCCTGTAACCATTACAATATCAGTAATACCTGAATTCACAATTTCTTCTACTACATACTGAATTACCGGCTTATCAACAATTGGAAGCATTTCTTTGGGCATTGCTTTTGTCTGGGGAAGGAATCGCGTCCCAAACCCTGCAGCAGGAATAACAGCTTTTCTTATTTTTTGTGCCATATACTAGATGATTTTAAGATGGATAATACAGAAAGTCAATGAAATAAGCAGAAAGAGGGATAGTATATGGTATGTTGTATGTAGTATATAGGAAATCTTAAATCGCAAAACGCAAAGCGCAAAACCAAAATGTAAAGCTAAAAATGTTTTGATAATTTTAAAGTATGAATCGAGCATTCCTCGAAGCTTTGCTTCGGGGTAACCTTGGAGGGAAAGTT
>CAYRUR010000008.1:0-57951 GCA_964427615.1 uncultured Gammaproteobacteria bacterium | reverse complement strand
CAGCGCCAGTTAGTCTCCCGTCTGCATCAACGGTGAAGTAGGCAATACCATCACCAGCAGCATCAGCATAGGTTCCTCCAGTAACGGTGGTGGAGGCCAGTTCTGTGGCACCAACGCCTCCAGTCTTGATCGAGACTGCTCCAGAGGAGACGGCAAAGTTGGTAGAGGAGAAAGAGGCAATACCTTTGGCTAGGTTGGTAGCATCATTGATGGTGATAACGCCTCCTGACTCTGAGGTGTCAGCAATGGTTAAATCACCACTGACACTGTTGAGGGAGGTGACTCCTGCATTGGTGAGAGTCACGGTGCCACCGAGAGCAATGGTACCACCACCAGAGAGACCAGTGCCAGCAGTCACCGTTACTGATGAATTTTCTAACTCAGTGTTGTTAATTTGACCTGCAGGCAAAGATACCGTACCAGAGGAAACAGTCAGACCATTGGCAAAGATACCACCGCCATTGACCTCAAGCTTTGCTCCAGGCGTGGTGGTCCCAATGCCGAAGTTACCCGTATTAATGAAAGAGTTATTCCCAGCTGTTCCACTGAATTTAACCAAAGCTGAAGCGGTAGCATTGCTGCCAATGAGCAGGTCGTTGGTAATTTCAAGAGGAGCCAGAGCTCCATCATTTCTCTGCCAGTAGTTAAGGTTTGAGGAATCTGTCCAGGTGGGAAGACCGCCTGAGACAGTTAGAATTTGACCGTTGGTGCCGATAGCTCGTCTGGCAAGAGAACTGGTGGTATCAGCATATAATAGATCACCTACTGCATAGCTTCCAAAGCCAGTCCCTCCTCTGGCAACAGAAAGCTGTCCTGTCCAGCCTAAGGTTAGAATATTGTTGGTAATGCTACCGGTGATATTCGTGTCATTGCTTACAGAGGTAGGGACAGTAGAGTCAACTGAGATAGTTCCCGTGGTGGTGATTGGACCACCCGTAAGGCCTGTGCCAGTTTGAATTTCGGTAACTGTTCCACCAGAGTTAGTGTCAGTGGAGGAGATAGTGATGGTGTTGTTGGCTCCAAAGGCAATGGTTGTAGCACCTGCTCCTGCAAAACGTAAACTATCTGTGTTGGAAGCAGCACTAAATTGGGTAACCCCAGTGGAGTTAGCAATCGTTTTGAAAATGTTTTGATCAGATCCTTTGTCCGTGTTGGTAATCGTGATGGAATCAGTACCCGTGACACTCAGACCAGTACCAGCAGAGACGAGTGAGGCGATGTTTTTGTATTCAAGAGAGGTACCATCAGCGGTAACGCCTAAGAGCTGGTTGGCAGTACCCAGAGCTGTCAGACCTGTACCACCATTAGTAATCGCTAAGGTGCCGGTGATGTCAGCTCCTGCAATATCTATGGCTCTATTGTAAACATCTGCAATTCTGCCATATGTATCAACCGTCAAGACAGGGACACCTGAACCAGTAGCCGTATACGTTCCAGCAGTTACACCACTGGTTGAGAGATTGATCACTCCTGAGGCAGCTGAGAAATTGGTGCTGTTGAAAGCCGCAATACCTTTGGTGGTGCCATCAGCTGCTGCATCATCAATGGTGATGGCTCCTCCAGATACAGAGGCATTGTTAAAGGTAAGATCTCCGGTGGCACTATCAATAGACAGAACTCCAGTATTGGAGATGGTTACATCACCGTTAGCACCTGAGACAGAGATACCGCTTCCTGCAATGGTTGATAAAACTCCTGTGTTAATAATGGTGTTGCCTGATCTGTTCAGACCTGTGGAGAAGGTTAAAGGAACTTCGTAATCAACTCCAGCTGTTAACGGTGTTTGGTAATCCGTGCCAGCAGTGGCAATGATAAGTTTTCCGGTTGCATCAGCTTTGACAAGACCTCCGGCATTTAAGGCACCAAAGGTCACGTCTCCTGCAGTAACGGTCAGACCATTGGCAAAGATACCTCCCCCATTAACCTCAAGTTTTGCCCCAGGCGTAGTGGTCCCAATACCGAAGTTGCCAGTGTTGATAAATGAATTATTGCCTGCTGTACCACTAAATTTAGCCAGAGCAGAGGCAGTGGCATTGCTGCCAATGAGTAAGTCATTTGAAAGTTCCAAAGAAGCTAAGGCTCCACTGTTTCTCTGCCAGTAATTAAGAGAGGAGGTGGCAGACCACATAGGTACGCCAGTGGCAGAAACAGTTAAGACTTGTCCTTCCGCTCCAATACTAAGGGTAGAGAGTGTGTTTGATGTATTTCCATATAGTAAATCTCCTTTATTATAAGTGCTAAACCCAGTACCACCTAGGGGGACAGTTAGTTGTGCTTGAGAGGAGAGAGCACCACTGGTTACGGTTACTACACCATCAGTAGAAAGACCTGAAAGAGTGAGTCCTGCAAAGGTAGGGGAAGCACTGGTGTTAATGTTTTGAATGGTGTTAATTACGCCTGAGGAGGCTGAGAAGTTGGTAGCGTTGAAAGCAGCAAGACCTTTGGTAGTGCCATCTGCTGCTGCATTATCAATCGTAATAATGCCTGAGGCAAGCGAGCTGTTGGCAATACTTAGAGCTCCAACTCCTCCATTTAAGGTAGTAACACCTGCATTGGTGATGGTCGTACCCGTAATATCAATGCCAGTCCCAGCTGTTAAAGTAACATCACCAGTTGAACCTTGGAAAGAGGTAACCCCAGTGTTGGTAATTGTAATGGAATCAGTACCGGTGACACTCAGACCAGTGCCAGCAGAGACGAGGGAAGCAATGTTTTTGTACTCAAGAGACGTACCATCAGATTTTACCCCTAAGAGTTGGTTGGCAGTACCTAAAGCTGCTAGTCCAGTACCACCATTAGTAATCGCTAAGGTGCCGGTGATATCAGTGCTAGAGATATCAATGGCTCTGTTGTACACATCCGTAATTCTGCCATCAACATCAACGGTCAAGACAGGGACACCTGAACCAGTGGCCGTGTAGGTTCCGGCAGCAACTCCTGTTGAGGCAAGTTCGGTAGATCCTACGCCACCTGCTTTGATGGAGACAGCTCCTCCTGAAACAGTAAAGTTGGAGTTAGAGAAAGAGGCAATACCTTTGGCGATATTGGAAGCATCATCAATGGTGATGGTAGAACCAGTGGTGGTGGTGTTGGCAATGGCTACATCTCCGGTAAGAGAAGCGATGGAAGTGACACCTGCATTGGTTAAGGTAATTGTTCCTCCTAGAGCAACGGTACCACCACCAGAGAGACCAGTGCCAGCATTCACGGTTACTGATGAATTTTCTAATTCAGTGTTGTTAATCTGTCCTGCAGGTAGAGACACGGTACCACTTGAAACAGTTAAGCCATTGGCAAAGATACCACCGCCATTGACCTCCAGTTTTGCCCCAGGCGTGGTGGTCCCAATACCCAAGTTACCCGTATTTACCCAGGAGTTATTGCCTGCAGTACCTGAGAATTTAACCAAAGCTGATGAAGTAGCAGTAGAGCCAAGTAATAAGTCATCAGAAACGTTAAGAGGGGAGATGCTCCCCTGTACTCTTTGAAAATAATTAGTACCTACAGAACTGGCGTTCGTCCACGTGGGTGGAGAACCTGGTCCATTTGTTGTTAGTACATACCCTGCGGTACTAGGAGGCACGTAGCTCATGACTCCACTGGAAGTAAAGTAAGGTACAGATCCTTCTGGAGCTGCGGAAAGGTCTGCCCCTGTCCCTCCATTAATGAGAGGAAGGACACCGGATACTTCTGAAGCAAGATTTACTTTTCCGGAAGATAAAGTACCTGCGGTAGATTTTAGTACACCTGTGCCAAGTCCTGAAAAGGTGATAGTGCCGGAAGCAGACAAATTATTTAGACCCGAAAGGTTTGCTGCTGTACCAGCATCGGATAGAGTAAGCAAAGTATTTGTTCCGTCTGTAATAGAAAGACTGGCACCGTTTGCTAGAGCAAAAGAAGGTGTTAGTGATGTGAATGAAAGAGGGTTACTAGAGGAAAATGTCCAGCTTCCTGTAATAGATTCATCCTGATTAGTTCTTACTATCTGGGAGTTGGCGTAATCAATAGAAATATTTACCTCTCCTGCAGGAGCCTCAGTAACAATGAAATCGTTTGCATTGAAATCAAGTGTGCTTACAAAGCCGCTCAGAAGCACATCTCCTTCTTCTACGTTTGGTACGCCTTTGGCTCCTCCATCTATTTGACACTTCCACATTTTTGCTGTATTGTCCCATTTCAAAATATCTCCATCAGCACACCCTTGTAATAGTGCTAACTTATCATTATTAGTGCCGACGAACTCAAGGCCTGAATAAGAGCTGGTACTGCCGGTAGAACTAGCACTGTCCATAAGATTTACAGATAATGCATTTCCTGCTCCTACATAAATACCTTTTCCGGAGAAGTCAGCGAGGGTATCGCTGCCAATCGTGAGTAAGTTGGCTGTAATAGTATTACTTACCTCAAGGTTTCCTGATATGACGGTGTTGTCTCCAATTGATACTGATCCAAGTCCACTACTTAAGATAATATCTCCGGTAGTTGCACCACCGAGCGTGAGGGGTTGTCTATTAGTGGTCTGAATAACACCTGCTCCATTTAAAGTAAGGTTACCGGAAAATGAAGCTACTGGCGTACCTCCAGCATTATTAAGGAATGCAAAATTAGCTGAAGCAGTTGACGAACCACCAATGAAGAAATCTAAAGTAGCGTTGTTAGGATACAGGGAGCCATTCGCGATGGTCCAGTAATTAGTCGTAAGTGTTGCTGGATCTCTCCATGCTAAGTTACCTGACCCGTCCTCAGTAAGGATGAAGCCATTTGAGCCGTTGCTTGCAGGCCACAGATAGGTTACTCCATTGAGTGTTGTTGCTCCTGAGACGCGGAAAGTACCTGCGACATCCAGAGTTGCTGCAGGAGCAGTAGTACCAATACCCACGCTATCCGTGATAGTTTTCAATCTTATTACATTCCCATCATCTACCCAACCACTGTCAAGGACCGTCCCTGAAATAGTAATCGTTTTTCCTGAAGTAGAAAGAGAAATACCCGACCCTTCAGCCAGTGTAAGTGTATCTGTATTGCTATCAGCAGTGATGCTGTCACTGCCAGCAATAATAGTCTTAAAAATATTTTGAGCAGATCCAGTATCAGTATTTGAAATAGTAGTTCCGCTCATAGAAAGACCAGAACCTACTGTTAGTTCTCCTGTAGCACCACCTACAGAAGTTACACCATTAAATGAAATCACCGGATTTTGTCCTCCGGTAACTTGGATGGGCCCTGTTCCTGAAACGCTATAAATAAGATTGGAAGCAGTTACTGTTCCTGTTCCTACATCTATATTTCCTCCTTGTACGGTAATGTCTGCTAAGAAAAGAGATGTGCCTTCAACTTGCAGATTATCTTTTACCAATACTTCACGATTAAAAGTAGTAGGAATATTGAAGATAAGGCTCCCTGTTATTTTTTTGGATGCTTCTGCCAGAACTGCAGGACCTTTATGAAGCGTTTGAGCGAGTGTTGATTGAGAACCTTTTGTATTAAGTATTAACCCTACAGAAAGAGTGGAAATAATGAAAAGAGTTAAGAGAGAAAGGGTAGCAATCTCTTTTTTATGTCCATTAAAGAAAGGAGGAAGAGATGGGAGTTTATCCGCCTGAAAATGAGGAATTTGAGGGGTTTGTATTTTCTTAAATGGTAGGGAAAAAGATGTCTTTGGTGTCTTTTTTAGGGTTGTTAGAAGATCTGTGATAGGCTCTTCTGGTTGGCTGCTTTCATTTTGTGTAATGGTAGGAATGGTGTTGATTTTAGGATTGGGTTGCTTGTTTACTTTTTTCTTCTTTTCTTGCTCTCTGTAAGCAAGATAATGATCGATTTCTTCTCTTTGGAATACCCGCTCACCTCGAGAGTTGCGGCTTGCTTTGATAAGGCCCATATTTTCAAAACGTCTTAGTGTAGAGATAGAAATGCCCAACTCTGAAGCGGTTTCAGAAATAGTAAGGGGTAGTTCTTTTTTTAGCTGTAAGAGCTCGTCAACACGAAAGTATCTATTTTTGTTGTCTAGTCTTTGTGAAGATAGCTTTCCAGAAGCATTCCATCTGCGGATAGTATCAACAGACACGCCAAGGATAGCAGCTGCTTCGCTTATTTGTACAAATTGTTTTTCTTTTATTGATAAATTCTTGGGCATATACTTGGTATTTTGGGCTTAAACACCTGAGTATTGGTTAATCAAAGCATAGGTACTATAACCAGTAAACCACTTCTTTTCACAACGTGTCAAGAAGTAAAAAACTATTTCGTATACAAAAAGTTCTCAAGTCTCTTTTAAGAATAATAGAGTTCAAAAATGAGAGACTTTGCATAGGTAAAGCATTTAAAATCTGCAAACTATTTTCAGGTGTGAAAAGGGGGAAATAGGGAGAGGTGCACAGCGTTTGAGTATAAGTTAGTTGACAGGTTGCGGGTTAAAGAGCTAACGAGTTTGAGGTGAGTAGAAAGTTTATGAAGTTATAAAGCAAAGAGAGATTCAGGATTTACGATTCAAGATTCAGGAATGAAAGAAAACAGTAAACAGTAAACAGTAAACAGTAAACAGTAAACAGTAAACAGAGAACAAGTAGTTGACGATTGAAAACTATCGCTTTCCTCTCCCCTCAAGGGAGAGGATGAAGGTGAGGGTGAAAGGTGCGAAATATCTATCAAACTGCACAATTTGCAAAAGACATAGTTTCTTCCCTCACCCCTGTCCACGCCTGTCAAGCAGGCGAGCTCAGCCACTGATGTGGCTTCCGCTCCTCTCCCAAAGGGAGAGGGGGCATGATTTCCAACCCGTTAACTCGTTAATAAGTAATAAACAATGATTGAATAAATACTTACTTCTTAATACTTAATACTAATCTCGTTTTGACAAGCTCGTGCATAGGTTGCTTTTTATTTGTTTGTTGACTCTCAGAAAATAACTTCACTATACTGAGGGTATGAGGAAAATCTTCCTTATTGCTATTATTGGCATTTTGCTCACGGTATTTTTCTCTAGTACTGTCACCGCTCAAGTTTTTGATGGAGCTATTGGTGTTTCCTATACCTTAAATATAAAAGATGAGGGTGTAAAAGATGGTTCTATTATTGTCTCAACAAAAGATGGATACAAGTTGAGTAGAAAGTCTTATGATCCATCGCTTACTGGTGTAGTAACTGAAAATCCTGCTGTTGTGTTTTCAACTGAGGAAGGTAATCATGCAGTAATTTCATCAGGAAATGCAGTAGTAATTGTCTCAGGGGAAAACGGTCCTATTAAAGAAGGAGATCAAATTACCTCTTCTTCTGTTGCAGGAGTAGGAATGAAAGCAACGAGAACAGGGTATGTTATTGGAACTGCCTTGGAAGATTTTAACCCTACTAATCCTTCAGATCAAAAAAAGATAGCTGTTTCTATTAATATTTACTATTTTATAGAAAAGCCACAGAATGTGAGTTCTAGCTTGCTTGATATTTTTAATCTATCTGCTTTGGCAACGTATGAAAGTCCTTCTCAGGTATTAAAATATGTGGTTGCAGCTATTATTTTGATAGCCTCTATTGTGCTTGGATTTATCTCCTTTGGCCGTATTGCCAGAACTGGTATAGAAGCATTAGGCAGAAATCCTCTTGCAGCACGTATGATTCAAGTAGGAATTATTTTTAATGTCATTATAACTGTGGCTATTATTTTAGCAGGACTCGTACTTTCTTATTTAGTATTGCGATTGTAGAAAATGCTATACAAAATGACTATTATTTGTTTACAATAAAAGTATAACCAGTATGACTGCCCAAACACTTACTATACTGAGCTTTTTAGCAAGCATTTTGCTGCTTATTTCTTCTATTGCTTATGCTTTCTACGTCGGGCGCAAGTACAAAAAAAAGCAATCTCCTTCTGATAATGCTGTTTCTCATGCCCTTCAAGACCAAACGGCTCTGGTGATTGAGGAGGCACGGAAAAAAGCAGAGCGTATTTTATTGGATGCAGAATATATAAAAAAGGACTTAGTAGAGGAGTTAGACAGTAATTTGCAACGTATTGCCGCGACTTCTATAAAACAGCTGGAGCAGGAGACAGCAGCGTATCATCAGCAGCATGCTCAGTTGTTTGCTAAAATGGATGTGGAGCATGATAAGCTGTTGGATGAGATAAGATCTTCTTTAGAAGAGCTCAAAACCTTAAAAAAAGAGCTATTAAAAGAGTTTGAGAGCAGTCTTAAGCAGACATCAGAAGAGATTGCTAATGAATTAAAGTTAGAGTCAGGTGAGTACAAAAAGCAGTTTCATGAGTTGCTTGATAGCACGAAAGCTGAGTTTTTGAGAAAAGCAGAGGAAAGTGTGGCTGCAATTGAGAAAATCCCTCAAGAAGAGATTGAAAGCTTTAAGGAGATTCTACGTAGTGAGACGATTGAGTCGCAAAAGATAATAGGTAAGCGAGTAAATGAGGAATTTAATGAGGTGCAAAAAGAAATTCAGGAGTACAAAGACCAGAAATTTGAGGACATGGATGAGAGTGTCCAAGAAGTGATAAAGAAAGTAACCAAAGAGGTGCTATCTAAGTCGTTGTCAGACGAAGATCACCGCAAGCTTGTTTTGGAAGCCTTACAAGAAGCAAAGACAGAAGATTCTTTTGTGCAGACAGAGGCACTACCTACGACCCAAAAATAATATGACCATAGATATTTCATCCTTTTCATGTATTGTAACCAAGCAAGACAGCCGTAAGTTTATAGAACAGCTGGAGCGTTTTGAACGGGTACTTTTTAACGTGAACGTTGATCTTCCCAAAGAAATGGAGAAGATCTTTTCTCAGGAGGAAGTCGATTTTCTGGAAGCAGCTCTGGAAAAAGAAGGTATAAAGCTGGGTGAGAAAACACTTGCTCCTTTTATTAAGGCGGTCAAAGAAGCTATCCTTGCAGCTCCTACGGTAGGTTTAGAGTTGGCATTTGAGCCCACAGAAAAAGTATTACGTGAGATAGCAGACACGTTATCATCTCAGTACCAGAAGAAAGTATTTATAGACGTGACTATTAATTCGGCGATTATTGGGGGTGTAGTTATTACCGAGAATGGTAAATATAAAGATTTTTCACTACGTAAAAAAATTGAGGATTTAGCCATAGAAAAGGAGAAGCAGTATGCCTAATTTTAATACACAACTGGCAAAAATTGGAGAGTATGGAGTCGTAGAGCAAGAAAAGCATCCGATTGCTGTAGTCAGTGGCTTGCATGGAGCACGGCCAAATGAGCTTATCCTTTTTGAAACAGGTGAGTTAGGCTTAGTGTTCTTACTGGAGGAGAAAGTGGCGCAGGTGTTGGTTTTTGCCAAAGAACCGCTGCAGGTAGGCGTGAGAGCAACTCGCCTAGACCAATTTCTATCAGTACCCGTAGGAGATGCCTTGTTAGGCGCAATTGTTGATCCTTTAGGAGAATCAATAAGCAACCATCCTTTTACGAAACCAACTGAATTACGTGAGATCAATATAACTCCTTTGGGTATTCCTCATCGAGCAAAGGTCAAACATCCTTTCTCCACCGGAACAGCCTTAGTAGATATCATGATTCCTTTGGGAAAAGGACAAAAAGAGCTGGTTATTGGAGACAGAAAGACTGGTAGAACTTCTTTTTTGCTTACTGCCCTGAAAAGCGCTGTACAGGAGGGGATGATAGGCATTTATGTGGCTATTGCCCGCAGAAAAAGTGATATTAAGAAAGTAGAGTCGTTTTTTGAGAGAGAAGGACTGCGGGATAGAGTGGTTATTGTGGCTACTAATTCATTTGATGCTTCTAGTCTTGTTTATTTGACTCCATACAGTGGTATGACTATTGCTGAGTATTTCCGGGACAAAGGAGAGAATGTGTTAATTGTGCTGGACGATTTGTCTGCTCACGCTAAATTTTACCGGGAAATTTCGCTTTTGGCTCAGCGGTTCCCAGGGCGTGAGTCTTATCCAGGCGATATTTTCTATACCCATGCTCGATTGCTTGAGAGGACCGGAAATTTCAAAATAAATGATAAAGAGGTATCTATTACTGGCCTTCCTGTTGCAGAGCTCGTAGAAGGCGATTTTACGGGGTATATTGCCACTAATTTAATGGGTATTACTGACGGACACATTTATTTTGATAGTAACATGTACTATGAAGGTAAAAGACCTGCAATTAATATTTCCTTATCAGTTACGAGGGTTGGTAGACAAGCGCAATCACCGTTAGTCAGAAGTGTTAACAGGGAGCTGACTGCATTTTTGGCCTTGTACGGTAAAATGCAAAATCTTTCTCACTTTGGAGCAGAGCTTACAGAGACAGTTAAGCATGTACTTGAGATGGGAGAGGTTGTTTATAACTTCTTTGAGCAGCATTACACGGTCGTAATTCCACTGCCGGTGCAGTTAGTCTTACTGGCATTGTTATGGCTTAAATTCCTGGAAAATACGTCTGTTATGAGTATTAGTGAGTATCGAGAGTGCCTGATGAAAGCATACCAGGAAGAAGAACATAAAAAGGTGTTTGATACATTAGTGGAAGCTGAGTCGTTTAATGCCTTTTTAGCTCAAGTTGCACAGAAAAAAGACTATCTTTTAGGACTATGTGGGGAGAAGAAGAAATAAGTATTAAGAAGTAAGTATTAAGTGTGGAAGACCAATGCTTGATTTTTGATTCAGGAATTAAGAGGAAGTCAAAAGTTAAAAGGCAAAACTCAAAATTACAAGTTAAAAATAAAAAGTTTTCACATTTAAGTAATACTTGCTACTTTATACTTAATACTATTTTAGACTAATATATGCAAGATAAGAATAAAATTAAAGAAGAAGCCGGTCTTTTATCAACACTGCGGTTGTTGGTAGAGTCATATGAGGAGATTTCCGTGTTGCGTATGCAGCGCGTGAAAAGCTCAGTGTTGTTAACTCGTGACTTTTTAGAGCGCCTTTCACAAGTATTTTTGGATGTAAGGTCCAATTATCAACGAGAGATTGCCTCAATTACGCGCCAGAAAAAAAACGCAGACAAGGAATCTTTTTCAACGATTAAAAAGAACGGCAGGACCGTTTCTGTATTCCTTTCATCTAACAGTAAGTTTTACGGAGATATTATCCAAAAAGTATTTCAAGAGTTTATAAATGATATAAAAAAGAAGGATTCTGATATAGTTATTGTAGGTCGTATTGGAAGGCAGTTGTATGAACAGTCAGGGGTAAAAAAACAATACCAGTATTTTGAATTGCCTGATTCTCAGGTCGCAGTGGAGGATTTGCGCTCGCTTGTCTCCCATATCATCCAGTATGAAAATGTAGACGTGTATCACGGAAAGTATTCAAATATGGTTACGCAGTTGGCTACGATGTCCAATGTTTCAGGTGATCAGATCGTGGAAGAACAGGTAACAACAGATAGAAAGTTCTTTTTTGAACCTGACCTGGAAAAGATTCTTAACTTTTTTGAAACACAGGTATTCTCAAGTCTTTTTAAACAAACGGTGAATGAATCAGAACTTTCTCGTTTGGCAGCACGTATTAAAGCTATGGAAGAAGCATTTGATAATATAGATAGGACAGAAAATTCATTGGGTATGCGTTTTCGTAAAGTAAAAAGATATGAGCAGAATAAAAGACAGTTGGAGTCTTTAACAGGCGTTTATTTTTGGAGTACTCATTTTAAATAAGTATGGCAGTAAAAGGAACCGTTATCGCAATTTTAGGACAAATCGTTGAAGTACGCTTTTCCTCAGGGGTGCCGAAAGCGCATGAGATTTTAGTGCTTGAAGATGATGAAAACGTAAAAATGGAGGTATATCGTTCTTCTGGTGAGCTTTCTTTTTATTGCTTGCTTTTAGCTACCACCGGAAAACTGCAGAGAGGAAAAAGCGTGATAAGTACAGGTGCGCCAATTCAAATTCCGGCAGGAGTTGAGGTCATGGGAAGGGTATTTGATGTGTTTGGAGTGCCTCAAGATGGTCTGGAGGAAATCCCTACCAAGAGTAAAAAAGCCATCTTTTCCGATGAAATACACTATGATGACGTAGTTGTACCATCCCAAGTGCTAGAAACGGGTATTAAGGCACTAGACTTTTTCTCGCCTATTCTACAAGGAGGAAAAGTAGGGTTTGTAGGAGGAGCAGGTGTGGGTAAAACAGTGCTGTTAACCGAGATTATTCATAATGTAGTTGTGCTTTCAAAAGGTAAAAATATCTCTATTTTCACGGGAGTAGGAGAGCGCGTTAGGGAAGGGCAGGAATTGCTTGAATCTCTCAAGGAAAGCAAGGTTTTACCCTCTGTAGCGCTTCTTTTTGGGCAGATGGGTGAAAATCCGGCAGTGCGTTTTCGTACTGCAACGGCAGGAGTAGCTTTGTCAGAGTATTTCCGCGATGAATTAGGCAAAGATGTGCTCTTTTTTATTGATAATGTCTTTCGTTTTTCTCAGGCGGGATACGAGCTTTCTACCCTGATGAGCACGATTCCGGGAGAAGGAGGATACCAGGCTACCTTATCCTCTGAGATGGCGGATTTGCATGAACGCCTTATCTCAACGAGCAAAGCAAGTATTACGTCTATTGAAACACTGTATGTACCTTCAGATGATATTACAGATCCTGCTGTGCAAGCTGTGTTGCTGTATTTGGATTCATCTGTCGTTTTATCTCGTTCTGTGTATCAGGAAGGACGTTTTCCGGCAGTTGATTTCTTAGCTTCATCCTCATCTGCGTTGAGTGTGGATACGGTAGGTGCAGAGCATTACCAAACCTTTATTAAGACACAAGACTTATTAAAAAAGGCAGTTACGCTTGAAAGAATTGTCTCGCTTATTGGTGAGTCAGAGCTTCCGGCAGCAGATCAAGTAATTTATAAGCGTTCCCGGCTTTTGAAGAATTATATGACTCAGCCTTTTTTTGTTACCGAAGAGCAGACAGGTAGAAAAGGAGAGTATGTTCCCTTGCAGGCGACTGTTGAGGATGTAAAAAGTATTATTGAGGGAAAGTATGATGATATTGAGCCTGAAAAATTGTTGTTTATAGGTGCATTAGGAAATGAAAAAGAACTCGCTACAGCAGCAGTAAATGCAGAAAAGAAAAAGACCGATAGTGCTAGCCAGAAGCAAGAAGTTGTCAGTGAGAGCTAACAAGTGAGAATGCAACTTTTGTTGATATATCAATGTGTTGTATTTTGAAAACTATCTATCACTTAATAATATTAACTGATAATTTGTCTTAGAATAAAGTGTTATAAGGTTTTCTATGGATACTGAAGGAAAAAAAACAGCAAATGTTGCAGATACGAGCCTTTTTGTATCCGTAAGAGGACCTGAAAAATTACTGTATGAAGGAGATGTATCAGCTCTTTCTTCTGTAAACGAGCGTGGGCCCTTTGACGTATTACCTATGCATGAGAATTTTATCTCTATTATTGGCCAGAAACTGGTTTTGACGCTCAAAAATGGAGAAATAAAAGAATTTCCTGTTGATAAAGGCGTTATGAGAACGTATAAAAATAATGTAGATGTCTTTTTAGGGATAGAAGCCCTTGCTCCTGAGGAAGAGAGTGGGTAGCGTATAGCGGTTAGTGATTAGGGTTTAGGAGTTAGTCAAATATCCAATAAATTGGAATGGAGAACTTAGAATTCAGAACTAAGCGTCATTGCGAGCGACTGTAAGGAGCGCGGCAATCTCTTCGGTATGAGACAATCATATGTGTATATGCTTATCAATAGCCACAATACGGTTATTTATACAGGTGTAACAGCTAACTTAGTAAAAAGAGTCTATCAGCATAAAATGAAAAGAGGATCTGTCTTTACAGCAAAGTACAAGGTCAATAAATTGGTCTATTATGAGGTCTTTGAAGATATAGAAGAGGCAATAAAAAGAGAAAAACAAATAAAAAGTGGTTCACGACAGAAGAAAATAAGTTTTATTACTACCAGAAACCCTGAATTTAAAGATCTATATTCGGAGATTGCTTCAGCATAAATGCTTCGCAATGACGTAAGGGGTAAGATTTTTTATTGAAGGTATCAATTAATAATAATCCAGTTAAAGAGAATATCTGTAGGTATGGCTTTACTGATACCGACTGTAAATGATCTTCCTGGTACTTGGCGCAGGAGAGATACTACCTGGTTGCGTGTGTCACCTACTGGAGTGATGTAGATAAGTGAGTCTTCAGTAACTTGCTCATTATGGATGGTAATTTCTCTGTTGTAGGCTTTGAGCGTTGCGGTGCCTGCTGAGCCTGAAGCAATCATCTCATTGTCTGACACAGCTTGTGCGGGTTTTGCTAAGAGGTTTAGTTTGGCAAGGTACGCTGAGCCCGAGGCAATAATATCTTGGGCAAAGCGAGCAGAACCTGAGGCGGATAGGTCTCCTTTGGCATTAATACTGAGCACTGGTTCTCTCTGTGCGTTTTCAATGACAAACTGAGCATTACTTCCATCTCCTTTTTGAGGCAGGTGAATAACCAGATCTTGATCAGGTAGAGGAGAAAGAATACCTGCAGCCAGTTTACCACCTACTTGGACGTCTTTGGCAAAGGTAGCATTTTCTGCAAAGTATGCATTTCCTGACACATCAAATTTGATTTTGTCTGCAAGGAAAGAAATACCTCCTTGCCTTAAGGGTTGTATCTCTAGATCGTCTCCTAGCACATCAATTGATTGATTGCTAAATAAGAAATTTGTGCCTATAGAGAAGGTATCCATAACCGTCAGGTTATTAAATGTGGCTGGTCCTAGTGCAGTAAGACTCTCTGTAATAAGAGCAAATTGAGCAGAGAATGTGGAGATATCCAGGTAATCCATGTCAAGTTCAGGTTCAAGAGGTGGTAGGGTAGCAGTTAGTAAATTATCAGTTGATTTATTTGAATGATTATTTTGTGCCTGATTATTTGTTTTTAGCAGAGTAGATGCTATGCTTGCTACTTTATCTTCAAGTCCAGAAATGGTTTTGGCATCAATGATATCGGCATGTAAGGTGCCACTAATAGATGCATCTTGGGCAGTAAGTGATCCGCTAAATGTCGCATTGCCTTGGTTATCAAGTGAGGCTACTATGTTGGCCGAGCCACTGCTTGTATTTTTAACATTCAATTTAGTATCAGTTAGTTCAAGAGCTACAGTACTATTTTTGTCAGTAGAGGTAATGGTATTAGTTTTGAGTGTATTGATAGTAGCTATAGGTGAAATAATTTCTTGAGTAACAATGCCTTGTGCTAGGGTATCCGTAATATAATCCTGGATATAATCTTGTATGTTTTTTCCGTTGATTACCAGCGTGTCTGTTACGATTTTACTTGCCTGAAGCGTTGTGGTTTGGATGTTTCCGGCTACTAAATGGCCAATTGAGGCAACAGAAGCTGTGAAGCGATCAAAGAGGTTGGTCTCAGGTAGGTATGATCCAGTACTCAAGCGCACCATAACAGTACTATCTCCATCTTCAGGAGAGTAAGAGGCAAGCGCATAGCCTACAATAGAGCTTTTGGTGGTTGCTGTCTGAGCAGTGCCAAATTCCTTTTGTACTGTTATAGGGTCTCCGGGACGAATGGTTCCGCTTAAAGGCGTAACTTTTACCGGAAGTTGTCCAATAAGTCCTACGAGAATATAATTCGGATCTGAGTCGTGATTGCCTCCACCTACAAAACCTGGTCTGTCTGAGACAATACCTAGAATAGTATCTTGAGCTGAGGTGCATTTACTGGCTCCTCCTGTTGCTCCGATACACACAATATCTCCTGGCTCAAAAACATCGTAGCTATGTTCTTTTTTGAAATATTCAGCAAAGTCAGAACCTGAGGTAGAGTACACAACTCCTCCTGCACCATTTCCTTGAATTTTACCAATGACTGCTCCCTGTCCATTTAAGAATGAAGCAAAGTAATTGCCTGTTCCAGGAGTAGTAGTACCTACTTTTAAAGCTAAAACATCGGCATTACTGCCAGAGTTGCTGTTCGTGATGAGAGCTGCAGCAGTTGCTGTTTGGGTATCTAGCACATCAAGTTTTAGGCTAGGAATGGTGCCGATACCTATCAGACCATCTTTTGAAGCGGTGAGTGCATTTTTCCCTTGTGGAGCCAAGGTGATAGTTCCTGTACGCGTATCACCAAGCGTGAGATTTCCACCATCAGTAGTTATTTTTCTATTGCCTCCTCGTAGGGTTATGTCTGCTGTAAAGTAGGCAGTTGCAGCATTAGAATTAACGCCAGTAAGTGCAAATTTGGCAGAGGAAGTGGCATCTCCTCCTACTAAAAAGTCAGCCCTGGTGTTGGCGAGACTAATTACGTTGTTTTGTTCCTGCCAGTGTGAAAGAGTTGCTGGGTCTACCCATGAAAGATCTCCCATACCATTATATGAAAGTACAGATCCTTTTTTACCAGCCAGAGATGGCCAGGAATACGCAACGTTATTCAGAATTGTTTTGCCTGTAATGCGGGTGTCTCCCTGTACATCCAAATGGTAGGTAGGACGATTGGTGCCAATACCCACGTGGCCAAAGGTATCAATCACAAATTTGGTAATCCCGGATGAAGAAGCAGTAAAAAGGTCTCCACCTAAGTAGTTGTTATTAACGCTAAAGACAGCACGAGCAGATTCAGAGGAAGTAACTACAAAGCGATCTTCTACTGTAACTGCTCCTTGGAGAGCACTATCTTCAGTAGAGTTAACCAGGGATTTTTGCAGGTCAATTTTACCTAACCCGTCTGGTGCAAGCGTCAGATTGCCGTCTGAACCAGTATTAGTAGTAAGCACCACTGCTGTTCCTTTGAGGGTAAATTCTCCTCCTGTTGCCTGAAAAACAGGGTTTGCATTACCGCCAATGGTTAGGTCTCCTGATGAATCAAGTGCAAGCACCACATTGGCTGTTTTATTGGTCTGGGTAATCAGTTTCATACCAGAGAGCATGTCAGCATCTGCTGCAAAGGAGGTTGTGGTCAGCCTCTGACGAGGAGAAAGCTCTGGATTATCAGCAATCGTTACTCCTAGATATAAATTATTGGCATTATCAAAAATAGACTGTGGGATAGGAGTACGCATACCAATTGTTTGGTGAATAGTACCGTCCTCGTTGGGCTCTACTTGTTCATGTGTCTCTTGCCATAACAGAGTACTTTTATCACTACTGGTTAAGTCATTGTAAATAGCAAATGTAACACGGGTAGGAACAGTAACAGGTCTGCCATCGGGGGATAATAGCCTACCACTAAAAAAAAGCGTTTTATGCGTCATTTTTTGGGCAAATACTGGAGTGCTGATTCCTTTGTCGCTGATTATGGTTTTGTATAACCCCAATCCTACGATAGAAGCATAGATGACAAGCACTGAGACGTGTAGGTAGTGGGTGAACGTATGATTGTGGTATCGCTTGTACCATTTAGGTCGAGTGTGGCGGGCATGATGTAGTACCTTTTTGTGCAAAGGAAAAGTATGAGTAGAAACTTGGGTAGGAGCATAAAATGCTTTGGAAATATTTGTCGGAACTCGCTCAGGATGCAGCGCTGTCTCTTGAGCAAGTTTTTCTTTTATTTTGCCTATACCTTCAAATTTATTTTGTTGGATTTGAGTAGTAATAAGGTCAGCCACTTTTTCCTCAGCTTCCTCAATTGGTTCCGCAAGTCTTTGTACTAGTCGGACGGGTGGAAGAGGTGAGTAGGTTTTTGGCTGCTCTTTTTCCAGTTTTTGTAAGTCTTCTAGTGATAAAGAAGATCCTATATTTTGTTCTACTTTGGTGTTTATCACTTCTAGACTATCACTGATAAGATTTTTCTCTTTTAAGAACGTCCCGTATTTACGAAGCGATGAGAGTTTTCTATTAACAGACTTAGGAGACATGCGGACTACCGTAAGGAGCCTTTCTTTGTAAGTCTCTAATCCTAGAGCATTTACCTTTTCAAAGGGGTTTTGCACTTTTTGGCCTTGTAATACGGTTTTTTCTGCCCATTGAGCGAAGTGTTGTATATCTATGATATAGTTTTTTATAGTCAAATGAGAGGCTCCATTAACATACAAGTATTCCCGAAACTCTTTTAAATGCCAGATGTCTTCTTCTTTTTCCTCTTTTTGCTGATTTTGGGCCAAGGCTTGAAAGGGGTCATTAGTACAGAGTTCTTGCTCCTGCAGCAGGGAGAAGAATTTTTTCAGAGATGAAAGGTGTCTTTTTTTAGAACGGGCAGCAGTGTGTGCATTTTCTGCGTAGCGGGTAATTATCTGGGCAGTTATATCGTCTGGGTGAAATGATTTTCTATAGAGATCTTCATACCAGCGCACAAAATGCCGTAGGTCTGAGAGATAATTTTTTACGGTTACTTTTGATGGCTGTACTTTTTGGGTAAGCAGTAACTTTTTATAAAAGACGAATAAATCCATGTGATTTTAGACAATAAATTCTCTGTACATTTTTTTCATGCTTACTTCAGATGTGTTGCAAGACGTACTTGTGAGTGCAGAGTACGAGAATGAGAGGAATAGGAACAGTCTTCTTTGAGGACGTCGATGAAAAGTCAGTGAAAAGTGCGAGAGTGCTGGAAGAGGGGGTGTGAAATATTTTTTCACGGCATCAAAAAAGGGGAGATGGTTAGGGAATATTATTTCCGCAAGAAAGGTGTTTGAAGCCGAAATTATACCGATTATACGTATTATACTCCCCATATGAATAGATTAAAGTAGTAGAGGTACAAGTGTCAAGTACCTGAGAGGAGGATGTGATGTGTTTTGATATATTTAACGAGAGCAAAAAGTGGATTTTTAGGCTTGTGAAATGTCAAAAAAACGGCGTGAAAATGGATTTGAAGCTATTTGTGCTTCCATTTTTGGTCTTCCACCGAACATATCAGAAGATATCAATGATTGCTAATTTAGCTTCAAAAGTAGGCATGGTTTTTCTTTTTTGGCCTTATTTTTACCGCAAATACGCTCATGTGGCATTAAAAAAAGGAAAAATGACGGGTGATATAATCTTTTAGTAAATAACTATTGCCATTTATAATCTGTTCTTTTAAGTCTGTTTTATGCTTGGGAAATAGGGTATTAAAGCATAAATATCACTCTTATTTAGTATTTGCTAACAAAGAGCATGTGTGGTTTTTACTTATTTAAAAGCATTTTCTAAAAAATGGATGCCTAATCAATTTTAGATATGCCTCTTGTAAAACAAGGAGATGTTATTTTTGTATTTACTCTTCTAATGGGACGTTTTGGAGAGTTTTTTTAGTACTCTAAGATAAATACTAATGCTGAATACAATGACTAATATAATGGGAAGTGTGATAGTAATGGGTAGCAAGAGAATATAGCGTTGTGTTTGAAAGGTTTTTTGTCCATTTATGTCAACTTCTAACACTGCTTTATACAGTCCCACAGGATATTTTTCATTCCACAGAAGCGTATTTTCAAGAGATTCTTCATCAGTCATAAATCGAGAAGAGTTAGCAAGGACGTGTACGGTAGGTGTTTTTACTTTAGCTATAGGAAGGTTGAGCATGTTGTGTATGGTAACGGTAGCAGCAGCTTGTACAAAATGACTTCCGTTGTTTTTTAGTAATACCGTAAAAGGAACAGGTCCTTGGGTAAGAAAGATAGGGGAGCTGAACTGTTCAATACTCATCTGAGGTTGAGTGGGGTTTCCGACCATAATAAGCAGGTGAGAGGCAAGTGCCAGTGACGTTCTGACTGCTTCGTTTTCTGTTGTTTTTGAAATAAAAAGAAGCGAGTAGTAATAGTCTTTTTTTGGAGCATTAGCAGGCGGAGTAATACGTACTGTAACTTCTTTTGTTTCTCCTGCTTCTAACGTTATGGTATCTGCTATTTGTTGACCTTCTAATACCTCTATTTTGAGTGTTTCTATCGCAGAGAGGGGTTGGGGAAGGGTGTTGGGTCTATAGACAACAGTTCCATCGTTTTTAGGGGAAGGAGTGAAGGGAAGCGTTTTTACCTGAAGCGTCTGAGTATCTTGGGTAGAGTTGGCTACTTTTACAGATGTTGTTACGGGTTTTCCTGGTACAGTTGAAAGGGGTATAACCGGAGGATAAATACCAATTTTGAACTCAGAAGCATGTGCTTGAGTGTTCTGCGGTAATACAGCCATGTAGATAACAACAAGAAGAAACAGAGCTAAACGTTTCATAGAAAAAGTGTAGTACAAAGCAGGTGAAAAAGAAAGAGAATAGAGACATAGTCCTCTTTTTTTATATAGTAATTGTTGCATTGGTGCTTTTCACTATTACCGCAGTAATAAATTCCAGTAATTTTCGAATACTGTCATTAATTCGGTAAAAGTTGAAAAGGCTTATAGAAAATAGAAAGATTTACTATTTGACTATATCAAATCTATACAGTTTTAAAAAATAAAAATAAAGGGCAAATTTGTCAGAGCTTAGGAGCAGGTGATAACTATTATCTATTTTAGTTTGGATTGTTATTCTGATCTTTTCGTTTATAATGCCTTTTATCAAAATAGAGGGAGCATCTGATAAAAGAAGGAAATGAGTACAATCGTTTTTACAGTGTAGGGAGAGAGGGGAGAAAACGAGTCTTTTATTTTTTTAGTATCGTGGTGAAATGATATAGTAAATGGTGTTTTGATACTTTTTTCCAGCAGCTGTTGG
This sequence comes from uncultured Gammaproteobacteria bacterium, assembly GCA_964427615.1. GTDB lineage: Bacteria > Patescibacteriota > Microgenomatia > Levybacterales > GWA1-39-11 > CAYRUR01. The sequence goes on along the minus strand of CAYRUR010000008.1, from coordinate 37,396 downwards.
AGGGATGCTTATTTTGTATATTAGCTCCAGGGTAGTGGGTGTGAAAAGACTTTCCAGTATTTGTGGCGCTTTGCCTTTTTCTATATTTGCAAACTGTTTGTAGGTTTCTTTTTCTTTGAAATCTTGACAGAGGTGATTGTCAGGTGTACACCGATATCCAAATCCATAGGTAAGTGGCTCTTGCCAGAGAGTAGCTATGTGTTCTGTACAGCTGCCATTATCACAGGTGGTATCAGGTACGATGACTGCGCCTTCAGTAGCAGTGGGAGCATGGTCTTCAAAAGCGATAATATCTGCACCAAAAGCAGCCCCAGGAGTAACGGAAAGTGTCTGTGTGCGCAGGAGTGGCTCTCCGGGGATAATAACGCCAAAATCAATAAAAGAAGAGGAAATTTCAGCTTGTAGAAAAGTAGGGCTTAAGAGCCTAAAATCACTGCTATTTAATATAGGATTATTGCTTTTATTACTATAGGAGCTCGGGGTATTTTGAGGCAACTTTTTAAGAGGAGGGGAGGGATGGGTGATTGATACATCTTCTAGCTCTTGAGCATATGTCATAGAAGGTGCCGCAAAAAGGGTTAAAAGAGTTAGTAAGACAAAGAATGATAATCGTTGTTTTTGCATACTATTATATATAGTATAAAACGTAGCTGATATTGCAAGGGAGGTAAATTAAAAAAATCTTTTTGTTACTATGTGGTAACAAAAAGATTTTAGTATTAAGAATTAAGAAGTAAGGATTAAGTATAGAAGGAAGATTATTCATTATCTTTTATTAACGGGTTGGATAATTAGTATTAAGTATTGGAGATCGGTGAGGGTTAGGATGCCTGTATGGATAAGCGTTAAACGTCTTTCTTCCTTGTTTTACGCTTCACGTAACCGCTAAATGATACCGGCTTCGTTACCCATTAACGCTAAACTTCTGTCCTTTGTTCTCTGCTCTCTGATTACTGTCTACTGTCTTCTTTTCATTCTTAAATCTTTCCCCTCACCTTAATCCTCTCCCTCAGGAGAGGAAAATGTCAATTTTAAGTACTAAATTTGCTTTCTGCACTTAATGCTTGATACTTTTTTCTAAACGCTATACCCTAATCGCTAACCGCTTGCCTTCTGCTCTTTGCTCTCTGTATTTTGGTTTTTGTTTTATTCCTGATTCATAAATCTTGAATCTTTCTAGCTCATTAATCTGTTAATAGTTTCATCCCTAACCGCTACATGCTAAAAGTTGCTTTCTAACCTTTTGCTTGATTTGATATACTATATACATGGCAAAAACAGATTCAGAAAAATATGTTCCTTCAGCAATTGAGCCAAAGTGGCAAGAGGCTTGGACTGAGGAGAAGATCTATTCTCCTGACATGAAGCAGGCCAAAAGACCGTTTTATAACCTTATGATGTTTCCGTATCCTTCTGCCGAAGGGTTGCATGTAGGCAATATGTATGCCCAAACTGGAGCGGATGTGTATGGTAGATTCAAGAGAATGCAGGGTTTGGATGTTTTTGAGCCTATTGGACTGGATGGATTCGGTATTCATTCAGAAAATTATGCCTTAAAAGTAGGCACCCACCCCATGAAACAAGCTGAGGTTTCTGAGAAGAATTTCTACCGCCAGATGAAGGCAATCGGTACGTCTGTGGATTGGCAGCGGACTGTTGAGACTTATGACCCTTCTTATTATAAGTGGACGCAATGGCTTTTTACTGAAATGTTTCGGGCAGGTCTTGCGTATCGGAAAAAAGAAGCAGTTAATTGGTGTCCAGGATGTAAAACAGTTTTGTCAGATGAGCAGGTCATTGCCGGTGAGTGTGAGCGGTGTGGATCTCTGGTAGAGAAAAGAGAGCTAGAGCAGTGGTTTTTCAGAATCACGCAATACGCCCAAAAATTGCTGGATAATTTAGAAAAACTTGATTGGACTGAAAAAGTAAAAATCGCGCAAAAGAACTGGATTGGGAGGTCAGAAGGAGCGAAGGTAGAATTTAGAATTCAGAATTTAGAGTCAACAATTGAAGTCTTCACTACGCGTCCTGATACGTTATTTGGTGCAACCTTTATGGTAGTGTCTCCAGAGCATCCGCTTGTCAGATCACTTCTTAATTCAGAGTTTAAAATTCAGGGTGCAGAACTGGAAGAAGTAAAAAGGTATGTAGAACAGGCAAAGAAAAAAACAGAGCAAGAGCGCATGGCCGAAGGGAAAGAAAAAACAGGTGTGTTTAGTGGGCTGTATGCTATTAATCCAGTAAATAATGAGCAGATACCTATCTGGATTGCAGATTATGTTTTGATGGGATATGGTACAGGGGCCATTATGGCTGTGCCAGCACATGACGAGCGGGATTATGCATTTGCAAAGAAGTATGATCTTCCTATAAAAAGGGTAATAGAGCCGAAGTTTGTGAATTCTTCTGGCGAATCAGCAGTAAAACCTGAGTTAGACTTTGTAAAGCGAGATGCGGTGTGTGCTATTGTGCGAAATCCAAAAGACGATACGTATCTGTGTATCAAATGGAAAGATGCTCATATGCAGGGGCTGGTGACAGGAGGTATTGAAGATGGAGAGGATATAGTTGAAGCAGCTCGAAGAGAGGTACATGAGGAGACAGGGTATAAAAATCTACGGTTGGTTGAAGATCCTTCTTTGGTAATGCATTCACTTTTTTATCATCGTCTAAAAAAACAAAATCGGTGGGCTCGTTTTCACTATGTTTTCTTTGAACTTGAGAATGAAGAAAAAGATGTTGTAGGGGAGAAAGAAGCTGCGATGCATGAGGTAGTGTGGAAGAAAAAAGAGGATCTTAAAGACTTTTTCTCTGTTGTTGAGGGAGACTTTCTCGTAACACTGATTGATAATCCAGAGTATGTATTTACAGGGCAAGGTATACTCGGTAATTCTGGCGAATTCAATGGTATGGAGTCAGAAGATGCAAAGGTAAAGATTGTTGAGTCAGTAAATGGAGAGATGAAGGTACAATATCACCTTCGTGATTGGTTGATTTCAAGACAACGGTATTGGGGTCCGCCGATTCCTATGGTATATTGCTCAAATTGTGCTGAAAAAGGAGTAACGTGGTTTGCCAAACACGATCAAGAAAATCCAAGTGATTGGAATGCAGCAGGATGGTTCCCAGTTGAGACGAATAACTTGCCAGTAGAGCTTCCTTATATAGAGGACTTTAAACCATTAGGGACTGGGAAGGCGCCTCTTGCAAATCATCCAGAGTTTTATGAGACGACTTGTCCAGTGTGTGGAGGAGCTGCAACCCGTGAAACAGATGTTTCAGATACATTCTTGGATAGTGCTTGGTATTTCTTAAGATACCCTTCTTCTGATATAGAAAGTGTACCTTTTGATATAGATATCACAAAAAAATGGTTGCCTGTTGATATTTACATTGGCGGAGCAGAGCACTCAGTGCTACACCTTCTGTATGCGCGGTTTATCACGATGGCATTGGCTGATTTGAAATTGGTTGATTTTGAAGAACCGTTTTCAAAGTTCTTCGCACATGGTCTGATTATCAAAGATGGGGCTAAGATGAGTAAGAGCAAAGGGAATGTCGTGGTACCTGATGAGTATATTGCCAAATATGGTGCTGATACTTTGCGTATGTACCTAATGTTTTTGGGTCCTTTTAATCAAGGAGGCGATTTTCGTGATACGGGTATTGAGGGTATGCATCGGTTTGTAAAACGAGTATGGAACTTTTTGCATACAGTCGATTTTGCAGACCGGGAAGATAAAGAAGTTACCAAAGCCTTGCATAAAACGATAAAGGCAGTGACAGAAGACTTAGGAAGCCTTTCCTATAACACTGCTATTGCCAGACTCATGGAGTTTTATAATCTTGTCTCAAAGCAAGAGTCTATTACAAAAGATACAGCTATCGCGTATATCAAACTGTTTGCGCCATTTGCTCCTTACTTAGCAGAGGAAATGTATCAATCATTAACTGACAATGCAGGCAAAGACTTAGTAAAGAATTCAGTGCATATATCTGCTTGGCCAGAGTATAAAGAGGAGTATTTACAAGAAGAGGTGGTTACGGTAACCATTCAAGTAAATGGAAAGAGAAGAGGAGAGATGCAAGTAGACACAGCCAATATTGCTAATCGTGAACAAGTAGAAGAGCAAGCTTATCAAATACTTGCAGACAGGGTAGATAAAGAAAAAGTCAAAAAAGCCATCTATGTCCCTGGGAAGATTATTAATTTTGTGGTGTGATGGAATGATCTTAAATATTGACCCTTAATTTCTTACTTGCATCTTTGTAAAGAATTTTTTACAGTAGAAGTATGGAAGCAGATGAGAAGCTTTCACTGCGGGTTATTTCCTTCGTTCGTACGTACTTCTTGATTATCGTGCTCTCAATCATTGGGTTGATATGTTTAGGTATTGGTATGATACAGTTATTTGAGAAAAATGAGCAAGATATGGTCTTTGTTCCAGCCAGCAATGAGCAAGAAAAAAAGCCAAGTGCTGATCGTGCCATCATGGTAGATGTCTCAGGAGCAGTTGTGAAACCTGGCGTTTATACATTTTCACAAGAATCACGGATACAGGATGCTTTGGTAAAAGCAGGGGGTCTTGATTCTCAGGCAGACAGAGAGTATGTTGCCAGGCGCATTAATTTAGCACAGTCTTTGTCAGACGGACAAAAACTCTATATTCCCTTTGAAGGAGAAAATCAGACAGCTGTTTTGGCAGCAGAGGATAGTGATAGTAGTAATGACGTGATTAACATTAACGAAGCCAGTAGTGCAGAACTGGAGAGTCTTCCTGGGGTAGGAAAAGTAACTGCTCAAAAGATTATTGACGGGCGACCTTACCAAGATATAAAAGATCTAGTAACACGCAAGGTAGTTACCGAAACAGTATTTGAAAAGATCAAGGACTCTATCTCCACCTACTGATGCAAACAGCACTGCTTACCACTATTTTGTTGGGAATGTTAAGTCTGAGATTGTTGTTTTACTTTGATGCAAAACCCACGTATGTTCCAGGACAAGAGGTAACGCTTAACCACACGCTTTTTTCTTATCCAAAGATTTCATATGGGAGGCAGCTAATCAGGGTAGAAGGGCTCTGGATATATGCTCCTGCTTATCCTAGCTATCAATATGGAGATAGACTGAGAATACAAGGAGTTGTAAAAGAAAAAGAGTCTAGCGCTAAAAATGGTGAAGTGATAAAGCGACTTGTTATTGACAATCCTCGTATAACAAAGTCACCACCAGCCGTCTATTTACAGCCTCTGGTTGTACTTAGAAATAGTGTAGAGCAGCGTTTTTTGTCAGTTTTGTCAAAAGATGAAGCAGGGTTGTTATTGGGAATCGTCTTAGGAGTAAAAAATGAACTGGGAGACTCGTTTTATGAGGCATTGAAAAAAACAGGTGTGCTACACGTAGTTGCAGCCTCTGGGTCTAATGTTAGCATTTTAACAGGTATTATGCTAATTTTATTTTCTCATTTACTCAGAAGAAGCTTTGCAGTTCTTTTTACGGTGCTCACTATTTTTGGCTATATGGTCTTATCAGGTATGGATCCACCTATTGTTAGAGCTTCTATTATGGGAGTTCTGGCATTCGCTGCTGTACTTGTTGGCAGACAATACTTTTCTTTGCTAGCGCTTTTTCTTACTGGCTGGTGTATGCTTCTGATCAGTCCTGAGCTTCTTTTTGATGTGGGGTTTTGGCTTTCAGCTACTGCAACAGCTGGTATTATTCTGTTTCGTCCGGTTTTTGAAGGATGGATACCTGGTAACCTTTTTGTGCGAGAGGATATTAGTATTACGCTTGCTGCACAGGTAGGAGTCCTTCCCCTTTTATTCTATTTTTTCAACTCATTTCCTCTGATGTCAGTGTTGGTGAATGTGTTGGTGCTCTGGACAGTGCCGATTCTTATGATGTTAGGAGGTCTGGCAGCTCTGCTTTCCTTTTTACCTCTGGTACCAGACCTTCTGCTTTATATTACGTACCCACTTTTGTGGTATTTCAAGGAAGTGGTGCTGTTTTTTACAGCTTTTCCTCTACCTATAGAGCTGGAGAGAGTGCCTTTTATTTTTATACCAGCGTACTATTTATTACTGCTTGCGCTCATTTTGTACCAAAAACAAAAAGCATGAAAAAGATAGTATTAATTATCGTTGTGTGCATAGTATTTCTTTCAGGACTAGGTATTTATCAGATGATTATTTTCTCTGATAAAAAGATGCATATGACCTTTTGTAACGTGGGACAAGGAGACGCGATTTACATGAGAACTCCCTCAGGCAAAGATATTTTGGTGGATGGCGGTCCGGGAGATGCAGTGCTTTCTTGTCTTTCAACTCATATGCCTTTTTGGGATAGGCATATAGATTTGGTTGTTTTGACTCATCCGCACTTAGATCATTTAGAAGGTTTGATTTCAGTGATGGAAAGATACAAAGTAGGTGCTTTTGCGACGGAAAAAGTGGGGCATAATACAGCAGCTTACCAGACTTTATTATCAACCATAGAACAACGGCAGATAAAAAAGCAGATGGTATATGCGGGTGATAGATACGAATTTGCTGATGGTGTTGCCTTGCGTGTAGTAGGTCCAAGCAGTGCATTTTTAGAAAAAACTGCACCTGAGGGAGTAATAGATGAAAGTGAGGGATTTGGAAATGTGGTAACTCTTGTGGCGTACGGCAACACGCATATGTTACTACCTGGAGACAGCCAAGTAGAGGGAATAGAAGATGCGTTAAAAGTAGGTGGGTGGGCAGATATTGATGTTTTGCAACTGCCTCATCATGGCTCTCAGTCAGGTATTGATGTGGCGGTTTTAAAAGACTTAAAACCAGAACTGGCGGTAATTTCAGTAGGAGCAAAAAATAAGTATGGTCATCCCCATCCGACTATTCTAGAGTTATTACGTAAGGAGAGCATACCTTTTTTAAGAACTGATGTAGCAGGAGATATAGAGCTGGTGAGTGATGGGAAGAGGATAGAGGTGAAAAAGTAGTTTCTCCTCTTGCATTTTTTTGTGCAAGGTGCTAGCGTAAAGTAAGGATTATTTTAATTCTTTTTCTTCTTAAAAAACATGGCGAAAATATTAATTGTTGATGATGAGTTAGCAGTAGCTTCAGTATTTGAAGCAGCTTTAAAAAATGCGGGATATGAAGTGAAAGTATCCTCAGACCCTCAGTCAGGTCTTGCTCTGGCAAAGTCAGAACCTTTTGATCTTATTCTTTTAGACCAAATGATGCCGCAGATGAGCGGAAATGAGCTGCTGAAGACATTGAAGGCAGAGGAAGCAACTAAAAATATTAAAATAGCCATGCTTACCAACTTCGGGCATGACACGATGGTGAAAGAAGCATTGTACTCTGGTGCACAAGATTATATCCTCAAATACCAAATCTCCACTGACGATTTAGTGGCAAAAGTAAAAAACATCCTTGAAGAAGGATCAATGTCAGGCGAGGAAAATCCAGGATCGAGTGGGATGTAGTAGTTAGGGGTTAGAGAAACGAATTAGGAATTATGAATAAAGAAAAAGATTCAGGATGTATGATTCGAGATTTAAGAATAAGAAGACAGTAAACAGTAAACAGAGAGCAGGAAACAAAATTTAAGAGTAAGTATGTTGTATGTAGTATATAGGGAATCGCAAAGCTACAACTGAAATCTAAAAACTTTTAATTTTTGAGTTGTATTTTTGCATTTTGCCTTTTGAGTTTTAACTTTCTTTCTATACTTAATTCTTACTTCTTAACACTTTATACTAATGTGGTTTTGACATTTGAGATTTACATAATGCAAGTATTGAGGTGTGCTGATGGTAGTACGTAAATATCTTTATGAGCGAGCCCTTAATCCTGTCCATACTGTTTAATATCTTCGTTGCCGGGCTTGCGGTCTTCTTCTCTTATCGGGAAGAAAAAATAAAACGGGAATTCAATAAGCAAAAAAAAGAACTCTCCAGAAAATACTTTGAAGCAAATATCCTAAAAGAAGTTTCAGACAAGATTGGATACTCGCTCAATATCAAAAATATAACTGAGACTATTGCCTTATCAGTCGGAGAAGCTTTTGATATTGCAACCGTTTCTTATGCCCTCGTAGATGGTGCTAGTATAAGACTTAAAACATTTGTCAAAGAGCCTGTTTCAGACGCATATCTGCAGAAAGTAAAAAAAATAATGTTAGATGCGGCTGGTGGTGTAAGTAAGACAGTAAGGGAAGGAGAGGTTATAGATGAGCGTGTGCAGGAAGTATATGAAAAAGGACGGACCCTTACAACAGCAGATTCAAAGACGGTAATTCCTGATACTCCCCAAGTTCATTTTAATGTTCCTGTAGTAGTGCATGGCAAACTGAAAGGAGTGGTTACGGTCACTGCCTCTCAAAAGGATACGTATTACCGCGAAGACATGCATATTTTATATCGGATTGTAAATCAAGCAGAGCGGGCGATAGAGCGTTTGGAAGAGGTGATAGAAATAGAAAAGGAAAAACTTACCTCTTTTATTTTAAGTATTCCCAGTGGTGCTATTCTTTTCTCATATGAGGACGGTAGGTTGCGTGTTACAACCCTCAATGATGCAGCCAAGGAATTTTTGCAGCTTAAGACAGAACCAAATACGCTCAGTGTTCTGGCTCATTTTGGCTCTGATAATACACTGATGGATAAAATATCAGAAGCACTTAAAGAGAAGAAAAGCATGATCTTGACCGACTTTAGAATTCATAATAAGTTTTTCAAGATTTTTATCAATCCTTTGCTTTCTATCAGTGAAGGGGACAGTATCGGTATTTCGGTAACCATGCAGGATGTAACCCTGGAAAAAGAGATAGAAGAGATGCGAGCTAATTTTACGAATATGGTGGTGCATGAGTTGCGTTCTCCACTTATTTCCATGAAAGGCGCTTCAGGACTGCTACTTTCAGGGAAGGTGAATAGCGAGGATAAAAAGAAAATGCTCTCTATTATTGATGAATCTGCTCAGCGCATGTTAGATCAAGTTGCAGAACTGTTGGATGCTGCCAAGCTGGATGCAGGCAAATTTACGATTATGAAGGGTGAGGCAGATCTCAATCAAGTTACAAAAGAGCGATTTGGGATGTTCTCGCATGTGGCACAGGAAAAGAAAATTATCATGCGTATTCTGGTGGATAATAATATAAAACCATTTATGTTTGATGCCATGCGTATTGGACAGGTGATAGACAACCTGCTTTCCAATAGCATTAAATTTACTCCAGAGGGTGGACATATAACCTTAAAAACCACGCTTGAGAATGGGTTTGTAAAGGTTATTGTTGCAGATGATGGTATAGGAGTACCAAAAAATAAAAAAGACCTCTTATTTTCAAAATTTGGGCAAATACAGCAAATTAAAAAGAATCAAGGTACAGGGCTTGGTCTATATATTTCTATGGGAATTGTGGAATCCCATGATGGTAAAATTTGGCTAGAATCAGAAGAGGGTAAAGGCACTACTGTCTCTTTTATGCTCCCTTATGTTACCCCTCATGAGCAAGGAGCCGTTTCTTCCTCAGTACTGGGACAGGGTGTGATGAATTGATGATGCTGTGAATATAGATTCATGATTTATGATTCAGGATTCAAGAATAAGGAGGAAGAGTAAGTGAATTGAGAAAGTAAGTTAAATGTAGGTTTTGGATTTTTTGATGAGTCCTTGTAAAAGTTGATGGGTGGTGTTTACTTGTTCCATAATATGTTCAAACTGTTCTTCTTCTAAGTAACCAATGTCTTTTACAATCAACAATTGATTTTTTAACTCTGTTAACGATCCTTGAGCCAAATAATAGAATTGCACTTTTTCTTTGTAAGTTTGTCGTCCAAAACCTTCTGCAATGTTATTAGTGATTGAGGTTGCGGCTCTGCGCATCTGATCTATAAGTCCATATATCTCCTCTTTAGGAAAGGATTTGGTTATTTTATAAATGAGGATGACTAGCTGATGTCCTTCTTTCCATACTTGAAGGTCAGTAAATTCTTTAATTTTTTGACTATTCATAAATCATGAATCTTAAATCTTGAATCTATTATTCTCAATTCGTAAACTTATCTAGTAGTAGCTGGTGGAGTTCTTGATTATTGCCATCGTAACCTAGTGCCCAGATGCCGACTCCTTTGAGGTTTTTCTTGCGGATGAAGTCGTATTTTATAGCCAAAGACCTCACATTTTCAAAATGGATAATTCTGTCTTGCCCTGTGGTTGTATCTTTGTAATTCAAGTATGGTGTTTGGGCGACTTCATTCCAGAGAATATTTTGCTCTGGGTATTCATTCATAACCTCAGCATAGGAAACAATTTTGCCTTTTTCTTTTTCTGCTGATGCAGGTTGAGTAGTGGGCCAGTCATAGCCGTAGTAGGGGACAGCCAAAATCAATTTTTCAGGTGGTACGCGCTCTAAATAACTCTGCATGTATCCGAGCAAGCTGATAGTGCCTTCCAGGGGAGCAACAGGACCAGGATTGCCTCCTGGAGTGCTAAAGTCATATCCCATGATGACAAAAGAATCTACATATTCCTGGAGTAGGTTAATGTCAAAGAAGTCTTTTTCTGCCCCTGATTTGATAAACGTATCAACGGTAAGAGCATAGTTACTATTTTTACGCTTTAGCTCTGCTTGTAAGTTGGCAATGAATTTGGTGAAGCCAAAACGGATGTGTGGTTCTGGCGTGGTTAAATACTCAAAGTCAATATTAACACCATCCAGGTTTTTACTTTCTACGAGCTGTACCGCATTGCTGATAAATTGTTTTTGTGCATCTTCTGATGAAACAAGGCGTTCTATCTCAGATTTGTTAAAGTTCTTTATAGTGATATATAGTTTGATATCTTTTGATTTTGCTCTTGTGATAAAGGTTTCCAGCTCTTTGCTATTCCACATCTGCCAGCCTGGTTCTGGCTTACCATCATGTACTGTAATAATATTGCCATTGGCATCTGAGGTAAGTCCAAAGAGGCTGATAGCGGTAATGCCATCTAGGTTGATCTTATCAGCTGCTGGAAGCATCCAGTACGGGAAAAAGCCGAAGATTTCTGCTACTGGCTGGCCCGTGTAGTGGAGCGTAATATCAGAACCTTTATATGAGAAGACTTCCTCAGCGTTTACCTCTGACTGATTAGCATAGACTTGGGGGATAAGGTGTGGAGTAGTATCTTTTTTTTGTGCGATAATGGTTTCTTGTGGTTGGTTTGCAGAGTGAGGAATGATTGTGTCTTTAAAGATAAGTAAGAGGAGAAGGCTGATTACTAACACAAATCCTCCTCCATACATGATTTCCATTTTTTTGATGGTTTTTTTAAGAGAAGACGTGTTGGTATCAGGAACTGAAAGAGGAGGAGTATCATGGGCTGCTTGTTCAATTCTGTGGGAAAGATCTGGGTTGTTTTGGATGCGTGTCCAAGCCTCTTGTAGCTCCTCAGCAGTGGCCCCTAAATTCTGAGCTACACTTTGCGCATCAGCTAGTGTAATGGTAGGGTAGGAGAGAATAACATGAACTAATTCTTTAATACGTTCTTCATTCATAGGCATACAACAATTAGTATATAGGATTTGTGGGAGCAAGTGTAGAGGAGTTGGATTATTATTTTATTAGTTAGTAACGGGTTAACGAGTTGATTTTTAGTATAAAGTATCAAGAAGTAAGTATGAAGTATGGAAGACAAGAAAGCAGCGTTTAGCGAAGAGCGTTTAGTGATTAGGTTTTAGGGGTTAGGAGCAAGTTTTTAAAGTTTATAAAGTGAGAGAAAAGATTCAGGAATGAGAAAGGAGCGATTAGCGTATAGCGGTTAGAGTCTAGGGAAAACTATTAAACAGACGTCATTGCGAGTGTCAACGAAGCAATCCCCTGACACCGAGAGATCGCCACAGGAACTAGTGTTCCTTCGCGATGACAATATCGTTTTTCTTTGGAATTTCGAATTTAGTGCTTCGAATTTTAAAATATTTATTTCAAGCTGATTCTATATAGATTCTCAGGGGTGTCGTGGCTGTTAAAGTTTGTGAGAATGACTAGGTTGGAGCCGTCAGGCCAGACAGCGACAAAACTTGGGTTAAATGGTCCAGCATAGATGGTAGTCGTGTTCATACCGTCTGATTCTATGACTTTGACTTGGTTATCCTCTACAAAGACTAGGTGCTCTGAATCCGGGAACCAGATAAACTCAGGTGTTTTCTTGTCTTCTTTCTTTTCATAAACGAGGTAGTTTCTATCTTCTTTTACATCATAGACATATATATTCCCTGCCCGGATGTCCCTGCTCTCAGGAGTGGAATTGAGTTCGAGAAGTCGTGGATTGATGACAATAGGCAACATCCCATCTTTTTTCGCTTGATAATATATTTTCGTTTGGTCAGGGGATACCTTCCGTTGATCAAAGTAATCGGTTACGAGTGTTTTGACTCCTTTAGGAAGTGCATCCAAGGTTTTTTTCTCTTTGAGTGTTCCTTCATTTTGCCATTCTTGCAGTACTTGAGGAAGGGTTACCGTAACGTTTTGTGGGTTATCATTATTCCCTTTTACTGCAAGGAGTACGTAAGAAGTAGCGAGTTGTCCTGAGATAGAGGCCAAGATTTGATCTCCTTCAGGATCAAAAGAAAGTTGAGCTTTTGAAAAATCATAGGCTGTGTTATCTATGAGTTGAGATGTAAGACTGCTTGTTGGCAAAATGGGGCGTGAGTTCATATCCAACACGTATACTCCATTTTTCCCAGTGGCAGATGATGAGGAAACAGTGTAGGCAAGGATAGTCCCACTAGGGTCTTTGGCAAGGTTTTCGACGCCAGTAATGGTAATGGGTTCAAATTTAGGGGTTGTAGGAAAAAGAAGGGCATTTGCTTCAGTTACTAGCTCTTTTTTGATAACCACTGTTTTTTTCCAAGAAAAGTAGCCTTCTTTACGAATTTCTACATCATACGTTCCAGGTCTCAAGTTAAGGGTGTTATTGGTGGCAGTCGTAAGATTACCATTAATATATACCTTTGCTCCTTCTGGGCTGCTACTCAAAGATAAAATACCGGTTCCTTGAAAAATAGGCTTTCCTTCATTAGTGGTAAAACGATATCCTTTGGCATAAAAAATGGCCAATGCTGTCCCAAGCAAAATAAAAGAAAGGACTAGGACAGTACTGATGATAATTTTCTTCATTTTCATTAACCCTTATTGTACCGTTGACAATTCCCTATTGCAAGTGAGAGGTTATCTTCTTATAATTTGAGTGTATAAGCAAAAAATGATATAGTAAAGTAATAGTTAGACGTAGTTTTTGAAAGCAAAAAGGCAAAAGTTATAAGACTAAGAATGATAATGAGAGAATAAGAAACAAGATGTTGGGTACTAGATTTTCTTCCCTGAATAAAGTGTAAGCGGAACTGAAAAGTTACACAACTTCTACTTTTCTTAAATGGTAGGTAAAGATTTTTATTATGGCTAAACGTGTTGGAATAGATTTAGGTACTGCTAATACTTTGGTTTACCTGGCTGGTGAAGGTGTTGTTTTGAGTGAGCCCACAGTGGTTGCAGTGCGTGCAGATGATAACAAAGTAGTGGCAGTGGGAGAAGACGCAAAAGAGATGCTAGGTAGAACCCCTGGTAATATTGTAGCTACAAAACCCCTTAAAGACGGTGTGATAGCTGACTATGGTATCACGCAAGAGATGCTTTCCTATTTTATTGATAAAGTGTGCGGCAGGTCTCGTTTTATGAAGCCTGAGGTGATGGTGTGTATTCCATCTGGAGTAACACAGGTAGAAAAAAGAGCAGTTTTAGATGCCACGATGGCAGCAGGTGCACGTAATGTCTACTTGATAGAAGAGCCTTTGGCCGCAGCTATTGGAGCCAAAGTGCCTATTGCACAGGCTGCAGGGCATATGATCCTTGATAGTGGAGGAGGCACCACAGACATTGCAGTTATTTCACTTGGCGGTGTAGTAGTGCACAAATCAGTACGGGTGGCAGGGAATAAGTTTGAGGAAACGATCTCCAATTACATTCGTAAGAACTTTAACCTATTGGTTGGTGAAAGGACAGTGGAGGAAATCAAAATAAAGCTAGGAAATGCGATAGTTGATCCAGCCAATCCTATCAAGATGGAAGTAAAGGGAAGAGATAGTGTTACTGGACTTCCCAGAACGATTGAAATTAATGACATCCAAATAAATGAAGCAGTGTTGCAGGTCCTAAAGCCTATTGTTTCTATTATTCGTGAAGTGTTTGAAGAGACTCCACCTGAGTTAACGAGCGACATTATTGATAAAGGAATTGTGCTTTCAGGTGGTACAGCGTTACTTAAAAACTTTGATAAGTATATTGCCCGCGAAACAGGAGTTCCGGCATATGTTGCAGAAGATCCTTTGTATTGTGTGGTGAGAGGTACTGGTGTGGCGTTGGAGAATTTAGAGTTATATAAAAGATCTATAAGTAGAAATCAATACTAATGAAAAAGACATATAGTAATGATTTATTAAGATATCCTCTTTTTTCTTCTTTTATGCTCCTTATTTTTTTCACGAAAAATAGAGTCCTATATTTAAAATATGTATTCTTAAGAAAAATAAGTGTTTTCATCTTCTTTATTGTATTTTTGAACCTTTATAATGGCCTAAATTTAGATCAAAAATAGTGTACAAAAAAGGTAAAAGCAGTTATTTTTAACATTTTGTAGTATCATATAGCATATGAGTGAAAAACTAAACAAAGAAAAGATATTAGGAGTAGGTATAACAACAACAAAAAGAGATGATATCCTACAGTATATTCTTAAAGGCCTTGAAAAAAAGGGAGATAAACTATTTATAGTAACCCCAAATCCGGAGATACTAGTGATGGCCTCCAGGTATCCGTGGTATAAGGACTTGCTCAATCAAGCCCAAATCTCGCTTGCTGATGGTGTGGGGGTACTGTGGGCAAGCAGGATACTAGGAAAGGGCGTAAAAATGCGCCTTACAGGGGTAGATTTCATGGAATTTGTCTGTAGTCAATTATCAAAACGGCCTATGACAGTAGGATTTTTAGGGGGTAGAGAAAAAGTAGCAGAGAAAACTGCTGATTGCTTAAAGAAAAAGTATCCAGGACTCCAAGTAGCCTTTGTAGGAGAAGAATGGAGCCAGAAGAAGGTCAAAACCAATCGTATTGACTTTCTTTTTGTAGCTTTTGGCTCTCCAAAGCAAGAAAAATGGATCTGGGAGCACTTAGATACACTTCCAGTTGGAGCAGTGATGGGCGTAGGAGGAGCTTTTGATTTTATAAGCGGAAAAGTAACCCGTGCGCCCAAAATAATAAGGACTCTCGGTTTTGAGTGGCTCTACAGACTCATCCGCCAACCGTGGAGATGGAGAAGACAACTGGCGTTGATTGAATTTATGATATTAGTGTTGAAGCAAAGGATGGGAATTAAGGAAGGAATTTATCCTGCGGGTACAAGTAAATAGGCTATTCAGATTCTTCAAATTCTTTAATCTCTTCTTCAATCTCTTTCGCTCGTTTTTCCATTTCATCAGCTATTTTGTCCCAATATTCTGGAGGAGTTATAAGATTTATCCAGTCCGTCTCAATAGATTCAAGTGCTACTACTAGTTTTGTAAGTACCTCATTATATTTTTCTTTACTTTTTACATACTGTTGAGATTGTGAAGGAGAGTGTGCGAATTGATTTCGTAGATCATTAAGATCTTTATAGATCTCGTAACTAGTACGATCTGTTGTTTCTGGAAATAGGCTCATTTTATTAGCAATTCTTAACTTCTCTAAAAATGATAGTTCAGAGAATATAGAGTCAAAAGACTTATCAAACTTTTTAATATATTTTTTGTCAACGTAGTCTTTAAAGGAGAATCGAATCATCGCCTCAAAGTAGGATTCTATACTTGCATGTACATAGTAAATTTTCTCAGCTAGTTTTTTCCATTCCTCTGGAGGATTATCTGAGTCAATGTTCTTCTCATAATGTTGGATATAGCTTTCTAATCGTTCAATGTCTTCATCAATTTTTTCTGTCACCAAATCTTTTTCTTCCTTTGATTGTTTCATATCACTATTATAACTAGGTTTTAGTTACAAGTGACAACTATTGAGGACGGATAAGGTGGTACATTTTTTGTAAGAAAAGAAGAGAGGAAAATGGTTTCCTCTTGACACGTTTTATACATTTTGTTATTCTGGTTATGGTTACGATATAGTACCAATTATTTAATACCACTTATGAAGAATCAAAGTATATCAATAGAGAACCTTCCAGATCTTTTAACTGTACGAGAAGTTGCTGACCTACTACGAGTTTCACCCCTGACTATCAAAAGATGGGGAAAAAGAGGAAAACTTCCTGCAATCCGCATTAACTCCAGAGGAGACAGGCGCTATAAAAAAGAAGCAGTCCTTTATCTTCTTGGTATCCAACAAAAAGGCGAGCTTTAAATCCTTCAGTTACATCCTATAACATTTACTTTTTCGTTATTTTTTAGTATAATACGTGTGTCCATTTGTATCTAGCTACAGCGCAATGTGTTGTAGTTTTGGTGCTTATGGGCATTGAAAATGTGGTGAATAGATACGAGAGGAGCATTCGAGAATGCCAGCACCCTATAGAAAGTATCTTTCTCTATTCCAAGGGTTTTTCTGCTATGCGTGGCAGCTATTAAAATCCCAGGTGCAGCGCAATTTCCGAACAACCTTTTATTGGGGAGAGCTCTCAATCTGGGTTGGATTCGGGATGGCAATTCTTATTAGTTCCTTCTTCTGGGGATGGTTGCCAGCTCCTTTTATAGCTGGAGTGATAGTTGGAAGAATTATGGGGTTTATATCTTCCTTGCTCCGTTCCTAGTCAGTCATCACAACTTGTTTCTGCCCCGCCTTCCCGCGGGGCAGAAGTTCTAACATTTCGTTTTAAGATTGGGAATAATACAATAGTAAGAATTAGGGTTTCTACGAAAAGCTTGCTCTGAGGCGGTCCAGAAATGAAGGTTCACGGCGGACTTCAGGGGTTTGATAAGTCCGTGTCTCTTTTTCTTCCACTTCTTCACCTTTGAGTCGAGCATTTTCTACTTCTAATTCATGGACTCTTTCTTGCAGTTCTTGTACAGAGCTTCTGTTTTTTTGTATTTCGTTATCCTTTCCTCGTAGTGTCAGAGCAGTAGAAATAGAGCTTAAAAGGCTAAAGAGGACTGCTATAGCTACTCCTAGTAACAAAGCCCCTAAAATGACCACATACAAGGGAATATTGGCAAAAGAGTATTGCCAGGGGGCCAGACTTATACCTTGCGTGTTTTGCGTGGCGAAATAGGAAAATGCGAGCCCTAATAGTATTGCCAAAATTAACGTTGCCATAATAAGCATTTTAGGCTAGAAGCGTAAAAGAGGTGTTAAAGGCTGGTAAGAGAATAGAGAGAAATTGCTTAGGAGGTAAAGGCCTGATAAATAAAGATGAAATAAAGGAGAGCAAATACTATTCGATACACTCCAAAAGGAACAAAATTGTGTGTTTTTATAAAGGTTAGAAGCCACTTAACGGTAAAAAGCGCTACTACAAATGAACCTATAAATCCAATAGCAAGCGGTAAAAGATAGGTGGAAGAAAGAAGAGTATCATAGTTTTTTACTAAATCTAAGCCTGAGGCAGCCAGCATAGTAGGTATGGCTAGTAAAAAAGAAAACTCAACTGCGGCTTCTCTTTTTAGTCCCATAATCATACCTCCAAAGATGGTGGCAGCAGCGCGGGAAACACCCGGAATCATGGAAATAGATTGAAAAAGACCAATGCCTAGAGCGGTTGGAATAGATAATTCCTGTGTCTCTTTACTTAAAAAATCCTGATGATTTTTAAAGTACCACTCAAGCGCAATCATCATAATGCCTCCTATAGCAAGGGAAAGAAGCGTTACTAACTCATTTCCTAGGAGGTAGTTTTTAATCATGCTGTAGAAAATTACGCCTAAAAATCCAGTGGGAATAAAGGCGATGACCACCATAGTAAGTGTTTTTCTATCTGTTAAAAGCCTTTTAAAGTAGAGGAGGGCGATAGCAGCAATGGCGCCCAGTTGGATAATAATTTCAAAACTTTTGAGAAATTCTGTCTGCGGGATATTAAGTGCTTTTGAGGCGAGTACGAGGTGTCCTGTAGAGGAGATGGGCAAGAACTCGGTAATTCCTTCAATAATAGCAAGAATTAGGGCGGAGACAATATCCATAAGCGCTATTATTGTAGCATACAGATTAGGTAAAAAAGCAGTGTTTGTGAGTTTTCGGTAAGATTTCGAAGAGTATTATTGACTTTAGTATTTTGTGATCCTATACTATAGATGCTCTTGAGATGGTTAGGGGAAGTGGCATGTTTTTCCTCTACAATTTCTCCAGACGTGGGTAGTTTTCGCCTCTGGCGGAAGCGAAGAGACCGTTTTATGATACTCCGTGGAGTATCATATGAGTCTTCCCAATTATCGTTACGGGGAAACCTCACTTACTCCTCCGCTTAAGGGCAAGAACTTATTCTTCCTTTATTTTATAAAAGAGGTTTTATAAGAAAAACCCATACTCTTTGTGTTTTCTTTTTTGTTTCCCATTGAGGTTTTTGCGTGCGGTTTGGTACAATTGCAGGGATAATTCTTCCTGCCGACCTAGCTCAATGGATCGGACTGAGCATAGCGAGGGAGATCGCTTGCTTGACAAGCGTGGATAAGCGTGCGAGGTATCGTCCAACTTCATTTTGCCGCCTTGGCTCAGTGGTAGAGCGGCGCTTTCGTAAAGCGTAGGTCCCGGGTTCGAATCCCGGAGGCGGCTCAAAAAAGTGGCAAAACTACGATAGATAAATAAACCGCAGGTTAAGGGTTCGAGTCCCTTGGTCGGCTCCACAGAAAGTATTAAGAAGTAAGAATTAAGTATATTTTGAGCTTAAATTCTAAGCACTAAATTCGAAATTTTAAAGAGTAAATTGTATCGTCATCGCGAAGGAGCGCTAGCGACTGTGGCGATCTCTTTTGGTAAGAGGATTGCTTCGCTAACACTCGCAATAACGTTTTTGTTTACTGTTCTTTGCTTATTGTTTTCTTCTTATTCTTGAATTTTTTTTCTTAATTCCTAATTTGTAATTCTTAATTCTGATCTCTAACCGCTATTTTCCACTTTTCACAAAAAGCACCTCTTTTTATCTACTTTTTTTCTATTTTTGCCTTGTTTGCATGTTTTTTTAACTCATGTAAATTTTTAAGCCTTGTTAGGTACAAAACATATGATGATTATTGTATAAAAAAATAGATCAAAATACTGTTTTGCCTCTTGACACGGGAGAGAAAGTTTGGTTTCCTATTAATAGGCAAATACTTAATGCCAAGCGTGAAAAATGAAAGTAATCAAAAAAAGAATAACAATATTTCTCAAAGAACAAAGAGCAGTACTTAATGGATTATTTGAGTTTTGGGTAGTTGCCCCCATGTAACTGTTTGCAGAGGTAAAGTATTGAGGCAGAAGATACTCTTTCTTGCAAAGCAGAGTGAGGCAGGTAATAACTGGCAGAGTTATTATGAGTAGTAGAGGGGGAATAGTAGTATATTTTGTTAGTTAAATGAAGTCCCGTTTTGTTCTGAAACGGCATGTAGTGTCTTAGGTTTGGCTTGTGCCTTGGCAGACATGAGTCAAACAATTAGCAGATTTTAAAAATATAGTGAACTGAATGTGTTGATAAGTAAACGAACGGATTCAGTTATAGGGTTTTTATAAAAAAAAGAAGTGTAGTGAAAAGGAGACGGTCTTTTCTCCATGCGGTGTGCTTGGTTGAGGAATATCACTTTTTACATTTCGAGCTTGTCGAGAAATAGGTTACAAAAATCTTCTCGATTTCGTTCGCTCTTCACTCGAAGAATAAATTCGTGAGAAGTGTGTAAGTTTGATGAGCCTGTAAAAATGGCTCGCTAGGTACATTTGGAAATGGCTTTTTGTATTGTGGCAAAATAAGAATCAAAGGGGAGATTCCTATCTCTTGTTTGTCATGGTAGTTGTTTTGTGGATACTTCTGTTCATGTTTTCTTCTAACATGATTTGTTTTTAGTGGAAATTTCTCAAGGATTGCCTTAAAGAATGGTATATTGTAAAATATCTTGCGTATCAGCCGACTTAGCTCAGTGGTAGAGCAACGGTTTTGTAAACCGTCGGTCCGGGGTTCGAATCCCCGAGTCGGCTCAGTACAAATTAAATACTTTTAGCTTCAGATTAATTTTTTTATAACCCGACATTCTCTTTCTAAATATTGTGAGGTATATTAAAAGTATGGGTGTATGCTGTGTTTGTAAGGCTGATTTAAAAAGAAAAACCTCCAAATATTGTAGTAACAAATGTCAGAAAAGATTTGAATACTCACAGTTTATAGAAAATTGGTTACAAGAATCCAAGCATGGCAACAACATTATTACTTCATCTGTTATCTCTCATCACATTAGAAGATATCTATTTGAAAAATACAAAGATTCTTGTTCTGAGTGTGGATGGAATAAGAAGCATCCAGTAACAGGAACGGTGCCTTTAGAAGTAGATCATATAGATGGAGATGCGCAGAACAATATAGAAAGTAACCTACGGATTTTGTGTCCCAACTGCCATGCGTTGACTTCTAATTTTAGAAATCTTAATAAAGGGAGAGGAAGAGCTGGAAGAGTTAAGAATAAGAATCTCTAATTAAATTTTGAAACAAATTCCCCTCTAACGATAGAACGTAAGCCTTTAAAGAGGTTTTTTTTGTGATCTTAAGTATAAAAGTCTTGTAGTAAATATTATCCCCTATAGTATGAATTATCCCAATGTTTTCCACAGACTTGTAGTAATGAGCTTTTGATATATTTTTAGGTACAAAAAAAAGTTATGGGATGTTTTTTGTGTTTGCCTGAGTGTTGTATTTTAGATCGTTTTTTTCATTACGAAAAATGAGAAGTTGGTTGTTCAGTATTTGTTTGAAGAGAAGAGTGTAGTGATATAAGTTATTTCAGAAAAGGCTATTAGAAGCACTTTTGTTTCACAAAATCTTATCTCTCTTTTTAAGGGAGAAGAGACGATATACATAGAAGCAATTGTAAAATCTTACCATCTGGGATCCTAAATTTTAGAAACTGCAAGTTTTTATAGGCTTTTTGTAAAAAGGCGTATAGTCAAGGAGGATTACATGCCAAATGAAGCTTTTCTGATAAGAGCGTAGAGGAGGATAAGGACTAAGACAAAGAAAATAATAACGAGTGAATCTTTCTGAGGAATCTCCTTAAAAAGAGGATGAGCTTTTTTCTCAACCTTCTTTGTTGTTGCTTTTTTTGTTGTCTTCTTGGCAGGCATATATCCATGCTACATGCTATAAGCATATGTTGTCAAGAGCTTATAATATTTTGCTTTTCCGCTTCACATTTGGATTGAAATTGTGTAGAATACATACGCAGAACGCAAAGTGTTAGGTCTCTATTTTTAGATAAGCAAAAGTCTTATCAAGAGAATAAGTCTTTACATAGTTATGCTGGGGTGCCGGAGTGGACAATCGGAGCAGACTGTAAATCTGCCGCCCGTTGGGCTACACAGGTTCGAATCCTGTCCCCAGCACAGTTTTTAGCCGTTTTTTGTGTCGTTTGTTAGCTACTTAGATATGTAATGCTTCTTTGTTTTAGGTATTTTTTCCACTGAGTAGCCACTCTATAAAGTAGGTAAATTCAGATTTTATTTTAACTTTTTTATCATACTTGGAAAGTTCATCCTCACTAATTTCTGATATTGTCTTTGTATGACCTTCAGGGATAAAGAGTTTCCAGATCAATCCCCATGCTCTTGTGGAGTCAGTTGAACTAATAGAGGTTGCAAGTGTTCCATTCTTTTTATCGCTAACAAAAGTTTTGATAGTACCTGCATCAATGTAAGTAACTGCTTGCTCAAAGTAACAACTTCTATCACTTATTCCTTCCATTAGTTTTAAAAGCCCTTTCAAACCCAAGGTTTCTTGCACATATTTAATATAAGGGCCAGGGAATCCACTAAGTGCATTTATATGAAAGGCACTATCTTGGATTATGAGAGGTTTTTTTATTACTTTATATGCTTCTTTTGCTTTTTCTTGGGATATATCTCTAGCATTATTTCCCTGAAGTTCAGGAAGAATAATATTTTTGTGAATCACTTTGTATTTGTTTGGCGGTAATTTATCAACCAGGGATTGTACTTTACCTTTATTTGATGTGACGAAAACTATTTCTTTCATTATTTGAATTATATTATAACTAAAAACTTGTCTTGGGTATTTTTCTTCAAGTGTCTCTGGCAACCTGTCTCTATTTTTGGTAGAATTGGTTTGTTTGATGCCCAAGTGGCTCAGTGGCAGAGCACGTTCTTGGTAAGAACGGGGTCGCGGGTTCGATTCCCGCCTTGGGCTCATTTTTTTGTGGAGTACAAATAGTTGATAATTGCTTAGTTTTCCATTATAATTCACCCGTATGGCGAAGAAATCTGGAACAAGAATAAAAGTTGGACTTACCTGCACGGTATGTAAAAAAAGAAATTATGTTACAGAACGTAACAAGCTCAACACTACTGAAAAATTAAGATTGAGCAAGTTCTGTGGCCGTTGTAACATGGTAAGAGAGCACAAAGAAGTTGATAAGCTCAAATAACTAATCCCCTTTTCCTTTGGCAAAGCTCGTTAAAAGCACATTGTAGTCTAGCCCATCTATTTTTCCATCTTCATTAAAATCTGCACTATTTTTACCGGCACATTGCTTGTTTTGCATGCAATTTATAAAAAGGAAGTAGTCCTGGAGCGTAAGGATGTTGTTATCATCAAGGTCTCCTAACAGCAGTTCTACTGGAGGCAGTGAGGTAGTTGTCCCTTTTTTCAGATCATAAATGGGTGGTTTTACAAGCTGAGTGAGTGAAGAACCAACTTTTACTTTAATGTAATATTTGCCATTTGCCAGTGTATCCCCCAAATTAATAACTCCTTTATAGCTTGATGTATTATCAAATTGCAGAGTGCCAGTAGTAGTAAGCTGATTTTGATTTTGTAAGTTAAAGACAGAGACATGTATCAGCTTGGTATGGGACTGAGGATTGGTATTGCCTGATGTGCCAATACTTGGAATTGTTACCGTGATTTGTAATGCAATATCATCTGGAGAAGGAGTTGTGTTGGGAGTTACAGGGGTAGGAGACGGTTGTGAAGGCTCAGATGGGGAAGGGACTACTTGGGTTGGAGCTGGTTGAGTGGGTGCAGCATCTGTACGATCATCATAATTACCAAAATTAAGTGCCCACCAATCTCCTGTTTTGGCAATACCAATCATAGTATAGGCTGCATCCAGTAAATTCATATTATGTCCAGGTGAATGTTTCCAGTCATTGAGTACTCCTTTTACGGTTGTAGCTCCTTTTTGTGTATTTTCTCCAAAAAGAGTGGTAGGTTGATGTCCTAAGTATCCACAGTCTCTGAGACGCTCTTTTACGTGTCTTCCTAAGGAATCAGTGTGGGAGATACTAAAACTCTTTGCCATATCTTGGCTCATCCATTTGGCGGCTCTCGTCAGGATAGGTGAGAGAGCTACTTCATTTTTGCCTTCTTTTTTTCTGTATTCATTGATTACTTTAAGAAAATCTTCGGCTGTTTTGGTATCTGCGGTGGTGATAGTAGCATCACAGTTTTGAATAGTGTCAGCAGTATGCAAGGTGGAAGAGATAGAAATGGTATCTACTGGAGTAGGTATGGGTTTTTGTGTAGAGGTTTTTTCTTTTTGAGTAGTAGAAAGGAAGATAAAAGTACTTCCTATAAAGGCTATAAATAACAAGATGAGTAAAAAAGATATATAAAGGTGTTTCTGTATGAGAATCTTGATAGTTTGTAAATTGGGCGGTTGCATACCTATAAGTATATGCTTTTTGTATTCTGTATCACAAGAAAAGAAGAGAAAATAAGGCAAAAGAAGCACCTAATATACTGCCTCCTATAACATCTGTAGTCCAGTGTTCTCCTAGTGTAACGCGGGAGAAGAGCATAAGCCCTACAAAAGAAATAATAATAAGTGATAGGAGTCCTTTTATAAGAAGCGGTATTTTTTTGGAAGAAGCAATAAGTGATATGAAAAGTATTGCCAAAAAAACTGATCTTAAAGAATGTCCTGAAGGATATGAGGCATTAGTGTGTACATGCAGTCCTGGGAAGTCTGAGTACTCACTTCTTAAAAACATGTGAG
Source organism: uncultured Gammaproteobacteria bacterium (assembly GCA_964427615.1). Classification (GTDB taxonomy): domain Bacteria; phylum Patescibacteriota; class Microgenomatia; order Levybacterales; family GWA1-39-11; genus CAYRUR01. The sequence goes on along the minus strand of CAYRUR010000008.1, from coordinate 13,200 downwards.
GAGGACCGGGTTGTTCCAGAATTGTTTTCCCAATTACCTCAATTACGTGTGCTAGTCCAAAGATAGCTATGATAACAAAACCGGTGATTTTTCTCCTGAAAAATAAAAAAAGAAGGAGTAGTCCAAAGGTGTACTCAAAACGTCCGATAACGCTTAAGACTGAGAAAAAATGATCAAAGCGAATAGGTGTTTGGTCTTGTAAGCGTACAGTGGTATTAAAGTCAAATTGACGCAGAATATCCTCTCTTACGATAAGCGTAAAGATGGTAAAGGCAAGAAAAAGAAGCGTCCCTGTGAGGAAAAAGAGGATATTTTTTTTAGTAAATAAGGTATGTATTTTGTTGTTCATTTCGTAGTGTATGTATTATGGTCTATTACTTTTTGCAAGATAAAATAAGAGATATTTTGCCTCTGAGAAGCAAGTACATTGCCATTTAGGTATGTTTTACTATAGCAAAATGGGTGTTATTTGAGAAGTTAATTTTCTTTCAAAACATTTCGTATAAAGAGGTCTCGGTGGTGGATACATCTTCCATGTTCTTTTAAAGCCTGCAAGTGGTCTTTTGTTCCGTAACCCTTGTTTTTTTCCCAAGCATAATGAGGGTATTCTGGTGCCAATTGCTGCATGTAGAGATCCCTTTCTACCTTGGCAATAATGGATGCGGAGGCTATAGATAGTGAAATACTATCTCCTTTAACAATGGCCTGTTGTTGGGATGAGGGAATATAATCAATGCCTTTGAATAGAAAGCCGTCTGATAACAGAAAAATATCTTTTTGAGCCATTTTTTTGTATAATTTTTCCACGGCGCTATAAGCTGCTTTTTCCACTGCTTTGACTATCCCTATCTGATTGATAGTATCTACATCAGATAATGCGGTGGCAGAAAGCACTTGTTGGGTTTGCAGCATCTCATAAATTGCTTCTCTTTTAGAAGGAGAGAGTTTTTTAGAATCATTGATACCTAGGGAAAGAAGTTTTTCTTGTTCTTTTTCTAATAAAGGAGGAAAGCAAACAGCTGCAACATAGGTGGGGCCTGCAAGACACCCTCTTCCAACTTCATCTATACCAATGACTGCATACCCTTTTTGCCAGAGCTGTATTTCATGCATAAATGATGGGAAAGAAGATGCCATAGTATGTATTGTATCAAAGAAGGGGTGTGTTTTAGGAAAGACCAAAACAAGTAACCTTTTATTTATATAATGGTGTACGTCTGACTCTTACGCCTTTCTTACTTTCCTCTACCGTGAATCCTACTCTTTAGCTGTAGAATCATGGAAACTCGTATGAGGATTGCACAAATTGCTCCTGTTGCGGAGCGAGTACCTCCTAAACAATATGGAGGCACAGAAAGAATAGTACATGAACTAACAGAAGAACTGGTCAAAAGAGGGCACCAGGTTACTCTTTTTGCCAGTGGGGACTCCATTACTTCTGCAAAACTTATATCTCCGGTAAAGAAAAATGTTCGAGAACTTAAGGTAGTAGACGTATATGGGTCAAATTTTTATGCAATGCTCAATATTGGTACAGCATATGCTATGCAGGATGAATTTGATATCATCCATGACCATAACGCTCATTTAAGTGTTGCTACTGCAAATCTTTCCAGAACTCCTGTGGTGATGACAATGCATGGTCCATTTACCATGCATAATAGACCGTTGTTTGAAAAACTCAACAATCCCCATATTGTGGCTATATCTCACGCTCAGACTGTCCCAGCTCCGGATCTCAATTATGCAGGCGTTGTACATCATGGTCTTTCTATGGAGCATTATCCTTTTTCTGCAAAAGATGATGGCTATTTGTTATATGTGGGTAGAATCTCAGAAGAAAAAGGTGTGCATTATGCAGTAGAAACAGCAGAGTATCTGGATTTGCCACTGATTATTGCTGCGAAAGTAGATAGGGTGGATATGCCGTATTTTAAAGAAAAAATTGAGCCAAAATTGAATGAGAAAATAAGGTGGATTGGTGAAGTAGGTCAGAAAGAACGTAATAGACTTATGGCAGGAGCTTTATGTTTTTTGCATCCGGTGATGTGGAGAGAGCCTTTTGGATTGACGTTGATTGAGGCAATGGCTTGTGGAACTCCGGTAATTGCTTTTCGTAGAGGTTCCATTCCTGAGATTGTAATTGATAGTAAGACAGGGTTTGTTGTTGAAGATTTGGAAGAAATGATTGAGGCGGTAAGACGAGTGAGAACCATTAGTCGTGAAGAATGTCGTAGCCACGTATTGAAAAATTTTAACGTAGAGAAAATGACAGATGCATATGAGCAAATTTATGAACTAGTATTACGCCAGCATTATACGAATGAGTTTTTAGAAAATGGAAAGCGGGTAGTCAACGCACTTTTTGGTTCAAAAAATAGCAAAAACGGAACTGTTGTGCATTAGAGAGGTAGGGATTAGTTATTAAGTTAACGGGTTACGGGTTAACGAGTTGAAAGATAAAGAGTTTATAAACCCCGATCAAATCGGGGTAAAGTTCATAAAGTTTATAAAGCAAGAAGAGAATGGTGTGCGCCATTGCGATTCTGAGCTTGTCGAAGAAGAAGCAATCCCTTTATGTACAGGGATCGCCACAGGAATGAACATTCCTTCGCGATGACGATATAATTTAGAATTTAAGCTCAAAATATACTTAATTCTTGCTTCTTAATACTTTATACTAATTTCTAACCGTTCCTCTAACTCCCAAAAGTAGCTTTTGCTGAATTGCTTGCAATCATTTTTTTTTAATGTTAGATTTTGGATTATGGACTTATCTTTAGACGCTAATGCGCTGCGAAAATTGATTTATGAAATGCTCCTTACATTAGAAACAGAGGAGGGTATTAACGCATCTGGAAAAGAAGAAGTATACGGATGTATTTTCGGGCGAGACAGTGCTATTACTATTTTAAAAATTCTCAAAGTTATCTCAAATGAGGCTTTTCCTCAAGATTTTGAGCGGTATAAATTGCTGGCTTTATGCCGCAAGACGCTTTTGACACTGGTTAGCTTACAAGGAAAAGAGCACAATATCGAAAGTGGCGAGCAACCAGGTAAATTTTTGCATGAATATCGCAAAGAAAAATATGAGCATTTAACCCAAAGTGCAAATCCGTGGTTTGTGTATCCTGATGGTATTTTAAGAAACTATGATTCTATTGATGCCACACCATTGACGCTTATTGCTTTGTATCGGTATTGGCAAATTACCGATGATGGAGAGTTTTTGCTTTCTGTATTACCAGCAGTTGAAAGAGGTATTAACTGGATGTTGACGCATGGAGATTTAGATAAAGATCAATTGTTGGAGTATGAATTTCATAAAGAGAGAAAATATGGTGGGTTATTAGTACAGTCATGGACAGACTCGCATGAGTCATTGCGAGATAAAGAGGGAAAAATGCCTGAGTATCCTATTGCGCCTATTGAAGCACAGGGATATGGGTGGCTGGCTTTAAAACTATGGTCTGATTTTTATGGTGATACGTCTCGTTCTGGTTTGCATAACACTTCATTTGCTCAAAAGATATCCTCGTATGCAGATCAGATGAAAGAGCAATTTAACCGTACTTTTTTGATAAAAGATGGAGATCTTTTCTTTGGTGCTCAGGCACTAGACGGTTACAAAAGGCAGATAAAAACAATAACCGGCAACCCTCTTTTATTGCTGTGGGCCAGCCGGGTAAAAAATGGAGAAGTAGATTGTATTCTGGACGAAGCGTATGTGGCAGATTTTGTCCATAGAGCATTTGCTCCTGATCTGTTTGATAAAGATGCGGGCATGCGGACCATGAGTACTCTTTCACCAACATTTGACCCTACTCAAAATTCGTATCATAATGGTAGTTTTTGGCCAAAACTCAATGGTATGGTTCATGAAGGATTGTGGCAGTGGGGGTATCTGGATGAAGCGCTGCAGTTAAAAGAGGCAACACTGAAGCCAATACATTATTTTCAGACTCCCATAGAGCTGTATGTGAAAGGGGTAGAGGAGCCATATCTTGAATATCAAAATGCTTCTGGGCAGGTAAGCTGTAAAACACAAGCATGGAGTGCAGCAGCAGTCTTGGACCTCCTCACAGGATAAGTGTAACAAAACTAAACTCCTATTGAATTTGAGAAGTGATGGAAAGAATAGGGTTTAGCATGGCATAGATTACTAGACCTACCATAAGAGTAGGGATTAAAAGTAAGAATAGAAGTGTGATAGCCGCCATCCTTTTTACATCGGTGCCTCTTTTTTGTAATTTATAACTGAGATAAAATCCCCAACAGATTTGAGCTATTGCCAAGAAAAATGCAATTGCAAAAGGAACAGCAATGACATAGGGACTTTGTACGCCAAGACTTTCATAGAGCACAATAAATTGGGGTACAAAAAGAATCCCGTTAAAAATTTGAGTTACCAGTCCTATACTACCAGAAATCCAGAGAATATTAGGTAGCCACGAGTAAAAATGCTCATTTTTCCATATTAAGTAGTAAGCTGCGGGAGGGAAAATAATAAGCAGTGCTATGATGAGGGCTTTGGGAGGAGAAGATATGGAAGTAACTTCTACCTTTTTTTGAGGATCAGTAGGAGATGGTGTATCAAGAGGAATGGGTTTTTCAGTAAACATACTGCATTCAGTATTTCAAGGGTGGAGGATAAAGTCAAGGGTAGAAGAATTTCGCGAGGGCAGTATCGCCCTCGCGATAGGGTTACCTTAGCGTTTCGTAAGAGAGGAGAGCTTCTAGAAACTCATCAGAGCGGTTAATTTCAGCTCCTTCTTCCACCCATCTCACAATATCTCCAATATCAGCGGTGAAGCGCTTATTGTTAGTGTGTCCTTGGAGATGAATGATGAGGTGGCTTTTGTCCAGCCCGAAGCCTAGAACAGTATATTCTTCTATCACCTTTCTTTTACAGAATTCATTCGATACAGAGGCCCTCCTTACGATTTTTGTACCTCTAAGGGTATGGAGGAACTTCTCTACGTTGTGGATCTTAGTCATGATGACCTCATCTTTCCTATTTTACGAACGCCAACTGTAAAGGTGCTTTCTGCAAGAATGAACAGCTCATAATTTGCCACTCTCTTGCATAGGCGGATTAAATTATAACAAAAGATATAAAAATATAGAACCTATAGGAATTTTTTGGGATGTAGGGTATGGGTAAAAACTAAAATTGGAAAAGGGTGGGTTACAAGAACCCACCCCGTAGTACGTTGCGAGAATGATTAATCGTATGAGAGAGTGAGAAGTGCGGATTGTACCAACGCGGGAAGCTCAAGTTCTTCAAAGGATTTTACAGCCAGATCTATTACTTCTCTGGCTTCTGATATGCTCATGTTTACTCCCTTGGGAACTTCAGATAGTTCTAGCGCAATCTCTTCCATCTTTCTCCTGAGATGAGAAAGCATGATGGAGGGGTTATCCTGAAGGAGGTCGGCAGACGTAGTAGCAAGAAAGTGTTGTGTGTCTTCCTCTAGACGCAAAACAAACGCCATTTTGATCGTAGACAGTCCTCTCAGTAGGGCAGTCTTACCACCCTCCCTTTTAGAACTCATAAGGCAGACGTAGAAGTCTCTTTTGAGCTCTTCGAAGGCTGGTTCTTGGTCTTGGCAGATGAGTTTCATCCTCTTTTCCTTCCTCTGGTTAGTGTCTACCGTTAGTTCTCTTTTCGGTTTTTCTCTGATATTGCTTCTCCTTTCTTCTCTTGCTCTCAACAGATCACTCGTATTCTCGTAACTTTTTAAAGTCCCCGCGTAGAAGATGGCGATGAGTATGAACTCACATCTTCACGCACAAGACGGATATTATACATCAACAAAAAGGAATAAGCTAGATAATGGTATTGGGAAATGGAGCTTTTCCTATTTGTTATAATAAAGTTATTCTGTATGTCAGGACAGGCGTTACACAAAGTATTTAATATCCTCTTTTTTCTCATTCTGTTGTTTGCTGCAATTCCTACATTGGCACTTACTTTGTATGCTGGTTTTCATTTGACATCAACAAAATTTAGTGTACAGCCATTCCTATTCCTTTTTCTCTTACCATTGCTCCTTTTTCTACCTATTTTATTTGTATTGCTGAAGGTAGCAAAAGCATTACTAACCGGCAAAAAAATATTTAACAAAAATCATGTCTTTTCTTTCACAGGGTATATGCTCGTATTACTGTTATCTCTTTCAGTTATTGGGTTTGTGGGATATGGGGCATGGGAACTAACACATGATAAGCCTCCTCGTTTTTTTCCTTTGGACGATACTCAAGCTACCTATACTATCATAGAAAGAAGCGGACGTTATTATGTGCTTTTTGAATCTAAGTCTGATAAAAATGTATTTCTTGAATGTACTTCAAATGCAAAAGGAGAAAAACATTGTGTGATTGAAGTAATAGTGGGAAAGAGTGATACAGCCTTAGAACCATTTGTAGGGAAAAAGGTAAGGATTAGCGGTGATTTTGTGCGTGCTCATCAACAATGTATTGCACGGGTATGTCAAGATATTGGTAGTTGGGTAGGCCTTGATATTTATGAGATAGAGGAGTTGTGAAGATAGTTAATTTTGTTTATTTAACTAACTCAAACCAAATAATCTTCACTATTGTATTTTTATCTACAGGGCGGTTGTAATATTGGGTGTAGGTCTGATACATGATTTCATCATTTGCAAATTTCTCATGTCCTTTTTTATCTTCTTTAGTAAGTTCTCCTAGGGGCTTTTCTATGACTTTAGTGAGTTTTGCTGTGGCAAAATGCCTGTTTGTTCCGTACTCAATAAAATCAATAATATCTCCCGTAGATAAACCTTTATCATCCCATAATCGCCAGGTAGATACTTTTTCACCAGAAAGAATAAGAGGAATAAGATCTTGTGCAAACTTCAGCCTTTTGTGCATAAGAGTAAGTATAGCAGAATAAGGTGTTATTGCTAACTATTGGATTTACATTTTGTTACAATAACAATTACATGAAACTATACCGATTCAGTCCGATAAAAAGCCAAGAGGAATTGTTTGAAGCCATAAAGCATATCCATTTTTCCTGTCATCAGTTGTGTAAAAATTCATTTGGTTATTATCTTCCAAATTCAGGAAATATGGGTGTGTTTTGCCATTATGATGATGAGTATGAAAGGTTGATAAACATCCGAAAAGAATTAACAAAACCTTCAGATAATCCTAACCAAAAGTACTTCCGGTTACACAGACCAATTGTTATCCCTGCTCGTGATGATATTCCCGAAACTGTTTATACCTTTCTCTACATTCGAAAGCCAGATCCTTACAGATACCAGGTAGGCGATGTTGATTTTTATTTAGAACCAGAAAAGTATAACGAGCTTAAAAAGGAGTTGCTAAATGGCAAGAAAATGAAAGGGGCGAGAGTTTTTGAAAGACCAGATCTTGATATGATAGAGCTTTATAATCCAGATATAGATACTCTGGCTTATGTAAGTACAGAAAAAATGTCCGAGACAGTGAGAGTGAAGCAATCTGATATTACAAAGCTATGATTGATAAAACAGATATTATTCCTTCTGATACCAGATACCTTCCTCTGACTCAACAGCGTTGGTGCTGTGTACCAGCTTGTATTCAGATAATAATGCTGAGACATAGCATTCCTTTAGTTCCTGCTGAACTTCTTGGTTATCATCTTGGGCTTACTGTTCCAGAAGAAGAATTACAGTATTTTTGGCGTGGAAGAACAGGAAAAAAACCACATGCTGGATGGGGTACACAAATAAAAAAAGAAGAATATTCACCAAATGTGGTTTTCGAAAGATTAGGTATACCACTTAGAGTGGGGCTAAAGCTTATAAGCACTTTTCCGGATTATGATGCAGTGAAAGACTACTTAAACGAAACTATCAATCGTGATAAAGATGTATTGGTGTGTTTTGATTCTCATGTATTGTATGGAACTGAATATCAAGGAGGGCATGTTTGTGTAGTGGATAAGGCTGATGGAGAAAAAGTTAGGCTCATTGATACACTATATAAAGCTCCAAAATGGCGGGAAGTTGCTCTGAAAAAACTGTATGAAGCAATGAAAGTACATGGAGATGAAAAAAGTGGAGGTTTTTGGGAGATAGAAAAAATATGAACAGAAATTTTTAGATAGAGTAGAGAGGGATAAAAAGGAAGTTCTGAATAAAGATATAAAGGTTTGAAAGGGAGAGGTTGGGTTAATGGAAATGATACTCCCTTCCATGGAAAAACTACTGGACGATCATCTGACCGATCTTGTCTCCTTGGATAGGAACGATCAACGTCTTCCCATCCCAGTTGAACACAGCTTGAGCATCGCCTTTGCGGACATTCTGCCCAAACAGGATGACTGACTGATACCATACGCCATTATCATGGTCCGCATGGTAGAGCCGGACATCATATAAGACTGATTCTTGATGGGTAAATCTGCCAAGAGTTATATATCCCATCCCGCTAGGAACCTCCTCAGTATCATCCAGCCGCATCTCCCCGGCATAGGGGGCAGCAAATTCATGATGACCGACAGGGGTAGCTGTAGCAGTCGGAGCCGGGATCGGAGACAGCGATGGAACTGGTGTCGGTGTTGCAACCGGTATCGGCTGCTGCACATTATTATCGTACTTCTGCTCTGAAGTAGAACAGGCGGTAATGGTAACTACCGCCAGAACGAGACCAAAAACAAGAAACATCCACCGTGTCATAACCTTCCGTCCTTTCGTTAATACCTAAACTCTGCGGGATATTTTCCATCTGCCATTACACGAGCAGATGCAAAAGACTCCAGTACAAAGATAAAGAAGATTTATCTTCATAGTAGAGTCTTTTGCTAACTGTGCCAGAGTAATGAGCCTTTGACCCAACCTCTCTTTTTAAAGTACTTGTTTTCTCTTCAAATAAAGTGCAAATACTTGTTATGAAAAGAAAACAGGAATACTATAACATATTCTAGGAAAAATTTCAAGACTATAGGACTTATTTATTTGGCTTTTTCAGCAGGAAATCCTGGTATACGGGTTGTGTATTTTATATTTTGCGAAGCTTGTGTTTTTATAAACTAATTAAGAGGGGTGGATGATATCCTTATCTGTAGATTTGAATATATAAGCTTATGGTCGGGTTATATGCTAAAGGCGCCTTGAAGATCAAGGCGCCTGGTTGGACTCTATTCCAGTCCTAGCTTTGCGAGTGCTAGAGCTATCGTCTCTTCCAGCGTTGTTGCTGTAGGAATGCCAAACTCTTCGGCACAGTAGTAAAGGTATCCCATTTTTGGTGTACCTGATGGTGCACCTAGGACTACCTTACCCGATCTCATCCACTCTCCGAATTCAATGTTGGTTGTAAATCCGGGAAGAATTTTGAGATCTCTTGGGATCCAGAACATAAGGACGGTTGCTGTTTTAAGCGCGTGTCTTTCCCAGGCAATCTGTTCCTTGTACTTGATTGACTCATCCCAGATTCCATTTCGATCCTCAGGAACAAAGACTGTTATGTCTAAGTTCTTTGGAAGCAAGATGTCTAACGCGTCTTTACGCCATGATCTAACTTGCTGAGTTCTTGGTGATGGTCCACCTAAGAACAGGGAGAGAGGGCGAATTTTGATGAGTAGCTCCTGAGCATACAATACGTGCATGTCGTACTCCTTCTGTCATGGTTAGTTCATCCACTGAAATCGCTGTTAGGACGTGAACTGGATCGGAGTTTGGCACTGAATGAAGATGCAGCTTTTTAAGAATCAATCTGATTCTGGAAAAAAAGCCACCCCTCAAATAGGCCTCGCAAAGCTTTAAAGTGCAAAAAATAAATACACATGAGGCGAAAAGTAAACTTTTTAATAAAAAGTCTACTCACACCTCAAATGTGAGGGAAATTATAGCAAAAGAAGGAAGATATGTAAACCTATAGTGGTGTAGGTGAACAAGAGAAATTGAAATTTCAATAATTTTGAGTAGTATTGAAAATTGCAGGGGTGGAGGGAATCGAACCCCCGTCATAGCTTTTGGAGAGCTAGGTCCTACCACTGAACGACACCCCTAAGTTCTGCGCAAAAGTATTATAAAAGGTTCTCAGTTCAAGTGCAACTTTTGCATCATAATAACGTATTCTAAGACTGCCTTTATAGTCTTCACGTATTCTCTTTTTAGTATGAGGTTTGAGATAACTTTTACTAAATTGAGATAACGGGATATTTGTTGTTTTACTCCAAAATTTTAAAATTTCTTCCTTATTGTGATATTCATGTATATGTACAAGTACTCGTAATTTTTTCTCTTCTATAGAAAATGACGACCTAAGCAAGTGTAGAAATGTTGCTACCATTACCGGATCCGAGTTTGTAAAATAAACAAATGCATCAGTGTGCTTTCCTCCTTCTGTCCAAAAGAATAATGAGCATAATAATTTTTGTAAAGAAGGATCTATAGATATAGTTGAAAGTTCTTTTATAACTTTTCTTTCAATCTCTTTTTTCAACAGTTCTTTGGTTTCTTTTCTCGTTAGAATAGATTTTTGTACTCCCTCTTTTTTTCTTTTTTCTAATCTTTTCACTGCATTTTCATCTAAAGGAATATTTTTACACCATAGGGAAGCAGTACTTTGAGCAATATGTAGCTCTTGAGCGATTTCTTTTATTGAATAACCTTGCTTACGATAGGAATATGCTTTTTCTTTTTTTAATGTCGAATTATCTCTCATGGCTGTGTATCTGTTACAGGTGGTTCAATTTAAATTATAGGTAATGTGAGGGTAGAATGCAAGAAAATGACAAGGTATACAGAAAAATAGGGTGGGGAGTCCTCCAAGAGGAGGATCCTCATTTTGCGACGTTTTATCTTCACCTTATTGACCCATCTCCGGGCCAGTTCTCCCAGATGACCCAGGGACTGGGCTCTTGGAAGGAAGGGTTGTTGTGTACAAGCCACAGGAAAAAGACTATTGTAGCGACCAGGATCAAAATCATCAGGAAAGTTGAAACGATGATATCTTTCCACTCTTGCCAGATAGTCTTCAAGCGCATGACTTATTTTATCCTTTCAATCAGTGCGATTGTTACAAGCCCAACTCTCATACCTTCTTGTAAAAAAGAAGAGATAACAGCTGGGCTCACGCCTTTGATAGAAAGGAAAAAATTCTATTCTGTATACCTTGTCAATGTACACGACAAAGAGCCGAAAAAATACACTGCGATAGTGTCTTTCAACTCTTCATCAATGCTTAAAGTATAGCATTTTTTAGGCCAAAGATCAACCCATAGTTTTTAATGTGAGGATTTATCACTGAGCTATGTAGAGTCTGGAAAAGTGAGTAGCAGAAAAGAAAATGACAAGGTGTAGAGATAGGGAGAGGGGGCGCAATTTGCGCCCGCCTAATCGGTTCTTCCTCAGGAGGCTCCTGGATGTTGCAGGGATGAGGCTCCACAAAGCGGGAAGTCCTCATCTGGATCTTTCTTGTTGTTGATTTCCCCTTTTGTGAATCATTCCTCTTGAAGAGGGGATTCACAAAAGCTGGTTTTTTCTCACACCCGTAAACTACCCTCTTATAGAGGGATTTGTACTTGTAGCAGGTACAAGAAATAGCTGGAGGATCCGGAGGAGGCTCCGGTGCTGGAACCTCTGCCTGTGTAGGCACAGCTCCTGCTAAAAGGCCCATAGCTAAACCTAGAGCCAGTGTGAGATTAAGAAACCATGTCCTCATTTGAAGATTCCCCTTTCCCCTTCGAATTGTTCCAAACGCCGAATAGCGGATACCAATTATTTAGTAGCCAGTAGTCAGCGTCTGAAAGCTAACTCAAAGAGAAAATACTCTACACCTTGTCAAAGAACGTTATGCATAAAAGCAGAGATATATAGCAATCTACATATCCTTCTTTTATGGCCTGAATTATAGCATAAAAAGAGCTAAAAGTAAACCTATAGTCATGGTGATAACTCTCCCTTACGTATTTTTCTATCTTTATGGTAGAATGAGGACTATGAAAGTAGGAACAGTAGCCTTAGTTGGAAGGCCAAATACAGGAAAATCAACGCTAGTGAATAATTTGGTAGGGCAAAAAGTAGCAATTACGTCGCCCAAGCCTCAAACTACCCAATTTCCTATCCAGGCCGTGTTTGAAGATGAAAGAGGTCAGATCATTTTTCTTGATACCCCGGGTATTTTTGCCAAGACAAAGGATGCCAAAAGCAAAGCAGTGAATTTAGAAGCAGAAAAAGCACTCTCAGAAGACGTAGATCTTATTTTATACATGGTGGATCACACCAGAGAAAAAGGTGATGAGGAAAATAGGGTGCTGGGAATTTTGCGTAAAACAAGTGTTCCTAAGATTTTGGTAATCAACAAGATAGATAAAAAAGAGCCTGATTATAGTGTGCAGTATCGCTTTTTAGAGGATGAATTTAATGATGTGGTATCTATTTCAGCTCTTAAAAGAAGTAATTTGAATGTACTTTTGGATACGGTTTTTAAGTACTTAGAAGAAGGAGAAAAATTTGTGGAGATGGAAGATCTGCCAATTCCTGCTTTGAATTTGTCATCTAAGCTGTATCTTGAGGAATCAATCAGAGAAAAAGCATTTCTGACTCTGCGTAAGGAAGTGCCGTATATGATTCGGGTAGTGGTAGATGAGGTAACTGACAGAGACAACGGAAGTATTTATATCAAAGCACGTATTATTACATTGCCTCGTTATAAGAAAATGATCATAGGACAAAATGCTCAGAGAATACGCCAAATCGGCATGATGACCAGAAAAGAATTAGAGGTTTCTACAGGAAAAAAAGTGTATGTTGAATTGACAGTAGATACGGAAAAATAGTAGTGGTTAGCGTATAGTGTTTAGAAAAAATATAAAACTATCGGCATGTGTCATCTGAACTAAATTCAGGATCCAAAAAGAAGCATCTCTCTTGTACTTTTATGCCGATAAAAGTACCAAAAGCTCTTCATCTGTGCTACTTCGCTAAAAATGATGATCTAAATCATTAAAGCTTAAAAACTCTCCCTTCGACAAGCTCAGGGCTCAAACAGTTTAAGCTTTCAAGACATGATTTAACTCATCATTTTCTTCACGCTCGCTCACGCAATGATGAAAAATGTATTCTTGATTCAGAATTAAACATTGATTCTAATAAATCAGAATTGAATTTAAATTTGAAATTAAACAATGAAAGACCCCGCAGCAGAGCTGCGAGGTATCAGGGTTGGTCTTCGAGGAAG
>CAYRUR010000007.1:0-58918 GCA_964427615.1 uncultured Gammaproteobacteria bacterium | reverse complement strand
CCTTCCTCGAAGACCAACCCTGATACCTCGCAGCTCTGCTGCGGGGTCTTTCATTATGAAATTTATTTAAAAAGTAGAAAAATGGCGGAAAGGTGAGATACCTCCCCGCCGTACTGGCTACTGAGCATGATTCAGGTAGGGATTGACATCCTTTCCCTCACAATCGTAGGAATAGATGTACCATCTGCCGTCATGCTCGAAGAGCTTTGCGCTTGTGCGGAGCACAAACTCTGACCAGTTCTGTTTCCGGTACTCCCGGATCGTTATTCCCGACTCACACTGCAGAATGCTGTTAGCCTTCTGCCAAGAAATTTCGGACTTACGGGATTGCCTGAGCATTTCTCCTCCTAATCAATCTATCCGCTAGTGCCAGAATCGGGGGTAGTATAGCATAAAAAGAAAAAAATGTAAATACTATGGGTTATTTATTTCTTTAGAAATCAGTGAAATTCTATAACAGTTAAAACAACTACATTGTTTTTTCTAGAAACTTTTCTATAATATGAATGTATGGCCAATCATACTAGGAACCTTTATATAATAGTAACCTTTTTAGCTATTTGGATACTATTCCTATCATTCAAGAGCTTACCAGATAAGAATAGTGTTGAGAATGAGGCAGTGAATCAACGAGTAACTAAAGTAGAGTTTTTCCAAGAAGCAACACGAATTAGAGATAATGTTGTCGGCTTTAAACAAGTAGATGCATCCTTACCTTCAAAGTCTGAGCGTAAAAAAAACTGTGATAATGCAAAAGATTTACTTATTGAATGGACAGGAGATTTGAAGAAAGTGAGTATTGATTTCAGTGATTACATGAATGCTAATAAGGAGGCAAAAAATTACTTTGACGATATTATATCTATGCAAGAAAGTAATGTGACTAGTTGTAATGAACTCTCATCATTATGAAGAAATTACTCACTCGACTTCTTGTGGTAATGTTAGTTTTTCTGTCTCTTTTTCTGCTATTAAATGATACTACATTTGCCCGTTCCTATCGTTCGAGCTATTCTGATGTATTTGTTCGATCATATTATAGAAGTGATGGAACGTTTGTCAGAAGTCATTATCGATCAAAACCAGATAGAAATGTTTGGAATAACTATTCATGTATAGATTATGGAAGATGCGGAGCGACTTATACATCGAGGAGTTATAGAACATACTCTTATTATCTCCCAAGTTATACTATATATAAGCCAATATCTCTTTACGGTGGGTATACAGGGTATTCTGGGTCAGGGTCGTATAGTAGACCGACGGTAAGTGTTACAGTTACTCCTCCTGCAAATGCAAAGTTGAATTACTTCGGCGATGGTTGGATTTGTAACAGTGGGTACAAAAAAAATTATTCTACGAATCAGTGCGAAAAAATTGAAATTCCAGCAAATGCTTATTTAGCGAGTTGGGGTACAGATTGGCTGTGTAATAGAGGATATAAAAAGAATTACACAACAAATCAGTGTGACAAGGTAGAAGTCCCTGCGAATGCAACCCTTAATTATTTTGGTGATGATTTTACCTGTGATAGTGGTTACAAAAAGAATTACTCGACAAACCGATGTGATAAGGTAGAGTGCCCTGCAAATTCCACAGAATCATATGGTTATTGTTATTGTAATTCGGGGTATGCTAAAAATTACAGTACTGGTCAGTGTGAGAAAGTAGAATGTCCAGTAAACTCGTATGAATCTTACGGATCATGTATCTGTAACAGTGGTTACAAGAAAAATTACACAACAAATCAGTGTGAGAAAGTAGAGTGTGGGACAAATGCATATGAATCATATGGGAGCTGTTACTGTAATCAAGGGTATTCTAAAAATTACAGTACAGGTGAGTGTGAAAAAATAGAATGTCCTGCTAATTCATATGAGTCTTATGGATCGTGTGTATGCAATTCGGGATATAAGAAGAATTACAATACTGGACAATGTGAAAAAATAGAGTGTCCTGCCAATTCCACAGAATCTTATGGGTACTGTATTTGTAATGCAGGATATACTAAAAATTATTCTACAGGCCAGTGTGATAAATTAGAGTGTGGAGAGAACTCTCATGAGTCATATGGAAGCTGCGTATGTGATTCAGGTTATTCTAAAAACTACTCGACAGGACAATGTGAAAAAGTAGAGTGTCCTGCCAATTCATCTGAATCTTATGGGTACTGTTTTTGTAACTCGGGGTACTCTAAAGACTATTCAACAGGTGAATGTAAGCCTTTATAGTAGAGTACACATGATAATAAAAGAAGATGAAGTTAACTATTCATCTTCTTTTCTTTTAACTACCACTGGGTAGTAGAATCATTATTCATATGCTCTGATATAATTACGGCCGTGTCGGAAAAATTAATTACAGTTGGTCATATTGTAGAGGATACAGCAGAGCCAGAAAATGTCATAGGCGGTGGCGTTTCATATAGTGGCATTACTGCTAAAGAACTTGGTTTAGATGTCCATATAATTACAAAATTTCCAACGCCTCACAGATTCCTCGACTCATTTGCACAACGTGGAATTACCATTATGACACTTCCAACACGAAGTGATGAAGTTACAAGATTCACGAATCGTTATGATACATCTGGTAATAGAAAACAAGTGTTAAGTGGTAGACAAGAATCAATTACTCTAACTGATCTTGAATCAGTTCCAAGTACTGAATTAGACGCATCGTGCATATTAGTAGCACCTGTAATTGGTGAAGTAGATACAAATGTTATCCCAAGACTTGCTGCACATGGATTAGTTGCTGTAACTCCACAAGGATATTTCCGAGAAATCAGGGAAGATGGAACGATATTCCAAAAAGAATGGCAAGGATTTGAGAAAGATTTATCATATGCCTTTATAACAATTTTAAGTGATGAAGATATCGCAGTGAAAGGAGTTCTTAATGACAGTTTGCTTGATCGTATTAAATCATCTTCGTCGTCAGTTGTTTTAACTCGAGGCAAGAATGGCGCAACAGTATTTGATAAGGGAAGAAAAGCATTTGATGTTCAAGCATTTCCATTAACTACGGAACAAACAAGAGATTTTACAGGTGCAGGTGATACATTTGCTGCGGCGTATATAGCAAAATTTATGAAGACAGGGAATCATCATGCAGCGACTGTATTTGCTTCATTAGTAGCAGGAATAAAAATAACAGGGTCGTCAGGTGTGGGTATTGATTCTATCCCTAAAAGGCGACAAATAGAACAGTTTCTGGAAAAGCACAGTTCTCAGTTAAAAAGATTTCTAACATTAAATCAAGCATCAGAAGATTTTATTAATTTCTAATTTATGCATTTCTGACTGTGACCCCAAGAGGACTACACTTCGCCGAGCTTAGCTCGACTTCGAGTAGCTGGGTTCCCCTTAGAATTATTATCTCTCTCTAAAGCTACGTACTGCAGTTTTTCAAGTATTGTTTTCAATTGCTTCTTGAGTTCTCCACGTCCATTTCCACCTTTTAAATATTTTTCTCTTCTTCGAGCATCAGACTCTTCAGGATATGCTTCATAGTAAATTAACTTTAACGGACGTCTGTTTTTTGTGGCCTTAACAAAACCTCTAACATGAGCTTTGAAACGAGAACGAAGGTCTTCAGTAAAACCAGTATAAAGTTGTTTATCTTTCTCAGAGAAGAGAATATAAACGTAGAACACAACTTAATTATAATGAAATTTTTTAAAAATGGTGAGTTAGTACTTTTGGCTATGAAGGAGATATTAAGTTGAGGTGAGCAAGCTTAGCTTGCTATTCACCGAGCTCAGCTCGGTGGGAAACTGTTAAGCACCCAGAACTAAAGGATAGTATACAACAAATCCCTATCGAGTATCAGGATAAGTTTAATCTGGTGTTCACACACTATAATCTGGACAAGATATTTCGTAGAATAGGATTAAATGGTAAACAAATCTCACAAACCACCCAAGGGATTAAGCGAGTACAAGAAATATCCCAAAGTAAAAACTCAGGAGGAAATAGACCAACTGCCTTCTATCGAAACGGTAATGAGAGAAGCATTGTGGCCTCATATCAGGCGTGGGGAAAAGTTTGTAATAGAACAAGAGCCAGGGATACAGATAGTATTTCCAGTCAAACCTATCAGCTTCCCAACTAACAAAACCGGAGTTAAAAAGCTTGAGGTACAGTTTTCATCTAGCCTTAGCACAGAGCAACAAGCCCTGCACGGACTTCATACCAAAATGAGAGTTTCAGACCAAGAAAAAACCGCCTAATGAACTGCTGAGAAAAATGAGAGATGTGGATTGTGTCCACAGCTGTGATTGTTTTGACACAATCAACAACTTCTCACTTACTCGTCATTAGACGGTTGTTGTTGCACACGACTTTCGTCGCTTCTTGCGGATGTCCGCTAAGTTACCGTCCAGCTACTGCTGCACGGCTGGTTTGACCGATAACGGGGTCGCCGTCTGCTTTCGCAGCCTCTCACGAGTTTAGTGGTATTTACTTGTGGAAAAAGCGATGCATCCCACGATTGGGGATATAGTTCTGTTCGATGTAGTCCTTGAGTCGCTCGTAGCTCTCACGACGCTGTACTTCATCCGAGTTTGCCATATGGATGTGCTCGGCGATGATATAGGACGCAGCCTGCCAGGTTTTGGTCAGACTATAGTCTGAATCGTCACCGACCGAAGCAACCCGCTTCAAGACTTGGATCAAGGCAGTGTCGGGGGGGGCAATCGCTTCTCCATTATCGTGATGTTTTTGAATGACATCAGATAACGTGTCTGCAGCCTTCTGGCGAATGTAACGGCAGGAGCCGCTTCCATTGTACCAGTTGTAATGATTGCCGAGACCGATTTCTCGCATTACAGTTTCCTCTAGTGGCATAGCCATTATACAACCTCCGTAGATAGGAATCACACGCAGTGCGTGACTACTCGAATGAGCAGCACTCTAGGCACAAAATGCACAGAGTGCTACCCACTCGAATAAAAGGAGGTAATATAGACTATCCGCAAGTTGTAAATGTGCAAGAGATGAGAGTGTTTGCCTAAAAATAAAGCGCAGCATATTGCGCTCACTTCTTGACTAAACTCTGGACGAAGTATAGCAAAAATACACACAAAAGTCAAGACTATAGGCTCTGGTTGAGTTTCTAGGATTAGGTTCATCAAATACTCAATACAAGGCTATAATAAAAAAATAGTTACAGGTCTATGAAAAACAACACGCAGTTATCAGGATATAAAAATGGTGATCCTATCAAGGGTGCCAAGATTAGGCAGTTGGGTTACAAAACTAGTATTCACGCTCTGCCTGACTTTATCAGGGATAAGATTGATTCACTCCTCTTGGTAGGTGAATCACCTGCCAGTGTGATTGACTTGTTATCCGAGAAGTTCCCCAAGCTTAATCTACCTTCACAATCAGCACTCTACAACTACAAGCGCAAGTTTTTACAGTCCGAGAAACCAGAGGAAAGTTTGGATCGTATAAACATCAAAAATGTTGCCGTAGAACACCTCAAACGCTACCTGGCCTTTGATCTACCTACCATCCGCAAGCAGTGGATCAAATCGCTTTCAAAAGAGGAAAACAGTACCAAGCTCAGCAAACAGTATTTGGAGGCCGTTAAACTGTCAATGGATTTGATTCAGAAGCTAAATATATCACTCGAAACAGATGAGCTTACAAATCATCAACAAGATAATCAGTCAGTCGATGACATCATCAACGCAAAATCATACCAGGAAACACTTATAAACATCATAGGGAAATATGGTGCAGAGTTAGGAGTTGTAGCAGGCAAAAAAGTGACTATTCAGGATTGGTAAACAATTGCAGGTATAGCCAGAACTTGATATACTGAATGAAGCAATACAATGCGACCGAGTTCGGATAAATGTGTCCAGCTCCAGGTCGCATTTTTCGTTTTTAGGCTTGTACTTTAACAATCCAGAGTTCAACCAAGAAAAATAGAATCAAGTTGCGACTTCAGTCGTTTTTCCTATGACACAAACAGCATTAAAAGTATTAGAATAAATAGGAATACATTACCCAGAACTATTAGTGTGTTCATAGGAAATAGGAATGAATATAGGAAAACCAGAAAAACAGACGAGGGTCGCTTTTTACTTGAGAGTATCTACCGAGGATCAGGTAGAAAAACACGGACTTGACGTGCAACTAGAGGCACTGGAGAGCTTAGTATTAACCCGTGGCAAGCTCGATGATGGCAAGCCAGCAATGGTTAAAGCTGGAGAGCAGTATATTTATGTTGACGATGGAGTAAGTGGAACCATCCCAGCCGATGAACGCCCAGCATACGCCCGAATGATGGAGGATTTGGCTAATGCCCCAGAAGGTAAAAAACCATTTGATATGGTAGCAGTGTTTAAGATTGACCGATTCGCTAGGCGATTAAAGCTTCTACTCGATATTACGACACACCTAGGCAAAGAAGGGATTGAGTTTGTATCAGCCACAGAAGGAGTAGATACATCTACCCCTTTTGGCAGAGCAATGCTAGGGATTCTAGGGGTGATCTCCGAACTGGAACTAGAAAACATTAAATCCAGAACTGAGGGAGGTAGAAAAACGGCAATGCTCAAGGGTGTGGTAATGGGAGCAAATGCTAAGTTTGGCTACATTAAGGATGAAAACAAATACTTACAACCGTTTGATGTTGAAGCTAAGGTAGTAAAGGAGATTTTCGACTTGTTTGTATTCAAAAAACAAACCACCCAGCAGATTGCCAACTACCTTACTGAAAGTGAAATACCCTCACCTAATGCCTCAGCTATAATCCATAAGAAACACTCAGGTACTAAAAGTAACAAAACCAACGAGGATCATTTTTGGAGGCCAGGCACGGTAAAATCAATCTTAACTGATGAGATTTACATCGGGGTCTATTATGTTCTCAAATCAAAGGATGGGAAGCAATTACCCAAGGAAAAATGGACAATCTCAGACCGCAGACATACGCCAATTATCACCAAGCAGGTGTTTTCCTTAGCTCAGAGGGAAATGGAAAACTACACCAGACGAATATCTCTCAACGTAAAGCAAAAAGAGGAGCATATTTATCTATTATCTGGCCTACTTCACTGTGATCAGTGTGGCAATTTACCCAGTAAAAATGAGGATCTTACCAGTTGGATCGGTGATAAAAAACGCATAAATAAAGACCAACTATCCTACTACTACAAGTGTGGCAGAAAAAACCGTAAAAAGTATAGTCAAATCTGCACAACACTCCCTATTCCAGCAGATGAGATAGAAGCGTATGTAACCGAGTTTGTCATTGATCTCATTCAAAATCCAGGCACGGTTTACCGTTATCACCAGGAGCTTGCCTCAACCAGAAAAGACCAAAAACTCCAGCAAAAACGCAGAGAAAAGATTATGGACTTACTAAATAAAGTACCAGCTAGGCGTATACGGGTAAGAAAACAACACGAGGATGGCCATATCACGGATGATCAGCTAACAGAAAGGATGAATGAACTAGCAGAGGATGAGATACGATACCAGCAGACTTTAGATGAGATCGACTACCGTTTAAGCCAGATAGGGGTATCAGAGGGGTATTTTAAGAGCTTTGAGCTATTCTCGCTGAAATATGAGGGAATGATAGAGGAACTGAGAAAAGACCGTGAGGAGTTATATTCTCTGATTCACCAGCTAATTGGACAGATTGTAGTTTACTCCAGACCAGTGACGAAAAAAGACAAGATTGCAGGGAGAAAGACGAAAGAAATACAGTATTTACCAAACAAAATAGATGTTCACCTGAACCTACCACAGCACCTTTTACAGGAACTTTACACCCAGAAGTTCGGGGTGAGAAAAAGTAAATGGTGACCCCAAGGGGAGTCGAACCCCTGTTGCCGGGATGAGAACCCGGTGTCCTAGGCCACTAGACGATGGGGCCTGATTTTGTTATTAATCTTTCAATTGCGGCTCGTTTTTTCCAAGCCTTAATTTGTTTTTCTCTTCTTCTTGCTTCTCCTAACGTATTATATGTTTCTTGATACATTAAAGTCCAAGGACCTTTATTTTTCGTATAAACACTTTTCCCTGTATTATGTTCTTTGACTCGCTTGCTAATATCCCCAGTACTACCGACATAGTATTGATTCGTTGTCTCTGATCGTAAGATGTACAGGTAGTACATTTATATTTACTCAATAGTATACGTTATTAACAATCAATATGCCACTAGTCCCGATTTTCGGCAATTGCCGAAAATCGTGGATCCTCGACTTCGATTTCATCGAGAGTCGGGAACGATGGGGCCGTCGTAGCGTTTCCATATTTTACCGTAAAATAACCCCAAACTCAACTAAAAATAATTGATTTTTAAATTGTGTTAAAATGCCCAAAGATTGGTATAATACTTTTTATGGCTGCTGCTATCAATAAAAAAAGCATCTCTGTTGTTATTCCCTCTTATAATGAAATGGCAAATCTGCAGAAAGGAACGCTTGAAAAAGTTAAAAGTTACCTTGAAAAGCAGAAATATGAGTATGAGGTTATTGTGGTAGATGATGGCTCAAATGACGGGAGCCGGGAATTTGTAGAAAACTTTGTAAAGCAGAATAAAAAATTCAGGCTCATAAAAAATGGTCATACTGGTAAAGCTGGCGCTGTAACAGCTGGGATGTTAGCAGGCAAGGGTGATTATATCCTTTTTACTGATATGGATCAGGCAACGCCTATTGAGGAAATTGAGAAAGTTCTGCCTTTTATCAAAGACGGTTTTGATGTAGTCATAGGGTCTCGCAATAGAAGAAAAGGAGCTCCACTTTCACGGCGTGTTATGTCAAAGGGTGCTATAGTTCTTCGCTCACTTATTGTAGGACTTCCCCTTATCAAAGATACTCAATGTGGTTTTAAGATATTCACAAAAGAAGCAGCAAAAGATATTTTCTCACAAATTAAAAAGATACATCACGGATTTAAAGAAATTAAAGGCTCAGCAGTTACGGCAGGATTTGATGTGGAATTGTTGTATTTGGCAATTAAGAAAGGATACAAAATAAAAGAAGTGCCTGTTTACTGGCTCTATGTTGAGACGAGAAGAGTAAATCCCCTAAATGATTCTATCCAAGGGGTATTAGATATGTTAAGCATACGCAAAAATATAATAAAAGGTATTTATAAGTAAATTTTATGTCTTTACGGTTACTTTTTGTAGGGTGGACACTCGTTGCTTTTGCCCTATTTCTGTATTCATTTACTCAAATTGATTTATCCTTAACGTTTTCCAGTGCTTCTATATGGCAGGACATCCAAAAAAGTTTTCAGTACATCGGCTATTTCAAAAGAGATACTTCTACGTATATTTTCTCAGCCATTGCTGCTTTGTGGATTATCCAATACGGTCTGACACTTCTTTTAGTTCATAAAGGACTCATAACAAGAAGACAAGTGTGGGCAATCATTGGCGTTGTTACAGCAGTTCTTTTCACCTCTTATAATGCTTTTTCCCATGATATTTTCAATTATATTTTTGATGCAAAAATTATTACCTATTACCACCAAAATCCATATATACAAAGAGCTTTGGATTATCCTACTGATCCCATGCTTTCTTTTATGCATTGGACGCATAGAACGTATCCGTATGGTCCTTTTTGGTTGGTTTTGACTGTTCCCCTTTCATTTATCGGGAGCAACATTTTTATTATTACTTTTTACTTATTTAAATTACTGATGACAGCTGGATTTTTAGGGTCTTTGTATTTTATAGAAAAAATTGCGGGGAAAATAAAAAGTGTAAATCCATTGTTTGCGCTTGTTTTTTTTGCTTTAAACCCATTAGTGGTAATAGAGGTGCTTGTTTCAGGACATAATGATATTGTGATGATGGCGTTTGCTCTGGCTGCTTTTTACTTTTTTATACAAAAAAAACAACTATCAGCGGCACTTTCTTTGGTAGTCTCAATTGGGACTAAATTTGCGACAGCCTTTTTGCTTCCCTCATTTATTTTGGCTATTATGATGCAGATTCGCAATAAAAAAGTAATGTGGGACGCAGTTATTTTATTTCAGATCACAGCCATGCTTCTGGCAGTTGTTGCAGCTTCTTTAAGGACTAATTTTCAGCCGTGGTATCTATTATATGTCTTACCATTTGCTGCGTTATTATCTGCCCGCTTTTATGTTTTTATTCCAAGTATGATTGTCTCTTTTGTTGCACTTTTTATGTATGCTCCTTATTTGTATTTAGGCAATTGGGATGATCCAGTACCCCAGGTGTTGGATATGATGACTTTGTATGCAGTTATTGGAAGTATTCTGATAACTATTATTGTTTCTTTTAGGAAAAAGATTTTTTCTCCGGCAGCTTTCAAAAAGTCTTCCCGAAGATAATAGTTTTCGTCTAGTTTTGTCTTCTTTTTTTTACGCTCATTGCTTTTATTTTTCTCCTTTATGTATAATCGTGCTGTATGGCTTTTATCAAAAAGTATCTTCCCTGGCTCATTGCTGCAGTACTTTTATCAGGTATTTATTTTTTTACCCGAATTTATAATATTCTTGCTCTCCCAATTTTTACTGATGAGGCAATTTACATCAGATGGGCACAAATTGCAGGACAAGATGCTTCCTGGCGTTTCATCTCTCTAACAGATGGCAAACAACCTCTTTTTATCTGGCTATCCATGTTTACCCTTAAAGTATTTGAAGATCCACTGTTTGCTGGAAGAATGGCCTCAGTTTTGGCTGGATTTGGGACAATGATCGGCCTCTACTTCTTGGCTTCTGAAGTCTTTAAAAATAGAAAAGTGGGAATTATCGCAAGTCTTTTGTATTTGATATATCCTTTTGCCTTAATCAATGATAGGATGGCCTTATATGACTCCTTAGTTGCTTTATCTATGGTTTGGGCATTGTATCTTGAAGTATTGTTGGTGCGAAAGCTGCGTTTGGATATTGCCTTAATTTTGGCTTTGGTTATAGGTGCAGGACTACTAAATAAATCAAGTGCTTTTTTTGCTATTTATTTACTGCCATTTTCCCTTTTTCTTTTTGATTTCAAACAAAAAGAAAGAACAAAAAAATTAGTAAAGTGGATGGCTTTAGCAGCAGTTGCCTCAATACTTGCTTACGCCTATTATTCAATTTTGCGTCTTTCTCCATTTTTTCATATTATTGAGGAAAAAAATGCAGTCTTTATTTATCCATTTTCTGAATGGATACAGCATCCCTTTACCTTTTTCTGGGGAAATCTAAGAGGCCTTTCAGGATGGTTTCTTTCATATATTACTCCCCCTGTTCTTTTGCTTATTTTGGGGTCTTTTATTTTTCAATATAAAAAAGAGTGGAGAGAGAAAATCTTTTTACTGGTTTGGTTTTCAGCTCCTTTTATAGCTCTGGCATTGTTTGGGAGAGTGTTATACCCTCGCTATATTTTCTTTATGACAATGCCACTTTTAGTACTTGCTGCTTACTCACTTGATTATCTTATCTCTTTGGTAAAAAAGCCTGTCTTGCAAGTAGGGGTAGTACTTATCTTTTTAAGTATGATGATTTACTCTTCATTTTTGGTTATTACTGATATTTCAAAAGCTCCTATAGCTGATGCTGATCAAGGTCAGTATGTGAATAACTGGTCAGCAGGAAATGGAGTCAAAGAAGCAGTTGCATTTTTTGAAAAAGAAGCCAAAGATAAAAAGATATTTATAGCAACCCAAGGAACATTTGGTCTCATGCCGTATGCACTTGAAATATATCTAGTAAATAATCCTAATGTAAAGATTCAAGGGTATTGGCCAATATCAGAAAATCTGCCTCAAGACATACAGGAGGCAAGCCAGCAGATGCCAACTTACACCCTTTTTTATCAGCCGTGCAAAGACTGTCCTGAACCTGGTGTACCACCAAAAGATTGGCCCGTGTCTCTTGTGAAAGAGTATCAACAGGGTGAAAGTGACTACTATTTGCGCATTTACAAAATAGTAGGCGAGAAGTAGTAATTTACCTATGTTGGAGCGCATTACACATCGCACATTTTTTTGGATTTTTGTTGTTATCCTTCTTTCTCTTCCAGCACTTTACGCTCTTACGCATCCTGGTTTTTTTGTAACTGATGATGGTGATTGGATGATCATTCGTTTTTCAGCCTTTTACCAAGCCTTGCGAGACGGGCAGTTCCCAGTACGTTTTTTACATAGGCTTAATTTTGATTACGGGTATCCAGTGGCTACATTTTTGTATCCGGGCTTTATGTATTTTGCAGTGCCTTTTAAGGTGATTGGATTTGACTTTGTAGATAGTATGAAAATGGTTCTGGCTCTTTCTTTAGTAGGTTCTGCTGTTTTTAGCTTTCTCTGGCTTGTGCGACTTTTTCCGAAAATTCCTGCTGTTGTAGGAGCACTTTTTTATGTATATTTGCCTTATCATCTGTATGATGTCTATACGAGAGGATCAGTAGGTGAAGTATTTGCGCTTCTGTGGGTGCCTTTTGTGTTATGGATGATAGAGCGCAAGAGTGTATTTTTTGTAAGTTTAGGCATCTTTTTGCTGCTTATTTCTCATAATACGCTTGCTTTACTTTTTGTTCCGTTGTTATTTCTCTATGCCTTACTAAGAAAGGTATTTTTGAAAAAAGATTTGCTTATTAGCTTTTTCTTAGGTGGGCTGCTTTCATCCTTTTTTACTATTCCTGCGTTACTCGAGCTTTCTAATACTCAATTTTCCAAAACAGTCATAGCAGATCCTTTACAATACTTTGCATCTTTTGAAGTAATAGGATTGGTATCTTTCTTTATTTTGCTTGTATCTGCTGTTTTTTATTTGCGAAATATGAAAAAGGAGGAATACAAACGAATAGTACTTCTTTTTCTAATCCTTGTAGGCATCAGTGTCTTTCTTGCAAGCTCCATAAGTACGTTTGTTTGGCAAGTAATCCCTTCTTCATTTATTCAATTTCCTTTTCGTGTTCTTTCAGTCTTGCTGCCTAGTATTGCTTTTTTGACTGCTTTTCTGCTGTATAGGATTCGTGAAAGTGCAAAGACGTATGTTCTTTTGCTTGTTTTATTAGGGATACTTTTGATTATAAATGCATCTCCATTTCTTATCCCAAAAGAATACACCCAAAAAGATGAGGGGTATTATGTTACTAATGATGCAACTACCACCGTACAGGATGAATATATGCCGTTGTGGGTAAAGGATAAAGTAACGCAAAGGCCTGAGAGAAAAGTTGAAATCATTAAAGGAGAGGGTGAAGTAGTGGGTATTTCTTCTACTAATAAACAGGTTGTGTTTTCTATGAATGCTACTGCTCCAACTATAGTCCAAATCAATACTATTTACTGGCCTGGTTGGAAGGCTTTTGTTGACGGAAAAGAGAGGCAGATAGAAAGGAATGAAAAGGGGCTGATGCAACTTTCTCTTGATGCAGGTGAAAAGAATGTAGTGCTTACTTTTGAGGAAACACCTTTGAGATTATTTGCAGATATTCTTTCAATTTCTGCATTGGTTGGGTTAGCTGGATATGTTGGTAAGAGAATAATAAGTTAAAGGGTTGCGAGTTACCGAGTTTATAAAGTTATAAAGTTCGTAAACCCCGATTTGATCGGGGTAAAGTCTATAAAGCAAGGAG
Organism: uncultured Gammaproteobacteria bacterium; assembly: GCA_964427615.1. Lineage (GTDB taxonomy): Bacteria > Patescibacteriota > Microgenomatia > Levybacterales > GWA1-39-11 > CAYRUR01. Next base: position 45,340 of record CAYRUR010000007.1, on the reverse strand, counting down.
AAAGATTCATGATTTATGATTCAAGATTCAAGAATAAAAAGAAGACAGAAAGCAGAGAACAGTAAAGAGAAACATCATTGCGAGTGTAAGTGAAGCAATCCCCTTATCAAACAGAGATCGCCACAGGAACTTATCGTTCCTTCGCGATGACGATACAATTTAGAATCTCGAATTTAGAGTTTAGAATTTGCCTTTAGGATTTAATACTTAGCATTTTAGAGGGAGATTTTTGAAGAGGGTGCTTTACAAACTTTTTAACTTATCAACATCTATCCTCCCAGTGTCTTATTATAAGCAAGGAATGAATTTCATATTGTAATGATTCATCCATTGTGGTCATTACAATAAGACACGGGATTCTGGTTCTGATTGGTGTTTGAAGAATAATGCTTTTTAGCTTCTTCTTCCGCCTCTGTGGTCTCTTTGGAAACCACCTCGGCCACCACCAAAGTTTGGTCTTGGTCCTCTTTCTTCTCTTTCTCGTGCCTCATTAACTACGATTTCTCGACCATCTAATTCTTTACCATTAAGCTCTTGCATTGCTCGCTGAGCTTCTTCGTCAGTACTCATTTCAACGAAACCAAAACCTCGTGATCTACCGGTTTCTCTGTCAGTTAATACTTGTGCTGATGCAACATTACCAACTTGGGAGAAAAATTCATTCAGTGCGTCTTCCCGGACATTCCAGGAAAGATTTCCTACAAAAAGTTTTTTTGCCATTGTGTTATGCTCCTCCTTTCTTTCAAGATTCATGAAGTGGTACGACTTCTGTGGAGCATTAATACAAACTATTAAGAACCTAAGAAACTGGGCGTACCTCCCTCACTGCTTGTATTATATCATACTCCCATTTTCTTTTGCTATAATCGTACATGGTATGGCGGAGGCACTTATTTTTGATCTTGATGGTGTTGTAGTACATAGTGAGGAGACCCGCTTCAAAGTTCTGCAAAATTTGTGTTTAAAATACAACATACAGCTTAAAGACTCAGCTATTCACGAAATGGTAGGAGTAAATACGTATGATTTTTTCCAAAAAGTTCTGCATGAAGTAGAAAAAGGAAAGATAGAGACGATTATCAGTGATTATGAGAAAACATATAAAGCACATATTTTATCCTTTATCACTCCTATTGAAGAAACAGTACGTTTTATAAAAGGGTATAGTGGGTCAGTACCACTGGCGCTTGCTTCAATGGGGACGTCTGAAAAGGTGAGAGAGATTATAGAACATCTTGGTATTTCCCATAGTTTTGCATCTATCTTGTCTGCCGATGATGTGGCTTATCGCAAGCCTCAACCTGAAATATATCTAAAAACAGCAGAGTCTTTAGGAGTAAACCCTCATATGTGTCGGGTAGTAGAGGACTCTTTTGTGGGAGCTTTAGCTGCTATACAAGCAAAAATGCAGTGTTTTATTTTTCTTAATGGTATGAATAAAAAAGAAGCGTTTAAAGATTTGCCTATTGCTGGATTTGTTGTTACGACACAGGATTTACAGCAGTTAGTAAGTTAACGTTATGCTATCTGTTGGATATCATTACGATATAGATACACTTGAATTTGAGCAACGTTGGGTGTGTTCTCAATTATCAGTTGATTATCTCCAATAATATGTTTGCATACATTCTCTACTTTAGAAGGATCATAAAAAAATAGTTCTCTTTCTTGCTCAGGTTCCTCATCAGTCAATACATTAAAAACAACACCTACTTTTGCTAATTTCCACATCTTAGCAACTGCTGCCTCAAGAAAGGTATAGTTGTCCATTGTTGGTAGTTTTACAGTAAGTGAACCAGAGCAAAAAACATAGTGAAATTTTTTTCTTAGGGAGACAGCAAGAAAATCATCTAGTATAAATGTCTCCCGAGGATATTTTTCCCGGGCTTTTTGAATTGCTTTCTCATAGATATCAATACCCAGGTACTCTTTTACTCCTCTTTTTCGTAAGAAAAGAGATAAGTCACCACTACCACAGCCGACATCAAGACAACTGGTGCCACTTAAAGGAACACCGGTAAATTCTGCAATGGCCGCCATTTCTTTGAAATTGCGTAGTTTATTACCAGAGTGCCAACCATCTTCCATCTGATATAACCTCTGGTACTTATCATACATATACGTATTTTGCTCGATATCTACTTTTTTCAATTTTATGTTTCGCATACGTTGTATTATAGCGGATAGAGGAGAGTTAGTTAACGAGTTTGAAAAAAGTATTAAGTATTAAGAAGTATGTATTAAGTATGGAATATAAGATTCATAAGTCAGGATTCAAAATAAAGGGAAAGTTAAAATTCAAAAGTACAGGTTAAAAATAAAAAGTTTCTGGAGCAAGAGGCCTGTATAATATGTCATCCTGAACTTGATTCAGGATCCATACAAATAACACATGGATTCCAAATCAAGTTTGGAATGACAAGTAGAATTAGATTCAAGATTTAAGGTTCAAGAATTAAGACATTTAAAATTTGTAATTGAATTAAAATTCTAAGTTTAAAATTAAAAATTAGTGTATGAAAGTTTTAAGATTTGAGATTTTAGTTTTAAGATTCTCTATATACTAAATACTACATACAACATACTCCATATTCATTTTCTCTTAAACATTTTATGTAAGGAATCAACTCCCATTTCAATTTGTGTTGGTCTACCATGGGGACAGGTAGCATTCTGCTCTGTCTCTTGTAATTTTTCAATAAGCTTTTTTGCCTCATCTCGGGTTAAGGTATCACCTGCTTTTATAGCAGCACGACAAGCAAGAAATGAGATCATAAGGTCTGAGAAATGATCAATATCTGCAATATGTTTGCCTGTTGCTAATTCTTCAAGCATTTCAGTAATAAGCGTTTTCAAATCTCGGTCTTGGAAAAGAGCAGGTACAGCAGTTATGGCATAGGTGGTATCTTTAAAGTGTTCCAAAACAAATCCAAAGGAAGAGAGCGTCTCTTGGTACTCTTCAAGTACTTCTGCTTCTGATAGAGAGAGGTCAATATACAGAGCAGAGGGAAGAATTACTTGCTCTTGTTTTTTTCTTTTTTTTACAAATGCATCTTTAAATTGTTGATACAGAATTCTTTCGTGAGCAGCATGTTGATCAATAAGCAGTATTCCTTGTTGTGTCTGTACTAACAAATACGTATTATGCAGTTGCTGAATATCTGCTGTTTTTAAGATTCTTAAATCATCTTTAACAGTCCATGGGGTTACTTCGTGTTTCAGTGCCTTGGCAGCATAAGAGGAAGTAGTACCAGCTCTTGGAGAATAGGCATTAAAGCTAGCGTTATAAAAAGTAAGGTTGTTATTGGCTAAGGTCTTGGCAACTGCTTCTTTGACTGTGTCAAAAACCATAGTGTGATTGACAAAACTAACTTGTTCTTTTCTGGGATGGACATTGACATCTACTGACTCATGAGGAAGCTGCAAAAATAACATAAAAACAGGAAACTGCGTGTTTTCTAGTAAGTTGCCATAGGCTTCTTTTACGGCAGTAGTAATCAATCTATCAGTAACGAATCTGTTATTTATAAATATATACTGCTTGCTTTGGGTACGGGTAGTAAGCTGAGGATGGGCTATGAATCCTTCAATCTGCACATAGGATGAAGTAGAAGCAATAGGTAAAAGGTGGGAGGCAAATGATGGACCCAGCACTTTTTCAATTCTTTGTTCTCTACTTTGGTTTTTGGAAACGTCTAAAACAGTACGTTTGTTATGGGTAAGCAAGAATTTAATGTTGGGGTAGGCAAGAGTGTAGGAAGAAATGAGATCTAGAATATGGCGGAATTCTGTACGAGCTGTTTTTAAAAACTTTTTTCTAGCAGGAACGGTATGAAATAGATTTTGTACCGTAATAGTGGTGCCAGGGGGCATGCCGATAGGTCCTATGTGTTCTATTGCTGCTCCTTTTAAGGTTAGTTGTACACCAGAAGGATTATCAGCAGTTCTACTTTGTATAGTCATCTGGGAGATGGAGGCAATAGATGAAAGTGCCTCTCCCCGGAATCCTAATGTTTTGATACCTACGAGTGTTTCATCGATAACTTTACTAGTGGTATGAGGCTTAAAAGATTCTTGTATATCATCTTTTGACATCCCTTCGCCGTTGTCAGACACAGTAATTTTTTTAAGACCTGAATCTTCTATGTGAATAGTAATTGAGTCAGCGCCAGCATCAATTGCGTTTTCAATCAATTCTTTGACTGCATAGGCTGGTCTTTCTATAACTTCACCTGCAGCAATGCGAGAGATAATATGTTCTGGAAGTGTAATAATTTTTTTCATGGGGATTTTATTCTTTGTATTTAATACCAAGCTTTTTAAGTGCTTTGACTAAATTTTCAAAAGTATCATACTGGATAGCATGTAAACCAAGAGAGCGTGCAGCAGCTACGTTTTCTATTGCATCATCAATAAATATACACTCCTCAGCCTTTGCTTTTATTTTTTCTAATACATACAAAAAGGTTTCTTTATCTGGTTTTTTACGTCCTATTTCATGTGAACGGTAGGTATTTTTAAAGTGCTGATCAATTTCATGCATCCATACCTCGTCATCTGTTTTGAGTCCAATAGTATCTGAGAGTAAGTGGATATGACATTGTTCTTTTAATTGTTCAATCAATTTGACGACCTCCCAGTTAATTTCCTCTTTTGTTTTACGATACCTTTGCTGCCAGATAGCATGTGCTTCTGTGATATCTTTTTCAGTAGTAAGTAAGGTATTCATTTTATGGAGAAATTCCAAGGGTGTTTCCTCTCCTCTGATAAGTGGATCTCTATGTTTTCGCCAAATTGTTGTAGCTTTATCAAGCGATATATTAAAAATATGGGCAAGGTCTCCTGGAATCCCGTCTTTTTTTAAATCAAACCGTAAGATTACGCCACCAAAATCAAAAATAATGTGTCGTACCATAGAAAAGATTATAACAAACAAGTATTAGTCTGCTTGAAGAGATTCTTTAGTATCAGTAAGTAGTTTTGTCTTGTTTTTTATTTCTGCCAAGATATTGAGTGCTTCCAAAGGAGTGATATTTGAAATATCAATTTTCTCAAGTTCTTTGTGCAAAAGATGCTCTATTAGGTAAGTAGAGGGAGGTGGTGTATATGATGGCTGTTCCTCTTTTGCGACTGGTATCTTACTTGTTCTTTTCTCAAGCGTATGAAGCATTTTTTCTGCTTTTTGAATAACTTCCTCAGGTACTCCTGCAAGTTTGGCTACAGCTACTCCAAAAGAGTGAGAAGCACCTTCTGGCAAAATAGTATGTAAAAAGACAGGACTTCCCTTATCATCTGCAACTGCCATATGGTAATTGCGAATTTTATTAGGATACTGTTCTTCCAGAGCTTGCAGTTCGTGGTAATGAGTAGCAAATAATGTTTTAGGAGGTGTTTTGTAATGCGTTACAATATGCTCTGCTACTGCCCAAGCAATAGAAATGCCATCATAGGTGCTCGTACCTCGTCCAATTTCATCCATGATGATAAGACTATTTTTGGTTGCATGATGCAAAATATGAGCGGTCTCAACCATTTCTACCATAAAAGTAGAAAGGCCGGAGGTAATAACATCTGAGGCACCGGATCTAACAAAAATTCTATCAATAACACTGATGTGTGCCTTTTTTGCGGGGACAAAACAACCAATTTGGGCCATCAAAACGATAAGAGCAGTCTGGCGAAGGTAGACTGATTTTCCCGCCATATTAGGACCGGTAATGAGTAGAAGAGGCTGGGAGATATTATCAAGACAGGTGTCATTAGGCACAAATTGGTGCTCTGACAAAAGTCGTTCTACTACTGGATGACGACCTTGCGTGATACGAATTTCGCCGGAATAAATTATCTTAGGTCTGATGTAATCATTCTTTTGAGCAATTTGTGCAAAGTTTACCAAACAATCAAGGACTGCAACATTTTCTGCTGCTTTTTGGATTATTTCTGTATATTCAAGAATTTGAGCAAGTGTTTCCATAAAAAGGTTATATTCAAGATGTTTTATTTTCTCCTCAGCAGTGAGAATGATTTCTTCATGTTTTTTCAATTCTTCAGTGATAAAACGTTCTCCATTTACAAGGGTTTGTTTTCTCATATATTCTTTTGGTACTAGAGATAAGTTAGATTTACTAATTTCAATATAAAATCCGAAGACTTTATTAAAGCGTACTTTAAGAGAGGAAATGCCTGTTTTTTCGCGCTCTGACTTTTCAAGTTCTAAGATCCAATCACGACTTCCTTGTACCACAGAGCGTAAACTGTCTAATTCTTTATGTATTCCATCCTTGATAAGCTTTCCAATCTTAAGATCTATAGGTGGGTCATCCTGGATAGTAGTCTCTATCAGGTGAATGGGTTTTGCTAAATCTGATGAAAGGTTGCGGGCTATTTCCTTTAACAGAGGATCTGCAGTTGCAGGTAGTGTTTTTTTAAGTGTTAGGATGATAGATAATGCTTGCTTGAGGTTAATAACATCTCGGGCATTGCCCACTTGGACTGATAGACGTGAAAGAGTACGTTCTATATCAGGAATTTGTTTGAGCAGGGTTGCAACCTCTTTTTGTAAGTCGTTGTGCTTGTAAAAATATTCGACAGCGTCAAGCCGAGCTGTGATATCTTCTTTTTTTATTAACGGTTTTTTCATCCATGCTTTTAACATACGTCCTCCCATAGGAGTGAGGGTATTGTCCAGAACATACAGAAGGGATCCTTTTGGATTATGTTCTCGGATAGTTGAGAATAATTCCAGATTTACCATAGAAGAACGGTCAAGTACCATATGTTCTTTCTCTGTTAAGTTAGCAATTTTTTTAATATGAGAAACAGTATTTTTTTGAGTGTGTTTCAGATACCCTAATAATGCTGCAGCAGTTTGGCAGGAAAGGGAAGAGTCTTGTAAACCAAAGGAAGCCAAAGTTGCGATCTGAAAGTGTTTTTTGAGGAATGTCGGTGCTTCATCTGCGTAGAGTGACCAGTCTGAAAAGGGAAAGATATTTAAATTCTTTTCACTAGTAAGCATTTTTAAAAATGCAGGATCCTCATACAATCTAGGAGGGAGAATACACTCAGAGGGAGTTAATTTTGTCAGTTCATCTTTGAGTGTTTGGAAAAGATCTTCATATACTATTTCATAGGTGCCAAAATGACCGGTTGAGATATCAGCAAACGAAAGAGCAAGGATATCAGCTTGGGTATCAAGACTGATAATGTAGTTATTTTCTTTCTTTTCTAGAGCATTCTCATCTAGAACTGTTCCGGGTGTTACAATACGTACTACTTCACGGTCAACAATACCATATTTATTCGGTTCTGATACTTGCTCACAAATAGCTACTTTGTATCCTGCTTTCACGAGTTTTGTTAGATACACATCTACCGCATGATAAGGGACACCTGCCATAGGGATACGCTTGTTCTTGCCCACCGGTTTGCTGGTAAGCGTAATTGAAAGAACACGTGCTCCGATATGGGCATCTTCTAGAAAAAGTTCATAAAAATCTCCCATGCGAAAGAAAAGAAGACAATCCATATACTGCTTCTTAATTGCTTGGTATTGTTTCATCATAGGAGTGGAGAACTCTTGCATAGATACACTATATCTTTTTTAAAGAGCATTTTCTAGACCACTTTGCTTGCTTTTTGCAAAAATTATATATGTCTATTTTTGTTAATTGAAAGAGTGAAAAAAGATTTCAAATTTTCCTAATATTACAATATTTTTTTGTAAGATAAATGCTATAGGTTGCTTAAAGGGTTGACATCTAAAAGGTCATAGTATATTCTAATGGCCAAATGATAAAGATACTGCCCATCCTAATCATTGCCCTAGTTATCTCTCTTTTGTTACCGCAGCAATTACTTGCTCATCATAAAAAAGAGCGAGTGAAAAAAATTTCAAAAGTTGAGAAGATAACGTATCGTCAAAGTATTCATATAAAACTTGGTCCAGATCATAAAAAGAAGGTTACGAAACCTACTCCAACACCTAAGACTACTGTTCCAACACCAACAACACCACCCGTTACTCCGACACCTGAAAAGACGCCTGCTCCTGCTCCTATTACGGATGAAAAGAAAGCCTACATTATGGATGCCATTAATAAGTATCGTGCCTCTCAAGGACTTTCATCAGTTACCACAAACGATGTAACATGTTCGTTTGCAAAAGTACGTGCAGCCGAAATTACTCGGGATTTTAGTCATAAGGGTTTTCAAGATAGAATTAACTCTGGGACGCTTCCATATTCTGGTTATTCACGGATTACAGAGAATCTAGCTATGACTTCAAACTATAAAGAAGTGGTAGATCTCTGGATTAACTCTCCCGGACATGCTGCAAACATGCGTGATGATACTCCATACGTATGTGTAGAGTATGACGGTAACTACTACGCCTATGAAGGCTGGAAGCCTTAGGAAATGTCCAGATATAAAGGATAGGATGAAGTTCTAACGTATGTCCGTAATGAACTTTTCGCAGAAGCGCTTTTCAGAAAGATTCTCAATAGCAAAATCAGAAAAGGAAATGTTATGAGGAAAACGCCCCAGTGTATATTTGTTGCATACTGTATCATTTACTATTCGAAATAGTGCTCCTCCATCTGATAATCTTGGGATAGTTAAATAATATTCAAAAGCTTCAGGGTTATAGTTTCTACATTTTTTACTTGTATCATTGATTATGATAGCGTCGGCTGGGAGGTTTAATGTATTCGGACACTGAATGAACTTAACATTATTATATTCGTATGTATTCTGTTGAATCAACTTCTTGACTTTTTCAGCTGTATTCTTATCGTATATATTTGTGTCAAATAGGTAGTGATAAAAATTACCCTTAGGAGTGTCGGAGATAACAACTACCTTCTTATTATTTTCGGCAGCAAATTGAGTGTATTTGGAGACAATGCGCAAACTGAAACGATATGCTTCGGAATTATATAGCGGGTATCTGAGAAAATAGACATTTACAAAATTGAGGACTTGAAGAGTGTACAAGAAGATGAGCAAAGAAGAAATGGTTATAATGTACCATTTTCTTTTACTTAGATATAAAACGTGCCATATACCTAACCCAATAAGAATCATGAGTAGTGGATAAAGGAGAGAAGATCTCAGTGCAGCAAACCCATTTTCCATATTGCTCGCGACCGATGGCAGTGGGGCAATAAGAATGAGACCTGAAAATAGAAGCCACAAAGGCCTTTTTTTTGCAAATAAAATGCAAAACCCAATAAGGATAAAGAAAAAGTCAAGGTAATAAAAGTAACCGTGGTACCAGAGCGAGAAGGAAGATCTGTCTACTCCGTCAGAGAAAAGGAATTGTGTTGAGAAAACTCTTAGGTATTTATCTATAGAGTCTTTACCAAAAGCAACAAATTTATTGGAAAAAAGATTAGTAAGTGGTGTTTGGATTGACAGTCTTCTTTCTTCGTTTACAAGCGTAGCATATGCTGGGTTAGTGGGTGTAGAAAGTTCTGATAATCTGGCTTTTGTTGATTGATGCTGAACTGAAAAAAGAAAGTAAGTGAAAAGAGATAGGCAAACAAGAAATAGCAGCGCATACTGTTTTAGATACTTCTTTTGATTAAGAACATACCAAGCATAAAAAATAATAAAAAAGACATAAGGAATAAAAATGATTTTTGTTCCCATATAAGAATAAAACCCAATAAAAAGAGGAATAAAAGCAAAGAGTATTTTCCAGCTTCTTGCAATTATGAGGATATAAAAAGCAAGTAAGTAAAAGAAGATTGCTAAAGGCGCCTCATAAGCTGTTCTTCCAAAAAAGATGCTCCAAGGATTAAGTGCTCCAACCAGACCAACAAAAAAAGCTGCTTGTCGATTGATAATCTTTGAGGTGATAAGGTATAGAAGAACTACAAGCAATGTGCTTATTAAGACGTAAGGAAGTTTTGATAGAAGAAGAGAGAATGGCAGAAGTCCAATAAAAGGAGCCATAATGAGGTACGGTATTTCAGATTTTGGAGATTCTCCAGTAACTGGAGATAGAGAAAAGGGTGACCAAATTCCACTTATATCTTTTCCTGTAAGAAACACTGCTTTTGCATGTATGATAAAACTTAGCTCATCGTTATTTATGCCAGTTGGAATTCTATCGAGAAACAATAAACGAAATAACAGGGAGACTAAAATGATGGCAAACAAACCCATGGGGATCTTCTTCAAAAGCGGTAATAACTTTTTCATAGCATACTACAGTACACTTAATGATACGTTATACTATAAGCATATGCAATAAAGAGTTATTTATATTCTCTCTATTTCTGATACCCTAATCCTTTAATGCTCTCCCATTGTTCTTCTGAAATTTGAGAGTAGATATTCTTTTTTATATATATACACGTAAGTCTACCCTCACTGTTTCTTAGTTGTTGGTATAGGCTTGTCTGACCAGGATTCAAGTAAGGAGATTTTTCTTGTTTGTTGCTACAGTAGGTGTAGTAGAAGTCGGGAGGATATTTTTCAAACATTTCTGTTCTTTTTTGAGCATAGCGGGGAATGTTTTCCATTACTGGCCAGAACATGGAGTAATGATAGGCAGAGTCAAGTCCTGATTGCCAATATACCAATGTGTCCCAGTAATCTACAAAAAGAGTGCTATCTGGTTGAGCCAGTGTTTTGATCACTTCTCCTGCAATATAATATTGGCCGTAGTTTTGGTGAAAGAGTTCTGTTTTATTAGGTCTTTCTAAAAGATATGAGTGAGGATGAAAAAGAATACCTATCCAGATAATTGTTAGTATGGGAAGAGAAATTTTGAGGATAGGTAGCTGTCCTTTTCTATAAAAATCAGAAAGAAAAAATGCAAGAATACTGATAAGTACTGCATACCAGGGAAGCATATAGAAGGCCTCATAAAACTCCTTTCCAGGGACAGTATAGCGGATAGCCAAAGTTCCCAAAATAATACTGGCAAAAAGTGGTTTTTTGTATTCGTGTAGTTTTGCCATGGAATAGACAGAAAAGGCTATGAAAAAGGAGCTAAGTGTTACAACAGCTGTTCTTAAAATAGTCCAGTCTCCATAAAATAAGGTAAGTAGAGGATAAAAGAATATTTTTAAGATTCCTATTCCTTCTGATCCTCTTTTGCTCATCTCATTACCAATATAGTGGTCCGTATTAAGCGTAAATATAGCAAAAAAGTATTCACGAAAAGATTCTATAGGAATAGTAAGAAGTGAAAGTGATATCGCAATTCCTATAGAAAGTATTTTTTCTTTATAGTTTTTTTTATCTAGGAAGAGGTAGGCAAATAATAGTAATCCTGCGGGTGCATAGGGAAGCCTTGTAAGAAGAATCATCCAAAGAGCAACTCCTGCAATCAAGTAATCAAATCCTATGATTTGTTTTCCTGATATTTTTTCCCAGCTTAGTCCCAAAAAATAGAAAAGAGGGTATACCACAAAGGCTTCTGCCAGGAATAAATTTCCGAATAAGTAGTATTTGGTGGTTTCAAAGAGCAGGATAAAGATAAGAGCAACGGTGCGAAATCGCAAAAGAAGAAAAATGCCCATAAGGAATGAAAAGAAAATGACAAATAACCGATGGTAAACAATCAGCTCATATAATGTTGTTGGTTGCATTATTTTTTGCACTAGCACACTCAAATATACCATCATTGGTTGATGATGAGAAAAGATCTGGCTGTATAATGCTTTTCCTTTAAGCATAAAATAAGCGCGTGTGAAGCTATTGAATTCATCAGTGAAGTGAAAAGATGTGGTACGCTGAAAATAGATGAATGAAGTAATGATCAGGGATGCAACCCCAAAAGCAATAATAATTTCTTTCTTAAAAATGAATCTTTGTAGTGTTTTAGTCATATGAGTATATAGAGATGCTACTACTATATCAGATTTTATAAATAAGGAAAAAATAAGTAAAATAGTGTATTTCTTTATTGTTGAAGAATGAATTAGTGTTTTTGCGGGTTAATAATTCTCACACAACTTCTATGATTTGTGGGAAATGTCATTTATAATAGCATTTATAATGCTTAAGAAGTTATTCCCTTTTATTCTAATTGGTATCTTTTTGCTTGTCGCACTTCAGCCATTGTTTCAGCCAGGATTTTATCCTATGCATGATGATGAACAAGTTGGACGTGTTTATCAGTTAGATAAAGCTCTTTCAGCAGGACATTTTCCACCTAGGCTTACTCCAGATTTGGGATATGGATATAATTATTTGCTATTCAACTTTTATCCCCCATTTGTATACTATGTAGCCCAAATTTTTCATGTGCTCGGATTTTCTTATATCGTATCAGTTAAGCTTATGATTGCAGTTGGATTTGTGCTTGCTGCTGTTTTTATGTATCTATTTGTGAAGGAATTTTCGGGAAAAATTGGAGGAGTTGTTGCAGCGGTAGCATATTCTTACGTTCCATACCGTGCAGTAGATGTTTACGTTCGAGGTGCACTTCCTGAGTTTTGGTCGTTTGTTTTTATTCCTGCTCTTTTCTGGTCCTTTTATCGACTTTTTAAAACAGGTAACTCGTTATACCTAGTACTTTCAGCAGTGTTTATAGCATTTCAGATACTAACGCATAACTTGGTTGCTATGATGAGTAGTTTATTTTTGGGACCATTTTTACTTTATCTTTTATTTTTTTCAAAACAAAAATTGCGTTTTACGATTCAATCAGCAGGAGCGGGAGTCATGGGATTGCTGCTTTCTGCATACTTTTGGATCCCTTCTTTTTTTGAAAAAAAGTTTACTATGGTAGACTTACTTACTACAGAGCTTGCTGATTACGATCTTCACTATGTATATATAAGGCAATTCTTAGACTCACCTTGGGGTTTTGGTGGGTCTTTGTATGGGTTATTTGATGGAATGTCATTTGAAGTTGGAAAAGTGCATCTCATACTTTTAGGACTTTCATTATTGGTTTTAGGATTTGCTTTTTTAAAACGAAAGAAAACATATCTATCTTTAAACCTGTTTTTTATTCTTCTTTTTTTCTTTTCGTTGTTTATCCAGACATTTCATTCTAAATTCATATGGGACCTGCTTCCGCCATTTGCATATATCCAATTTCCATGGCGATTTCTCCTTTTTTCTGCTTTTACGGCCTCTTTTGTAATTGGGACGATATTTCTCTACATAAAAAATAAAAAACTTCAATATGTTTTAGCAGCTCTCGTGATTGTGTCTATTATGGTATTTAACAGTCAATACTTTCAGCCTTCTGAATATTTGAAGGGTGTAACAGATAAAGACTATACAGCAGATAATATTATTAAATGGAAGACGAGTCGAATGGCAGCTGAGTATGTGCCAAAAGGCATTGTAACTCGTAAAACTGATGCCAACTATTCAGTGGTTGATATTACTGAAGATAAAATCGCGACAAAGAGCTATGAAATTGTTAAAGGAGATTTAAATGTTCAAGAGTTAGTGAACAAACCACAGGTAAAACAATACAAAGTTATGGCACAAACACCTGGAGAGTTTAGGATTAATTCATATGCGTACCCGGGATGGAAAGTGTGGATGGACGGTCAAGAAATACAATATTCAGATGACAATCCCTATAAATTAATCACTTTAGATGTTCCTGTTGGAACACATAGTGTGAAGGCAGAGTTTACGGCTACTGTTGTACGAGCTGTTGCAGATATGATATCAGTGGTTGTATTAGTAGCAATTCTTATTTTTTTAGTGAATTATCAGGCAAAATTTATTACAATAGACAAGCAAAAAAAGAAATTATGAAAAAACTTCCTGAACTATCTGTTTTTTTTCCTTTTTGGAATGAAGAAAAAAATATCGCTCGAGTGGTAGAATCTGCAATTCCTATTGCAAAGGAATATGCTGAAAAGTGGGAGATTATTATGGTAGATGATGGGTCAGCTGATAAGACACTTGAAAAAGCTAAAGACTTAGTTAAAAAACACAAGCATCTTCGCGTTATTTCTCATCAACCAAATAGAGGATATGGTGCTGCATTAAAAGAGGGACTTACGAGTGCCAAGTACAAATATATTGTTTTTACAGACGGAGATGGGCAGTTTGATTTTTCTCAACTGAATCGTTTTGTTGAAAGGATAAGAGGAAATGACATGGTAATTGGGTATCGCAAAAAAAGACAGGATACTGGTATTACAGTGCGCCTTGCCCTAGCTTATCTTTTAAAGGTTTGGGATTGGATTTTGTTTAGATTCCGAGTGAAAGATATTGATTGTGGCTTTAAGATGTTTAAAAAAGAGGCAATAGAACAATTGATGCCGCTTCGTTCCGAAGGTGCCATGATCACAACTGAAATCTTGGCTAAAGCACATGCTAAAGGACTCAAAATAGAGCAGGTAGGAGTGGATCATTTTCCACGTAAGTACGGAAAGCAGAGTGGAGCCAATATGCAAGTAGTTGTTAGAGCTCTGTTTGAAAGCCTCATACTGTGGTGGGATATTAAAAACTCCCGCTTTTAACACATAATGGATGATACTCATTTCAACGAAATTGCAAGAAAGTCAGTAAAGGGAGTTTTTGCTCTTACTTCCCGTACTTTTTTTATTCAAATCTTAACTATTCTTGCCAATGTTATTTTAACTATTTACCTTGACCCAGCAACGTTTGGTGTCTTTTTTCTGGTCACCTCTATTATTGTCTTTTTAAATTATTTTCAAGATATTGGTTTGGCAGCAGCACTTATTCAAAAAAAAGAGGATCCGACTGTTGATGAGCTACGTACTACCTTTACTGTGCAGCAGGTGTTAGTACTAACGTTTGTCCTACCTACAGTACTTTTTTCAGGCGTTATTGCTTCTTTTTATCAATTAAATCAAGATGGGTATTATCTGCTTTTGGCGCTTATTGTTTCTTTTTTCCTTTCATCTTTGCGGACTATTCCCACCGTTATGATGGAGCGCACGTTAGATTTTAATCGGCTTGTTATTCCTCAAATTATTGAAAATGTAATTTATAATGTTGCACTTATTTATTGTGCAGTAACAGGTTTTGGTATTACCAGTTTTACGATTGCAGTACTATTACGCAGTATTGTAGGACTTGTTGCTACCTATATAGTACAGCCTTGGAGTATAGGTATTTCATTTCATTTTTCTATTATAAAACGTCTTCTTTCTTTTGGAGTGCCATTTCAGGCAAATTCCATGCTGGCTTTAGTAAAAGATGATTTACTAACTCTTTATTTAGGAAGAGTGCTTCCTTTTGCTGAAGTGGGGTATATTGGTTTTGCGCAAAAATGGGCATTTATGCCTTTGCGTCTCATTATGGACAATGTGATTAAAATTACCTTTCCTTCTATGAGTAGGCTTCAGCATGACAAGCAAGCCTTAAGAGTTGCCATAGAAAAGTCTCTCTTTCTTATTTCCTTTTTCATATTCCCCATAGCAGTAGGATTTATTTTCTTTTCTCCGGCGCTTATTGATTTGATTCCTAAGTATGATAAATGGGAGCCTGCCTTGCTTGCTCTTTCTTTCTTTGCGCTCAACACGGTGTTTTCTTCTATCTCAACTCCTCTGACTAATTTTTTAAATGCTATCGGTAAGGTAAAGGTTACATTCTATTTTATGGTTGTATGGACTGCTCTTACTTGGATACTTACACCACTATCCATTATGTTGTACGGATATAACGGAGTAGCTTTGGCTTCATTTTTAATTTCGCTTACGTCTATTGCTGTTATTTTAATTGCGAGAAAATATGTTGTGTTTTCATTTTTAAGACCTGTTGCAAGGCAATTTTTAGCAGCTTTGGTAATGGCACTGTTTATTCAAGTAACTTCCGGTATAGTTACTTCTTTTCCAACACTATTACTGGAAATGACTATCTCAGGAGTGATATATCTTGTTATACTATTTATATTAGCGCGTGATGAATTGCTCAAGACGAGCAAGTTTATCATGCAGAGTATTCGTAAAAAGTAATGAAAACAATAGCAGTCGTTATTTCAGCATACAATGAAGAGCAAATGATAGGTGATTGCCTCAAATCAGTAAAGGATTTTGCTGATGAGATTATCGTTGTAAATAATTCTTCAACTGATAAGACAGAAGAGGTTGCAAGAAAATACACCGATAAGGTCTTTACTAGAAAAAATAACCTCATGCTGAATGTAAATAAGAACTTTGGGTTTTCAAAAGCAACCTCTGACTGGATTCTTAATCTTGACGCAGATGAACGGGTTACTCCAGAACTGAAAAAAGAAATAAAAGAAATGCTTGCTAAAGATATAACGGTAAATGGATTTCTTATCCCGCGTAAAAATATCCTTTTTAAAAAATGGATTCAGAATTCTATTTGGTGGCCTGATTACCAGCTGCGGCTTTTTAAAAGAGGAAAAGGAAAATTTGCTGAAAAACATGTACATGAGTTACTTGAGCTAGAAGGAGAACCTGCCAAGACAGAGCATCCAATAGAGCACTATAATTATCAGACCATTTCTCAATTTCTTCATAAAATGGATGTTATCTATACAGAAAGTGAAGTAACCAATTTTCTGGAAAAAGGCAAGTCAATTACGTGGGTAGATGCAATTCGTTTTCCAGTAAATGATTTTCTAAAAACATTCTTTTTACAAAGAGGATACAAGGATGGATTGCATGGATTGGTATTAAGCCTTTTACAAGCATTTTATGCTGAGGTAGTCTTTGCAAAAATTTGGGAAAGGCAGGGCTTTAAAGAACATAATAATGCTCATTTTTTGCAAGACGTATACAAAGAGTGTATGCGGGTAAGTAGTGAATTTAAATACTGGTTTTTGACATCTTTTATCCATCAATCATCTCAGCCTATTAAAAAATTTATCTATCGTTTGGCAAGGAAAAGAGTAGAAAGTAAGCTTAAATGACACTTATGAGAAAGATTGCGGTTGTACTTCTAAATTACAATGGTTCTGCTGATACGGTTGATTGTATTGCCTCTCTTCTAAAAACAGATACATCTGGCATAACGCTTTCTATTATTGTTGTTGATAATGCCTCAAGAGAGGAGGAAAAACAGGTATTAGAAAATGCAATACAGAAACTAAAAGAAAAGAGTGCACAAGTAAAGACTATACTTTCACTTATAAAGAATGATAAAAATCTCGGTTTTAGTGGAGGTAACAATGTGGGAATAAAAAAAGCTTTGGCAGAAAGAGCGGACGCAGTCATGATTTTAAATAATGATACCGTTGTTGATAAAGATATTTTTCAGGTCTTGGTAAAACGATTATTTGAAAAAGAAGAAATAGGGGTAGTAGTTCCAAAAATATATTTTTATCCAGGAGATGAATATCACAAAGATAGATATAGCAAAAAAGACAGAGGAAAAGTGATTTGGTATATGGGAGGAAAAATTGATTGGAAGAATCTTATTGGATACCACAAAGGAGTAGATGAGGTGGATACAGGACAATTTGAGTCAGTTGAAGAGACAGAATATGCAACAGGAGCATGTCTGCTTGTCAAAAGTAAAGTATTGGAAGCGGTAGGTCTTTTTGATGATAAGTACTTTTTGTATTATGAAGACGCTGATTTAAGTTTCCGAATAAAGCAGAAAAAATATACGATTGTAGTGGACTCAGAAGCAAAGGTATGGCATAAAAATGCAAAATCATCAGGAGGTTCTGGATCTGGATTGCAGGATTATTACATATCTCGCAACAGGATGATTTTTGGTATGCGTTATGCACCACTTAAGACAAAGATGATGCTTTTAAAAGAAAGCTTTGCTCTTTTGAGAAAAGGAAGAAAGTGGCAAAGAAAGGGCATTGCGGATTTTTATTTGCGCAAATGGGGGAGAGGAGATTACACGTTTGCATAAATTATGTTATCAGTTATTTTTTTAACAAGGAACGAAGAAGATGTTTTGGAGAAATCTCTTGAAAGTATCAAAGAGATAGCAGATGAACTTGTACTTGTTGATTCAGGTTCTGATGACACTACGGTTGCCATTGCAAAAAAATACGGAGCAGTAGTGTACACGCAGGCATTTAAAGATTATGCTTCACAGCGTAACTTTGCCATGCAAAAAGCAAAGGGAGATTGGGTACTATATTTGGATGCGGATGAGGTAGCGACAGCAGAATTTAGAAAAGAAGTATCTGCAATCTTGGAGAATCCTATTCATAAATCCGCTTATTTTCTTCAAAGAAAAAATTACTTCCTTGGCAGAGATTGGCAATTTACAGACAAAATGGTTCGCCTGTTTTATAAAAAAGACTTTATAGTCTGGGAAGGAGTGGTGCATGAATCAGCAAAAGTAAAAGGAGAGGTTGGTATTATAAATGCCCCTGTTCTTCATTTTACCCATCGGAATTTATCACAAATGCTTACAAAAACAAATAAGTGGTCTGAGTATGAAGCAAAACTGCGTTTTGATGCTTCTCATCCACAGATGAATGCTGTGCGGTTTATAAGAGTTATGGTTACTGGCTTTTGGCAGTCATATATAAAAGAAAAGGGATACAAAAACGGTACAGAAGGATTGATAGAAGGAATATACCAGTCTTTCTCACTCTTTATTACCTATGCAAAGCTTTGGGAAATGCAGGTGGGGAAAAAGAAGTAAGTGTTAAGAAGAGATTCATGATGTATGATTTAAGATTCAGGAATCGAAGGAAAGTTAAAACTCAAAATGCAAAAATCAAAAATACAATTCAAAAGTTAAAAGTTTATGAGGTGAGCTAAATTTATCTTTTTTTTGTCATCCTGAACTTCGATTTTATCGGGGGACTCTTGATTCAGGATTTAGGAATGGGAAGCGTTAATCGGTTAGGAAACCCGTCCCGTACCGTCTGGTACAGGACCCGTATCGTTGAGAGGTTACGTTGAGCGTAAAATAAGACGAAAACCGTTTGACGCTTATCTAAACGGGCGTCGTAACCTTAACCGAAAAACGAAATAAAACATTTTAGCTTTAAGTTGTAGTTTTGACTTCGATTTCATCAGAGTGATTCTCGATTATGTCGGGATTGACTTTTGAGTTTTAACTTTTTTTCATATTTTTTTCTTCTTCCTTTTTTTCCAACTAAATAGCTGATAGAATAAGCTTATGAAGGTGGGAATTTTTGACCCGTATCTTGACTCTATTTCGGGTGGAGAGCGCTATATGTTGACTATTGCTGCATGTCTGGCAAAAGAACATACAGTATCTGTTTTTTGGGATGATAAAAATATTCTGCAAAAAGCAGAAAAAAAATTGGGATTACCGCTTGCTGGAGTATCGGTAGTTCCTAATATCTTCAATTTACGCTCTTCAGGAATTCAAAAACTTACGGAAACTGCTCAGTATGATCTTCTCCTGGTGCTCTCAGATGGCAGTATTCCATTAGTCTTTTCCAAAAAACTTATACTTCACTTCCAACACCCTATGCAGCATGTGAACTTGAACCTTATTGATAGACTCAAGCTGTCACGAGTGAATGGCGTTATTTGCAATTCGTCTTTTACAAAGTCATTTATTGATAAAACATACCAGGTAAAAAGTAAAGTTCTTTATCCACCCGTTCCTTTACAAAGTGCAAAGATACAAAAAAAAGAACAGCTCATTTTAACTGTAGGCAGATTTAGTATATTGCCTGATAGGAGTGATTTTAAAAAACACGGAGAGCTTATTGAGGCGTTCAAAAAAGTATATAAAAAAAACAAATCATGGAAGTTTGTAGTAGTAACTAGTTTCCTAGAAGGTGACCAGAAGTATCTGGCAGGACTACAAGAAAAAGCAAAAGGTTTTCCTATCGAGATTTTAGTGAGTCCTTCTAATAGTGTTTTGGCATCTTTGTATGAAAAGGCAAGTATATACTGGCATGCTGCAGGATATGGTGAAGATTTGCGTAAACATCCAGAAAGGGCAGAACATTTTGGCATCTCAACAGTGGAGGCAATGAGTGCAAAAGCAGTGCCGGTGGTTATTAATGCAGGAGGGCAGAAAGAAATTGTAAAAGATGCAGAAAATGGCTTTTTGTGGGACAGTATAGAGGAGCTTGTAAAAAAGACAGAGATTCTTATAAAAAAGAAAAAAGTATGGGAAGAATTGTCAGTATCTGCTCATAAGTCAGCACAAAAATTCAGTGAAGCAGCATTTTGTAAAAAATTAAGCTCAATTATTGAAACAGTATAATGAAGTTATTTAAAACCCTAGTATTTCCAGTTTTGTTGTTAGGAGTTGTTACTTTATTTTTTTATCCAACGATTATAAAAGGCTTGCTTCCCATTCCTACGGATGCTTTAGTTGGTTTGTATTATCCTTATCGTGATTTTCTTGTTGGGCAGTTTCCCAATGGATATCCATTTAAAAATTTTTTAATCACTGATCCAGTTAGACAAATTATTCCTTGGAAGATGCTTGTTATTGATATGTTTCAAGCAGGGAATGTACCTTTATGGAACCCGTATGAAACGACTGGAAAACCACTTCTGGCTAATTTTCAAGCAAGTCCCTGGTATTTTTTAAATCTCTTATTATTCATACAGCCTTTTTATTTTTCCTGGACTCTTTTTATTATGCTCCAGCCGTTGTTGGCAGGCATTTTCTTCTCCTTATACATAAGAAATCTTTCTCTTGATAAGAAAGCGGCTATGTTTGGTGCTACTGCGTGGATTTTCTCGGGATTTTTTGTGGCATGGCTTGAATGGGGAAATGTCTTACACACTGCACTTTGGTTGCCTTTGGTGCTGCTTTCAATTGATAAGATCTTTGCAATAGATAAGAGAAAAGAAAAAGTAATGTGGCTTTCTCTCTTTGTCATTTCTCTTGCATCCTCTTTATTTGCCGGGTATTTGCAAACCTTTTTTTATATAGTCCTTTTATCATTAGGATATGTTTTGTGGCATTTTTCAAAAACCTCAGGGTACATAAAAAATGCGCTTCTTATTTCTGGAGGATTTCTATTAACAGCTATAATAACCGTTATCCAATGGGTCCCTACTTTGCAGTTTATCTCTCTTTCTGCAAGAAGTATTGATCAAACAAGCACTACTGCTGAGGGATGGTTTATTCCTTTACCGCATCTGGTGCAATTTATTATTCCTGATTTTTTTGGTAATCCGACAACGTTAAATTATTGGGGAACGTGGAATTATGCAGAAATGGTTGGATATGTGGGTATTATCCCTCTATTTTTTGCACTGTTAACCATTTTTTTCAAAAGAACACGAAAGACAGTATTTTTTACTGTTTTACTTATTCTCTCACTTATTTTTGCGACAGATAATCCTATTGCGCGTATTCCCTTTACTTTACACATTCCTTTTATTTCATCAGCACAACCTACTCGTCTTCTTTTTATAAGTACTTTTGCACTGGCTGTATTGGCAGCATCTGGGTTTGACTATATGGTAAAAGAGAAAGCGCTAAAGAAAAAGCCTTTGCTGCTCACTTTTGGATTACTTAGTGCTTTATTTATTGGAGTTTGGATTGTTAACCTCTACAACTTACCGTTTTTTCTACCAACTGAAAATGTAGCTACTGCAAAAAGAAATAGCATCTTACCTACCCTTATTTTCTTTGCATGTGTTGGAATAGTTATCTTCTATACTTTGGTAAAACATAAAGTTGTGAAGCAAGTTTTAATTGGAGCATTACTTGTTATTACTGTTTTTGACTTACTTCGTTTTGCCTGGAAGTTTGAAACGAATACTTCCAAAGATTTCTTTTTCCCTACTACTAAAACAATTGAATTTTTGAAAAAAGATACTAGTATACATAGAATTGCAGTGGCTGATTCACGAATTTTGGCTCCTAATATCGCGACATTTTATAAAATTCAGTCTATTGAAGGGTATGACCCACTTTATTTACTTGATTATGCAAAGCTTATTGCAGCATCTGAAAGAGGAAAGCCTGATATTAATCCTCCTTTTGGATTTAACCGGATTATTACACCACACCATATTGATTCGTCTATTATTGATTTACTCAACGTAAAATATATTCTTTCACTTTCTGATCTAGAAGAAAAAAATCTTAAAAAAGTATTCCAAGAGGGGGAGACCAGAATATATGAAAATAGGGAAAGTTTTGATAGGGTATTTTTTGTGGAGGAAGTAGTATTTTATGAGGATCAACAAAAACAGATTGAAAGTATGTTTGACCATGATTTAAAACAGACAGCAATTGTGGCAGGAACAGGAAAAAACAAGAAAAATTTAGGCAAAGGAAATGCTACAATAACACAGTATTCAGAAAACAGAGTAGTTATTAAGACTCAAAATGTTGCAGATGGATTTTTGGTTTTCTCAGATGCATATTATCCCACTTGGAAAGCATTTATAGACGGAAAAGAGACGAAAATTTACAAAACAGATTTTGCATTGCGGGGTATTTTTGTTCCAAAAGGAGAACATGAGATAGTATTTAGGATAAGCTTGTTTTAATTATGAAAATAGACGTTGTTATTCCAAATTATAATGGTTCATCTTTGATAAAAAAGAATCTTACTAGTGTGATTGCTACATTATATGACTACAAAGATTCACGAATTATTATCGTAGATGATCACTCAAAACAAGAAGATTACGAAAGTTTGCAACAATTTGTACATGAAGTAAATGAAAAATATAAAGGGATAGTACACCTTTTAAGAAATAAAAGAAACTTCGGGTTTGCCACAACTGCTAATAATGGGGTGCGTGCTGCAACAGCAGATTTAGTAGTGTTATTGAATAGTGATGTTGCTCCGGAAAAAGAATTCTTGCGACCTATTATAGAAGACTTTGAAAAAGACGAGCTTCTTTTTGGGGTGGGTTGTATGGATAAAAGTATAGAAGAAGATAAGACTATTGTTTTACGAGGGAGAGGAAAAGGGAAATGGACAAGGGGATTTTTAATACATCGCAAGGCAGAGGTTGAAAAGGGAAATGATACGTTGTGGGTTTCTGGTGGGTCATCTGTTATACGAAGGGAATTTTTTGAAAAAATTGGCGGGTTTGATTCCATATACAACCCTTTTTATTGGGAAGATATTGATCTTTCCTACAGAGCTTTGAAGAGTGGTTACCATCTTTTGTTTGAGAAACGAAGTGTGGTGATACACAGCCATGAAGAAGGAGCCATTAAAAAACATTTTTCAGCATCAAAAGTAAATACAATCGCCTATAGAAACCAGTTTTTGTTTGTTTGGAAGAATATAACTGATACAACACTTCTTTTCTCACATATCTGTTGGCTTCCGTATCATATGGTAAAAGCAGCAATGCGTTTTGATAAACCATTTTTCGTGGGATTGGGACTAGCTGCGGTAAAGATTTCTATGGTCTTTGCTAAAAGAAGAAGACAGAAAAGACTGTATACAAAAACAGATAGGGAAGTGATTCGAGAATAGGAATTAAGAGGAGCGATTAGCGTTTAGACATTATTTATTCATTATTAACGGGTTAACGAGTCGGAAGGTACGAATTAAGAGTAAATAAAAAGATTCAAGAATCAGGAATGAGCAGAGAACAATAACCAATAAGCGGAGGATAGTAAGCAGGTATTTCAAGTTTAGCAATTGTTATTTAGGTCTCCTCTCCTGAGGGAGAGGATAAAGGTGAGGGGGAAAGAGGCGAAATTTCCATCAAACCATACAACGTACAAAAGACATCCTTTCTTCCCTCACCCCAACCCTCTCCCAAAAGGAGAGGGAGACTAGAGAATATCGTCTAAAAAGAGAAGAGAGAAAAAAGTTTTAATATTCGCGTTTTGATTTTACACTTTGCGTTTTACGTTTTAAGATATACTTCATACTTACTTCTTCCTACTTTATACTTCTCTACATACTATATACCATATACTAGTCCCTGATGGATCTTTTGCTTATTGTTAAATTTGTGTACAATATTACTGTATATTGTCTAATGAGTAGAATAACAGCGGCTTTATTTTTTATTATCATCATTGCTTCTTTTCTGCGGTTTTATGCTCTTGGCCAAAACCCTGTCTCCCTTACTTGGGATGAAGTAGCTTGGGGATATAATGCCTATACACTTGGAATTGATGGAAAAGACGAATTTGGCAAACTATTGCCGATTACATTCCTTGAATCATTTGGGGATTACAAACCTCCATTGTATGCCTATCTTGATATTCTTCCGGTAAAAATATTTGGATTGAATGAATTTGCGATTCGTTTCCCTTCAGCCTTTTTTGGGGTAGCTACCGTACTTGTTACTTATTTTTTAGTGCTTCGTATCTTTAAAGATTCCAAAAGGAAACAATGGTATGCGTTAGCAACCGCCTTATTTTTAGCTATCTCATCTTGGCACATTATGCTTTCTCGAGCAGCATTTGAGGCAAATGTAGCTACGTTTTTATTAGTTACCGGAGTATGGCTTTTTCTAAAGGGTGTGCAGGAAAAATCCTGGCTTATCATGCTTTCTATCATCTCTTTTGTCCTTTCTCTCTACACTTTTAATACTGCGCGTATTGTTGCACCTTTACTGGTTGGTATATTATCACTTGGCTTTTACAAGCAACTCTTTGAAATGAAGAAAAAGATGATAATTTCAGGAGTTATTGGATTTTTGATAGTACTTCCTCTTATTCCCTTTTTACTTTCTCCTCAAGCGAAAATACGGTTTGCTGAAGTAAATATTTTTTCAAATCTTGAGATTATTGAGCGATTGAATCAAGAAAGAGAAAACGATGGAAATGCACTTTGGAGTAAAGCATTGCACAACCATCGTTTGGCATATGCAGTAGAATTTGTAGATCATTATCTAGATCACTTTAACCCTCAATTTTTATTTATCAAAGGAGATGAAAACCCTAAGTTTTCAATACAAGATGTAGGGCAGATGTATATCTGGGATATTCCTTTTTTGGTAGTAGGAGTTTTATACTTATTGCGAAGGAAAGAAGCACATTGGTGGATTATACCGCTTTGGCTTTTAATAGGTATTATTCCAGCAGCAACTGCTCGTGAAACCCCTCATGCTCTAAGGATTGAAGCAGCACTTCCTACCTTTCAGGTATTTGTTGCTTACGGATTTGTAAGTACTATCTTTTTACTAAGAAAAAAGATAGCATCAAAAAAAGTACTCTATAGCGTAACCGCAGGAGCTTTACTTATCCTTTTTGGTAATTTTCTTTACTTTTATCATGGGTATACTGTTTTTTATCCGAACAAATTCTCAGGAGTCTGGCAGTATGGATATAAAGAATCAATACCTTATGTGCTAGAAGAGCAGGATAAATACGATGAAGTGGTAATAACAAGTCAACTAGGAAGGCCGTACATCTACTACCTTTTTTATACTAAAACAGATCCTGAGGTATTTAGAAAAGAAGCAGTAGTCAGTCGTGATGTTTTTGGATTTGTGGAAGTGGAAAAATTTGGCAAATATACATTTGTGCGCAACGCTTCATCAATAAGAGATACCAATAAAAATATACTGTATATTGGTATTCCTGAAGAAGTCCCACAAGAAGCAAAGGTATTAAAACGATTCTACTCACTTGAAAAAAGGGAAACACTGACAGCATATACCATGCCGTGATAATGAAGGAAAAATAAATGATGAAGATAATAGAGAAAAAGAAAATATGGATACTGGCAATAATTGTAGTTATTGCTGCATTATTGCGTTTTTATGAGCTTGGAAAAGTGCCTATTTCACCAAATTGGGATGAGACTGCACTTGCTTATAATGCGTATTCTTTGCTAACTACTGGAAAAGATGAGTACGGGAGAGCCTTTCCTGTAGTGCTTCAATCATTCAATGATTACAAACCAGCACTTTATACCTATCTGACTATCCCTTCTGTAGCTCTTTTTGGTGTCAATGCTTATGCAGCACGATTTCCGGCAGCATTTTTTGGAGTGATTGCCATTGTGGTAGCCTATGTTCTGACAAAAGAGATTCTAAAAAGAACAGATATAGCGTTATTAACTGCTTTGTTTCTTGCAATTTCTCCTTGGCATATCCAGTTTTCCCGAACTGCTTTTGAGTCAAACATTGGTGTTTTGGTGAATATGCTTATGGCACTTTTTTTCCTCAAAAGCTTCAAAAAACCATGGCTTTTGGTTCTGTCTGCCTTTTTTGCTGGTTTAAATCTATACGTGTATCAAAGCGAGAAAGTTTTTACTCCACTATTGCTGTTACTGCTTGCGCTTATTTATAAAAAGGATTTATGGGCACTTCCTAAAAAAGTGTTGGTAGTATCTATATTGACAGGTATTGCAGTAGTGCTACCAATGGCATGGTACATTATCACTACTCCTGAATCATTGGTCAGAATAAAAGGAACAAGCCCTTTTGCCAATAGCCAGGATTTCTTAAGAGAGAATGCTGCCAGAATTGCTTCAGATCATGCAAGAAATGATTATTTAGGCCTTTTAGTAGATAATAGGCGTATTGAGTATGCAAAGACCGTTGTTTCAAATTATCTGTGGCATTTTGATTTAAAATGGCTTTTTATGCATGGGGATTTTGTACCTCAACACAATCCTCCTCAAATGGGGAATATGTACTTGTGGAGTCTGCCTTTTCTGTTGTTAGGTTTGTATAATCTTATTTTTGGCAGATTTAATAAGAAAGGAAAACTGTTAATACTTGGATGGATACTCATCACTCCTATACCTGCTTCCATGACTTTTGATGTTCCCAACGCTGTGCGTACGCTTAATTTTCTACCTATACTGCAAATTGGAGTAGCAGTAGGAATTGTAAGTGCTGTTATTCTTTTGAAAAATCTTCTCAAGTATAAGATAGTGATTGCAGGAGCATACGGAGTAATACTGCTCGGACTTTTTCTTAATATTGCTTATTATCTAGATCAGTACTTTGTGCAATATAACCAATTTTTATCTCATGAGTGGCAGTATGGCTATGCACAAGCAGTGCCAAAAGTGAAAGAGCTGGAAAAAAAGTATGAAAAAGTAATAGTAGATAACAGGAAGCCTATGGATCAGTCGTATATGTTTTTCCTGTTTTATTTACAGTTTCCTCCATCAGAATATCATAAACACCTTTCTTTTAATGCATCAGGACAATTTGAAGAATATCATACTTTTGGCAAATATGAATTTCGTCCGGTTTATACAGACGATGTTGTAAGAAATCCAAATGTACTCTATGTAGGAAGACCGGATGAATTAAATGAACGAGTAAACATTATAGAGACTTTATATTATAAGGATGGTACTTCGGCTATGGTTATAGCTGAAGGAGGAGAAAAAGAGAGATAGTTATGAAAAAAAGAGTGCATAATTATCTATCATTGTTAAAAAAAGAACAGATACAAACGGTAGGCCTGTTTGTTATTCCTGCGTTTTTCTTTCCCTTTATAGCATTTGTTTACTTTGAAAGAATTGCAGACTTTAGTTTTGTAGATGAATTTAACAATGCGGTGGTTGGTTACTTTATGCTTGAAGGAAAACAAGTATATAGCCAGATCTTTTTAAATCACCATATGCTGATGCCTTATCTGAGCACAGTACTTCAGTATTTTTTTGAACCGACTACTTTATACAAACTCATGTTACTACACAGAGGTTTTGTTATTTTGTTTTCGTTGGCTATGGGTGCGCTGCTTATTTATCGATTCCGGTATGTTGGTCTAGGATTTGTATTGATATATGAATTAATAAAGTACTACCTCTTTGGTAATTTATTTTTAGGTGAATCGCTTGTTGTATATTTGCTCGTTTATTTATTTGGATTGAATTGGCTTGCACTCTCTAAAAAACAAATTAACCAATTTGATTATGTAATTGCTGCTCTTTTTACCTGGGCTTCTGTTTTTTTAAGAGAGCCCTATATCCCTGTTGCTATGGCTCTTTTTTTGCTATTTCTTCTATTTGCAAAGGAGAACAAGAAAATAAAAGTAGTATCATTTTCTCTTTTTAGTGTCTTATCAGCAATTACTCTTTTGACAGTTCCCTTAAAAGAGTATTTTCAACAAGTAATAGTAGTAAATGCGCAGGTAGTTATTCCTTCTGAAACAGCATCTTCTCATTTTTCTATTAGTAATCTTTTTTTGTATCCATTGCAGATTTTGATGCATCCAACATCTACTTTTTTATACTCTGTACTCTTATTGCTTGACCTCTTATTTTTGACATTGCTTTTATATTTGATTACAAAAAAAGCATTTTTAAAAGTACTTTTTATTATTGGAGTCTTAGGGTTGGCAGCTGTAAGAACAACTGCTCCAGGAGAACAGTTTTATGGAGCGTTTCATATGATTGTGTGGGTAGGGCTCTTTATTATTGCGCTCTTTTTTATGGTAAAGGAATTTTGGCAACAGAATGACCAGCCGGTTTTGCGTTTTGGGGTGATAGGATTTGTTATATATACAGTGTTGTATATTCTGTTTTCTTCTCAGGCATTTTATTGGGAAGATAACAATAAGCAAGAGACATTTGCTATTCAGTACAACAGATATGAAGTAAATGGTGAAGTAATAAAGAGGTTAGCAGGAAAAGATGATACCTTATTTATTAATGGATGGGATAGCCTCATCTACTGGAAATCACAAGTTGCCTCCTCATATCCCTACACATTGTATTATCCTGTTGTATCACGTTTTGGTATAGAACCTTTTAAAAGTGCAATAGAGAAGATGTACAAAGTAAATCCCCCCACTTTTTATTATCAGGATTGTGTTGACGGAGAGGAGTTTGCGCCAATTCCTGCATTTATAAAAGAGAACTATAGCATGCTTAAATATGAAACTAACACAACATGTATTTTTGTTAATAATCAAGAAAAAGAAAAAGTGAAAAAGAAATTAGAAACAATAAAGGAATACCAATACCATTTCTGATACAATAGAAAGATATATGGCAACGCTCTCAGTAGTACTAGCAACATACAACGAAGAAGAAAACTTAGCAAGATGTCTGACATCTGTAAAAGATATCGCAGATGAAATTGTTATTGTTGATGGAACCTCAACAGATAAAACGGTAGAAATTGCCAAGAAATATGGTGCAAAGGTAAAAGTTACTGATAACCCTCCCATTTTTCATATTAATAAACAAAAGGCTATTGATATGGCTACCAAAGACTGGATTTTACAGCTTGATGCAGATGAAGTAGTCTCAGATGAATTAGCAGAGGAAATAAAACAGGTAATACAAAAGGGTCATTCTGGTAAGCGAGGAACGAGCGCATCCAGAATCGCTCAGGATGATGAGGAAATAGTTGGCTACTGGATGCCACGAAAAAATTATTTTCTAGGAAAGTTTCTGATGAAAGGTGGTCAGTACCCTGATTATACACTCAGGTTGTACAAAAAAGGACTAGGAAGACTTCCTATGAAAGACGTACATGAGCAAGCAGTAGTAGAAGGAAAAGTAGGGTATTTAAAACATGCTTTGCTTCACTATCCCTATAAAGATTTCAAGACTTACCTTCATAAATGGGATAGATACAACACGCTTACTGCAGCTGAAATACAAGAAAAATTAAAAAAGAAAAATAAATTTGAGCGCTTTATTGAAGGAGTGGGATATGTAGCAGCTCGTCCTGCACACTGGATGCTTACCACTTATATCCGACATAAAGGCTTTTATGATTCTTGGCAAGGGTTTGTCTTTTCTTTATTTTCAGCTCTCAGATTCCCTGCATCCTATGCTAAGTATCTTAAAAAGAAGTAGGCGTTTCGAATTTATTAAAGAGTATCGTTATTTTTTTCTCCTATGCATAGTTGTAATAGGAGTATTACTGCGGTTTTACCAGGTATCAACATACCCTCCTGGTCTGTATATTGATGAAGTATCTATAGCCTATAATGCACACACTATTTTAGAAAAAGGAGTAGATGAGCATGGGCAATCTCTTCCTTTGTTTTTTAAAGCATTTGGAGAATACAAGCTGCCAGTATATATTTATCTTACTTCTGTTTCAGAGTTTTTATGGGGAAAAAATGAATTTGCAGTACGCTTTCCCTCAGCTCTTTTTGGGTCGTTAACGGTTGTTGCTTTGTTTTTCGTGGTTGATAGGCTGCTTCTTTTTCAAAAAAAAACACTTCAAAAGAATAAATATTTGCAATTTCTTCCTCTTCTCTCGGCTGGAGTATTAGCAATCACGCCTTGGCATATTCATTTTTCAAGAGCTGGATTTGAGGCAAATGTTGCACTATTTTTCTATGTACTTGCGCTCTTTTTTAGTATCCTTTATTTTCAGAAAAAACAATTGGTATTGATGCTTGCCAGTACTTTTCTTTTTGTCATCACACTGTATACGTATTCAGCGTATCGGATTTTTGCTCCGTTATCTATATTCGCTTTGTTTGGTATTGCTGGGCTTATGTTTCATAAATGGCGACATATCCTTATAGCTATTATTTTTTCTTTTGTAATTTCACTTCCTATGATTCTCTTTTCTACCAGTGAAGCAGGGTTAGCTCGTTTTGCTCAGACCTCTGCTTTTTCCGAGTATCAAAATCTTTCTCTTACTCAAAAAATAGTCACCTATCCTCTTATTATTCTGAAGGATTATCTCTATCATTTCTCATTTGATTTTCTTTTTGTCCATGGAGATTATATGGGGAGGCATCAGTTGCCAGGATTTGGTGTATTGTATTTTTGGCAACTGCCCTTACTGGTAATAGGGATAGTAGGCATGCTCAAAAAACAACATAAAATACTTGCATATCTTGCTTTTTCCCTGTTATTGATTGCACCTTTGGCTGCAGCAGTTGCTCTTCCTAGTCCGCATACCTTAAGAGCGTTACTTATGGTTATTCCTATAAGTATTTTTACCGGATATGCTTTTGTTCTGTTTTTAAATAGTAGAATATATCTGAAGAAAATACTTCTTTTGTTTTTAATTCTTTTTATTTTCATAGAATCAGCCGTATATTTGCATTTTTACTATGAGCACTACCCTCGGACAAATGCGCCTGACTGGGGAGGTGCATTTAAAGAAGTAGTAAAAGTAACATCTGAGAAAAATGAGCTTTACGATAAAATTGTAGTAGATAAAAAACTATCTTTTGCTCCTATTTATTTTCATTATTATAATGATAGCCTTTCACCTATGTTTGTAGATGAGGATTGGCAAATTCCGTCTGAATGGAAGGGTAAAAAGATTCTGTACATTAGACCTTTTGGCATACATATGGATGAAAAATTGATTCAAAATATTTATCTTCCTTATAGCAATAATAATGATGTCTTTGCCCAATTTTGGGAGCTAAATCCATGAAAAAAATAATTGTACTGCTTATCATTATATTGGTATTTGTAGAATGGTTTGTCCTGTGGCAATGGACAACGTGTGGAACATTATCAGGAAATTTTTATTTCTCACAAGAAAAATTTGATTTAACCATAACCGAATATATTCATAATGATAAAAATATTCCTGTTGCTATAACTCGTCTTTACCATAATAAACCGATTATTTTTTTGTATGAGACTTTGAGCATAGGATTAGGGTATGTAAGTTTGCCTTTTCTTATCACACTTATTTCATTTGGTGGTGTGATAGGAGCAATAATAGGAGTATATTATGCTTTTGAAAAAAAGAGACGCCTCTTTTGGCTATTTGTATTAGGATACGCAGGCTTGGTAGGCAGTATTATCTTTTTTCACTCACTACTTCCTTCTCTTATACTGCCTTTTCTTTTGGCGCTACCTTTACAACTGCTTTCTCTTTTTGGAGTATGGCACTTTTCAAAAAACAATAATAAGTTTATCGCAGTAGCATTTTTACTGTTGCTTATTATTATTTCTTTCGGCTGGAATCACATATTTACACAAGATATACAGATGTTTTGTTTTCGCTAGTAGCAGAGGCGTTATTTTGCTAAAATAGAGAGAATAATATGAAAATATTAGTGAACGGCGGGGCCGGTTACATAGGAAGCCATATGACAAAACTCCTTTTAGATAGGGGAGATGAGGTGGTGGTAGCAGATAGTTTGGAGAATGGACATAAAGAGGCTGTTGATGCTCGTGCAACTCTTTTGACAGGCAATCTGCTTGATAAAGCATTTGTTGAGAGTATTTTTAGAGAGCATCATTTTGATGGAGTTATTCATTTTGCTGCCTATATTCAAGCGGGTGAATCAATGAGCGATCCACATAAATATTTTGAAAATAATGTCTTAGCAACCCTTCATGTTGTAGACCAGTTGCGCAAGCATGATATGAATAACTTTATTTTTTCCTCCACTGCTGCTGTTTATGGTAACCCAGAGCAGATTCCTATTCCCGAGATACATCCTAAAAAACCGGTTAATACGTATGGAGAAAGCAAGCTTATGGTTGAAAAAATTCTTTCATGGTATAAAGAGCTAAAAGATTTGCATTATGTAGCACTTCGTTATTTTAATGCCTCTGGTGCGTCTCTTGATGGTAGTCTTGGAGAAAGACATAATCCTGAGTCTCATATTATCCCAAAAGCAATTGAAGCAGCACTGAAGGAAACAGAATTTAAGCTCTTTGGAGATGATTATAAGACGCCAGATGGTACATGTGTAAGAGACTATATTCATGTGCTTGACCTATGCAATGCGCACATTTTAGCCCTTGAGAAGTTACAAAAAGATGGAGGAGGACACATCTATAATGTCGGAACAGGCAAAGGGTATTCCAATAAAGAAGTGATAGATATGGTAAAGAAAGTGAGTGGGAAAGATTTTCCTGTTGCGGTTATGCCAAGAAGACCAGGAGACCCTGATGAATTAGTTGCTGATGCTTCAAAGATAAAGGGAGAGTTAGGTTTTTCTCCTCAATATTCTGATCTAGAGACCATTGTTAAAACGGCTTGGCAGTGGCACTCTCAACATTCATCTTATAATGAATAAAAAAAAGTTCTTATTATTTCTTACGTGGGGATTATTGGGCCTTCTTTTATTAAATGTAATTCGTATTGTATGGCTCACCCAAGAACAGTTTTTTACATTTGACTATTGGCAAAGGTATCCAGAGCTTAAAGAAACATATCGAAATTCACAATATGTTAATTCTAAAGTCCAAGCCAATCAATGGGTCCCAGATCACGTAGTTTTTTCCTATGCTGGAGGAGCATTAATTCAAGGAATAAATCCTGTGCTTGTAATCCCTGATGCCCCTCC
Source organism: uncultured Gammaproteobacteria bacterium (assembly GCA_964427615.1). Classification (GTDB taxonomy): domain Bacteria; phylum Patescibacteriota; class Microgenomatia; order Levybacterales; family GWA1-39-11; genus CAYRUR01. The sequence goes on along the minus strand of CAYRUR010000007.1, from coordinate 12,358 downwards.
GCTTGGGAAGTATATAATTGGCTTATCTGCAGTTCTTTTTAATAATGAGAATATTATTATTGTTCTTGTTTTTGGATTGCTTGATTTACTTCTTTTGTACAAAATAGGTAATAATATCTTCAAATCAAGAATACTAGCCCTTCTTCCTCCGCTTCTTTTTAGTTTAGAACCGATTTTTTTGAATCAATTTCTCACTGTTCCGCTTTTTGATCACGCTCAGTTATTCTTTTTGTTACTCAGCTTGCTTTTGTTTAATAAAGGGGTTTTGGGCAAAAAACATCCGTTTTTATTCTTCTCTCTATCAAGTCTTTGTCTTGGTATATTTATTTCAATTAAGTTTTTTGCCTCAGGTCTAACTATTATTGCAGCAGCTCTCTCAGTGCTTATACTTCATAAATTATGGAAAAAAGGAGGCTGGTATTTCCTTTCACTTCCTATAGCAGCGGGAGTACTTCTGGCAAGTTATGCATGGGTATTTACCTATGGATACACTTTTAAAGAATTTTTAGGGATACAAAAATGGGTATTTATTTATCACACGGGACAGAATATTCTTCCTTTTACTGTTTGGCCACTTTTGTTATTTAACAAATGGTACACTTGGTGGAATGGCAATGCAATTATTTCTGATCCTCAGTGGGTCATTTCATGGCCGATTATAACGGTGCTTTCACTGGTGACTATAGTATTGTATATCTTCAAAAAAATTGAGAGAAGAAAAGAATTGGAAATTTTTATGGCTTGGATGATATTTTACTTATTGTTTTTAAGCACTGGTCATGTTTTTTCACGTTATTTTTTAATATTGCTTCCGATTATGTATCTGATATCTCTATATGGTGTGGTGAATGTAGCAAGACAGTATATATTGAAAGATAAGAAAAAGAAATGAATATTGCAATTGATGTTAGTCCTATTAAAAATAAGTATCATAAAGTACGGGGAGTAGGGAATTATATTACTAACCTTATTGCTTCTCTTGAAAAACAGCATGGTGATTTTTCCTTTGCTACTTTTGAGAATAATCAAGAACTACCTGAGCACGTAGATGTAATCCACTACCCTTATTTTGATCCATTTTTTAGATCGTATACTATTGATGCTCAAAATACTGTTGTTACCGTGCATGATCTGACTCCTATTGTTTTTAAAGAGCAATTTCCGGTAGGTCTAAAAGGATGGTGGCAATGGCAAATGAATAAAAGGATGCTGAAGAAAGCAAAAGTAATTGTTACTGATTCAAAGGCTTCTGCTAAGGACATTATAAGGATTGTCAGGGTAGAAGAGGAAAGGGTAAAAACAGTCTACTTAGCAGCTAGCGAAGAATTCGTAAGAATTACGAATTATGAATTAAGAATTAAGAAAGTAAAAGAGAAATACAACTTGCCGGAACAGTTTGCGCTGTACGTAGGGGATGTTACCTGGAATAAAAATCTTCCAAGAATTATTGATGCTGCACAAGACGCAAATGTACCTTTAGTATTGGCGGGAAAAGCAGTTGTAAGTACTGATTATGATGCCTCTCATCCCTGGAATAAAGATTTAGTAACTGTTCAGGAAAAAATAAAAAAAAGCACGAATGTTATTACTTTAGGTTTTATTCCTACGGATGACCTGGTTGCTTTGTATAACTTAGCAACCGTATTTGTGATGCCGTCTTTATATGAAGGGTTTGGGTTACCAGTACTTGAGGCAATGCAGTGCGGTTGTCCTGTTATTACTTCACAAGAAGGTTCACTGCCTGAGGTGGCTGGAGAGGCAGCTTATTATGTAGATGCATATAAAACAGAAGATATCAGAAAGGGAATCGAGGAGGTTATAAAAAATAAAAAATTACAGGATCAGTTGCGAGAGAAAGGGCTACAGCAAGCAAAACAATTTTCATGGAAAAAAACAGCAGAAGAAATGGTAAAAGTGTATAGAGAAGTAGCAAAAGAAAGTTAGAAGCCAAAATTCAAAATGCAAAAGTACAATTCAAAATTTAAAACTGATTTAAGGCAAAGATGTTATGTTTTTAGTCTTGAGCTTATAGCCTTTATGGATACCTTACCTAATCAAAGAAGCTGTTGGATTATTTCTGATCAGCTTTTAAGAAGCGGGACAAGTATTGGAGCTAATCTTACAGAAGCTTCTGCGTCTGCCTCTCGTTTAGAGTTTAAGAAGTTCCATGAAATTGCCTTAAAAAGTGCAAATGAAACCAAATATTGGCTGGGATTGTTAAAAGACTCGGGAAAAGCAGATAAAGAAAGAGTAGAAAAGCTTTTAGACGAAGTAACAGAGATTGCGAATATGATAGCAGCAGGTATATTAAAACTGAAAGGGAAGATATAATTTTTACTTTTGAGTTGTATTTTTGACTTTTGATTTTTAAGTTTTGAATTTGTATGATCGACTTTTTTAAAAAAAACAAGAAACAATTATTCTTAATATTTTTATGTGTAGCCGTTTGGAGGCTCTTATTGTCTCTGGTGGGTTTGTTTTCTCCTTTTTATATTCAAGATAGAACGGGATTTTTGGGGCCTCTGGGTTGGGCAAATTTGGATGGACTACATTACCTTTCAATTGCAACTAATGGTTACTTTCAGTTTGAGCAAGCATTTTTTCCGTTATTTCCATTGCTTATAAACAGCATTGGAAGGCTCTTATCTGAAAATGTTCTATTCGCTTCTTTTTTCGTAGTGTATGTTTCATTTATTGCAACCATACTTCTTTTTTATAGATTAATGCTTTTTGATTATAAGAAAGACCTTGCTTTGTGGATGGTAGTTTTTCTTTTGGCATTTCCCACCTCATTTTTCTTTGTTTCTATTTATACAGAAAGTCTTTTTATGGTATTTACGCTTGCTTCATTTCTTTTTGCAAGAAGAGGAAGATGGGCGATAGCAGGTATTTTTGGAGCTTTTGCTAGTGCTACACGACTTGCGGGAGTTTTATTGTTGCCTGCCTTACTTCTGGAATTTGTGATGCAAGGAAAAAAAGAAAAAGGAAAGTATGGAATAGATGCCAAAAAAGCATGGGGAATTTTCTTGGTACCACTAGGACTTATTGGTTATATGATTTATTTACAATTTTCAGTACAAGACCCTCTTGCTTTTGTGCATGCACAACCTGCGTTTGGAGCAAATAGATCTGGAGGGGAAATTATTTTATTGCCTCAAGTTATATGGCGTTATATTAAGATTTTTCTCACAGTGAGCCCCCTGCTTTTTGACTTTTGGATTGCATTACTTGAAATCCTAACTTTTGTATCTGTGATAGTACTTCTCTACTTAGGTTATAAAAAGAAGGTAAGAGAAAGTTATTTGTTTTTCTCACTTATGGCGATAGCATTACCAACATTATCTGGTACTTTTTCCTCTATTCCACGATATGCATTAGCTTCTTTTGCTCTCTTTCCTGCGCTTGCTCTTATAAAAAATAAAAAAATAAGGTATTCAGTCCTCTCTTTTAGTATAATAGTTGAGGTAGTTTTGACAGGATTTTTCCTCCGTGGATATTTTATTAGTTAGGGATTAGGTACGAGGGGTTAGGGGTTAGGGGTTAGTGGTTAGAATATTATTTATTACTTATTAACGAGTTAACGGGTTGAAGATAAGTATATGGTATGTAGGGATTAAATTATTATGTATTAGTTATTAACGGGTTAACGAGTTGATTATGAAGATATTAAGATTTGAAGACTTAGAAATTTGGAAAATGAGTTTGAGAATTACAAAGGAGATCTATGATTTGTCTGCTAAGAGAGAGTTTTCAAAAGACTATGGATTGAGAGATCAGATTAGGAGAGCGATTATTTCAGTTAGTTCTAATATTGTTGAAGGGTTTGAAAAGAATAATAACAATGAATTTATCCGTTTTTTAAAAATAGCCAAGGGGTCAACAGGAGAAGTGAGGAACCAATTGTATATTGCTTTAACAGTGGGATATATTAGTAAAGAAGAATTTGAGGAGATGAATCAAGAGTTACTCGAACTTGCTGCTCAAATTGGAAAATTTATTGCATATCTTGAGAAAAAGAGAAAAAATAAAGAGTTTATAACCCGTTAATAAATAACTCGTTAATAGTAAATAAAATAATATGTTAAATACATCAACAGATAAGCTTTCGATTGCATGGACAAATTTTAAAAACGGCAAACGTAACCCCTAAACCATACGGGCATCGTAACCGTTAGACAAATTACGGAAATTTATCTAAACCCTATACGTATGAAACAAAAAGTAAAACTTATTATCTCTCATCCCCTTATTTCCGGGAGTAGTATTGTTTTTATCGGGTCGTTTATTGCTAACATTTTTAATTACTTTTTTAACCTTTCAATGGGAAGGTTACTGAGTGTATCAGACTATGGTCTTCTTATTACCTTATCCTCTCTCTTAATATTACTGGGAGTGTTTCAGTTATCATTTTCCAACATTTTTGCTAAGTTTTCTGCTCGATTCTATGCAAAGAATGACCATCTAAGTGAGAAAAAACTTATTACAATAGGATTTAAGAACATATTCTTATTTTCTTGCGCACTTTTATTCGTATTGTTTGTTTTTCTTTTTCCAGTATCTTCATTTCTGCATATAGAAAATAAAACGTTGATAGGAGTAATGTATATAACAATATTTTTTGCCATGCTTTTCTCTTTACCTAGCGGATTTTTACAAGGAAATCTACGGTTTTTTTCTCTTTCTTTTTTTAATATTATTCAGCCGGTTATAAAACTAGGATTTGGTGTTTTATTAGTCTTCTTGGGTATAGGGGTGTTTGGAGCAGTAACAGCAATCCTTATGGCAGCTATAGTCGCAACTATTGGAGGATATGTTCTTATTTACAAAAAATACACTCAAGCCTCTACAGGAGAAGGGACGTTTAATGAAAAGGTATTTTCAAAAGAGTTTACGCATTATGCCTATACTTTTTTTCTTGCCTCGCTTGGTATTACTTTATTAACCAATATAGATATTATTTTAGTCAGACACTTTTTTAACGCAGAAGTTTCTGGTCAATATGCAGCGTTATCACTTATGGGAAGAGCAATTTTTTATTTAACTGCTCCTATTAATTTCGTATTTTTCCCTCTTATTGCTCAAAAGAAAGAACGCAATGAGAGTCTTTTTAGTACTATGATGTTAGCAACTGGAGTAATTTCTTTATTATCTATTGCATTATCACTCATTTATTTTGTTTTCCCAAATGTTATACTTGCTATCTTTTTCCCAGCAGAACAATACAAAGTGCTTGCTCAATATTTGGGAATATTTTCTCTTTATATTCTTATGTTTTCGCTTGCTGTACTATTTAATAACTTTTTCTTATCAATAGGAAAAACAAAAGTATATATCTTTACTATTTTAGCGGCAGTCCTGCAAATTATCCTTATATTTCTTTTCCATAATTCACTTTTTGAGATTATTGTTATATTATTCTCAGTAAGCTTTTTCTTATTTTTAGCGTATCTTGTGTTCTACATTATATATGGAAAAGATTAAACTTTTTTCTCTGGTAATCCCTACCTACAATCAGGAAAAAACAATTGTAAAAGACGTAAAAACGCTTGAAAAAGTCCTTGCAGGGTTGCAGATCCCTTTTGAGATTATTGTAGTTGTTGACGGGTTTGTAGATAGCTCTTATCAAAAACTGCAGAAGATAAAGAACAAAAATATAAAAATATTTGGTTATGAGAAAAACCATGGAAAAGGGTATGCCGTAAAGTATGGAATGCTGAAAGCAAAAGGAGATATTGTTGGTTTTATTGATGCTGGTATGGATATAGATCCCGTAGGAATTTCAATGCTTTTAAATCACATGAGTTGGTATGATGCAGATATTATAGTAGGAAGTAAGCTACACCCTGTTTCTCAAATAGAATATCCTTATTTTAGAAAAGTTCTCTCATGGGGATACCGATCTATTACGAGAACTCTCTTTGGTCTGACAGTAAAAGATACGCAAGTTGGTATAAAACTGTATAGAAAAGAAGTCGTAAAAAAAGTATTTCCAAAGCTTTTAGTAAAACAATTTGCTTTCGATGTTGAGACACTTGCTGTAGCTCACTCACTAGGTTATAAGCGTATCTATGATGCTCCGGTAAAGTTGAAATTTAATGGACAAAGCAGTATTTCAAATAAAAAGTATTGGAAGGTAGTATGGAATATGCTGTGGGATACCTCAGCAGTTTTTTATAGAGTTAGAATTAAAAAATACTATCAAAAGCTCAACTAATATGAAAATCTTAATATTAAATTGGAGAGATCCTAAAAATCCTCTATCAGGTGGAGCCGAAAAATTAAACATGCATATACTTAAGCCTTTGGTAGAAAGAGGGGATACTGTTACTTGGTATGCAATGACTGTAAAAGGTCTTCCAAAGCGAGAAAATTATAAGGGAATTACTATCATTCGTTTTGGCAACATTTTTACCCATCTGCTTGCATGGCCGTTTTTGTATTGGAGCGGGAAGTTAGGAAAAGCGGATTTGATTATAGACTCAATACATGGAACAGGTTATCTTAGTTCGCTAGTTTCTCCAAAAACTAAAAAAATAATTCTTATTTGTGAAGTGGCTCAGAATATTTGGGATGAAATGTTTAGGTTCCCTATTAATAAAATTGGAAAAGTTTGGGAAAAGGTTATGTTTTGGTTTTACAAAAATAATAAATTCTGGACAATTTCTGAATCTACTAAAAAGGATATCGTAAGTTGTGGAATTCCGTCTAAAAATATTCAAGTATTGCCTATGGGGTTTGATGCTATGAAATTAGACAAATTACCTGCAAAATCTAAAGAACCTACTGCGTTGTTTGTTGGAAGACTTGCCGAAATGAAAGGTATTAAAGATGCAATAAAAGCAATTGCAGAGGTAAATAAAAAAGCTGATAAAAAATGGCATCTCAATATCATTGGTAGAGGAGAGGAAAAATATGAAAGTGAATTAAAATCTTTAGTTACAGCATTAAAGATGGAACGAGACGTTCACTTTTTAGGCTTTGTAGAGGAAAAGAAAAAATTTGAAGAAATGGCAAAAGCTTGGGTATTGCTCGTTCCTTCAAGTAGAGAGGGGTGGGGAATGATAGTACCAGAGGCAAATTTTGTAGGCACGCCAGCAATTGGGTACAATGTACAGGGTGTAAAAGAAGTTCTAAATAGATACTCCAAATATAATATTGTTGTTAAAAAATCTACACTTTCTTTAGCAAATATTATAGAATCTATAGATAAGCCAATAGTTTTGAAAGATAGTCCACAACAAGGTTGGAAAGATTTATATTCTTTTGTGCATAAGCAATTATGAAAAAAAATGAATCATTAGTATCAGCTATTATTACTACAAAAAATGAAGAAAAAAATATAGAAACGTGTCTTAAAAGCATTGCATCCCAAACATATAAAAATGTCGAAATAATTGTTGTTGATAATGGATCTACTGATAACACAAAAAAAATAGCAAGAAAGTATACAGCGTTGGTATTTGATAAAGGACCAGAAAGGAGTGTTCAAAGGAATTTTGGAGTAAGGAAAGCAAAAGGAGAGTACGTACTTATGCTTGATGCAGATATGAAACTTACTGAAAAAGTGGTTGAGGAGTGTATAAAAGAGATACAAAAGGAAAAAGTAGGTGGAATTATAATTCCAGAAGAGTCATTTGGAAAAGGATTTTGGGCACAATGCAAGAGATTGGAGAGGAGTTTTTATGCAGGAAATGATTATATTGAAGCAGCACGATTTTTTCAAAAAAAAGCGTTTAAGGACGTTGGTGGATTTGATGAAGAAATGATTAGTGGTGAAGATTGGGATTTGTCTCACAGAATTTGTCAACAATATGCATTGGGAAGAACTAAAAGTGTCATATACCATAATGAAGGTAGATTGTCATTGAAAAAGACTGTAAAAAAGAAATATTACTATTCAAAGAAAATAGGAATTTACTTAAAGAAAAATGAAAATACTACAAATTCACAACAGCAATTTAGTATCTTAAGCAGGTACAAAATATTTTTCTCAAATCCTGTACTGCTATTTGAAAATCCAATTCTGGGAATAGGTATGTTGTTTATGAAAACATGTGAGTTTATTGCTGGTGGAATTGGTTATGTTTATAGTTTAAAATTAAGAGCACGATGAAAAATCTCATTGAGGAAAAACCTAATACTAGATTAACAGGAAGACTGAAAAGAACATTCAAATTTGTTGACTCAAAGGATATTGCTAATAAATTAATTTTAGATATTGGATGTGGATATGGATGGTTTGAATGGAATGCTTTCCAAAAGAATGCAAAAAGCATTGTAGGGGTAGAAGTATCTGAAGAAGATTTATCTACTGTTAAAAAGTATATAAAGAATCCAAACTTCACACCAGTTGTTGGTAGTGCATCTAAAATGCCATTAAAAGATTCTTCATTTGATACAGTCGTTGCTTGGGAGGTTATTGAGCATATTCCAAAAAATACAGAGCAAGGATTTTTTAAAGAAGTGTATCGTTTGCTAAAGAAAAATGGAACATTTTATATTTCTACTCCTCACCAAGCAACTTTTTCAACATATCTGGATCCTGCTTTTTGGTTAATTGGTCATCGTCATTATTCTTATAGAAAGCTAGTTCAATACGGATTAGAAAACAACTTTGTAGTTGAGAAAGTAACTGTAACTGGCGGTATCTGGACTGCTATATCCTTGATAAACATGTATGTTTCAAAATGGATATTTCGACGAGAAAGATTCTTTAAAAATTTCTTTTTAGCAAAAGAAGATGAGGAATATAGAAGACATGGATTTTATAACATATTTATAAAGTATAGAAAAAACTAAGATGAATTTAAATAGATTTAATTTATATGCGCATATTTATAACTGGAAGTAATGGACAATTGAGCAAGTCATTAAAAGACATTTTAGCGGGTGACGATTTGTATCTTGCTACAAAGCAGAATCTTGACGTACAGAACAAAGAAGACGTTATTGCACGAATTGCTTCATATAAACCAGATATTATATTCCATAATGCATCGATAACTCGAGTAAATGAGTGTTTTAAAGATCCAGATAAAGCATATAAGGTGAATGTGTTAGGAACTAAAATGTTGTAAATGCATGTAAAAAAGTTGGGTCTACTTTAGTATTTGTTAGCACTAACGAAGTTTGCAATGGGAAGACTGGTAAACTATATTCTGAGGGTGATGTTCCACGACAAGGTTGAAAAGATTTATATTCTTTTGTGAATAAACAATGATGAAAAAAATTGCAATATATGGTATCGGTAATTTTGGTTATGCATTGCTTAGTCATTTAAGCAACGAAAAAAGAGAAAATAAAATATCTATTTATGCATATGATAGAAATAAAATTGTAAGAGATACACTAAAGGTAAGTAGATCACATCCCTTCTTCCACACTTCAGAAAAGATAAGTGAAAAAGTGGTTATAGCTGAAAGCGAGAAAGAATTAATAAGTGATTGCGATATTTTAGTTTTAGCTGTTACTTCTGATGCAACAAGAGAAGTATTAAATGCCATTTATCCTTATCTAGATAACTCAATTACTATTGTAAATACTGCGAAAGCTCTTGATTATAAAACTGGAAAACGATTATCGGAAGTGGTAAGAGAATGTCTTGAGGGAAAAAGTCGCGACTATGCTCTTCTTGCAGGAGGTACAATAGCTAAAGATATTTTTGAAAAACAACCTTTAGGTGTTGATTTGGCCTGTGAAAATGAGAAAATTGCATATGAGCTAGCTCATCTTTTTGCTTCTCCAAATCTATTTATTTATCCTACAAATGATCTTATAGGCGTTGAATATGCATCTGCTTTTAAGAATGTTATTGCAATACTTGCAGGTATCATTAAGGGCATGGGCTTTTCTTATGGGTCAGAAACTCATATAATATCCAGAGCTGCTTATGAAATTGAGGAGATTGTTGTTAAAGAATTAGGCGGAAAAAGAGAAACATTTCGTATGAATAGCCAGTGCTGGGGAAATGATCTATGGATGAGTTGTACGGGGGATACGAGAAATCGAGAGTTTGGTGTTTTAATAGGGAGAGGTATGTTTTATGAGGAAGCTTTGGTAGAAATGAGAAAAAGGAAAAAAACAGTTGAGGGTGCATCAACAATACGATCTCTCAAGTTTGTTGATGCAATCAAAGACTATCCATTAATGAACTTTTTATGTCATTTATCAGATAACAAAGCTGACTTAAATTCTATTAACAAAGTAATTTTTAATCATCAACAATAATATAAATATGAAAGCAATAGTACTCGCTGCAGGTGTAGGTTCCAGATTACGTCCAATTACGAATAAGAAACCAAAAGCATTGGTTGAAATTAATGGAAAGCCAATTCTTCATTACACTCTGGAAGCCTTATATAACAATGAAATTAAAGATGTAATTATGTGCTTAGGCTATAAAGCCACAGACATTATCAGCTTTTGTGAAAGAAATTTTCCTCAAATAAATTTTATTTTTGTAGAAAATAAGGACTATGAAGAAACAAATAATATGTATTCTCTATATTTAGCAAGAGAGCATTTCGATGAAGATGTTTTTCTAATGAATGCAGATGTTGTCTTTGATTCTGAAATTATAACTGGAATGAAAAAAATGAAAGAATCATGTGTTGGTGTTGATGTAGGTAAATATATGGAAGAATCAATGAAAGTGAAAGTGAAACAGGGAAAAATTACAGGTATTTCAAAAACCATAGACTCTCTAGAATCTTATGGTTCATCAATAGATGTGTACAAGTTCAGAGAGCAAGATTTGAAAGAAATTAAGTTGGAGTTAGAGACTATCATAGAAAAAAAGCAAATAAGAGATCAATGGACTGAAGTTATGTTAGATAGTTTATTTAAGCAGGGGAAAGTATTGGCTACTGTTTATGATATTAAAGGTAACAAGTGGTATGAAGTTGATAATTTTGTCGATCTGGCACAGGCAGAAATGCTTTTTAATACAAAAATTTCGACTCTAAAAAACAAAAAAGTATTTTTTATTGACCTAGATGGAACACTAAAGCTTGGAGATCAGGTGATTGATGGTTCAATTGATTTCTTAGAAATGTTACAAAGAAAAAAGAAAAAATTTTTTTTATTCACTAATAATTCATCCCGAACTGCAAAACAATACCAAGAGAAGTTCTCTCAACTTGGGTTAAGTGTAGATATTGAGAATGTTCTTGTATCTCTGCAACCAGCAATTACTTACTTTAGGCAAAATAAAATAAGAAAAATATACTATGTTGCAAATGAAAATGTCTCTCGCTATCTTCTAAAACAAGGATTTATTTTTGAAGATAAGAGTCCAGATGCAGTACTTTTAACTTATGATGACCAAGTAACATATGATAAGCTTAAAAGCTGCTCATCTCTTGTTCGAAAAGGAATTCCTTATTATGCTACCCATAGTGATGTGGTGTGTCCAACACCAGATGGTGACATTCCTGATATAGGTACTTTCATAAAGTTGATTGAGATGACTACAGGAATAGTACCAAATATGGTATTTGGGAAACCCAATAAAAACTTCTTACTACCTATTTTAAAAGATTTAAAAATTTCACCTGATGATGCAGTTATTGTAGGAGACAGATTGTATACAGATATTATTCTCGGTAAGAATAGTAATATTTGTTCAGTTCTTGTTCTATCTGGTGAGACAAAAAGAGAAGGCTATGAAGATAGTGATGTAAGAGCTGATGTTATTGTTCCCAATATCAAAGAGCTGATTGGTTATTTGTAGTTGTATTGTTTTTTTATTTATGATGCATTTTTTCTTTTTACTTTTTTTAAAAACGATTTCACTTCCTTTCTATATTATGAACTTAATTATATTTAAGAGAGATAACCTATGGGTTTTTGGTGCCGGAAATGGAAGAAATTACAATGATAATTCTGCTGCTCTCTTTGAGTATGTAAGTGATAATATACCTGCTGTTGATGCTGTTTGGTTGACAAGAAGCCGAATTGTAGAAGATAAGATTAAAAGAGAGAAAAGAAGAGTATATATGTTTTATTCTCTAAAGGGAATAATGTATAGTCTGACAGCAAAAAATCTTATTATTTCTACTTCTTTTTTAGATCTTCCGCTCACAGCATATGTTTTTCCTCAAAAGTCAAAGATCATTCAGTTATGGCATGGTACACCACTGAAAATACTAGAAAATTTAAAATTCTCATTTATTAAAAAAACTCTTTTGGATATGTTCCATTTCTATGTAGGAAGAGATTGTGACCTTGTTATTAGTGCTACTGAAAAAAATATTGATATATATAAAAAAATTTTTAAAGTTACAGCAGATAAGATTAAAATAGTTGGACAGCCTAGAACAGATTTCCTTGTAAAGAATAAAAAGATCAGTAAAGAAAA
>CAYRUR010000006.1:0-63811 GCA_964427615.1 uncultured Gammaproteobacteria bacterium | reverse complement strand
GATTACTCCAGCCCTCGACCTTACAGTCGGGGATTTAAGTATGGAGTTATTAAAAAAAACATTTAATTAGGAGAGAGTAGTTAGCAGTTATTTGAGAACCGGTCATTCTGAGGAACAGAGCGACTCCAGAATCAGATTCTGGGCAAGTCCTTCAACCATGAGCTAAGATGCAAACGACTAGAATAACAAGATAAAGAGATTTTGAAATAGTTTTAGTCTTTTAGTCTATATTTTGTCAAAGTATTCTCTCATCGGAGACGCATATGGTTTTCTTTCTTCAGGGGAAGTAACTCTTACGTTAGACATATTCTTATGAATGTCATCGTTATCAAATCTGGGAAAAACATGCATGTGATAATGGAAAGCGTGTTGATTACTCGCCGGTTCGTTATTTTGTAAAATCATAATCCCATCACATCTTCTGATTTTTTTCATTGCAAGTGCTACTTCTCTTGCTACTTTCATGATTTGATTTGCTTCTTTTTGAGGAAGGTCATAGATATTTTCATAATGTTTTAAGGGAACTACAATGGCATGTCCTGGATTACTATCAATAAATTTTGAATTTATTACAGCCATTACCAGATCATCACGATAAAAAATATCATCTTGCTTCATCATAGTGTCTTCGCTCTCAATACCATTTACAGCAAGACAAATAGGGCATTTGTAATCTTTTGGTACGTGATTATACATAATATAGTTAATTTTTGCTTTTAGATTTAGAAAAAGCTGTATAATAGTAAATATTGCTTACATCTTTTCCATCGATTTTACACCATTTAATATTTTATTTGCTTCATTCAGAAATCTTTTACCATTTTCTACGTTTAATACCCTTTTGGATAAAGATACACCGCTTATAGTTTCGTTAGAAACTTTCTTCAACAATGTAGTAAATTCATCATTTGAAAACTTTGCACTATCTGCTATCAATACAGGTATTGGACATACTTTCACTATCTCAGAAAGTTGAGTAATTTGTTTAGGGTATCGCACTTCGAGAATATCAACTCCTAATTCAAATCCCACTCGAGCAGCCCATTTAACAGCATGGATATCTGTATTTTCTACAAATTTTGTTTTACCTTGTATTTTTTTATGGTCTGCAACATACATCATTGCATAAAGGAGTAAACCCTGCTTGTCAGCTTGCAATGATACTTCTCCTAGCATTTTTAACATCTCAGATTCATACTCATTTCCAAGATAAACCAACATGGAAACTCCAATCGCTCCTAGATTTTTTGCTTCCTCAACAGAACCAACCAAAACCTTTCTTAATGGATTACCCAAACCAGTAGATGCGCTAATATGCATGAAGTAATTGAGAGAGTTTTTACTTAACATAGAGGAATAATGTTTGATAAGGCCTTTATGTAAAAGGACTGCATTTACGTGGTAACGACTAAGAATAGGTAAGACTTGGTCAATTTGCTCTACTTCTGTAATAGGTCCTTTATAAACGCCATAATCAATAGGAACAACAAGACACTTATGAGACTGGGGGTTAAATAGGCGAGTTAATAAATCTTTCTTATCACTCATGCAGTTTGTCGTAGTTTTTATAAACAATTGTCAACGTGAGCGGTGGAGGAGGTTCGAACTCCCGACCTCTTCCTTGGCAAGGAAGCGTTCTACCACTGAACTACCACCGCACTTCAATCATTTTCAATGATTTCAGCGTAAACTTTCAATCAAATCTTCTTTCTTCTCTCTTCTCCAACCTTTAATTTCTCTTTCCCTTCTTGCAGCAGTTTGTCTATCTGCACACTCCTCCCAATATACTAACTTTACTGGAATTTTGCTCTTCTGCAAAGGACTTTTTATATGATTATTATGTTCTCTAATCCTTTTTCTTAAATTCCAAGTAATCCCAGTATAATAACTCTTATCAGCGCACTCAAGTATATAAACAAAGATTCTCACTTCTTTAGTTTACACTGAACGTAGTGAAGTGTGCCGAGACCAGGAATCGAACCCGGATAACTTGTTCTTCAGACAAGCGCCTTGACCAACTTGGCAATCTCGGCAAACTAATAATGTAAAATATATGCTAACTAAAGGTGCTAAGTCAAATTACATCACCCTGTCATCTGCAAAACTGCGTCTGACTTTGTGGGCTCCAAGGGACTCGAACCCCTGGCCTCCTCGGTGTAAACGAGGCGCTCTAACCAACTGAGCTAGGAGCCCAAAATAAAAAACATCCACTTCTCCTACCCGTGAAAGGAATTATATCAAAAACAATCGTTTATTTTAAGAGGGTAACTAGCCACAAGAATTATATTCTGCATCTCTTTGTTTTGAGTACTCTTGGACGCAGACTTGATAAGCAGAACCGCCGTATCTTGTGCAGCCTTGCATAAGACTTTGATACTTGTTTACCACATTATCTTGACACCTTTGCACTTCACTATTGTATTGATCTATCAAGGCCTGTGCTTGCTCTTCTGTGATAGTGGGGGTAGGAGTAACAGTATTTATTGGAGCAGGATCAGATATTGTCCATTCCTTATCCATCTTTTTAAGAGACTCACAACTACTTGCGGTTATCATGTAGACACCATAACTTAAAACACAACTAACTAAAGGCTCTCCTGTATATGTCTCTTGAGGTACTGGTGTAGGTATAAGTGTAGGAGTGGGTGTAGGATGTATTTTTCTAACCACTTGAGGAGTAGGGACATCAGTAGGAGAAGGTGTAGGGGTAGCAACAATAGGTACATAATCAGTAATAGGGGTAGGGGAGATAACATTATTTTTTTTAGCAAGCTCTATGTTTTTCTGTGAAGCAATAATACCAATGGGACTAAAGACGGCAAGATAGCCAAGAATAAACGTTGCGACTATTACGAACACCAGTAGGTGAGTTTTATTTACCTTTTCTGATTTCATGGGGGTATTATAACAAAGAATGAATAGTGGAGTTTACTTTCCCTTACATTTTTATAATCACCATTTTCAAAATTACGTAAACTACAGTTTACAAAAATTGTTATAATAAAATTTGGAAGGAGGTGAATTAGATGAAAAGATTACTTTTAATACTTATCTCTTTAATAGCAATAGCAAGTTTCGTTTTAACTGAAGCAAAACCTACAGAAGCATATTGGGTAAACGGATACTATAAAAGTAATGGAACTTACGTCCAAGGCCATTACCGATCACGTCCTAATGCTTATACTTACGACAACTATAGTTATTCAGGACCATCTTACTCAAATGGATATGGATATAATGATTCCTACTATTACTCATCATATGATTACTCATCTGATTGGTATACTCCTTCGTGGTACGACTGGGATTATAGCTATGGATGGGATTGGTAATAGTCAAAACACCATCGAAGAAACAATCTTAGAGAGGTCGCTTTTATAGTGGCCTCTTTTAATTTGGGAGAAAGTATTAAACAACTGAGTTAGGAACAAATTTTAAACAATTTTTAGAATTTACAATTTCTCACTCTGAGAGTGAATAGTGGGCTTGAGAGGACTTCCTTCGACTTTGCTCAGGATAAACTTCTCGCCCTCTACAACCCTTCGTCATGCCCAGTTTACACTGAGCTTGCCGAAGTGTGGGCTTGAGAGGACTCGAACCTCCACGCCATACGGCACAGCCACCTCAAGACTGCGTGTATACCAATTTCACCACAAGCCCATGTCAAAATCAAGTTTTCTCCAAATTCTTTATGGTTTTAATTCAGAAAATCCTTGATTTAATAATGCACAAAAATGCAAATTTTCCAGTTAATGTACCTTCATATTGTACCAAAAACATTGCAGATTACAAGATGAATTGTTTTTGCTATAATATACTTTTGTATGGAAATTCTCTTCATTCTATTAACTGTTCTGGGACTTTCTCTCTTTGAAATTATCACCAGTATCGACAATGCTATTATCAACGCAGAAGTGCTTTCCGGCATGAAAGAGAAAGCACGAAGATGGTTTTTGGTATGGGGATTTTTGATAGCAGTTATTGCAGTAAGAGGACTATTACCATTATTTATTGTTTGGTTCAGCACTCCTGGTATTGGCCCCATTGAAGCACTTACCGCAACGTTTACCGGAGACGAAGCAGTTGCAGCTAAAATAGAGCATTCTGCTCCTTTACTCTTAGTAGGAGGTGGCATATTTTTAATATTCCTTTTTCTTCATTGGCTCTTTGTAGAACCCAAAAATTTTGGTCTCAAAGGTGAAAAATTTTTTCAAGACCAAGGAGCCTGGTTTTTTACCATTGTCTCCGTACTACTTACTGTAGTCGTCTGGTTTGCACTCCAAAAAAATATGTACATGGCTTTTAGCGCAGTCATTGGCTCTACCGCATTTTTTATTATTCATGGTTTTCGCGAGTACGCAGAAAAAGTGGAATCCCAAATGCTGACCCAAAAAAGTAATCTTTCAGATATTAGTAAAATCGCATACCTTGAGGTACTTGATGCTTCATTTTCTATTGACGGAGTTATAGGCGCATTTGCTTTCACTTTTTCAGTACCACTTATTTTCCTTGGCAACGGTATCGGAGCATACGTACTAAGAAGATTTACTATTTCAAATATAGACCGAATTAAAAAGTATAAATACCTCAAAAATGGTGCTATGTACTCCATCCTTATACTTGGCATTATCATGCTTGCAGATAGTTTTGGGCTTCATATTCCTGAATGGCTTTCTCCTCTTGCCACATTTGCTATCGTAGGCTATTTCTTCAGAAAATCTCAAATTGCATACAAAGATATTGAAAAAGCTTTCACTCCAGCAGTAGCAAAAGCAAAGAATAAATAGTTGCTACCCAGCAAAACAAAAACTTTAGTTTTACTAGAACTCATTTCAAAATCAGTCATTCTGGCCATTCGGTCCTGAGCTCATGGTCGAAGGACTTGTCCAGAATCAGATTTTTTCCGTTACAGATTCTGGTCATTCGGCTTAAAAGCCTCAGACTCATAGAGATTCGCCTATCGGCTTACCAGAATGACAATAAGAGAGAGGTTTTGAAATAGGTTTTAGACAAAAAATGAGACACTGATAGAGAGTTTAACACCAAGAGTAGAGTAACTTCAGATAATGCTTTTATATCCACAAAGAAAGAAGAGCAGACATCAATATAATTCCTACTAAATAATACCCTGCATTGAGTATGAAAAGACGCAAAGATCTTCCTTCAAAAAATACAGTTGTAGCAGATACCGGTATAATAAACCCAAGCCAAACCCAGAATCCAGTAACAACAGCTTTTGAGAAATCGGTAGCACTGGCAAGATAAAGAACGTAGGCCAAAACATACGCCATAAAGAGTGAAAGTACTGTCATAGCCATATAGGACATACCAGGATTTACATTCTTCATCTCATCTTCTGTTTTACCCATAGCATTCATCCAAAGTTTGCCAAAGAGCATAGGGGAATACCAGGCCATTCCCAAAATCATGAAAGCAACAGCGGCTACAATTACTGCAAATAAATTCATACCCGGATATAACATATCTAGCTTTTATTATGGATATAAATAACCAATTCCGTCAAGGAGAAAAGAGAAGCGTGTATATCATTTTACTGCTTTTTGTTTTTACCTTTTAATTTCTCAAAAAGGGAAATACTTTCTTTTTGTACTTTCTTGAGCCAAGAGTGATACAAACTAAAACTCTTCCAATCTGCAACTTCAAAAGAAATGTAAAATGCGTTGTTGTATCCGTTTATTTTTACTGGTTTCATAGAGAAATGTCTTTCTGTATAAAAAATTGCGAAAGATAGCGTTGTATACCGTTTCGTTTTCTTTCTGATCTGTACGTTAGTTTTTTCATAAAACGAGAGATGATGATAGTTGCTCCCACGGCTGAGAAAGCGAATTGTTCTATAGAAAATGAGAGTAATAACACATCCATAATTGAAGCAAGTATGATGGCGGGTATGACTGCAAGCAAAACATTCATATCCAGCAAATACTAACTGGAATGAGTAAGATACAAGAGAAAGAAGAGTAAGAGGAGGATAAGAAATGATAAAAGGGCAAAAAAAGTGGCAAGGCTTTTATTGCTTGCCACTATTTTTGTAACCCAAAACTACCATTATTGTATCATGTCTTTTTAAAATATTTAGGGGTAAAATAAGCTTTTTTGGGAATCTTGAAATTTATAAAAGTGGATAGAAAATAAAGACATCATTGCGAGTCTAAACGAAGCAATACCTTTACGTAAAAAGATCGCCACAGTCATTTCATTCCTTCGCGATGACGATATAATTTAGAATTTTAACTTGAAATAAAAATACTCACTTTCATCCCATTAATTCTTTAACTCGCAACTCTTCAACCCTCCTCATAATCCTCACTCTTATGCTAAAATGGCGTTATCTCGGAAAGAGTGTTCTCAAGTCTTAAAGACTGACAGATACGCTCTTGCCTGAGGTTTTTCTCTTGTCCGTTGAAAACTTTAGAGTGATCTCCTCAAGAAAGGAGCAGAGTACAATCATGACTCAGCAAGCTAAGCAACAGGTCGACAGAAAAACCCAGCTAGAAGGGCTTAAGTGCTGCGAATGTAATCGTGCCTTAATAAGTGCAGGAAATTCATCTGCCACGATGAGATGTCCTGAGCACGGCGATTACCATACAACCTGTGCTCGCGCACATTGGGAGAATACCCATAACAGCACTACCAGCAACGGAGAAAAGCTCCCTTGGAGAGAATAAGCCTCGGGTATTCCCAGTAAAACGGACAAGAGAGAGGCGTCGGAAGAAGATAGCTGAGAAGAGAGAAGTAACCAGATAGCGTTCCAAAAGCGCTCCTGTGGTAACTACCACGAACTTCTTTTCTGATCGGGTATCCCGACGCCTTTTTCCTTTTTAGAGCCAAATGCAGCTTTAAAACCTAACTAGAAAATGCCAAGCACTAAATTAGAATTAAGAGTTAAGAAGTAAGAATTAAGTATTTTTTCTTTTAAGTTGAGATGCTAAACCTTATATTTTTATGCTTAATACTTGATACTTTATACTTAATACTAAAAACCAACTCGTTAACCCGCTAATAAAGAATAAAGGAGTAATCTAATTACTAAACGCTATATGCTAAGCGCTAAATATTAACACGAGGGTGCCGAAGAGAGGACTCGAACCTCCACATCCTTGAGGGACACAGCGTCCTGAACGCTGCGCGTCTACCATTCCGCCACTTCGGCTCAAATACCTTCACATTGTACCAATACGCTCCTTTCTTGACAAGCTCCATAAAAATATGCAAGGATTAAATGAGATGAAAAGGAAGTTTTTTCTGCTTGCCAGTTATTTCACGGTAACCCCGCTTCTTCTCCTTTTCATTATGTTTTATACTCTCTATATCATCCATGATGCAGATCCGCACACAAAGAAAAATTTTACCCTTTTTACTCCAGGAGTTACCTATAAAGCGCTTCCTCAAGACGTAAAAGGCATTTCTCTTCAAGCTGAGTCTGTAGACGCACGAGAATCCGCACTCAAAGAATTCTTTAAAAGATACTCCTCACCCTTGGAAGATCACGCAAAAGAAGTAGTATTGGCAGCTGATAAATATGGAATTGATTATCGCCTTCTGCCCGCTATTGCCATGCAGGAGAGTGGTTTGTGTAAAAAAATACCGAAAGACTCATATAATTGTTGGGGATTTGGCATTTACGGCAAAAAAGTAACTCGATTTGAAAATTACCCTCAAGCTATTAATACAGTGTCAAAAACACTAGCCACTGAATACATAGCTAAAGGATATGATAACCCTGAAAAAATAATGCAAAAATATACTCCTTCCAGTAATGGTTCTTGGGCAGAATCAGTAGTTTTCTTCATGGAAAAAATAGAAGCCTCCCTTTAGTTACTATTACACAATACATAGACAATTTTTAACGTAAAGTAATTATTACTACAGGTATTTTCTTACTCATAATGAATCTAAATTTGCCTATAAGCCAATTTGCATAATAGGGGTTGACAAACCCATAGTTAAATGCTATAATGCTTTCTAGATCCTGAGGTAGCCCAAAACTACTTTAGGATTTAAAAAAGGCCAAATCCAAAAGATTTGGCTTTTTTTAAAGCTAGAAAAATCTATAAACATAATTTCTGGCTCTAACATGAAAAAAATACTTGTGCTTATAGCGCTTCTTCTTGCTATAAGTATTACCCCAGAAAAAACATTTGCTTTCTCCACTACGAAATTGGCAGGCTCTTCAGCTGCCCTCCTCAATACCAGTGACTCTGGTAAAACAGGTCATGACATGAGGGTAGTGGCTCTTGAGAATATCTTCAAGAAATATAACTCACCATTAGTACCGTACGCTAAAGATTACGTGCGCATTGCAGATAAATATGGTGTGGACTGGAAGCTGTTGCCTGCTATCTCTGGTCTTGAATCATACTATGCAAATATGTATGTACAAGGCTCATATAATGCCTATGGTTGGGGTGGAGGATACATTTACTTCAAATCATGGGAGGACGGCATTGAGACTGTTATCAGTTCTTTGAAGAAAAATTACATTGATAAAGGAGCTGATACTGTATATAAAATCGGTCCTATTTATGCTGCTGCTACCCACTGGTCAGATCGTGTTTCACACTTTATGAGTGAAATTAATGCTGAGTATATTTCTTTGAATTCAACAACACTGGCTTTGACACTCTAAGTCTTGCCTGAGCATATTACGTCATCCTGGTAATCTGCCGAAGGCGGAGCATCCAGGATCTACTCATCGATTCTGGACGCACTTCGTTTGCCAGAATGACATTACTTATATTCATTTCTTTAGAACATTCTTTTCTTCTCCGTGCTAGAAATATCATATGGTACACGGTATAATAGGATGGATTGCGCGGGTGTGGCGGAATGGTAGACGCGATAGGTTTAGGACCTATTGTCCGCAAGGATGTGGGGGTTCGAGTCCTCTCACCCGCACAGACAACCTTTAACTTCCTCAAAAAATACATTCACAATTTCCACACTTTCTAAGCCTTTATAAGGAAAAATTAGAGACATTTTAAAATAGTTCTAATTATTTTTTATAAAATCTTCAAGTAAATTCATACATTTATCTTACAAAAGTACATATTACTATTACTCCACCATTTTACAAATCACTTTTTATGTGTATAATAAAGTCGCTATGAAATCAGAATTAAAGCGCGAAGAAAACGGAAATGTAGTGCTTACCATCACTGTACCTTGGGAAACAGTAGAAAAAGAAAGGGAAGCAGTAACAGCAAAGCTTGCGAAGCAAGTCAATGTCCCTGGATTTCGTAAAGGGAATGTTCCGGCACATATTGCAAAAGAAAAACTACCAAAAGAGCTCGTACAAGAGGAGACACTCAAAAAAGTACTTCCAGAAGCATACAATAGTGCAGTAAAAGAGCAAAAAATCACTCCAATTACCAATCCTCAGATTCATATTGAGACTTTTGATGAAGGTACTGAGTTGGTATTTCAGGCTATTACCTGCGAACAACCTAAAGTAGACCTGAATAACTACAAAGATGAAGTAAAAAAAATAACTGCCAAATCAAAAATAATCGTACCAGGCAAAGAAAATGAGCAAAAAAAACCAAATCTTGATGAAATAATCGGTGAAGTTTTGAAAACTGCAAAAGTTTCTATTCCTCAAGTATTAAAAGAACAAGAAGCAAATAGGCTTATTTCTCAAATGTATGAAGAGCTGAAAAGGCTTGGTATTTCCCTGGACCAATTTTTGGAGGGAAGAGGTAAAGATGTAAAAGACTTGCGCAAGGATTATGAAGATCAAGCTGAAAGAGACCTTAAAATTGAGTTTGTGTTAAGAGAAATTGCAGACGCAGAAAAAATCACCGTAGAAGAAAAAGATATTACTGATGCTTTGGCAACCATCCAAGATGAGAAACAAAAAATGGAAGTTATGCAAAATCCCTATCTTTTAGCTGCTATTATACGGCAGCAAAAGACACTGGATTTTCTCTCAAACATTTGAATTCAAGCTAAATATAGCTTATAATACGGCATCATGAGAGGAAATGCCAACACCAACAAAAGAACTGTGTATCGGGATAACGGGATTGAATCCTTACGGGAGGGTGCTGGAAGAGAACTGAAAAACCTCGGTACATCAGCTTTAGACGAATTTTTCAAAAACTTCTTAAAGAATACTGCAGAAGGTATTCCAAAACAAGCTCTCGGTACAGAAAAATCTACTAAAAAATCAGAAGGAATCTTATCAGAAGGGCAGGAAATATACCTACAAAAAGAAGAAAAAACAGTTACAAAGCAAGAAAACAGAGTTATGGAGTCTCAAAAAAGATTTGCTCTTCATCGGGAGTACTTCCGAAGAGATGTTGAAAGTTCTACCGAAAAGACAAAACATGAAGAAAATTCAGTAACCGTTGCCAGAATTCAAGAAGTACAGACCGAAATTAGAAAACTTATCACTGCCTCACAAGAAATGGAAACAGCATTCAAGCAAGTCTCCACACAGGTAAAAACCCAAACAGTACACCGTCCTTCCCAATATGAGGTAAGCTTCTTTGAATGGGTGCTTATAACCATTAAAAATGCGCGTGCACGTATAGAAGAAGGACAGAATTGGCTCAGCCTTTTTGCTAGCAAAAAATCTCAAAAACAATACTGGAATATGGCTGGTAAACACGGCAACAACTTCACCCTCAGCAACGAAAGAAGCGTTGTTACCCAAACAGGGTAGACTATTTTTCCTTTTTGCTTGACGTATCAGAAACCATTTAGTTATAATGCCTCTTATGGTATTTGTGTCCTCACCAAAACGCAGCAAACACCCCAGAATGAGGGGTTAGGTTTGTTGTGGGAGGAATACATACCAATTTCTAATTAAAATTTAATACAAATTACAGACACCTCCCAGACGGGAGGTTTTTTTGTAGCAAATTTGCACATTGATAACCGTATATCAGATCTCTTATAAGCAAGAGATTTTCTGATACTGTTTGTCTATTCAGAGTAGATAATCAGACAAGTGAGAGGAGATTCTTATCCCTTGGGTTTTGGCCCATTGTCGAAAGTCTGTTAAGCTCATAGCAGTTGAAGGAGGCTCATCATGAGTTCGTTCGTTCCTACCATTGTTGCTTCTGAAAGCGACAGCATCGCTCTCGCCATCCTAGCACTTGCTTGGGTAGATGGATTTCCAACCCAAGTTATTGGGAAGGTACAGTGCAAACAACAGGATATCGCCTTAATCGGCAATAAATCTTTGGGAAGCAAAGTTAGGATTATTCCCCATGTTCCCGAAGATTGTCCTGCTGACATTAATTCACCTTTTCTAATTGAAGTAGGTGAGAATGTGAGCATAAAGAAGTTGAGAGGCGTGATTAACAAATACATCTCATTCCTCATCACAGAGGACTTCGACTCTTTGGGAGTAAGACTCTACGGGGGAAATGAAGTCATTGCATGGCAGAGACGAGTGAGAAAAGCCCTGGGAGAGATACGTATGCCAAAGCAACGGCTCTCACGTTCAGACCGAAGACCTCATAGACGTGCGCTGGCACACATAAAACGAAAATACGAGAAAGCCACCCACAAAGGTAGAAAGGAGAACAGGAAAGAACAAAGAGCAGGAGCAGAAGCACGATTTTGGCTTACAGAAACCATGCTCAGCACTCACCTTGTCTGATTCATGGAGAGCGTGGAGTAATATCCACGCTCTCTCGTCCCATTTTCATCTTGACAAAACAAGAGTCATTCTTTTACAATGAGCAAGAATTATGAATATGAATCCATTCCACATTACATGCATGGTCAATCTCCTTGTCTGGAGAGACTAATTTGTGGGAGGATTTTATTAAGAAGAAAGTAATTCAAAAAATAAAAGCAAAAAAAGAGAACCTCCCACAAAACGGGAGGATTTTTTTTGCTAAAAAAATGCATTATTGCACATTAAAAACTGTTCTGAATAGGCAAAACAGCTTCCACAAGCGGAAGATTAGTATGCTACATATTCAGAACAAATGGTTGTGAACAGTTCTATTCCTAGCTAAGGGTAGAGGGGGTACAATAAGGATTTGTCTCTCCTCAAACTCTTGGTTAGGAATCTGAAGCGGTAGAAAAAATCGGAAAGGAGTAGACACGAGTCTTACCCTAAGAGGAGTCGGAACGAAGTGATCTAAAGAAAAGGAGCCGACAAATGAGCACGCGACCTGTTAGTTACGTGGGAATCAAGGGTGATCCCCTCAGTGAAGCGGCAATCAAGATCCTGCAGGACAAGGGATGCGAGGTGTCTTTCATAGATCGGCACGCTCCTGCACCTCATCTTTCCGTTCTTTTTGCCTCGGGCAACTCTGAAAGATGGCCTGGCAGACACGCACGACACGTTCTCCTCTCCCACCAAGGGCAACATGTATGGGAACAGAGGTTCGTACTTGGAGTAATCTTACGAGACAACCTTAAGGGTAACTTCTCGGAGTCGGTACTCAATGCAGCAAGAGCAGCAGAGTCTCTGCTTGTCTCCTCTGAGAATGATCTTCCACCTAAGCACCCGTGGCTTACGACCAGCCTCGCCTCTGTCCTTCAAGACGTTATCTACTACGAACGCCGAAGCAAGGGCGCATGGCACCGAACCGAAGGGCTTAAAATCCAAAAGAAGCCCAGACCGAAGAGAGATCGAAATCGCACGAGAGCTCGTCGTCGAGAGATGTCTCTCTTCTATTAGCTTCGTCATCCGCATCAAAAGGAGAACTCTGCATGCAGGGAAAACCTATTGTTATTGTGGCGTGGGAGCTAGACTCATTCGCCCAGGAGGTGATGGAAGACTTAACGCATTTCGGTGTCTCATTCAACTCTGTACTTCTGAAACACGGAGGGAGAGCTCCGAGAGGCTCTATTGCACTCTACTCAAAAGAACTCAACCCGGAGAAACCTCCACGTTGGTCTCTAGCGAGCAAGTGTCGGATAGAGACTTCTCAAAAAACTGTCCGAGAAGATGCAGAAAAGCTCTTCAGAAGATTCTGGAAACATCATCCTTCTCCGGGATGGTACAATCCAGACCTCACCTGATCACAACCACTGCTTGCGGCATGAATGTCTTGATGCAGTCCACACAGGCTAAAGTCGGACACAGCTGCGAGACATTGTAGTCTCAAGCAGGCAACTGAAGGGTGGGAAGTAGTGCGCTTATGCGCAATTTACGAAAATGAGTGGCAAACGTGCTTCTCAATTTATCGTGAATTTAGACTGCTTTCTCACCCTTCTTCACCCAAAATAACAACATAAAAAATAAATATACAAAAACTAATATAACTACTATGACTATTTTTTACCTTGACAAAAGAAGTGAATCTATTTTAGAATGGGAATCCATGAATAAGATGTTTCTTCCCATTATTGGCTTTGGCCTCCTTTTTTGGAGCAGCTAATACGGTGGGAGAATCATAAGGACTTAAAAAACTTGCAATCTCCCACTAAAAGGGAGATTTTTTTATTGCTAAATGTACTAAAATATAGTAAAATACTATAAGATTTTATGGCTAGAAATTATTTAGAACAACATAGAATTACACACCAGATAGAAGCTGGAGATTATCCTATGGCAGAAACCACACAACCAATGGCTTTTAATGGAGCAGAGTCTAACGGACATAGTAATGTACCACTTGAAAACGTTGGACCTAATGGGATCATCTCAACACACTCTGAAAATAAAACACCCTCATCCACAAAAGAAGCAAAGAAAAAATATCTTTCCTGTGAATCCCCTCTCACTCTCCCTATGCTTTCAGCAGAAATTACAGAAAGACAAGAAGAATTCTCAAATATTGATAATGAAATTTCACTAGTTGGTACGTTACAAAAAACCGGAGTAGTAGGACTCAATAAAGACGGAAGTATTGCATTTGTAATAAAAAATCCAAAATACATTCCAACAGAAATTGATGACAAAATCACGTTTGGGGCAGAACAAACAGCTGATCATGTAGAAACTTCTCTCATGAAAGCCGTAGACGATGAATACGTTACAGAATATGCTGGAAAAATGATTCAAGCAATCAAAGATGCCCCAGATTTTTCTCAAATTCCTACTACCTTTGGTGGATTTGGAAAATTTGGAAGCGAACCAGAAGGATTTGCAGCAGATGAAAAAGGAGATCTGGCCAATATAGACGGTGGAGAACTCTTAAAAGGAACTATAGAAGAAACTGTAGATCCAGTCAGCGAACCTCTTGCGTTCTTTGAAGCAAGATCAGAACAAATTCAAAAAAGAAAAGAGAAATACCCTCATGTGGCAATAGTAGACACCAGTACCCCTATGACAAGCACTCCGGAGAAAATGAATATTTGTATGGAAGGAGACATTGGAGATTATGTCAAATCTATGCAGGATTTACTTTTCAGAGAGCAAGCTGATTGTCTAGAACCCGCTACGCAAAAAATGATGGAAAATATAGCTCAACAAAAAGGATATGCAAACTTTGAAGAAATGAAAGCAGAACTTGGACACTTAGGATACTGGGCTATTGCAGCATCTCATTTAAATATTGGCCTTCCACATCATAGAGATGAGAAGGGACGAGTATTTGTTACAGAACAAGAAGTGGTAGCAGTTACAGACGTAATGAATAGCGATTTAGCTACAGTAGCTGAGATGCTTATGATGAGTACTCCTCTGGTATGGGAAACAACTCCAGAAGTAGAAATGGATGGGAAAAAGCATCGTCCAAGAGATGTCAGAGCACTTCTACGCTACACGCTTAACACTGGCTTCCCAAGTGGTTTTATTAGAACTCCTGAAGCCTTACGAGAAAGAATTACAGAAAACATAGTAAATGGACCTGCAGATAGACTTGATAGAGCATCTCTCGTAGCCGAAATTGACGGAAAAAAATACCCGGTTCAACACGGTAGAGCACGAGCGCGAATTAACACAAGTAAACCTGAGGACAAAACTGGAAGAATTGAATACACTGGATGCTCATCATCTCCATCTATTATGGATGAGGCAGCACGTAACTCTTTCTTACAACTACTGGCAGTAGGGGCATATGAAGCATTAGCAAATGGGCAACAACCAATTGAATACTTCAAAGAAAATTATCCTCATATTGCGACTGCTGATAAACAAAAAGACTTAGCAATAGATGCAAGTTTGCATGGATTTTCAGACCCTGAACATCCTGAGGTAACTGAGGTAATACATGAGAGTATTCGTTTTATTAATGATATGCAGGATAAATATCCTGCACTTGAAATGCAATGTGCTCTGGCACGAGTCAGAATACAAAACTTACTAGAAGAACCTGCTGATTCCATAGAAGAATATACTATGGATCCAAAAGGACCCATCAGTGAAGTAATCCTTAAAGAATATGATAGAGGAGTACCTCCTCTTGAAATCGTCCGAAAGCTGGAAAAAATGCAGATAAAAAATGCTGAAGACATCATAAAAGTTAAAAAAGCATTTGAGTCTTTTGCTCAAGCAGGATAAAATAGATATTATGTTTGATTCAGTCTTAACGTTAGCTAAAAATTTGATAACTATCCGTTCTACGCATGAAAATGCTGAAGAATTGCGGGAAGTGCTGCAAATTGCCAGAAATGCGCTAAATGGCAACACAGTAGAAGAGTTTGAAAGAAATGGTATCCCAAGCTTGCTTGCCTATAACACACCAGGGAGGCCAGAACAGTTTAAAATCATCTTGAATGCACATTTAGATGTAGTACCAGGACATGATTATCAGTATAGTCCCACCGTTAAAGATGGCAGACTCTATGGAAGAGGCTGTTATGACATGAAAGCCGCTGCAGCAGCCCAAATTATTGCATTTAAAGAGCTTGCTGGAGTTGTTAACTACCCACTAGCTTTACAACTCGTAACAGATGAGGAAATAGGGGGGCATAATGGCACGCTGTATCAAAT
Source organism: uncultured Gammaproteobacteria bacterium (assembly GCA_964427615.1). GTDB lineage: Bacteria > Patescibacteriota > Microgenomatia > Levybacterales > GWA1-39-11 > CAYRUR01. The sequence goes on along the minus strand of CAYRUR010000006.1, from coordinate 47,946 downwards.
AGAAAAAGGCGTAAGAGGTGATTTTGTAATTGCTGGAGAACCAACAGATTTTCAAATTGGTAATAAAGCAAAAGGAGTATTGTGGGTAAAAATAAAAACAAATGGGACGGCAGCCCACGGTGCTCATCTGTGGAATGGAAATAATGCAATTACTCAGATGCAAAAAATAATACAGAAAATACATAAAGCCTTTCCTGTACCTTCATCTGCAAAATGGACATCAACCGTTAACATTGCTCGTATTGAAACGTCAAATAACACCATCAATGTTGTACCTGAAGATTGTTCTCTTTATCTTGATATCCGCTTCACGCATGGTAAAGCGGATGGAATCCTGGAAAAAATACAATCATTTTTGCCCTCTACAGCTGAATTTGAGGTTCTTACAAATGATACTTCCATGCATACCCATGTAAAAAATGGATATGTAAAATATCTAAAAAAAGCAACAAAAAACGTCGCTCACAAAACACCATCTATCATAGAAAGACACGGAGGCTCAGACCTGCGCCACTTTGCACAAGTTGGCTGTGAAGGAGTAGAATTTGGACCTAAAGGAGCGGGGTTGCACTCAGATGAGGAGTGGGTAGATATTAAGAGCCTAGAACAGTACTATACAATCTTAAAAGAGTTTTTATTGAGCGTTAAATAAGCTTGAACGGTTTTGATATCTGAAATTGTATTCATACGTGCCTTTTGATACAATAGGTACGGATTTGGGCTCATAGCTCAGTTGGTTAGAGCGTTGCATTGACATTGCAAAGGTCAGAGGTTCGAGTCCTCTTGAGCCCACACCACATGACACGTGATAAAGCATACCATATTCTCATAAAATATCTTACCAATAAGAACCTCATTAATCACTGCCTTGCATGTGAAGCATCCATGCAAGAAATATATGACCACTTACATCAAGAAACGTCAGAATATAACCCAAACGAAAAAGAAAAATGGGGAGTAACAGGATTGTTACATGACGCAGATTATGAATTAGCAAAAAACCATCCAGAGCAACATGGATTACTACTTTTTGAAAAGGAACAGGATATTCCTGAAGATATTGCCTATGCAATCAAAGCTCATAATTATGAACATACGGGCTTTGAACCGAAAAACAATATGGACTGGGCAATTGCCACCGTCGATCAACTTACAGGACTTATCGTTGCAGCGGCACTAATACGCCCAGACAAAAAACTTGCCTCCCTAACGCCTGAATCGGTAATAAAACGATTTCATGAAAAATCATTTGCCAAAGGAGTTAATAGACAAACAATTTCGCAATGTGAAGATAAACTTCATATAAAACTAAATGAATTTATTACGATTACTCTCCGTGCAATGCAAAAGATAGATAGTAAGCTGGGACTTTAATTTACTCGCTACCACACTATAATACAATACGCCTCAACGTAACCTTCACGGATCTTCTCTTAATTCCTGATTCTTGCCCTTTATTTTCTGTTCTCTATTTTCTAATTACTGTCTTCTTCTCTTCATGAATCCTAAATCTTAATCATGAATCTTTCTTTCCAGCTCGTTAACCCATTAATAATCAATAAAATGATAAAGTCTAAACCTTAATCACTTTCTCCATAGATTGTATTTTGACGGCAGAGGAGTATATAATATTTCCCAGCACTTTTGCTTATTTGTATGGAAAAAACAGCCCAAACAGACGTAACCATAAAAACAATTGAGGAAGCAGCAGAACGCTTAAAACCTATTGTAAATAGGACTCCACTCCAATTCTCAAAAAGACTTTCTCAGCAATATAATGCAACTATTTACGTAAAAAGAGAAGATCTACAAGAAGTACGCTCTTTTAAAATAAGAGGTGCTTATAACAAGATTGCATCCCTCACAGACAGTGAAAAAAAACAAGGTGTGGTGTGTGCTAGCGCCGGTAATCATGCACAAGGTGTTGCCTATAGCTGTTCATTATTAAAAATAAAAGGTGTTATTTTCATGCCTACTATTACCCCTAATCAAAAAATTGAAAAAGTAAAAAAGCTTGGAGGAGAGTATATACAAATAAAATTGACTGGACAAACATTTGATGAAGCCAATGAAGCAGCACTTCGGTATTGTAAAGAACAATCAGCAATCTATGTACATCCTTTTGATGATCCACTTACCATTGCAGGACAAGGGACCATTGCTGAGGAAATATACAAAGATTTGAATGGGAAAGTAGATGTAGTTGTTGCCTCCATCGGCGGTGGCGGACTTATCTCTGGTATTGCTACCTACATGAAGCAAAAAAATGAAGCTATTCGCGTGATCGGAACAGAACCTACAGGCGCAGCTGAAATGTATACATCACTACAAAACGGAAGTATTACCTCACTTGCTGAAATTGATACATTTGTGGATGGAGCAGCAGTCAAAACGCCCGGTAACAATACCTTTACAATCTGTCAAAAATATGTTGATAAGGTTATTACGGTTCCTGAAGGAAAAGTATGCTCTGTAATGATTGATTTGTATCAGCAAGATGGCATTATTGCAGAACCTGCAGGTGCACTTTCCATCTCAGCTCTTGATGATATAGCAGATGAAATAAAAGGTAAGACAGTAGTATGTATTTTAAGTGGCGGCAATAATGATTTATTAAGATATCCGGAGATTTTGGAAAGAAGTCTTATTTATCAAGGAAAAAAGCATTATTTTATTATCGAATTTGCACAAAAACCAGGATCATTTAAACAATTTGTAAATTCTGTATTAGGACCTACAGATGATATCGTACGCTTTGAATATATGAAAAAGACAGAAAAAGAAAGAGGACCCGCTCTTATTGGTATTGAATTAAAAGATAAAAATGATCTAGAACCGCTGCTTGAGCGTATGAAAGCTATGGAAATCAACTTTAATAAGCTAAACGGCAATGAAGTGTACTACAAATACATTATCTAAGCCTGATATGATACTATTAACTCATACCCTATGACAGAATTTATACACACTGACAAAGCCCCTAAAGCAGTAGGACCGTATTCTCAAGCTATAGTCTCTGACAACTTCATTTTTTGCTCAGGGCAAATAGGCATAGATCCTTCAACAAATGCGCTTGTTGAGGGAATTGAGAATCAGACAAGACAAGCACTTGTTAATTTAGGTAAGGTATTACAAGAAGCAGGTGCTTCAACTGAAAATGTTATAAAAACAACTATTTTTTTGAAAAATATTGAAGACTTTTCTGCTGTTAATGTTATATATGAAGATTTTTTTGGCAATCACAAACCGGCACGTTCTACAATAGAAGTGAGTAATTTACCAAAAAACGCACTTGTTGAAATAGAAGCAATTGCTGTTAAAAACGGATAAAAAATATGGAAAAATATGAACAAGTAACAAAAAAGCCGCTGAAAGATATCCTCTGGCACAACTTTTTAGGAGGAATTGCCTGGGGACTGGGAGCAACCGTAGGAGTTGCTGTTATTCTGGCACTCGTCGGATTTTTTATCAGTAAAGTCAATTATGTCCCTATAGTCGGAAATGTGGTATCAGAAATTGTACAATTCGTTGAAAAAAACAACGATAAACTTCAGAAACAAAGATAAGAATTAAGAGAACAGAGAACAAGCGTTTAGCGTATAGGGTTTTACGTTTAGAAACTATCATTAACACTTTCCTCTCCCTTGATGGGGGAGGACGAAGGTGAGGGTGAAAGGTTCGAAATATATCAAACCATACAGTTTACAAAAGACATGATTCTTCCCTCACCCTAACCCTCTCCCAAGGGGAGAGGGAGAAGAAAGAAAATCACCTAACAGGAGAGATAAAAAAGTTTTTAGATTTGCGTTGTAGTTTTACGTCTTGCGATTTTAGTTTTAAGATTCAAGTCATACTCAATTTTTTCTAAGCACTAAACGCTTTTCTTTCAACCTTTTAACCCGTTAACTCGCAACTCGTTAACTGAATATACTTTCTCACTTTATAAACAAGCTTATTTTTGCTATAGTAAAGCACAGAATTATGGAAAATAATGAAAAACTGAATAACTTAAGACACACATGTGCACACCTTACTGCTGCTGCGGTGTTAACCCTCTATCCTGATGCAAAAATTACTATTGGTCCTGCTATTGAAGGAGGATTTTACTATGATATTGATTTTGCTCAACCCATTTCTGAAGCAGATCTACCAAAAATTGAGCAAAAAATGAAGGAAATTCTCAAAACCTGGACAGGATACTCTAAAAGAGAAGTAACAGAGCAAGAAGCAAAAGAAATATACAAAAATAATCCCTACAAATTAGAGCTCATAGACGAAATCAGCAAAAGAGGAGAACCTATAACGCTCTATAAAATGGGCGAATTTGAGGACTTGTGCCGAGGAGGACATACTGATAACCCTCGTCAAGAAATCGGTGCTTTCAAACTTCTTTCTCTTGCTGGAGCCTACTGGCGGGGTAGTGAGAAAAATAAAATGCTTACCCGTATTTACGGAACTTGTTTTTCTACCAAAGAGGAACTTGAAAATCATCTGACTATGCTTGAAGAAGCAAAAAAAAGAGATCACAAAAAGCTAGGAAAAGAGCTAGATTTATTTACTTTTTCACCCCTGATAGGTCCTGGACTTCCTCTTTGGACTCCAAAAGGAACAATTATCAGAGAAGAACTAAATGACTTTATTTGGAAATTAAGAAAAGAAAAAGGATATCAAAAAGTCACAATCCCTCACATCACTAAAAAAGATTTGTATGAAACATCAGGACATTGGGATAAATTCAAAGATGAACTTTTTAAAATTGAAACACGCGAGGGCAATCTGTTTGCTATGAAGCCTATGAATTGCCCACACCATATACAAATCTTTGCCCATGTACCACGTAGCTACAAAGAAATGCCAGTACGTTTTACCGAAACTACTATGGTTTATCGTGACGAACAGAGTGGAGAGTTATCAGGACTTTCTCGAGTGAGATCTATTACCCAAGATGATGCTCACGTTTTCTTACGAAAATCTCAGATTGAAGAAGAATTTATGAGAACATGGGACATTATTGACACTTTTTATAAAACATTTGGTTTTGAACTAGAGGTAAGACTTTCCTTGCATGACCCTGAACACATGGAAAAGTATATTGGAGACGAAGAAGTATGGCAAGAAGCAGAAGACAAATTACGCGATGTAGCCAGAAAAAGAGGAGTCAAAGCATACGAAGCACCTGGTGAAGCAGCTCTGTATGGTCCAAAAATTGATTTTATGACTAAAGATGCATTAGGTAGAGAGTGGCAAGTAGCTACTATTCAGCTTGACCTGAATCTACCAAAACGATTTGGACTTAAGATCACCAATGAAAAAGGAGAAACAGAGGAAATTGTTATGATGCATTGTGCAGTTATGGGATCTATTGAGCGTTTTGTTTCAATTTTGATTGAACATTATGCTGGAGCCTTTCCTGTATGGCTTTCACCTATGCAAGTTGCAGTGTTACCATTATCGGATAAGTTTGAAAAAACTGCTTCCCAGATATATGCTGCCATGACACAAGTAGGAATTAGAGCAGAGATTGATCTTTCAAATCAGACTATAGGAGCAAAAATTAGAGAGGCCACTTTACAAAAGGTACCGTACATGTGTATAATAGGCAAGACTGAAGAGGTGAAAGCCGAAGAGACGGGGAAATTACACGTTTCAGTGAGAACGAGAGAAGGTAAAGACCTTGGTATGCAAGAAGTACCAACGTTTATATCAAATATAAAAGAAGAAATTGAACAAAAATCGTAAATTTCAAAAAGACAATTTTTACAGGAGGAATGGACAGATTCGGGCACGGACAATTAGGCTACTCGGTGAAGATGGCAAGCAAATAGGGGTAGTACCTCTCAGTGAAGCTTTAGAACTTGCCAGAGAGAAGGAGTTAGATTTAGTTGAAATAGCTCCTACAGCTGAGCCTCCTGTTGCTCGTATTATTGATTACAGTAAATTTCTGTATCAATTAAAGAAGAAAAAACAAGTAGAAAAACGATCGGCAAAGAGTTCAGAGACCAAACAAATTCAGTTTGGTCCTTTTATTGATGAGCATGATCTTGAAATCAAGCTCAAAAGAGCACGAGAGTTTTTTGAAGATGGAAATAAAGTAAAATTTGCAGTCAAATTTAGAGGAAGACAGATAACGAGAAAAGAGATGGGAGAACAAGTACTGCAAAAAGTAAAAGAAAAGCTTGCTGAAGCAGCAAAAGTAGAAAGAGATACCCACATGGAGGGTAGACAAATGATACTTTTGATGACAAAAGCAAAATAAGGATAAAATAATATGGGAAAACTAAGAATAAGAAAAGCAGTATCAAAACGATTTAAGGTTACCAAAACCGGTAAAGTATTGCATGGCCAACAAAATAGAAGCCATTTGAAAACCAATAAAACAAAGAGAGCATTAAGAAGACTGAAAACACCAGCAGAACTAGCAAAACCATTTGCAAAAAAAGTAAAAATAATGCTAGGAGAAGCATAAAGTAAATTTAGAATTTTAATAAATATGGCACGAGTAAAAAGAGGCGTCATCGCAAGACGCAGACATAACAAAATATTAGACCTTACAAAAGGTTACAGAGGTACAAAGAGAAGACTCATTCAAGTAGCTACAGAGGCGATGCTTCATGCAGGAAGCTATGCATACCATGGCAGAAAGCGAAAGAAGAGAGATTTCAGACGCCTTTGGATCACCAGAATTAGTGAGGCTGTAAAACTGCAAGGACACTCTTATAGCGCATTCATGCATGCCATGACAGAGAAAAACATCAAGATTAACAGAAAAATGCTTGCCAACCTGGTACAAGAAGACGCAGCAACATTTCAAAAAATCGTAGAAACCGCTTTTAAATCTTCAAAGTAATTACCTTGACAAAAGGAATCACACTATGGTAGCGTATTATTTAATCATGAACATCCACCAGACAGTATCATTTTACTTTTACTTTACTTCCCAAACCGGGAGGTTGCTTGGTGGATTAAGAAAATAAGATAACTATCCATCAAAAAAGTGAACCTCCCAAACGGGAGGTTTTTTTGTTGGAAAAAAGAGAGGAGGTGAAAAATATGGTAGAAAGAGATACTAACGTAGCAACTATGCAAGAGCCTATGACAGGACTTGAGCGTCGTAATGAAATAAGAAGAAAGGCTGAAGAAAGCCATAGTGGAGCCGTTATTTCACGGGACACTCTTACCAAAACTGCACAAGTTTTATATGATGCACAACAAGGTATAGAAGTACCAATAGGTGAACTTCGCACAGCAGAGACAACTTATGCCATGTACAATCTATTGGATCCAGAACAGCAAGAAGCTATTCAAGAGGGTAGTAGAGTAGTCTTAATAGACTATGTGGGAAACCAATTAACCCGTGAAATTAATGCAAATGAGCGCAATTTGTGATATCCTAAGCAATAAGGATAGCAAATTAAACATGCTGTTTTTGCATGAGATATATGGAAGAAGAGCTTTTAAAAATTAAAAATGATGCAAGTGCGTTGATCATTGATGCCTCAAATCTTGAAGAGGTGAATACGTTGCGACTCTCATTTTTAGGTAAAAGTGGAAGACTTACTACCACTCTGAAAGAAATTACCAAACTACCAAAAGAGCAAAAACCAGAAGTCGGCCGACTTGCAAATGAAATAAAGACAATCATAGAAAACCTTTTGGCAGAAAAAGAAGCAGCGCTGCGTCAACAGAAAAAAGAAACAAAAAGAGAAGCCATTGATATCACCTTACCAGGCGTAAGACCTCCGCTGGGACATTTGCATCTGATTACTCAAGCAATAGAAGAGATCACACGTATTTTTGAAAAGATAGGCTTTAGTCGAGTACGATACCCAGAAGTAGAGTGGGACTGGTATGCTTTCGGTGCTTTAAATTTCCCTGAAAATCATCCTGCCAGAGATGAATGGGAAACCTTTTTTATCAATCAAAAAGAAAGTGATAAATACGGTCCTATGGTACTCACTCCTCATACTTCATCAGGTCAAATACGAGAGATGGAAAAAGGAAAATTGCCAATCAGGATGCTCAATATCGCCAAAACCTACAGAAGACAGTCGGATATATCCCATACTGCCATGTTTCATCAGTTTGAAGGTTTGGTAGTTGATAAAGACATATCCATTACTCATTTAAAAGGAGTATTGGATTATTTTGCCAAATCATATTTTGGAGAACAAAGAGTAACCCGTATCAGACCCTACCAATTCCAATTTACCGAGCCTTCTTTTGAAGTAGATATCTCCTGTGGCATTTGCAATGGAGTAGGGTGCCGATTATGTAAAGAAGGATGGCTTGAAATTGGAGGAGCAGGCATGGTTCATCCTAACGTCTTAAAAAATGGCGGAATTGACCCTAAAGAATATACTGGCTTTGCTTTTGGTTGGGGAGTAGAACGAGTGTTAATGATGAAAGAAGGCATTGAAATTGATGATTTACGGTTATTGTATTCTAATAACCTGGACTTTTTAGAACAATTCTAAATAGCGATTAGTTACTCTGACAAATCAGAGTAGATAGCGTTTAGCGTATAGTAAAAAATAATTTTTTATAATAACTAAACGCTATACGCTAATCACTAAACGCTAAATAAAATATATGAATATAAAAATTTTAGACAGTTGGCTAAAAGAATACTTAAAAACAGATGCTTCACCCAAAGAACTGGCAAAAGCATTGTCTGCTTCCAGTGTTTCTGTAGAAAGAATAGAAAAATTCGGAAACGACTTTGTCTATGACATTGAAGTTACGACGAATAGACCAGACCTTATGTCTATTATTGGCATTGCGCAAGAAGCTGCTGCTGTCCTTCCTCAATCAGGAATCAACGCAACCTTTACGCCACTTGATCTCAAAAAACCTACAATACAGAAAAAAGAAGCAGAAATAACGATTAAAAATGATCCAAAACTAGTAAATAGAGTATGTGCTGCTATTTTGGAAGTAAAGGTAGGAAAATCTCCAGAATATATGAGAAAAAGGCTTGAATCAGCAGATATCAGAAGTCTTAATAACCTTATTGATATTACCAACTATGTCATGGTAGAGATGGGACATCCAGCACATGTGTTTGATTACGATAGACTCCTCACCAAAACACTTTCCATAAGACAATCAAAACCAGGAGAAAAAATTACAACACTTGATGGCAAAACACATACACTGCCAGGAGGAGATATCCTCGCAGATGACGGAAAAGGTACCATTGTGGATCTACCGGGCATTATGGGAGTTGAAAATAGTGTAGTAACTGATGATACGCAGCGCATTGTTCTTTTTATTAACAATGACAATCCGCATCTTATCCGAAAGACCTCTATGTCCCTGGGTATTCGTACAGAAGCAGCAATTCTAAATGAAAAAAGAGTAGATCCAGAGCTTGCCTACAAAGCACTTTTGCGAGGAATCGAACTGTACCAGCAAATTGCCGATGCTACAGTAATTGCAGATATTATAGATATCTATCCTCATCCTATAGAGCCACAAAGTGTAACGGTAGAACTTTCAAAAATACAACAAGTTATTGGGGTACCCATAGAGAAAAAGACAGTTGAGTCTATCTTAAAAGATCTTGGATTTCGTGTGGCATCAACAGCAGAACACATCACTGTTACGCCACCGTCATCCAGAGCTCATGATATCACTATTGAAGAAGACGTCATAGAGGAAGTAGCTCGTGTATATGGATATTACAAACTGCCTAGCATTCTCCCACCTACAACCAGCATACAACCATATCAACTTGATACGAATGAATTTTATTGGGAGGAAAGAGCAAAAAATGCGCTTAAATACTGGGGTTTTACAGAAGTGTATACATACTCCATGGTTTCAGAGGAGCTACTTGAAGTTGCACCTGAAGAGGCAGTCACCATTCAAAACCCTCTGAATGAAGATATGGTGTATATGAGAACAACGCTTATCCCCAGCCTATTACAAGCAGTAAAGGAAAATAAAAACAGACAGACACTTTCTCTTTTTGAAATAGCAAAAGTATATCTAAAGCAAGAAAATAATTTGCCAAAAGAGATACTACATCTGGCTGGAGTTATTAAAAAAGACAATGTTTCTTTTTATGAAGTAAAAGGCATCATAGAGCAACTCTTTTCAGATCTGGGTATCAAAACATATTCTTTTGCAAAAAAAGCAAGTGGAGGAGAAGGAGCAGATGTCTATTTACAAAAAGATAGGATAGGAACTATTGAGATATTAGAGGAAAATCTCATCGATTTTGAGCTTGATTTTGAGATGATAAAAAGAGAGGCGACACTGAAAAAAACATATACTCCTCTTTCAAAGTATCCTCCTATTATTGAGGATGTAAGCCTTATTGCAGATGCTAGCATAACCTATGCTGAAATTGTAAATCTTATTAAAAAGCAGAGTGAACTGATTCAAAACGTAGAACTTATTGATACGTATGAGAATAAAAAGACATTTCGTATTACATATCAAAGTAAAGATAGAAATCTTACCAACGCAGATATTACTCAGATAAGAGAAAGCATCTATAATCATCTGAAAAAAGATATTAATGCACAAATAGCCTAAATTATGGTAACAAGAGACGTACTCACTTCATTTCTTGACTCTTATTTATCCATTCAAGACATTGATGATAATAGCTGGAACGGCTTGCAGTTTGAGGGAAAAGATAGTATTCAAACAGTAGCTTTCGCAGTTGATGCAGGCATTGATACTTTCAGACAAGCAGCAGAACAAAAGGCTGATTTTCTTATCGTCCATCACGGCCAATTTTGGAAGAGCAATAACCCTTCTATAACTTCCTGGAATAAGCAGCGAATAAGCCACCTCTATGACAATGCTATTTCTCTGTATGCTGCACATCTTCCACTGGATAGACACCCTGAAGTGGGTAATAATGCGCAACTATTAACCATTCTGGACGCAAAAATAACAGAAGAGTTTATGGACCATCATGGAAAAAATGTAGGGTGGATAGGAGAAAGAAAAAATGCGATTACTCTGCAAGAAGTAGAGCAAATACTTACCAAAACTATCAAGGCTTCCTGCACTATCCTTCCTTTTGGGAAAAAAGAGATTAAAACGATTGCCGTGTGCAGTGGTGGAGGAGGATATGCAGGCTATTCTGAAGCACAACAAAAAGGAGTAGATCTGTATATTTCAGGAGACTCCATAGAAATCTATCTGACAGCAAAAGATGCAGGTATGAATGTGATATTTGCTGGACACCATGCAACAGAAACTGTAGGCCTTAAAGCACTACAAAAAGTAATAGAAGAAAAATTCTCTGATATAAAAACTACTTTTATTGACATCCCAACAGGGTTATAACTGCATTTATAAAATGGTAACACGAACTATTTCTCGACAAGTTTATCCTGAACATTAGCTGAAGGACTCGAAATATAAAGATATAAGTAAGAAAACTAGAAGCAAAAAGAGTAGGAATATGCAATCATGACAAAACAATGGCATTGGTATGTATATATTATTGAATGTAACAATGGAAGATATTACACAGGTTGTACGTGGAATGTATCTAATAGGCTAGAACAACACATTTCTGGACTAGTATCAAAATACACACAAAAATATGGAGTAAAAAAACTTGCTTATTATGAAGAATTTGATAACTTAGAAAATGCTAGAGCAAGAGAAGTTCAAATCAAAAACTGGAGTCAGGAAAAAAAGAAGAAGTTAATTTCTGGAGAATAGAAGAAAGAATGGTAATTCTTTATTTTTCGACCAAGCGCAGCGCGTGGAGAAAATAACATTCTAATCCCGAAGTAAAAAACAATTATGAAAAAAGAAGAAATCATAGAAAAAGTAATAAATCATGTTAAAGAAAAGCTTTCTGGTGAAGGAACTGGACATGACTGGTGGCATATTACAAGAGTTGTAAATCTTGCAAAACAAATAGCATCAGAAGAAAAAGGTGTAGATATATTTGTAGTTGAACTGGCGGCACTACTTCACGATATTGCTGATTGGAAATTCACAAATGGAGATGAGAACAAAGGTCCTGATGAGGCAAAACAGTTACTTCAGTCACTTCAGATTGAAGAAGCGGTTATTAACAACGTCACAGAAATTATTCGCGACATGGGATTCAAAGGAGGTATAGAACAGAAAAAGCTATCAAAAGAAGGCATGATTGTGCAAGACGCTGACAGACTAGATGCTATAGGAGCTATTGGTATCGCCCGCTGCTTTGCTTATGGAGGAAGTAAAGGAAGAGAAATATACAACCCTCATATTCCACCTCAAGAATATAAAACAAAAGAAGAATACTTACACTCTCAAACACCCAGCATCAATCACTTTTACGAAAAACTGCTCAAATTAAAGGATCTTATGAACACACAAACTGGCAAAAAACTAGCCCAGCAAAGACATTTGTTTATGGAAACCTTTTTAGAAGAGTTTTATAATGAATGGGAAGGGAAAAAATGAACATAAAACCAGGAAAATACAGACATTATAAGGGAACAGAATGTGCTGTTTTAGGAGTAGCTAAACATTCTGAAACGCTAGAAGATTTAGTAGTCTACGAACATCCAAGCAAAGAAACTGGAGAAATGGAGCTTTGGGTAAGACCGCTAGCTATGTTTCAGGAAACAATTACAGTAAATGGAAAAACAACCCCTCGATTTGAGTATATAGAGGAGTAAATTCTAAAGAGATTGCTTCGTTTACACTTGCAATGACGCCTGTTTAATAGGTTAAACAAAATCCTAAACGCTATACGCTAATCGCTACTCCTTATCCTTCTTATCTTTATCCTTATCTTTGCCTTCATCTCCATCATATTTTTTATCTGATGTTTCGGTTGGAGGATTATACTTAGCATCATCTTTGTATCTTTCTTTTACCCACGCATTGATAGCTTCCTGCCATCTATTCTTTCCATCTGTTGAGACTGGATCTTCCTCTTCAAAGACAATAAAGTCCTTTACATCATAATCTCCTCTCGAAATCTCTTCATCATTTGCGAGCCTATTGTTATCAGCTTTTGATACTTTTACTTTCTTATAGATTGGAGATGGAGCAGTAGGCTCTGTACCTTTTACAAAATACTCAACTCGCTTTGATTGCCCCTCCACAGGAAGTCCTCCGCCAAAAGCATCAATTTCCAGAGCTACTACATTCTCCGGTTTTTGTGGTTGCTCATCAGACTTTCCTTTTAATACATGACTCATAACCTTATTCCAAATAGGAGTAGCACCAGTAACGCCTGAGGCAATTGCTTGATTCATAGAAGTATTATCATTGTTACCTACCCATACCCCCACAACATAGGAGGGAGTATACCCAATTGTCCAGTTGTCTTTTTTCTCATCAGTCGTACCTGTTTTGACTGATACTGTTTTACCAGGAACTACCAGCCAAGATCTAGCTCCAAAAGCAGGCTGTCGCGCATTATTATCAAGCAACATATGAGAAATCAAAAAAGCAACTTCTTCAGATAAGACCCGTCTTCCTTTATCTTCTGTATGTTTGTATAACACTTTTCCTTTTGAGTCCTTTACCTCTACAATTTCATAGGACTCTTTTTTTACTCCTTTGTTTGCAAATACCTGATACGCAGATGTTATTTGATAGAGTGAAGCCTCTCTTCCACCCAAAACCAATGAAAGACCCACATTTCGCATATTGGAAGTAGTAGGTTCCCAGTTAGTAATTCCCATGTCATACCCTTTTTGCATCACCGGCTCTATACCTACTTTTGCCAGCATTTTTACCGCCGGGATATTCTGAGAATTTCCCAATGCAAAACGCATTTGCATAGGTCCTTGAAATTTCCCATCGTAATTACCAGGATTATATGGTTTTACCGAATCATCAGCAGCAAAAGTAGTACGTACATCCATAAAAAGCGTTGCCGGAGTGTATCCTTTTTCAAGCCCTACGGCATAGGTGATAGGCTTAAGGCTTGAACCAGGCTGTCTTGAAGCTCTGGCTGCATTGTAATTTCCTTGATTATCCTCATCAAAGTAGTCTTTGCTTCCCACCATTGCCAAAACTGCGCCATCCTTGGCATCCATCACCATCGCAGCTCCATTACCCACACGATATCCTTTTAGCTTTTCAAGCTCCTCTTTCACAATTTTTTCAGCTTCTTTTTGGATATCATAATCCAACGTTGTTTTCACGGTTAGGTTGCCACTCATTACCATAGCTTCACCAAACATTTCTATCAGCTGATTTCTTACATCCATCACAAAATGAGGGGCTTTCAAATTAGTCTGTTTTTGACTAAATTTAAAGCTCTTGATTTGTTTTAGAGCCTCTTCTTCCTGTTTTTTGGAAATATATCCATCCTCCCGCATCCGACGTAGTACTGCTTCAGAACGTGGAATATATGCTTTGTCAGGATTGATAAAAGGAGAATAATACGAAGGAGACTGAGGAAGTCCTGCCAAAAATGCAGATTCTGCAAGTGTCAAATGCTTTGCGTGTTTGTCAAAATATAAACTACTGGCCGCTTCCACACCAATAGCAGTACCACCATACGGAATATTATTTAAATACATTTCAAGGATTTCATCTTTACTGAACCGCTGATCTACTTGTACCGCTAAAATCAGTTCTTTTAATTTTCTGGTAGGTGTTCTTTCAGGAGAGAGTAAAATATTTTTCACTAGCTGTTGTGTGATGGTAGACCCTCCTGTTAGTCTTTGATGGATGATAAGGTCCTTGAGTACACGTGCATACGCCCACCAGGAAAATCCATCATTTTTATAAAAATCTCTATCCTCTGTGGCAATAGTCGCATTTCTTAATGTCTCAGGAATTTGATCTAAGGTAACATAAATTCGATTATAGTTTTCTGCAAAAGAGTAGAGGAGTTCTCCATCTTTATCATAAATCTTAGTAGAATCCTTTATTGCTTCACTTGAAAGCTTTCCTGGAGCAGGAAGACTTCTGGAAACCCAGACCGTATACAAAAAGAGTAGAACGACAAGTCCAATAATGCCAAAAAGAGCAAAACGAAGCGCTTTATTCACTAGCATTACCTTCATATGTGGAGAAAGACGAGAAGCTTTTCTTTGCCTGCGAGAGGATATACCATTATTCCCTCGATAATATTTCATACGGCTTTTATTATACCAAAATTCCTTATTGCAAGGTATGAAATATACGTTCTTTTGCTATAATCAACTCATGCAAGCGAATAAAAAAGACTTCACTGAATTTGAAGCAAAATTTTATCCTGTTGATAAAGATGAATATAGGAAAAAACTTACTAAGATAGGTGCAACACTCATTACTCCTGAAAGAAAAATGAGAAGAGCAATAGTTGATAGGTTGGTCTATCCTCAACTCCAGTGTGATTATGTACGTGTAAGGGATGAAGGAGATGTAATTAGGCTCAGTGCCAAAATTCATGCACAAGAAGGAGGAAATGTTGGGGATCAAAAAGAAATTGATGTAACAGTAAGCGATTATGATAAAACAATTCAGATCATTGAGATGCTAGGCTTTGCATTTACCACCTATCAAGAGACATTGAGAGAAACCTGGAGTTATAAAGATGCAGAAATTACCATTGACACCTGGCCAGGTCTTGAGGCCTATTCAGAAATTGAAGCAAATTCAGAAGAAGCAGTAAAACAAATCGCAGAAGAGTTAGGATTTGATTGGAAAAAAAGAATCATTACTTCTGCAAAAGAACTCTTTATGAAGAAATATGACCTCACTAGTGAAGAAGCGCTCAAAAAAACAAGTCATCTTACTTTTGAAAACAATCCGTTTGAAAAGTAAAAAAGAACATCTTTCACTTAACCCTCTTGTGCGTTTTGCATCAGCCAAGCAAGAGTTCCAGCTCCTGCATAGAGACTTAGTCTTTGTCCTGATCCATCGGCATTATGTAAAGTATATGCTTGAGGTAATAAGCTATCAATACTCCTACTACCAACCATAAACATATTTCTATCAGAGAGGTGAACCCCAAGACAAGCACAAACTCCTGGAGTTTGTAAACGAAATTCCCCATCTGGTCTTAATTCAGCTACATATGCAGTAGATGATCTCTCCCATCGAGAAGAAGGTGTACGAAATGCTTGGATAGCCTCATGCATTGCGTCTTTTACTTGTTCTCCTATTGCCCGACGTTGTGTATCTGTCATTTTCATGATCCATCTTCGCAAAGGAGGGAAAGCAATAATCGGACTACGCATGCCCGCACCAATTCCTAAGATATGCTCATCAAGAGACTTAACGTCTCTACCCAAAACAAATGATTCTTGTTGTAAATCAAAGATATCCTCTGTGTCAGTAAGTGGAAAATTAAGCATCGCTTCCTCATTTCCTACCTCAAAAGTCTGAGTTTCAGGATTATAAGAAAACTTCCTTACCATAGGAATATAAAACTCTGGTTCTGGACTCGGTATCTCTTTCATTAAGCATACTATACCATCTTGCATCTTCTATCCAAAGTATTCCTCATAATCTACAAACCACACAATAACACAGGTTGAAATACCACCAGAAACAGCCGTATAATACCTATATGGAAAAGCTTGATGAATTACTTTCACGGGGAGTTGCCAACATCATTCCGGGAAAAGAACAACTGCTTAAAAAACTCGAATCAGGAGAAAAACTTTCTATTTATCTGGGCATTGATCCTACTAGCACTCATATTCATCTAGGTCACGCCGTACCACTGCGCAAACTCCAAGCCTTTGCAGAATTAGGACACAATATCACCTTTCTAATTGGCGATTTTACCGCCCTTATTGGAGACACCTCTGATAAAGAATCCGAAAGACCACAACTAACCGCAGAGCAAATACAAGAAAATTTTAAAACATATAAAGCACAAGCTGAAAAAATCCTTGATTTTTCAAAAGTAACCGTCCGCTACAACAGTGAATGGCTCTCAAAACTCACCTTTACTGATATTGTTAAATTAACCCAGCATTTCTCTGTAGGTGATTTTATCAGTCGAGAGCTGATTAAAAAACGTCTCCAGTCAGAAAAAAGAGTAGGACTGCATGAGGTATTGTACCCGGTCATGCAAGGATACGACAGTTACTACCTTGATACTGATTTACAATTAGGTGGCACTGACCAAACGTTTAATATGCAAGCAGGACGCACGTTGCAAAAAGATCTTCGCAATAAAGAATCATTTGTCATGACCAACGAATTTTTACTGGGTACAGACGGACGAAAAATGAGTAAAACATGGGGAAATGCAATTTGGCTTACTGATACACCAGAAGATATGTATGGAAAAGTGATGTCTATCAAAGATGAATTAATAACTCAGTATTTTCTGCTTGCAACCAACACGACACTGCAAGACATTCAAGCAATTGAGCAAGCACTTAAAGATGGTGAAAATCCTATTCAAATCAAAAAACAACTTGCTTATCGTATTGTTTCAGAACTGCATTCAGCAGAAGAAGCCCAAAATGCACAAGAGTATTTTGAAAAGACAGTGCAAAAACGGGAAATTCCGGATGATATTCCTGAAGTAAAGATAACAGAGAAACAAATACCACTTACAGATTTACTCCTGACAACCACTCTCGCTCCTAGCAAAACAGAAGCAAAACGGCTCATTGAGCAAGGCGCTGTTGAAATAAATCAAGAAAAAGTTACTGATGTAAGTAAAACGGTGAGTATACAGAGTGGGATGCTTATCAAAGCAGGAAAAAGAAAATATGTTAGAATAGTACTATGAATTTCATGCATCAACACAAGTGGATATGGAAAGTAGTCGTGATAATATCATCTATCGCGCTCTTGCTCGGCCTTATTTTGCCATATCTTCCTAACTTTCTTCAATAAAAAAGGTCATTATGCAATTAACGGCTCCGATACGCGAAGCAGGATTTACTTTCAAAGTAAACGCTAAAAAATTACAACGGCTCCATATTCATACCTTAGAGAACCTTTTGTATCATATTCCTTCCCGCTATGATGACCTAAGCCTTATTGCACCTATCAATACTTTACAACCCGAAGAAGTAGTTACTATCCAAGGCACCATTCTTTCTTCAAAAAATGAATACACAAGAAGGAAATTTCAACTCCAAAAAGTAGTAGTAGAGGACAACACAGGAAAAGTAGAGTGTATTTGGTTTAATCAGCCCTATATTGTAAAACAGTTAGTAGTAGGTAAAACAGTCAGTATTTCAGGTAAAGTAGATAAAAGTGGATCAAAAATAACTATCAAAGGAAAAGATTATGAACTGCTAGATGGACTTGCAGACGATACAACCCATACCGGAAAAATGGTGCCTGTATATCCTGAAACTTACGGACTTTCCTCAAAATGGGTACGAAATAGAATAAAACAGCTTCTGCAAGACGAATCTATTACTTTAGAAGAATTTCTCCCGGCACATATTATCAAAAAACACAATTTAGTCGATATCAAAAAAGCGCTACAAGACATCCATTTTCCAACTTCTTATAAATCCATAGAAAAAGCCCGAGAACGACTGGCTTTTGAAGAACTATTTATTAACCAGCTTGCTGGCATTATGCGCAGAGAGGAGTGGAGGCAAAAAAAAGATGCACCAAAACTAACTACTGATAACCACAAAAAGACCATAGAAAAGTACATCAATTCACTACCATTTGAGCTTACCAATGCACAAAAAAAAGCAATTGATGACATTTTAGCTGATATGGAAAAACCTATTCCTATGAATCGGTTACTTGAAGGAGACGTGGGATCAGGTAAAACAGTCGTTGCCTCTGTTGCCCTTTTAGCTGCTTATTTAAATGGCTATCAAGGGGTACTTATGGCACCTACTGAAATTTTGGCTACTCAACATTACACATCACTTTCCAAATTACTAGAGCCATTTGGTCTGAACCTAGCATTATTTACCTCATCACACAAAAAAAAGAAAGAAGATACATTTGATATAGCTATTGGCACGCATGCGCTTATCCATCACGCAGTTACCTTTGAAAAACTCGGCTTAGTAATTATTGATGAGCAACAACGCTTCGGAGTAGAGCAGCGAGCTATTTTACGGGAAAAAGGAGAAAGTCCTCATTTTTTGACTATGACTGCAACTCCTATTCCCAGAACTATCTTTTTGACTATGTATGGAGATTTGGATCTTTCTTACTTGGATGAAATGCCAAAAGGGAGAAAAAAAGTAAAAACATGGCTCGTACCCTCTAGTAAACGAGAAGCAGCCTACACCTGGATCAAGGAAAAATTACGTGAAGATGATGGATCTGGCAGAAAAAATCAGGTATTTGTTATCTGTCCTTTCATCGAGGAATCAGAAAACATGACTACAGTAAAAGCTGCCACAAAGGAATATGAAAAACTCAAAAAAGAAGTATTTACAGAATTTAGGGTCTCCCTATTACACGGTAAAATGAAGGCAAACGAAAAAAAAGAAATTTTAGAGCAATTTCACAAAGGAGATTTTGATATTCTGGTTGCTACTCCCGTTGTTGAAGTAGGAATTGATATCCCTCATGCCAGTATCATGCTTATTGAAGCAGCGGAACGTTTCGGACTTTCTCAACTACACCAACTGCGCGGAAGAGTAGGCCGAGGACAAAAAGAATCGTTTTGCCTGCTCTTTACTGAATCAAATTCTGCTCAAACAAAGAAAAGGCTCAAAGGCCTCGAGACCATGTATCTAGGGGCAGAACTTGCAGAATATGACCTTTCTTTACGAGGGCCTGGAGAAATATATGGGACACTACAGCATGGCGTTCCTATGTTCCGTTTTGCCTCTGTAATGGATAAGACACTCATTGAAAAAACAAAAAAAGAAGCAGAAGAAATCTTTTCCAACCTTGAAAACTACCCACTATTGCAAGATAAGGTAAAATCCACTATAATACAGAAGATTATGCCTGACTAACAGGCAAAAATAATTATAAACATATGCCACAAGAACCAAAGAAAAGACATTCTAGACAAAGACAAGGAAAAAGAAGAGCAGCAATTTCCGTAACGCTGCCAAACGTTTCCGTATGTCAAAATTGTGGTTCTCCAGTAGAATCACATACCGTATGTAAAGCATGCGGATACTACAAAGGAAAGCTCGTAACAACCAAATAACGAGTACATGAAAACAAAGAATGACCCCAGACATAAAAAAAGGCAAGATATTGTAAAAAATCTATTTGCCTACAGCTTTACAGAAGATAACCCAAAAAGCCCGTTGGTTGCAGCAATTGTCCAGCATAAAGAAACGATAGATCCTGCTATTGAGAGAATTGCTCCTGAATTTCCAATTGAGAAACTAAACAGAGTAGACCTCGCCATTCTAAGACTGGCAGTGTATGAACTAACAATTGACAAAAAAGAACCAGCAAAAGTTATTATTGACGAAGCAATAGAACTGGCAAAAGAGTTTGGAGGAGATAACTCCCCTGCTTTTATCAATGGAGCCCTGGGAAAGCTTTTAAAAGATAAAATGATTGCTAACAAAGACCATGAAAATACCAACGTTCAAAAATAAACAACTCTTTGATACTGTTTTTACCCACAGATCCTATCTGAATGAAGCAGCAAATAAAATAGAATCCAATGAACGAATTGAATTTTTAGGAGATAGTATTTTGTCATTTGTGGTGTCTTCCCACATTTTTGCCAAATACCCAGATCTGAAAGAGGGAGAACTCACTAATTTACGTGCAATATTAACCAATACTGAAACGCTGTATATGATTGCCACAGAACTAGACTTAGGACAGTACTTAAAATTGTCCAAAGGAGAAGATGAGGGTGGAGGACGAAAAAACAAGTCTATTCTTGCAGATACATTAGAGGCAATTATCGGAGGATTATATCTAGATCAAGGCATTGAGGCAGCACAACATTTTATAGAAGAAATTATTCTTTCCCGAATAGATGCAATTATGGGTCAACAAGGTCTCAAAGACGCAAAAAGTACTCTACAAGAAGAAGTACAGGAACAACTCAAAATTTCCCCTACCTATAAAATTGTACGAGAAGAAGGACCAGATCATGCAAAAATATTTACTATCCAAGCAGTTGTTGATAACACAATTCTGGGAGAGGGTAGTGGAAAATCAAAACAAGAAGCAGAAAAAAATGCAGCTCGTGATGCTTTGGAGAAAAAAATATACAAAAAATTCTCTGTTAGTTAATTGCCCTTTTAGCCAAGTTGACTATTTACGCTAAAAATGCTAAACTAGCGAGCATACATATTATGGCACTCGTAATACGATTTACAAAAACTGGTAGAAAAGGTGAACGCAAATACCGCATTGTCGTCAAAGAAAAAAGAAGTAAAAGAGACGGAAAAGCAGTAGATATTCTTGGATTTTACGAAAAGAGCGTAAAAGGAGTAATTACAAAAGAAATCGACAAGAAAAAGGTAGAATACTGGACTTCAAAAGGAGCCCAAATTTCTCCTGCTGTAAAAGAAATTCTATGAAAGAAATCCTAACCTATATTGTTGAGAATATTCTCCCTGAAGTACCCGTTGAGATAAAAGAGCAGGAAGAAGATGGTTTTATTATCTTCACCCTTGTTGTCCCGCAAGACCAGATGGGCAAGATCATTGGAAAAAACGGAAAAACTATTAATTCCATCAAGAATCTTCTGAAAATAAGAGCTATTAAAGAAGAGAAGCGGATTGATATTCAAGTGCAAGAAAAATAAGCTTCTTTTCAACTCTCCTATGCACATAACTGTTATCACGCTGTTTCCGCAACTGGTATCTCACTTTTTTAACACTTCTATTCCTAAAAGAGCACAAGAAGAAGGAAAAGTAACCATTTCCACGCTTGATTTAAGGAATTTTGGCGTTGGCAAACACAAAATGGTAGATGACAAGCCATATGGTGGAGGTGTAGGCATGGTCTTAAAGGTTGATGTGCTAGACAGTGCAATTACTGCAGCTAAGAAAGACCTCAAAAAAGAAAAAGTAATTCTTCTGGACCCAAAAGGAGCAGTCTATAATCAATCAACTGCTGAAAATCTGCTGCAGCTGGATCACATTATTTTAGTATGTGGACACTATGAAGGCTTTGATGAACGCATACGAGAATTAGTGGATATGGAGATTTCTATTGGAGATTTTGTGCTATCAGGTGGAGAAATTGCAGCCGTTGCTATTATTGATTCACTCATCCGTCTAGTACCTGGAGTACTGAAAAAAACAGATGCAACTCATCTGGAATCATTCTCAAAAATTGATGATGAAAGAATTTTAGAATATCCTCAATATACGCGTCCTGAGATATACAAAGGCATGGCAGTGCCAAAAGTACTACTCTCAGGAGACCCGAAAAAAATCCTTGCTTTTCAAAAAGAGCAGGCGCAAAAAGAAACAAAAAGAAGAAGACCTGATCTGTTAAAGAAGTGATTAGGTTAATGGGTTTGTGGTTAGTATAAAGTATAGAAAAAAGGCAAAATTCAAAAGGCAAAAGGTAAAATTAAAAAGTTTTAGGTGTAACTCTACCTTTAAAACCTGTCATTCCAAACTTGATTTGGAATCCATGTCTTTTTTCTGGATCCTGAGTCAAGTTCAGGATGACACGTTTTTTATATCTAAACTAAACCCTAAATGCTTATCTTCAAACTTTTTACTTACATTTTTGACTTTTAAGTTTTGACTTTCTCTCTACGCCACTACATATCTGATTTCCACTTGGTTAACTCTTGCAGCAATTGCTGATCTTTTGTTGCCATAGGCGTAAGCAGTTCTTCCCTGGCAATCTGCTTTAGATCAAATGGTTTGTAAAAAAAGTTGATTTCAAAAACCCCATTTCCTTGCGTAAGTGAGAATGTATCAATTTCTGCTAAAGGGAAAACCTGATAGAGATTATTAGAAAACGCTAAAATACTAGAAGGATTGTCTGCTTCAACTTGAGCCACCACAGTCAGGGTAGGTACACCTAACGCATTCTTTTGTGGTACAGGTTTTTCTTCTTTCTTTTTACCATCTTCATATACTTCCCCAATTTTTAAAGAAAAGTCTGAAACTCTGACATCAGACTTGGAAGCAATGGTAGTAAGGGCCATAAAAATACTAAGCATATTTTTTGATTCAGGCAGAGCGGACAAGGAGAGAGCATAATCAGAAGTGAGTTTTGCATCTGGCGTACCCTTAAGTGCTGAGAGGGAACTACGTAGTGTAGCAAGTTCCTCTGATTTCTCGTTCATTTTGTTATTTAATTCTGTAATAAAGGAAAACTGAGGAATAACAACCTGCAATAAAATAAGAAAAGATGCTACCACAATTCCTGCAGGCAGCAAAAATAACCGATACTTTACGTAAAATTGTTGATAAAAGATAGTACGTAGTTGCTGTATATTCATGGTTTTGGACTAAAAGCAATATAAAAAGAGGCTGCATAACCAGATGATTCCTGACGAAATGAACGTAACTCTATAGCACTTATACCTGACTTTTCTCCCTTTGCAAGTTGAGGGAGTTTTTCCTCAACAATACTATTCATTACAGCAAGGTTATTTGAAATAATGGTCATATCAACACTATCCTCGGTTACTTCTATGTGATCTATAGTTACTGAGTCAGGTAAGAGTGCAACCACTTTTTTCAGATTTTCATTGACATCTTTTCGTTTATTAATAACTTTCTCAATACTATTCAATCGCTCTTTGAGCGTTAAGTATGTTATCTTTTTATCATACAACCGATTGAGTTCCTTTTTTATAGCTTCTGACTCACTACCCATGCCTGAAAGACGTATATTTAAAACAAGTGTTGATAAAATGGTAATAAAAGCCAGTACAAAAACGACTCCGAAAATACCTAGAGAAATCATTAATAGAAATTTTCGATTTCGATTGATAGGTACTGGAGGGGCTAAATTAATATGGTTTCTCATAGATACTCTCTTAAAGCCAGACCCAAAACAACATTATAACTTGGAAAATCTGCATTAATTGGATCAGGAATACCGCTTAATTGATGTAATTTAAGCCCATTTCCAAGCATAACCTCAATATTTAACGTATTAGCCAGAAAAACATCTAACCCTGGCAAAAGAGCATTTCCCCCCGATAACACTACCTGCTTTATATTTTCATTACTATTACGCTCCTTAAAAAGCAGTATTCCTTTTTTAATATCACCCACAATAGATTGCAAAATAGGACTGAGAGACTTTCCTATTTTTCCGTTAAAAACATCTTCGCTCAAACCATACGCTCTCTTGTAATCTTCTGCCTGATGTATATCAATACCTAAATCTACAGAAATAGCACGGGTAATAGCAAGCCCCCCTAATCCAATAGAGAAAATCATGTTAATAACTCCATTTTTGGTAATAATAATATCTGTAGTAGAAGATCCAAGATGAATAATTAAATTTGCATGAGGGTTATGTACCAAAGGCAGCAAAGCTCTATGCACCGCAATAACCTCCGTCTCTACATTTCTCAGCGTAAAATCAGTAAGTGAAATGATCTTTTCATATTTTTCAATAACAGACAAAGGAACAGCCACAATAAATACATTCATCATTTTCCGACCGTCTTTTTCCCACATATCCAAAATTTGCCAATCGGTTCTTACTTGATCCAATGGCAAAGGAATATACTGTTCCATTTCCCACAAAAGTGCTGCAGTAAGCTCTTTTTCCGAAAGCTGAGGCATCTCAATAATTTTGGCATATACTTGGCTCTGGGGAAGAGCAATAGTTACTTCTGTTGCATTCACTTTTGAGTCTGAAACCAACTTTTTTATAGAATCAGCCAATATCTGCTGGTCTACTATTGATTCAGAAAGAATCCCTTTTGAAGTTAGTGGAGCAGTTGCTACAGAATCTAGAAAAAAAGCATTTGCCTCTTGTCTAACCTGCATAACTGATAATGATGTAGCTCCGATATCAAGACCAAATGATTTTGCCATAGTTATTGAGAAATAATAGAATAAGGAAATAACTCATTAGGTATCTGAGGATATGATTGATAATACATAAGTTTTCGCTCCGAGTTACCTGAAGTTCCGACTGACTCAATGATTGCTCCTTGCTCCGGCAAACCAGGATCTGCTGTTATTCCTACTTTTCCAGAATTGTAAATAGGAATAACTTTCATAATGACTCCATTCGTAACCGTTATCTGCTTTGCGTGAGCAAAAGAAACACCTGCCACACTGCCTCCTGTACTTCCAACCTCTGAACCAGAAGTACGAGTAGCTCCACAAGGATCAATGAGGTATTTTTGGACTGTAGGATTACTTACACTCGCAGCATTATCAGAAGAAATAACAAATAATTGCAAGGTAGGCAAGACAGCATCTCCTGTCGCAGTCGGAGAACAATCTGTTTTACCATTTTCTCCCCAATACACCGTTACCGTACGAGAAGCCACAATATTGGCATAATCAGGATAATCAGAAAGCCATACATCAATTCCTATATCTTGAGCTAACTCTTGTCCACCATTAAGTAAAAAATTACTACCTTCTACTGTGGTGATATCTGTAGAAAATGAAGCACTGTTTTCAAGATTTTTTTGTATTTCAGTAAGACTGCTTTTACTCTCAATTTGCTTTAAAGCCTGGGAAATACCTGCTTCTGCAGCTTGAAAAGCACGTTGGGATTCCTCATTTTGTTTTGAAAGTCGCACGTTGACTATAGAACGAGAAGCAACAGAAAGACCAATAGTAAGGGCAATAACCACTGTCAAAATAACAACTAGCAATATCTGTCCTTTTGATTTTGTTCTATCCTCATGGAAAGTTCTCATATGTAAAAATCCCTATCTCCATCTTAGGACGATTTTCTGCTTATTGTCAAGCAGAGTTGTATCATTGTGGCATATAATTTCGTAGTAACACTCGCGTCTGGAAAAGGGCAGAGGAAATATTTTCTGCAAATTGAGAGTCCCCTTTATCACTGAGCGAAAACTCTATATCAATAACTGGAGGGGCATATAGATTAGGCTGCGTACAAGTGAATGAGCATGTTCCACCTACTAACGCTACAGTACTGGCATTAATAAGATCCACTTTATCTCCTGTTGCGCTTTGAGAAGCTATCAAACCTCCTGCACAAATAAGTGTTGTCTCTCCACCATCCACTCTTTTCATAGTAATAGAAGTCCCTGTCTGAGGAGTAGTACAGTTACTAAAATCAGGTTCTAAACCCACGGTTACAATATCATTAGAAGTAAGGATGATATTAGTCATTGTAGAGAGTGCATAAT
This sequence comes from uncultured Gammaproteobacteria bacterium, assembly GCA_964427615.1. GTDB lineage: Bacteria > Patescibacteriota > Microgenomatia > Levybacterales > GWA1-39-11 > CAYRUR01. Next base: position 21,821 of record CAYRUR010000006.1, on the reverse strand, counting down.
TACCATTTTGCGCCACATTATTCGTAACCGTACTTTTACTGCTTCCTCTTAAAATAGAGTAGAGTACGCCCGTAACGAGCATGGAGATAACAACAAGTATACCTGCTACAACAACTAACTCTATAAGCGTATATCCTTTTTTGGAAGAATATTTTTTCATAATTGTGATTCACTAGCAGCTGGTTCTTTAAAACATGATACTAGTTTTGACTCATGACAGAATGTGTTTCCGGTATTACATTTGGTACCAGACCATCTGACAATAACCGTTACTTCTTTTCCCCCACCTGATATATCTCCTGCACATCCGTCGTCTACATACACCTCTCTTTTAAAAGCTGTTGAAGACCCTACTGTACAGGTAGCAGTAGACCCGGGAGACAAAATATTATTTTCATGAAAACAGTAAGACCCTAATAAATCAAAGAAATCTACGTTGCTAGCACTTGTTTCGTCACTGGTCGCTCCTACTTTCACGGGAATGGCAGCACTTTCTGCATTACGTAAAAATTCCATCCCGTCTTGCGCATATTTATTGGCCAGATTCTGACTCTTTACATACGTTGCATTACTGACGCTAAGCGTTACGACCACCGCAATCGCAGAAATTGCAACTAAAATCGCTGCCAGCGCCACAATCGCTTCAATAATTGTCTGTCCTTTATTTGACCATTTCATTTTTTCTACCGACACTTGACCTTGCCTGTATTAATTACAGGTGCTATAACACGTACATAAGGTGCTTTTGCAGGGTAAGTACAATTATTACCTGTACCCGGAGTACAAGTCCCATTACATGAACTGTTTGTGGTTTGAAAGACCATATCACTTGCCGAAGTTCCGCCAGTAATCGTCGTGCCACAGGAAGACTCAGGAGTTTTTTGGACAGAAGAACAGTAAGTACCACAAGTAAGTGCTACAGAAGTACATATACTATCTCCCGGATATAACGAATCACAATATCCCGCAGTGCTAGGCCCAGCATTAGGACAAGGACAATAGTTATATTTTGGAGAAACACAAGTCATGTTATATTTAGGTTCAGGCTCTCCTCCATTTTTGCAGTTATAATCAAAACTCTTTCCACTACCATCAGGCAAATCATAAGCAACATCCTTGTACCCAGTAATTCCTGGATTAACATTTGCATTTCCATCATGACAATCTACTCCTGTCTTTGGACAACCCACTGATCCTACAGCTCCATATCCATCTCCATCAGCATCAATACAAGCCGGCGTGGGAGTAGGGGTAGGAGGCACTGGCGTACTTGTTGGCACTGGTGTTGGTGTTGCAGTAGGTACTGGCAAAGGGGTTGGCGTAGGAGTTGGAATAATAATTTTGTCACAGGATACCTCACGGGTATTACCAGAAGTATCCACACCAATGCATATTTTATTGCCATATGCTTGAAGTCCTATAATACAAGGGAGTCCCTCAGGACTAGAAATAACTCCTGAAAGAACAGCATAAGATATTTGTCCACACGTGGTTTTATCAGCCATAAAGGTAACATTTTGTGGCAAAACCTTGGGATAAGAATCAAGTGGAATATCAGAGAAACCACATTGTGCCTCTACACTATACTTATTTGACGACACATCAATTCTTACTTTATATGAATCAATGCTACTAGAAGCAGGACAACCTTTTGGCTTTACAAAAGAGACTGCATCAAATTTTGCCGTATTAAAAGCCAGATGAACATTTTGAGCTGCTTGATTAACTTCCTGTCTTCTACCATAGGAGGCAAGAGAAGCAAAACCAATACCTGCAATGATCACCCCTATAGAAAATACAACCATCAACTCAAGGAGGGTAAATCCGCTGTTGGCAGTGACAGTTGCACGAAGTAATGAGGTAATCTTTTTGACGCAAGCAATCATGGATTTGTTAGGACATAAGCAGCAACAGCACAAGAACCTTTCTCCGAATCAGGTGCCTTTTGTGCGTCATTATCATTTTCAAGACATGCTCGTATAGTATATGTCAGCTGATCAGCAGAAACAGTATACTCATATGCACTGTTATCTGAGGGATCACAGGGTATCTTTTCCATATATACTACAGTCCCAGCGTCATTGGTCAACGGGTATTCAGAAGTACACTCAGTAGTACCAGCTGGATAAAGAGTCGACGGATAAAATCCCTCATCAGAACGATATATCTCCAATGCATTGCGGATCTGACTTACATCTGACTTTCTAGTGGCATCACGAGATCTCTCTCTAACTCCAGCAAAATTTGCCATCAAAAAAGTAGCAATAATGGAAATAATAGCCATCACGACTATTAGTTCTATAAGTGTAAAGCCTGTTATTTTCTTCTGTATTTGCATATATTTTTAAGGTGACGTGTTAGTGCTACTCACACCATAATTACACGTCCCACCACAAGCACTCTCAGACACTGAAAGTGAAGAAAGTTTAAGACAAGGATCTCCATTATTACAGGCAGCTGTATCTTTACCGCCTCTTTCAAGTGAGGCATAGATATAATACGTTTGGTTGTTAGAACCTACTACATATACATACCTATTCACACCTGGATCTTTAGGCAATCGGGAAATATAGGGACTCCAAGAAGATCCCCAACCAACTGGGGTACCATCCGTATTTACAATCATATAGGCACTCATGTCAGGGTATTTTCCGTGATCATTGTAATAAATCTCAAGCGCTCTTTGAATTTGGGATAAATCATTTTTTCTTTGGGTATCATGTGCTTTTCTCATTTGCTCTGTGGGGTTTACCACAATGATCAGTGCTCCCATAAGCACTCCTAAGACACCCATCACAACAGTTAATTCTATAAGTGTAAATCCTCTATGTGACAGCACATTCTGTATTCGCATAAACCTTAGCTAAAATGTAAAAAACTGCATAGCCCAATCAGTCAAGAAAAGACTACATAAAATACCGATTATCAAAAAAGGTCCAAAGGGAATGGTATCCCCACGTAGCTTTTTCTTTTTAGCTATTATCAGTATGATTGAAAGCAAAGCACCTGTCAAGAATGCGCCATAAAAGGCCACAATAATTTGAGGAAATCCCAATAAAAAGCCTATCACAAACGCAAACTGTACATCACCATATCCCATTCCTTTTCCAGAAGTTATCTTATACGGAATGTAGAGAAATAAAAAAGAAATGAGGCCTACTATTATATATGTAGGAATTTTTATAGGATGTATCAGAAGATGATAAACAGTTCCCAGAACTAATAAGACAATCAGCAAAATGTCAGGAATTATAGAATGATAATAATCTATAAAAAACAATACAATCAAAGTACTAAAGATTGCACAAAGAATAAGAATCACAGACAAAGGTAGGGTAGAGTAGGTAAGAAAAAATATAGCAACATATCCAATCGCATTCAGCATTTCAACTAAAAAAAGCCGCGAAGGTATGGCGTGTTTACAATATCGGCATCTCCCTCTTAGTAAAAGAAAAGAGAAAAGAGGAATAAGATCATACCAGGCAAGCCTCTTTTTGCATTTTTCGCAATATGACCGAGAAAGAAAAATACTCTCATCACGAGGAATACGGTCAATTAATACATTCAAAAAGCTACCAACAGCAGAACCAATAAAAAATAATAAAGCCATTAATAAATACATGTCTCTTTATTTATACCAGATATGCTTTCTATTTGTACAAATCAGTTAACGAGTTGGAGAAAAAGATTCATGATTTAAGATTTATGATTCAGGAGTAAAAGAAAACAGTAAACAGAGATCAGAAAGCAGAAAACAAGCGTTTAGCGTATAACGTACAGCCATTAGAAATAAGAATTAAGAAAATAGAGCAGTAAACAGAGACGTCATTGCTGTAAATGTTAGATAATTCGGTAACAAAAAAGGTATAAAATTTTGTTACCATGAGAATAAATACTAAAGACTTAACGTTACAAAGAAACTACTTACAGAAGTATCAGTTTTTAATGCAAGAGTATGAACTGGTCAAACAACGTAAGCATCCTCAGTTTGTCTTCGTGAAAGACTTTTACCGGCATCATGATACGTGCGCTAAAAGTTTTTTAAAGTATTACAATCGTTTCAAACAAAGTGGGCAAAAGATAGATCTTCTGCCGCAAAAAAGAGGACCTAAATACAAAACCAGAAGGCCACTTCCCTTTATTGAGCAAAAAGTCATAGAGTTAAGAAAAAAAGGGAACAACCGCTATGAGATTGTGGATATTTTAAGACCAAGTTTAAAAAGTCATACGCCTTCTCCTTCAGGGGTGTGCAATATTTTTCTCAGGCATGGGTTAAATAAATTAAACAAACCCCTTAGAGAGAAGAAAAGGAGGATAATTAAAAATATGCTTGGAGAGTTAGGCCATATAGATTGCCATTACTTAAACAGAAGTATTTTAAAAGGAGTAAACAAGAAGTTGTTTCTAGTCTGTGTGCTTGATGACTGTTCCAGAATTGCCTGGGCTGAGATTACGGAAGATATTAAAAGTTTAACTGTCATGTTTGCTATCTTAAAATGTTTTAACCTCATTTTTGATCAATACCAGATTAAGTTTGCGGAAGTTCTCACTGATAATGGACCTGAAATGGGGACAAAAGCCAGTTCAAGAAAAGATACGCACCCAGTAGAACGATTACTTAAAGAGATGGGCATTAAACATAGATACACCAGACCTTACAGACCTCAAACAAATGGGAAAGTAGAAAGATTCTGGAGAACAGTAGAAGAGGATCTTTTGTCTGATACGTATTATGACTCGTTAGATGAGTTAAAAGAAGAACTCTTGCAGTACTTAGTGTATTACAATACCCTCAGACCTCACCAGTCTTTACAAGGAAAAACGCCTGAAGCTTTTGCTAAAACTCTGTTACCGATTTAACTGACATTTACAATTGCGAGTGTCAGAGAAGCAATCCCCTTACCAAAACGAATCTACAACCTAAAGACTTTTGGAACAAATGTTCTAGAAATAAGCTACAAGGAGCAATTTACTGAAATGTTTGGGTACCAACTGTAGGAGCAGTAGAAGCATTTGCTGTACATACAATACCAGCTCTTCCATCTGCAGTTGAAAATACATGCCAAGCGACCTCAGCACCTGTACACTTACCATTATTCTGATCTGCTTCTGCTTTTGCAAATACTAATGCCTCCGTATTCGTAGCATTCAATACATAACAATAATAATTATTTGCTGCAGCAGCTGTTGTTCCTGTTGGACAGCCAGTAACCGAAACTTTACTATAGTCAGGATTCTTAGGGATTGCTTTTATCTCTCCTGAAGTTTGCATATCGGTAGCCCAGGTTGCAGCTGTAGGATATGCACTATTTGCAGCATAATATGCTTCCAAAGATCTTCCCATTTGAGTCACTGCGCTGCTTCTACCAGAATCTCTTCCTCTTGCAAGTTGTTCTAGAGGATCAATAGCTATTAGGACTGCTCCTGCTAATACACCTAACACTGCGATAACAACCAAAAGCTCAATAAGAGTAAAACCGGATTTTAATGAAGAATTGCGGTTGATGTTATTTACAAATTTCATATCTGTATTAAGCAAAACACATCTATTTTTTCTTGTCAATAGGCAATTTAGTAATTGCTTCAATTAGCACTAAATCCAAAGTCATTCGCTTATTCAGATTGTTATTTGCTACAAGTGAATAATGATCTAGAAGGCCCGAGAGTAGCTGTTGCATGGTAGTTATTTCTTCTTTTGCTTTTGGCGATTCAGATAAAAGCATATCCTTTAACTGTCCCCTAACTGTGTGTAGCAGATGTTCGTACTCAACTACGTCAGATACTCCTGTTTTTTCAGTAACTTGCAAAGCATGATAAATTCTTGACGGTAGAGTAGTAGCTGAGAAAAGATTAGTAAGAGAAGCCTCTACATCTGTGTTAACTCCCTGAGAAGGAACAGCAAAACTTACAATCTTACAACGAGAGAGAATCGTAGGTAGTAATACGTCTTTGTGAGAGACCGAGAGCATAATATCAGTATCTTCAGGTAATTCCTCCAATGTTTTCAAGAGTGCATGTTGAGCTTCTAGAGAGATATCTGCCTCAATAATAAAAACCCTACGTTGACCTTTTGGCAGGCGAGTAGAAAGTTGTTTTTTGATAGCACGTACTTCAGCAATTTTGAGTTTTTCCGGATAAGTAAAAGTCAGATATGCTGGAATCGCATACTTTTTAATATGTTCCTCTATATGGAGTCGTCTTTGCCTCTCATCCCCTTCAACCACAATGCTATTCATATTGACATTATAACAATACTTCTACTACGATAAAGAGAAGAAATGGATCCAAACTTTCCTGCCCAACAACCGGTAAATAAAACCGTTGCCGATATCCTTCTTGAAGAGGGTATTCTCAATAGTGACACACTACAACAATTAAAAATTGATTCTGCTAACAAAGGTATTTCAATAGATACTTTGCTCCTACAATCAAACACAGTTCCTCCCCAAAAGTATTACGAAGCACGGGCAAAATCAATTGGAGTTGCGTATGTATCTATTGCGTCAATGCCGTTTTCACCGGAAGCGCTTGGATTTATCCCCAAAAATTTAGCAGAACGCAACACACTCATTCCTTTTGCCTATGAAAAAGAGACCAACAGCTTGTCTGTTGCTATGGCTGATCCTCTTGACTTTGAAACCATCAATTTTATCAAGCATAAAACAGGACTCAACGTAAAAGCTTTTCAAGGCATTCCTGATGAAATCAACGAATCTATTAAGACCCAATACACTGTAGGACTTGTCGGAGAAGTAAAAGAAGCGCTGAAAGAAAGAGAGCAGATAACAAAAATAAAGACATTTGATAAGGAAAGCATAAAGGATACTATCAATGATGCTCCTATCGCAAAAATCGTATCTACCGTGCTTGAATATGCCATGAAAAGCCGAAGTTCAGATATTCATATAGAGCCTTTTGAGGACAGAGTAAGAGTGCGATACCGTATTGATGGCATATTATATGAAAGACTTTCTCTGCCTTTAGGAGTAGCACAAGCTGTTGTTTCCCGTATCAAAATATTATCTGATATGAAAATTGATGAGCACCGTACTCCTCAAGATGGAAGATTTAATTTTAAATTTGGTGAAGAAGAGGTAGACTTGCGTGTCAGCGTTTTACCTACTGTGTATGGAGAAAAAATCGTTATGCGACTTTTGCGCAAAAGCGGTGGTGTGCCTTCCCTACAAGAATTAGGTCTCAGAGGAACGGCACTTAAAAATCTGGAAGCTTCTATTCTGCGTCCTCATGGCATTATTATTGTCTGCGGTCCTACTGGATCAGGAAAAACAACCACCTTATACGCAGTTCTGTCAAAATTAAATACAACCCGAGTAAATATTATGACTCTAGAAGATCCAGTAGAATACCAAATCCAGGGTATCAATCAAGTACAAATCAATCCAGAAGTAGGACTTACCTTTGCTAAAGGGTTACGTTCATTCTTACGCCAAGACCCTAATATCATCCTGGTCGGAGAAATTCGTGATAATGAGACAACGGAATTAGCTATCCAGGCAGCGCTTACCGGACATTTAGTATTCTCAACGCTACACACCTCCAATGCAGCTGGAACACTTCCTCGTCTTCTTGATATGGGAGCAGAGACTTTTCTTCTAGCTTCTACTATGAACGCTATCGTTGCTCAAAGAATTGCCCGAAAAATTTGTGATAACTGTAAATACGAGTATATTCCCCCACAGGAATTAGTAGCAGAAATTCAAAAAGTACTCGGAGATCTTATGCCTCCCAACCCATCAGGACAAGTAAAATTATATAAAGGTAAAGGCTGTGAAGCTTGTGGAGATTCTGGATATCTGGGACGGGTAGGAATCTTTGAGGTTATGTCTGTAAGTGAAAAAATAGCAAAATTAGTATTGCAAAAAGCAGATGCTGCCACCATAGAAAATCAGGCAAAAGAGGAAGGCATGATTACCATGAAACAAGATGGATTTTTAAAAGTACTCTCAGGCACTACTACTATTGACGAAATTCTACGCGTTGCAGAAGAGTAGTGAATATGCGTAAGATAAAGATATGGAACAAACTGCCCAAACAAAAAAATATACGCTTCAGGAGCTATTTGACAAGACAGTAGAAAATAATGCTTCTGATTTGCATTTGCTTGCAGGAGACCCTCCTGTTCTACGTATTGATGGAAAACTTACTCCCATTCCTTCTTACCCTGCACTTTCAAAAGAAGAAGTAGAACAGCTCTGTGTTTCTATCCTTACTGAAGAGCAAAAAGAAATGTTTATAACGAATAAAAGTCTTGACTTCTCGTATGGCTATGGGGGAGGAGATTTTGGAGACAAAGGAAGATTTAGAATTAATCTCTATTTTCAAAAAGGTACCGTTGCAGGAGCATTCAGATTACTACCTCCGAAAGTAAAGACCATTGAAGAACTCTTTTTACCCCAAGCCTGTCATCATTTTGCATCTTTACGTCAAGGGCTGGTACTAGTAACTGGCCCAACCGGACATGGAAAATCCACTACACTTGCAGCCATTATCAATGAAATTCATATGACTCGTGAGGCCAATATTATTGCCATAGAAGATCCGATAGAATATATTTATCCCAAAGGCAAAAGCATTATTTCTCAAAGAGAAATGGGACTTGATACCCACTCCTGGGGTGAAGCTTTGCGTTCTGTATTACGCGAAGATCCTGATGTAGTATTTATCGGAGAAATGAGAGACCCTGAAAGTATTTCTTCTGCCATCACTATTGCCGAGACTGGTCATTTGGTGCTTTCCACACTGCACACCAACTCTGCAGCTCAGGCAATTGATAGGATTATTGACTCATTTCCTGAGCACCAACAAGCACAGATTAGAATTCAACTTGCATCAACTCTGGAGGGAGTCATCTCTCAGCGATTAGTTCCTAAAATTGAAGGAGGCAGAGTTGTTGCAACAGAAGTACTTATTGGAACCAATGCTGTCAAATCAAATATCCGAGAAGGTAAAACCCATATGATAGATTCCATTATTGAAACTTCCCAAGACGTAGGCATGGCGACTCTTGAATATTCTCTGGCTCAGCTCGTAAAACAAGGTGTTGTTACTTTGGAAGTGGCCAGAACCTTTGCTATACGAGAAAAAGAATTTATAAGACTTTCTTCATAACGCATGAAATTCTCCTATCTAGGTGTTGACACAAGTGGCAAAAGAAAAAAAGGACTTATAGAGGCAAATAACCAACAAGAAGTACTGGATTACATGCGCAGTAACAACCTCGTACCTCTTGAAATAAAACCCGCAAAAGAGTCAGTAGTACATAGCCTACCTTTTTTTAAAAAAATTACGAACAACGATATTGTTTTATTTACCCGTCAGCTTTCTTCTATGGTGCTAACCGGTTTAACCCTTGTGGAGTCACTCAATGTACTCAAACAACAAGCAGCAAATCCTGCCATGAAAGAGGTCATTACTGATTTGATAGCCAACATTTCAGAAGGAGAGACCTTTTCAAAAGCATTGCAGAACTATCCCCATATCTTTTCACCCACCTACATTGCCCTGATCAAGGCTGCTGAGGCAGGAGGACTTTTGGACAAAGTACTTGAAAGACTAGCAGATAATTTAGAAAAAAGTGATAACATCAAAAGGCAGATACGAGGAGCTTTATTTTACCCTCTTATTATCATCGTAGGTGTGTTACTAGTAATTGTGGTTATGAATATTTTTGTGGTACCTCAACTTGGACAGCTATATGAAAGCTTAGGGGTAGAGCTACCTTTTGTAACACGCTTGGTGCTAGCATTTTCTAATTATTCATTTACTATTTTTCCCCTTCTGATTTTATTCTCAGGCGGTTTATTTGTGCTCTACAAGCGTCTTCAGCAAAATAAATTAAGCATTGGAGTTATTGACAAAGTAAAGCTGAAAATTCCAGTCTTTGGACAAATTACAACATTGTCTATCCTGGATGAAGTTTCAAGAACCTTATCGCTTCTTATTAGCTCAGGCGTCTCTATCATAGAAGCGCTTAATATTACCGCAAATGTTGCAGGCAATCTTTCTTATAAAAATGCTCTCCTTTCCACAGCGGAACTAATAGAGAAGGGTATCCCTCTTTCTCAAGCACTTGACGCGCAAAACCTATTTCCTCCTACCATAGTACAAATGGTAAAAGTAGGAGAATCCAGCGGTAAAATTGATGAAGGACTCTATAAAGTATCAGAATATTTTGAAAGAGATTTAAATCAGAAGATTAAAACCCTTACCACCTCTATTGAACCGTTGCTTATCGTAGTCTTGGGTGGCATTGTGGCTTTTTTGATTTTTGCCGTTATCTCTCCTATCTACCAAATTATTTCCCAGATTCAGTAAGCAGAGAACAAAAACAAGCGCTTAAAGTTTAGTGAGTGGTTAGGTTTTAGGGATTAGAAGTAAGTTTTTAAAGTTATAAAGTTCGTAAAGTTTATAAAGTAATCAGAGAACAGTGAACAGAAAGCAGAGGACAGAGAACGAGCGTGTAGCGACTAGCGTATAGCGTTTAGAAAAAACAAATAAATAGTGTCATCCTGAACTCGATTCAGGATCCATGAAGCGGAATGATTTGTGGTAAACGGTTACGAAGCTGGTATCGATTAGAGGTTAAATTTAACGTAAAACAAAAAGACATGGATTTCAAACTTAATTTGGAATGGCAAATAAAACAAGAATTATGAATTAGGAATTTAGAATCAATCCCGACCAAATCGGGATCAATTCAGAATTAAAGAATTTAAAATTGATTCCGATCTATCGGAATTGAATTAAAATTCAAAATTAAACATTTAAAATTACCTAAGGTAGATTTTAATGATCTAACTTTTCCACCCTCACCCCAACCCTCTCCCAAAGGGAGAGGGAGCATAGCTTTCAATCATTTAACTCATTCATAAACAATAAGCAATAAAGCATTATGTGAAATAGGCTCATTTTATAAGATAAATGAAATGGTTTTTGCTATATTGATAAGGTCTGATATGGTAGATTTTGTTTGCCATATTTGATAGAATAGATAGGTTCATATGGCCGCCGCAAACGATTATTCAGCACAACAAATACAAGTTCTAGAAGGACTTGAGCCGGTTCGCAAGAGACCTGCTATGTACATCGGCTCTATTGATGAAATAGGACTGCATGAGTGTCTGCGTGAAATTATTGATAACTGTGTAGATGAGTCCTTAGCAGGTTTTGCAACAAACGTCTGGATCATCTTGAATCAAGATGGTTCTGCAACTGTGGTTGATAACGGACGAGGAATCCCGGTAGATATGATGCCTGCATACGGCAAAAGTGCACTAGAGGTCGTTATGACAAAACTGCATGCAGGAGGTAAATTCGGCGGAGGGGCCTATAAAGTCTCCGGAGGACTCCATGGAGTAGGATCTTCAGTAGTAAACGCACTTTCTACCAGAACATGGGTAGAAGTAAGAAGAGATAAAAAACTCTACAGGCAAGAATACGAAAAGGGCATTCCTACAACTGCTGTTCAAGAACTTAAAATAAATGATTCATATCTTTATAACAACACTCCCGCCAAGAAAATTGACTATCTGACAAATGGTACTGCTGTTACCTTTTATCCTGATGGTTCTATTTTTAATACCGTTGAATTTAATGAGACCATTATTCTCAAGATGCTGCGAGAACGAGCCTATTTAGTGCCAAAACTCTACATCCATTTTTATGATCTACGTAAAGAGACTCCAAAACAAATGCATTTCTACCTTGAAAGCGGAATTGTTTCTTTGGTCAAAAAAATCAATGAAAACAAAAAAGGACTCCATAATCCCGTATATATCACCAAAGAAGCTGATGATGTAGTAGTAGAAATTGCGTTGCAATACAATGAAGGCATCTCAGAAAACGTAGAATCATTTGTAAACGTTATCAACACAGTTAACGGTGGTACGCATGTTACCGGATTTAGAACAGCCCTTACTCGTGTTATTAACGACTATGGCAAAAAAAGCGGCATTTTTAAAGGCAATGAAGACTCCATCACAGGAGAAGACACTCGAGAAGGACTTACCGCTGTGGTTGCCATCAAAATGGAGCAGAACAGAATTCAATTTGAGGGACAGACAAAAGGAAAACTAGGTAACTCAGACATTGCTCCTTTGGTACAGAGTATTGTCAAAGAAGGACTTGATACTTTTTTTGAAGAACATCCATCAGAAGCAAAAATTATCATTAACAAAGTCTATTTGGCAGCCAGAGCCAGACTAGCAGCAAGAGCTGCCAAAGATGCAATCCTAAGAAAAGGAGCTTTTGAAGGAGGCAGTCTTCCTGGAAAACTAGCAGACTGTCAAGAAAAGAGAGCAGAATACTCAGAACTCTATATTGTAGAAGGAGACTCTGCAGGCGGATCAGCAAAGCAGGGAAGAGACAGAAAATTCCAAGCAATTCTACCATTGAGTGGTAAAATTCTGAATACTGAAAGAGCACGACTGGACAAAATTATGTCCTTTGAGGTGCTAAAAGACCTTATTATTGCTCTCGGTATGGGAGTAGGGGAGAGTATCAATCTTGATAAACTGCGCTATCACAGAATTATTATTATGACAGATGCGGACGTAGATGGAGAACACATTGAGACCTTGCTTCTTACCTTTTTCTACAGACATTTACCTCAAGTCTTGGAGCATGGATACCTGTATGTTGCAAAACCACCACTGTACAAAATTACTATTGCAAGAAAAGATTATTATGTTTATAGTGATGAGGAACGAGATAAAATATTAAAAGAACATGGAAATGGAAGCTATTCAATCCAACGCTATAAGGGTCTTGGAGAAATGAATCCTGAACAGCTCTGGGAAACTACCATGAATCCAAAAAATAGAATTCTTAAGAAAATAACTATCAATGATGCAGAAGAAGTAGACCAGGTCTTCTCCATGCTTATGGGAGAAGAAGTTCCACCACGAAAACACTTTATTCAGGAAAATGCCCATATGGCAAGTCTTGATATTTAAATAAAGGGAGGTGAAATAACTATGCAAATACATTACGGAAAAAACGCACCAGAAGAAGTAAACGTATTTATTGAAATACCAAAAGATACAAATGTAAAGTATGAATATGACAAGGAAGGAGGATATCTATTTGTTGATAGATTCTCAAAAACCAACCTTAATTATCCATGCAATTATGGTTTTGTACCTGGAACCCTTTCCGGAGATGGAGACCCAGTAGATGTATTGGTTCTTTCAGAAAAAAGTGTTATCCCAGGAGTTGTCCTTCCTGCAAGACCTATTGGTATGCTTGAAATGGAAGACGAGTCAGGGGTAGACGCCAAAGTGTTAGCAGTACCTGCCGTAACAGGAGATACTACCTATGGCTCTATGCAAGACATTACTGATGTACCAGAAGATACAAAAGCACGTATCAAACATTTCTTTGAGCACTATAAAGCATTAGACAAAGGGAAATGGGTAAAAGTTAAAGACTGGTTACCCAAAGAAAAGGCTATTGAAGAAATTACTAATGGTATTAAAAATGCTCAGTAATTAAGACCAAACGTCTGGAGTATTTTTTACTTCAGACGCTTATTTTTAATTATGGAACACACAAACATTGGAAAATTAGAACACATTGATATTACACAAGAGACAAAAAAAGCGTACCTTGACTACGCAATGTCTGTTATTGTATCTCGTGCTTTGCCTGATATTAGAGACGGACTCAAGCCAGTGCATAGAAGAATACTCTATGCCATGCATGAGATGAATCTTTCCCCAACTGCAAAATACGCAAAATCAGCAAAAATTGTCGGAGAAGTAATGGGTAAATTCCATCCTCATGGAGACTCTGCCATTTACGATGCCTTGGTCCGCCTGGCCCAGGATTTCTCTATGCGCTATCCATTAGTAAATGGACAGGGAAATTTTGGATCTATGGACGGAGATCCACCAGCAGCCATGCGTTATACAGAAGCAAAACTTACGCAAATTGCAACTGAGATGCTTTTTGATATTGATAAGGAAACAGTTGAATTCATCCCCAACTTTGATGGATCTATGCAAGAGCCTGTGTATCTTCCGGCAAAACTGCCAAATCTGCTTCTTATGGGAAGTGAAGGTATTGCCGTAGGTATGGCTACTAAAATTCCACCTCATAACTTGACTGAAGTAATTGATGCAGTTGCCTTTACTATTGACCGAACTACCCATCAAAAAGCAGAAGTAAAACCTGCGGAAGAGCAAAGTGTGAAAGATATTGGTGAAGGACTCAATCTACCTGAGATGGAAACAAAAGCAGAAGTAGAACTTTCATCTGATGTAACCGTAGATCAGCTACTTGAATATGTAAAAGGACCAGACTTTCCTACAAAAGGCGCTATTTATGACTGGGAAGAAATCCGCAACGTGTACAAGACCGGAAGAGGAAGAATTATTATTAGAGGTGTTGCAGAAATTGAAGAAATAGGATCAGGTAAAAGTGCTATTATCATCCGAGAACTCCCTTACCAAGTAAATAAAGCAGCATTGGTTGCAAAAATTGCAGAACTTGCCAAAGAGAAGAGAATTGACGGTATTACCGATTTACGTGATGAATCTGACCGACATGGTATTCGCGTAGTTATAGAGCTAAAAAGAGATACCTCTCCTAAGAAAGTACTTAATAACCTGTATAAAAACACAGCTATGCAGACTTCCTTCTCTGCTAACTTCGTAACCTTGGTAAACGGCATTCCCAGAACAGTAGGCCTCAAGACTATCATTGATGAATACATCAAGCATCGTTTTATTGTAGTTACCAGAAGATCTGAATATGAGCTAAAGCAAGCAAAAGCAAGACTGCATATTCTGGACGGATTGATGATTGCGGTTAAAAACATTGATGAAGTAGTAAAAATTATTAGAGGTTCTAAAAATACTGAAGAAGCCAGAACAAATCTTATGCAGCGTTTTGAACTCTCAGAAATTCAAACAACTGCTATTCTTGATATGCAACTAAGACGTCTTTCAGCTCTTGAAATTGAAAAACTTGAGGAGGAATGGAGAGTGGTTAAAGAACTGATTGATTACCTGGAAGCTCTTTTGGCTGATCCAGCTAAAATTTTGGCTGTAGTCAAAGACGAAATACTCAAAATCAAAGAAAAATTTGGCGATGCTAGACGCACTAAAGTATATAAATCAAAAGTAGGAGAATTTAGTGAAGAAGACCTGATTCAAAATGAGCCAACTGTTATCACGCTTACCAAAACAGGTTATATCAAAAGACAAAATCTTACTTCCTTTAAGACTCAAGCACGGGGAGGAAAAGGTATCAAAGGAATGACTACCAAAGAAGGTGATGGCATAGAACACATTCTCTATGCTCAAACACACGATCACGTTTTGTTCTTTACCAATAAAGGAAAAGTGTATCAAACTCGTGTCTATGAAATAGGTGAAGGTAGTAGAGTAGGAAAAGGACAAGCAATTGTAAATGTCATTGATATTACCTCTGATGAGACAATTGAATCTATCCTTACCTACAATCCTAAAGATTTTGAAGACAAGAAATTTATTGTGATGGCAACTCGCAAAGGAGTAGTGAAAAAAACAAAACTCACAGAATTTACCAACATTAGAAAGAGTGGTATTATTGCGATCAAATTGGATTCGGGTGATGCACTTTCCTGGGTCAGAGTAACCGGTGGTGACGATGACGTGATGCTAGTAACTCGTGAAGGAAAAATTATTGCTTTCAAAGAAGAACAAATTCGCGCAACAGGTAGATCCAGTATGGGTGTAAGAGGTATTAAGCTGGCCAGCAATGATGAGGTAGTTAGCATGGATGTAGTAGGTGATCCAAATAAGCTAATACTCGTTCTTACACAAAATGGAATTGGAAAAAAGACAAAGGTAGCCACGGTACGGAATCAAAATAGGGGAGGGCAGGGCGTTAAAATAGCCAATATTACTGACAAGACAGGTAAAATCGTACTAGCAACTATCACAGATGAGACAGCAAAGGAAATTATTATAACCTCAAATCTTGGACAGATTGTAAAAATTTCAGCCAATTCCGTCCCAACATTATCTCGAGCAGCACAAGGTGTTATCCTGATGCGATTTTCCAAAGCAAAAGATCAAGTAGCAAGCGCCACGGTTATTACCGAAAATGAAGAGGCATGAAAATAATACTTGCTATGGTAACCTCTCTTGATGGGAGATCCACCAAATGGGAAACGACTTCACAGAAAGACTGGGCCTCAAAAGAAGACCAAGAACATTTTTCCTCACTTCTACAAGAGTATAGCTTGATCATCATGGGTAGAAAAACGTATGATGCAGCCAAGTATGCGATGAAGCATACTTCTGGACGTCTGCGTATTGTCCTGACTCGAAATCCAGAACAGCACAAATCAGAGCAAATACCTGGTATGCTTGAATTCAGTAATGAATCCCCAACTCATTTGATAAAAAGACTTTCACAAGACTTTGACCAAGCACTTTTGGTGAGTGGAGCAGATGTAAATAGTGCATTCTTTGAAGTAAATCTAGTAGATGAGCTCTGGTTAACAGTAGAACCAAAACTATTTGGTATGGGAAATGGCATTGTTAAACACGAACGGTACGATATCCCTCTCCAACTGCTTTCTATTGAAAAAATGAATCCTACCGGAACTCTCCTTCTCAGATATCGTGTTCTAAAAAAAACAACCCTCCATAATACCTAGTTTTCCTCCTTGTCTGCTATAATGATGTAAGCAAAAAAAGAATATCTAAATCAAACATTATGGAAATCTCAGGTAAAATACTTGCACAAATAGTTAAAAACCAAATATACAAAGAATTAGAGAAATTGTCTTCTCAGAGCATTACTCCTAAAATTGCCATTGTTACCCTAGGAGAGGAGTCCTCATGGCAAACGTATGTGCATCAAAAGTTAAAATTAGCAAAGCGCTTAGGTCTTAAAGCAACTCTTATTAATATAACAGACAACAAGGCAGAAGATCTTTTTACTACCCTTAAAGCATTAAATGAGGATGAAAATACCCATGGCATTATTGTCCAGCGTCCTTTTCCCAACACCCTAGATAAAGAAAAAGTCATAAGTGCAATTGACCCTCAAAAAGATATTGATGGATTTCAAGAACATTCTTTTTTTGCAGTACCCGTATGGCTTGCGGTGGAGCACATTTTGACCTTTATAGCAGAACAGCAAAAAACGACTTTAGATAGGCTGTTACAAAATAAAACTATTGCCGTTGTTGGCAAAGGAGAGACAGGAGGCTTACCAACTATCAACGGATTGAAAAAAAAGAGATATAATCCTATAGTTATAGATAGCACTACACCAAATAAAGCAGAAATTCTGGGAAATGCTGATATTATCATAAGCGCTGTTGGGAAAAGAGTAGTGGAGGCAAAAGATATCAAAAAAGGAGCTATACTAATCGGTATCGGAGTAAGCAGAGGAGAAAAAGGACTCCAAGGAGATTATGATGAAGAGCAAATTAAAGAAAAAGCAGTTTACTACACGCCAACCCCTGGTGGAGTAGGGCCCTTAAATCTTGCCTATCTCTTCCTCAATTTAGTGAAAGCTGCAAAAATGCAACAAAACAAGGCATAACAACTCACTCGTTATCTTTTATAGAAATCACCTATTACTAATTTCTTACCCAAAGTTATTCAAGTTTTAGTACTTATGATGTAAAAGAATGGTAACATGTATTCTGTTGGACCCTACATCATATCTTCAAAAGATATTCCAAGAGCCTCTATGGAAGACACCTTGGGTTCAGTTTTAGGTCAGACGAAAAGCAGTTATGATGGAGTTTTTGTGTATGATTCAAAAGGAAATTTTGAAGGAATAGTTACCCCTTCTCGAGTCCTTTTTAAAAAACGTCTCCCTCCTACAACTAAAGTAGGCTCATGTATCATTCATCCACCTCATCTCACCAAAGACACTCCTCTCTATGAAGCTGTCCATTCCATGCTTTCTAATTACAGCTATACTTTGCCAATATTTGACGATGAAAAAGTGTCCGGAGTCATATCAGCCACAAAAATAATAGAAAGCCTTTTAGACTATCCTGATGTTATGCAGATAATAAAAGAAAAAATTGTGCCGGAAAAACCTCTCTTTGCTTTTACTACAACTCAAATCAAAGAAATCTATCCATTATTAAAAAGGGAGAGTAGAGCAGGGGCAATATTGCTCCATGCTAACAGCGCCACAATTGAAGGCCTGGTAACCCGCTATGATATCCAAAAAGTACTCACAGCACCTACCCGCAAAATGCGTTCTTCACGAGCAAGTAATATACGCAATACTGTTGTTACCCAGTGTTTTGAACAAGAAAAAATAAAACGATTAGATTATCAATTAACTGAAATATATAACCCCTATGTTGTTACATTGTCACAAAAAGCGACACTAAAAAAAATACTTTCAACTATGTTAGAAAAAAAAGTGAATAGTATTATTCTTGTTGATTTTGAGCAAAAACCAATCGGTGTTATTTCTCTTTACACTATTCTTCGAGCTATTATGAAAACAAAACCGCAAGAAGAGTACCATCTAGATCTGAGCACTAAAAAAAATCTTCTCTCAGAAAATGAAAAAAGAAAAGTTACCGAAATTATCAACCGATATGTAGGAAAAATTGAAAAATCTCACCCATTACGAAGGATAAAAGTACGCATAGATGGATATAAAAATATTATTGGATCAACAACTGGCTACCGTATCAGTATTGCGATTCAGTTCATAAAAGGAGGCCTTCTTAACTCTAAAATAGAAGACAAACACGTAACCTCTGCAGTGCGCACCGCACTGAAAAAAATAGAGAAACAACTTGCATAAATTTCCCTGTACAAACTCATTATCATTTCATATAATGAGAGTATGATTGTCTTTCGTGTCCACGAAAAAGTCCTTTATATTGCCGAAGTGCTTCCCAAATCTTCCGGAAATCCTTCAATCTCCTCCATTAAAAAGATAGAAATTGGAAAAAATGAAGCTTGGGAGGACAAACTCTATGAAATATTACCGGAAAGAGAGAAGATTGGTTTTACCATTTCAGATTTCCAGACCTATTTATTCCGCTTTGATATCCCTTCTTATATCACAGAAGAAGCACTTACTACAACTATTCTAGATAAAGCTAAAGAAATCTCTGCAACTCCTTTAGAGGAACTGGCCTCTGACTTTTCCATATTAAAATCTACAGAAAGTGCTAACACTATTTTATTCGCCGGAACCCCAGAAAAAGCCTTGCTTTCCTATATGCATATTTTGGAAAAAAAGCAAACAAGATCAACCATGATCATCCCTGAAATTGCTGCAGAATATGAGGTAATAAAGCAGGAAATTGAAGATGATGCAGTTATTTTGTATATAGAACTAGAAGAAAAAACAGCAAAGCTCTCTTTCTTCGATAAATACGGACCTTTCCTGGCACTTGCAGAACCAATTGAGACAAAAACACTGGAGAAAGAAATCGAAAATGCCTTCAAAACTATAAAAGAACGCTACAACAAAGAAGTAAGAAAGATTATTCTGGGAGGAGAAAAGGGAATAGAAAGCGATCCTTTTGATCTTAAGCCAATTGCTGATATCCCTGTTATAAAAGCTGAGGATGTGGTTGCAAAAGCTATCGAAGAATATGCTATTCCTCTTGAGGAACCAAAAGCGAAATATGGCTTTTATTTGGGCATTATTGGCGCAGCAATTGCATCTGCAAAAGAAAGAAGCCTCAATCTAGCCAAAGGTGACTCTTCTCTTACGTTACTTTTCCCCGCTAAAAAAGAAGATCCTCCCGCCCAAGTTGCTGATAGCTTGACAAAAGAAGAAATCAAAACAGAAAGTAGCCCAGACACAGCTTCAAAACTTCGTTTTAACCCAAGAATTCCTGTCAGTAAAATACTCGTTATAACCGTACCTCTTATCATACTAGGAGTAATTGGCACTGTAGCCTTCCCTTATCTACAGCAGACATCAAATAATCTCTTATCCCAAAAGTCAGAACAAAAAGTAGTTCCCACGCCAGTACAACAAGGTAACCCAGAGCCTTCTGTCGTTGCAACTCCAACACCAGAAGCTATTGATAAAACAGCAGTAAGTATCCAGGTGCTCAATGGTAGCGGTAAAAGAGGAGCAGCCGGAACTGCTTCAAAAGTACTCGAAGAGAAAGGATATACACAAGTGAGTGCAGGAAATGCTGATACATTTGACTATGAAGGACTAACGATTGCAGTAAAGAAAGAAAATGAGACACTCGCCTCAACCTTAAAAAAAGACTTAGCAGATGATTTCAAAACTATTACTACCGAGACACTAGACGAAGATAGTAAATACGATGCAATTATTACGGTAGGAAAGTAATACTTAGCGTGTAGCGTTTAGGAATTAGAATTAAGAAGTAAGAATCATGAATTATGATTTAAGATTCAGGAATAAGAATAAGACAGTAAACAGATAACAGAAAGACGTCATTGCGAGCGATAGCGAAGCAATCCTGTTGCCAACAGAGACCGCCACAGTCGCTAACGTTCCTTCGCGATGACGATGTATATCACTCTTTAGGATTTCGGATTTAGTGCTTAGAATTTAAAACTGAGAGTAAGATACTTACTTCTCAATACTTATCCCTAACTTGTTAACCTTTTAACTCGCAACTCAGCTCACCTCTTATTCCCCTGATGAAATTTTTTGTGGATTTGTTTTAGTTGTGGATTGGTAACGTGAGTGTAAATTTGCGTAGTTGAGATATTTTTATGTCCCAACATTTCCTGTACAGAACGCAGATCAGCTCCATTAGAAAGTAAGTCCGTAGCAAAAGAGTGTCTGAGCGTGTGCGGTGTAGCTTTCACGGGAATCTTAGCTTTTTTTACATATTTTTCAACAATTCTTTGTACACTTCGGGAAGTCAGACGCATTTTCTCTCCTCCATTTAACACACTCTTTTCTTTTGCATATCTGATAAAAAGAGGCTTATACTCATCATCACGTGTCTCCAGGTATTTTTCCACCCAAAAAGCAGCACTATCAGAGAGAAAAACAATTCTTGCCCGCCTCCCTTTACCAATCACTCCAAATTCTCGTGTTTTAAAGTTAATTTGGTCTCGATTTAGACCAACTAGTTCTGATACACGGAGACCAGTAGAGAATAGTAGCTCCAGAATAGCTCTATCTCTTAACCCTTTTGTATCAGATACATCTACAGCCCGCAGTAAATCTTGCAAATAATCTCTTTCCAAAAACTTTAAAGACTTTGATTCTGCTTTTGGCAAGTCAATTTTTTCAGGAGAAAGAGTAGAGTAGTCATTGCGTATTAAGAATCGCAAAAAAGAGCGTAGAGCAATAATGTGATAATTTTGAGTGACACGCTTGAGTGTCATATTATGCTCATCAGTTATATTTGATAAATGGACTCGGTATTTGCGAATCAAATCAGTGTTAAAGTCCTTAAGATTTTTATCAGGATGATTTTCCTGAAGCCAATGAGAAAATCTACTGAGGTAAAATTTATAATTTCTGATAGTTAACTTGGAGACATTTTTTTCAATCTCCAAATATTCCAAAAACTGGCGAATTAATTCATCAAGCTGAGTTTTTTGCATAAGAGGTCATCTTTTATTATTTTGCGACATAAGAAGAATAAAAGTCAAGTAAGGATCATATACTACAAATGCTTTTGTGTATAATGGTGATATGTTTGAAATAGTAGTAAGAGCACTTATCCTTGATGAGCATAAAAACATTCTATTAGGAAAAAGAGCTAAAAATCCAGAAAAAAACAAATGAGCACTTTTAGGAGGCAAAGTAGAGTTAAAAAACAACCCACGACCTTACGGTCGGGGATTTAAGTTAATTCAAACAAA
>CAYRUR010000005.1:0-92510 GCA_964427615.1 uncultured Gammaproteobacteria bacterium | reverse complement strand
TACCACCTATGACATTTATTCAAAGCTTGCGTCCGAAAAGTACGTGACCTATACAGTAGATCCCTGGGATTTCACTTCAGGTGTATAATGTATAATATGTACGGTAGTTACAAAAAGGAGAGTAAATATTTTATATGATAACCATAAAAATTCTCACAGGATCAGTACGACCAGGAAGATTTAATATCCAACCAGCAAAATGGATTTTTGGTATTGCTAAAAAAAGAAAAGACATACAAGTAGAACTAGTAGATTTGGCCGAAATTAATTTACCCTTTTTGGATGAGCCAGTCCCCCCTTCACAAAGAAAATACTCAAAAGAACATACTAAAGAGTGGTCAAAGGTAATTGATGAGGCTGATGGATTTATTTTTGTTACCCCTGAATACAATCATGGTGTTTCTCCTGTACTAAAAAATGCAATTGATTACCTCTTTTTCGAATGGCATTACAAACCAGTCAGTTTTATCAGTTACGGTTCTCTAGCTGGCGGCTCACGTGCTGTTGAACACTTAAGAGGAGTAGCTGCAGAAATAAAGCTATATGATTTACGAGAGCAAATCATGCTTCCCAATTACTGGGAGCATCTAGATGAACAAGGAAATTATCAATTCAACGAAAGACAGGAAAATGCTGCAAATGAAATACTTGATGCTCTTACCTTTTGGGCAAAGACTATGAAAAAAGCAAGAGAAGAGCTACAAAAGACGCCAAGGATATAAGAGCCCACACCTACTATATATTACTTGTTACTCTCTCACCATCAAAATCTCTGGCATTATTTTTCCATTAGGAAGACGTGCTGCATTATGTGTAGTCTCTCCTTGTTGGGTAAAACCAAAAGAAGTATAAAAATTAACTGCTTTTTTGTTATACGTTACTACTTCCAGCGAAATCTTTTTTGTATTTCCAAGCCAGTCTAAGGCTTTTTGCATAAGCCTCTTGCCTATGCCTTTTCCTTGATAATCAGGAAGTATATAAACAGCCCCAATTTTGTTTTCTTCATCTAGTTTTCGAGCTGCAATAAATCCAATAATCCTACTGCCATCTTTTGCCACCCATGTCTGAACACTCTTTTCCTCTCTTATTCTTTCTGCTAACTTTTCTGCTCCTCCCTTTTGTATCTGATCAATTTTTGCTTCAATGTCCTCTCTAGTAATTCCTAAGTCTTCATTTGGATAAGTAGTAAGCCACGTGGTTTTTTGCACAAACTGTATTCCTTCCGCATCTTCTGGTTTTGCATCATGTATCAAAATATCACCATCCATACAGCAAGTATATCACTGCCATCAAATATATTGATAAAAGGAAAAATGGTATTTTTTTTGGAAATGTAGGAAAAAAGGTAAAAAAATGGGGCTCCTTGGCCAAGGAGCCCCTTAAGTAAAAGTAGCTGAATAGTTGCTCCCTCCGGAGCCGGTGGTCCCCGAAGGGACCAGCGGCTCTTTCGGAGGTGTACCGTTATATTCTATAAAAGGGGTCCCGCAGGGGGGACGACCTGCAGAGACCCCTAAAGGGAAGAGGAAGGGATTGATTGGGTTCCGGACGAGGAACGGGTTGGTGGTAACAACCGTTCCTTATCCTTCAATTTAAGAGAGCTCATCAAGAGCTCCGTTCGATAAAGCATTTAGCATTGGCACACAGCGTATACCATTGCCAAAAGCTTTCAGTTTCTCTCTTCCTACTACCGTGCCCTCAGCACAGAAGAGATTAGATAGACAATAGACAAAATAAGAAGACCTTATCTGCTCTCTATCTAATCTCTAGCTGAGAACAGTAATACTATCTATCCATACTGTTCAGCTACTTGTTAAAGATCAAATATTAGACAAGAGATAAACCGCGTAAAAGTAGCTTATCCTTATCACTATACGCGTATGATACAAAAAGAATTGCCTTTTGTCAATAATATTATAAGATGATAAGCTAAATAACGTTAAGTAAAATTTACAAAAAGAAAAGTGGATTATAGGTTCTTGGTGATATAAGAAGAAGAAAAAAAGGTCTGGCTAGGGAGCAGACCTCACAAAAGCCTTCAAGACCGAAACCTCTGACCAGAAGGTCAAAGAAAATATTCAGTCCTGACTGCCTGTCAGGGTCTATACGCTCCCTAGCGTTTTTTGTCTACGTGCTCATAGGAAATAGAACTCCTTATCGAGAGATCGAAACATCCGTGAAGGAGCTAGTTCCTGGAGTTCTTGGATTCCCAACGCTCGAGTTCAGCAACTCTTTTCCGAGATTCCGCCCGTCGTTCCGCGAGTTCCGGACTGTCCACAGTGAGTTTTCCCCCCTCTACCTCAAGAGGACGGGCTTTGTCCCCTGTGAACAAGAAATGAGTGGGATTGTAAAATCCCCGATCATCTTCAACATACTGTTGTCCTAGCACGAATGTCGTCCCCATGATCTTCTGAACCCTTCCCTTCTAACTAGCCAGAGGCATGGTTGTCGCCTCGGCGACGTTTACCTCCAGGCAGAAACCTCTTATACGAGGGCAGTAGTAGATATGGAGAGAAGGTGATCCCTCCTTTTGGACCACTACCTTTGCATCCTCGACTTTTGTCTCCCATGAACCTCGTTCGAAGGCATAGAAGAGATGTTGGGTACCGTGAACCTCAAACGATCTGTATGAGATACACTTGAGGTCAACGTTGAAGTACTCCAGAAGCCTCAGAGAGTCTCCTGGAAACGGGTCATCATTTACCGGACGAGCATCCATAGGAAGCAAAAGAAGTCCCACTTGATTAGCAAGTGGACCCCAAATCTCTGCCCGGTAATCGGCAATATCCGATTTCACCAATCCCTCCTTCGGAAAGACGGCCAGGGCCCTCCCAATGAGGGCCCCACTGTTTGAGGATAGTTTTTTGAGCTACTTGCTACAGGTGTTTTTTTACACCCTCCTTTCGCTAACAAGAGAATACTATCCCCCGTGTGTGGCATGTCGCAGCGCTATACTCCCCGAAATATAGGCTGCGACAAGAAAAGAGTTTTTTCTTACAAAACTCTACTCTACTCGCAGCCTATAAAAATAAAAGGGATTATGAAGACGCAAAAAGGGAAGAAGTTCAAAAATAGATACACGTAGATTTTAAAGTGCAAATCTAAAAAATCCGTGTAATTAATCTTATAAGAAAGCGATTTCTCTTACAGATCTCTTACAATTGTAAAGGAGTTTACAACAAAAAAGGATAACTGTCAATTAAATTTGAAAATTCATACATATGGGTAAAATACGTTTTACTAGTAGAGTACAGGATATAAAACGCTTGTTTCGATAAGAGATGATTCAAGATTTAAGATTCAGGAATAAAAGGAAACAGTAAGCAGAGAGCAGAGAACAGAAAACAAAAACGTCATTGCGAGTGTCAGCGAAGCAATCCCCTTATCCAACAGGGATCGCCACAGTCACTAACGTTCCTTCGCGATGACGATACAATTTACTCTTTAGAATTTAGTATTTAGAATTTTTGTTCAGGATTTAGTGCTTAGCATTTGAGTATTAAGCAATATTCTTAATACTATATTAGGAAACTGTAGCAGGGATGAAGGGAGTACGATTCTCTTGCTTTGTTTTCTTTTCATCAGTTTTCAGTCCTTTTAACGGCTTTGTAAGGGCCAACTTTAAGACCTCATCCATATGATCTACAAAAATGAAGTCTAGATCCTCTATTACTTCCTTTGGCACATCTACCAAGTCTTTTTTGTTCTCTTTTGGCAACAGGATAGTCTTCAGTCCTGCTCTATGTGCTGCAATTACTTTTTCCTTTACGCCCCCAATTTCCAAAACTCTTCCTCGCAGGGTTACTTCACCTGTCATACCTACCATGTGACTTACTGAGATTTTAGTCAGAGCTGAAACTAAAGCAGTTGTAATAGCAGTTCCTGCTGATGGTCCATCTTTTGGTACTGCTCCTTCAGGAACGTGGACATGAATATCAATTTTTTGATAAAAGTCTTCGGCAAGTCCCAATGCTTTTGCTCTGGATCTTACGTATGACAATGCTGCCTGACAACTCTCTTTCATGGTCTCGCCCAATCTTCCAGTAAGCTGCAAATGTCCTTTTCCTGACATCAATGCCACCTCAATAAAGAGAATATCTCCGCCCACCTCTGTCCAAGCAAGCCCTGTAGATATACCTACAGTACTCTTCTTTTCAGCTACACTGGATGAGAACTTAGCAGGCCCTAAGAACTTGCTCAAATTCTTTTCAGTAACCGTAACTTTTCTTTTCTTTCCTTCTGCAATGTTTTTGGCAACTTTTCGAAATACAGCTGCAATTTCTCTTTCCATATTTCTCACTCCTGCTTCTCTGGTATAGCGCTGTATCATAGTATGTAATGCCTTATCAGTGATTTCTACGTTTTCTGGCTTCATACCATTTGCCTGTAACTGCTTTTTGATTAAGAACTTCTTGGCAATATGGAATTTTTCATCTTCTGTATACCCTGAAAATTGAATGATCTCCAGTCTATCTCTTAATGCAGGTGGTATGGTATGCAACGTATTGGCAGTAGTAATAAAAAGCACGTCAGAGAGATCAAAATCTACATCTAGATAATGATCTGAAAAAGAAGTATTTTGCTCTGGATCTAATGCTTCAAGAAGAGCTGCTGAAGGATCACCTCTGAAGTCTGCTCCTACCTTGTCTATTTCATCCAGCATAAATACAGGGTTTTTTGTACCTGCATCCCGAATTCCCTGGATAATTCTTCCTGGTAGTGCTCCTACGTAAGTTCTTCTATGTCCTCTTATCTCTGCTTCATCTCTCACGCCACCGAGTGACATTTTGACAAATTTTCTACCCATAGCATCAGCAATGGATTTGGCAATAGATGTTTTTCCAACTCCGGGAGGTCCTGCAAAACAAAGGATAGGACCTTTTATTTTACCCGCAAGCTTTTGTACTGCCAGATACTCTGCAATGCGCTCTTTTACTTTTGGCAGTCCATAATGTCCTTCATCCAGCACTTTCTCTGCTTTTTTGATATCTATATTGTCAGCACTTTTTTTGTTCCAAGGCAAAGCGACCAACCATTCAAGGTAATTTCTGATATAACCTGCTTCAGGATTGTAAGGGGTAGTTTGCTGTAGTTTCTTTAGCTCTTTGCGTGCTTTTTCCTCAACATCTTTTGGCATCCCTGCTTTTTTAATCTTTATCAAAAGGTCACGAGTCTCACTATCTTCCGTTGACTCACCCAATTCTTTTTCAATTGTTTTCAGTCTTTCTCGCAAAATTGCTTCTTTTGCACTTTTTTCAAATTGCTCTTGTGTCTTGTTAGCAATTTTTTTCTCAAGTTCTAATACTTTTACTTCTCGAGCTAGGAATTCTGAGACTTTCTCAAGTCTTCTTTTTACATCTATGGTTTCTAAAATTTCCTGTCTCTCAGGTCCTTTGATATCCAAAGCTGAGGCTACCTGATCTGCTAGTTCTCCGGCAGTAATCTCTGACATAATATTCATAAAGACCAGAAAGTCTGCCTGTTTGCCGTAATTTAATGCTTTCTTAAATTCATTAATAAGATGTTTGGTAAGGGCTTTGATTTCTGCATTATCAGTGGTATCTTCCTCTATTTCCTCTACTTCACCCAAAAAATACCCTTCCTGGGCAACATATGACTTTATCTCTGCGCGTGCAATACCTCTTACTAACGCATTTACTTCTCCTTCAGATCTAATCATGCGCTCAATATGAGCAATCGTACCCATTTCATAAAGATCTTCTGGAGCTGGGTCATTAACACGAGGATTTTTTTGCAATACAAAACAGACTACTCTTTCACCAGATGAGGCGGTCTCAAGGGCTGCCAGGCTTTTTGGTCTACCAAAGGTAAGGATAGACTCTGTATGAGGGTAAACAATACCATCTCTGATTGGGATAATTGGAATAATTCTATCTTTCGGTTGTCCTGATCTTCGTATCATATTCACAGTGTTAGCAGTGTAACAAATCGTTTGCTAGTTGTCAACAAGGTTAAAGAAAATTTAGAAGCTAATATAGAATAAAATCTAGGTACAGTATAGCCCATCTTGTCCTTACAATCAATCACTTAATTTTAAGAAACAAGTAAGAGCTTTTAAGAATACAAAACTGGTAATTTCACCGCATATTTTATACAATACTAACCGTATATTTATTGCCGGATCGTCTCAGGGTAGGCGCCCGCAGGAAGGTCAGCCTGAAAGACTGACACAACGGATTCTGAAATAAAAGAACTTTTAGGATTTGAATAGCACATTGTATATAGCATATATCTTTGCCGGATCGTCTAATGGTAGGACAACGGACTCTGGATCCGTTTATCTAGGTTCGAATCCTAGTCCGGCAGCCACGCACCAGTCGGTGCATGGCTTCGCCAGAAGCCAAATCAGACGGTAAGTGAGGGATGTACCGGATGGTACGTCCCACTTTAGTTATGGTTAAATAAAATTACATGAGATTCTTTTACGTCTACGTTTTAAATAGTATCAACCATAACTTTATGTACGTAGGATTTACTACCAATCTCAAAAGAAGGCTACCAGAGCACAATAACAAACAAGAACTATCAACAAAGTATTATGCCCCTTTTGATTTAATTCACTATGAAGCATGCTGCAACGAAAAAAACGCAAAACGAAGAGAAAAATATTTTAAGACAACAAAAGGAAAAACAACATTAAGAACTATGCTCAAAGAATATTTTAGAGAAAAAGAGTCGTAGCTTTTGCGAAAGACGATTTTACCAGACGACATAGATGTTAGAAGCTTTAGCAAAATGAGCTTAGTCCAGCAGCACCGATTTTTTACCTTCCCTTAGCCTCGAAAGTTCCTCTTTTTCTTACAAAGAGGAACTTAGATTCGAACTTTTTGATATACTTCAGGTATGGATATAAAACAGCAGTTAGTTGAAGCCTACAACAAAGATGCTCAGAGAAGGAATAATGCAGAAGGTAAAAGAGAAGTATGGAAAGAAGAAGTAAGACTAAAGTTTGCAGATATGCTAAAAAGTGAGGATAAGAAGAGTGTTTTAGAGTTAGGAGCTGGTGCGGGTTTTGATTCAAAGTTTTTCAAAGAAGAAGGATTCGATGTGTTAGCAACAGACCTATCGCCTGAAATGGTAAAGATGTGTATTAAGAGAGGTATTTATTCACAGGTTGCGGATATATACAATTTGTCATCTCTAAATCGAAAGTTTGATGCCGTTTTCTCGATGAATGTGCTACTTCATGTACCTAAAAATGACTTAGATACTGTTCTTAATAGTATTGCAAGTGTACTTACAAAAGATGGACTGTTCTTCTACGGTGTGTATGGAGGACAAGACAAAGAAGAGACTATAACTGACAACAGTAAAATGGGTTTACCAAGGTTTTTTTCATTTTTATCAGATCAAACGATACAAGATAATGCAAAAAAATATTTTGAAATTAGGGATTTCCAAACGATAGATCTAGGAAGTGCTAGACCAGGATTTCATTTTCAGGCTTTGACACTTAAAAAGAACTAGAATAAAAAGTTCCTACATATTCCACCAGTGCCAGCAAGTTAAGTTTAGCTTCAATCAAATATATCAAGCCATACTTCTTCCAATTCAGACTTGAACTTTTGATATACTGAATCCATGCAAGCTACTGTGTATCCTGAAATAAATACTTTTCTTGAAGAGTTTTCCAAACAGATTACATCTATTCTAAAAGATGATTTTGTAGGGATGTATCTATACGGTTCATTAGCATTGGGAGACTTTGATTCTGATAGTAGTGATCTTGATATTCTTGTTGCAACAAAAAGACAACTTCCAGAGGATAAATTTTTAGCATTGAAAGAAATGCATGCAGAAATTAAACAAATCGGAGATAAAGGGGATAAAAAATTAGAAGTTTCCTATATGCCTTTAGATGTTTTGAAAAAATATGATCCAAATAATGCAAAAAATCCATTCATGAGCAGCGTTAGCGATTTTGACATTATTGAACTGGGAAAAGATTGGATTCTCAATAGATGGATTGTCAGAGAAAAAGGAATAACTATTGCTGGTCCTTCACCAAAAGATCTTATTGATCCTATTTCAAAAGAAGACATTAAAGAAGCGGTAAAGCATATTCTTTGTAATTCTTGGGCAAAGCATATGGATGGACCTGAATGGATGAGACCAAAGAAATACCAATCATTCACTATCCTTACGATGTGTCGTGCGCTCTATGCCATGGAATATGGAGAAATTATATCTAAACCAAAGGCTGCAGAATGGGCAATGAAAACATTAGATGAAAAGTGGAAACCAGTAATTCAAAATGCTTTATTAACGAGAAGTGATTCTTCGCAAAGTGAACTAAATGCAAATACAGAAGCATTACAGTTTTTAAGCTTTGTTGTTTCTAAATATTGTCACATGGAATAATTAGGAATATAGAATTTTTCTTCATTTTCCATCCAAAATGTTCGAATAGCGTCTATATCCGTGAGCCACAATTTTTGCCTCAAATTATCCTCGAAAATTCTGTGCTTTCTACAAACAGTAATTGGGATTCAAACTATTAGCTTCAATTCTGCTATACTTACAATGATGTATGTTAGATTTAATTTTTATCGCAGGTGCACCTGGAGTTGGAAAATCAACGCTTACAAAGGAACTCCATAAACAACTTAAAAGTCCTTTTTTTGAATTTGGTTGGATACCTGAGTTTAGAACAAAAGGCGAGGCAGAAATAAGTTACTCGGAAGAAGAACAAATATCTTTTGAAAACCTTTGTCTTGTCTTAAAGAATTATATTAAGCATAGCTTCAGCAATATATTAGTGACTGATTTAGAGGATAAAAGAGTTTTAGAGTTAGATAAGGTTTTTAGAGAATATAATTACAAGATAATTACGCTAACTATTTCTAATGATGATGAATTAAAATCTCGTATATTAGATGAGAGACGTCAAAATGAATACAAAGATATTAACTCAGCAATTGCAATAAATAAAAGAATACTTGATCGTCCATTACTAAAAAACGAAACAAGAGTGGATACTACAGGGAAAACGATTGATGAGATATTAGCAGAAGTTAAAGCTATTATTCTTAGATAAAAATTCCAACATAGTCAATCAATGTCAGCCCTGATCTTACCTCAATCTAGCCTCTATTTTTCTACTCTTTTTTACACATGTGACTGTAGGTTAAAGTTAATTATATAATGATACTATGAGTAAAATACTCTTATTTGATTTTGATGGGACTATTGCTGATTCTTTTGACAATTTCCTTGAAATAATCAATAAACTTTCAATTAAGTATAACCTCCCCGCACTTCCTCCTGAAGAACTTGAAAAACTTCGTTCAGAAGAAGCTAAGGCTATAATTAAACGTTTAAAAATACCCTTTTACAAGATCCCTTTTATTGCAAATGACATGAAAAAAATGCAACAACAACAGATAACACAAATTAAACCATTTAAAGATTTACCTGAAGTTCTTCATGCACTAAAAGACCTGGGGTATGTATTAGGAATCATAACCTCAAATGGAGAAGAGAACGTAAAACGCTTCGTTAAGCACAATAATGTAAACATCTTTAGTTATATACATGGTGACACCAGCATCTTCGGCAAGGATAAGGTAATTCATAAATTCCTCAAACAACATACTGTTGCCAAAGAAGATGTTATCTATATCGGAGATGAGATCAGAGATATTCAGGCTTGTCAAAAAGTGGGAATAAAAATAATAGCAGTCACCTGGGGACTCAATTCAAAAGAAGGTCTTGCAAATTACCACCCTGACTTTCTTATAGATACCCCTGCACAGTTGTTGAAATTGCTAGAAGGTAAAACTAAATAATTCTGTAATAAAAAGTTCATACAAAATCAATCAAAGTCAGCTTTAAAAAGTTAAAATCTTCCATCCTCTTCCAAAAAGCAAAAGAACCTCAAAAATTTAATAGTAGAGCTATAAAATCACTGTTTGTCACAAGCATTCCATATCATTCCAAAATCTTACATATTCTCTATTCAGTTGTTACACGATAGGGTTATATTCCTAACTTAAGAAAGGATATTTTATGGCAGAACAGGCATCAGAAACAGTTCAAAAAGTTACACAAGGAGTAGCAGGCTTATTGCAGCGCATTTTAGAAACTGGATTAACAATTGACGGTAAAATAGACATTGATAATCTAACTCTTGTATCTACGGAAAAAGCACGATCCTTAGGATTAGGACCTCAGCAGAAACAACAACAGGGACAACAACAGCAAGGAGAGCAACAACGAGGTCAACAAGGGCAGCAAGATCAACAAAAAGGACAGCAACAGCAATCTTCCCAGTCTCAACAAGGACAAAGCGAAACAATTTCAAAAGAAGAATATGATAAGGTAAGACAGGAACGTGACGAACTGAGGAATCAACTCCAAGCTCGCCAAGATCAACAACAAAAAAATCAGCCACAAACAGGCCAACAACAAAAAGAGCAACAACCAACCGAACAAAAAGAGACAACCCCAAGACGAGAACGAGCTTAAAAATATAATAACCTCTTTATAAATTTTATTTCTTCAACACATGAGTAACCTAATCAACTCTTGATAAAATCTCTCTATCCTATACGTGAAATTGGAGCAATCCATACTAAGTCAGATGTACTAACTGCTAAGGAAATAATAAAGATGTAGGCTCCTGTATGTACATCTATCAGTTATAATAAAAGAATGTTTTCCAGATTTAGAAGAGTTCTTCCTTTACTACTTGTTATTCTTGTTGTTACTGTCTCTTTCCTGCATATTTCATCACTTACAACAGAAAAAGGTACAAATAATACAGATGAAAAAATCCTTCATGGGACAATTGTAAAGGTTCTTGAAGAGAAAAAAATGATCTTTGATAACCGAGAATATTTATCTCAAAAGCTTCAAGTTGCCATAACATCAGGAGTTGTTAAGGATCGTATCATAACCGTAGATACTTCTCTTACGCCTAAATTTAACAAAACGAAATACCAAAAAGATGAAAAGATTCTTCTTGGATATATGGATGGAGGCATAGACAATGAAAGCTATTATGTAATAAGTTATGAAAGAACAACACCCCTTATTGTGCTTTTTGTGATATTTATTGCACTATCTCTCATAATTGCTCGAAAACGCAGCTTTTATTCACTCCTTGGCATGGCATTATCCTTATTAATTCTCATTATTTTTGTCTTACCTGCCATTGTTAACGGAGCAAATCCATTTATAACATCGCTTACCGGCATGATAGTAATGATTCCAATTCTGTATTATGTTTCACACGGAGTAAATAAAAAAACAACGTCTGCCGTCATTGGTACAGCACTCACCCTAACTATCACTGCCTTGCTATCAGTTCTATTTGTAAATACCATGCACCTAACCGGCATAACATTCAGTGAAGTAGAAACATTACTATATTTGAAAGAAGGAAACTTTGATATGAAAGGAGTGTTACTTGCTGGTATACTCATGGGGGCGCTGGGTGTAATCGATGATGTGGCCATTACACAAGCATCAGTGGTCGAAGAGCTGTATTCAACAGATAAAAAAATGACACTGAGAGAACTGATTGGAAAAGCTATGAATGTAGGAAAAGATCATATAGGATCTGTAATCAACACTCTTATTCTTGTATATGTGGGTAGTTCACTCACTACACTACTTCTCTTTACAGAATTTCCTCGCCCTCTACTCGTTCTGCTCAATAGTGAGGTAGTGGTCATTCCTATTGTTGTTGCAATCATTGGTAGTATTGGATTAATACTTGCTATTCCCATCACCACTATACTTGCCGCGGTAATTACTACAAAACAGGTACCTAAAAAGTTAAAATAACATCTGTGTCCATAGGTAAATCTATTTAATTAAGATAAAGAAATATATCTTATTAAAACTCCTGCTATAATTAGCTTATGCTTCATCCAAATTTTGTGATCGTAGGGACAATAATTGGCTCCATCGGTGGTGTCAGTTACTTAATATACACCTTACAAGGCAAAGTAAAACCAAATAGAGTTACGTATTTTCTCTGGTCTCTTGCGCCTCTCATTGCTTTCGCT
Organism: uncultured Gammaproteobacteria bacterium; assembly: GCA_964427615.1. Classification (GTDB taxonomy): domain Bacteria; phylum Patescibacteriota; class Microgenomatia; order Levybacterales; family GWA1-39-11; genus CAYRUR01. The sequence goes on along the minus strand of CAYRUR010000005.1, from coordinate 80,478 downwards.
GCTCAATTAAAAGAAGGTGTTGGAATACAATCGTTGTTAACCTTTAGTGTTGGAATTCTGCCCTTACTCACACTTATCGCTTCTTTTCTGAACAAACAATCAGAGTGGAAAATAACCAAATTTGATGTAGTATGTGGAGCGTTATCGATTGCAGGTTTACTACTTTGGTTAGTGACCCAAGTGGGCAACATAGCCATTATTTTTAGCCTTCTTACTGAAGCACTTGCTGCATTACCAACCATTGTTAAATCCTATAAATTCCCAGAAACAGAAAGCGACTGGACGTATTTTATGGGTGCTATTAGTGGATTATTAACATTACTTACTATTGATACCTGGAATTTTGCTCACTATGCCTTTCCCCTTTATATTTTACTTGTCAGTCTTATCATTAGTTCCCTTATTAAATTTAAAATTGGAAAAAGAATACACTCTGTTTAATCTTAATCGGAAGTAAAAGCATAGTTGTACTTTATAAAATTTTTCCTACAGACAACTATTGCTAACTTATCCAATATACTATGTAAATAACAATGAGGTAACACTCTACTTTACAGTTCATAAATCATTAGCAACCCACCTAGACTACTATAGGTTTTTAATTACGTCATTTTGTGTTATAATCTTCCAGAATGCTTAACCTCATTTAGATAGCCTAAATGAGGTTTTAAATTGTTCTTTAATAAGCACACAGGGAATTAAAACAGAAATCGCCTAGTTGCCTTTATTACAACTGAAGGTGGTTAGGCGGTTTTTGTTTTTTATAGAGATGGGGAGGATAGAATGCGGTACCCTTACATCACGACCACAGGGATTCTATTCGTGATGGTAACCTTGTCCACCTGGAATCACTCGTGGTTCTTGCCCACCATTTGCGGATTCTGGGTTGGTCTGGGCATCGGGATGAGTCTGGTAATCATGAGCTACATGAAGCTAAGACTTCATCCTGTTGCCTTTTTCCAACGAACCAAAAGTCTGGGAAGCCGTAACTGGGAGTATATTATCCCTCTATATATGGGATTAATCCCAGTGCTCGCACTCTATTGGATCTTCCGCTTCCACCATCCCAGCCTCTTCCTAACAATGATGCTGGTAGGTATGTATCCTCTCTACCTAAGTCAGAAAGTCGACAACCTTTGGTGGAGATTATGGCTATGGAGACATACACGTAAACGAAACAATCCATAGCTTGATAGGAGGACATGGGAAGTTTCCCACTGTTAACAGCGGGAATACTTCCCAACCTCTATCCTATCTCTTCCCTGTGTGCTCTTTTTCTATATCTCACTGGTTATCGCAATAGTATAAAGAAACAATGACCCCCTATTCTAAAAAAGATAAATTGATATTCACCAATTTTAAAAAATAGGGATACCTACAAAAAGATTAGAAAGATAAGAAGTCGAGTATTTTATCACTCAAGGAAGTTTGGGAAGACACCACTTCGCCAGTTATAGCAGATACTTCTATCTCTTTTTCAATAGTAATTGGAATAAATCCAAGCAGTTTTTGATCTGATATTCCATTTATTTCATATATTGGAACACCATTCCGCTCTCCCAATGTAATCAGCTGACTTACAGAGGTTAGATTCTTATTTAACTCTTCATCAATGATTGCTTGACCTCCAAGCCTATTCACTACATTTGCTGCAATAAGGTTTTGTATTGCCTGGTCTGGAAGCACTGTAACTGTTTTTTGTCCGGCAGGGGTATTCACCATAAGGGTATTGGTAGCCAAATCAATAGATAGTGGGAAATTAGTTATTGCTCCGGCACTTCCCCGCTCAAGAACAAAATGCTCTGCCCCAGTTGTTGCAACCTTTATACCACTTGTCCCCAACCGCTGATCAATCTTAAAGATAGTATCATCCGCAAGTTCTACTTCCGTTCCATCCTCCTGTTCTGCCTTAACAATCACTCTTCCATCTCTATATTCAAGCCGTGTCTTTATACCACCTGAGGTAATATCTATCCGGGTTCTTCCATCTTTTGTTCTTGTTCTAATCCGTTCTGTTTCAGAAAACCTTACTTCTGTTCTTGTCTCATTTTGTTTTGACTCTGTACGAGTACGAAGTCCTGCATCATCATCTTCATTTTCTACTTCAGGAACATGAGAGATTTCTGGTGTACTCGTTGGTCGTATTCGTGTACGAGTCTCACTTTTGTGAGTTGGATTAGAAATGATGGTAAAAGAAAAGTTAGTATTACCCCAGGACTTATTAAGATTTTCGCAGTTGGAGTATGTAGTCTCAAATTGCTTTCCATCAGGACCAGTACAGTTAACAGTGGTACCTCCAGAAACTGCAGTATCATAACTTCCTGAACTACTTCCTGATCCACTTCCAGAACTACCACTGGTACTAGAACCCGAACTGCCACTTCCGGATGACCCTGAATCAGAAGAACTGGAAGAGTCATCAGAAGAATCTGAACCTGAGGATCCACTCTTTGATGAATCATCTGAGTCCGAACTATCACTTCCTGAAGAACCACTTCCTGATGAATCTGATCCACTCCCTTTACTTGCTAATAACGTCTGAGTTCCCAACACACTATGGTTCTGAACATGCAATAGAGCCTTACCAACTAGTATTACTGCTAACAATCCAATTACTGCTATTATGTAGTTACTCAAAGGGAGAGAACGTCTATTTTTGGCAATCTTTTTGGAGCTTTTAATGCTCTTCTTCTTTTTCATATCTAGCATTATTTAGACATATACAGAAAAAATAAGTCAAGTGTTAATTTTCTATAACACATATGCGTTATAATTTGCTATACTTAATACATAAGCATAAAACTTTGTATTATTGTTAATACAATGAAAATCAAAAATGTATTATGCTAAAAAGTGTAATTGTTGGAAATAAGAAAAAGATATGCCAGTATTTACCATCAAACTACTAAAAAAAGAAGATATTGCCAATGGAACCATGGCTTTTTATTTTCAAAAGCCTGAAGGATTTGAATTCCGAGCTGGACAATTTGGTGATTTTACTCTCATCAATCCTCCTGAAATAGATGAGGGAGGCAACGTACACGCCTTCTCATTGGCGCACGCACCATATGAAAAAGACTTAATGATTGCAACCCGCATGCGTGACACCGCTTTTAAAAGAGTACTTAAAGATATGCCAATTGGAACTGAGGTAAAGCTTGATGCTCCCTATGGTAGTTTTGTGTTGCACAAAACAGAGACCACCCCTGCTGTATTTTTAACAGGCGGAATTGGCATTACACCAGTCAAAAGTATTATTGCTCAGGCAACAAAAGATAAACTTCCTCATAAAATAATTCTCTTCTACTCTAATAAGACACCACAAGATACTGCATTTTTAAATGAATTAGAAAGCCTTGCGAAAGAAAATCCTCACTTTACTTTTGTTCCTGTCATGACAAGAACCACTCCTGAGCAGTGGCAAGGCGAGAGCGGACACATTACAAAAGAAATGCTTACAAAGTATGTAAATGATTTAACAACCCCTATTTACTACCTCTCAGGCCCTGCTGCTATGGTAGCTGTGATGAGACAGATATTAACCGATGCTCAGGTAAATGAGGACAATATCAGAACCGAAGAATTCTCAGGATACTAAAAAGACAGAAAACCCTCGGAAAAGAAGCATAAGCATATGACCTACGAAGAAACATTTGTTCTTCCTGTTACTCCACCCTTCAGACTTGATCTTACCGTTTGGACATTAAGAAGAAGACACACAAATAGTGTAGATCAGTGGGATGGAAAGCAGTATAATCGCGTATTTGTTCTTCAAAATAAAGTGTTTCAAGTGATCGTCACACAAAAAACAGCAACAGAACTTACAGTCGTTATAAAAAGCAACAATGAGATAGAAGCAATACAGCCAATAATTGCTGAAAAATTGCGATATATGTTGGGCATTGATAGAAAATTAGAAACATTTTATCAACTCACTCAACAGGACGAATACTTACTACCACTTACCAAAACATTTAAAGGAGTAAAACCTCCTCGCTTCCCCACTATTTTTGAAGCACTACTCAATGCTATTGCTTGCCAACAAATAACACTTGATCTAGGAATTTTACTATTGAATAGATTAGCCCAAAATTATGGAAAAAAGTTTGAAGATACAACAGGAGTTCAATATGCTTTTCCAACACCTGAGGATTTTGCCTCTGTTTCTGAGGAGGAAATAAAAAAATTAGGTTTTAGTTACCAGAAAGCTCGAACCATCATCAACATATCCCAAGCCCTAGTAGAAAAAAGACTCTCATTTGAAGATATGGAAAAACTACCAAATGAGGAAATAGTAAACCGTCTTACGAACATTCGCGGTATTGGTCGCTGGAGTGCAGAATACGTACTCTTGCGTGGGTTTGGAAGAATAGACACCTTTCCAGGAGATGATGTGGGAGCACAAAAAAATATCATGTTACTTATGCGTCTTGATAAACGTCCGGATTATGAACAAATTAAAAAGCTTACCAAAAAATGGAATTCATATGCAGGACTCGTGTATTTCCACTTATTACTGAGCAAATTACAACAAAAACAATGGTTATAATATAAATATGGGTAGTATTCATAAAGGAGACTGTGTAACCATCCCGGACGGAAGAATTGGACGAGTGCGAGATGTACAAGGAAATAAATATAAAGTTAGAGTAAGACGCAAAATAAGCAAGACTCATCAATTTCTCATTTTTTCAAGCTCTGACTTACAAGTCGTCGCCTGTCCAAAAGGCTGGATGAGCCCTGAAGGCTATAACAAATACATTACCACTACCCTTGCGAAAATGAAAGAAAGAGAAAAGAAAGCTAAGGCTCTCTGACACTTATTGAAGGTACAAAAGAAAGCTTTTGATAATAATATTATGAAAACAATTATTTTTGATTTTGATGGTGTAATTCTTGATTCATTTGATATTGCTCTGAATATTATCCAGAAATTGCATAGAGAGCATAGTATTCCTCAGATTACTAGAGAAAAATTCCAAGATTTATTTGAAGGAAATGTCTGGGAAAGATATGAAGAACTAGGGGTAAAAGGTAAAACAAAGGAGCTCTTTTTATCTGTACTGAAAGAAGAATTAATAACGCGAAATGAAGAAATGTCATTTTTTGAAGGGATAAAGGAATGTATCCAGTCTCTTTCAAAAAAAAATAACCTTGTTATTATTACCTCAAGCCATGCAGATTTGGTAAAGCACCTCTTAGAACTAGAAGACATACATGCTGCATTTGAAGATATTATTGGCGCAGAAACTCCTGGTAATAAAAAAGACAAAATACAAAAGTATGTCGCTCAGCATAATCTTAAGTGGCAAGATGTGTATTTTGTTACTGATACAATCGGAGACATTAAAGAAGTTGAGGAGCTTCCCATACATACTATTGCAGTAACATGGGGATTTCATTCTGCTGATAGACTAAAAACAAGCAACGCAGATGCTCTTATCCACTCTCCTCAAAAGTTACAAACGTATTTAAGCTAAGAAACAATAGCTTTTTACCTCCCCTCCCTTTATAATGCTATAAGAACGATAAAAATAATTATGGATCTGCCCAACCCTCCATTTGTTAAAAAGTTTGATTTTCGAGGAGTCTATGGTAAAGACCTCACCGACCAGGATGCCTATTATCTGGCAAAGGCATTTCAAAAAGTTCTACCTTTAAAAAAAATCCTCTTAGGCTGGGATACAAGAGAATCCAGTAAAAGTCTTGCCCTTAATTTTATAAATGCCCTCAAAGACACTAATATTGAAATCTATTTTTTAGACAAAGTCTCAATTGATTACGTAACTGCTGGTGCCTTTTCATTTAATTTTGATCTTTCGGTTATGTTTACTGGGTCACACAATACTTGGGAATGGACAGGGCTATTAGTACACACAAAAAAAGGAGTTTCACTACAAGGAAAGAAGGTTGAAAAAATTGTAGCAGCATATCACCAAGTAAAAAATACTCCTTACTTACAACCTGCTATTTCACTTACAGATTACAAAGACTTTTTACCTGAGATAGAACAACTGTATAGGAAAAAAATACAGACACTTATCCCATTACATGAAATAAAGCCAGCAAAAATAGTGGTAGATTTAGGAGACGGCTCAGGAACAAAAGCCTTAAACATTTTGGAGACTCTCTTGCCTCAAATAACAATAACACGCCTTAATGATAGAGGCCTCTATAACCAAGACACTGCCCACACTACTGATCCTTCAGAAGTAAAAAACATGCAGCAGTTGATTGAAAAAATGCAGGAAGGCAGATATGATGCAGGATTTGCTTTTGATAGTGATGCTGACAGAGTGTTAGCAGTAGATGAGAAGGGGCAGTATCTGAACGGATCAGTGCTTGCTACTGCACTCACTCAAAGCAGTGTGATGCTAGGACTTTCAACACGCACCATAGGCTATGCCGTTGAGACAGGACCATCTCTGTATAACGCAGTAACAGAAATTAACAGGATGACACATGAAAAAATAAAAATCACCCCTATTCCTGTTGGTAGATCTTTAGTACGTCAACTAGTAAAGGAAGGAAAAATTGATATTGGTGTTGAAAATGTAGGCCATTTTTACTTTAAGGACTTTTTTATGACTGACTCGGGTGTTTTCTCCATTGCACTCATTTTGTATTGGATGAGTATGAATGGTTCTCTTTCAAAACTAACGAAAAAATATCCAGATGGACAAAGAACACAGGGCTCCTTTCCACTTGCTGATAAGAAAGCAGATGACATCACTACCCTTGCTGAAACCATAAACGCTCATTTTAAGGATAAAAAAATTAAAAAAATTGAAGTTGACGGACAACGGTATGAAATTTTTAATGGAGAAGTAATGGAATCATGGTTTGCCTTGCGCAAATCAGGATATGAGGCACTTGAAAAATACTACTTTGGATCTTTGCATAAAGAAGACTTTGCTTATCTTGAAGAACAATTTGCAAAGTTGTTAACCTTGCAAAAAATGGAAAGATAATGAGTATAATATACAGCCAACCATGCCAAAAGACGACATTATTCTCACTACAAAAGGACTGCGTAAAACGTTTATTACCAAAAAAGGGAAAGACGTTGTCGAAGCAGTGAAAGGCATTGATCTGACTGTCAAAAAGGGTAAGATCTTTGGGTTTTTAGGTCCCAACGGAGCAGGTAAAACAACATCACTTCAAATGCTGACTACCCTTCTTACTCCTACCAGTGGTGAAGCAGAAGTAGTAGGTTTTGATCTGCTTAAACAACCTCAGGAAATCCGCAAACACATAGGATACGTTTCTCAGGCAGGAGGATCAGATACTAGTACCAATGCAATTGAAAATCTTATTTTACAAGCACGACTGTATGGGCTCAGCCAATCAACAGCCGAAAAAAGAACAAAAGATCTTTTGAAGAGATTTGAATTATCAGAATTTGCTGACCGTAAAGTGACCTCTTATTCTGGTGGACAAAGAAGACGCCTAGACCTGGCACTTGGACTTATTCATAAACCAGCAATTATCTTTCTTGATGAACCAACTACTGGTCTTGACCCTCAAAGCCGTGCCCATTTTTGGAATGAAATTAGAGATATAAAAAAAGATGGAACAACTATTTTTTTAACCACTCATTACCTGGATGAGGCGGATAACTTGTGTGATTATCTAGCTATCGTTGATCATGGCACCATAGTTGCTGAAGGATCACCAAATGAACTAAAACGTCAAACTGGCGGGGAAAGCATTGTGGTAGGAATAAATAATACAAAAGATCTCCAAAAAGCCAAAAAGCTTATGGAAAAAGAAAAATACGTGAGTAAATTGTACGACCATGAAAATAATCTCCATTTGTATGTTAAAGAAGGAGAAAAGTTACTTGCCGATGTACTCCGCTTTTTAGACAAAAATAATATCTCTATCCAAACAATTGAATTATCAAAACCATCTCTTGATGATGTTTTCTTACAACATACCGGAAGATCACTCAGAGAAGGAGGCAATGCGTAATGATAAAAATGATCCAAGATACACAATTACTCTTCATGAGAAACCTTAAAAAGACACTCAGATCTCCTGTGTGGCTCTTTTTAGGTATGCTACAACCAGTACTCTATCTGCTTCTCTATATGCCGCTTCTTAAAAATTTAGGCGGTCCATCTGCATTACCACTAGGGCAGATCGCTCAGATTTTTGTCCCAGGAATGCTTGTTATCATCGCTATCTCCACCCTTTTTGCCGGATTTGGCTTTATTCCTGAAATACGCGAAGGTTTTATTACAAGAATTCTAGTTACTCCAACAAGCCGAGCTGCTGTTCTATTAGGTCTTGTACTCAACCAAATAGTGGCTCTCTTTTTACAATCAACTCTTTTACTTGTCATCGCGCTTCTTTTGGGATTAAAAGTCTCTTTTATGGCAGTAATTCTTTCGTTGGTTCTGGTTATGTTAATTGGAATAAGTATGTCCTCTTTTTCCTATACCATTTCTATTGCTACCAGAGATGAGACTGGACTTGCGTCTTTGGTTAATACGCTCTTTCTTCCCATTATGCTCTTATCAGGCATCATGCTTCCTATTTCTCTTGCTCCTGAATGGTTAAAAACTGCTGCTCACTTCAATCCTTTCTACTATGCAGTAGAAGCAGCTCGCTCACTCTTTTTAGGAAACTTTGGTGATAGAACAGTTATTGAAGGATTTTTGATCATGGGTATTTTTGCCTTTTTCAGCGTATGGCTAGCCATCAAATCACTTAAAAAAATGACTGCTTAAGTCCAAATAGTAAAGCTCATAGCAATGTAATATAATCATTTTATGAACATAGCCCTCGGAACAATGAGCAAAAGAAAAGCTTCTGTTGTAAAATCAGCCCTTTCATTTTTTTTAGAAGAAAAAGAAATAGAAATTATCCCCCATCCCTCAAAATCTCTCGTATCTGAAACACCCTGGAACGAAGAAACGTGTATAGGTGCCAAAAATAGAGCTTTGGAATGTAAAGCAAAAATACCAGAGGCCGAATATTTTGTGGGACTTGAAAGTGGATTAGTAGAAAGATGTGGGCATATTTTTGAAGAAGCGTGGGCGTGTGCTATCAATAAAGACGGAAAAGAATATTATGGTTACTCTAGTGGACTAAAACTGCCTGATTTTATTCTTAGAAAAATGCATGAGACAAACCTCCCTCATTTTAAAGTAATGAACATACTGGATAAGGAAGAGGGAAGGATTAACAATGATGATACATGGGGAACATATTCTGAAAAAATGATTATTAGAGATGTGAGTCTTGAGGAAGCAGTGCGCAATGCTTTTGTACAAATATTCTCACCTCAAAAAAGTTACTATCACCGCTAATATGCTCTATTTTGTCTACATTTTACGTACTTCTTCCAACACGCTCTATATTGGACAGACAAATAATGTAATAAGAAGAATAAGAGAACATCAGGGAAAAAATAAAAAATCATCAAAATACGTCAGATCCTTTTCTTCTTTCCAACTAGTTTATACAGAAATACATGATTCACGATCGGAGGCAATGCGAAGAGAAAGCCAGTTAAAGAAGTTAACAAAAGCCAAAAAAGAAGAACTCGTAACAGCATCTTTAACTCCAAACATATAACCGCAACTCACATGTACTATTACTCGTAGCGTAAAGCATCAATTGGAGATAGTTTTGCCGCTCTTTGTGCTGGATAATACCCAAATAAAATACCCACCGCAGATGAAACTCCTACTGCAAGAAAAATAGCTGAAAATGAAATAACAAAAGGAATATGAATAACACTTGAAATAAGAAATGAAAGCAGAATACCCAGCACTATACCTATTACTCCTCCAGAAAGAGTAAGTACAACAGCTTCAATAAGGAACTGTCTTAATACATCCCGATCTCTTGCTCCAATTGCTTTCAATAACCCTATTTCTTTTGTGCGTTCAGTTACGGTGACAAGCATTATATTCATAATACCAATGCCTCCAACAACTAAAGAAATACCAGCAATGCCAGCAAGCAGTAAGGTAAGAAGTCCTGTTACTGTGTCAACTATTTGTAATGCTTGTTTGGAACTTTCTATTGAAAAATCCTTCACTTTTCCTTCAAAAATACTATGACGCTGAACAAGCAAAGCAGTAATATCATCCACTGTTTGATTAATAAGGTCTGCATTTTCTGCTTGTACTAAAATTGAGGAAACGTAATTCTGTCCGAGGACAACTTTCATTGCAGTAGTCACAGGAATATAAACCGCACTATTTGGATCAGAAAAAACACTACTATCTTTCTGTTGAAGTACCCCAACAATTCTAAATGATCGGCTGTCTATTTTTACTGATTCACCTACCGGTTCAGCTCCTTCTCCAAACAAATCAGTAGCAACCTTAGACCCCAAAACAACAACACGAGACAAGCTATCTGCATCTTCTTTTGTTAAAAACTCTCCCTGCGATACCTCCAATGACTGAATGACTGCATAGCCAGGTTCTACTCCCTGAAGCGTAGTATTAACCGTCTGTCCATTAGCATTCACTTGCAGTGGCCTTGAGACAATTGCTGAAGCTTCCTGAACATTTTGTATTTGTCCTTCATCCGTAATAGCCTGTGCATCTTCATAAGTCAATGATTCTAACTGACCCTGCGGAGGTCCTGCCGTTCCCTCACTTGATCCTGGCGCTATAAAAATCGTATTTGTACCAAACAAAGCAAGCTGCCCCATAATACTTTGGGTAGCACCTTGACCTAAAGAAATAATCAAGATTACTGAAGAAATACCGATAATAATACCTAACATCGTCAACAGCGTCCTGAAGATGTTGCTTCTCAAAGCAGCAATTGCAGATGTAATTAACTCTTTATAATTCATGATTTATTTTCTGTATCAGAAACAATTTCTCCGTCTTTTATGCGAATAACCCGTTTTGCAAATGCTGCAATATCATCTTCATGTGTAATCAGCACAATCGTATGACCCTCCCTATTCAACTGCTGAAAAAATGCCATAATTTCATGGGCTGTTTTACTGTCTAAATTACCTGTTGGCTCATCAGCCAGAATAATAGAAGGATGCATTACCAGTGCTCGCGCAATAGCCACTCTCTGAATTTGTCCTCCTGAAATATGATTGGACATGTTATATGCCTTTGATTTAATATGAACCAAATCAAGACAGACTAATGCTCGTTCTTCACGTTCCTTTGCAGGTACACCAGCATACATCATAGGTCGTTCAACATTCTTAAGCACGGTTGTACGAGGAAGTAAATTAAAAGACTGAAAAATAAAACCTATCTCACGATTTCTAATGTGCGCTAATTCATCACTACTGTAAGAGCTGATATCCTTGCCCTTAAAAAAATAATGGCCACTGGTAACCGTATCAAGAGCTCCTAAAATATTCATCATGGTAGACTTACCACTTCCAGAAGGACCCATAATTGCAACAAATTCTCCTGTGTAAATATCAAGAGATACTCCTTTTAGAGCTTGATAAGCGTCATCGCCACTCCCATAAACTTTAACTACCTGCTGGATTGAAATTAGAGGAAACCTCTTTTTCATACCAGGACTACCTCCCAAAAGGTCCTCCACTAGATACTGTTGGCGCATTATTTTTTATACCCGTTATCACTTGCATTCCTTCTGACACTCCATTCGTAATCTCTGTATATTCAGGACTTTTAATACCTACTGAAACAGGAATGTATTTCGGCTTTTTACCGTGTGGATCAATAACTTGTACTGCTTTGCTTCCTTGATAAGGTTTTATAGCATTATTGGGGACTGTTAATACTCCTTCTTTATTATCCACTTCTATATCTACATTTGCTGTCATTTCAGGACGAATTGATTCCTCAGGATCTAATATTTGAACCATTACCACATACGTAATAACTCCTGAGTTATTCGTCCCTAAAGCATCAACGTGAGTTACTCTTCCCTGGAATCTTTCTCCCGGAAATGCATCAAGGGTTACAACTGCCGTTTGTCCTTCTCTCACCTTTGGCACATCAAATTCATTTAAGGCGACTTTTACAGAATAATTTGAAAGATTTGCTATAGTAAGAACAGGTCTTGATTCTGCAACCCCTTGCTGTGCTGTAGAAGCGCCCCCTGATAACATGCCAGCTGCAGATACAGTGTCACCTAGGGTAAATGATAAATTAGCCACAGTACCAGCAGTAGGAGCTTTTACAATAATATCTTGTGTTGCCTGGTACGCAAACCAGGCTGCACTTACCTGTGCTGCTGCCGCAGTTACAGCCAAATCTGCTTCTTTATATTGCTGCTCTGAAGCGGCAAAGTTTTTTTCTGCCTGGATTAAGGCAGTATCAATGCTTTGCTTTTCAAGATCTGTATAATCTTCCTTTGTTGCGGGATTCTGCTTGTTATCATCTTTATAGTTTTTTGTATTCCTTGCATCTAGAAGCGCCTGATGCTTTGCCCACATAGCTGCATCCAGATTCTGTTTGTTCTGCTCTGCTGTTTTTTGTGCACTCATAGCATTCATGTAGTTGGCGTATGCAGTCGCTTTTTCCTGATCCGTTGCAGTACTACGAACTTTGAAAAGATTTTGATTTACAACAACATGATCGTTATTTTTTACATATAATTCCTCAATCACTCCTGTTGCAGCAGAGTACACATCTGCCCTTCCTGCAGTATCGACATTGCCAGTTTCTGAAACAATTTGGACAATACTTCCTCTCTCCACCGGTACTGTTGTATACAAGGGTTGAGCGTTTGCATTTTTAATCTGCCTTATACTTACAAAAGCAAACATAATCAAACCCGCAACAATAAGTACTTTATTGCGAGTTCTTGTTTTGCGAAACTTTTTAATAGATATTTTAGTAAACGTAAAACTATTTTTTAATTTATTCATATATGGTTATGGTTGTTCTTTTTTCAATGTCTCCACCAAATTTGTGTGAATCCTGATAAGCTCCTTTATGTCTTTTTCAGGGATTTTTGAAAAGACCTTTTGCATTTTTTTCATTAATTTTCCTTTGAGCATAATAAATTCTTTTTCACCAAGTTTTGTTATAACCAGTCTTGTGATACGTCTGTCCTTTTTGTCATTAACCCGTTGTACAAAACCTGATTTTACTAGTCTCTCTATCAGTTGAGTAGCTGATGATCTTGAAAGCTGTAGGAATTGAGCCAGATCACTTACGGTCACATTTGGCTGTTCTTTCAAAAAATGAAGCGCTGAAAATTGCAGCATGGTTGCCGTTCTCTGCATGTGACTCTCTTGAGCTTGCTGCGAGACAAGCTTACCAAGCTGCAGCATAGTATTAAAAAGACGTTCTATATCGGGTGTGTTATGCATATTATACAAGTTTAACTAATAAATAGTTTAGCACATAAACTAATACTGTCAACAGCTATAATCTAATAAAACTGACAAAATTTAAAATCTAGTTCACCGCTTTCATAGTGTCAGAATATTTTTAACGAGTGATATAATCAGATAATGGTTAAATCTACTGAAGAAGGATATATCAAAGTAACGGGTGGAAATGTCTGGTACAAGATTGTTGGTAATAAAAAGGGGACTCCTCTAGTAATGCTGCATGGCGGCCCTGGTTTTCCCTCAGACGCACTACAGACTCTTGATGCTCTTTCTAAAAACAACCAACTTATCTTTTATGATCAACTTGGTTGTGGCAGATCTGATAGACCACAAGACAAGTCTTTATGGAAAAAAGAGAGGTTTGTTGATGAATTAGAGACCATAAGACAAACACTTAACATTGATCATATGCATCTTCTTGGACATTCTTGGGGTAGTATGCTAGCAGTCATGTACGCATTGCAGTATCCAAAACGGGTAAAAAGTCTTATTCTCTCAGGCCCCTTCTTAAGTGTCAAACAATGGATAGATGATGCCAACAAACTAAAACAAAAGCTACCTTTAAAGATTCAAAACATTCTGAATCAACACGAAACAAGTGGTACCACTGATTCTGAAGAGTATAAAAAGGCAACGCTAGCATTCTACAAAAAACATCTTTGCAGAATGGATCCTTTCCCACAACCAATGCAAAAAACAGCTCAAGGTGCAGGATTAGATGTCTACCTTACCATGTGGGGACCTACAGAATTTCATTGTACTGGAAATTTAAAAGGATTTGATCTTACTAGTAAGCTGCACAACATTACAGTTCCTGTTTTGTTACTCTGTGGTAAGTACGATGAAGCAACACCTGAGACAACACAGTATTATGCTAGCCTTTTTCCTCATGCTCAAATAAAAGTATTTAAAAAAAGCGCTCACGCAGCCTACTTAGAAGAAAAAGAAAACTATATAAAAACAGTAAAAGACTTTCTAAAAAGTGTTTCATAAAAACTGGTATATACTCCACCTTTATGATGAATTATTTATTTCTAGCCTCTACTCTGATATATTGAGGACATGCAGTTAATCCTACCTACCATTACATACAAAGACAGTTTTCTTAAGGCAGTAAAGGAGTATCATGCTGTAAAAGTAGCTGACAGAAGAAACATTTACTCTCTTAACATTGAAGAGTTAGAAAATGATTTTCCTTCATATATTTCAAAATTGCTATCAGAATCTGACGGCAAAGACTTACCTGAAGGATATGTTCCTCAGACAACATACTGGCTTGTTGATAATGGTGAATTTATTGGAAGAGTATCTATTCGACATGTCTTAACAGAATTTTTATTAAAAGAAGGTGGTCACATTGGATATGATATCCGTCCATCAAAACGAAAAATGGGTTATGGCAAAAAGATACTGGAGTTAGCTTTACCAAAAGCAAAAGAAATCGGGCTAGACAAAGTATTAGTTACGTGTGATGAGACAAATATTGGATCCAAAAAGATTATCGAAGCAAATGGGGGAATTTTTGAAAATGCAGTTACAACAACTGAAGGAAGACCTAAAAAATTAAGATACTGGATAGATATTAGGTAGATATTTTTAGTTTTACCTCTTACTTATCAAATCTCTGCATGTCTCCCCACTGTTTTCCTATCTTTACATCCACTGCTAGAGGCACTTGTAGTGGATACACAGAGCATAATACTGTTTTTATTTCACTAATAATTTTCATAAGTTTCTTTTTATCCGTATCAGGTACTTCAAATATAAGTTCGTCATGAATCTGTAGAAGTAGCGAAATATCAGGGTATTTTGCAAGAACTGTTTTTTGTACATCTACCATAGCTTTTTTCATTAAATCAGCAGCACTCCCTTGAATCGGATAATTCATCAGTACCCGCTTCATACCATTGTCAATAAAATGCTTGCCAGGATCATCAAAAACATATCGTCTTCGTCCTAAAAGTGTTTCAACAAAACCATGAATACGGGCATTTTTTAGATACGTATCGTAATACCCTTTTATCTGTTGATAAGAAGCATAAAATTGTTGGATAAATTTCTCTGCATCCGCTTGAGGAATCCGTAATCCTTCACTCATGCCAAAACTACTCATGCCATAAATAATGCCAAAATTAATTGTTTTTCCAATAGTTCTTTGCTGTTTGGAAACCTCTGAAGGAACTACATCAAAAAGTTTGCTTGCAGTCAAACTATGCACATCCACGTTTTCTTCAAACGCCTGTATCAATGCCTTTTCTCCTGTGAGATGTGCAAGAATACGAAGTTCTTGTTGAGAGTAATCAAAAGAAACAAGCGTGAATCCAGGAGAAGCCACAAAACATGATTTTATCTTGAGTCCAATAGGAGATGAAACAGGAATATTTTGTAAATTGGGATTGGAAGACGCAAGTCTTCCTGTACTGACATATACTTGGTGATAAGTGGTATGAATTCGGCTGTCTTTATCTACTTTTTGAATAAGGCTTTCCACATAAGTAGAACGCAATTTCATCAATTCTCGAAAAAGTAACAAATTGTCAATGATAGGAAATTGCTCTCTAAATTTAGATAGTTCCCTTTCATTTGTTGCATACTTTCCAGTCTTGGTACGTCCTAATGGAATACCCAATTTCTCCGCTAAAAAAGCACCTAATTGTGTTGGAGAGTTGATATTAATTTCATCTCCTATTTCTTTTCTTATCTGTTCTTGTGCTGACTTCACTAAACTATCTATCTCACTCCCAACTGCTTGCAGCTTTTTTGTATCAAGCAAAATACCTTTCTGCTCCATTTGCCATAGTATCTTGGCCATAGGCATTTCTACTTCATAAAAAAGTTTTTCTAGACGAGGAAATGTTTGTAGTTTTTCTTGCTGTTTTTGAGCAAGCTCTTCAAGCGTTGAGACCTTGTATCTATCCATTACTTCTTCGCATGTCCCAACTGCCCAGCCTTCTGATAGCAATGCTTCTGCAATATAACAATCAAAAGAGGCACTAAAATCTCCTCCCGATTTACTGTCCCAAACTGCCTTTACCATGCCACTAGTATACTCCCTACCTGTAGTATTTGCTATCCCGTTGCTTTTTCCAGAGTAGTACATTTTGATCCTCGTATAGTAATTGACACCATAATGCTCAAAGCTTCATAATAAAATCATATGGATCTTCCTTCTCTAGCCCTTCTCAGGAAAGTACTCCAGTTTTCCAACAGCAAAATATTCCTCAACCCCAAAATGTTCTTTCACAACCTCCCACACCGCTACCATCACAAAAAATGAAATGGATGATACTAGGATTAGCAATCCTAATAGTTATTGGTTTGAGCATCACTGGAGGATATTTCCTATTAAATAAAAACAAAGAAAAATCAAACGAAAAGAAAGATACTGCAACTGCGCTTATTTCTCCCACTCAAGAACCTACCAATACGCCTACCCCACCTCTACCAACTTGTGAACCAAGCAGACCACAAGGGATACTATTCCGACCTGATGGTCCTACACCAACCGTGATTACACAAATTCCTACGCAAGCTCCATGCTCTCCTTTCAGAGAAAGTACCAATGATCCTGCTTTTACTCCGGATGGAAAACTTACCAATGATGCAAGAAGAATGCTTACTGTTTCTGCTTTACAATTAAGCCTTGAAAAGTATTACGCTGTGCATAAAAGATTTCCTCAAGTATTAGACTCTCTTTTTCCTGATTTTGCTATTGAGGATGAAAAAGGAAATCTTCTTTCACAACCTCCTACAGATCCTGTATCTGGTAAGCGTTATACCTATGCCGCTTCTCAAGACCTACTCAATTATTCACTTTCAGCGACACTTGATAATGGAGAAGTTTTCACTGTTACCAATAAAGGGATTTCCAGCTACCCATCTCAACAAGAACAAGATATAACATGGTAATCTAAAAGCTCAAAACGCTACATGTTACTGACAAAAGAAATAATTAATTATTTAACTTAAGTCTCTTACACTAATTCTACCCTCACTTTTTGCATTTTAGTCGCACAATAACTATTATATATACTATACCTATGAAAAACGGGGTGCCCTTTTTCAAAGCCTACTGGCAAAAGGCTAAAAACTTCAAAGAAGCATTGCCTATTTATATAAAACGTCTCAAGAATATGAATAGAAATGATATCAAGCAGTTTATAAAAAAAAGTCGCAAACCTATTACCTATGCCATCCTTGCAGGGATTGCCATCCTTATCATAACCCCAATTCTTACTTACCTTTATTTTGTCCGCGATCTCTCTAGTAAAGAAAGGATTATGAATAGAAAAAATGAAGGAGTAGTACTTTTGGATAGAGAAGGGACTCCTTTTTTTACTCTCTTTGAGGCGCATACCAAAAATACTGTTCCCCTTTCCTCTATTCCAATACATACGCAACAAGCATTCATAGCAGTCGAGGATAAAGATTTTTATAAGCATCCCGGATTTTCAATCAACGGTATTCTAAGAGCTATCAAAACCAACATCCAAAAAGAAGGATTTGCAGCAGGAGGCTCTACTATCTCTCAACAGCTTATGAAAAATACGCTTCTTTCACAAAATAAAAATCTATTGCGAAAATACCAAGAATTAGTGCTTGCCATAGAACTTGAAAGACGCTACTCAAAAGATGATATCTTGGAAATGTATCTGAATACTACGTATTTTGGTGAAGGAGCTTTTGGTATTGAAGATGCTTCGCGTCGATACTTTTCAAAAAGTACTAGTAACCTAACTGTTGCAGAAAGCGCTTTACTTGCTGGTATTATCCGTGCGCCCTCTGCTCTATCACCTCTTTCAGGAGATAAAGAACGGGCATTTGAAAGGCAGCAATTGATACTGGACCTCATGCAAGAACAAGGATATATCACGAAAGAACAAGCAGAAAATGCTAAAGAAACTGAAATTGTTTTTAATCCACAAAAGCAAGATATCAATGATGAAGCAGTCCATTTTGCTCTCATGGTACAAGACCAGCTTATTAAAAAATACGGTGAGCAAAGAGTAGCTCAATCCGGATTTGTAGTTAAAACTACCCTTGATAGGAGTTTGCAAAGAAGAGCTCAACAAGTAGTAGCAAACCAAGTACAGAGACTAAGCGGAAATGATGTTTCAAATGGGGCTGCCGTGGCAATAGACCCAACAACAGGTGAAGTATTAGCACTGGTTGGCAGTCATGACTGGCAGGATACAGAAAACGGAAAAATAAATATGGCTATCAAACCTCGCCAACCAGGCTCTTCTTTCAAACCCATTATCTATGCCAAAGCACTTGAAGAACATCTCATAACTCCCGCAACTATGCTCAAAGATGAGAAAGTAAGTTTTGGTGGATATACACCTCGCAACTACGACAATAAATTTAGAGGAGAAGTAACTGTCCGTTATGCACTTGCCAACTCTTTAAATATTCCAGCAGTACACGTAATGAATATGGTAGGAGTAAGAGATGGTATCAATATGGCTCAAGAATTGGGCATTACTACCTTACAAGATAACGCTGATTACGGTCTTCCTTTGGTCTTAGGAGCTGCAGAAGTACCGCTTATTGAAATGACCAATGCATATGCTGCCTTTGCTAACAGGGGAATTTTAAATGAATATACGCTTTTTACCGAAGTAAGAAACAAAAATGGACAAATTATTTTCCAGCATGAACAAGATCCACGTATTGTACTGCCTGAATCAATTGCTTTTCTTATTTCATCTATTTTGTCTGATGATAAAGTAAGACAAGATACGTTTGGCTCATCACTTACCCTTTCAAGACAGGCAGCAGTAAAAACAGGAACAACAGAAAATTATCGAGATGCTCTCACCATTGGTTATACTCCTCAAATTGTAGTTGGCGCATGGGTGGGTAATAGTGATAATACGCCAATGGACTCGGTTGCAGGAAGCCTGGGAGCGGCACCAATTTGGAGACAGATCATGGAAAGCTATTTAGTAAGAAAACCTATCTTAACATTTGCCCGTCCCTCAAATGTTATTGAAGAACTTATCTGTTCTGAGAATGGACTAAAAGCAGAATACGCAACCTCTTCTGCCTACCCTGAATTTTTCCTGAGAGGCACAGCACCTACTAAGGATTGTAACCTACCAACTCCTACCCCCACTCCAGACGAAGAGAAAAAAGATGAGGATAAAGACAAAAATGAAGATAACAAGGATGAAAAAGAAAATCCCACTCCTACCCCCACCAATATACCAACTCCTACCAAAGCACCAACCCCTACCGTGAATGAGTTACCTGATGTAACTGCAAGTCCTACAGGAAGACTAGTTCCTCCTTTTACCAGAGACTAATTATCCCTCTAAAATTCTTTCTTTCAGATATTCAATACAATACTTTTATAAGATACAATACCAGCAAATGGAGTGGATAAAAAAAATAAAAAAGGTATTTTAGTTTTGGACCTTGCTGGTTGTTATAAAATCCTATAAACAAAAGTGAAACAACCGCAAAGATCTGAAAAAGACCAAGAGGAGGGATAAAAGAAGATGAGGAAGTATACATCATAGTCATAGTTGCTGGTAAAACATAAAAAAGGCTAAAAATACATGTCTGTACAAACACCATCTTTTTTATATCTTTGAAAGTAAGATAAAAAGCAATAATTGAAAGTACCCCTGCGGCTCCATAATCAGCCCCAATTAACTCTGCTACCACAGCTGCAACAATGATTATCGCAAAACGAATCAAAGTATTTTTTTCATCTCGTATCAAGGTAATTGCCATCAATCCGAGAAAAAGCGTAAAGAAAATATTAAGTCCTGAAAAAAAAGGATCATTAGTTCTACTAATAAGTACATAAGGAATTTGAGATATGAGAGCAAATCCAAAAAGACGAGCAAGATAGGCTTTTATATTTGACGTGTGCAATGCACCGTTTGCAATGAGCCAGGCAAAAAGCGGAAAAGCAAGTCTTCCAATAATTCTCAAGAAAAAAACTTCTGGAAAAAGAAAAAGCCCAATATGGTCAATGAGCATGGAAAATATAGCAATAATTTTTATATGAAACACTGTCATGTTTTATTATTATAATCCCAAATAGAACCATCTGATATACTGCTATTATGCAAAACAAAGCAATCGGTATTTTTGATTCAGGTATTGGGGGATTGACTGTAGTAAAGGAAATTATGCAGCTTCTTCCCAACGAAAATATCGTCTATCTGGGTGATACTGCCAGAGTCCCTTATGGCACTCGAGGAAAAGAGATAATTACCAACTTTGCCACTCAACTCACTCATTATTTATTAACCAAAGACATTAAAATTATTGTGGTCGCATGTAACACTGTTTCGGCAACATGTCTTGAAGCTCTTCAAGCATTATCCCCTGTACCTGTTTTAGGAGTCATAACTCCGGCAGCAGAAAAAATTGTGCAAACTACAAAAACTAACCAGATAGCCATCCTCGGCACCCCTGCTACTATTAATAGCCAAACATATGAAATAGAGATCAAAAAAAGGAACCCTGACATAACCGTTTATGCTAAAGCATGTCCTCTTTTTGTTCCCATTGCAGAGGAAGGCTTGGGTGAAAGTGAAATTGCATATATAACAGCACAACACTACTTATCTGATTTACCTCATACCATAGATACCCTTCATCTAGGATGTACTCACTATCCTTTGCTAAAACAAACTATTCAAAAAGTAATAGGAGAAAAAGTAACTATCATTGACTCAGCAATACCGACTGCACAAAAATTAAAAAACATATTAACAGAAAAACGCTTACTCAATAACACAACAATTAATCCAGAACGTTATTTCTATGTGACTGACTTATCTGAAAAAACAGTTAATACTGTGCAATTATTTTTAGGGAAAGAAATAAATAAAGAATTACTAAAAGTAAATTTAGAAGATTTAGAAACAGTTAAAAGTAGTGTACGACATTAAAATCACACAGGCCAAAATTCATGCTATACTAAATAAAATAAGCTATTTCCTTCTCATTTACCTATGATTCAGATAAAAAGAATATACGAAGCCTACACACCAAATGATGAGGTACGGGTATTAGTTGATAGACTCTGGCCCCGAGGAGTATCAAAAGAAGAAGCACATATAGACTTTTGGCTCAAAGATATTGCTCCCAGTAATGAGTTAAGAACATGGTTCTCCCATGACCCCAAAAAATGGGATGCATTCAAAAAAAAGTACCAAGAAGAAATACAACATAATAAAGAAGCCTTTGCGGAAATAAAAAAAATAGTAGCTGAGAATAAAAAAGTAACACTAGTGTATGCTGCCAAAGATGAAGAACATAACAATGCGGTAGTTTTACAAGAACTTCTATAATAAAAATACTTGCACCTTTCTTACTGTATAACTTATTTTTTCATTTATAATGCCTCTTCAAAGGAAGATAAAAGTAGCAATATGAACCAAAGTAAAAAAGAAACATTTACCGTAAAAGGAGAGGAACTTATCCAAAAAGTAAAGGAGATTATTAGGGAAGGGAACGTTAGAAGGATAATTATTAGTGATAAAGAAGGAAAAACAATCGCGGAATTTCCATTGACTATTGGCATGGTAGGAGCTGTGTTTGCACCCTTCCTAGCAGCTATCGGAGCAATTGCTGCACTCGTTACTGAATGCACTATTACAGTGGAAAGAAAATAAATGCACCTTTTTACCTCTTTCTTTTAAAGAAGTATTTTACATCACAGAGCAGTTAACACTCTACATTTATTATTTTATTCTTACGCGTATTTAACTCTGCTTTTATAGAAAGACTCTATATTACTCAATACATGTATGAAAGGGGGTGATTTTATGCGAAAGATTTTAGCAATATCAGTTTTGTCTTTAGTAGTATCTTTTTTTGCAGCAACTGTGATCGTAAACGCTCAAACACAAACACCGACACCAACAGAAGATACAAGACGAGTTTCTCCAACACCCACCCAAGATCGAGACCGAGATACTACTCCAACACCAACTGAGAGGCCTGTAAGACCACCTACTACTGGTTTTGGGCAAGGATAGATGTCTCTAGACTATGAACATAGAGAATACAGTGCACTGCTTGCAAGTGCATTGTATTCTGCTTACAACAGTACTATGAAAAAATGTGTCTACGCCCTCACTGTTATTATTTTTTCTATCACAGGGCTCCTTTTTGGTACCCTTCTTACTCAGTTTCCTACAGAAGCTTACACGTTAATAAGTCCTATTACCGTTTCCTCAGAAGCAACTCCAGGTACTCCTTCGCAACTTATTATTCCTAGTCTGAGAATACAGGCATCTGTAGAGCAGGTTGGAATTGATAAAAAAGGAGCTATGGATGTACCTAAAAATGTTTACAATGTTGCCTGGTATCAGCCAGGCAGTATTCCAGGAGCAATAGGAAATGCAGTTATCAATGGACATGTTGATACCCCCACCGGAAAACCCTCTGTATTTTATGGAATAAAAATGTTAAAGACTGGAGACTTGATCTATATCAAGGATAAAAATAACAAAATGTACAAATTTGTCGTAACCGATACCACTTCCTATAACACAAATGAAGTGCCACTCGAGTATATTTTTGGATCAAATGAAATAAGTTCAAAACTTTTCCTCATTACCTGTGGGGGCATATATGATACCGTTCAAAAAGATTATACAAAAAGAGTAGTTGTTACTGCTTTACATGCTCCATAAATACGTAAATAAATTGTATTCAATAACTCTAAAATAGTATTATAAAGATTTCTTTAAATCAGCAGTTTCTTTCTCAGATAAATATCGCCACTTGCCTACTTTCAGATTTTTTAACAGTACAGGACCTATGCTAATACGTTTCAACTCCAGTAAAGGAATATGCAATGCTTCACACATTCTTCTGATTTGCCTTTTTCTTCCCTCATACAATACCATTCGCAAAACTGTCTTTCCATCTAACTCTTTCACTACTGATACTTTTGCTGGAGCTGTTTTTCCATCTTCTAAATCTACTCCTTCTCGTAATATCCGAATCTTTTCTTTTGCAACACTCCCTGCAATAAGCAGTTGATATGTTTTTGGCATATGGTACCGGGGATGTGTAATTTTATTTGCTATTTCTCCATCATTGGTAAGTAATATAAGCCCTGTGGTATCTTTATCTAATCTACCAACTGGAAAAACTCTTTCTTTTACCTCTACCATCTGCGTAACATTTTCTCTACCATATTCATCAGAGGCAGTTGAAATAACGCCTTTGGGTTTGTTAAGCATAATATATACGTACTTGGGTTGTTTTACCTCTTGCCCATTGATACTAACTCTGTCTTTTGCAAGATCAAGACGTATACCAGGCTCCAAAACTCGCTGCCCATTTATGGTTACCCTCTTTTTTTTCAAGAAAACAGCAATACCTCTACGCGAAGCAGCACCCAGACTTGCTAGGTATTTATCAAGTCTAATGGTATTCTGTGCATTTTTTTCTGTCATAAAGTATTGAGGAAATATGAGATAAGCTATACGGTAGGTTCTTCCAGTCGAAGCACATTAACTTTTTCTTGTATCAAAGTTCTTATTTTTTCCAAACTCTTCTCATCATACACAGACAAAGTAGTAATCTCTTTTCCTGTTTTTTGTAACTGTTCTTTTTTTTCTGAAAGCTCGTTCTCATTTACTAAGTCCGTTTTGGTAAGAACAACAATTTCTGGTTTTTCCAGTAATACTCCCCCATATTCTTTAAACTCATTTCTAATAAGCATATAAGCATCAAAAGGGTTTTCACTCGTTACATCTATCAAATGCACCAACAATTTTGTTTTCTCAATATGTTTTAGAAATTGAATTCCTAAACCTTTTCCACTTGATGCTCCTTCAATAAGTCCTGGAATATCAGCCAAAACAATACTATCCATCACACCCAATTGAGGCTCAAGAGTGGTAAAAGGATACGCCCCTATTTTTGATTTTGATCTGGTCAATGCATTAATAAGTGTACTTTTTCCAGCATTGGGAAACCCTACCAAACCTACTTCAGCGATAAGCTTTAAAACCAGATGTATTTCTTTCTCCTCTCCCGGCTCTCCCTCTTCCAAACGTAAAACTTCAGGGTTACTACGTCCTCGTTTATTGACCTCCCTATTACCCAAACCACCTCTGCCTCCTCTGGCTACCAAAAATCTATCCCCTTGCTTATCCAATTCTGCAACATCACCCGTATGGATATCCTCTATTGTAGTACCTATAGGTACTTTTACTGTTATATCCTCTCCTGCTTTTCCATACTGATTATTGCGCCTTCCTGATTCACCATCCTCTGCTTCTATTTTCTTTTTAAATCGAAACTCACTCAAATCAGAAACATCATGAGATGCCTCAAAATAGATGTCTCCTCCTCTGCCCCCATTACCTCCATCAGGAGGCGTTTTGATAGTTCCTGCAGTATGACGAAAAGCCATTCCTCCTTTTCCTCCATCCCCTGCTTTTATTGTTATTGTTACATCGTCCACTAACATATTGCCCTATTGTACACTATTGCCACCTCTATTGCAGAAAACTTGCTAATATCACTCCTGCAATAGTAGCTATAAAAAGAAATAGTGTAATGGCCACAATTGTTTTTATAAATCGTTTGCTCATGCTAATTCAAATTCTTCTGAATGAATACGGTATGTCTTTACTCCGTGCAGCTGTAGCTGTTTTTTAATATGCTGCATCATGGGTAAAGGCCCACAGAGTAATATTTCTCTGTCTTTGATATCCACTCCACTTAATTTTTTTATTTTTTCAACCGTCAGTCTACCCTGAGTAGCGGTAAATAAAGGGTATACTTTTACTCCTTTTTTCTCTTGTGTTAAACGTTTCATTTTTTTCAAATAAACAGCATCACTTTTGGTAGATGTTACATAAAACAAATCAATGTCGTACCTGTTGTTCTTCACATCCTTTATCATACTGATAAATGGAGTAATACCAATGCCTCCAGCAATCCATACCTGTTTTCTATTAGGAAAATCAGCATAGGTAAATTTGCCATAAGGACCTTCCACCTTTACCCCATCTCCTACTTTTAACATATCAAGTTTCCTAGTAAAATCACCTGATTTTTTAATCACTACTGTTAGTAAAGATTCTTTTGGAGAAGAAGTAATTGAAAAAGGATGTGCTTCTTTACTCAGAGAGCTATTCATAAAGGAGAGAAACACAAACTGGCCTGGCTTATAGCGCAAGGTTTCTTTCACAGGAGCAAGCGTTATCTCAACCACCTTTTTATCTAACCAATTAATCTCTTTTACAACAAAATCTTTTTGCTGCATGGTAATCCTACCAAAAACAGTTTTGTAAAAGTAAGAAACTACTCCCAACCCTACCAGAAAAAGCATGTAGTATCTAACAATCAGGTTTGAAGCAATATCACTTGGTATAAAGAGCGCGTGGGCAGCACCAAAGAAAAAGGCAATGCCTATAAATTGATGGATAAATCTCCAAATATGATAGGGAGGCTTAAAAAACAGAGTGGTTACTAAAAAAAAGGTCAGTAAAGAAAGTCCAACAATACCAAGTGTTACAATGTTTACCCCAGGAATAATAAGCTGTACAGCAGCATCAACAGAAAAAGAGGCAAGGCTCAAGACAAGAAAAAGAGGGTGAAAAAGCAGAAAAACAAAAGCAAAACTACCAACAATATGATGAGCAATAAATACTTTATTCAAACCTCCAAACAGGTTTTCTAAAAAAGAAACACGTGTATTTAATACAAAAGCAAGTGAAAATAACGCAAGTCCTGTAAGAGCAGACACTCTTCCCAGAGTATTTAACGTTCCTGCAACAGAAGAAAAATCAAAAACAAATGAAGAAGTAACACTTAGTAAAACAGCAGGAATTGTCGCATAAATAATAGTAACATACCACCCTAATCTTCCCGTTGTTCTCATATCTATATATCCCTATTATAGTATAAAAAAAATAATAGCTTTTCTTACTATTACATAAGCATTTACTTATCCTCTTACTTTCAGTTGGTGATATAATAAAACAATATGAAACCCATTCATGTCCTCGCAATTCCCGGTAGTTTACGAGCACAGTCATACAACAAAATGCTTTTACAAGAAGCAGTAAAGATTGCTCAACAGTATGGTGCAGAAGTAAAGGTAGCAGATTTAATAGATATTCCGCTGTATAACGCAGATGTTGAAGTGCAAGGATTTCCAGAGTCAGTAAAGCAGATCAGAGAACAAGCCGAATGGGCTGATATGTTTTTAATCTGCTCACCTGAATACAATCATTCTATTCCAGGAGTGTTAAAAAATGCGCTTGATTGGATCTCTCGTCAGGGCAATCCCATGACTGGCAAAACAGGAGCTATTTTTGGAGCAAGTGATGGCATGTTCGGAACAGTGAGAATGCAACAGCATCTACGTCAAGTCATGGCTTCTTTTAATGTATTGCTCTTACCACAACCGCAACTAATGGTACGCTTTGCTCCTAAAATATTTGATACATCAGGCAATCTCACAGATGAAAAAGCAAAAGAAAAACTCACAGAATTGGTTGAAAAAACCATTGATCTTACTAAAATACTAAAAGAAAACCACAGATAAAGGAGGTGTTATAAATAATTGAAAAAGCCAGTTAACGATGAAAGCTCCAACCTCAATGTCAGTGTAAATCCTAACGCAACTCCTATTTTGTATACTGATACTGTTTTTATGAATGTAAATGAAGATGGTGTTACGTTTGATGTATGTCAAAGAATCGGTACATCTTCTCAGTTACAAGTAGTTGCACGAGTCGGTATGAGCAGAGACCATGCTCAAAAATTTGTACAAAAACTCTCAGAAATTCTTGCACTTACAACCGCCAGAGGACAAACAGGAGAAAAAAATTAGGATATTATTTTGGGAATAAAAATAATCATCCCAATGATAAAAGCAAGAATACTTGACAGTAATACTGCTGCAGAAGCTACGTCTTTTGCAATTTTTGCTTCTTTTCTGTGTTCTGTAGTTATCAAATTCGTCATTTCCTCGATTGCTGTATTAATCATCTCAGCTACAAAAACAATAAATATCGCAAGTAAAATAAAAAGAAATTCTATTCTGCTAAGCTGTAAAAGCAAAGCTAACATGATGACTGCCAGAGCTGCAAATGAGTGAAAACGGATGTTTTGATGATATTTGAAAATATGTACAAATCCTTCTAAAGAGTAACGAAAAGAGCGTATAAATCGTTTGATTTCCATAGTTCTACGAGAAAAAGACAAGT
The DNA here is from genome assembly GCA_964427615.1 of uncultured Gammaproteobacteria bacterium. GTDB lineage: Bacteria > Patescibacteriota > Microgenomatia > Levybacterales > GWA1-39-11 > CAYRUR01. The sequence goes on along the minus strand of CAYRUR010000005.1, from coordinate 52,953 downwards.
GTTTTCTCTTTTCCTAGTATCTCAAATACATCTGCTAAAGGCAAACCAAATTCTGCACCAATAGTTATTTTATATAAAAACTTAAAATTAACATTGTTTTGTTTGGTAACTTCTTTTAGTGTTTGAACAATCTGCTCTTTATCCCAGTGTTCTGTGCTTTCCAGTGACTGTCTCACTGCTTCTTGTATTCTCTTTTGCTCTTCTGCAAGCACAACTGCATTTGGTTTTACAAATGGCATAACAAGCGAAGAAAAATCTTTTAATGTCTTCATGCGTGTTTTCGCTAGTTCTATAAATTGATCAAGAAGTGTTTTATCTATTTCTTTGATTGTCTGATCATATGCCATCAGTTTTTCAAGAAGTTTACTATTCTCCATATCCCTTATGTATACGCCATTCATCCACTCTAATTTTGTAAGGTCAAAGATAGGGGGTATTGGCTTAATATCTTTTAAATCAAACAAACTGATAAATTCATCAAGGGAAAAAATTTCTTTTTCCTCAGGATGACTCCATCCTAAAAGCGCTAAATAATTTAAAATTGTCTCAGGCAAAAATCCTTGTTCTTTATACCAATTTACATTCGTATGCCCTTGTCGCTTGGAAAGCTTTGACTTATCAGGATTTCTCAAGGTTGCAGTATGAAAAACAGGTGGCATTGGCCACTGAAAATAGCGATACAAAAGCCAGTGTTTTGGAAAAGAAGAAAGCCATTCTTCAGCTCTCACAATATGGGTAATCTGCATCAAATGGTCATCGACAACTGCTCCTAAATGGTACGTTGGAAACCCATCTGATTTAAGAAGAACCTGTGCACTTACTTGATTTGTATCAAACTCAATGTTACCGCGAATTGCATCATCCACCACAATTTTTTCATCCTTTGGGACTCTCATTCTTACTACCCAATCTACAAATTGTTCTTTATCAGCAAGCATTTCTTTTATAGAAGTAGGTGCAGGAGGTGTCTGAGGCTCTACTGACACTTTTTCCTGAGCATTTTGCTGCCCATATTCTTTTTTACCAACTGCTTCTTTTTTGGGATAGTATGCAAACTCAGCATATCCTTTGTCAATCAATTCTTGGGCATACTGATGATACAGTTCTAATCGTTCTGACTGGCGATAAGGACCAAAATTGCCTCCCTTTCGTGAACTTTCATCCTCAATCAAACCAAACCAATCAAGCGCGTTAAAAATTGCCTCTTCTGCATCTGCTACAAATCGTGTCTGGTCAGTATCTTCAATACGTACTATAAAACTACCGTGATGTTTTTTGGCAAAGGCATAGTTAAATAAAGCTTGGTAAATAGTACCAATATGAGGATATCCAGTAGGTGAAGGAGCTATTCTCACACGGACCGTATTATCAGCATTTTTTACATTCATATCTTGCATTTTACACAAAGCATTGCCTATACTCAAGACATGGCCTCTCTTTCAGAAATAACCAGTGAAACACGTCTGATACTTAAAATTGCTGCTGGAGCTATTGCTGCCGGAATTGTTATTTTTATCGGTATCCAACTATTTGGTGTTATTCGCAACACTTACTTTCCCCCTCCAGAACCGCTTCCTGAAGACTGGGCTCGTTTTGAAAAATTACCTCCAGTATCATTGCCTGTCGCCGGACAACAGGATATAACGTATCAGATTAATACCGTGACTGGCACGCTCCCGCCTATTCCATCTCGTATGAAGGTATTTAAATTTCAGACACGAGAACCCAATTTATTTGCTCTACAAACAGCACGAAGTAACGTAGCTCTAAGGAACTTTTCTCTCCGTGAGATAAAAACAGGTAATAATATCTACCAATGGGCACGAACAGATGGGGCAGTTATCAATTATGATATTATTACACATAATTTTACGATTGATTTTGATTTTATCCCAACTATTGCCAGCACTGCTGCATTTCCACTTCCTGAAGCAACTGAAATTAACACTTTTGTCCTTAATTTTTTGGATGCTCTTGATCCTCAAAGCACAGTTGACTTAGATAAAGGACAAACCAAAACCACTTATTACACAGTAATCGGTAATAGCCTCATTCCGACTCAAAATCCTGCACAAGCACAAGTAGCCAGGGTTGACCTCTATCAACAAAATGCTCCGGTTCATAAACCGTTTTTGCTGAATAAAGAAACAGTGGAAAGTCTTCCCATTTATTACCCCACACCTGATGAATCATCCATGTATTTTTATGTTAAAACAACCAGCAGATTTGATCTTGAGATTGCGCAAGGCAAATTTTTTCACAAACCTCTCGATTTTACCAATCCAGAGCTAGCAGGCACTTACCCTATCAAAAGCATCAAACAAGCATATGAAGATTTACAAAAAGGAAATGCGTATATTGTAAATCCCAATAACTTACAAGAAGTCCAGATTACTGAAGTATCTTTGGGTTACTACAGCGGAGAAGATGAGTATCCGTATCTCGTACCAATTGTCATATTTAAAGGCACCAATTTTACCGCTTACGTACTTGCTTTAGCTGATAATTCAATAGGAAATTAACTTAATTTTATCAACTACCTCTTTTATAATAGTAGCAGTATCAGAAAACCTATCAGTACTTTGTAAGACCACAATAATGTATGTTTTCCCCTGATACTGATAAGCAGTAGCCAATACTTGTCCTGCCTCTTCAGTAAAACCTGTCTTTACACCTATCACTCCTGGTAAGTCCAAGAGTTTATTTAAGTTTACCAACTCATGCGGTATCATACCTGATGCATCAAGAACTGTTTTTGTCTTTGTCCCTACAACTGTTCTGAAAACATCATTTTGCATAGCATAAGCTGCCAGACGAGCCAAGTCAGAGGCAGTTGTGTAGTTTGCGTCCTCTAGACCTGCAGGATCCACAAAAAAGGTATTCTGCAAATACAGCTTTTTTGCTTTCTCATTCATTTTTTGCATAAAATCTGTATATCCTCCAGGATAGTTATGTGCTAATACATAAGCTGCGTCATTGCCTGAAGGCAGCATGAGCCCATACAAAAGACTATGTACTGTTATTCTCTCTCCTTCTACTAAATTCATCTTAGATCCCTGTACAGTCCATACTCCATTAGCAGTCATAACTTTATTTAAGTTGTAGTTTTCAAGAGCTATTAAAGCAGTCATTATTTTTGTAGTTGAAGCAGGTGCAAACCGAAAGTTTTGATTCTTGCCATATACCACTGTCCGTGTTTCAGGATCGTAGACTACTAGTGCTCTGGCAGATGTTTTAACATCAATATTTTTAGCAACAAAAGGAAGAGGGGAATTTTTATAGACTACCTGGGCACTTACTGGAGTAAAAGAGATACTTTGTATTTTTTTATGAAAATATACTGCAAGAGAAAGAAATAAGATATTAACACTTACCAAAACAAGCGCCACATGAAACACCCGAAAAGATGAGAAGGTATTTTTCAAAAAGATATAAACGTTATTCTTTGTTAACTTCTTCTGTAACTGAAAATCTTTCATCCACTCGTTCCATATCTCTTGGGAATAGCGAGGCTTCTCGTACATTTGCAAGATCCAGTAGTTTCATAGTCAGTCGTTCCAAACCAAAGGAAAATCCACCCTCTGGAGGTACTCCATAACGAAATGCCTGTAAGTACATGCCAAAATTCTTTGGATTTACTCCCTTTTTCTCCATAGCTTCTATGAGCTGGTTATAATCATGGATTCTCTGACTTCCACTTAAAATCTCAAGGCCTTTGAAAATAAGATCATAGGAAAGACTATACTCTGGATTCTCAGGATCTGGATAAGTATAAAACGCTCTTTTTTTGGTAGGAAAATGAGTAATAGTCACAAAATCTGAGTTATGTGTTTCTCTTGCCCACTTCCAAATCTCAACTTCATCTTCTCTATTTAAATCCATTTCTTTTGAAAGGTCACGTCCAGTCCTCTCTTTTATAATCTCCTGTGCTTCACGCAGTTTTAAGCGGGGGACTTTTGCAGCAACAAGTGGTTTTTCTATTCCAAATCTCTCAAAAACTACAGTATGTTTTTCAGCAGTGTTTTTAACAACTGTAGTTCCAACAAATTCTAACGCATCAAGTAAATCTCCAAAAGAGTCTATAAATCCCATTTCAATATCCATCTGTGTAGACTCTGCAAGATGCATTGTCGTAACAGATGGTTCTGCCCGATATGCTTTAGCAATCGTAAAGACTCTTTCCAATACTCCTACCATGATTTGTTTGTACAATTGAGGACTTTGCGTCAAAAAAGCTTTATGACCATAGTATCCTATAGGAAATACCTCCGCTCCTCCTTCAGTTGCACCAGCTGCAATCGTCGGAACAAAGACTTCTACACAATCTAACTCTTTTGCCGCATTTCGAAATTCTTCAGCAAGTGTTGCCTGTACCATAAAAATGTCTTGCACAGAAGGATGTTTTAACGTAAGTGATCTATGATCCAGTAATGTAGGTAATTCTAAATGTAATGTTTTTTTCGTTGTATCAAAAGGAGTGACCTCTGCTGCAGCAAGTACCGTAAGAGCAAGAGCCTCAACTTCTATAGTACCGGTAATAAGATCTTTATTAATAGCATTTTCTGGTCTTTTGTTTACTTTTCCAATCATCTGGATAGCAAACTCTGCACGCAAATCTTGTGCTGTCTCGAATGCTTCAGGCGCTGTTTTTGCATTTACGATCACCTGTACTGCCCCCGTTCTATCCCTCACATCCATGAAGACCAATTTCCCGTGTGTTCTCACCCTTTGGACCCATCCTTTGATCAAGACTTCCTGATCTACTGCTTGGGGAGTTTTACTAATTAGTGTTCTTTTTAAATCTTCTTTCATAAGCTCTTTTTTCAACTTCTATATCATACTAGTAAATGCTGTTATTGACAAGCTGTTTTTTTCTTGCTATAGTTTTGGTGTTTTATGTACCTTTCTGCAAAACTCACAAATAAACACGTCATCCCTATGAGAAATGGGTGGAGTTTTTGTATAAAGAAGAAATAAAGTAAACATAATTTCAGTAAACAAAACAAAAACTCCCCAAAAGATGAGGGAGTTTTTTTATGGAAAAAAATATATGGCAGTAGAAATGCTTTCGCAACATCAAAATGTACAAAGATTGGAAGATCTCTTTCCTGGGCAGCCAAGAAATGGATATGCTAATGCTTTTCCATTAATGCCACGAGAAAGAATTGAGGATATATTGTCCACCGCTAAGATGAGTAATATAGCTAGCTACATTATAGGAGACGTACGAATACAATCAGAAAAAACAGAAGCAGGAGAAGTACTCTTGTTTGCAAAAGAACAAACTGATTCTCCTGAAAAAAACACATGGATAGACAACTTACTAGACGACGAAGAAACAACAGAAGCACTAAGGGTATCTGCTACAACAACGATCAAACAAGCAGCTACTCTCGTTCCAATTGACCAATCTATTCTTCCCCCTCTTACAGAAAGGTGCATTCTAGAATTTGAAGAAACAATAGACTCCCTTAAACATCACAAAGATCCTATTCGCTACCCTTTTGTTAAAAAGAGGTATATGAATGGAGACTATACCCGCTTATTATTATTTGAGGAAGCATATACTCAATTTAACAGAATGATACATAAAATCAATACTATGAATGAAATGCTTAGAATAGCAGGGAAAACAGTGCCGGATTCTCCAGATATTACAGATAATACCGTAAGAAAGCGCTTGGGACTTTCTCCACTTTCTCAACCTATTTCTCAATAATTTTAATATCCTTCACCATCAAATTTATTTTCCTACTCCCATTCCATTCATTTATACCAACTGTATAGGCAATATCAATTTTGTCGTTAACTCGCAGATCAATATTTTCTCCTAATTTTTCCTTAAATCCAAAAAGTACTGCTTCAAAGGAAAAACCATCTTTTTCAACCCACAATTTGAGATGATTTTTTTCTTTTCCCATATACTTTAAGTCAGAAATATATACTTCTGGTGTCACAAAAATAGGTTCATCATTCCCTACTCCAAAAGGAGCTAGCTTTTGGATGTGTTTGCATAAATCAAAAGAAATAGCTGAAAAAGCAAGAGGCATATCTACTAAAAGAGTTCTCTGCAGATGCTCCTCAGTTACTACTTTTTCAGCAGCTTCTTCTAATTCTTTTTTAAAATACTCAATTTTTTCTGTCTCTACCGTAAATCCTGCTGCCATCGGATGCCCTCCTGCTTCTACTAAATAAGTAGATGCAGAACGAATCATTTCTATAATATTTACCCCTGTTATAGAGCGTGCAGAACCTTTTGCATATTTTTCACCGACTGATAATACAAAAGAAGGACGATAGTAAGCCTCTACCAATTTTGACGCAACAAGTCCTATAACTCCCTGGTTATAATCAGTGTGAGATACGAATACAATTTTTGAGACACTACTCTTCTCTCTACTAAAAATTTCTTTTGCATGCAGTGCTGCCAGTTGCGTAAGTGATTGTCTGTCCTTATTAACTACCTCCAGAGCAGATGCTAATCCAACAGCTCTTTGTGCGCTACTGGTACATAAAAAACGAAGGCTATCAAGGCCTGAGGCAATTCTTCCCATAGCATTTATCCGCGGTCCAATAATAAAGCCTATTTCATAGGCTCCTATTTTTTCTTTTTGTATACCCGAAGCTCTAAATAATTCCAGCAGTCCTGGCCGTTTTGTCCTGGATAATTCTTTGATACCAAATATGGCTAGTATTCTGTTGGCATAGGTTAAAGGAACAAGATCTGCAATAGTTGCAAGTGCTACCAACTCTAAGTGTTTTTTATTTTTGATGATATCTACCTGGTCAAAACTTCTGGAAAGCATATAAGCAACTCCTGCCCCGCACAGCTTAGTAGTATGTACTATGGCAAAAGCATCAGGATCTTTTTTCCCTCTTGTGTGATGATCGGTAACTATCACATCTATTCCTTTCTCATTGGCAAAGTCCACTGCCTTGCTTGCTACAATACCGTTATCAACTGTGATAATCAGTCCCACATCATCATATGTCCTGAGAATATTTTCAATTCCTTTTTTGGATAATCCGTACCCTTCTTCAAATCTATCAGGAATATAAGGAATAACATTTTTGTATGCTTGATAGAGCGTTTCCCATAAAATTGCAGTCCCAGATATACCGTCAACATCATAGTCTCCATACACAATAATTTTCTCGTTCTTTTCTATGGCCTTCTCAATTCTTTTAAGAGCTTTTTCTACAGCTTTTTTATCAAGCCCTACAAAAGAGAGTGAGATTTTACTTAGATCAGGATGCAAAAAATCTTCAATTTCTTCTTTCGTGGTAATTCCTCGCAGCAAAAGAAGTTGGCTGATTATGTCTTGGGGGGAAGAAAAATCGTTTTTTGTGCTTAATACTTTCCACTTTTTCATGATATACTGTAGAAAACGTGCGTATCTATAATATCATATGAAAAAAGAAAATGAGGAAGAGTTAAAAAAAGAAATTGTCCCGATTTACAAAAAAGTAAGAGATGCAGGATTTGAAGTATATCTGGTTGGTGGATGTGTCAGAGACCTTATTATGGGAAGACCTATTACTGATTGGGACTTAACTACCAATGCCACTCCTGAGCAAATCCAGTCACTTTTCCCTGACTCTTTTTATGAAAACACATTTGGTACGGTTGGTGTAGAGTTATCTGACTCGAAACACTATGTTGAGATAACTACGTACAGAAAAGATCGAGAATACAAAGATTTTCGTCATCCAGAATCAGTAGAATGGGGAACTTCCTTAACTGATGATCTTGAAAGAAGAGATTTTACGGTAAATGCCATTGCTGCTGCAATTCCCGACTACACTCACCCCACTCACTTTGATTTTGTAGACCCTTTTGAAGGAAGAAAAGATATAGAAAAGAAAGTTATCAAAGCAGTAGGTGATCCTTCCAAACGATTTCAAGAAGATGCACTACGTCTGATGCGGGCCATTCGTTTTGCCACTCAGCTGCATTTTACGATAGATGAAACAACGTGGGATGCTATTGTTAACAATGCTGAGCTTATCAAACACGTATCAAAAGAAAGAATTAGAGATGAGCTTTTTAAAATTCTTTCAAGTCATCATCCTTATATCGGTATCCGCCTCTTGGATGAAGCAGGGATACTAGCCATTATTCTTCCTGACTTGGTGAAGGGAAAAGGTATTTCACAAGTAAGACCGGGTAGACATCATACTACTGATGTATTTACGCATAACATCCTTTCTTTAAAAGAATGCCCTTCAACAGATCCTTTAGTGCGTCTTGCAACACTCTTGCATGATGTAGGTAAATCAGAGGTTGTCTCATATGATGAAAACGGATATGTTATCTTTTACAACCATGAAGTAGCAGGTGCACGTATTGCAGCCAAAATTGCTGATGATCTACGCCTTTCCAAAAAACAAAAAGAAAAGCTGGTAACACTTATTAGGTGGCATATGTTCCCTGTGCATGAACATTTATCAGACAGTGCTATTAGACGGTTTATTAGAAGAGTGGGTGTTGAGAATGTCTCTGATATGATGGATCTGCGTATTGGAGACAGACTCGGAGGCGGTACACAAACAGCTGAAAGCTGGAGATTAAAGTTATTTAAAGAACGGCTGGAAAAAGAACTCCATCCTCCTTTTTCTATTAATGATCTTGCCATAGACGGTAATGATGTAATGAACATTCTTAATATCTCTCCCGGTCCACAGGTAGGAAAAATCCTCAAGATTCTTTTTGAGGAAGTAGATGAAGATTTATCAAAAAACAACCGAGAGTATTTAGAAGATCGTGTAAAAGAATTAGGAAAACAGATGAAGCCTGTTGTATAATAGAACTATGTTAAAAGAAAAAATTCAACAAGAATTAAAACAAGCTATGCTTGCAAAAGACGAATTCAGACTTTCTGTACTGCGAATGTTGAAAAGTGCGCTGCAATACTATGAAATCCAAAAAGGAGGAGCAGGGTATGAGGCAACTGATGAGGATATTATTGAGGTAGCTGGAAAAGAAATAAAAAAAAGAAAAGAATCAATTGAGATGTATAAAAATGCAGGCAGAGAAGAAATGGCTGAAAAAGAAGAAAAAGAAGTAGAAATTTTACAATCTTTCCTCCCAGAGCAGCTCTCAGAAGATGCAATTAAAGACCTTATCGATGATGCAATTACCAAGACGGGTGCCTCAGAACTCAAAGACATGGGAAAAGTTATGGGAGCGCTTATGCCACAAATAAAAGGTAAAGCAGATAACAGCCTTGTAAGTGCACTCGTCAGAGAAAAACTCTCATCCTAATTTCCTGATATGCTCTACTACGTTACTGGCAATAAAAATAAAATCGCTATTGCCCAAAGATACCTTTCACCCTTAGGCATATCCATTACTCCTCAGGCTTTAGAACTTGAAGAAATACAGTCCCATGATATAGAACAAATAGCAATACACAAAGCAAAGCATGCTTTTGGTATTTTACAAAAACCACTTTTTGTAAATGATCATGGATGGTCATTTACTGCTTTAAATGGCTTCCCTGGTGCATATATGAAATATATGAATGAATGGTTTACACCAGAGGACTTTTTACATCTTATGCAAGGGAAAGAAAATAGAGAAGCTATATTAACAGAAGTCATATGCTATATAGATGGTCACAATTTAAAAACTTTTTCCATCCAACACAAAGGAGAAGTATTACATGAAGTACAAGGTAAAGGGCTTGCTGCAACAACTGTCACTACCCTTTCTTCCGATAGACAATCCATAGCAAAAAAACTGGAGACCAACGTCACATCTGTAGAAACATACACTATTTGGGAAGAATTTGCTCAGTGGTATAAAGAAGAAATAAAAAAGCAACTCTATTAGTTATTTTTCTCATAAAGATCTCTCCGTTACTTCTTCTTTTGCAGCAATTTCGAGATCAAAAGAAATTAATTATTTCTTTCCTTTTCTTTTATCCCACTCGTGCCACAAAACTAAAAGAGGAGAAGCAGTAAAAATGGAAGAATATGTTCCAACAGCTACACCAATAAACAAGGCAACTACAAACCATTTAATACTTTCTCCTCCAAAAAGAATTAAGGCCAAAAGAACAAACAAAACGGTTAAAGAGGTATTAAGAGACCTTGATAGTGTCTCAATTACGGCGTTATTTACCACTCTATCAAATGGTACTCCTGTTGTTTTTTTAATGTTTTCTCTGATTCTATCAAAAACCACAATAGTATCATGGACTGAAAAACCCATGATAGTTAACACAGCAGTAATAAAAAGAGGGTCTATTTCAACATCCAAAAATTTACCTAACAAAGAGAACACTCCAACTATTACGACCACGTCATGTAATAACGCAATAATTGCTGCTACCCCGAATTTCCAAGAAGCAACAGGGCGAGATACTTGTCTGAATACAAACGCAATATATACAAGAATTGCCAAAGATGCGATAAGAATGGCTTTTAGAGCATTTCTTTCTGTTTCCTCTCCAATTGTTGGACCTACTGTTTCAAAACTTGCTTCGGCAACTTCAGGATATGATTTTTTAAGGTCAGCAACTATGTTGTTTTTTGTCTTCTGATCTATAGGAGTAGTTCTGATAAGTACTGTATCTGCATCTACCTCTCTTATTTTATAAACACTCGCGTTGTACTTTTGAGCTATTTGCTCTACCTTTTCTTGCGTTATTTTGGTATTACTTTTATGATCTAATGCCAGTCGTGAACCGCCTGTGAACTCAATAGCTAAATTAAGTCCAAAAAACACAAGAGAGATGATACTTACTACAGTCAGTATTCCTGAGATAAGAAAATAAATTGTTTTTTTACCAATAATATCCATACTATTTATTATCAAATACTGCCAACAAATTACGCGTTACCACAATGGCTGAGAACATAGAGACTACAATACCAATTAATAGCACAATAGCAAAGCCTCTCACAATACCGGTACCAAAGTAAAATAAAATCAAAGAGACAATAATACTGGTAACATTTGAATCCCTGATAGAAGTCCAAGCTCGTTTAAACCCGATTTTTCTGGCTACATCTAAGGATTTTCCAGCACGTAGTTCCTCTTTCATTCTTTCAAATATCAAAATATTTGCATCCACTGCCATACCTACTGAAAGAATAAATCCGGCAATACCTGCCAATGTCAGAGTAATAGAGAAAAACTTAAAAACAAACAAATTGATTAACACATAAATAATCAAAGCCACAGAAGCAAGTAGCCCTTCTTTTTTATACAAATAACTCATAAACAAAAGAATGGTTATAAATCCTATCGCTCCAGCAAAAGCACTTTTCTTCAAAGCTTCCAACCCCAGACTTGGTCCTTCTGTGCTTTGTGCAATAATATGTAAGGGAGCAGGTAATGCTCCAGCATTTAACTGAATTACTACATTTTTTGCAGCAGTAGTATCATACCCACCTGAAATAACCGCACTTCCATTTAAGATTGGCTCATTCACCACTGGTGCCTGAATTACTTGTTCATCAAGTGCAATTGCCACGGGCTTACCAACATTTCTTTTGGTTATATCTGCAAAGAGCTTTGTTCCTTCAGGAGTGAAAGTAAGCAATACTTGTGGCTCTCCTGTCTGTTGATTAAACGTTACTTGTGCCTGTTTTAGATCTCGTCCTGTTAACTTTGTTTTTTGAGGATTTGCGCCTAACACTTGAGCTAATTGGAAATCCAGTAAGGAGGAAGGAGTTGCTTGCTCAGCAGCTTCTGTTGCTGCAGGATTTGACTCCCAAAATGATAACTGTGCCGTTTTTCCAATGAGACTAATTGCTTCTTCTACATTTGTTGTTCCTGGGAGTTCCACAACCACTCGATAATCATCAGATACCTTTACTGTTTGGATAGTAGGCTCTGTTACGCCAAAAAAATTAACCCGCCGCTCAATTACGTTTCTGACAGACTCAAAAGCTGCATCTCTTTTATCTGATTCCACCTCTGACATGTCTACGTCATAGGTGAGTCGTGTCCCACCCTGTAAATCCAAACCCAAACGGTAATCAAAGTTTTTTTGAATATGTAAAGGCCCTGCGTTAATATCAATTTGTGAGAAATTAAGGTTTACCTCTTGATTCAAAAAAGGAAGTTTAAAACCTGGCAATTTTAGACCCTGTGGTAAAACAGCAAAAAATAAGAGTATTGAAACAAAAAAAATAATTCCAACAAAAATAGTAGGCTTTTTCACAACTATCCCTCCTTACGCTAGTAACGCAGTCTCCTCTCCCATGACCATAATTCGAGGACCATAAATAATGGAGGAAATAAAAGGATCAAGTCTTTTTTTCCTAAAATCAAACTCATCCTCCTGCATTACCGTGTAATTAATTTCAACTCCTCTTTTTGCTTCTTCTTTTCTGACTAGTACCGCCAATTCGGGAAGCACTACTTTCCCAACTACTAATAAATCAACTTCTTCAGCTTTTGCATTTTCAAATCCCCTCACATACTTTCCCGCTAACATAGCAAATTTTATTTTACCGAGTTTAACTTTGTTTTTTAAGATATCAGCTGCTAATCCCTTTGATTTGAGGTAAATTCGTAGTAAGTCATGTAAAAAAGGATAGCTTTTATCGAAGGAATAATAGACTCTATTTGCCCGAGGTTCTTTTTGTAAAACTCCTTTTTTTTCAAGGAAGATCAATTCACGCCTTACCGCATTGATTTCTTCATCCACTCTTCTGACTATCTCCCGAACATGGTACATTTCAGAAGGATTTTCTAAAAAAGTGTACAATACTTTTACTCTTGTTTTTGATGTAATAAGATCTTCTAACATATAACTTATCCTGCCATGCTCACCTGCCTCTTGGCAAGCAAGAGAAGTTTATTTTACAGTTAAGGAATCATTTGCTGTATCCAGAATTGTAAACCAAATTCTTCCCTTATTAAAGGCTATCTCTTTTCCTGCTGTATCCTTTATCACCAATTTTGAAGTCCTCTTTGGCTTTGACCAGGTTGCCCGTACTCTTTTCCCATCCATAAATACTACAGCATCTCCACTTCCTTTTGTATCATACAGTAAGTGTACATTTCCTGGATACCCGTCATTTGCTCTGCTTTCTTCCATGTATAATATCACAATATTCTTGGCAGACAACTGGCTATTATTATTTTTATCTGTGTGAGACACTCCACCATTTGAACGTACGTAATTATTTGTATCTTTTTTGTACTCCCATTTTACCGCGTAGTCTCCATATCCGCTCCAGAAGCTAAGATTTATTATCTGAGAAGCAGGTCTTTTTGAGGCTTCTGCATCCTCTTTAAAGGTGTAAGGAGTAAAATCTTCATCCCATTTATTACCTTTTTTATCTGTATCTGTTAAACCTCTTTTTTTTGCCAGCTCCCATAGTTTAGAGGTAGACGAATACATAGTATGTTCTGTAGCAACTGTTCTGCCTAGTCTATCATAGTCTCTCCAAAAAATCGGAAAACCTATAGAGAATTGATTCATGTCATTGTAGCCTGCCCATCCATAGGAATCGATTTGTCCCAAAGCATCAGCTGGACCAGGCGTATTCGCTCCTCCTACGTGAGCGTAGAGTGGACTACTGCCAAACCCTGAGATAAAGTCAAGAAAGTAGGTGCGTGCAGAGCGTACTGGTCCTACAATAGGAGCGTCCTGACAATAAAATACTGCCAAAAATCGAGTGATACCGCCTTCTGCTACTGTTTCAAAAACAATATCAGTGGCTGATAAACCTGACTGTGGACGTGATTCTTCATGGTTTTCAATCATTACTCCTAAAGGTCTGTGCTGTTCCCACCATTGACGCTGTTGTTTGGAATACATAGCTCCATTTAGCGGACAACTTTCTGTCTTAGGTAAAGAATCATCAAAAACAAGTTTTCCATCACTGCCGACTTTGGGAGGAGGAACAGGAGAAGTCATGAGGGTTCCGGAAGAAAACAAGTTAGAGAACAGAAAATAAGCAACCAAAGCACTAACCAAGTAAACAACGATACCAGTTATAAAAAGATTTTTATTCTTCATAAACGCTTCCCTATTATAAATGATTATGCAGTATTCTTCAAAGATAAAGCTTCTTTAATTGCTTTCTTTTCTTCTTCAGATAAATTATGCTCTATCCCTTTTCCGCCTGTCACTTTCTTGGCATACCAGCGTGTACCACTTCTGGTATGAAGACTTGAAATAACTACGCCAGTATCATTTGCATCAACCAGTGCTAAAATAAAACTTTGGTCTCCTCCTGTGTCCTGAAAAGGATTAAACCGGATCAACCCAATTTTTTGTACATATAACTTTCCTTCTTCTTCTAATTTAGTACACTGCTTTACTAACTCGTCTATTTTTTTCTCCAATACATCTTCTTTTGCCAGTACTGTATCAATAACTTGAATCAGGGATTCTTTTTTTCCTTCTTTCGTAAGTCGGGAATAATAAAAATAGAACTTTACAAACAACACAGTAAGAACCAAAGACCACACTAAGGAGATAATTAATAGAAAAAATTGGGGATCCAGATTCATATATTGATAATTGTATTCTCTTGACTTGGTTACTGTCAATATGATACTTTGGGTACATGAGTAAAAAGAAGAAAACGAAGAAACAAAAGATACACACAGACTTAAAACGAGAAATTGAGAAGACACAAGAAGAAAAACCCTTTGTTACCCCTACCTATACTCTTCCCAAAAAAGTTGTGCCAAAAGTGGAGCAAGTTTCTACAAACGCTTCTATCCCTGCTGCTGTTGAACAGTCAATTCGTTATGTGAGAAAAGATATAAAACACACGCTGGTAGCTTCAGGATTTATCTTACTACTCAACGCAATTATTTACTTGTTCCGCGATCAACTCTTTGCTTTCTTTATTCATTAGTTTCACCTTCATTTTTATAGGGAGTCAATTTGTATATCTCTACTACTGACACATCCCACTCGGCTGAGATAGTTGCACTACCAAATCCAGCAATCTCCCATAACGGATGACCCAAGGGTGCACAAGGAAGACTTTCACAAACCACAAATAACTGGTCTGTTACCGTTTTTCTTTCAGGATCTATTTCAGGGTTCTCTATAGTTACCGGGGTTCTATCCTTTAATTCAAAATAATAGCGATATGCATGATCAGAATTTCCTCCGGTAATTAAGGCAAAGTTAAATGGCTTTCCACCAGCTTTGTCCATCACAAACTCAGCAATCTGCTTCATTTGATCCTTTTGCTTATTCGGTTCATGTTGAAATGGAAATCCTGATAGATTTAAACCAATCAAAAACAAAACAATACCCATACTCGCTGCTTTTATAATGAGTGGAACTGTTTTATTTTCAAAAATCCGAGCAAAAAAATTGCCTACTAATATAAATGGTAATGGAAACATAAAAGCAAAATAGTAATCATAAATAGGTTTTTTATAAAAGCCAAATAACCCCACACCTACTACCAACCACAAAAACAACAATAGTTTTACTAATGTATCTTTTGTCTTAAACAAAGCTATAATCCCGGCAACAGCTACTACTACTGCTGCTGCCTTCCATACGGTAAGCTGCCATTCAGGAAAATGTGCCATATTATTAGCACCCGGAAAATAAAGTAAGGTACGGGCAAAAAAATTAACAAAAACATCAGGTACTATTTGGAAAAAGGACGCAACCTGAGCTTTTTCATTATCGGAAGTTCCGGACAAAATAAAGGAAAAAATAGTTCTTGTATTAGGAAATCCATGCCTTACTTCAAATGCTAAAAATGGAGAAAACCCAACTAAAAAACCTCCCATTGTCACAATACTCTGTACCAATAACCGCTTTATAAGACCTTTTTTCTCGACAATATACGATCCGATGAAGAAAAATAATGCCATAAATACAGCAAAAAAGAGTTCTATATAATGCAGTTGAAAAGCAATTCCAAATAATAATCCTGTTATACCCATTATTTTCCATGAACCCTCCTTTACCCCTTTGTACAGTAGTAAAATAATTACAAGAGAAAAAAACGGCATGGGATTTGGATTCCAAGAAGAACGGGAATAAGTCACAATGAGAGGAGAAATGGCATATAAAGCAGCTGCTATCAAACCTGCATTCGTACCAAAGAATTTTTTACTGATGTAATAAACTAAGAAAACAGTTGCAATACCCAGTAATGCCACCATTACTGCCGGACCAACTGGATCATAGTTAAATAACCACAAAAAAGGAGTCATCATGTAGTAGTAAATAGGGCCTGTAAAAAAGTCTCCAGCGGAAGCACGGGGTCCCAAAAGCGTTAAGTCTCCATGTAGAATACCTCTTACAACTAGTACATCTCTTCCCTCATCTCCCAAAAATGTCAAATAATCACCAATTCGGTAAAGCCTCCAAAAAGAAGCAACTAAGAGGATAACAGCAAGGAGAATTATCTCGTACTTTTTTTTTACTACTGATAATACGGTATGCATACGAAGGGTTTTAGATTATTGCAGCCTTCTCTCGCCAAATAAATTTGCTATAAATCGTAAAATTCCAAACAAGTAAAATTGAAGTCCCGATCAAAAAATAAATTAAGTAGTGTGTTCTTCCATATAATGCGCTTCCTAAAGCAATCGCACCATTTTGAAATAACCACACGCCAATATTTGAAGTAGCAAAAAACATACCCATTTTTCTAAAATAACCATTAAATTTATGCTCTTTCCTTTTACCAAATGTCCAGACGTTATTAAGGTTAAAATTAGAAAAAATAGCCATCTCAGCACCAATGGTATTGGCAAGCACCAAATTTATATCTGTGTGATGAGCAAGTGTAGTATAAATAACGGTATTGATTAAAAAGCCTGTCCCTCCAACTACCAGAAATTTGACAAATTTTTTTGAGTCTCTTACTCTTAGCTTTAAAACAACTAAAAATGAATCAAATAAATCTTTTTGACTTATCTTACTAGATCCTTCTTTTCTTTCGTAAAAGATAATAGGTACTTCTTTTACTTTTGCTCCTTTTTTGACTACTTCGTATAAAATCTGAATTTTGTACGCATAGTATTTGGAGTAAAGATTTTCCAGATCCACTCTATCCAAAAATGCTGTTTTTGTTAGTTTAAATCCTGAGGTCATGTCATTAATAAAAGGAGTAAATAACACAATACGAGCAAATAAACTACCGAAAAAACTCATAAATTTACGATGAATTCCCCACTCGGCTGGGATCTTGCCTCCTTTTACATACCGACTACCAATTACATAATCATACCCCTTGTCCATTGCCTCCACCAATCTTGGAATATCATAAGGATCATGCTGAAAATCAGCATCAAATTCAATAACCGCATCCGCTTTCATTTCTTTTGAAGCATAACGCATTGCTTTTACATAAGCTGCACCCAATCCTTTTTTCTCTCCTTCTAGCAAGACTATATTTTTCCATTGCTTTTTGTATTTTTTCACTACATCTGCTGTCCCATCAGGAGAATTATCATCTGCAACCAACAAAAACATGTCATGATTTTTTATTTTTGGAAACACTTTTTCCTCCAATATCGGAATCATTCTTTCCATATTCACTTTTTCATTATAAGTAGGAGAAATAACTACGACTTTCATATTATTGTTTTGACATACTCAATTGTTTTCTGTAATCCTTCCTCAAGAGGCGTAGACTCTTCCCATTCTAGCAGTTTTTTAGCCTTTGTGGTATCAGGCCTTCTTTTCAGAGGATCATGCTGAGGAAGTCCTTCACTTAATACAATCTCACTTTCTGAATTGGTCAATTTTTTAACTATCTGAGCATACTCTAGTACTGTATGTTCATTGCTGCTTCCCAAATTCACAATTTCTCCTTTGGTATTTGGATAGAACATCAAGCGTACCAACCCTTCTATTAGGTCATCCACAAAGCATAAAGAACGGGTTTGTGTACCATCTCCAAATACAGTGATAGGCTCATTGTGTAATGATTGGATAATAAAACGTACAATCATGCGCATATCCTCTTTTTGCATATTTGGCCCATAGGTATTAAAAATGCGGACAATACGTCCATCAAGACCATTTCGGACAAAATGAGCGACAAGCGTTTCGCCAAATCGTTTAGCTTCATCATACACAGAACGAGGACCGGTGGTGGAGACATTCCCATTATAATCCTCAGGTTGCGGATGTACTTGAGGATCGCCATATACTTCTGAGGTAGAAGCAAAAAGAAATTTGGCATTCTTCTTTTGAGCAAATTTTAATAATTCCAAAGTACCAAGCGTATTTACCATCATGGTTTCCATAGGAAGAGCATGGTAACTGATATTACTATGATGATTTGGAGAAGCAGGAGAAGCCATATGAAAAATTGCATCAGCTTGCAAAGAATCAGGAAGTGGCTGCGTTACATCGTGATTGAGAAAAGAAAAATTCTTGTCAGAAAGCAGATTTTCAATATTTTTTTTGGATCCAGTCAACAGATTATCAACGCACACTACGGTATGACCTTCAGATAATAATCTTTTACAAAGATGTGACCCAATAAATCCTGCACCGCCTGTAATAATAATGTTACTCATAGGAGAAATCTAAACATTTGCATGATGTGTACTATATCTGTCTGGTGTAGAAATGATACAAGCTTTAACCTCGCTTCTTTTCCAACTCAACATCAGCTTTTACCATCATTTCAACTAATTCAGAAAAACTTGTTTGAGGCTCCCAACCCAATATTTTTTTTGCTTTACTATAATCACCAACTAATAAATCAACCTCAGCTGGTCTCATGTACTCAGGCGTATTTGCTGCTACATATGGTTGCCAGTCATTAATGCCTGCTGCTTTAAAAGCAAGCTCCACAAACTCTTTAACGGTATGTGTCTCTCCAGTTGCAATAACATAATCATCAGGAGTGTCATGCTGCAGCATGCGCCACATTGCCTCTACATAATCACCGGCAAATCCCCAATCTCGTTTTGGATTTAAATCTCCTAATTCTAATTTTTCCTGCTTTCCTAAAGAAATTCTGGCAACTGCGTTAGTAATTTTTCTAGTTACAAACTCGAGTCCTCTGCGAGGAGATTCGTGATTGAATAAAATACCAGAGCAGGCAAACATATCGTAACTTTCCCGATAATTGACGGTTGCATAGTGTCCATATACTTTGGCTACACCATATGGACTGCGGGGATAAAAACGAGTGGTTTCCTTCTGCGGAGTTTCGGTAACTTTACCAAACATCTCAGATGAGGAAGCTTGATAAAATTTAATTTTAGGGTTTACAATACGGATTGCTTCAAGCATTCGAGTTACACCAAGACCAGTTACCTCTCCGGTTAACACTGGCTGATTCCAGGATGTTTTTACAAATGATTGAGCTGCTAAATTATATACCTCGTCAGGTTGAATATCATACAACGCAGAAGCCAAAGAACCCTCATCCATCAAATCACCTTGCACCAACTTCACCTGCTCCTGAATATGATCTATTCTTTCAAAGTTAAGAGTACTGGTGCGTCTTACCAGACCATACACTTCATATCCTTTTTTTAACAGCAATTCAGCAAGATAAGATCCATCTTGTCCGGTTATGCCTGTTATGAGTGCCTTTTTCATACTTTCACTATTTTAAACAATATTTCTCCAATAGTCTAGGACATCTTTGAGCGATTCATCAAGTGTTATTTCAGGTTTCCATCCTGTTTCCTGCTGTATTTTTGTGTTATCACAAACAATTTCAGGAATATCACTGGGTCGCAGTAATTTCTGATCTTTTTCAATAGTGATAGTAACTTTTGATAACTGGAGCAAACCCTCTAAAATATCAGCAATCTTGTATGACTTGCCAGATCCGATATTATATACTTCTCCTGCTTTTCCCTTTGTTAGTACCAACTCATACGCTCTTACAATATCTCGTACATCAGTAAAATCCCGTTTTGCCTCTAAATTACCCACTTTTAATACCGCCTCTTTTTTCCCTTTTTCAATTTCTGCAATTTGTTTGGCAAAAGCAGCCACTACAAAATGAGCAGTTTGACGTGGTCCAATATGATTAAAAGGCCTCACACGTACAATTGGCATCTTGTAAGAGAGAAAGTATTGTAACCCCAGAAAATCTTGGGTAATTTTTGAAACACCATACGGACTCATAGGTTTTAAAGATACTTGCTCATTCACGGGTAAGTCCTGAGATGCAACTGCTCCATATATTTCTCCTGATGATACAACGAGCACTTTTGTCTGTAATAGATTGTTTTTACGTAGTGCCTCAAGCACATTAACTTCAGCAGTTATATTATTTGTCAGAGTACTGGCAGGGTGCTGAAAACTTTCTGCTGGAGAAGAAAGTGCCGCTAAGTGATACACAAAATCCGGCTTATATTCAGAGATAATAGCAGCAGTCGAGGAAGAATCGAGTAAATCTGCTTCAAAATAGGTAACATTTTTGAGCTGCTTATTTTCTTGAGTGTGAGGACGAACAACTCCGGCAACTGTATATCCTTTGGTTAAAAGATATTCTGAGAGGAAACTCCCTGCAAATCCTGTAATACCGGTAATAAAGACTTTTTTACTCACTTATCTGCCAACACCTTGGTATGCAAACCCTCGTTCTTTCATTTGCTCAGGTTCATAGATGTTTCTTCCATCAATAACAATAGGAGAGCGCATGGCGTGCTTTACTTTCTCAAAATCGATTTCCTTAAATTCATTCCAGTCAGTAACTACTACCATGGCATCAGCATCCTGTACAGCTTCATACATATTCTCAGCATACTCATCAACTCCATTGATTACCAGCTTTGCATTCTCAGCAGCTTGAGGGTCATAGGCTTTTACATATGCACCTTTTTCTTTCAGTGCATGGATAATGGTGATTGAAGGAGCATCCCGCATGTCATCAGTGTCAGGTTTGAAAGCCAGACCTAATACACCAATGTTCTTTCCTTTCAGGTCTCCTACTGCTGATTCTATTTTTTTAACAATTTTTTCTCGTGCAGCAGCATTGATTTCTTCAACTTCTTCAAGGAGCTTGAAGTCATAGCCATTTTGTTTTGCAATTGCAATCAGGGCTTTCACATCTTTTGGAAAACAGCTTCCACCGTAGCCTGCTCCAGGCTGTAAGAATAATTTTCCGATTCTTTTATCAACGCCAATGCCTTCCATAACCTTTAATGCATCAGCACCTACCCGTTCTGATAGTTCTGCAATTGCATTGGCAAATGAAATTTTAGTAGCCAGGAAAGAGTTAGCAGCATACTTAATCATCTCTGCTGTTTCAAGATTTGTAAGAACCAGTTCTCCATCAATTGGTTTGTGCAGCTGTACTAATAAATCTTGGGCTTTTTGACTGTCGGTTCCTATAACAATTCTGTCAGGATGCATAGTATCAGAAATGGCTGATCCTTCTCGTAAAAATTCCGGCACTGAAGCAATATCATATGTTGCATCAGCAGGTTTGTGTTTTTCAATAATTTCACGCACTACTTTGTTAGTTCCCACTGGCACTGTACTTTTAGTAGCAATAACGGTGTATCCAGAAAGATTCTTAGCTATCTTTTCAATAACTTCCATGACAAAAGAAAGATTTGCTTCACCATTTTCTTTAGGAGGAGTACCTACAGCAGTAAATACAATTTCTGAGTCCTGAATAAAAGGTTCGTAATCAAGAGAAAACTGAAGCCTACCTGCCTCTACATTTCTTTGTACAATCTCTGCCAATCCTGACTCATAAATAGGAATAATGCCTTTTTTTAAATTCTCAATCTTTGAGGGGGTGCGTCCAATAACGTAAACGGTGTTACCGAGGTCTGCAAAAATAGCTGCAGTTACTAGTCCTACATAGCCATGTCCAATAAATGTTATTTTCATAATTGTCTTTTTGCTGCTACCAGTCCTTCTTCAAATGAAGACATCTTGATTCCAAGACTTCTTATTTTACCATTTTCTAAAGAAAGATCAAAGGGACGTTTTGCACCACTGGCAAAATACTCTTTTCTGGTCGTCGGAAATATTAACTTTTTGTCCAATCCAAAACTATCTGCAATCCTTAAAGCAGCCTCATAAGGAGAAAGACTTTGGCTTCCCACTATATGAAATATTCCTTCTTTCTCTCCTATAATAAGTGCTTCAATTGCGTAGGCAACATCATCAATAAAAGTAGGAGTAAAAATATGATCCGTAACTGCTTTAACCGTCTGTCCACTCTCAAGTCGCGATTTTATCGCTCGCATAAAATCTTTTTTCTCAAAAGCAGTTCTGTAAGGATATGCAATTCTGGCAATCACATACTTCAAACCTGACTCTTTTACGATGTTTTCACCTTCATACTTTGTCTTACCATACCAATTTACAGGATTTGGAGTATCTTCCTCAGTATAGCGTCCTTTTTCTCCATCAAAAATAAAATCAGTTGAGATATAGATTATCTTTTTATTGGCTTTCAAACATGCTTCTACAATGTTTTTAGTACCGGTAACATTTACCTTCCACGCTTGACTCTGCTCACCTAAGTCCTTATCCTCCTCTGCCCCATCTACATTTGTATAGGCTGCCATGTGCAGCACAAGATCAATTGAGGCATCATCTAGCACTTTTAATGTCTCCGGCTGTAATATATCAACACCAGTAGTTCTACTTAATTGAACAAAGGTATATTTATCTTCAAGCAGTTCAACAACACGAGATCCGACAAGACCATTTCCTCCAATTACTGCGATTTTCATATGTTCTGTCCGTAGTTTTTTGCGTAATATGTTTGGTATTCTCCTGATTTTACTTTTTTCCACCAGTCTTGGTTATTTTTATACCACTCAACTGTCTTTTCAAGCCAGGTATCAAAATCATGCTGTGGTTCCCATCCAAGTTCTGTTTTTATTTTGGTCCAATTCATGGCATAGCGCACATCATGTCCTGGTCTATCTTTTACATGCTCAATAGCACTTTCGTCTTTTCCTAAAAGCGCGATAATCTTTCTTACTACCTCAATATTAGGAATATCCTCTGTTTGTCCCCCTACAACATACGTTTCTCCAATCTTTCCTTTCAAAAGCACTGCTTCAACTGCACGCGCATGGTCTTCAACATACAACCAATCTCTTACCTGCATCCCGTTTCCATATATCGGTACTTTTTTGCCTTCAAGCAGATTGGTAATAGCAAGCGGAATCAATTTTTCAGGGAAATGATAGGGTCCAAAATTATTGGAGCAATTGGTGATACTTATGGGCAACCCGTATGTTTCGTGATAGGCTCTCACCAAATGATCTGACCCTGCTTTGCTTGCAGCATATGGACTGCGCGGATCATAGGGAGTTGCCTCACTAAATCGCTCAGGACTTCCCAATTGTAAAGTTCCGAACACCTCATCAGTTGAGATATGGTGAAAGCGTTTTACATTTGCCTTTAATGCTGCATCCAACAGCACTTGTGTACCTAAGACATTTGTTTTTACAAAAGGAAATGGCTCAAGGATAGATCTATCCACATGACTTTCAGCAGCAAAATGGACCACAATATCTATTCCTTCCATTGCTTTTGCCACTGCTTCTGGATCTGTAATATCTGCATGAATAAAGGTGTAGTGAGGATTATCTTCTACGCTTTTAAGGTTCTCAAGATTACCAGCATAGGTAAGAGCATCAAGATTTACCACTTCATCCTCTGGATGTTGCTTCATCCAGTACAAAATAAAGTTGGAGCCTATAAAACCTGCTCCTCCGGTAACCAGTAATTTCATAATTATTGCTTTAAGTAATTCTCCAGATAATGATACGCTACAATACTGGTAGCGTCAAGGATTTTTCCTTTGGCAATCATGTCTCTAATTTCGGCAAAAGTATACTTTTCAAGTTCAAAAAACTCTCCCTCCTCAGGCTGTGCTTCATGAAAACTCAAATCTTTTGCTACATACACATATGCCCATTGACTGCTTCTTCCTGGAGCAACCCAAAATTTGCCAATTTCAACCAGCTCACCTGCTTGTATACCAGTCTCTTCTAAAAGTTCTATTTGTGCTGTTTCCAGAGGCGATTTACCCTCTACATGCCCCATAGGAAATTCAAGTGATATCGTATTTACCGGATATCTAAATTGCTTTACCATGTAGAGAGTGTCTCCTTTCATGGGAATAATCACACTATATGGCGTTCTTCTATTTACATAATACGTGGCAATTTTTCCATTTGGCTGCAGGACATCCTCTTCCCAAATAGAAATGTATTTATTATCAACTAAGATTTTTTCACTTACTTTTTTCCAGTTAGCAGATACTTTGCTCATAGCTTTCCTTCCTGTCTTAATCTATCCACCATAAGTATCCCCAGCTTGCTTACGGATACAGTAATCTCTCCTGACATAACTTTCTCTATTGCCTCATCTAAAGGAATTTTTATAAGCTCTATTTCTTCTCCTTCATCAGGATTATCCGCTCCAAACTCCAAATCTTGCGCAAGGAAAATATGAGATTGAGCTTTTATAACACTGGCTGACATATCTACTATTCCCAAATCAGTCCATTTGTTTGCAACAATACCAGTTTCTTCTTGTAACTCTCTCTTTGCTGCATCTGCTATGTCCTCCCCCGATTCCACAAACCCAGCGATTCCTTCAAATATTTTCTTTCCATAGAGGGGACGGTATTGAGATATAAGAAATAGTTCGTAATTTTCAGTTATAGGGAAAATAGATACCGTAGGCCTTCTTTCAATATCAAAATGTGTTTTAACTTTACCCTCTTTAGATTTAAATATAGATTTAATTACATTAAATAGCTTTGTCTGGAGTACAACTTCCTGAGAAAGAATGTTAGTAGTATTCATTACAAAAGAGTACTATTTTATTGGCGAGTGTTTTAGCCAATCATAGCCAATGCTTGGATCGTCATGGGGAATTCTTCCTTCTTCTTCAGGATCATACGTTTTTGAGGTTATATAGTAAAGCTCTGCACTATCACCCATCACTTTACAGCCGTGCGCTACTCCTGGTGGAATTTTTAAGACCATATCCTCACCATTTTCTCCCAAATCAAATTCTTGCAGCATTTTGTACGTTGGAGAATCTTCACGATTATCATATAACACTGCTTTTAATGTCCCTTTTCCGCAGTACCACCAATCAATCTGTGTTTTGTGTACATGCCAGGCCTTAATAACTCCCGGAAACATTAAAGACCGAGATAACTGTCCAAAACCTTCTTTAAAAAAAGGATCACTTACCCGAATAAGCTCTTCAAAAAAGCCTCTATCATCTCTGTGTCTTACCAGTTTTTTTATTTCTACTCCTTGTATAAGTTTTTGCTCTTCCATAATTATCTTCTCTAATATTATATTCTATAGGTTAAAGAAATTTTCACCTGCTTTTATTTTGTCTGCAATTAAGTTATTTGCACGAAGAAGACTATCAAATGTTCCCGCATCTTCCCATAGTCCTTCTATGATATCCACTTTTAACTCACCATTTTTTAGGTAAATATTATTTAAATCCGTGATTTCTATTTCACCTCTTACTGATGGTTTTAGGCTTTTTGCATATTTAACAACATTGTTATCATAAATATAGATTCCAACAACTGCATAATCACTTGCAGGCTTTTCTGGTTTCTCAACAATTGAGATAACCTTATTCTGTCCATCAAATTCAACAACTCCAAATCGCTCAGGATCTGGGACTTTTTTGGCAAAGATGCGTCCTCCATGTTCAAAATTTGCAATACTTTCAGTGAAGTCATGCTCAAAAATATTATCTCCTAAAATCATGGTAACATTGTCGTTTCCGATAAAATTCTCTCCTATAAGAAATGCCTGAGCGAGTCCTGCTGGTTCTTCCTGAATTTCATAACTAAACTTTGCACCAAACTCTGACCCAGAACCAAGGAGATTCAAAAAATGTCCAGCATAATCAGGAGCAACAATAATAAGGATATCTTTTATCCCTGCTTTTACAAGCGTATTAATTGGATAAAAAATCATAGGTTTATTATAAATTGGAAGCAATTGTTTTGAGGTAATTTTGGTAAGAGGACGTAATCGTGTTGCCTTACCCCCTGCTAATATAATTCCTTTCATAATCGTGAGCTATTTAATAATACGAATGCGCTTAATATCAATAAGCTAATTAAGACGTATTCTAACACAACTTTTGCTTTTAAATCATGATGTATAAAATGATGAATAAAGCCAGTTGTAATGTACGACAATAGTATAAAGACTAAGAGCATAAATTGCAACGAGACATCATATGAGAATAAATAAACCAGGAAAAAACCAAATAACAAAAATACCACTTCAAGCAAATACCAACGATGATGATGTAATAAAAATTTCTTCATAAACCACAAACTTTTAAATAATTCCTCCTGTCTTTTGCAATAAAAAAACAATTAAAGCAAGAGACAAAATTAAAATATGATCAAAGTTATGACCAACTGTTCTAGGAATTTTCCTTTTCTCCACTACCGCTAAATCCACCAAAAAAGTTGCTATGAGAATAAAGAAAACGACTATACCTACTAGCCTTGTAATAGAGACCACATCAATCAGCGGAGATGATTCTACTTTCAATGCTGGTAAGGTGATGGAAGGCATACGAAAAACATTCTCTTTTTTTTCAACTTCTGCTTTTGCGATAGGTGTAATAACCGGTGCTGAAACAGGAGCAACAGGTTCTGCAGCTGCTTTTGTAGGAACAGAGGCAGCTGCAACATGCTGAGTAGTAGCTGCGTTTTGAGAAGTAGCAACAGCAGATGATCCAGCTTCTGCTCCAAACATTTCTACAATAAGTACTGTTTCTTCTCCCAATAAATGTCCTTCCACAATTGCAAAACCTACTTCTTTATATTTATCTGACAACATATTTTCCCTATGACTTTCAGATTCCATCCACGCCTTGACTACTGCTTCAGAATGGGTAAATCCTTTGGCTAAATTTTCTCCTGCATAGGCATAGTCGTATCCTGAATTTTTAATAAAATCCCAGGGAGAAGTACCGTCTGGAGCAAAATGAGCCCAATAATTATTTTGGAACATATTGTCAGCTTTCCACCGTGCAGCACTAGAAAGCTTCTCACTCAACACAAGAGGGTGTAGACCTTTTTCTGCTCTATCTTTATTCGTGATATCCAACAATTCTTGAGCAGTTATGGAGTAGGAAACGCCTAAAATATTAGGGTGAGTATGTTCTACCTTAATAATAAAAAGGCTAAAAGCAAGAACAAGAAAGGTAAGTACTATGATACTGGTATGATGAAGGACCTTGGCTCTATGGTTATTGCGTGAATGGGGAACAAAGAGCTGATAGAAAAACTTTCGCATACTTTACTATCATAGAGGATTATAGATAGGAATTTCAATTTCCCCATTCTTTTTGTCATTGACTGGTATACCCAAAGAAAAAGAGAGTGCGTTGGCAATTGCTACCCCTACTCGAAGGCCTGTAAAAGAACCAGGCCCTGTATGTACCGTTATCATTTCTATATCTTTGAGTGTAATAGCACTTTCTTTAAGCAGTTTTTCTATTAAAATAAGGGTTTCCTCTGCACCTGATTTATGCTGAGCAAGCCTTTCTTCAAAGCCTTTACCACCCACTGTCAACGTTACTACTATTTCTTTATTATTTGATGTATCAATAGATAGGATATTCATGGTTAAATGTTCAATTCTAAGCACTAAATTCGAAATTCTAAAGAGTGAACTACCTCGTCATCGCGAAGGAACGATTAGTTCCTGTGGCGATCCCTGTAGGTAAGGGGATTGCTTCTCCTTCGACAAGCTCAGGATTACTCGCAATGACGCTTGTTTTCTGCTCTCTGATTTCTGTTTTCTTCTCTTAATTCCTAATTCGTAATTCTTATTCCTGAATCATAAATCTTGAATCTCTTTCTCCAACCGTATCGCACCTTCTCTCAAAATCCGATAAGGAGTTTGTGTGTAATCTACAACCGTTGACGGCTGTTTTATTTTACATGATCCGGAAAGAACCATATCTACTTGTCTTACAAGAGAAGGATTAAGTCCTTCAACAGTAAAGGGTGTATTTTCCCCTGAGAGATTTGCGGAAGTGCCTATTAGGGGCACACCAACTGCCTCAATTATTTGTAACAGTAAAAAATAGTCTGGCATCCTGACCCCTAATGAATTACTACCACCAGTAACCAGAGTTGGTACTTGAGCTTGAGTACTGGGTAAAACAATAGTCAAAGCACCAGGCCAATATTTTTCCATCAGTTGATAGGCTCCAGAGGGAATATCATCAACATATTGTTGAGCCATATCTATTGAGGAAACCAGAACTGGAGTAGCTTTACGCTCATCTCTTCCTTTTATCGCAAAAATTCTTTCTACTGCTTTTTCATTATCAACTCTGCAACCAATTCCAAATGCAGTATCTGTGGGAAAAACAATAACGCCACCTTTTTTTAAAATATCAATTGCCCGGAGGGCCTCTCTTTCCATTAGGGATATTATAAACGAATTGAGAGAATTTAAAAGCTTTCATAATAGGTAATGCTTACTTACGTTTTTGTTTTTCTTGCTTTTTCTCTTTCTTGTAAAGGACGTTTTCCTTTTGCATATATCCAAAATAGAAATTTAGGTACTTATTGAGATATTTGTAATCATGTCTTATTAAATACATAAATCCTTCACCTCCATCATTTGTTTCTATCTGATTAAGAGGATACCGGATAAGAGAATAGGGTGCTTGACGAAGAGAAAACGTATTCCTGACAATAATCTGACTTTGGTAAAAGTAGAGGGAAAAGAGGCTACATTCTTTCTTGAATACTTATTTTTCGCTCAGCAGCAGATACCGCTTCAAGTCGAATATCAATTCTTTTTGAGGGAAGTAATTTCCCTAATTTTTCAGCCCATTCAATCAGCATAATTCCATTTTTATCCTGCACCATTTCCTCAAAACCGATTCCCCGTACATCTTCTTCACGTTCTAGACGATATAAATCAAGATGATATAACGTCCCTTTTCCCTCCTGTATTTGATGCTGTCTAACTAAAGTAAACGTGGGAGAAATAATCCGAGATGATACACCAAGACCGCGAGCTAAACCTTTGGAAAATGTGGTTTTCCCTGCTCCTAATTCTCCATACAGACAAATTACTGTTCCTGGTTTCAGACTTTGAGCAAACTCTGCTGCTGCGTTTTGTGTCTCTTCTTCTGTTTTGGTAATAATAACCTTTTCCATGCTATTTATTATATATCTTCTGAACCATTTATGTACCTGCGGTAAAGCACGATGGCACAGGCAATAAAAAAGATAATTCCTGCTGAGATAAAAAATTTTCCACTTCCTGACGCATCTCCCTCTTCTCTTGCAGAAGTAGTTGATACTGTGGATTCAGGTGAAGCATCATCACTCGCTGACAAAACATCTTCTAGATTAGCAGATAACGATCCATTTTGAGTAATAGCATCTGGTACTTGATAAAGCCTTTTTGGCACTTTTTTTGAAGTAATTTCTTGTTTTGCAGTTTCAGTTGGAGTAGCCACTTGAGTAGGGGTTGCTTCTTCTTTTGGGGTAGGAGTATTTTTTGCTTTTGTTGGGGTAGGAGTCAACGTAGGTGTTGGAGTGGGAGTAGGGAAAAGTTGAGCGCCATTATTCGTTTTACCTTTTGTAGGAGAAGTAAAAATAACCCACTCCCCTTTCCCATCTATTTTCCTCCCTGCCAATTGACCACTTTCAGGTGCAGGAACAACAGCACCACTTTCATTTCCATATGCGACTTTATCTACATCTTTTGATTCGTCATCTACTCTTAAAAGTCTAATAATATCTCCCTGCTTATCAAGGCTCTTTCCAAATCCAAACACGGCAAATTCATGTGGCTGTATCTCTCCCGTTAATGGCTTAGAGTTCCCTGCATCATCTTGCAAAAAATAAGCAGAAAGATTTTTAATGCTATCTCCATTGTTATATATTTCTACCCAATCATCCGAATCATAAGATGAAAACTCATTAATCACCAAATTACCTTCATCAGCAAAAAGAGAGGAAGGAAAAATAAAGAAAATAAGAGTAAAAACCAGAAGTGTAAAGAACTTTTTACGCATCTCTTTTTATACTACAACTTATCTTTACAAGAAGCAAAAAATCTCAAAGTTAGTTAGATGAGTAGAAAACAGAAATGATAAGCTAGATTATTTCTATGCAAAACCAGGAAGTTGCGATCAATAATCTTTTGGAGCAATAAACTAATTTAAATACCCATATTGGAAAATTTGGCCCACTGAGTAGTAGCTTGAAAAATTAAGGTTAGCCCCATTCCATGGATCATTCATAACATAACTACCACCTGATCCACTTTTAAGAACGATAAAATGAGTACCATATGGTCCTGCATTCAAACCTACTATAACTGGTGTTCCATTGGCAAGCTTACTATCAATAGCCCCCATATCCTTACTTCTAGATGTAAATCTACCACCATTCCAAGGAATAGACATCATAGCAGTATCTGCAAAAAAGTAACTTTGCTCTGCAGCAACATCTGCAGGGGTAACATTCTCTCCCCTTTGTTTACGAAGCATTGCAGTTGCTGTTACCAGACAGCCTACTTCCCAAACTCTTTCAGAAGATGCACCAATAGTATTTTTTCCCCATCTCTCATCTCGTTGGTTGTAATACCATCCATCAGGACTGGCTTGAGCAGGAAGAATAGATCCTCCACTAAAACTTGCAAAAGACTTAAAGGAATTTATTTGTGCTTTTGCTTGAGCCAACATTTGCTGATATTTTTTTTCATCATTTTTTGTTGCATCAAGTAGATTCTTTTTTTGTGCTTTCTCACCTTCAATTTGGGATGTATATTCATCTAATTTTTTACGCAGATCTTCTGTCTCTTGCTGTTTTTGCTCTAACTTTTCTTTTTCTTGTGCATATGTTACTTTTGCCTGTTCTGCAGCATATAAGTTCTTCTTATCTGCTGCTTGCACAATTTTTAAATACGTCAAGCGCTTCATGAAATTCTCAAGCGTGTCCGAGGTAAGTAAGATCTCAAAAGGGTTAATGCTTCCAACAGTGTAAGTAGCTGTAATTCTTCCGAGCATGGTGGACACAGAGGTATGAATGTTATCTTCAAGTCCTCCTATTTTATCTTTAGTAACGGTAATGTCTTTTTCCAGTTCATTAATTTTTGCCTGTGTTGCATTAATCCTGAGTTCTGTTACGCGTATCTGATTATCCATAACACTAATCTGGTTTGAAATCGTTCTTCCCTCTTCTTTTTTTTGGGCAATCGCTTTTTCTAACTCATCTATTTTTTTTTGGAGATCTGCTACCTTACTTGATGAATCAGGAGTTGGAGTAGGAGTAGTGGTCTGCGCAAGGACTAACCCTGTTTTAAACACAAAGACAGGTACAGCAACAATTAAAAATATCCTGATGATCCATGTATATACCTTCCTCATGTTCTTAAATATCGAAGAACAGCTATAAAACTGGCAAACATCCCTAATATACTTGCGAAAATCACCTCTAGTATCAGCAACTCTACCAACACTACAGGAGGCAAAGGAAATACTGGCAGCTTATTAAAGAAAGTTTGCAGTGTCGGCGTGAAATAGAGCAAAAGAGAGACAGACACAATCCATCCGAGCAGTGAACCAATAAATCCATAAATCATTCCCTCTACCAAAAATGGCATACGAATGAACCAATGAGATGCACCCATCAGCTTCATGATATTAATTTCTTCTTTCCTAACGGTTATCTTAATGCCAATAATAGTCAAAATGACAAAAGTAGATACCATTGCCAAGACTGCAATCACTGCTATACCAATTCCTTTGAATGCGTTGATCCAAGCAATAAGTGTTTTTACCATATCCTCTTGGTATGTAATCTGCTCTATATTAGGAGCATCTTTTACCATCCGTGCTAAGTCTGAAAGGTACTCTGCTTTTGTAGGCTGTACCTCAAGTGAGGCAGGAAGTGTTTCAGCAGTAACTAAATCAAGTAACAAAGGGTCATTTGCATTCAATCTTTGGTAAATTTTCAGAGCATCTTCTTTGGAAATGTAACGTATAGATGATGTCTTACCTGTTGCCTCTAACTGAGCTTTCATGTTAGCAATATCTTCAACTGTTGCTGATTCAGTAAAGAAAATAGTCAATTGGGGACGAGATTCGAAATAGTTCATGAAACGCAGTGAAGTAATCGTCAAAAGAGCAAACACGGTTACCGCAAAGAAAGTAAGCGTCATAATCAATGCTGCCGAAACAGACTGATATGGCGAACGCCGCATATATTTGGTAACTGTTTTAAGATGTTTCATGTTTCTTTTCTCCTTTCATTTCTTTTTCATCTGGTTGTTCCTCTTTTTTTGGAGTCTCTGCTTCTTTTTCTTTCTTTTTTGCGTCTTTATCCTTGACAAGCTTTCCCTTCTCCATCATTAAAATTCGCTTATCAGTTTTTTCAATAATCGTGTCGTTGTGCGTTGCCATGAGAATCGTTGTACCTTTTTTATTAATGCTATCCAGCAGATCAAGGATTTGCAAAGATGTTTGTAGATCCAAATTTCCGGTTGGCTCATCTGCCAAAAGCACTTCAGGTTCAAAAATCAAAGCTCTGGCAATTGCCACTCGTTGTCTTTCTCCTCCTGAAAGCTGCAGTGGGAATTTTATTTCTTTTCCACCAAGCCCTACGTTAAAAAGTGCCTCTTCTGCTTTTCCTTTTGCTTCTTTTTCCCCCACTCCCGCAACCATCAACGGCAACATCACATTTTCAATAACCGTCCTGTCCATAAGTAGTTTTAAGTCTTGAAATATGGTTCCGACTTTTCTTCTTAAATGCGGAATTTTACTCCCTGAAAGCTTTGCCAAGTGCCAATCTCCTAAGTAAATATCACCTGAAGACGGCTCTAAGTCTTTGATAAGCATGCGAAAAATAGTGGTCTTTCCCGCACCAGTAGGACCAACGAGAAATACAAAATTTCCGGGATCTATCACAAAAGAAACGTCGTCAAGAACAAGCGTCTCCTTACCATATTGTTTTGAAACATTCTGGAATTTAATCATGTGTTTTTAGCAAACAGTCTAATTTAAGTTGTTAGTCCAATACCTGTACTCTTCCCACATCCATTAACCACCCTGCTTTCTCTCCTGCATATGTCTTTCCCCACACCTTTATTTTCCTTCCTGCAAAGTCTGAAAGATTTAAAACAGATGAAGTAAGATATACGTTTTGAGACTCTCCTCCTGGTCTTTCAAGATGATGAGTACCTTCACCCTCTATACCTCCATCACGAAGTACGCCTTCTGCGTTATCAGTAAATGTCTTTTCATCTTGCACACCTACCACTGTTCCTTTTTTGATATTAGTATTGTTTTGTGATGATTCACCTGAGTCCGAAGAGAGAGAAGATCCATTGCTTGTAAAGCTAGCCACACCATACCCAGTAAGACCACCAAGTAATAGAAAAACAAGAAGCACTATAAATACTTTTCGAGAAGAATTTGAAGCAGCTTTGCCTTCAAAATTGTGCAGAACGGCAGGTTTCTTTTCCATAAACAATTCTCTAATAGTAAATCACATTTTAAAATAATTTACAAGCTATTTGCTCTATGCTTCTCAGTAGAAAAGCGTAGATCAAATGCCAAATAAAAGTAGCTATTTTCACTTGAAAAAGACCTTATGCTGACCAAATAGTAAGAAAAAAATAAATGAGGTGAAATTAAGGAAGAAACCTTTATATTTTATCTGCCATCTTTAACTCTGCTTCTATAAAACTATCTATATCTCCATCTAAAACTTTTTCTACATTTCCTGTTTCTTGTCCTGTGCGCGTATCTTTTACCATCTGATATGGATGCATGACATAATTTCTAATTTGATTTCCCCAGGAGGGAGGCGTATAGCCACCTTTCATTTCTTTTTCCTCTTTTTTCCTTTTTTCCTCCTGAAGTGCCCATAATTTTGCTTTCAGTATCTTTAAGGCATATTCTCTATTTTGTGCCTGATACCGCTCTGTTTGGGCAGTAACTACAAGTCCTGTCGGCTTGTGTTTTACTCTTACAGCACTTGAAACCTTTTGCACATTTTGTCCTCCGTGCCCTGAGGCTCTATAAAATTCCCATTCTAAATCATCTTCTTTTATCTCTACTCCTTTTACTTCCTCAATTTGGGGCAATACTTCTACTAAAGAAAAAGAGGTATGACGCAAATGGTCAGCATTAAAAGGAGAAAGCCTAACGAGTCTGTGCACACCCTGCTCTCCTTTTAGATATCCAAAAGCATGATCACCTTCTATTAAAAGACTCACGTTTTTTATCCCTGCTTCCTCTCCTGCATTATAGTCAATGATTTCATACTTCCAGCCTTTGCGCTCACAGTAACGAGAATACATCCTAAACAAAATAGAGGCCCAATCCATAGCATCTGCACCACCTTGCCCTGCATGAATGGAAAGAATTGCATTGTGGTTATCGTATTCTCCTGAAAGGTAAATAAAAAGCTCTAACTCTTCTACTAAGGACTGTAATTCTTCATATTTTTCCTGTTCAAGCAGCTGTCTTATTTTTTCAACATCATCTACTTCCTTTTGCAAAGCAGCTAACGTTTTCATTTGTTCTGTTGCTTTTTGAGTGTCTTGCCAAAAGAGAGGATCCATAGAAAGAGATTCTATCTCTCTTATCTTTGTTTGCCGTTCTTCAAGATTAATACGGTTTAACAAAATTTCGGCTCTTTCTTTGAGGTTCTCCATAATAAATACCTCATGATTGTATCATGAGCAGATTCAGGATGTAAAATAAAGAAGCTTAAATGTTAAATCTAAAAACTCAAAAGTCAAAAGGCAAAAGTATCCATTCGACAAGCTCAGGATGCTGAGTATAGCAAAGCACAGTTTAAAAGTTAAAAGCTTCGTTTTACTTTAAGCCTTTACAAAGCCTGTAATTTTCCAAACTGCATTTGGAATCTATATCTTTTTTTCCTGGATCCTGAATCAAGTTCAGGATGACATGTCTAGTTTGGGCTCATCCTAACCAGTATCTCATTTCAAACTTTTTACTTTTGACATGTATTTTTGAATTTTGATTTCTAAGCTTTGACTTTTTGTCCAATATTTTATACTTATTCTTGAATCCTAAATCTTAAATCCTGAATCTTGTTTTCCGTTCTCTGATTTCTTTACAAACTTTTTACTAATTTTCTAATCACTATACACTAATCCCCTCCATTGACGAATACTGTAATTTTTCCCCATAATAAAAGTATCTTTAAGTAAAAAATGAAAAAGATAGAAAAAAATGTAGGGGAAAAACAAACACTCAAAGAAGAGGTGGTAGAGCAACAGTGGAGTAAACCTCGTCTTTTTATAGCCTTTATCATTTTAGTGATGCTTATTGCTGCAGGTATGTTGTTATGGCCATCTGATACTTCTTCTCTTGAAAAATCCAGTTCTCATGCTATTCCCAAAGAGTATACGCCTCCGGAAAACGTAAAAATTCCGACAAAAAAAGATGTTGAGCAGATTATCCAGAATGCACAAAGCCAGCTTGCCAATATTACTTCGGAAAATTTCACCTCTTCAACTGCTGCAATTCAAAAAGTTATTACTGATTTACAAAAATTGCAGCAAGGGAACAAAGAGACAATAGATATTATTTGTGAGTATATTTGCAAATAATAATTGCATATTGCAGAAAAGAAACATTTTGTTACACAATACATAAAGGAATGAAAAAAATAAAACAATTTTTTAGAGGGTTAGGTCCAGGCTTTATTACTGGTGCAGCAGATGATGATCCTTCGGGTGTTGCCACATATGCACAGACTGGGGCAATGTTTGGTTATTCTCAACTGTGGCTTGCCTTTTTTTCCTTTCCTTTCATGACTGTAATCCAAGAAACATGTGGCAGAATTGGGATGGTTACCGGAAACGGCCTTTCAGGGGTGATTAGAAAACACTATTCTAAAAAAATTCTTTACCCTACTATTCTTTTATTACTGATAGCAAATGCAATTAATATTGGAGCTAATTTGGGAGCTATGGCTGCTTCTGCACGATTACTTATTGACCTTCCTTTTGCCTTGCTTTTGATAGTGATGACTGTCATTACGCTTATTTTGGAAGTCTTTGTTTCATACCAGGTATATGCTAAGTATCTTAAATTTCTTGCTTTTTCCCTCCTTGCCTATGTTCTGGTAGCTTTTGTTGTGAATATTGATTGGAAAACAGTATTTGTATCAACCCTTATTCCAAGTTTTCAGCTAAATAAAGCCTATATCTTTAATATCGTTGCAATTTTAGGAACTACCATCTCCCCTTACCTTTTCTTCTGGGAAGCCAATGAAGTTGTAGAAGAAGAGATTGCAACACATAAACTCCGCATGATGGGAAAAGGAATTCCCAAAATTACTAAAAAGGACCTCTCTCACATGCAAAAAGATACCATGATCGGTATGCTTTTTTCCAATCTCATCATGTTCTTTATTATCACAACTGTTGCTTCTACCATCCACATGCAAGGCATTACGCATATTGAAACAGCAGATCAGGCAGCACAAGCACTACGGCCTGTTGCAGGTGATTTTGCTGCATTTCTATTTGCTTTAGGCATTATTGGTACTGGTCTTTTGTCAGTGCCTGTGCTAGCTGGTTCTGCATCGTATGCCGTTTCAGAAGCTTTTGGATGGAATGCTGGTCTTTATAGAAAATTGAATCAGGCGCATGGATTTTATGGAGTAATTACCATAGCTACTCTCATCGGTCTTACCGTCAATTTTCTATCTATAAAACCTTTTGAAATTCTGTATTACACGGCAGTACTCAATGGCATTATTGCTCCGCCACTTTTAGCACTTATTATGTTCATTTCAAATGATCCGAAAATAATGAGAGGATATCAAAACACAAGACGAGTAAATATTATTGGATGGACCACTACTATTGTCATGTTTACTGCCTCTATTCTCTTGTGTATTAGTTTTTTTGTATAAGACAGGAAGAAAAGTGTTTAGCGATTAGGTTATTATTTATTAGTTATTAACGAATTAACGAGTTGGAAGACAACAAGTTTATAAACCCCGATCAACTCGGGGTAAAGTTATAAAGTTCGTAAAGTTTATAAAGCAATCCCCTTACGAAAAGAGATCGCCACAGGAACTATCCTTCCTCCGCGATGACGGCAAAATTTATAGCTTAGAATTTTAGGGTGCGATTTGCAAAAGAAAACTTCACCCCGATCAAATCGGAGTTTAAAAACTGGTAACTTCTTCCGCCCTTTACTTTAGATCGTATTCTTTGCTCTTTTTTTCGGCATACTCGTCTGCCTTTCTCTTTTCCTCTTCATATTTTTTTCGGGCTTCTTCCTTCATTTCTTCGGCTTTTTGTCTTACTTCATCAAACACGCCATTTTTTTTCATTTCTCCCATTTTTCTCATGAATTTTTCTCCTGCGTCCTTGACTTTTTCTCTATTATCTTTGTTAGAGAGTGCCGAGCCGATAATAGCTCCTACCGCCATTCCGGCAAGCCCAATTCCAGCTGTAGTTATAAAATCTTTCTTTTTGTCATGCATATATCTCATATTTCACCCCCTTACCCCTCTCTCAAATGCTAGCATCAAGGTTCATAGGTAAGAATGGTAAAGAAATGATATAAAAATGTCTTTTTATATACTTTCTTTACCAAAAGAAAAAACCGTTGTGGTAGTGTTGGTTTATTAACATCTCTTATCATTGTTTTATATCACCTCCAATCTTGCTTTTTATACTATTACCTCTTCATGAGAGCGAATATATAAAAGGGTAAGATTAGGGTAAGAGAGCAAAAAACAGTTGCTTGTGTCAAAAATGTATACCTTTTATAATAAGCTTTACCGTATGAAATTTGTCCCTGCCATTCACTTACATCCTCTTGTCAAAAAGGGCCTTTTCTTTTTACCCCTAGTTATCCTCCTGACCTTGGTGCTTTTTTTTGAAAGAAGTACATATGAAAAAACACAATTAGAACAACAAAAACTAAAAAATACGAATACAGCACTTTTGCAAAAGATAGAGAATGTAAACCATCAACTGCAAACACTTCAATCAGAGGATCAGTATGTAAAAAATGAAAAACTACAAAAAGAAATTGAGAATATAAAAAAAACATATCAACAAGCAGTAGCAACCTATGAAGAAATGGCAAAATTACGAACAACAAACAATAAAACAGATACATTATTTGCTCTAACCCTTGCTCAACTTGCAGAAAACAACTATGCTTCTGCTCAAGCAACGCTTTCCCTCCTTACCCAAGAAATAAAGAATTTACAACAAAAAGCGATAGAAAAAACTCCTCAAGTGGCTACCAATGCTCCAAAAAGTAATACAGCTCCTTCTAGCGGATATAGCGTGCAAGTAGTTGGCACAGAAATCGGAGAATTCACTATTCAACTAATCGCAGCAGACCTGAATAGTACTCGTGTTATTGTAGATACTGCTTCGGAGTCAGATTGTGCTAACGACTGTCCAGTACTATCACTACAAGACTATGTCTCTCGCAACGGAGCTTTTGCAGGCATTAATGGCTCTTATTTTTGTCCTGCTTCTTACCCCAGTTGTGCTGGAAAAACCAATTCCTTTGATACACTGTTGATGAATAAAAATAAAAAATACTTTAATTCAGACAATAACGTCTACAGCACCGTTCCTGTTGCCGTTTTTGGTCCAGGATGGGCACGATTTATGGGTAGATCATCTGATTGGGGAAGAGATACGTCTGTTGATGCAGTAATTGCTAACCAAGGACTATTACTTTCCGGTGGAAATATTACATTTGGAGGAGACGGAGATCCTAAAAAAGGCAGTAAAGGAAATAGAAGTTTTATCGGCAATAAAGGCTCAACTGTTTATATTGGAGTCGTACACAATGCCACAGTTGCTGAGGTTGCTCATGTATTAAAAGCATTAGGACTTGAAAATGCGCTCAATTTAGATAGTGGTGGTTCTACAGCCTTATGGAGCGGTGGATACAAAGTAGGACCTGGAAGAAATATACCAAACGCAATTCTATTTGTCAGAAGATAAAGCAATTAGGAGATTTCTGTACCTGGCTCTATTTCCTTTTCTGCTGTCAAAAGAACACAGGTGTCTTGCTTGTTATTGCCTGCTGCCAGTAACATCCCTCTTGACTCAACTCCCCTAAAAGTTGCTGGTTTTAAGTTAGTGACTACCACTACCTGTTTACCTAACAACTCTTCCTCTGTGTAATAGGGCACCAGTCCACTGACAATTTGACGAGCTGACTCTTCTCCAATATCAACCTGCAATTTATACAGTTTGTCAGCTCCTTCAATTCTTTCTACTTGTACTATTTTTCCGACCTTCAGCTGTGCTGACTGCCACTGGCCAAAATCAATTTCATCCATAAGCATATTATACGACAAGATCTAAGCTTTGCCAAAGATAAAGACTGGCAAAACTTTTGTATGGACTCCACTTTGAGGCAATTTTTTCCATACGAGCATGATCATTAAGAGATACTTTATATAACTGAGCCACTGCGGTCCTTAATCCTAAATCTCTCACAGAAAAAATATCTGTCCTTTGAAAAGAAAAAATAAGGAACATCTCAGCACTCCATCTACCTATCCCTTTTACTGTAGTAAGCTGCTCTATCACTTGTTCATCATCTAATGTTTCCAGTTCTGAAAAATCTATCTGTCCTGCTACCACTTTTGCACTCAGTTGCTTCATGCATCGTATTTTAGAGGAAGACAAACCACATGCACGAATTTGCTCATCTGATAATTCCAAAATAAGTTCAGGAGTAGTTTCATGGTTTGAGCCAAGTAGCGTAAGTAATCGATTAAATATAACGTCCCCCACTCTTTGTGAAAGCTGCTGGTTTACAATTATTTCCAACAAATTAAGGTAATGATCTGTATGTTTTGAAAGACGAGGAAAAGAAGTCCTATTTATAACTTTTGCTAACGTTTTATCTTTTTTTAAGTAACTTACTACTTCTTTCTCAGACACGTTTTGCATTACTCTATTCCCCTCCTTTCAAAAAATAGAGACAACAAAGTGAAGGGATATATAAATCATATCCAAAAGATCCACAAATAACAAGGTTATCTTATATGTTGAGCAACGACTCTGATAAGATCATGCATATCAAATGGCTTTGCAAGAAAATC
This sequence comes from uncultured Gammaproteobacteria bacterium, assembly GCA_964427615.1. Lineage (GTDB taxonomy): Bacteria > Patescibacteriota > Microgenomatia > Levybacterales > GWA1-39-11 > CAYRUR01. The sequence continues at coordinate 12,915 of CAYRUR010000005.1, read as the reverse complement.
CTCTACCCCGGCTTTTTCCGCTATTTTGTCGCTTTTACTTACCGCTGATACCATTACAATAGGTATATGCTTTGTACTATCGTTACTTTTAAGTCTTTTTGCAATATCCTGTCCATCAATACCTGATAACCAAATATCCAGTAAGATAAGGTCAGGATTAAAACTCTTTACTAACTCATCAACTTTTTCTCCTTTTGACAAAGCACTCACAATATATCCATGATCTTCCAAAATAATCTGTACTACTTCCAAGATATCTATATCATCATCTACTATGAGTATTTTTTTATTCATAATTAGTTCTTGAGGGAAGGTAGCGTTACTTTTTCACACTCAAAAATGGGTAAAGAAAAAGAAAAGACAGACCCCTTTCCTCTTTCGCTTTCAACCCATATCCTGCCTCCGTGTCGTGTTACTATCTCAGAAGAGATATACAGACCTAATCCAAGACCTGAAAATTTCTCACCATTTTTCAAATTCATTTGATAGAATCTTTCAAAAATTTTTGGCTGCACTTCACGAGAAATACCAATTCCAAAATCTTTGACACTCACTACCGCCATATCACCTTGCTGGGCAACCGTAACGACAATTTTATCTGACTTAGGAGAATATTTAATAGCATTGGAAAAAAGGTTTATCAATACTTGCCCAATTCTATATCTATCTGCATATACTATCATACTTTCTTCTTCCTTAACAATAATTTCATGAGAATAAGATAGATGCTCAAATTCTTCCACTATTTCCAGAATAAGCTCTTTTAGATTAAATGCATCTTTTTCAAGTCTTATTTTTCCTGTATCTATTTTGGAAATATCCAAAAGATCCCTTACTAAATTAGTCAACCTATTTAATTGCGAATCTACCCGTGTTATATGCCGTAATACTTCCTTATCTCCTTTTTCTTGGAATTTTTTCTGCAAAATTTGGGTATATCCTTTAATACTCGTAAGAGGCGTTTTCAATTCATGGCTGGCAATACCTAAAAATTCATCTTTTCTCTCTTCTAATTCTTTTCTTTCCGTAATATCTGTTGCTGTTTTTACTACTAATATCACCTTCCCGTCTTTGTCCCGAATAGGGCTTAAAAGATATTCAAAATATCTTTCTCCTTCCACTGTCATAAGACGGCACTCAACTTTTCTTACCTCTCCCGTTGTAAATACCTCATTCCTTAAAGTATTCATTATTGCTACATAGTCTGCAGGAAAACCTACTTGCTTACCCTTTTTACCAATAATCTCCTCTGGTGATTTTCCCAAAGCACTCATTACTGCCGTATTAACATAAATATACTCACCTTTTCGATTTACAACATAAATATGATTCGTAGTTGAGGAAAGAATTGCCTCTAAAGTAAGTGCCTGCTCCTCTAGCTGTACCGTGAGTGTTTGCAATGCTTTTTCAGCCTCTTTTCTATCTGTAATATCCCGCGCAATAATGTAGGTATAACCAGGCATAAAATCCTTCTCTGCCCATAACTCAACAAAAATTACTTCCCCATTTGACCGTTTTAATGATGACTCCCCATACCAAAATCCTTTTCTTTCAAACTCTTTTATTATTTCCTCTCTCACTTTTGGTTCTAGATTTTCTGCAGTAAACCTAGCTCCGGATGTCCCAATAATCTTATCTCTGGGAAGACCCAGCATTTTACATCCAGTTGCATTCACATCTACAATTTGACCCTCTTTGTTGGTAATAAATATAGCATCTAATCCATTTTCAAAGAATGTTTCATACCGCTCCTGATTTTTTTGGAGTTGCTCTTCAGTTTTTTTGAGGGAAGTTACGTCTGTATAGGTTGTTATCGTATAGTCCACAGTGTTATCTTTGGAAAGAACTGGCACCGCCTTTACTAATGCCCATATCTCATATCCTTTTTTTTTATGATGAAAACATACTATTTTCTCTACTACTTCTTTATTTTTTACTGATAATCTCCCTGGCAAGTCTTGATATAATACTGGTTCTTTTTTTTCATTGTAGATAGAGAAAAGCTGAACAATTTGCTGGACAGACATTACTTGAAGCTGTTTTAAAGGAATCCCAATAAGCTTGGCAAGATTCTTATTTATATAGAGAACCTTTCCTTCAAAGTCTTGTACTAAAACTCCTTCCGTAATATTTTCCAGAATATTACACATTTTTTCTTTTTCCAAAGCTAACATGGTGTCTGGTGCATTATCAGGGAGTTGCTGACTTTTCCGAATCTGGTCTTCGTATTTTCTGTGCTGATTTTTACTACTCATAATACAGACCGTTACGCTGTCAAAAAAAGATTTAGCACTTTTCTTTCTAAGCAAATCTACTATAGAAATTATAACGTGCAATCGCTAAAAGAAAGGTAATAATACCGTAAGAAATTTTTAACATAGATATTAAGAAACAGGAGAAGTAATTAGAGTTTGTATATCACTTCCATTAAGAAAATTACAACTTGTTTTTTGCTTCTTTTATATCTTCCTGAAATTCTTTCAGCAATCCATTTATGGTTTCCCTTATTTTCTCTTCCGCATCTGTTATTTTTGTGGTAATCAACGTCCATACATGCTCATGATCCTCATGCTGTAAATGCATGAGAACTATTTTTCTTTCTTCTTCTGACAACTCATCAAGCACCCTATGCAAAACAGTCGTGTGGATATTTGCATGTATCAGAGTTATTAAGTGCTCTTTTTCTTTGTCAGACACTTCCAACATATCAAGATGCATATGTACATCATCCATGTGGACTAAATGGTTGTAGAATGTTTTTTTCATATGATTACTCCTGCGTCTTAATAGGACCTAAAGCTACCTTATCTTCTGGGTCATCTACAAAAAAGTATAACACCGCTCCTTTTCTCTTACCATCAACTCGCTCCAAATAATGCATGACTTCTGGAGACCCCCCTAGATGTTTTCCTGTCCACACAGCAGGTCCTGCATCAGCAATTACAGCTACTACAGCCTTTCCACTTTGCGGATTTACTACCAGCATTTTTCTATATTTAAAAAATGTATAATATTCGCTGACATTTTGACGAAAACCAGGAGCAAGAAATGTAGGAACAGCAATATAATATTTTTCTCGCATTTTATCTTTTTCTGTCATCTCATTTTTTGAGGAAGCAAAATGTCCCCATGCTCCTAATCCTGGAGCCATTCCAGATTTAGCAAAATGTGCCTGCTCCTCTGCAGCATCAAAATGAGAGTACATAGTATCTCCGGGATAACGAGCTAAATGTTGCTCTGCTCCTATAAATCCGTAGTTTCTATTGAGCCTTTTCCCCTCCAACTCAGCAGCTACTTTTATACCAAAATCCCGGGATAAAATCGCTTCCACCTTTTTTTCTTCTTCCGCAGTCAGAGGTTCTACCTTTTTTGGCAGTACACTAAATAAATCAGATGTTAAGAAAACATTACTGCTTATATCCATTAACGAGGCGTCTTTAGGAATATTTACGTGAGGTACTGGTATTTGCGGTATGGCTGTAGCAGAAAGCATCATCAAGCCTCCCAGTGATCCTGTTGCTACATTGCGTGTAGTATGAATAACATCTTCTATATGATGGGCATGCTTTTCAGAAAGATCATGCTGTAACTGTCCGTAGGTCTCAAGCCACTTATCACGAAGATGAGTATAAGCTGATTTCTTTTTCTTCTTTTTAAAAAAGAACATATCAGCTTATTGTACGCAGAGTTAGTCTTCTTTTGTCAATAATTAGTCTGTATCTTTCACCCAATTACCGTCTTGCTTGTGATATTCTCGTTTTACTGCAGACCAAGCAACTTTATGAGCCACTTCTTCTTGTGATTCATTTTCTCTTCTTTTTTTCTTATCTTCATATTGATACCAAGCATTATTAAACGCCTCTTTATAAATATCTTGTGCATGTTCTGGTAGATTATTTCTTACACTTTCTGGTAAGTCACTTCTTTTTTTATATGGCATATCAAAACCTCCTTTATCTATGCACTTGTCTAAAATCTACGATAAGCTTTACCATAAGTACAACTCCTGCACTTAAAAATAAAGACTCAACCTTTTGCGGTTCAATATCAAAAAACATTCCTAATGATCCTAACATCACGAAAACAGTAATAAAAAAATTTAGCATCCCTCCAACCTTTCCTTCTTTTCTCTATATCATACAAGCAGTTCTGAATAATTAAGATAAAGAAGAGTAAGCAGAAAGTAAGAAATGCTGAAGTTTAACAAAAGGTGCTATTATGCGTACGAATTGTTTTCTTTAATAGCTGTACTTTTTTTGTTGTCTTTCATGTCTTTCTATTGCCAAATTAATAAGCCGATCAATCAACTCTGTATAAGATACGCCACTTACTTCCCATAATTTAGGATACATACTAATAGACGTAAATCCAGGAATGGTATTAATTTCATTTACATATACTTTATTATCATGGGTAACAAAAAAATCAACTCGTGCCATTCCCTCACATGCAAGTACCTCAAAAGTCTGCACTGCCAACTGCTGTATTTTTTTGATAGTGTCTTTTCCTAATTTTGCCGGTATCTCAAGTCTTGACCCAGCATCATCTGTGTATTTTGACTCATAGGTATAAAACTCATGACCAACAGGAATAACCTCACCGGGAAGAGACGCAATTGGTGTTTCATTTCCCAAAACTGAACACTCAATTTCTCGTCCTTGAATAAATGTTTCAAACATAATTTTATTGTCATAAGCAAATACGTCCTCAATAGCACTCTGCAAATCTTCTTTTGTCTTTACTTTATGTACTCCTACAGAGGAGCCTAAATTTGCAGGTTTTACAAAAAAAGGAAGCCCATGTTCTTTTTCCAATGTTTTAAATGAGATACTATCCTTGTCTTTTTCTTTGAAAGTAACAAAGGGAGCAACTGGGATTCCCGCTTCTTTCAACAAGCGTTTTGCTACATCTTTATCCATCCCAACAGCAGAACCCAATACTCCTGTTCCTACCCATGGAATGTTCATGCTTTGCAGTAATCCCTGTACAGATCCATCCTCACCATTGGTACCATGCAAAACAGGGAAAATCACATCTACCGCCCTTGCAACACCTTCACTTACAATACAGTTTTGTCCAGGAATAATAGAAACTGCACTATTTTCATTAGTAGAAAAAGATTCTTGCAAATACCAAATACCCTTTTTATCGATATAAATAAGTATTACCTCATACTTGTTTTTATCAAGAGCTTGGACTATATTTTTTGCTGACTGCAAAGACACCTCATGTTCTACAGACCTTCCACCAAAAAGAATACCTACCTGTACCTTTCCTTTCATATCAACATTGTAACACTTTCAGTAATACTTTTACTGTAAAGCGCTATTTTTGATTTTTATAAGAAAAACAGAGATAATATCAGATATAATAATTGCGAGAAGAAAAACATAATTAATACTACTTCATCAAAGAACATTCTATCCCTATGAACACTTTTTTAAAATGGTTTTTGCTCACCTATATCAAGACACTTGCCCAAATCTCCCTCTTCATTTTTAATCCTTATATTATTGGCATTGCAGGATCTGCTGGAAAGTCTTCTTGTCGCAACGCCCTCTATGCAGTGTTAAAAAATCACATACCAGTAAAAATGATAAAAGGAAATTCAGAGACAGGCATACCACTAGGCATATTAGGAGTTGATGTAAAAGGATATACAACAAAAGACTGGTTAAAAATGCTTTTAAAAGCCCCTTTGGGACTGTTTCATTTAAAAGGCGCCTCATACCTCATCCTTGAAATGGGTATTGATGCACCGTATCCACCTAAAAACATGGAATACCTTCTCAGTATCGCCAAACCAAAAATGGCAATTTCTTTAAATGTTTCAGCAACTCATACTCAACAATTTGAGACATTAATGCCTAAAAGGACAATGACTGAAAAAGAAAGACTTGAGTATCTTATTACTAAAATTGCAGAGGAAGATACAAAAATTATTACCCAGTCTAACGCCCATATTAGTATCTACAATGCCGATGATCCTTACCTTAAAAAAGCACTTTCCCATTTTTCAAAACGTGATGCCCTTCTTTTTTCTTTTGGTACAGATACAAAAAATAGCATAAGTTATCAATCTTACACTCCAACTTTAGAAGGAACAGATTTTACTTTTACCATACATCACAATAATGCAGAAAAAAAGTTACACTTACATTTTGCGCAGATGCTCCTTCCGCAGGTGTATCAGCAAACATTTGCCCCCGTTATTATTGCAGCTTTAGAGCTAGGGATGGATTTACCACAAATTAAAAATGAGTTGGAAAAAAACTTCAATTTACCAAAAGGAAGATCTTCTCTTTTTAATGGAGAGAAAAACACCGTGATTATTGATTCCTCTTACAATGCATCAAAAGATGCTACCAACTCTTTTTTACAACTTGTCGAGCAACTCAAAAAAAAGACGAAAAGACCAGTTGTCTTCCTTTTTGGAGATATGAACGAGTTGGGAAATGAATCGAAAATAGAACACGAAGCACTTCTACCTGTCATTGCAAATACTGCTGATTATGTCTACTGTGTAGGACCTGAGACAAAAAAATACATTATTCCCTCATTAGAAAAAGAGAAACACATCAAAGAAGCAAAATGGTTTTCTGATTCACGCGCTTTAGGAGCATATGTAAAAAATAATACGATTGAAAACGCCATTATTCTAGTAAAGGGTTCTCAAAATCGAGTGTTTTTAGAAGAAGCAGTAAAAACATTACTTGCCAACAAAGAAGATATAAAAAACGTATGCAGACAAGAAGACTATTGGTTAAAGATAAAAGAGAACTATTTTAAGAGCGTTTCTTAATCTTTTTAAAATACTCTACACGGCTGCCAGAATCTCTTTCTCCTGTTGATAGATCTTACTTACTCGTTCTGCAATTTTTTTGGCAACTGCCTTATCCAGTGGAGAGGGAAGAATTTTATCGACTGTTGGGTTTTCAATACTTTCAGCCAACGCAAAAGCAGCAGCAATCTTCATACCATTGGTAATAACAGTTGCCTTTGCATCTAAAGCACCGCGAAAAACCCCAGGAAAAGCCAATACATTATTTACTTGGTTTGGAAAATCACTTCTTCCCGTACCTACAATAAAGGCTCCTGCTTTGTATGCCTCCTCAGGCATTATTTCAGGAGTTGGATTTGCCATAGCAAAAATGACTGGTTTTTCTGCCATTGATTGAATCATTTTTGCATCTAATATATTTCCGGTACTTACCCCTATAAATACGTCTGCATCTACTAAAGCATCAGCCAGTGTCCCTTCAACATTTCTTCTATTAGTAATACGTGCTAGTTTCATTTTCACTGGATTATTTTCTATATCTAGACGATTGGAGGAAATAATTCCTTTTGAATCACAAATAAGTGTCTCTTTCACAGGCTGACATACTCGAGGGTCATGTCCGACACAGAGTAATAATTCTGCGATAGCAGTCCCTGCAGCACCAGCACCATTGATAACTACTTTCAAATCAGTCAGCTCTTTACCTGCTAATTTAGCAGCATTAATTAGTGCTGCTAAAAGTACAATAGCAGTACCGTGTTGATCGTCATGAAATACTGGAATACCAATATCCTGCAAGGCCTGTTCTATTTCAAAACAACGAGGGGCTGCAATATCTTCTAAATTAATACCACCGAATACAGGCGCAATATTTTTAATAAGACTGATAATCTCATACGTATTTTGGGTAGCCACACAGATAGGAAATGCATCAATATCAGCATATTCTTTAAAAAGAATAGCTTTACCCTCCATAACAGGAATCGCTGCTGTGGGTCCAATATTACCCAGTCCTAGAACAGCAGAACCGTCTGAGACAATAGCCACACTATTGTTTTTCATGGTTAGATCATAAGCTCTTTGGGGATTATCAGCAATTTCCTGGCAGACTTGGGCAACGCCAGGTGTATAGACAAGAGACAAATCATGTGCGTTTTCTATCTTTGCTTTGGGACTCACTTCCAGTTTCCCTTTTAGCTTTTCATGTAACGCAACTGATTCATCAAAAATATTCACATCTAAAATAGTACCACCAGAATTGCTAAAAATAAAGGGAGAAAATGAGGAAAGGTAGCTTAAATTCTAAGCACTAAATTCGAAATTCTAAAGCTTATCGTCATCGCGAAGGAGCGCTAGCGACTGTGGCGATCTCTGTTGGCAACAGGATTGCTTCGTGTGCACTCGCAATGACGCCTGTTTTATCGCCAAAACTAAACGCTATACGCTAAACGCTCTATGCTTAATACCCTAAATTCTGATACAGTTGTAATTGAGTATTGAGTTCTTGATTAAGAGCATTAGCAAAATTCAGTGTAAGAGAAGTAGAAATAGTAAGAGAGATGATAGTCAAGATGCATGCGATAATACCAATCACCTTTGACTTTCCATCTTCTTGTCTCAGATACTTAAAACCACGAAATAATCCGAATGGAGGCAGGAAAAAACTAATCAGGTAAGTCGCTGTTTGGCTCCCGGCTGAAGTAGATAAAGGCTTATTTTTTATCTTCTTTCCACAATTTGAGCAAAAATAATCTGTTGAAGAAATGGTAGCTTTACATGAAGGACAAGCAAGAGGTGTGTTATCCATATACTCATTGTAGCACTTTACTCTTCTCCCATAGAAGGTACATTTTCACAAGATCTGCAAAAATTCCCGCGAATTCACCAAAAACATTTTTTTATGATACTAGGAGTAAGTAATAGTATCCTTTCCCGAATCTTATCATTCTCTTATGCCTTATTAACATCCATCTTCTATGATGACAGCAATATGCAATTTTTTGGTATTTCTTTATTAAATATAATACTGTGGGCAGCATCCGGACTTATTGTAGGATTGATGGTTCATGGCCTTGATTCTGCAGGTGTAAAAGGTAGAGCAACAGGCACTGTTTTAGCAGGTATTGTGGGAGCATTTATTGGTGGCTTTTTAGCTGTTCTTCTTTTTCAGATACAACCTATCAACTTTACTATAGAAGGGCTGCTTAGTGCAGCCGCTGGAGGATTCCTTCTTTCTTTTGTGTATAAATCATTCTTTCGTTCGCCAAGCAATATTAAGACTACCACAACACAACTGAGGTGACATATATGATAGTAAAAGCAACACATGTAATCGGGCTACCCGTATACACCATACAACAAGGACAACAATTAGAGCATACAGTAAAAGATGTGGCCTATGATCCCAACACCAATCGAGTTGAAGCCTTGGTTCTTGACGAAGGTGGATGGTTTTCTGATGCGCAGATCATTTTAATAAGAGATGTACACAGCATTGGAGAAGATGCCGTTCTTATTGAAAATCCAAATGTAATCAAAAAAGCATCTGAGGTAAAACAAAAAGTTGCCAGCATTGCAAAAGGTGAAAACTACCTAACCACTGATAAAGTCATCACAGAAAATGGAACAGACCTGGGTACTATTGACGATTTACTTTTTGATACAAAGACCGGGAATGTACAAGAATTTGAAGTATCACAAGGCACATTCAAAGATGTAAGTACAGGAAAGAAAATATTCAAACCTAATGATATTATTACCGTTGGTCAGAATGCAATAATTGTAAGTGCATACACAGAAAAAGAGTTTGAAAAACAAGCACGGAAAAAAGGCGCAGTCGGCATGGTAAGTCAATCAACCGAAAAAACAGCAAAAGAAGCACCATCTCTCCTTAGCCAAGCAAAACAAGCAGTACAAAGAATAACAGAAGAAGGAAAAGAAAAAATAGAGGAAGTAAGAGAAAGTCCAAAAACACAAGAGTCTATACAAAATCTAAAAGAGAGAGCAGCAGAAGTAAAAGATACAACCCAACAAAGAATACAACAAGAAAAAAGAGCTCAAGAGGAAAAAAGAAAAAAGGACACAGTAGGCAAATATCTTACCATCAATATTCTTTCACAAAAAGATAAAATCCTAGCAAAACGAGGAGATATGATAACCCATGATTTGCTGGAAAAGGCAGAAAAAAATGATGTTTTAGAACAAGTAATAAATAACACCACTAATGAACCTCTTGAGACCAAAAAAAGACAAAAAAAATCCACCTCTCGTACCCGCAAAAAAGATAAACCACAAAAAGTCGATGCTATTTTTGTAGAAACTATAGAAGAAGTAAATACCCCAATAATACCTGAATTCGGAAGAGGACCTATGCAGGGAGCATTAGGGGGAAAAGCAAAAAATCAACCAAAAGAGAAAAGTTCAACTCCAACCAAATCGAAGTCAAAAACAAAAAAATAAGTAATTAATATATTTTCTTATAAAAAAGGAGGTGAAAAGTATATGACAAAAACAGTATTTGCCATATTTGATAATCGTTCAGATGCAGAAGCAGTAATAGAACAACTTCAAACAGAAGGCTTTGATCCTGAAGATATCTCTATTGTCATGAAAGACAGTAGAGAAGCAGAAGATATGCGAGAGAACACAGGCGCAAATGTAGCTAGTGACGCAGTTTCAGGGGCTACTACAGGAGCAGTCATCGGAGGTATTGCAGGATTACTTGCAGGCACAGTGCTTCCTGGACTCGGAGCTCTCTTAATTGGTGGACCTATTGCAGCAGCACTCGGTCTGAGTGGAGCAGCAGCTACCACTGTATCAGGAGCAGCCACAGGCGCAGCAGCAGGCGGACTTCTCGGCGCTTTGACAGGACTTGGTTTGAGTCGTGAAGAGGCAGAACACTACCAAACGCAAGTAAAAGAAGGAGCAATTCTTCTGGCAGTACCAGTAATAAATGATAGACAAGCCTCTACTGTTGCTGATCTCTTTGATGAGTATGATGCTTCTGATGTAAAAACAGTTACCCAAAAGGAAAGATCACAGGACACACGTGATGAGTACGCTGACATAGGTGAAGAAGACATGGAAATTACTCGTACCAGTACCTATCAATTTGCAACAGAAGGAATGAAGGGCGGAAAAGCTGGTCATCACGAGAAAGCTCACAAAGGCAAAAAATCACATCGTAGTAAAAAATAATAATGTATAAGTGAGCAAGCTAATTATAAGCAGGGGAACAAGTATGTATACGTACTGTTCCCCGCTTTGTAAAAGAATAAGTTATAAGGTTTATTATTCACTATGAGGATCTATTCTCTTCTTACCTTTGGGTAATTCCAGAAACTAAACGGTCTGCAAACCTACCTGCTTGATCATACCCGGCTTTCATTTGATTTACTTTTGCTGTTGTATTTCCTTGTGCATGAGCATCTACAATGCTCAAGGTAATAGCTATATGCTCTCTCATCATCCCTGCGGCTTCACCTGGAGAGATAGAAGGAATCAGACTATTGGTCAAATTTCCAAATTCATTTGAAAGACTATCTAAATTTTGTCTTGCTTGACTCCTCTGTCCATCATTTCCTTCTCTTAACGCTCTTGTGTAATTTTCATATTCTCTTATATGACTTCTCCACACACGCAAAAATTCTTCTCTTGACTGGTTATCTGCCAAACCCATAACATCTGCTAATTGTTGACCATTTGCCTCAAGCAACTGAGAAGAAGCGGATATATCTTTCCCATCATATAAGTCCTGTAAGTGAACAGAAGCTAGTACTCCATGTTCTCTGGTAAGAACATTTGCATTAAGCCTGAGTGAAGATATATCTTCTGACGGAAGCTGCTGCCTCTGAGAAAAGTCTTTTTCATAAACCCTAGGAGTAGCACGATTAAAATCATCATGTCTCCTCTCAGCAAATAGAGTCTCTTTCCCGGCAATAATAACGCTTAAGGCCATGATCATTAAGAAAACAACAATTCTTTTCATCTGAGGTAAAAGTGTAAAGTTTCAGGATATTAAACGAATAATAGCTAAGTAAACGTTGGGTAAGAGGAATCTTTTAAGTTATGCTGTTACTGAAGATAATTGGGGATAGTGGCATTTCTTGAAATAAAAACTAAATGGAAAGCTATTACTAACTAGCTACAATTATTCTTAATAATCTGATAGTATAACTTACATGAAAGTATTCTTAGTTAGACATGGAATTAAAGAAAAAATTGCTGGAGATCCTCCTCTGTCAGAAATAGGCAAACAACAAGCACTCAATACAGGTATTCATCTTAAACAATCAACTATTGATAAAGTAATTACTTCTCCATTACTTAGAACTCGACAAACAGCTAAAGTCATTTGCAAAAAACTAGACGTCGATTATAAAGTAGATGAAAGACTAAGAGAAAGAATGAATTGGGGAGATAAAAAAGACCAAACCTTTGAGGATTTTATTGAAGAATGGGTAAAAACAAACATCGATAGAGATTACGTACCAATTTCCGGAGACTCCTCTAGAAAAACAGGTTTCAGAATTGAAGCAGTCATCAAGGATCAAATACAAGAAAATTCCGTAAAAAACCTCGTACTTATTACTCATGGAGGAGCAATTATAGATTTTTTAAGAAATGTATTTACTGAGACAGAACTAAATAATACCTATGATAAATTCATTGACAATCTTGATTCTGTTATAAAAGAATGTTCTGTAACAATCGTTGAATTTAATAACAGAAAGTTTAAACTGTTAAGTTTAGCTACAATTGATCATCTTGTAAGTAAGAATGCTACTCAAACATCATTAACTTCTTAAATTCTTATAGATTTTATTGAGCACTTTACTTAGAGTAGTTACAATGATTTGAGAAAAGAAAATTCTTTCTGCTTTCGTCGGTTACTTGTATTTTTTACATCTCTAATAACTATTATTACAGCAAAAATCTCTAACTTTTTAATACAAATTTTATCTCAACAAAACACTATCAGATTCAATATATGCATCTTTCGCTTTTGCATCACAGCAGGGAAGCATTTTAGGAAGATCCTTGTAGGCAAAATACTTTGCTTCGTCAATTTCTTCATTTGGTTTAAAAAACAACCCACGACCTTACGGTCGGGGATTTAAGTTAATTCAAACAAA
>CAYRUR010000004.1:0-95992 GCA_964427615.1 uncultured Gammaproteobacteria bacterium | reverse complement strand
GGATACTCTTCATCCCTGTGCTGACGCACTCGAGGGAATTTCGATGGAGGATTAAATATAAATTCCTAAAAACTTTTGCTAAATTATCCAAAAACTAACTTATAACACACTCACTCGCTCCACATCCTTCATCTTTCCATCAGCGTATTCGAATAAAACAGCGTTTTGAGTTTCTGATTTATTTATAACTGCATGAGGTAAAAAAGGCGGAACTTCAATAAGTAAAATCTGTCCATTCGGGTGCATATGTTCTTCGTGTAATTGATTTTTTTCATCCAACCAGAGTAAAGCTAAATCACCAATACCAATAAACCATTCTGTTCGTGGATGTTTATGATTTCCACCAATGCTTTTTGGTGCAAAATGGACAATCTGTTGATCTTGTATTTTTCCTTTATCAAGGGGAATATCATCTATATTCAGCACCCAAACTTCCATATCAGGCTTTTTATATGTGTAGTTCAGCTTAGTTATGATTGGATTTATCATTTTTAATTTACCTTTAACACACAAAAATCAATTACATTCTGACTACCGGCAAGTATGGGATAAACGGTCTCAGTATTAAACTTTTCTGCTCCTAAGTCTTTTCCTTCATGATTTACAGCTATTCCTTTTGCTCCTTTTATAAGTGCATATACTGCTCCTATTTCTTCTGCTCGCATACACACGCCACCTAGTCCTGCTGCAACATTTGATAGTACATAGGAAAGATTACCAATGGTAGAGCCAGTATTTCTCACGAATATTTGCTGTGCAAGTGGTTGGTATATATCATAGCCTTGCTTGTAGTAGAGATCCAGATATACAGGTGTAGAAGGGTCTATGGGCCAATCACTTTTTAGCTCAACAGGCTTTCCCTCTGAATCTACCGTTTTTTCTCCATCAAAAAACCAAGCTATATTCCTGGTATATTCAATTGCACCTGCTGCTATGATATTCTCAAGTTTGGGATCTAGCCCTTTATAAACCGCTACCAATGTTCCGAAGGGAAGTATATTTTTTCCTATTTTATAATTTGTGCTTCCATCAAGAGGATCAAAAACAACCGTAAATTTTGGGTCTGGACGAAATGCAACTATCCCTTGCTCTTCTGAAAAAATATTTACCGGTAGATTATGCTTTTTTATGTACTCAATAATAAGTTCTTCTATTCTAACATCCATGCCTATTGAAAGCTCACCTTTAGCATTCACTGCACCAGTTGTTTCAAACAGAGCCGGACCAGCTATCGCCTCTTGAGATATTTGAAATATTGCTTTTATATGCGAAACAAAATCTTCTTTCATTGAGGATAATTATAAATAAAAAACTTTGATAAAACCATTTAAATTTCTAAAGAGAAGCCTTAATTTTTTCAGTCGTTTCTTTTCTTGTATTTGAGTCTACAGGTTCTGTTTCCCAATACAGTCTTACGTTATCATTTTTCCATCTTGGCTTAATATGTAAATGAAAATGAAAAACTTCTTGTCCCGCTGCTGATTCATTTGATTGGACTAAATTAATTCCATCACACGTTAGGGCTTTCTTAACTGCTTTAGCTATTTTTACAGCCTCTTCCATTACTGCTGCACCACTAACTTTATCCAATTCGTATACATCTTTAATATGTCTTTTAGGGATAACCAAAGGATGATTTTCTAAAGAAGTAAGCACAATTACTAAATCATTCTCATCAATAATATGAGCAGGAATTTCTCTTTTGATCATTTTACAAAATACACAATTATCCATATTTTTTATGACTTTTATTAGGTTTTTTTCTGATTATCTACGCTACTAACTGAAATACTTTCGTACTCGACATAGTCAAGAAGCTTCTTAAAATTATCATCTAAAGAATCTACTGAATCAAGTTGGAGATGTGGCATTGACCAACTGTCATAGTTCCTCTGAACTCTTTGTACCTCCTCCCAATCAGCAGGAGTCCATCCTTCAACCATTTCTGGCCGTTGCATTACTCTTTCTTTCCATATCTTCTCATCAGAACATATACAGACAACGAAATATAATTCTACTTTTGCTTCTTCTGCAATTGAGATAATTTGTTCTCGTAGTGAATCTGTAGTAAAAACAGCATCTAGAATCACTGAGACTTTATTCTGAAGATTTAACTTACTAAGTCCTAAAAGAACTTCATATCCAGCCCGTCCATTTACAACACCTTCTTTTTCCAGAGAACGATCTATACTGTCTTTAGTTATAAGAGCCCAACCTTTTTTTTGAGCTAATTTATAACTGAGAGTACTTTTCCCAACCCCTGGTGGACCACTAAATACAACTATTTTTGTCATTTTCTTATATTTCTACATTAAAAATAAGCTTCCCTTTGACACTTAAATATCAAAATGCTGAACAAAAAATCTTGCATCATCTGTTAAGTCTAAAGAAAGCACTTCTTTTTTCTCTAACCATTTAAAGTCAGTGTGTTCCCAATTCAATACTACACTCTCTGAAAGCACTTTACATTGATACCCGATAATGACTACAAAATCCTTATCATTAGTGACATAAGATTTTATGTGAAATGGCTTCATGCCTGTAACTTCTAGCTGTGCTTCTTCTCTAATTTCACGTTTTATAGATTCGTAAGGGTTTTCACTAAATTCAAGAGCTCCACCTGGAAGAGACCATTTACCACCCCCACCTATTTTCTCTGATCTCTGCAGTACAAGGATTTTACTATCTTTATTGATAATAATTGCTTTTTGCCCAACTAAGGCAAAAGACTTTTTGGGTACATAATTTGGATCATAATCATTCATGGATTAAGTATAACAAATAGGAAAATGCATCTACTCTATTTATGAGACTAATTTGTCCCGACTTTTCTTCCAATTCCTGAGTGCATGCATTATCATGCCATATTGCTTTGTTAATTACCCAAAGCAAATTAATATCTTTATTTTTTCCATCTACCGTTATCTTTTTCTTCCTTTTGTATAAAAGCCTTTTCTAAATCAATTTTAAAATAATTAGCTACAGCACAGACTTGTTTTAATACATCAGACAACTCATCTTCAATTGAGTCAACTTTGGAGTTATTATCTATCTTAATTTTTTCATATTTTCTAACACTCTTAAATAATTCACCTACTTCTTCCCCTAGCATCAGACATCTCTGTGCTGCACTGAGCTTGTCAAAGCCACGCTCAATTCCACTTTCTAAAATGTGCTGTTGGAGGTCCCTTAAGGAAAAATTATTTTTTAATCGTTTCATTTCCTGTTCTTGAAAAACATTAAATCTTTAACTTTTTCAGAAAAATGGTTGTCACCTTGAATTAGGTAGTTTTTACAATCAATTTCTTATTCGTACTCAATTTCTGCAACCTTATGTCCCAAATGTCTCTCTGTATACCACTGACCGTCTTTCTCAAAATGTCTAGAGTCAAAAACGTGGTAACCCACTATAGGCGAAAGAGAAGCTTTTTTAAGCAAGGAACATCTCTCACCGTTTCTGAATACAGCAAGATAAAGTCGTTCAGGATCCTTCACATCAGTAATATCTCTTATAATCCTAGGTGTATTATCTTGTTGTCTTTCTAAAACATACACTTTTGATCCTTCATATTCTTTATAGATATGATGATATGCGTTATTTACTTCTTGATCTTCCTCAGGCGTTAAATCGACAAATACAGTAATATCTTGTTTCATGTGTTGCTCACCAGTAGCTGTTTTAAACCTGGTCGTTTTTCTATCTTCATCATAGGTATAAATCGAACCCTTAGAGGTTTTAAAAGACCTAACAGGACGTTGAGGAACTTCAGGAGATTCAGGAGCATTTTCTATGTTGTTCATGTTTTCATTGTAAAACTTCGACTTGTATTCTTCAATATATACTGGTTCTTCTGAAGTAGATTCACTCTAGACAATAAAAAACAAAGACCCACTACTGTAGTACTTAGTCTAATGTTGAAAAAATTTCTTAGTGAATAAATGACTCCGCTGAGTAAGATTGTCTTCTTTTGAGCGAAAGTGCGTAATTTGCTTGAACCTATTTGATATATCACTCCTGATTTAAAACTGAAGTTAAAGGCTCTTATGCATCACTTGAAAACGAAAAGATTCAAAGAGTTAAACCCAAGAAATCTTTATTAATTGCAACGTTATTATCATTAATTTCACTTACTGGGATATCTATATTCTGCTGTAATTGGTTCTCTATCTCTCTGCACGAATCCACCAAATCTTCAAAATCAGGTCTGCTTGTATACTTAGGCATTCTTTCTTTTACGTCAGAAATTCTGTCTTCTAAAGAACCTATTCCAAACGGCAAAGTTCTCAGATCTGCGTAATACAAAATTTTGAGATTCCAATTATCTGAACTTTTTGTCTCCACAGAGTTCCCAAAACTTTTGTTGAGTATTATTCCTATAGATTCGTTATCAACGCCTAATTCAATAAGCATTTTTTTTGTTGCTTCATGATCATCTGCTCCATACTTTTGAACAATATCGATTTGGATTCTCCTCCAATATTCAATATTTCTCTGCTCTTTACCTAAGAGTTCTGGATGTTTGTCGAAATCGAATTTAACAATATTTCCCAAATCATGGAGCAGCGCAGTTCTTTTTGCTAGATCCCAATCAACAACAGCACTTCCTATCCAATGTTGATGAAGGTACTCAATAATGGAACACACCCTAAGCATGTGTTCTTGTAAGTTTGGTGGTATACCAAATTTTTTGTATATATCGATAATCTGCATGTCACTTACTCCTAATTCAATCTTACAGTTAAATGTTTTGAAAAACCATTTTAGAATAGAAAACTATTTTGATGCACTTAATTAAGATTTTTCATTCGTATTTAAAAGAAGTAGTTTTCTTTTCTTAAAAATCTTATAAATAAATAACGCTAACAAAGATGCTATTAAAACTAAAGCTGTAAATGCTGTTATTCGCCAGTCAATACCAAAAGGCTGAAAGTGATTTTGAGATACTTGAGTGGTAGATAATACTCCTTTCTGCTTGACGCTCCCCTGAGCAATTATAGTATCACCAATTCTGAAGTCATTTGAATCCTGTACACCTTGCAATGCTAAGTTTTTACCCAAATCACCAATATCACTCTCATCCCAAAAAGCACTAGATTGTTGGAACTTAATGATCAAGGTATCACCCTCTTTTGCAATTACTGCACCCCTAACTAATACAGGACCTGAAAATGGATCAAACATATTTTATGCTAGCTTTTTGTAAATTATTGTAAATAACTGTCAATTGGAGCGGATGACCGGATTCGAACCGGCGACCTTCTCCTTGGGAAGGAGACATTCTACCACTGAACTACATCCGCATGCCTTTCAAATAATTCTCTATTCTTCTCTTCACATACCCTCTACCAAACCCTGTTTTTAACTGCTTCTCTCTCAATAAAGCGTCTTTCTTATTGAAGCACACTTCGTAATAAACCAGCTCTATTCTATCAAATGTTTTAGTAGTTTTAACACTACTGGTAAAATGGTCTTCTAAACGATTGGGGAGTTGTTCTGAAAATCCAGTATAGAATTCTTGTCGTTTTCTTTTTGTATCAGTACAAAGAAGGACATATGTATAATACATAACTTCATTTTATACCTTGTCCGCCAAAAATTCACTGTGTTCTTATTTTGGCGGATTCGCCTGAATACTTTGTTTTCGGCGAAGGAAGGTAGCATACTACCGGTGTACTAACCCCGCATACTTTCAAATAGTTCTCTAGAATAAACTAGCTCTATTTTATCAAATGTTTTGGATATTGTAACATTGCTCATGAAGTGCTTTTTAGAGTATGGGGAACTGTTATGTTTTCCTTATTTAAGGAAGTATCAGAAAAACAAATGATTGCTCTACACCTGCGTAGTTTTGGAGGGTAAAACCAAAATGTGTTTTTTGCTCTCCCTCTGGAGAACAAAGCCGTAATCTTTACCCACCAAATACTACAGCAGATATATTATCACATGTGTTATTAGGTAGAGAGGAAGAAAACCACCTCTACATGCTACCTAATTTCTCTGACGTCAAAGATCTAACTTTTTAAAAACGTTCTTAAACGGGGCAGGCGTTTGTTATCGTGGAAGTTTGAGTACATTTCCGGTATGAATAACGTCAGGATTGACTAGATTATTTGCTTTTGCAATATCTACCCACTTGTATCCATCACCATATGCTCGTACTGCAATCTCCCAAAGAAACTCTCCTTGCTGCACTTTGTAAGTATCTCCGGTAATTTTGTCAGCAGTTGTCTGCTCTTTCTCTGGTTCTTGTGCTGCGGTAGGAGTTGGAGTAGCAGGAGCTTTTGCAACTTCTGCTTCCTCTTTTGCCTTTTCAGGAAGAGTCAATTTCTGACCCTTTTCTATATCTCCCGGATTTTGGAGTTTGTTTGCTTTTGCAATTTCTGTCCAATTGTATCCGGTTCCATATTCTTTTTCTGAAATTGACCAAAGGGTATCACCTTCTTTTACAGTGTATACACCTTGTTCTCCAGCTTGCTGTTCTTGCTGGGTATTGGCTCCTTCTTCAGTGATATTGTTATCTCTTTGAGATAAAGCCTTTACTCCTGCATAAATAAGCAAGAAAAGAATAATAACAGCGACTACTCCATAAATAAGGCTAGTATAAGACCGAGTTACATTTATTTGTGGGAGGCGCAATCCATTAGTACCTTTTTCTGCTTTTACAGCTTTGGCGGTTCTTGTTGCTTTGGTTGTAGTAGTTTTTGAACTTTTTCTTTGTGGCACGTTTTTTTACACCTCCTTCTGGGCAGAAGATTTGAAAGGAAAGATGAAGTGTTGGCGGGAGCGACGGGACTCGAACCCGCGACCTCTTCCGTGACAGGGAAGCGCTCTAACCAACTGAGCTACGCCCCCACTTCACCGTGGTTACGCTGTATCGTAGCAAATAATTGAATGGTAGTCAACTATTTGCTAGTATAAAATCAACCCAAATGAGACATGAAATCACGAATACAGAAATAGCACGACTTTTAAGACACGTTGCTGTAGCCTATAGCATAAAAGATGAGCAGCAATATAAGTTTCAAATCATCGCGTACCAAAGAGCAGCTGATGCTATAGAACAATCAAGTATTCAGCTAAAAGATATTATCAGTGAAAACAAAAAAAGCACCATTCCTGGCGTAGGTCCCTCTATAAAAGGTCATATTACGGAACTGTTATCTACTGGAAAAGTAGCCCATTTTGAGGACGTGATGAAAGGAATTCCTGCCTCTCTCTTCCCGCTTCTTGATGTACCTTCTTTTGGACCTAAAAAAGCATATAAAATAATCAAACACTTTCATTTGCAAAATCCAGACACAGTGATAGATGATGTAGAGCGTTTGGCAACAGAAGGACGAATTGCAGAACTTGAAGGATTTGGAGAAAAGTCAGAAAAAGATATTCTGCGGGCTATTGCAGAATTCAGGCTTGGTAAAACTAAAACCACACGTATGGTACTCCCTTTTGCTTTTGAGATAGCACAGCATGTTTTGGAGTATCTAAAACAATCGCCAGATGTGGTAGAGGCCTATCCTTTAGGTAGTTTGCGAAGGATGAAATCAACTATTGGTGATGTAGATATTGCAGTAGCAACCAAGCATCCTGAAAAAGTCCTGGAATACTTTACAAAATACCCTCATGCAGAACGCATTGTTGAAAAAGGTACGACAACTGCATCCCTGCTTACTGCCGGTGGCAAACAAGTAGATCTGATGGTACAACCTCCAGAAAGTTTTGGATCACTCCTGCAGCACTTTACTGGTTCCAAACAACATAATGTAGACTTACGTGAATACGCACTCAGAAAAGGCTTATCTTTATCTGAGTATGGGATAAAAAGAAAAAAAGACCAAGAGCTTGTTACTTTTTCCAAAGAAGAAGCATTTTATAATTACCTAGGACTTGAATGGATTCCTCCAGAGATGCGAGAAGCTGAAGGAGAAATAGAGTTAGCAAGCAAAAACAAATTACCCAAACTTGTTGAATTATCAGATATAAAAGGAGATCTGCAGATCCACTCCAACTACCCTATAGAGCCTAGCCATGACTTAGGAAAAGACTCTATGCAGGATATTATCAACAAAGCAAAAGAATTAGGATATACCTATGTTGCCTTTTCAGAACATAACCCAAGTATTGGCAATCATACTCACCAGCAAATTTATGACATTTTGCTGAAAAGAAATGAATATATTGAACAAATTAAAAAGAGTAATAAAGATATTCGAGTAATAAATTTACTAGAAATTGACATTTTATCCAATGGGAGTCTTGCATTAAATAATGAAGAACTTTCTTTACTTGATGCTGCAATTGTGTCTATCCATAGTGCTTTTTCTATGAATGAGGAGGAAATGACAAGAAGAATTCTTTCAGGACTAGACCATCCAAAAGTAAAAATCTTTGCCCACCCAACTGGAAGGATACTCAATCAAAGACCTGGATATGAAGCTGACTGGGAAAAAATATATGATTTTTGCGCAAAGAGAAATATCGCTATTGAGATAAATGCGTGGCCAAGTAGACTCGATTTACCTGATACTATGGTCAAGACTGCAAAAGAAAAAGGGGTAAAATTTGTAATAGACACAGACGCACATGCAGCCTCACACATGGATAATATGTTCTATGGAGTAGCCGAAGCCCGAAGAGGCTGGTGCACAAAAGAAGATATCCTCAACACACTCCCCTATGACAAGTTAGAAGAGTGGATAAAAAGCTAAAATCAGTATTAAGTATTAAGAAGTAAGAATTAAGTATAAAAAGAAACTTAAAATGCAAAGCGCAAAACTAAAACGTAAATCTAAAAACGTTTAAGGTAATTTCATTCCTTTAAAGCCTGTCATTCCAAATTTAATTTGGAATCCATTTGTATTTTTTTGTTTTACACTAGACATAACCCTTAATCGATACTGGCTGTGTAACCTTTACCAAAAACCGCTTCTCTTATGGATCCTGAATCAAGTTCAGGATGACATATTTGTATTGGTTTTAGTAACTTTTCTAAACGCTAAACCCTATCCGCTAAACGCTTGTTCTCTGTTTACTGTTTCCTTTCATTCCTGAATCTTGAATCATAAATCCTGAATCTCATCTTAATTCCTAATTCGTAATTCTTAATTCATACCTTCCAACTCATTAACTAGCCTTATTGACACCCCTTCATAAGTATGGGAGAATAAATCTTAGATCATGGATATTGTACTCATTGTCATCATTGCGATCATTCTTGTACTTATCCTCTATCTCTGGCTTACCTACAACTCCCTTGTCACTTTAAGAGAAAGAATCAAAGAAGCGCTGAGTGGTATTGATGTACAGCTAAAAAGAAGAACAGACCTCATTCCCAATCTTGTTGAGACAGTAAAAGGATATGCAACACATGAAAAAAGCGTGTTAGAAAATGTTACGAATGCCAGAGCAAGCCTGATGCAAGCAAAAAGCCCGCATGAAAAGGCTGAGGCAAATAATATGCTCACCGATACCTTAAAATCGCTCTTTGCAGTAGCGGAGAACTACCCAGATCTTAAAGCTAGTCAAAATTTTCTTGATTTGCAGGATGAGTTGACTGATACAGAAAATAAAATTGCTTACTCCCGCCAGTTCTATAACTCAAATGTGCTTGCGTACAACACTAAAATACAGCAATTCCCAGCTATGTTTATTGCCAAACAATTTAATTTCACTGAGACAGAATTTTTTGAAGCTGAAGAAGGTGAAAAAGAGCCGGTAAAGGTAAGCTTCTAAGAACATGACAGCCTACAGCGCAATTTCCTCCAACAAAAGAAAAACACTTTTTATCTTAATTTTCTTCATCCTTTTTGTCGGCACAGTCTCCTACATCATTGGAAGAGCATTAGGATATGGCCTTTCCTTTGCAGGCGTGTGGCTTATTATCTCCGGCATCACTAGTTTTATCTCTTATTACTATTCAGATAAAATTGTGCTTTCCATTTCTGGTGCAAAACCAGCAAATAAAGAAGAATACAGAGATTTGTACACCAGTGTTGAAAATATGGCAATTGCGGCAGGCCTTCCTATGCCAAAAGTGTATGTGATAGAAGACCCTTCTCCCAATGCGTTTGCAACCGGCAGAGACCCTAAACACGCAGTAGTTGCTGCTACCACTGGATTACTTGAGAGACTGGAAGATGAGGAATTGGAAGGAGTTATTGCACATGAGATGTCACATGTTAAAAATTACGATACCAGGCTCATGGGAGTCGTGGCAATTTTAGTAGGCATGGTTGCCATACTTGCTGATTTTTTCACACGCAGTTTGTGGTTAGGTGGAAATAACGACAGAAGAGGAGGAAGCGGTATTTTTGCTATCCTTGCGCTTGTTGCAGCTATCCTTGCACCTATTGCTGCTACGCTATTGCAGCTTGCTATCTCAAGAAGAAGAGAATTCTTAGCAGATGCTGACGGAGCACTTCTGACTCGTTATCCTGATGGACTGGCAAATGCACTGGCAAAAATAGCTACTGATCCTCATCCCCTAAAACAAGCGAGTAATGCTACTGCTCACTTATATATTGAAAATCCATTTAAAACAGGAGAGAGAAAAACATCATGGCTCGTAAATTTATTTAGCACTCATCCTCCAGTAGAAGAACGTATCAGAATACTCCGCTCTCTATAAATAAATCGTTATAGCGTATAATAAAAAAGTCTATGTACATAAATATTGGTATTATTTGGATTACAAAACTCATTTCCCGTACTGCCAAAACACTGAATCTTGGTGCTGGTTCTACCTGGCCAGGACACATTGCCCTTAGGCTCAACCCACAGTTCACTACCCAAATGCTTGAGAAAAACAAAGTAAAAGTAATTTTAATTGCTGGGACAAATGGCAAAACAACTACGGCAACTTTGCTTCGTTTTTTACTGGAAAACAATGGTATCAGGGTATTTCAAAACAGGTCTGGTGCTAATTTACAAAATGGTCTTGCTTCCAGTCTTATTACGCATGCAGATAGCACAGGGACTATACCGTATGATGTTGCTCTTTTTGAGACAGATGAAAACGCGCTCCCTCATGTCTTGGGACAAATGCATCCTGACGCAATTCTGCTTTTAAACCTTTTCCGTGACCAATTAGATAGATATGGAGAGCTAAATACCATTATTGATAAATGGAGGAAAGCGTTTGCAAAATTACCTAAAAAAACAATGCTTATTGCAAATGGTGATGATCCACAACTAAGCTACCTGGCAAAAAAATCAGGACTTGCCTATCACTTCTTTGGTATAGATGAAAAAGAAATGAGCAAAAAAGAGCTTTCCCATGACGTTGATTTTCTCTACTGCCCTAACTGCAAAACAAGACTTTCCTTCTTAAAAACTTCTTATTCTCACATGGGCATTTTTGTATGCCCCAACTGTGGGCACAAACGGGAAAAGATTACTGTTCTTAAAAATCTACCAAAAGTATTACTAGGAAAATATAATATGTACAATACCCAAGCTGCTGCTTTTACTGCTCATACTCTTTTTGATATTCCTACTGATACTATCGCTGGTATTCTACCCTCTTTCAAGCCTGCATTTGGCAGACAAGAACATATCAACTATAAAGGCAAAGATGTAGTAGTCCTACTTTCTAAAAATCCAACAGGATTTAACCAGTCAATTGAAGCAGTACTGGATAGTCCAGGAAAAGAAAAAACTGTTTTGTTGCTTTTAAATGACAGAATTCCTGATGGACGAGATATTTCCTGGATTTGGGATGTAGATTTTAATAAACTCCTACCCCACACCCAACACCTTTTTATTTCAGGAGATAGAGCCTATGATATGGGACTACGGATAAAATACGAGCAAAAATCCGAAATGCAAAATCCAAAATTTGAAATTGAGGAAGATCTCAAAAAAGCCGTCACACAATCACTTAAGAAAATAAAAGAGAATGAAACTCTCTACATTCTCTGCACCTACTCTGCCATGCTTGAAGTAAGAAAAATAATTACGGGAAGAAAAATATTATGAAAAAAAATGATACATTAAACAAAAATCACTATACCTTAACAATTGGCTGGTTATATCCTGACCTTATGAGTACTTATGGAGACCGTGGCAATGTCCTTACCCTTGAAAAGCGTTGTCTGGACAGAGGCATCAATGTAAAAATAAAACCTATTTCTGTTGAGACTCCTGCAAAAGAACTTCTCTCTTGTGATCTGCTTTTTATGGGAGGTGCTCAAGACGTCCAGCAAGAAATTGTGGCCCAAGACCTGAAAAAAGAAAAAGGCAAAATACTTGCGTCTATGATTGAAGATGAAATACCAGGACTTTATATCTGTGGAGCATATCAATTCTTAGGAAAGTACTATAAAGATGCAGACGGAACAATAATTGATGGACTTGGTGTATTTGACCTGCATACCATACACCCCGGGAATACTGTTAAACGACTTACTGGAGATATTGCTGTTCGTGTAGAAAACATAACACCAAGTTTTTATTCTTCGAGCGATCCTGAGCTTGTCGAAGGAGAGTCGAGAAGTCAGTTCTCGACAAGCTCGAACGATACTATTTTAGTAGGTTTTGAAAACCATGGAGGAAGAACGTATCTAGGAGACAATATAAAACCACTGGCAAAAGTAGTAAAAGGATATGGAAATAATGGAGAAGATACAACAGAAGGAGCCATTTATAAAAATGCACTTGGCAGCTATTTTCATGGGCCACTTTTGCCTAAAAATCCAAACCTGGCTGACTTTTTGATAAAGACGGCACTGGAGAAAAAATATAAAGAAGCAATACAGCTAACGCCACTTGATGACACATTAGAGCAAAAAGCTAAGCAATTCATTGCGAAACGTTTGGGCGTTAAGATATAATAGGTTGCCAGATGAAAATTGACGTTACCCATGTTGCAAAACTAGCCAACCTGCCACTTAAAGAAGAAGAAATCAAAAAATTTGAATCTCAACTTTCTCAAGTCCTGGACTATATCAAAAAACTAGAAGAAGTTGACACCTCAGATGTTAAGCCAACAAGCCAAGTAACCGGGCTAGAAAACGTCTTACGAGAAGATAAAGCACGACCATCTCTACCACAAGACATTGCCCTCTCCCAAGCATCAGCAACCCACAACGGTTTTTTCCAAGTGAAAGGAATTTTTGAAGAGGAATAAGTATGGGCAAAAATAAATTTTCACTGCATGCAGCAGTTTATTTAATACTTGTAAAGAACAACCAAGTCTTACTTTTGAGAAGATTTAATACTGGCTGGGAAGATGGAAAATATTCTTTGCCTTCTGGACATTTAGATGGTGGAGAGACAATTAAAGAAGCAATGGTAAGAGAAGCTAAAGAAGAAATTGGCGTTGACATAACTGAAGAAAATCTAGATATAGTACATGTAATGCATCGTAATTCTAATTCTGAATACATCGATTACTTCCTTGTAGCCAATGCCTGGGATGGAAACCCTACTAATACAGAACCGGATAAAGCAGATACATTAGATTGGTTTGATGTTGATAATCTGCCATCCAACACATTACCATATGTCAAAAAAGCAATAGACTTATACAAAAATAATATACATTTCTCAGAGGAAGGATTTGGAAATGAATAGAAAAATAGATATTAATGATATTGCAAAAATAAGTGATGCCTTGAATAAAAAATTTCCAGAAGGTAATGACCCTTTTCAGATCATAACGCGTCTGGCAGAAGAAGTTGGTGAACTTGCAACAACAGTGAATCATTTTGAAAGGACAGGTGTTAAAACCAAAAAATTAGGTGAACCAACAAAAGAACGAATTGCTGATGAAGCAAAAGACGTAATTCACGTAGTACTGCAACTCGTCAGATATTACAAAATCGAAAAAGAACTTGAGCAAGAAATTAAAAAAAGTATTAAGAGATTAGAAAAAGAAAAATTAATTGAAAATAAATAATATATGGATCTGCATACCTTAACTATCAAAGACACAATTGAAAAATTAAAGAAAAAAGAATTCTCTGCAACAGAGCTTACCAAAGCCTATCTTGAGGAAATCAAGAAAAAAGATGAAAAATTAAATGCTTTTATAACTGTTACGGAAAGACAGGCACTTGTTGAGGCCATGATTGCAGATGATGATTTAAGCAATGGTGTGGAATTACCACTGCTGGGTGTACCGATAGCTTTAAAAGATCTCTATCTTACAAAAGACGTAAAAACAACAGCAGGAGCAAAATTGCTAGAAAATTACGAAGGACAGTATGATGCTACCACTGTCAAAAAACTCAAAGATGCAGGAGTCATAATCTTAGGCAAAACTAACCTTGATGCTTGGGCACATGGGTCAAGTGGAGAAAACTCTGATTTCGGTCCTACAAAAAACCCATATAACACCGATTACATCCCTGGAGGCTCTTCCAGTGGATCTCCTGTTGCTGTCGCTGCTGATATGGCACTGGCTGCAACTGGTACTGATACCGGAGGATCTATCAGGCTTCCTGCAAGTTTTTGTAATGTCGTTGGTCTAAAACCCACCTATGGCAGAGTCTCAAGATATGGCGTTATAGCTATGGCTTCATCTCTTGATTCTATTGGACATTTCACCAAAACTATTGAGGACAATGCGCTCTTACTTAATATTACTGCAGGACAAGACAACAATGATGCAACTACTCCACCCGTTGCAATAAAAGACTATACAAAAGACCTTACAAAAGGCGTAAAAGGACTCAAAATTGGAAGAGCAAAAGAGTACTTCCAAGAAGGACTGGACCCAAAGATAAAAGAGAGAATCGAAAACGTTTTCAAATTTTATGAATCCCAAGGAGCAGAAATTGTCGATATATCACTTCCTCATACAGAATACGCAATAGCAGTGTATTACATTATCCAAACAGCAGAAGTCTCATCCAATCTTGCTCGATACACTGGCATCCGCTATGGGCATGATAGATCTTATTTTGGTGATGAGGCAAAAAGAAGGATGATGCTTGGAACCTATGTGTTATCAGCTGGATATTATGAAGCATATTACAAAAAAGGTATGCAAGTAAGAACGCTTATCAAACAAGATTTTGAAAAAGCATTTGAAAAAGTCGATGCTATTATTGCTCCTACCTCTCCCACTCCTCCTTGGAAATTAGGTGCAAAAAAGAATGATCCGTTGCAAATGTATTTGTCAGATATTTATACCGTTACTGCCAACCTTGCAGGCATTCCAGGACTTTCTGTCCCTATGGGATTTGTAGACGGATTACCTGTTGGTATGCAAATTTTAGGGCCCCATTTCTCAGAAGATCTTTTGTATAGAATTGGATATCCCTTTGAGCAAGAAAACCCATTTTGGAGACAAGCTCCAAAAGTGTAAAATGTAAATCGAAAAGTGTAAAACCAAAACGTAAAATTTAAAACTATGAAAACAGACAAAAAAATAGAATTAAAACAAAGGGCATACCTTTTCTCTATTAGGGTAACAAAATTTGTCGCGACATTACCAAATGAAAGGATTTATTGGATTCTTTCAGACCAACTATTACGTGCCGCAACTTCAATCGGAGCAAATATCATAGAAGCTCAAGCAGCCTCAAGTAAAAGAGATTTTATTAAGTATTTTGACATAGCATTAAAAAGTGCTATAGAAACACGATACTGGCTAGGAATTTTACAAGATGCTACAAATGCAAACAGACAAGAGGTAGCAGAGCTTCTTCAGGAAGCAACTGAATTAAGTAACATACTTGGTGCTAGCTTGTTAACGCTTAAAAATAAACGATAATTTTTACTTTTTCGTTTTGGCTTTTAGCTTTAAGCTTTACACTTTGCATTAAAATAACAAAATATTATGAAATACTTTCCAATCATCGGTCTTGAAACACATGTAGAACTTGCGACAGCATCAAAGATGTTTTGTGGCTGCTCTGCTTCCTATTTTGGTGCAGAACCAAACACTCACACATGCCCTGTGTGTCTTGGACTTCCGGGAGCACTACCTGTTGCTAATAAAAAAGCAATTGAATCTGTCATTATGGTTTCCCTTGCGCTTAACTGTGATATCGCACTCTTTTCAAAATTTGATAGAAAAAATTACTTTTACCCTGATCTATCCAAAGGGTATCAAATTAGCCAGTATGACCTTCCTTTTGGCCATGACGGATATATAGAACTCTCAAATGGCAGAAAGATTGGAATTAGAAGAGTACATATGGAAGAGGATACGGGAAAGTTGATTCATGCAGATGTGAGTGGAGAAGCAGTGAGCCTTATTGATTTTAATAGATCAGGAGTACCTTTGGTCGAAATTGTTACAGAACCAGACTTTGAAAATGCAGGCGAAGTAAAAGAATACTTACAACGGCTTCAGCAAATTGTCAGATATTTAGGTGTATCAAATGCTGACATGGAAAAAGGTGAAATGAGACTGGAACCTAATATTTCTTTATCTACTCAGAAAGGTACATTACCTAACTATAAAGTAGAGGTAAAAAATATTAATTCATTTCGATTTGTTGAAAAAGCGATCAATTATGAGATTAAAAGACATACTGAAATACTGGATGCAGGTAAAACTCCACCACAAGAGACAAGAGGATGGCATGAAGCAAAAAATGCGACTGTTTCCCAGCGCATAAAAGAAGAAGCCAATGACTACCGTTATTTTCCAGAGCCAGATTTGCCACCTATTACCCATACAACAGCAGATATCGAAAGAATCAAAAAAGAACTACCTGAATTACCACAAGCAAAAATGCAACGCTTTATAGACAGTTACTCACTACCTGCCTATGATGCTGAAATTTTAACTCGTGAAAGAGAAACGGCAGATTATTTTGAAGAGGCAGTAACAGTCGGAAAAAACCAAAATATCACTCCCAAACAAATTGCCAACACTATTATTAATAAAAAAATTGCAATTAATGAAGTACTTCCAGCAACACTCATAAAAACCATATTGGAAGAGCAAAAAGTAGAAGAAGTTGACCCTCAAGAACTAGAGCGTGTTCTTGATCAGGTTCTACAAGCACAACCAAAAGCAGTTCAGGATTACAAAAATGGAAAAGAGACAGTTATCATGTTTTTGGTAGGTCAAGCCATGAGAACATTTGGCAAAAAAATAGACGCACAAATTGTAAAAGAAAAACTTATTGAAAAATTATCCTAAGACAACCCTTGTAAACCTGCCTTATTAAAGAGAAAAAAGGACCTCAAAACGGGTAAATAAGATATAATAAATAGATACATATGGCGGATTTTGTACATCTTCATAACCACTCAGAATATTCACTGCTGGACGGTCTTTCCAAGATGGAAAAGATGGTTGCTCATGCAAAAGAATTGGGTATGAAAGCAATTGCTATTACTGATCATGGCAATATGTATGGAGCCATTCGTTTTTATAAAGCCTGTGTCGCACAAGACATAAAACCTATTATCGGTCTTGAAGCGTATATGGCCAAACGGTCACGACATGATAAAGAAGCAGGCGTTGATAAAGATTATAACCACCTCATTCTACTCGCAAAAAATGAGACAGGGTATAAAAACCTCATGAAGTTAGTCTCTATTTCTAACCTTGAAGGATTCTATTACAAACCACGCATTGATATAGAACTATTGGAAAAGTACCACGAAGGGATCATTTGTCTTTCCGCGTGTCTTAATGGTTACATCACTCAACCGCTTATGGCAGACCAAGAAACAGAGGCAATTAAAAGACTTGAAAAATTATATAGCATTTTTAAAGAGGACTTTTATCTAGAATTGCAAAGACACCCCAATGTTGCAGATGTAGAAATAGCCAACAAAAAACTTATAGAGCTTTCAAAACGATTTGGTATCCCGGTAGTTGCCACCAATGACAACCATTACATCAAAAAAGATGATGCAGAAGCGCATGAAATTCTGTTGTGTATCGGCACCCAAACCACTATCGAGACACCAAATAGAAAAATGTCTATGATAGACTCTCCTGATTTTTATATAAAAAGCGCTGAGGAAATGGAAAAATTATTTGCTGATATTCCAGAAGCTGTAGAAAACTCTGTCAAAATTGCAGATCAGTGTAACCTGGAATTGCAACTTGGTAAATGGATTTTACCCGTCTTTGATGTACCTGAAGGTGAAACCCCAGATACCTACTTACGCAAAATTGTCTATGAAAGAATTCAGGAAAAATATCCAGAGGTAACTGATAAAATCCGCGAACGTGTAGATTATGAACTGGAAATTATTAAAACAAAAGGGTACTCTACTTACTTTCTCATTGTGGCTGATTTTGTGAACTGGGCAAAAAATAACGGTATTGCCGTAGGACCGGGAAGAGGATCTGCAGCAGGTTCTATTGTCTGCTACATCATTAGTATTACGGACGTAGATCCACTCTTTTTCAACCTTCCATTTGAGCGCTTTTTAAATCCAATGAGACCTTCGGCTCCTGACATTGATCTTGATTTTGCTGACACCAGACGTGAAGAAGTTATTGAGTACGTTACCCAAAAATATGGCAAAGACAAAGTTGCTCAAATTATCACCTTTGGAACCATGGAGGCGCGTGGATCTGTCAGAGACGCAGGACGCGCTCTCGGTATGCCGTATGTAGAGCCTGACAGAATTTCTAAAATGATTCCTTTGGGTGCACAAGGATCCAAAATGAGTATTGAAAAGGCGTTGGATATTACTCCCGATCTGAAAGCTGCCTATATTTCAGAGCCAAAAACAAAAAAACTTTTAGAGGTTGCCCAAAAACTAGAAGGAGTTGCAAGACATGCCTCAGTACACGCAGCGGGAGTAGTGATAGCTGACAAACCACTGCCTGAATACACTCCTATTCAAAAAGAAACAAATGGAGACAAAATTGTAACGCAGTATGATATGTACAATGTCGGAGAAGATGGTGTGGGACTTTTGAAAATGGATTTCTTAGGTCTTCGCAATCTCACTATTATCCAAGAGGCTCTTAACTTTATTAAGATAAATCAGGGAATAGATGTTGATTTCCATACGCTTGATATCAATGACCCTAAAACATATAAGTTGCTTTCATCTGGTGAAACGACAGGTATTTTCCAACTTGAGTCCTCTGGTATGAGACGCTATATCAAAGAACTACAACCAACCACTATCTTTGATCTTATGGCTATGGTAGCACTCTACAGACCAGGTCCTATGCAAATTATTCCAGAATTTATCGCACGCAAAAAAAATCCTGAAAAAATTACGTATCCTGATCCTCGCCTCAAAGAAGTACTCAAAGAATCATATGGTTTGTTAACGTACCAGGATGACGTATTGTTAACTGCTATTACATTGTCTGGCTATTCTTGGCTTGAAGCAGATAAATTCCGCAAAGCTATGGGAAAGAAAATCAAGGCTGAAATGAAGAGACAAAGAGAGTTATTTATAGACGGAGCAGTTAAAAACGGTCTTTCAAATGAGAAAGCAGAAGAGATTTTTGAGTTGATCGCACCTTTTGCCGGGTATGGATTTAATAAAGCTCACGCTTCCTGCTATGCCACCATTGCTTTTAGAACTGCATATCTGAAAGCCCACTACCCCGTTGAATTTATGACTGCTTTACTCACTGCTGAAACGCGCAGCACTTCTGGACCTGCAAAAAATGAAAAAATTTCACAAGCAATTGCTGAGTGTAAAAGACTCAAACTTGAGGTGTTGCAACCTTCTGTAAATCACTCTGATGAGGAATTTACGATTGAGGACAAAACAAAAGTCAGATTTGGACTCTCTGCTATTAAAAATGTAGGGAGTGCTGCCATTGCTACTATTATAGAAGCTCGAAAAGACGGACCCTTTGCCAATCTTTACGACTTTTGCAACCGAGTAGATCTATCAAAAGTAAATAAAAAAACAATTGAAAGCCTTATCAAAGCTGGTGCCATGGATGAGTTTGGTAAAAGAAAAGCGTTACTTGACTCATACGACACTATCATTACCCAAATTAATAGAGAGATCAAAAACAAACAGAGATTAAAAACACAAGCAAGTCTTTTTGGTGACCTTGATATTACTGAGCCTCCCATTCTTACTGCTGCCCTTGAGGAAAACGTAGAAGAATTTTCAGATAGACAAAAATTGGCTTTTGAAAAAGAATTACTTGGATTTTATCTCACAGACCATCCTTTGAGCAAAACTGCAGATACACTCTTTTTTACTGCGTCTCACAAGTTGCAAGATTTACAAGATG
The DNA here is from genome assembly GCA_964427615.1 of uncultured Gammaproteobacteria bacterium. Taxonomy (GTDB): domain Bacteria; phylum Patescibacteriota; class Microgenomatia; order Levybacterales; family GWA1-39-11; genus CAYRUR01. The sequence goes on along the minus strand of CAYRUR010000004.1, from coordinate 75,854 downwards.
CACGCGGAGGAATTCGTATCCGGGTGGGTGGCCTTATCTCAAGTGTTAAAAAAATATTTACTAAAAAAAGTAATAGTGAGATGGCATTTATTACCATTGAAGATCACTTAGGATTTTCTGTGGAGTGTGTACTCTTCCCCAAAACTTTTGATAGTACAAAACATAACCTTATTCCAGATTCCATTGTTATTGTAGAAGGCAAGCTTGATTTTAAAGAAGAACAACCCGTTATTCTAGCTGATACTCTCAAACGATATAAAAACTAACACCTGTCATCCGTTTACCTTATTGTCATAAAGATATCTCGTTTTTTTACCTTGACTACACTGAGCAATTTCTATACAATAATCCAGGCATGACAACGCTCGGTCCAGAAACTATTTTTCATATTGGCAGTATTGGAATCACCAATACACTCCTGACAACAGCACTACTTGATGTAGCATTGGTTGGCGGAGTTTATTTTGTATCCAAAAACGTATCATTAGTACCTCATTCAAAAGCTATAGTTGCTGTGGAGGCACTTCTTGACTACTTTCATAGTCTCACAGAGCAAATTTCTGGAAAATATGTAAAACAAATATTTCCATGGTTTGCTAGTTTCTTTCTCTTTATTGCAGCTGCAAATCTTATGGGACTCCTCCCAGGATTTGGATCTGTTGGATTTTTTCATGAAACAGAACACGGCAAAGAACTTATTCCTATTTTGCGAGGTGTAACCAGTGATTTCAATGCAACGCTCGCACTTGCCACTATATCACTTGTTGCTACTCACTTCTTAGCGATAAAATACAATGGACTAAAAGATTATATTCTAAAATTCGTATCACTTAACCCTGTACTTTTATTTGTTGGTGCGTTAGAATTAATATCGGAAGGAACGAAATTGTTGTCGTTCTCTTTCAGGTTATTTGGCAATATTTATGCAGGAGAGGTTGCTCTTTCCACCATATCATCCCTGCTTGCGTTTATTGCGCCAATACCTTTTATGTTACTAGAAACTATTGTTGCATTTGTACAAGCATTGGTTTTTGCCATGCTTACTATGGTATTTATGTCAATCCTTATTATGCCGCATCATGTAGAAGAAGGAGGTGAGCACTAAATGGAATTTTCAATTACCGGTGGTCTTATCGTCGCTATTGGAGGTCTTGCACCTGGAATAGCAATCGGACTTATTGGTTATAAAGCAATGGAATCTATTGGACGAAATCCAGAATCATCCAATAAAGTCCTTCCGGCCATGCTTTTGGGAATGGCTTTTGCAGAATCTATTGCAATCTATTCCTTAATTTTGGCCTTTATAGGTTAGTACTATGGAAATTTTAAGAAGCTTTGGATTTAATCCAATGCTATTTATAGCACAAATAGTTAATTTTTTAATATTGGCTTATCTATTCAAAAGATTTTTGTATAAGCCGATACTTACTGTGCTGCAAGAAAGACAGAAAAAAATTGCGCAAGGGCTCTCTGATGCTCAAAAAGCAGCAGAGGATCGCCTCCGTGCTGAGACAGAACGAGATATGATTTTGAAAAACGCAAGTGAGGAAGCAAGAAAAATTTTAGATGAGACAAAAGAAACAGCGCAACAAATGCGTGAAGAGATTCTGACACAAGGGAGAGATGAAGCTGAAAAAATAATTCACAACGCAAAAGAACAAGCAGAGCTTGAGTTTGAGAAAATGCAAACTCAAGCACAAAAACTCTCCCTTGCCTTGTCAGAAAAAATTCTTGAACAAGTTACAGGTGATATTTTCACTAAAGAAGAGAAAGATAAAATTGTTAAAAGAAGCATGCAAAAAATAAAGAGCTTATGAGAAAAGAAGAACTGTTAAAACAGTTAGCAGCTGAGATTGTGCAAAAAGGAAGTTTGGAGAAAAAACTTGCTAGTGAACTTCTGGCACAATTTAAAAAAGCAGACTTAAAAAAATTACTCTTTTTCTTAAAAAAAGAACTTGCCAAAAAGCAAATTTATGTTACCATATCAGAGGGAGAAATTGAGAAACTTAAGAAAGAACTTGCCACTGTTTTTCCAAGAAAGGAAATCCTGGTAGAAAAAGATCCCTCGCTTATTGGCGGAATCAAAGTCAAAAATGGAGACAATGTTCTTGATTTTAGTGTAAAAAATAGGATTAAATATACAGTCCAGCAATTAGCAAAAAATTTATGAAACCAGAAGAATTAATAAAGCAAATTGAAGAACAATTACTCACTGTGGATACTACTCCTCAAGTAGTAAATGAGGGAATTGTCGAGTCAGTAGGTGATGATATTGTCCAAGCATCAGGACTTTCCGGATCAGGATACAATGAGGAAGTTGTTTTTGAAGACGGGACACGTGGACTAGTGCTCAACCTGAGCGAAGATTTTGTGTCTATTGTGCCTCTTTCTGAAAGCGTTGCAATTAAAGAAGGCACAAAAGTAAAAACTACGGGAAGAATTTTAGGCATCAATGTCTCAGATGAGATGCTAGGAAGAGTAGTAAATCCTCTTGGTGAATCACTAGATGGACAAGAGCTCAAATTAAAAAAAGCACAATTTTATCCTCTTGAGAGAATTGCAGCAGGTGTAACTGAAAGAAAATCTGTAGATACTCCTCTTAAAACCGGTATTAAGTCAATTGATGCCCTCACTCCTATTGGAAGAGGTCAAAGACAGCTTATCATTGGTGACAGAAATACCGGAAAAACAGCTATTGCAATTGATACCATCATCAACCAAAAAAAGAAAGACTTAGGACTCAAACAAGTCATTTGTATTTATTGTGCAATTGGACAGAAAAGATTGAATGTTGCCAGAACCGTTACTAAATTACAGGAAGAAGGCGCCATGGACTATACCATTATAGTTTCAGCCAGCTCTTCAGACCCTGCAGTACTGCAATACTTAGCTCCTTATGCAGCAACCGCCATTGCCGAGTATTTCATGGAAAAAGGAGAAGATGTACTGGTAGTCTATGATGACCTTTCAAAACACGCAACTGCCTACAGACAGTTGTCACTCCTATTAAGAAGACCTGCAGGACGCGAAGCATATCCAGGAGACATTTTTTATGTTCATTCTCGTCTTCTTGAAAGATCTGTCAGAATGTCTGATAAAAATGGTGGTGGTTCTATCACTTCTCTACCGGTTATTGAGACACAAGCAGGGGATGTATCAGCCTACATTCCTACCAACGTTATTTCCATTACTGATGGACAGATCTTTTTAGAAACAGATCTTTTCAATGCAGGAGTAAGACCAGCAGTCAATGTAGGTGTATCTGTATCTCGTGTAGGTGGTGCTGCACAAACCAAACGCATGAAACAAGTTGCAGGACCACTCAGGCTAGAACTTGCACAATTTAGAGCCTTGGCAGCATTTGCACAATTCGGAAGTGATTTAGATGAGGAAACCCAAAAACAAATTGAAAGAGGAAAAAGAGTTTCAGAAGTCATGAAACAACCACAATACACACCATATGATGAGGTAGATGAAATAATTAGCATTTATGCAGCCTCATCCGGACTTATGGATTCAATTGCACCGGAAAAAGTACAGGAATTTGAAAATGCTATGCTCAAATTTATCAAAACGCGAAATAAAGCATTGGTCAAGAAAATTGCTTCAACAGACAAAATAGATACCAAAACTTTTGAAGAACTCTCCAATGCAATTAGAGAAGCGAAAAGGGCTTTTGCATAAATAACACCATGGCACAGAACTTACAGCTTTTAAAAAGAAGGATTCGTACTGCAAAAAATATTTCCCAAATTGCTAAAGCTATGGAAATGATGTCAGCCTCAAAAATCAAACGGGCTCAACTTGCTGTACAAAGCTATCAACCATACGCTCAAAAGATAACTGACATCACCTATGGCATTTTAAACAAAGTTGACAGAGAAGAGCTTTCCCATCCTTTTTTACAATCTAACAAATCAAAGAAAAAATTGCTTATTATTCTCTCACCAGACAAAGGTCTTGCAGGATCCCTTATTACTAATCTTTTCAAAAAAGCACTTGAAGTAGATTCTAAAAATTACTTATTAATCACTGTAGGCAAAAGAAGTGAACTTTTTGTCGGTAAATTAGAGGCAGAACTTACTGCTTCATTTCCTTTTGGAACAAATCTTCCTGATTACTCCAGAGTATATGAATTATCAAGACTTATTGAGACACTCTATAAAGAAGGAAGAATTGCAGGAGTGGATATTTTGTATGCAGAATTTAACTCTCTTTTCTTGCAAACACCTGTCTTAAAACAACTCCTTCCTTTACAAGCTACTCCAGATATGCAAGCCTCAGATGCAGTTGATTATGCTTTTGAGCCACCTATCACAGAGGTATTAGAAGATATGCTCTCACTCTACTTTGAAGTTATGCTTTTCAATGCTATAATACAAGCCTATACGTCTGAGCAAGCTGCACGCATGATTGCTATGCAAAATGCAAAGAATAATGCTTTTGATATTGCTGAATATCTTACACTATCATATAATAAGCTAAGACAAGAAAAAATTACGAGTGAGATTCTCGATCTTGCAAACAACCAATAACATATATGGCAAAAAATAATAAACAAAACAATGAAGGTATTGTTATCCGAGTACAAGGACCGGTAATTGATATCAAATTTCAAGATGAAGCTCCTCAGATTTATGAAGCATTAGAAATTGATAACGGAGCAAAAGAAAAACTTATTCTCGAAACAGAATACGCACTAGGTAACAACGAAGTCAGAGCACTCGCATTAGGTGCAACTGATGGCATAAAACGAGGTGATATCGTTGTCAAAACAAGTTCTCCTATCAAAGTGCCAACAGGTGAAAAAACACTTGGTAGAATTTTTAATGTACTGGGTAGAACCATTGATGATGGAAAAAACATCTCTGAAAAAGAAGCTCCTCATGCGCCGATTCATCGCAACGCACCCCCACTTTCAGAACAAAGCACTCACCCTGAAATGCTTGAGACAGGCATTAAAGTTGTTGACTTGATTGCTCCTTTTACTAAAGGAGGAAAGGTAGGTATTTTTGGAGGAGCAGGAGTTGGAAAAACAGTTATCATCCAAGAACTTATTCGCAATATTGCAGTAGTTCACAAAGGGCATTCAGTTTTTGCCGGAGTTGGAGAAAGAACCAGAGAAGGTACAGATCTTTACACAGAGATGAAAGATTCCGGAGTACTTGATAAGACCGTTCTCGTATTTGGTCAGATGAATGAGCCGCCAGGAAATAGACTAAGAGTCGGTCTTACTGCTTTGACAATGGCCGAATACTTTAGAGATCAAAAAGGGGAAGATGTATTGCTCTTTATTGATAATGTATTTCGATATGCACAAGCAGGTTCTGAGGTATCAGCACTCCTTGGAAGAATGCCATCTGCTGTAGGATATCAGCCAAATCTTGCTCAAGATATTGGTATGCTTGAAGAAAGAATTACGTCTACTAAAAAAGGCTCTATTACTTCTGTCCAGGCAGTATATGTACCAGCAGATGATTACACAGATCCTGCACCAGCAACCATTTTTGGACATCTTGATGCATCTATCGCTCTTGAAAGATCCATTGCTGAACAAGGACTTTACCCTGCTGTTGATCCTTTGACATCATCATCTAGACTTCTTGATCCAAATATTGTCGGAAAAGATCATTATGAAGTTGCATCTAGCATAAAGAAAATCTTACAGCGATACAAAGATCTGCAAGACATTATTGCAATTTTAGGTATGGATGAACTGTCAGACGAAGATAAATTGATTGTTTCCCGAGCTCGAAAAATTCAAAGATTTTTGACCCAACCACTCTTTGTAGCAGAAGTCTTTACCGGTAATCCAGGAAAGTACGTGCATATTCAAGACACTATTAAAGGATTTAAAGAGATTATAGAAGGCAAACACGACAAACTCCCAGAACAAGCCTTTTATATGGTAGGTACCATTGATGAAGCAGTCAAGAACGCAAAGAAATCATAGCTATGGCTTCACCACAAAATGCAGAACATAACCTTTTTTCTCTCGAAGTAGTATCTCCTGGAGGCATTATCTTTAAGGCAGATGTCAAACAAGTGGTGCTTCCTACCGTACAAGGTGAAATTACTATTCTTGCACATCATGAACCCCTTTTTGCAAAACTAAAAGAAGGAGAAGCAATCATTTTGCACCAGAATAAAGAAACGTCTCTTGCTATCATCGGAGGATATGTAGAGGTAAAAAACGATAAGGTTTCCATTATCACTGATTATGCAGTACGCTCTGAATCCATTGAAATAGCCAAAGCAGAAGAAGCTAAAAAAAGAGCTGAGGAAGTCATGAAAGAGAAAAGAAATACTATTGACTTTATTATGGCTGAGAAAGAACTACAAAAGTCATTACTGGAACTCAAAATAGGTGAAAAATACAGAAAAAGACAGCGTTCATAACGTATGAATCCACAAGCTTCTAGCAGAAGATCACGCAAACAAGATCAACAACTCAAAAAGCAGATCATTTTGAGTGCTCTTGGAATCGTTGTTGTTTTAATACTCATTTTCAAATTTGGCATTTATGTTATTCAAGGCGTGGGTAGCGTAGCCACATCTCTCAAAAAACCTGCAGCTCAGGAAAACACTCTCACAGAACAAACACTTTTACTTCCGCCTGTTTTTGATGAAATACCAAAAGCAACAAAAGAAACAAGTGTCACCCTCACTGGCACTACTCACGATACCACAGGCGTTGTACAAATGTATGTTAACAACAAATTAGCAAAAGAAGTATCCATTGATAATGGTACTTTTGAAGCTAAAAATGTCCCTCTTACAGAAGGATCCAACTCTATTAAAGCTCTCGTCAAAAATGATACTAATAAAAGTGAGTTTAGCAAAGAGTACACTATTCTTTCAGTAAAAGATGCACCAAAGCTGGAAGTCTCTTTTCCATCCGATGCACAAGAATTTGCAAAAGGAGATCAACAAATTACTATAGAAGGAACAACAGACCCTGATAACACCGTTACTGTTAATAGTTTTCGAGCTATTGTTAAAAATGATGGCAGCTTTTCCTATTACCTTCGTCTCAATGAAGGAGATAACAAAATCACTATTGAAGCACAAAACCCGGCAGGAGATAAAACAACCAAAGAACTAACCGTAAAATTCACTCCATAACCGGAGTTTAATCCTTAATCTAAGTTTACTTCCGCCTATTTTCTTCTTTTCGATAATAGCAGCCTACTAGTATAAAAAGCCAAACCATAAGAGAACTATAAAATAGGAAATTATCAAAAAGTGAGCCTATGAGTAGACCTCCTGTAGACGCAATCACTAACACTGCACTATCAGCCTCTTTTTTCTTCATAACCCTTTTGATAGGCTCCTTTATAAGCGAAAAAAGAAAATATAGATAAAAAGAAAATCCCACTACTCCTGTAGTAGCCAAAACAAAAAGATAAGTGTTGGGCACACCCGCTCCAGAGTGAATGTGTTGCCAGTTTTTATCCAAAAAACCATACTTCTTTTGAGCATAGCGATAATTATTAAAACCTACTCCGAAAAAAGGATGTTTTTCAATCACCTGTACAGCTTTTGCATCAGCTTCTAGCCTGTCCATGATTGACTTCGTGCGCAATAATTTAACCCCTTCACCCTCCAAACCTTTGGGTAACAACAAAATACCTAGCACAAAAATGACGAACATAGTTATCATTATTTTTTTCTGTCTTAACAACAGAAAAACTAATCCAAAAGAAATGAGAAATATGATGTAGGCACTGCGAGAATAAGTCAAAAACAATGCGATAAACGTCAATATACTTACTATTAGCCAGAATTTCTTTCTCCGATTGTATGTTTGCTCGTTTTTGAATAAATAGGCTGCAAGAAGCAACTCAAGAACAAAAAAAGAACCAGCAAAATTAGGATCTAAAAAAGTTGAAAATAGTCTATATAAATGCTCATCCCATCCTAGATAAAAAAGATTTCGCAGGTCAGGATAGAAAAAATATTGCATAAATCCAAGCAACACCACAGCAAATCCTGCAATTCCTGCATATTGCAGGTACTTTGAGACAAATTTTTTATCTACAAAGCAGAATACGAATAACAGATTTGCGTAAAGCAAAAATCGGGCAAGATAAAGGGATCCAATGATTACTTCCTGTATTTGAAAAATAAAAATGCTGAACACCAGTGACAATAAACTTGCCCCAACAAAAAAAAGAAACGGTTTTAGAAAGGGAAGTTTTTCTATTTTTTTATAATCAAGTGCATAGAGATATACTGAGTAAGAGAAAAGAAGTGCCAGTACTATGTCTGTAGGATACACATACGCAGATGGACCCACTTCAAAACGAAGAAGCACACCTGTGGGAAATGTTATTAATAAAAAGACAAGGAGTAATTTTAATACATTCATACTTTTCCCTTTACCATATAGCTTAACATGTGTTTTTTTGTTTTCATAGAGTAATATACATCCTTAAAATGGTTTAAGAAAAGATGCACCTTTTAAGCTTAAAACCTTTGAGAAATAGAAAACAGGAATGCTTAATTAAATACAGATTAAGGATTAAGTGTTAACGTTTTTCCTTCACAATCTGGTTTTAGAGTATAAATACCAACTGTATTATCTCCATGAGGGTTATAAATTGTTTTTATCTTATGAAGAAAAGAATCAAGCCCTGCAAGTTGTTCTTCTCTGCTTACAAAATAAATCTGTGACGAAGAAGCAATACAATCAAATGCAGTCAGATCCTGTTCAAATAACTTTCTGTCTAAATAACCAGCTCCGATTGCATTACTTTTGCGAAAATAAACCAGCAGTGCGCTTTCAGGATTTCCTGTATTTAAGGCAAAACCAACAAATTTCTTTGCCTCACTTGGTTGCTGTCGTATAAATGATATCGCTTCCATAACCGCATATCCTGACGTCCATCCAGTTATATACGTTTCTTTATCAGAAAAGTTCGTTACGCGAGAAAGCGTTGTGAAATAAGTGATAGGGCTTATTATCTGCACCCCTGTAATAATTGCTGCTTGTATAACAACAACACTTACTAGTCCAATTGATAGAAAAGTTCTTTTATACTTATTCATCAAAACTATAAGGCAAAATGAAGCCATAATTAAAAATGGAGGCAGAAATGATACAAGGTACCGCTGCAAGGGATTTCGCTGGGTAAGTAGCAAAAGAAGAATAGAAACAGTAAAAAACTGCAAGACAAATTGGAGTTTTTGCTCTTTTCTTTGTCTTAATAGTAAGAAGACACCGAATATCGCACTTATAAATACAAGTGGAGACAAGAATAAAACTGCAATTTCTAAGTTAGAAGAAAAATTGTACAACCACTTTTCTATTGGAAAATGAAGTATTTCACTTAAAGACAGGGAATATCGTGTATTAGATGAAAGCGTCTTCCAAAACAAAGGTTGGATAAAAAGCAAGCTATTCACGACTATGAAACTCCCAAGCATTATTCCTCCGTTTTTTATTACTTTCTTCCCTTGTTTTTCTCTTACTGCATACAATGTAAGTACTATGATGGTTGTTATAAGAAACACCAGTACGGATGATTTTATAAAGAAACCTATTCCCAGTATCACTCCTACCATTACTGCATATTTTGGAATTTGCTTTTCAATAAACTGCAAAAGATAATACACAGTCCACACTCCTACTGCAGCAACAGAACTTTCCATCAGTGCTTGTCTATCATAGAATGAGAAGATAGGAACACAAATATAGAGTATTGAAGCAACAACACCAGCTTTTTCATCCATAGCCAGTTTTGTCACTTTATATATTCCTAACATGGTAATAAACCCTGAACATACTGAGACAAACCTACCAGCAAATAAAGGATCCGTAAAGAGTTTTTGGCAAATCCCAAAAATCCACATCAACAACGGCTGTTTAGCATCATACAGAGAATAGAATAAAAATCCTGGAACAGAGATCTCCCGCATACCCCAATCAAGATAAATTGCCTCGTCATTAAAAATAGGAAGTAACGTCAAATAAGGAAGACGAAAAGAAAAATATAAGAAAGCAAGAAACAACAGCTTATGTTGTACTATAAATTGAGCTACAACTTTCATAGTGAGCATAAAAAATAATGTGGAAAAGACATATATTAAGAAGAATTATTACTTTTTTATACTCTTCTCATTCCACAAAAGCCATAGTTTTCCTCTTACAAGAAAAGAGTGAAGACTCATCATCATTGCTAGCATAAAACCTGCTGTTCCATCTCGAAAACCTTGTTTGAAAAAATAATTAAGGATAAATTTTGCTTTTGGATATGCAATAATAAAAAACCAATTTGTCCTTACCCCTTGATCATATAACTCTTTTGCCCGTAATGTAGTATAGGTATCAATTTCTTGGATAAAGTTATGAAGACTTACGTGAGGAAAATGATCTAAGGGATGTAATAATAAAGCTGTTTTACCTTTTACTTCCCAACGCTCATGCACTTTGCCTTTCCAGGTTGCTTTTCCTTTGCGTGCAAGTCTTAGGAGCTTTACATCAGCCGTTTCACCGTATTGTAATGCTTTCCCCCACATAACATCTTTTCTCTTTAAGAAATACCCATCAATACTTTCACTTTGTACTACCTGCAGTATTTCTTTTTTAAGTTCAGGAGAGACTCTTTCATCTGCATCCACGAAAAACACCCAATCACCCTTTGCTTTTGATAGAGCAAAATTTCTCTGAGCCGCAAAATCACCATCTAATTTTCTTTGCACTATTGTAATCTTCGGATTTTTCAATTGCTTTATCAAATCTACTGTTCTATCTTCAGAATAGTCATCTACTACAACTATTTCATCGCAGAAATCAATAGATTCAAGACAATCTACAATGTTCTTTTCCTCATTTTTGACAAGTACAATACCACTTAGCATATCTCTATTATACAGGCTTTAAGTAACACAGTAATCCTTTACTTGCATATGTTCCGGCACTTGGCTTTTTTACAATAAATATAAGATTCTGAAGTAAAATGCAGCCGATATTTAAAAATTTACTTTTTGCAAATTTCCTGCCAAAAATAGTAGAACTTTTTATTAGATTATAGAAAGTAGTAGGAGAAGCTGTTCCTCCAGATTCACTCAATTGATGAAAAATAAGAGCCCGTGGCACCACTGCTACTCCATACTCTTTTTCTTTTGCTCTGATACAAAAGTCTGCGTCTTCATAATAGAGAAAATAGTGTTCATCAAAATATCCAACTTTCTCAAAAACCTCTCTTTTTATAAGCATGCAACACCCTGAAACATAATCTACCTCAAAAGGATCTTTTTTATGTATCGCCCTAACATTATGATGTGATGTTCTGCCTTTCAAAAAATCTACTTTTCCACCTAAATCAAATAGCTTTTTTCCATTTTTTGAGAACTCAATGACTGGTCCAGCTATTCCAAAATCCTTATTCTTCTCAAGGAATGAAACTAAAGGCTGAATAAAATTAGAATGAGTAATAGTATCGTTATTAAGAAGCAAGACATACTCTGCCCCTTGAGAAAGTGCTTTTTTAATACCTATATTCACCCCTGCAGCAAATCCCACATTCTTTTCATTGTTAATGACAATTACCTTTTTATCTTCAAAAACATTACTCGACAACTTCACTTGAGAATCGTTATTTACTATCACAATCTTTTTATAAGAAAGATTTTTTCTAACGCTCTCTACACACCGTTGGGTTATCGCAAGATTTCCATAGTGAATAATGATAAGAAAAATATTATACATGCTTATTTTTAGATAAAGACTCAATTAATGTGTAGATAGATCTCCCAAATTTTTCCCAATTATAATTTTTTGATCTTTTAACGCCTCTATCTATCAATTTTTTCCTTAATGTACTGTTAGTGGAGATATCTATCATTGCTTTCGTCAAAGCGTCGTTATCTGTGGGCTTTACTAATATTCCTGCATCTTGGACAATCTCAGGAATTGCATCAACTGTTGAACCTATTACTGGACACCCACACCCCATCGCCTCCGCAAATGGCAACCCAAACCCTTCTCTTGTGCTCACAGACACAAAAGCTTCTGCACCTCTATAATATTTTGACAACTCATCATGAGGTATATTTTTTAGTATTAATATATTTTTTTTAATATCCGGATTACTCATTGCTTCCTCAATGTCTTTTTCTAGCCAATAATCGCTTCCAATTAACACCATTTTATAATTACGCTGTAATTTTTTTAAAAAATGTGAAAAACCCTTAAGCATAATTGGAATATTCTTTGATCTTTTAAAGGACCCTACAAACAAAAAATAAGGGTCTTCAAATACCATTTTTTTCCCTTTTGGAGTAAATGAAGTGCCTATCCCTGGATATGCTACTTCTACATCACTTCTTGAATACTGTAATGCTATCTGTTCTTTTAAATAATGAGAAACAGTTACTATCTTACGAGCATGAGTGATTAGATTTTTTGTCTCTCTATTTAACCTTTCTCTCACCCCTTTATCTAGATAACTTTCTTCATCAAAATTAAGACCATGAACAAATCCAATTGTTGGTATAAAATTTATGAATGGCATAGCTTGATTAAGAGCTAAAAAGAGAGAAGGCTTATCTTTCACCATTCTTAGAGGTAGCCACACTTTACTCCATCCCTTTTGTGGCTTTACTACAACATTTCTAAAATTTGGTCCAAATGATCTAAGTATAGTTTTAGGAATAGGGTAAAAACTATATAAATAGTAAATATTTTCCTTATCTAATTTCCCAAGTTCTTTTAAAAGATTCAGTGCTACTTGATAAACACCAGCCTTTAAACGCTCATCTTCTACTCCCAAACACCCTGCATCAACTCCTATTTTGATATTTTTTCCCATTTTTCTCTTTTGAAATTATATTGTAAGATTATTTTTGCAGGAGATCCGACAGCCATAGAATAAGCCGGAATGCTTTCTTTTACCACAGAGTTTGCCCCTATCACACAGTGTTCTCCAATTTCTATTTTCTGTTTTGAAGATGTTATAACAACATTTGCTCCAATCCAAGAGTTTTTCTTTATTTCTATTCCTCTTCCAATTTTAATATCTTGATACATAATAGGAACATTGATGTCCTTATACTCATGCTCATGGTCTGCGATATAAACATTCATTCCAAACAATACATTATCTCCTACTTCTATTTTTCTAGCCGCAGATAAAGTACATCTTCTTCCAAGATTAGCTTCATTCCCAAGAATTATTTCTCCATACTCATTATTATCTCCCTTAATACTATTTATCCAACTATCTCTTTGTATAGTAACACTGTTTTTAATTGTTAATTGAGATGGGTTATGTATTTGGACTGTGTTATGAATAAAGCTATCAGCTCCTAAAAAGTTAAATCTGTATTTATAAACTGAGTTAGAGGTAAGAAGACTGTATAATGTTGGCACTCGCGAATAGATCTTTCTCATTTTATTGCTTTAGATTTATTTATCCTTTTCTTTTAAAAAGGATACCCAAATATTATATTCTATTTCTACCTAAATAAAAACTAATGCCATAATTTTGTTATATAATTGTCAAAGCTATAAAAAGAAGAATCTATATGAAAACCGCATTTATATTCATACTCTATAACACCCCAAAGTCAGAAGTAAACAGACTAAGAAAAGAGGCAGAAAACTTAATAAAAGGAAGTACCGTCTACTTTATTGACAACACTGGAAAGAATAAAGGATATGCAGAAGGTGTAAATGAAGGTATTAAAATGGCCTTACAAGATAAGACAGACTACATTATAGTCTCAAATCCTGATATATCTCTTGCCTCTTTAGATTCAAAACACTTTTTTGATGCATCAGATTACTTCGATATCTGGAATTTTGCCATGAAGCAAAATAGCAAGACTTATTATGGTGGAGAGATTGATAAATGGAGGATGAGTGGAGGACTTAATGATAAAAAAACGCAAAAAAGATTTGTAAGCTGTGATTTTATAACAGGAGCTCTCATGGTTATTAAAAAGCAAGTAGTTGAAAAAATAGGATTATTCGATGAAAGCTACTTTATGTATTATGAAGACGTTGATTATTGTATGAGAGCAAGACAAGCAGGCTTCAAAGTAGGTATCGACTCAGAACAAATATTTGAGCATTTTGAAACTTCTGACTCAAACGAGGACAAAAAGTATTATTTACTTAAGAACAGATTACTATTCCTGCTTCGCTATGGCAATTTTCAACAGAAAAGTCGTGAATTATTAAGAACACCAGTCACTCTCTTAGAGGAAAAAACTACTCTTTTTAGTTTACTAAAAAAGCGCACATTTCTTTTTAATTTTTCTATTTTGAATTTATCATCTGCAATTAATAAAGCATTGAGTTTTATTTTATTTATCTTTCTTGCACGCTACCTCTCCATAGATGATTATGGAGTATATGTCTTGGCATGGGCACATGTAGGCATTCTAGCTCCCCTTCTTGACTTCGGAACCACTGCTTATGGCCTCATTAATCTATCCAATGAAAAAAAAGGCAGACTCAATTCACTAATTTCCCTAAGACTCTTTTTAAGTGTGGCTGTTTTGCTTATAACTCTTGCTTTAGCATTCCTTTTTAAATACGATACTCAACTCATTTTTCTTATTCTCTTAGCCTCGTTCTCCATGCTGAGCAGCGCTCTTTCCGGTAGTTACCTGATACTCACTTCCATCAATGAAAAGGTATATAGATCATCCGTCATTTCAGCACTTTTTAACCTCATATTAACAAGTCTTACCATCATTGCTTTGTTCTTTTCTCCCAAGCTTGTCTTTGTTTTTCTGGTTGCCTTCGCTTCTTACAACATATATTCTCTGGTTAACCTTTATCTTATTAAAAAAGAGATAAAAGATATTAAGTTAAAAATAGATACAAAGGAGTGGATACGAATAGCAAAACAATCTTTTGTGTACGTAATAATTGGCCTTCTTGCAGGAATCTATTTTAAGATTGATGTATTATTGCTAAAATTTCTCCAATCAGAAAGTGCTGTTGGTATTTACTCTTCAGGATTTAAGTTCTATGAAGCGCTTATTTTTATTGCATCTGCCTATAGCTTCGCAGCTGTCCCGAAACTTTCAAAGCTATACGACACAAATAAAACACTCTTTTTCAACAAAGTAAAAAGAGACACCTTATTTGTAGCAGTATTGGGAATTATCATTACTCTTATAACTTACCTCATAACTCCTTACTTGCTTCCGTTAGTACTTAAAGGAGAATTTCTCCAAGGAATAGATGTCTTAAAAATCACCATTTTTTCCCTACCATTTCTATTTATTTCTACCATTTATCTCAATATTTTGTATATTGTTAAAAAAACATTTTACGTAGTCTTACTCTTTGCTTTTCAAGTTATACTCAGTACTCTCCTCAACTATATTTTCATACCTCACTATTCATATATTGCTAGTTCGTATATTACAGTCTTAAATGAAATAGTAAACGTACTGATAGGTTTTACCTTTTACCTTGTTATAAAAAATCAACATAAAAAAGATATTTCTTAGTAAACTCTTTTAAATTAAGAAATGTTTTAATAACTTTTACATATTTCTTTTAGATTACTCTTTTAAATACTTCAATCTTATTGCTTTATAGCAATCTAGAAAAACCTTTCACACATAGGATGTAAATTTCTATACACTTATCTGCTTTTTTGGATAGATAAGAAGAGTAAATCAGTTAACAAAGAGTACTTCTATATCACTTTTACTTTGCCATCATGTCTTAAATAGATTACGTTAACCAAACTCCTCTTGACAAATCTTTCATACTATTACATACTAGATATAGGCTCAAAATCATGAGCTTTTTATGAAACTGCCTTATAGTAAAAAGGTTGTGGATTTTTTCGGCAGTTTTCGTTGATATATCAATCTTTTTTAAAAATTCCCCTCAATTATCACTTAGTTACCATGACTGCTATTTTGATACTATTTTTATTATGGGATAGAAAAGATTGTGTGGTTTTGGGGCTCTATTTTGCTTGTGGACCTGGACGGACTCGAACCATCGACCTTTCGGATGTGAACCGAACGCTCTAACCAGCTGAGCTACAGATCCTTTTGATCTTCGTGTAATTTCTCCTCAATTCTACCAAAATTTCACACAAATATCTATGAAAATAAAACGTATTTAAAATCCACATAAAAAATTCTTATGTATTAAAACTGTAAATGCTGGAGATATTGATTGACAAACTGTTATTTATCCCTGACAATATAGAAGAGTATGCAAACAAAAGGAAGAACAACAGCCATAATAACTGATCTTCTCGAAACAGCACTTATTGCTGGCGCTATTTTTGCCGTCATCTATTTTTTCCTTTTTAAACCTTTCCAAGTGAATGGCTCATCCATGGAACCCACCTATACTGATGGAGAATATGTTCTTACCAATGTTATTAGTATGAGATTTCATGCTATTAATAGAGGCGATGTTATTGTTTTCGAAGCCCCTCCAAATGAGAGAAAGGATTTTATTAAGCGAGTTATTGGCTTACCAGGAGAAACAGTGATGCTACAAGAAGGCTCAGTATATGTAAATGGAAAAAGACTAAATGAAAGTGCATATCTTCCACCAGATTTAAAAACATACGGCAGATCATTTCTTAAGGAAGGGGAAAAAGTTACCGTTCCTACAAATGAATATTTTGTGTTAGGAGATAACAGAGAGTATAGTTCTGACTCACGCGAATGGGGTTTTGTACCAGAAGACAAAATTATTGGTAAAACATTTGTAATCTATTGGCCTCCAAAGAATTTCCGAATAACAGCTAATGCTGCTCATTTGTACGAATAAAAAACTATTTTAATAAACGCTCGTATATCTCTTTTAGTTTTTGAGTTGTATCACTTTCATCTCCTTTAACAACAATGATAATTTTTCCCTGCATACGTGATTGATCAAATTTTACATCATATCCCCATCTTTCTTTAAGTGTCTTTGCCATTTCATCTTGCTCTGGGATATATATTTTACTAGTTTTTTTGTGAGGGTCTTTTTTTTGCACTTCTGACCTGATTTGTCGAGCTACTTCTTCTGCGCCTCTAACACTTATTCCTTCAACTAAAATTCTCTTGAATGCTGCAAGCATCAATTTTGGATCACCAATTGAAATAAGTGGTCTCACATGACCTTCAGTAATAACACCTGCTGCGAGTGCATCTTTGATAGCATCTGGAAGCGTTAACAGGCGGATGGTGTTTGAAATATAAGGAAGACTTTTACCAACTCTTTTTGCTGTTTCTGTGACCGACAAACCAAACTCATCAATTAATCTTTTATATGCCTGAGCTCTTTCAATCGGATTGAGGTTTTCTCTTTGGACATTTTCAACAATAGACATCTCAAGCATACCTTGAGGAGTTGTTTCCTTGATCATCACAGGCACTTTTGGCAAACCAATGATGCGAGCAGCTCTCCATCTACGCTCTCCGGCAATAATTTGAAATCCAGCTGGGGTTTTGGCCACCACAATAGGCTCTAAAATACCTTGCTCTCGAATAGAATTTACTAAATCAGTGAGTGATTCGGGAGAAATAAGACCACGTGGTTGCAATGGGTTGGGTTGTAGAAGGTTTGTTTCAAGTTCTGTAATGTTATGGCTCCGCTCATCCATTTAAAACCTCCACAACTTGCTTACCCTTCAACGTTCTGAAGTGGACAACTCCATCAGTTGTCGCATAGATTGTGAAGTCCCGACCAAGAGAAGCTCCTTTTCCAGCAAAAAATTTGGTGCCTCTTTGTCTTACGATGATATTACCATTTATAACTGATTGACCACCGTATACTTTTACACCAAGTCTCTTT
This sequence comes from uncultured Gammaproteobacteria bacterium, assembly GCA_964427615.1. Lineage (GTDB taxonomy): Bacteria > Patescibacteriota > Microgenomatia > Levybacterales > GWA1-39-11 > CAYRUR01. Next base: position 58,075 of record CAYRUR010000004.1, on the reverse strand, counting down.
GCTATCGAATCTCTATTTCCTTTTACTGCTCCTTGTGACTTTGTATGTGCCATTTTTAATAACTCCTATCTGTGAAAAGATTACATGAAAACTTTTTAAAAGTCAAGCTATTTTTCCTCTTTGCTCTTCTTTTCTTTTATATGCTCAATCTGTACTTGTGAGAGCATTTGTCTATGACCTATTACTTTTCTATACTTTGATTTTGCTCTAAATTTAGCAACCCGTATTTTATCTCCTTTTAGATTTTTTACGAGTTTTCCTTCAACACTTACTCCTTCAAGATAAGGAGTACCGACTTTTATAGTATCACCATCAACAAAAAGAAGTACTTTATCCAAAGCTACTTTCTCTCCCTCTGCATCATCAAGTCTTTCGACTTCAATCACAGATCCTTCAGTAACCTTATATTGTTTTCCTCCTGTTTCAATCACTACGTACTGCATAAGTATTTATTTTACCAGAAATTTCTAGTTTAGCAAGTGTTTTAGGCATTTGTCATACTTACCTAATCTCATATAACGTTTTTTTCTCCTTAATATCTTTACTGATAGATGAAGCCATTCCTAAAATAATAAAATTAGTTAAAAGAGAACTCCCTCCGTATGATAAAAAAGGTAGTGTAATACCCACAATTGGCACAATACCTACATTCATACCAATATTAAAAAAAGTATGAATCAAAAAAAGGAAGAAAAATCCAACAGCAATAAGTCTTAGATAATCGCTTTCTGTATTTTTGGCAATAACATAGATTCTATACATTAAAAATGTATAAATACCAATGATTACCATCCCTCCTACAAATCCCAAACTTTCTGTGATGGTAGAAAAAATAAAGTCAGTATGTCTTTCCGGCAAAAAACGAAGAACAGACTGCGTAGACTCACCAAATCCTTTGCCTAAAAAACCACCACTTCCAATTGAAATGAGTGCCTGAATAATATTGTATGAAGTCCCAGACGGGTCATGGGTATAATTTAAAAATGAAACAATACGCTGTTTTTGATAATCATGCAAAAAATTATAAAGAAAAGGAAGTGGAATAATTGAAATAATTCCCAACGCCACAAAGTACAGTAAAGGAAATCCATAGACAAAAATCATGCCTGAAGATGCAAGAAGAAAAATTATCGCATTTCCTAGATCTGGTTGCTTTAACGTAAGAAAGAAAATAGGAAAGACAACTACTAAGATAAACAATAATTTTAAGATACTTCTACTCTCTGTCCTAGACAACAGAGAAGCAATAAAAATAATAAAAAATGGTTTGATAACTTCTGAAAGCTGTAGTCTAAAACTCCCAATCTCAATCCATCTTACTGCACCTCTTGCTTCAATACCAATCACAAAAACAATAGCAAGCAACAAAATCATGCCTATATAAAGGTATTTGTAATAGTGATCAAAAATATGAAAATCTATAGTGGTAAAGACAAGAAATGCAACAAGCGATACTCCTGAAAAAAGCAGAAAGTTTTGGAATAAGGCAATATCAATTGAATAAAGCGTTGCCAATGCAAGACCAACAAGCAGTAGTGCAGGAGTAAGTAAAGTAAAATCTATGCGGGAGAGCAAGAATTTAAGCATTTTTACGTACAACTTTAAATTCTTCTGATTTCATCATACTATCAACTAAAGCTCCCTTTTTAATATCCTCTTCTTTTCCTTCTGGCCACTCTGGCAAATACACGTCCACTTTCTCACTAAAAGTTGTCCCCAGTATTTTTCTTTCTTGCTGGATTTTTCTGATAATGTCTCTTACCTGTCCTGCCACTAAATCCTGATTTTCTACATCTGTTGAACCAGTCACACTAAAGACATCTTGCTTTTTCTCATACACCAAGTTGTATACATTTGTCTCTTCTTGTACGATTTTTATGACTTCTTCACTCAACTGCGCAGGACCATTATAAGAAAGTGTTTTTAATGGGATTTTTACCTTTACACCGGATTCTCTTCTTAATTCGTGTGCTGCAGAAGCAAGCTCTATTGCATATGCCATTTCTTGCTCCAGTTTTGTATCAATAAGCTCATTATTTACTTCTGGCCACTGTACTATATGCACTGATTCTTCTCCTGTTAAATTAGTATATATTTCATCAGCGATAAATGGCATGAATGGAGCCAAAAGTCTTGCATAAGTGGTAAGCACTATCCAGAGCGTAGTATATGCATCATCTTTATCCTTTCCTTGTATTGCACTTGGACCTACTCTATCTCTTATTCTTCTCACATACCAATTGGATAACTCATCAATGATAAAATGCTCTACCTCTTTCGTTGCTTCTTGTGCATTGTAGGAAGCTACCAAGTCGGTTACTACTTCTACACTGTGATTCAGACGAGACAGAATCCATTTATCCAGTACTTTAGATGGAGTAAATGGTTTGTCTTTTTGTGCTTCCCATCCATCTACATTGGCATACATTACAAAAAATGAATAGACATTCCATAACCGCAAATAAAATAATCTGCGAATCTCATCTGTTACATGGTATCCAAAACTTACGTTATGCTCTGGATTGGTGCGAAGATAAAGCCATCTCATTACATCAACGCCTATCTTGTCTGCTGCTTCATTAAATTCAATTGCATTCCCCTTACTCTTATGCATTTCTTCTCCTTTTTCATCTCTGACTGATCCAAATCCTAGTACCCGTTTGAAAGGATTGGTACTTTTAAGTGCAGTACTCATAGCAATCAATGCATAAAACCAATTTTTAAACTGACCAGGAAAACTCTCAGTAATAAAATCTGCTGGAAACCATTCAGAAGGCATGGTAGAAAATGGCACAATGCCAGCATCAAGCCAAGGATTCCCTACATCTGGAATGCGTGTTGCTATCCCTCCACACTCATCACACTTTATTTTTATCTGATCTACCCATGGTCTATGTGGACTATTTCCTTCAAAAGATTCCCATCCTTCAACTGCTTTTTCCTTTAACTCTTCTTTCCCACCAATCACCATAAAATGATGGCAGTCATTACATTCCCAAATAGGAAGAGCAAGTCCCCAGTATCGTTTTTTTGAAATCAGCCAATCATGCATGTTTTTGAGCCAATCAAGCTCTCGATCCAATCCCCAAGAAGGCATCCAGGTAATTTCTTTTGCAACTTCAATCATTTGCTCACGGTATGTTTTGCCACTCTCGTCTTTTTTATCCATGGCAATATACCACTCATCCACTACTCTCCATACCAGCTCTGTCTTACATCTCCAGCAGGTAGGATAACGGTGAGTATACTTTTCAGCTTTGAGTAAAAAGTCATGTTCTTGAAGATATTCAATAACTCCCTCAGTTACTTTTTTGGTATGCAGACCTGTAAAAGCACCAAATCCTTCCACATATATACCTGCTTCATCAATTGGTGCAATAACTGGTAATTCTTCTTTTTTTCCAAGGGCAAAGTCTTGCGTACCTGCACCAGGAGCAATATGCACAAGTCCTGTTCCTTCTTCTGTAACAATAGGCAAGATGAGAGGATCTGTAGCAATAATTCTGTGCTCATATGAGCCTAGAGATTGTTGTACCGCAGGCAGATTATCAAAAGGAGCGGTATATTTTTTTCCTACCAACTCAGATCCTTTGAATACTTTTGTTTTCTTCCCTTCTGGTAATATGTTTTGAGACACTGCATCCGCTACAATGTAGGTTGCACCCTCTACTGCAACTTCAGCATAATCTAAGTTAGGATCTACAGCTACTGCCACATTGGCAGGAATAGTCCACGGAGTCGTTGTCCATACTAAGAGGTACTTCTTTTCTTCATCTACAAGAGGAAGTTTGAAAAAAACAGAAGTATGCGTTAACTCTTTGTATTCCTCTGTTAAGATCTCATGTTGAGAGATAGCTGTTCCGCAGCGAGGACACCAAGGCACACTATCTCTTCCCTTATATAACCATCCTTTCTCATTCACCACTTGCAAAAAATGCCAAATGGTATAGTTGTTCTTATCAGAGGAAGTGTGATAGGAGTTATCCCAATCCATGAAATAACCTAGTCTTTTAGATTGTTCTGTTTGGATTTGGGAAAACTTTACGACTCGCTCTTTGCAGAGGTTAATAAATTTCTCAAGACTTTTGAATTTATCTCCTGGTACTAAATTCTCAATATCTTTTTTGCTTTTCAGTCCTAATTCTTTTTCTACTTCTACCTCTACCCATAGCCCTTGTTCATCAAAACCATTCTGAAATCGCTGTCTGTATCCGCGCATGTTCCAGAAACGCTGCCAAAAATCTTTATACGTTCTTCCCCAGGCATGATGCACACCCATAGGGTTATTAGCGGTAATAGGTCCATCAAGAAAAGAAAACTGTTTATCTGCAACATCATTTAAGTGCAGGTACTTTTCAACTATTCCGGTGTTATACCATTTTTCCAAAAGGTTGCGCTCCATCTCAGGAAAATCTACCTTGGGTGAAACTGTTTTAAACATGCAACTATTTTACTCTATATACATAACTGCTTCAAGACATGAATAGACTGTTAAAAAATTTGATAAAATAGACTGGTGGCAAAAACGCATGAAAAAAACACGTACCATGTAGCAATAGACCTTCTGCGAGTATTGGCAATTCTTGGAGTCATTCTCATTCATACTACTACGCTTTCTTTGAATGTTTCAGGATATCACGTAGAAAAGACTGCCTGGTCATTATTTCTGAATCAAACAGCACGATTTGCAGTCCCACTTTTTTTTCTTATTTCAGGGTTTGTATTAGAACTTAACTATAAAGAAAAAGTGAATTATGCAACCTACTTTAAAAAAAGAGCAAGTAAAATTATTATCCCCTATTTTTTTTGGACTGCATTTTATTTTGTTGTTATAAATAAATTTCCACTCTCTGACTTACTTAGTTTTTCATTTGCAAAAAATATTTTGCTAGGCATAGCATCATACCAACTATATTTTATTCCTACACTGATTATCTTTTATCTTCTTTTTCCAATCTTTCACAAAGCACTTCCTCTCCTATCTAAAAAAATAATTTTCTTTCCTCTTGTTCTCATACAAATAATAATCTTGGCAGTTGATTACTATATCTTAAATCTTCCAGTTATAACTCCATTTCGCGTAGCTGCTGCAAGTTATCTGTTATTTTTAGGAGGTATGATTGCAAGTCACCATAAAGAAAAAATTCTCACCTTTATCGAAAAAAATGCACGTCTGTTTTTCACATTGTTTTTCTTCTCGACAATATTTGTTTTCCTACAAAGTCAGATCCTTTTTTTACAGACAAGAAAAATCGGTTATATTTACTCACAGTATCATATCGCCAATTATATTTTTACGCTCCTTCTTACGGGACTCCTCTTTTACTACTTTGACCAACATCAGCGTTTTAAAAACTATATTGTTCTTTTTTCTCGACTCTCGTTTTTTGTGTTTTTTGTACACGTTGCTATACTGTCATCCATCTGGAATACATTTGGTAAGAAAGTGGTAGAACACTCAGGAACAGAAATAGTAGGACAAGTATGGTTTGATCCTCTCCTTTTTATAACTGTCACTTCTGCTTCCTTTGCCATTGCATTTGTCATTCATAAGATCCCAAACCTTAACAAACTCACTGGATAACTTTTTTATTCATTTAATTTAAACCTCTCACGCTCAAATCGATCATAAAATGTACTCCAAATGGGCTTATTTTTTGTAATAATACCTGAAAAAGTCATTCCTGCAACTGTCCCATGTGTCATTCCCCACCCTGCAAAACCAGTCGCCACATACACATTTTCCCACGTTGGTGTAAGCCTTCCTATCGTAGGGACACCATCTTGAGGATCATCATAATCAAAAGTAAACCAACGATACAAAATGTCCTCTATACCAAATTTTCCTCTCGCAGATGACTCCAACATCTTAAACCTTTCTTCAGGATTGCTTGCTTTATCCTCATCCTCTGACATACCGCCTACTATTAAAAGCAACTCATCATTATGTGGTTGATTGCGAATGGAAAGTGAACCAATTGTAGTACCAATATATGTGCCGGAAGGTGCTTCGCCTGGTATCCTTATAGCTATCGCATAGTCTCTATATGCAGCCATCTTTTTGTAGTACATGTCTGGATCCACAAAAGGCGTATGCGTGGCAATCACTACATAATCAGCTGTGACATCTCCTTTATCAGTTGATACCGTATAGTTTCCATTATTTTTTTTAATTCCTTGTGCTTTTGTATTTTCAAAAACAAAACTACCATTACCATCAATTTGCTGAATCAAATGCAATAAATATTTTCTAGGATGGAATTGTCCTTGATTATCAAATTTTACTGAACCATACGTTTTAAAAGGCAGCGCAATATCATCTACAAATGATGCTGGCAGGTCAAACTCTTGTGATGCTTTTACCTCTTCTTCCACTTTTTTTCTGTCCGATTCTTGAGATGCATACGTATGACTCTGTGTGGTGTAAAAATCACAATCGATTTTGTAGGTATCCACCAGCTCTTTTACTTTTTTAACAGCTGCTTCATTTGCCATAGCATACATTCTTACGCCTTCTTTTGCATACTTTTTGAGCAAGTTAGAGTACTTGATCCCATGTTGAGAAGTAACTTTTGCTGTTGTATTTCCTGTTGTTAACTCAACAATTCTACCTGACTCTATAAGAATTACTTGTACCCCAGCTTGTTTTAATAAAAAGGCAGTGGTGATTCCAACAATTCCACCTCCTACTACCACTACATCTGTTTTCATATTTTCAGATAATGCTGGGTAGTTTGTAGATGGAGTGGTAGCAACCCACAAGGACTCATATCTCTTCTTTTCCTCCATACATTAACATTTTAAAGAGGAGATAAAAAACTCATGTTAAGAAGCAGTAAGAGAAAAGAAAGACAAAAAATAGCATTTATGTATTTTAACTACAATAAGGGTTTTATGTAGGCTTTAAAAGTTTGCAGAGCTCTCTGTGTACCAGTAAAATGTCCTCTGTAATACCTCCCTGCAACTTTTATACCAGATACTACTATCAGGTATTTTTTGATTATTGGATCTTCTGCTCCCTTTCCATATCCTTTTATAAATACTTTTTGTTGAAAAGAAGTCTGGAAAAATAACGCGGTAGCAATATCATATCGGTAATCTCCGGAAAAACTGTTGGATAGATCAATTACACCAGTAATACGTTTACCATCAGTAATCATATTGCGTGCATGATAATCATTATGCAGAAAGGATGGCGTCTTTACTGGCAACTCAATTACTTCATAATACAAATCTAAAAGAATACGACATTCTTTTTTCGTAATAATGTGTTCTTTAACCAATTGTTGGAAATGCTCTGGCTTTCCTCTTCTTTCCCAATGACTTTTCCATGATTCAGTATCTCCTTTTGCATATGCATCATTAATATGTAAAAAACCAAATCCTACTACTGGAATCTGATGTATTTTGTTTAAAATCATACCTGCTTGTTCAAAAAGCTCTCCCTCTTGCAGTATGCCCAGTTTTTTCTCCCCTACAGTCTTTCCTGGAATTCTTTTTAGAATAAGAGTAGGAGAACCAATACGTTTTGGTGATTCTTGGTATGCAATAACATCTGGTGCAGGAATAGCATATTTTTTGAATTGATTATATGCCCATACCTCAAGCGGAAAAGGATTCCATTCTGTATTCTTCCTTATCCGTATTATAACTTTCTCTTGTCCCATGTCTGCTGCATAGATAGTATTTTCCCCATGATCACTTGATACATCCTGTAGGTTATCAAAATGCATCTTAAAATCTTGACTCAACTGTTGCGCTTTTTTCTCTAATGGTGTGATAGTAACAGGCCTTTGCATAACATGCATTATATACCTCAATAATAGTATTAATATATACCTTATAGCATTTGTCTTACCAAATGCTTACAAAAAATTCGTTGACTTTGACCTTTTCAGCATATAAGGTATAAGCTACGACATGCGAAAGGAGGTGATACAAAGATGAGAAATTTTGCTCTGAGAATGTCAGTAGGAGTAGCTGCTCTTTCTCTCTTTGCAGTTGCTGCAGTATCTTCCTTTGCTGCAACATTTTCCCTAAATCCATGGACATATGACCCGACCAATACTGGAGGTGTTGTATCTCAAGTTACCAGTGATGGAAGTCTGCATTTAGAAAAAAATGTACCTACTAGTACCAATGCAGCAGCAGGTGCAGCCATAGAGGGAGTTGAGGGCCTTTCTACCTCTGATATGACATTGAGCTTTCAAGTGGATGACTATTGCGGTGCAGGTGCTCCCCGATTTAACGTCTATTTATCCAATGGCCAGACTATTTTCTTAGGATGTACCCATGGAAATGATGGGAGTGGACAAGTAACCTTTACCGCAGGCAATACTTACGGTGGTGTCCTATTCCCAACTGGCGAAACAGTTACTGGAATAGATATTGTCCAGGACGAGGAAGGACAAACAACCCTTTCCAACATCATGGTCAATGGCTCACCGGTTACAGTAAGCGGCCAAACACTGAAAGATCAGTGTAAAAATGGTGGATGGAAGAATTTCACTTCTCCATCATTTAAAAACCAAGGTCAATGCGTCAGTCACTTTGCTCACCAAAGTCACTAAATTGACGACCGATAATTACAAAAAGCCTCAGAATTTTCTGGGGCTTTTTTGTACAGAGAAAAACAATCACTAAACATTATTTAAGAAAATACGTGAAGCAATTCACTTTTTCCATCATTTATCATCTTTCCAGTTACTTTATATAACTCTAATTTTTCCGGTACCATTATCCCAAAATCTCTATTCATATTTTGCTGAAGGATATGGATAAATTCTTTAGTTGGTTTATGTGCAAAACGCATATAATTTATCCATCCTATTGATTCATATACAGATAAATGCTTTGTGTAATCTGTCCCTTGTTGGCCAAGCAATGCTCTCAAATCTTTTCTTAAATCAGACATTGAAAAATTTTGAGGATATGCAAGTATTGAAGATACAAAATAATTACTTCCAATACCTTCTAATCTAAAATGTATCGTATACTTTTCTCTTATTGCATTAACAGATTGGACAATAAGTTTTGGATCAAGAGAAGTAGAAATTTCACCAAATAACGTTATGTGCAGTTGCTCTGGACTGTAATAATATTGAGATTCATCATACTTTTTTAACTCTTCTATCCACGTTTCAATCTTTTCTATTGTCTCTTTTTTTGGTATTGCAACGATAGTATACTTTTCTTCTACAGCTTTATTTTTATAATTATCGTAAGGAATAATGTGTTCCGGTAAAAAATTCTTTAGCTGTTTTTGGCTCTCTCTTTTAATCTCTTCTAAACTTTCTTTGTCCATGGCTCAGTTATCTATTATACTCAAAGCATAGAAGCTATCAAGTCTTAGAGAAGACAAATCATTACAATAATTCCTTGATATAATTCTATTATGCATCATATTATCAAACAAAACCTAACGACAGCTCAGCAAGAAAAAACGCAACAAGCTTTAACATTTATAGATTTGATAACTAAAATTGGAAAAGAGCAAGGAATTAGAATTATCATCTCTGGAGGATATGCAGTAGATGGATTCCTTGGAGAAATCACAAGATTTCATAATGACATTGATATTCAGATATAGGGAAAAGAGAGTAATGCTTTGCAAACTGTTAATGGTTTACTTATAGCCATAGGAGAAGCACATGAAGCATTTAACCAATTCTCAATAGAAGACAAAGGAAGAAAAGATTATTATCACAATATCCTTGCACGCTATACTGATTTCGGAGCAGATATAGGTTACCTGCAAGCTCTTCAAGACCCTTTTAGCAACACAAAAACTATTGTCAAAAAAGATAAAAGCTCATCTCCACCTCATGCATACAATACGCTAACAGCCACTCTTCATACCATCTCTTATGAAATTCAAGATCCACTTACCGAAATTGTAGATAAAATTTACAAAAGAGAATACAGAGGAGATCCGAAGCTAGAAAAACACGAACAAGATATAAAGAATTTGAAACAAAGATTATCCAAAGAAGATATAGAGAGTAAATTAAAAAAGTTGATCAAAGGATAAGGAAATCTCTTTTTGCTTATCTCAATTCATTTTTAAACTCATTCCACTTACTAATCTCTTATTATTTTCTTTCCTAAAAATAACTCTTATAGGATGTTTAGGGGTTGACATAACTCAAATTGTAACATATACTGACAATGTGCTGGTGGGCGCAAGCCCTTCTTCAGCTAAGATATATCTAAGCCGAGAGCCAGCACAACTAAAGAGCACCTTCACGGGTGCTTTTTATTTTTTGATTTTTTATTGTGAGGCATTACACTTAAAAACTTGTACTTCCCTTTCCCAATGCGAGATACAATGACACGAATTTCTTTACCTTTCTTTACCTCGTGAGAAATTGCATAATGAACCCCAATTTTTTTCTTGCCTTTCACTTCAAATTCATAAGTTCGTGTATCAGCTAATATCGTACTCTTTTCTAAAACATCAGGAACATAAGACAAGCATTGCAATTTCATAAACTGCTCATCAATATTGCGAGGTTTACGATTAGTATCATATAAGAGATGATTAAAACCCTCACTTGTAAAATAAACGGTATCGTTTAAAACAGGACAAAAAATAGAAACAATACTCTTATAAAAGATTTTCTTCGTTTGCTTTAATTTGTAGATATTATTTTTATAACTTCTAGAAGAAGGTGTTTTTGGCATATAATAATTTTAAGATCTTTTTACTAAACCTGTCAAACAAGATATACATCGATCACAATCTTGAGAGTAGTTAAAAAAAAGTTTGATAAAGGTTATAATATTTAATACAATTCAAACACTAAACTCACCTACAAGATATTTGCAGGTTTCTTAATTCTCACCTACCCCTCTCTTTTAAAACCACAAAAAAAAGAGTCCTTTTGGGACTCCTTACGAATCAATTTAGATTGATTTTTAAACTTTAATTTCTCTGCCTTAGAAATGCGGGGATATCAAAAACGCTTTCTTCTTCTTCTCTTTTTTGTGGTTCTGGTTCGTTGTTTTTTACTTCTTCCTGATGTGTTTTGACTAATACCTCTTCATGATTTACCATCTGCTGTAATCTTTTTCTGGATTCGTCAAATCCGGTCGCAACAACCGTAATCTTTACTTGGTCTTTCATGTCAGGATCTATAGTAGTACCAAAAATAACATTTGCATCAGGATCTGCTGCAGCTGAAATAATCTTTGAGGCTTCATCTACCTCTGCCATAGAAAGGTCTGGACCACCGGTAATGTTGTAAAGCACTCCTCGTGCGCCATCCATAGATACCTCAAGCAATGGTGAGGAAGTAGCTTGTTTTGCGGCAATTTGTGCTCTGTTTTCTCCCGTACCAATACCAATTCCCATCAAAGCGCTTCCTGCATCAGACATGATAGATTTTACATCGGCAAAATCTACATTAATAAGACCAGGTACAGTGATAAGATCTGAGATTCCCTGTACACCATGAGAAAGTACTGAATCTGCAACTTTAAAGGCATCCAATAGAGACAGTTTTGTGTCCACTGACTCTAAAATTCTTTGATTAGGAATGATAATAAGCGTATCTACATTATCTTTTAATTCTTCAATTCCACCTTCTGCTGAGACCATTCGTCTGGTACCCTCAAATAGAAATGGCTTGGTTACTACTCCTACTGTCAAAGCTCCAATTTCTTTTGCGATTTGTGCAATAACGGGTGTTGCACCAGTACCTGTTCCACCGCCCATTCCGGCAGTTAAGAAAATCATATCAGACCCTTCCAGCATCTCTCTGATTTTTTCTCTGCTCTCCTCTGCAGCACTTTGACCAACCTGAGGATTTCCACCTGATCCAAGACCTTTGGTAATATTTTCTCCAATTTGGAGTTTTACGGTAGCTCGAGAGTTTAAAAGTGCCTGTGCATCAGTATTAATACTAATAAAATCAACGCCTTTAATATTGGCATTTTCTATCATGGAGTTAATTGCATTTCCGCCAGCGCCACCAATTCCTATCACACGGATCTTGGCAAAAGTTGCTGTTTGAGGTCTAATAAGCATAGGAATATATTAGGAATTACCTGTATGAATCCTAGCACACTTGTGAGTATTTTTCAATGGGTTATGGAATAAATTTTTTGAGCAATTTTTTAAGAGAGGCAGTAATAGATGCAACTGAGGAGAAAGACCCAAAAGATAATCCACCAAACATAGAATCTACCAAATCTTCTTTTCCTACCCCTCTAAAATCCTTACCAAACGTAAGCAATCCTACTGCTGTGGCAAATGAAGGATTTTCTACATCATCAATAAGCCCGGTAATTTGCTGAGGAGTACCAATTCTTACTGGCATAGAAAGCATTCTCTTTGCTGCTTCTTCTGCACCAATTGTCTTTGCTCCACCTCCGGTTATAACAAGTCCTGCAGGAGTTTGAGTAGCAAATCCACTCTTTTTCAGTTCTATTCCCACCATGGTAAAGATTTCATTTAAGCGGGGTCTTATAATACCATCCACCAGTGTCTTATGTGACACTTTTTTCAACTCTTCTCCAAGCCCTAATGAAGAAAGATCTATCTCATCTGTATTGTCTTCATCTGTTTTCTTTTTGGATTTTCCTTTTTGTGAAAGGAACAACTTAATTTTCTCAGCACTCTCAAGGGAAATACGAAGTCCTATGGCAAGATCATTGGTAATGTGCCTCGCACCTACTGGAATAACACTGGAGTAAGAAAGAGTTCCTTCAACAAAAACCGCAATATTAGTAACTCCTGCACCTATGTCTACACACACAACACCTAATTCTTTTTCTGTTTCGGAAAGCACTGCCAGAGAAGAAGCAAAACCTGAATACACAAATGATTTTATTTGCACACCACCTTCTGACTCTAATACCCGCTGGATATTTTTGACTGAGACTACATTGGCTGAAATAATATGGGTATCAACTTCTAGTCTTACCCCTGTCATACCCACTGGATCCTTAATATTACCCTCACCGTCTACCGTAAAACTACGAGGAAGCACGTGAACAATAGTCCTGGTAGAGGGCATTGAGACAGCTCCCGCAGCCTCAAGTACTCGGTCAATATCAGTAGGCTGGATCTCTCCTTGAGGGTGAGACACTGCTACAACTCCTTTTGAGTTTTGGCTTTGAATATGTACACCACTGATAGATACAAAAACTCTATCTATGGAAGTTCCTGCCATTCTTTCTGCCACATCAAGTGAAGCATTTAACGATTGGGCAGCTTCTTCAATATCAACGATTTGCCCTTTACGAATACCTTTTGCGGGAACTTCTGAGACACCAAGAATATTTATAACATCTTCCTGAATTTGACCGATAAGCGTAGCTACTTTTGAGGATCCAATATCTACGCCAACAACAATAGGTGCATCTTTCATATATATTTTTATAGCCCATGCGCTAGAATTTTACAATAGGCTTATCATACCGTAGATCCACTAAAACAGGATCTTTCTTATCTATTGTAAGTCTTGTCATGATCAATTGTAAAGAGTCTACCTGCCAATCAAGCGCTCTGCTCTTTGAAAAAATGACTGTCGGACCTCCTTTTACTTTCCCGATAACAGCAGCCTCTTGGGTAGATACTTTTAAATCTTCAAAAGAAAGGTTTTTTTGATCAAGCTTTTGTCTTAAATCTTCTACTGAAAAATTACCGACTACCGGGACATAGACATCTTCTTTACTACTCTGCGTAAGCATTGCAAACAAACGCCAACCCACAGTAAAAGTAGTTACTAGGATGAAAAGAATACCAATTCCCAAAAAAAGCTTTTTAGGAATGATAATCGGTTGTTTTTTTCTTCTTTGTCTCATTGGTTTTTTCTAATTGCTCTACTATAGCTTCTGCTGCATGAGGGAAAAAGTAGTTTTTTTTCACCTGCTCTTCTATTTTGTATCCTTTTTGATTATGCATCATTTTTTCCACAGTCTCAAGAAACTGTTTTCCTGTGGCTTGCTCTTGTTCCAAAACTTCAGCCAATCCTATTTTTTTCATCAGTTGAGCATTTTTGAGTTGTTCTCCACTTTGTCCATGAGGAAGCGGTATCAATAAAGACCTTTTCTCCAACGCTATTAACTCAAGCACTGTGTTGGCTCCTGAGCGTGCTATAACAAGGTCTGCATGTTTTAGAATCCACCCAATTTCATCAGGAAGAATAAATTTTTGTAAGATATATCTCTTTGCAAGATCTGAAGGCAGACTTTCTTTCATTTGATAAAGAAGATCATAATCTTTAAATAGTTGTGAATCACCCGTTTGATGAATAATCGCATACTTTTCAAGTAAAGTTGGTGCTGTTTTTTTAATAAGTGAGTTTATAAAGTGAGATCCTGCACTTCCGCCCGTAACATAAATAAGCTTTTTACCAGGTACAAGATCTTGTTTTTTTTCTACTGTAAAAACTTCTTTACGTAAGGGATTACCAGTAACTACTATTTTTCCTTTTGGAAAATGTTTTTTTGAAGAGGGGAAAGAAAGCAGTATTTTATCTGCAAATTTTCCAATTATTTTATTCGCAAGCCCTGCCTCTTGTGTTTGTTCATGAATAACTACTGGTATCTGTTGCATAAAAGCCGCTAATGCTACAGGTAAGGCAATGTACCCTCCGAAAGACAAAATAACATCAGGCTTTTCTTTTCGTAATACTTTTATAGCATCAAAAATACCTCGTGGAAAACGTAATAATGCAGGAAGTGTGTGCTGGGTAATTTTTCTCTGTAATCGAGCAGCCTTTATCTCATAAAAAGGAATATTATTTTTCTGACATATTTTGTATTCTAGTGAAACAGCATCTTCTCCTTCAAAAACATACTTTCTTCCCAACACAACTACCGTATCTTGCCTTTTGCGTAATACTTCTATAACTGATAATGCTGGAGAAAAATGTCCTCCTGTGATTGCTACTTTCATGTTATGTATGTTTACTTTTGGAAATATTTAATAATATACCAATAGCAGCAAAATTAATAATCATAGAAGAACCTCCATAAGAAACGAAAGGTAATGGAACTCCCGTAAGCGGCATCACCACCACTTGAGATCCAATATTTAAGAACATCTGAGCTCCCAAAAAGATTACAATACCAGCTGCTAGTAATTTTCCAAATTTATCAGGTGCATGGGCTGCAATAATAAAGCCCATCATTAATTGAGCAAACAACACAAGAATTAAAAATACAGAACCTAAAAATCCCACTTCTTCAGCATAAATAGCAAAAATAGAATCAGTAGTACTTTCAGGTACATACCCATATTTTTGAATAGAGTTACCCAAACCCACTCCTGTTAACCCTCCTGACCCTAATGCAACTAAAACTTGTTTTGTATGATATGACATATCCTGGATGTTAGTAGGACTCACTTCTTGAAAAGCAGTAAGACGAGCTATACGATAAGGCTCCATCTTAATGAGCAAAACTGAACCTAAAATTAAAATCAAAAACATAAGTCCCAATTCTTTTATAGGAGCATTGGACAAAAAATAGACTGAGACAGCGGTGACTGCAATAACCAGTGCCGTACCCATATCTGGCTCCAGAGCAACTAAGGCTGTAGCAAAAAGAAATAAAAGACAAAATGCTAAAAATCGACCTTTTTCACTGGAGGATAACCATGCTGCCAGGTAAAGCGTAAAAGTAATTTTAAGCATCTCAGAGGGCTGAAAAACAAAAAAACCTAAGTCTATCCATCTATGCGATCCTTTCAAACTCAAACCAATGCCCGGAAAAAAAACAAGAAAAAGTAAGACTATGTTGATAATAAGAAGAGGAAGCGCAAGCTGATATAGCTTTTTGTAGTTGAATCGCCAAAGAATAGCAGAAATCAGAATTCCACCTGTTAACCACATAAGCTGATTTTTTACAAAATAGTATTTATCACCAATGTTTAACAATGCAGTATATGAGGATGTTTCATACAGAATAAAAATCCCCAGAAGTGCCAAAAAGAGCGTAATGAAAAATAATGAGATTCCTGCTTTGCGGATCATGAGAATGCAATAAATAACCCAAAGAGAGCAAAAATAATACCAATCAGCCATGCTCTCATGACTATTTTAGGTTCTTCCCATCCTTTTTTTAAGAAATATAGATGTAGCGGTGCAATAGGAAGCAGTTTGCGATGTAAGAATTTCTTCCCCAAGATTTGCACCAATGAAGAAGCAACTTCGATAACAAATATGCCACCAATTAACACTAACGGACTTGTCTTCCCTGTTAACAATCCAATGACAGCAAAGACTGCTCCTAAAGACAAAGACCCTACATCTCCAAGCCAGAGACGTGCTGGATAAATATTAAAATACAAAAAGGCAATAACTGCTCCTAATAAAAAGGCAATAAAAATTGCCAGAAAAGTATCAAGTAAAGTATGAGAGATAACTAAAAATGCCATCAGAGAAATTAAAAATGAACCGGAAGCCAACCCATCTAATCCATCAGTAATATTAAAAGCATTCGCAAATGAGACAATAACAAAGGCTGCAAAGGGAATGAAAAGAAGACCTATGGGAATGGTCCCTATCCAATGAATAAAAACAAAAGAGTAACCCAGCTGAAAATAGAAAACAGCTCCAATAATAATTGCCAAAATCCATTGAATCAAAAACTTATGAGTAAATCTCAAGCCAAAAAAAGAATTCGGACCTTCTACGTTTAGGATTTTTTTTAAGTCATCATAAAAACCCAAAACACCAAAACCAATGAAAGAAAAAAGAAGCACAAATAACTCCCAAAACTTCACCTCTATTGCCAGCAACCCATATGCCCACAAAGACAGAATAGTTACTACAAAAATAATGAGTAACCCTCCACCAAAAGGAGTTCCAACTTTTGAACTGTTTAGTTTATCGAATAAGGGAGTTCTTTGATTGAAGATATCTTTTGTTTCTTGCTTTTTCCTTTGTAGCTTAATCTTATATAAGAAATCAATAAACGGAATTATCAAAATTGCCGTTATAAAAAATGAAAGAATTGCAAATCCAAAAATCTTTTCCATAGACAGGTCTCATTATAGCTTTTCACGAACAATTTTACAATGAAAAGACAAAGATGAATCAATAGTATAAATTGTAAAAATATAAAAAAAAATTATGCCTTGATACCAAATATTGATCGATATAAAAAGATACTCTATTATTCCTCTTCAAGCAAACTACGAAGTATTTTTTTAGACCCTTCTCCTTCAAAAACAACCACATCCTTTTTATCCAAAGTAGTATCTAAATAATGACAAGCATTTTTAGGATACATATACTGTATAAGACAGGTATGTGAAGAAAACGATAATTTCTCTTTTATTTTTTTAGGCAGCTTGTTGCTTATCAGTATCATGTGATCAGAAAAAGCTGCTCTTTCCTCTATTATTTTTCTTCTTTTCTCTTTTGACACCCCTTTTACAGGCGGAAGCACCACTATCCTTTTTCCTTTAAACAACGGAAGATACAATGATAAATCATCAGGTAATTGGCCAATATCATTTCCTGTGTTATTGAGTAATACAGCTCCACTCTTATGGTGTGTGATACCCATGTAATCTTTAACTGGTTGTAATTTTTGTATCGCTTCTTTTATTTCATCACTTTTCATTCCTATCTTTTTAGCAACATAGAATGCTGCCAGAATGCTATATATATTTGATAATCCTATTAACGGGATTTTCAGCTCTCCTAGTTTCCTTTTTTTTATTTTAACTCTCATCTTTGTTGCCTGTTTTCCTAGTTTCACACTGTATCCCTGTATCTTTTCATCATCTGTTTCTTGTTTTCTCTTTGCTATCTGATACTGTATTTTTTTTCTTTTAACATTCTTGAATAAAGCAGTTCGTTCTTCAAATACTTCATGTACGAGTACTGTACACTTGTGAGGAATCACCTCTAAAATTTCACGATACCTTTCATAATCTGTTTTTTTATTTTTACTCAATGAAATATTTAATTCAGACATAGAGGTAAAAATAGCAATGCTTGGTTTTACCATCAATGTAATATGTAAAAAAGCGTCTATATCCATCAACCCTGTTTTTATAATAAGTATTTGTGTTTTGTCTGTTATTTTTTTAAGAATTATTTCAGCAACTTCAAAAGGAGTATCACTTCCACTCTCATTTACTACGACATTATATTTATGAGAAAGTACCTGTTCCAGTCTATCTGCTGTTATATCTTTTTCATTTCCAATTACTTGTATAACTTGTATCCTTTTATTTTTACCTAATGATTTTATCGCTTTGTTAATACGCATATCTTTATAAAAATCCTTTGGAATGGATACTAAAAGAACAGAAACTCCCACAAAAAATATCACTGCGGTATCAAGTACTATTAGCCAAAAAAATGTATCGATTAAAGGAACAACGTAACAAATAATTAACAACAAAACAGAACCTACAAAAATAGCAGTACTACTTATAGTAATCTTTGGAATAACAATCTCCTGATGATATGCTTGAGAGATAAGCTGGACTATCATATACCCATAGAAAAGAGCAATAATATACATATAAAAATGAGTAATCCAGAAATAAAATACTGATAAGAAGAATAAGAAGAAAAGAAAATATTTTATTAAAGCATCACGAGTAAAAAATATTTGCTTTAGTTTTTCTTTACTAGTAATGCTATTGAGAACTCTTTTAAAGTCAAATTTATTTTCCTGCCATACTGCTATCCAATAGAATGTTTTTCTAAGAACAATAGTAAAAAAGAATACTGATGTAAAAAAATAAATCGTTTCTATATTTATCTGCATGCCATCCCACCCTAATTCGTAATCCATTCCAATTGTAGATCTATAAATCTGGCTAACCTTTGATTATAGATTGAGGGGCGTGCAATCCTGATACTGATGTCAGAGGATACACGAGAGAGTTTTTCCCTATCATTGTTCCTGGATTTATCACTGCGTTAACTCCTATTACACTGTCATCACCAATAATCGCTCCAAATTTCTTCAATCCTGTTTCTATAACCCCATTAAGTGTTTTTATTTTTATATTTTTTTTATCGAGCCTGTAATTAGCAATAATTGCTCCACCGGAAATATTTACATGATCACCAATAATACTGTCTCCCACATATCCTAAATGTGCAACCGCAGCATTATCTAAAATAACGCTATTTTTTATCTCAACAGCATGCCCTACTTTTACATTTTTTCCTATCAAACAGGCATTTCTTAATAAAGCTCCATGTTCTACAACAGAACCATCACCAATAATCGCTGGTCCTCTTATCTCAGCAGTATCATGAATTTCCACATCTTTTCCTATGTATACGTTTTTTGCTCTCTTATAGTTTGGTTGTAGTTTTCCTGATAAAAATAATGAATTGATATATGTTTCTATGTGAGGAATTACTTCCCAAAGGTAAGTAGTGTCAAAAAGGTCACGGAAAGAGAGAAGTGATAAATCAAAATAATTCTTGTTATGCAACGCGTCTTGTTCCATGTACCTATTTTTGGATAAGTTTTTGTGCTTCTTGTAATTCTTCGGGTGTATTTACACCTCTCCACGCAATATTATCTGCTGTAAAGGTCTCGATTATTTCTTTCTGCTCTACTGCTAAATGAATCAGTCTTGTCAAATAGTATTCCTTGGTTACTGGACTCTTTTTTATTTTTTTAATATTTTTTTTCAAAAAATCATATGAGAACATATAACAGGCAGGATTTATCTCTTTAATTTTTCTTTGTTCTGCTGTGGCATCTTTTTCTTCTACAATACCTACCACTTTTCCATCTTTCCCTCTCACAATTCTGCCAAGACCACTTGGGTTGTCGACCATAAGAGTCAAAAAGGTCAGTGCAGCCTTATGCTGGGTATGCACTGTGTAAAGCTCTTTTAAGATCTCAGGAGTGTACATATATGAATCATCTCCCTGCAATACTAATACCGTATCACTTTTGGGAATCGCATCAAGTGCTACTTTAACAGCATGTCCAGTACCTAATCTCTTTTTTTGATATGCAATTTTTATATCTTTATCCAGTACCTGCAACACAGAGTCTTTTGCAAAACCCACCACAATCATAATGTTTTGAATAGATGCCTCTCTTAAATTATCAATTGTTCTTTTAAGCATTGGAACTCCTCCTACTTCCAGCACTACTTTATTTTTGTCTGATGATTTCATGCGAGTCCCTTTTCCTGCTGCCAAAATTATTGCCCAAATGTTATTTGTAATTTTGTCTTCCATATTATTCTGTAACCGTAATATCAGCTCCTAATGATCTAAGACGATTATCAAAGTCCTCGTATCCTCTATCTATTTGTTCTACTCCAAAAATGACGCTTTCCCCTTTTGCAATCAAAGCAGCAATCACTAATGTAGCTCCGGCACGCAAATCAGAGATATGCATGACTGCATTATGCAGTGGTGTTTTACCAGTAATCTTTATCCCTTGCAAATATTCATGAGTAGGATCATAGTTAAAATTATAAAAAGAGTCGGGGTCTTTTACCTCTGGCTGAAAGAGTTCAATATTAGCACCCATTTTCTTCAGTTCTTCAACATATCCATACCTGTTCTCATAAATAGACTCATGGATGGTTGAAACACCCTCTGCCTGAGTCATAAAAACTGCCCAAAGACTTTGCCAGTCTGTCTTAAAACCAGGCTCCGGAGCTGTGGTAATGTCTGTCGGTTTTATACCATTGGGTATATAAAAACGCACATAATCATCGACTTGTTCATATGCTCCACCTGCTTGCTCATACAAATGTAAAAATGTCTCAACTTTACTTAAGTTTGCGTTTTTAATATGAATATTTCCTCCTGTTAAAGCTGAAGTAATAGCAAAGGTTACTAGTTCATTACTATCTGAAAGAATCTCATGCGTTGCCCCATGCAGTTTTTCTACTCCATCAATAACAATCGTTCTTTTTTCTGTTCTTCTGATTCGTGCACCCATTTTGTTCAAGAGGGTAATCAAATCATCCACTTCATGTTCTTCTGCAGCATTCTCAAGCACAGTTCTGCCTTTTGCCAAAGCTGCTGCTAAAATAAGCGTTTCTGTTCCGGTGTGAGTGTTTTTATCAAAACGAAATGTGGTGCCATTAAGCCCTTTTGTTTTTGCATGAAAATACCCATCTTCACTAAAATAACCAATTTCTGCACCCATCTGCTCAAGCCCTTTTATGTGCCTATCAATAGGACGTGAACCAATTCGACAGCCACCAGGATTAGGGATCATAGCTTCATTGCACCGCAACAGTAAAGGAGCAAGAAACATAGAAGAAGTCTTTATCTTGGCGCCTATCTCCAAAGGAATTTTGCAAGTCTTAATATCTTTTACCCGCACTCTTAATGTATGACCATCAAAGGAAGCTTCACCACCAATTTCTTTCACCAAATCAAGCATCAACATAAAGTCATTAATAAGCGGAACGTTTTTAATGACCACTTCTTCATCTGTCAAACATGCTGCAATCAGCGCTTTTGACACAATATTTTTTGATCCTGAAATAGTAATTTCTCCTTTTAATGGTTTGCCACCTTGAATACTATACTGTTTCATACTGTTTTAATTGATATCCTATTTTATATACGTCTCCTGCACCAATAGTAACAATAACAAAATTGGGATTATTACAATTTTGGTTAATGTATTCTATCACAGCATCTTTGGTTTCTGGAAACGTAATTGCAACATCTTTACCATCAAATGCTTTTTCTACTTCTTGTTGTAAAGCTACGGCATCTCCCTTTTCTCTTGCAGATGTAAAAACGGGTAAAAAAAGTAATGCATCTGCATGTTTAAAAGAGTCCACAAACTCAGCAAGAAGTGCTTTTGTGCGAGACACCATATGTGGTTGAAAAATAGAGACAATTTTCTTATTAGGAAAAGCCTTTCGTAGTGCTATAAGCGTTGTCTCAATCTCTTTTGGATGATGCGCATAGTCATCAATAAGTACAGCTCCTTGTGTTGTCTCTCCTATTATCTCAAGTCTTCTTTTGGTACCTCTAAACTGTGCTACTGCTTCTTTTATCATGTCTATCTCAATTTTTTCTTCTATTAAAAGAATAATTGCTGCTAACATATTTACTGCATTATGAAGACCCGGCACAGCAAGAGAAAATCTACCAAGTAACCCTTTCTGAGTATATACATCAAATTCAGATCCCAACCCTTTTTCCGCAAAATTTTCAATATAATAATCGTTCTCTTTTTTTACTCCAAATGTTATTACCTTCTTATTTTCATGTTTTTTTGCAATCTGTGTTAGTCTGTCATCATCTCCATTGACAATAATCATTCCGTCTTTAGCCATTTGCTTCAAAAAATGATCAAAAGTTTTATATACACTTTCTAAATCTTGATAAAAATCAGGATGATCAAAATCAATATTAGTAATCACTGCAACGTCAGGTTTTTGATAAAATAACTTTGGCGTTTTATCATACTGAATATCAGAAGCATATTCGTCTGCTTCAGCCACAAAATACTCACCTTCTCCATAATGTCCTGCAAAGCCCAAAGGAAATACCTCACTAGTTCCGATAGCGTATGATGGGTCTTTTTCCACCAAGGAAAGTACAGTCGCTATCATAGCTGAAGTGGTAGTCTTACCATGAGAACCAGCCACTGAGACCCCTTTGAGATTTCTGTCAAAAAGCTCTCCAGACATAAAAAAGCCTACTGCCATCCCATGTGTCATTACCGGAATACCCAACTCTTTTGCTCTTATTACTTCTTCATTTGATAATCCCCCATGAGCTCCGGTAGTAATAACTAGCCCTTCATCAAATTCTGAATGAAAAAAATTATCAATATGTTTTGCATCAAATCCCTCTAAAACCTTAATACCAGTGTGTTCCAAAATAGCATCAGTAATAAATACTTCCGCAACATCACTTCCACTAACTGATATTCCTGCTTCTTTTGCTATCACGGCAAGAGAAGTCATACCAACTCCTTTTATCCCAACAAAAAATATTTTTTTATATTTCATACTGTCTAAGCTTTCTTTGTATTTTGTTTTCTCTTTTTGAGTGCTTCTTTTACAATTGTGAATTCATTCCACGGAACCTCATGTTTTCCATCCAGATTCATCGATTTCTCATGTGATTTTCCAGTAATAATAACCATATCTCCTTTCTCAGCGATTCTGATAGCCATTTCAATGGCCTGTTTGCGATCATTTGTTTTTAAATATACTTTTCTTTTGCCATCTATTTCTTTTTCATCCTGTGCAAGTGTGAAACCTTGTATTCCTTTTTCAATATCATGGTTAATACTCTCTACTGCTTCTCCTCGTGGATCTTCAGCAGTTAGGATAATGACATCACTAAATTGTGCAGACACCTTTCCCATTTCCGGCCTTTTTTCGGTATCTCTTTTTCCTGCACATCCAAAAACGTGAATCAATCGTTTCTTTTTTTCTTTTGCCAGAAATGAGAGTAACTCTTTAAATGAGTTTTGCGTATGAGCAAAATCAATCATAACTCGAAAACCATTATCAAATACCACATCCTGGCGGCCTAATGGCGGAAGATACGTTTTCATAGCTTGTTCTATGCCTTTATCACTTATCCCTAATTCTCTGGCAACCGCAGCTGCTGCAAGAAAATTATATCTGTTAAAATCTCCCGATAGATGAGAATCAAGTACTGTGGTATAAGGATTTATCATTGCGTCTTCTCCCAACCCATACGTTATGATATCTTTTTTATCCTTTTTAGAAAGAAAAGCCCGTATTTTTTTATATGAAATATCATCCTTATTTATTATAACTTTTGCTGCTTTTACTAACAGCTTTGCCTTTGTTTTTACATAATGATCATATGTTTTGTGATAATCAAGATGTTCTGGAGAAATATTGGTTAATATACCAAATGCATAATCAATACCATAGTCCCTATACTGATCCAATCCATGAGAAGTTATTTCAAGAACTAAATGGGTATTGTTATTGGCCACTGCTCTTTTAATATATTTTTGTAAAAGAAATGGTGAAGGAGTAGTAACATGAAACCCTATATCAAGGTTTTCTTCAGAAATATACGCACCGACAGTAGAAATAGCAGCTGCTTTATATCCATTTTTGCGCAAAATGTGATAGATAAGATGAACAGTTGTTGTTTTACCATCTGTCCCAGTTACTCCTATGACTGTTAATTTACGTGCCGGAAAACCGTTTATGATATTTGCAGTAAGGGCAAGTAGAAGATGAGCTTTATTTTTAAGTGTGCGTATCATAATTGTTATAGGTTATTATATGCAAATCTTGCTCCTGAATCAATTTTACTATATTAGTAGGAAGGAGGAATATTATAATAATTTACTATCTCCCGTGCGATAGAGAAAAAAATAGGGGCAGCTGTCTCTGATCCATAAATGCTTGTTTTAGGCCGGTTTACGAGCACAAGCATCGTTATTTTTGGTTCATCAGCAGGAAAAAATCCAACAAAAGAAGCAATTGTATTACGCGGGTCATAATGTCCTTCTACTGGAATTTGAGCAGTTCCGGTCTTTCCTGCAACCTTATACCCATCCAGTCTTGTCCATTTTGATTCTCCTTTATCTACTGAGTTGACCATGATCCATGTCATAACCTTGGCTGTTGTTTCTTTGATAGCTCTTCCACGAATCTCTGGCTCTGTTGTTATCACCTTTCCCTCATCTGTTTCTATTTTATCTACAACATATGGCTTTACCATGTTACCACCATTAGCAATAGCTGCAACTCCGGTAACCAACTGCATAGGTGTTACTGAAATTCCTTGACCAAAGGTAGCAGTTGCAAGATCAATAGGGTACCAGCTATCTCTATCTCTAATTTCTCCTGTAACTTCTCCTTGTAAATCAATTCCTGTCTTTTCTCCAATACCAAACTTCTTAAAATATTGTATTAAATTATCCAATCCCATTTTTCTTCCTACAAAAACCATTCCCGTATTATCGGAATGTTGAATAACCTCAGTCATTGTAGTGTTAGCATAGTATTTATTATTCCATGTCTTAATCTCATACTCTCCTATCTTTACCGGTCCTGCACAGATAGTACACTGGGTATCAGGCTTTATAACCCCAAGATCAAGAGCTGCTGCCATTACAAGAACTTTAAAAGTAGAACCTGGTTCATATAGTTTGGAGATAACAGGATTTACATAACTGGCAGGATCAAATTCCCAATATGTTTGTGCATCAAAATTAGGAACTGATGCCATAGCGAGCACTTTACCAGTTGAAGGCTCCATAATAATCACGCTCCCTCCTTGAGCTTCATATTTTTTTACCCCTTCTTTTAATTTTTTTTCTGCTATGAATTGAATCGTTCTATCAATCGTTAGAGTGAGATCTCTTCCGTTAATTCTTTTTTCCTCACGAATATCATTAATAACAGGATTTCCTAACGCATCTTTGACAACATACAGTCTTCCTGGTCTTCCTTCCAATTGCTCATTGTACAACCCCTCAATACCAAAATATCCTTGTTGATTTCCTAACTCGTCCTTTCCTAAAAATCCAACAAGATGTGCAGCCATAGAAGCCTCAGGATAAAAACGAAGATTTTCTTGCTCAAAACCCAACCCTTCAAGCTTCAAATTCTCCACTGCTTGCTTTTCTTTCTCATTGAGTCTATTAGCTATTTTTACCCAGAATAATTCCTTATCTAGTTGAGCAGAAATGGTTGCCTCATCAATATCCAGTACTTTTGATAATTTTTCTGCATACTCTGTCTTTTTATCAATAACGCGAGGATTTGCATACAGAAGATATTCTAGCTTATTGCTCGCTAGTGCATACCCATCACTTGAAAAGATTTCTCCTCTTTTGGAGGCAACATTGAGAGACTCAGTACTTTGTAAAGCTCCATATGCTTTAAACTCCTTGGTATGCAGTACTTGCCAATAAAAAAGCCTGACAGTCAACAGCAAAAAAGCAATAACAAAACCGAAAATAATAAGATGTAATCGATAAGAGTTGGATTTCTTCATTATCTCACCGCTACCTCAAGAGGAGAATAGAGAGAAATATAGTTGTCTTTTTCTACAAAACCAAGCTGTGCTGCACGAGATGCAATCTGCTCAAGAGATGCCAACTCCAGTACTTTTGCATGAACCAACTGGTTTTTTTCTTCCAACTTCTCTATTTTCTCTCGTAAACTTGCTGCTTCCAGACTATCAGCAGCTACTTTATTGGAGAGAAAAATATTTACTCCCTGCAATACTCCTGCAATAAGTACTAATACTATAATAAGAATATTAATTTTTTTCATATGTAAACACTCGTAATTTGGCGCTTCTTGCACGTTTATTTTGTTTTATTTCTTCCTCACTTCCTATAATTGGTTTTTTTGTCTCAACTTTCCCCAATCCTGTCTCTTCCCACTCTCGAAATGTATTTTTTACAATCCTGTCCTCTAGCGAATGAAAACTAATCACTGCTATTTTTCCTTGAGGAAGCAACAAGTCTTTGGCTGAGGCAAGTCCTTTTTTTAAGCTTCCTAATTCATCATTTACTGCAATACGCAGTGCCATAAAGACTTTAGTTGCAGGATGTATGCCTTTTATTCTTGGTTTTACCCCTGCGATAAGCTCTGCAAGTTCTTTACTACTTGTCAAAGGTTTTCCTTTACGGCTTCTTACCAGAACATCTATGATAGGACGGGAAAACTCTTCCTCACCCACTTTTGTAAATAATTCATATAGCTCTTCTTCGCTCCATGTATTGACTATATTGGCAGCGGTCACTGCTTGGGAAGTATCCATTCTCATATCAAGTGCCTCATCCTTTAAAAAACTAAATCCTCTTCCTGACTGCTCTAATTGATCACTGGATAAACCAAGGTCAAATAAAATACCGTTTACAGCGGTAAAATCAGGAGCGGCAATCGCTTTTATATCTGAGAAATTCCCTTTTCGAATAACAATGTGCTTATTACCTTTCAATTTTTCTTCTGCTGCTCTCACTGCTTTCTCGTCCTGATCAATAGCCAAAACTATTCCTCCTTTTTGGGCAATTGCTTCAGTGTGTCCTCCCCCACCAAGTGTTGCGTCAATATACTTTCTTCCCTCTTCTATGTCTAAATGCTCTAGTACTTCTTTTAAAAGAACTGGAATGTGAACTGTTTCCATTTTTTTTATTCAATCTTGCCGATAAGCTTTTCAGCAACCTCGGCGATATTTCCCTGAATACTATCTCTGTGTGCTTCCCATCTCTTTTTGTCCCATACCTCTATGTACTTATTAAGTCCAATGAAGACTACTTCGTCTTTGATCTTTGCAAACTCTCGTAAGTAATCAGGTAATATAAATCTACCCTGGCTGTCCAACTCTACAACAGCTGCTCCTCCTAGCAAAAAGCGTTGTGTGTCTCGTGCATTCCCTAGCAAAAATGATTTATCTTCTGTACCTTCCAAAAGTGCTTCCCAATTCTTTTCTGATACAAGCATCAAAGCATTCTCAAATCCGTACGTAACAATGATCTTATCTCCTAACTCTTCCCGAAATCGTTTTGGAAAAGCTACTCTCCCTTTTTCACCAACTTTTGCATTATGTTGTCCTAGTATCATCTCTTATTCACCACTTTATTCCACTTTTTACCACTTTCTACCATTTTGGACTACTTTTCACGAAAAGTCAATAGCATTTCCACGACTTTTCACAAGAAAGATTAAATTTAGGTTCAAAAAAAGGAGGACTTACTATTCTCTTACGAAAGAAGATTCATTTAACAAGAAAAATAAAGAGTGTGAAAAGTTTTTACTCAAAGAATTTAAGACTACTCTGACTGAGGATATGAAAGTGTTGTTTCTACTTGCCCTATTTCACCATTTGCATAGTTAACTTTAATAATGAATTGAATATCACTGGCTACTGTGTGATACCGACACACATTTGCAGAACACGTACCTAGTGTTATTTCTCTTTTTAATTCCTTATCACCAGACTTTACCACTAATGGTTCACCACTCGTAACTCCTTGTGTTATGACCAGTGATTCACCTGATTCTTTATCTTCTTCCTCTGCATCATAGCTTGCCTCGTACTCAATGGATTTAATGCCGTCTAATTTAGCAATTTTCATTACTACTTCTTTTTTATCCTTAGAAAGCTCAAGAGTGAGTCCAATTTCTTCAGGGGAGACTTGTTTGAGAGTGGATTCCTCAGCTACTGGTTCTGCTTCACTATTCTGGGAGCTTGCTGAGACAAAATAAAAGATGCCTCCGGCAACAAGCAACACAACTACTACTCCTATAAATGCCAGAACACCTTTATTTTTCAATACTTCCATACTTTTTTATAGCTAATTTTAAAAGAAAAAGTCAAGCAGAATATTTGTTTTGGAGAATTCAGTATAAATTAACCTTCTACTAAAATACCTAAAGCACTTACCTATACTTAAGAGATTTTACTGCATAAATTTTTATTTCCAAACTCTCTTTTTATTTACTTCTTCTTTTTCTCTAAAGGCTTTTTCTAAATCTATCTCGAAATGATTACAAATATCTAAAAGATACATGAATACATCAGCTATTTCATGACTTAGGTTCTCTTGTTTTGATTTTATATCAGAATGAATTTTCTGGGTTTTTCGTACAGCTTTTGCCATTTCACCACATTCCTCTAAAAAAAGTACAAAAATTTCGGGGATTGTTTCTTTATCAAAGCCTCGTTCCTCCACCATCTCTGCGACATACTTTTGAAAATCTTGTAATGTAGGATTTCTCTTTAGTGTTAACTTACTTTTATTCATTCTGTAGCTATATCTTTTCCTGCAGATAAGAAGTAAGTTTTTCAATACTCACTCTTTCCTGAGTTGCAGTATCTCTGTCTCTTACCGTAACTTGTCCATCTTCTAGTGTTTCAAAATCTACTGTCACACAAAATGGCGTACCTATTTCATCCTGATAAAAGTAACGTTTTCCAATATTTCCTCTATCATCAAACATAACTTTACCATCAATATGTGCTTGTAGTTCTTTGTAAATTGCATGTGCTTTTTCTACCAATTCTGGTTTGTTAGAAAGGAGCGGAAAAACAGCTACCTTCACTGGTGCAATTCGAGGGTGCAATTTTAACACCACCCGTTTTTCTTCCTCAACATAGGCATCCAATAAAAAGGCAAGCATAGCTCTACCAACACCTACTGATGGTTCTATTACATAGGGGAGATACTTTTTCCCTGTTGCTTGCTCAAAATATGTCATATCTTTTCCTGATACTTCCTGATGCTGCTTGAGATCATAATCACCTCTATTTGCTATACCTTCTAATTCACCAAATCCTTCCATAAACGGCCAGTTATAGTGTACCTCTGCAGTTCCTTTGGAATAATGTGCCAGATCTTCTTTGGGCAAATCAATCAACTTTATGTTTTCTTTCTTTATGCCTAGATCCAAGTACCAGCGCAGGCGTTCTTCCTTCCAGTACTCATGCCATTTTGAAGCCTCTTCTGGTGCAGTAAAGAACTCAAGCTCCATCATCTCAAACTCTCTTACTCTGAACAAGAAGTTGCCTGTGGTAATTTCATTGCGAAATCCTTTTCCAATTTGTGCAATACCAAAAGGAATTTTTACTCTACTGCTATCTAACACATTCTTGAAGTTAATAAAAATACCTTGTGCAGTCTCAGGACGCAAATAGGTTTGATCTTTCTCATCGTCTACTGGACCTACAAATGTCTTAAACATTAAGTTAAACTGCCGTGCTGGAGTATATCCTTTAAATTCAAAACAATTAGGACATTTTATTATCTCTTTTTCTTTTGACTCTGTATATGCTTTTCTTCCTTTGCCAAGATCTTCTTGATTTTCTGCCTTATGATAGTTGCTGTACATGTCTGTCCACTTCTCAGCAAATACATCCTCTTGCATATTAAATGTTGGAAAATTGTCTTCTCGAAATCTTGCATGGCAGTTTTTGCACTCAATCAAAGGATCAGTAAATGATTTAATATGTCCTGAAGCTTCCCACACTTTTGGGTTCAGAATTACAGAGGAATCAATCTCTACCACATCATCTCTTCCTCTTACAATTGCTTTCAACCACTCTTGTTTTATATTGCGTGCTAATTCAACTCCTACAGGTCCCAAATCCCAGGTACCATTGAGCCCTCCATATATGTCAGAACCAGGATATGCAAATCCTCTTCTTTTTGCTAAAGCCACTACTTTTGCTAACAAGTCATCTTTCATTGCAATGAGGAAAGTATATCAGACTGAAGAATCACTAGCAAATATCTTTTAAGATAAGGATGAGAGACTATTATTTACTCACTATTAACAAGTTAACGGGTTAAGAATAAGAATTTAGAAAAGAGTGATGCAGGGGTAAGTCTTGATATAAGTCAAAATTCACTCACCCCTGCTATACACTCACAAGTTGTTAGGAAAGTTGCTTTAGTAACTCACGCTCTCTTAATTTTTCCTCCCACTCTTGCCACTCCCGTTGTCGTGCAATCGCTGGATCCAGCCCGAACCGATGGCCATTCTCTTGAAGAAGTGCAACCATCCTTTCTGGCAGTGGAGTACTACATGATGACCGAACACCGTAGTCATCATAGAACTTATTTCCGCAGTTCTTACAGCTAGTTCTACCAAGTCCATAACTACAAAAGGCGCAGTTATAGTCCCTGTAGCCGCCTCTGTGACCTGCAAGTTCTGTGCCTACAATGTAGTCGCATGTAACCTCCACCAATCCGTTGTTCCATACCTCGCTAAGAGGAGCAGAATAGTCAATCAGGATATCCTCCATTCGACGACTTAGTGTGTAATAGATAACGCTCATGGTCTTCGGACTGCCCCGCCTTGCCTTATTGCCGCTCGTGTAGAGGTTGGTGGGATCTTGAATGAACACTATTCCGGCGTCTTTCCCAGCAATAGGAATAAGCTGATCACCCCAGTACTCCTCAGCGTAAGTCATGGATCTGTCCCGAAATGCAACGTCAACGGGCTCTTTGAGTCGTGACCTTACATCCATGCAGGATTTAGGAGTGTACCATACTACCTCCAGATTCAGCCAATTGATGCCGCTGTACTTGGACTTGGTGTACGAAGCGACCCAAAAGCCGCCTATTATCCTAACTGGAGGAATAGCAAAGTGTACACCTCTATCGTCATGCAGTATACTACGGCGTTGCTCGTCGGTAAGATGTGGTGTAATTGCCTCTAAATCAGCAAGAGTTGGACTCTTTATTCCACCGTGACTCAGGCGATTTAAAGCCACCAGATACGCCTCGCGATCCATCTTCTTTCTCTTTCCAATCTAACATTTCTTACCATCCAGTTGATGGCGCACTGCATACTAACTGTATAGTACACAAAGCGCCACCAACTAAAAAAATGTAACTTTCCCTAATTCCGATTTAATCGGAATTAACTTGTGAACGTGCTAATCCTACAAAGCTTTATGCGAAGTAGGACGATTTTAATTGAAGAGCGCATAAGAGACCTCATACGGTCTGTACGTACCACTTCAAGTGGGAAAATTTTAACAAAAACAGATACAAATATCAATTACTACGGGATGTATAAGAGGTTATTTTAAGAGACAAATAACAGTGAGCTTACAAATTAAAAATCTGAGGGGTTTTCATTTTTCTTTCGGTGATGTTTTCAATGAATTGTTGGATGTCTTGCCCATCACGAAATGCTTTTTTAGCATCCCAGTATCCTAAATGAGTCAGGATATCAATTTGAAAAGCATGGATAGCAGCCTCATCTATACTCTTTTCCTGTAGTTTTTGCAGTACAGCATGGAACAAAGCAGTATTTTTCTCATCATAAGGGCACAGAGTATCAATCAGCTCACACATCATAAAAAGAGCAGCACAGCTTTTTAAGTCTGTTTTGAGTGCGTCAGTTGCTTTTACCAGTTCTACTTCTGTCAGGATATAATTTTTATACCCTTTAATTGCTTGAAACGTAATAATATTTAAAGGCTCTATGTGAGAAGATCTACGACTTGTAATTTTGCGTACTCCCTTTGCCACAACCTCCATCTTGCCATGTTCTTTCGTATAAAGGGTAATATATCTATCACTCTCTCCAAAATTAACTCGCTTAATTACAAATCCAATGTCTTTGAGATATTTCATTATCGCACCTCAAGAAGAAGTTCCTTATCAGTAGTGAGATCAAATGTTTCTACTTTTTTGTCATTTACATAGATCTCGTACGGAATTATGTCCTTTCCTCCCTGTTTTTGAATCAGTACTGGCAGTTCTTGTCCTTTTTCAACTTTAAATGGCAGTGTGTAGGTATATGAAATTTGTGCTTTACCCAGAGGATTTACCCTAAAGAATGACTCAAAATAAGTTCTGCCAAGATCCTCATTCGTTTTTACTTTCACTTCAGATCCTTTTACTTTTACCAAATCACTACCTTTGGGTACATAAACCCGTTGGAAGTTCCTCAAAGTTGCATTCAAACATAAACCACCACTTTCAAGGTTACAATCGGAGTATGGTTGAGGGTTTTTATAATCAATAGTTACTGTTTTGGTAATCTTTCCTTCTTTATCCACCTCATACTCCATCTTTACTGCATCTCTTACAAACATATTTGATTTTGCTCCTCCAAAATTAGCATCATTTATATGCAGATAGTCTCCTTCAAAAGTATTATCAATTCTTCCGCCCCACCCTAGTGCTTCTACTCCACGCTGTGCATCTTTGTTATATAAATGGAACATAATATGCTTTTGCTGTGCATCAGCCATAGCAGTCTGTACCAGTCTTCCCCAATAATCTCCTGGAGAACTGGAAAGTGCTTTTTCCATAATGGCAAATAAAAGATCTCCTAAAATAGACTTTCTATTCTCTCTTACGTATCCTACTGGTTTTGTGGTATTTAGTTCTAGCAAATAGACTGCTTGAGGACAATCACAGTGAGGGTCTATTTCTGCATTAAAAGCCTGGCCACCTGCCTGTACTTCTCCTAAGATTTCTAAAATATGTACCAGAAAATGAGTATCAAGCGCGATAACGCCATCTACCTCTGTATATTCAGCAGAATCCTCATACAACTCATTAAAGTTCTTTACTGACTCTGCAAAGTCAGGTGAAATATTAGCGTCCCTAATATACCATTCATTTACTTTTGGAAGGTAATTAGCAATAATTCTTGGCGCAGCAGGGTGAGAAGGAATACTATCATCAAGATCATAAATATTGGTTGATTTGTCAACTGTAATCACCCCTTGTTCTACCCTGAAAATAGCATAATAAGTCCAAAATCCTCCGGTAGGACGCAACTCCTTATCATTCTGGAACAATATCAAATACTTTTTGTCTTCTGACTCACCTAGAAGTTCCGGCAACATTTTAATAAGTGGTTTTCCTTCTTTTACCGCTAACGCTCCCTCATCTGTAAGCGTTTTTACTGTTTCAATTTGGGTTCTTAAATCTTTAAATACCCAAAAATTTGGATAATGATTCACATCTACTTGATCAATTTCTTCTTTTGCTTTTGATACCTGTACTTCTATCTCATCAATTCTTGGAACAACTTTACCCAATGTCTTGACTGCTAATCGAATCCTGTCCTGTGCTGATCCTGTTGTAAAAGTACCGCTCCCCTTAAGACCAAGCACATCAGCGTAAGGAATAAGTGAGTCAGTAGCAATTGTGGCTGCTGAGATACCATAAGAGGAGGCATTTACCATATGTACTACGTCATTGTAATACCCTCCTACAAAAGGAATATATCCTACTAACATGAAAAAACCTAAGTCTTTCTGTAATTGCTCTACATTCTCTTGGGTTTTTACCAATTCTTTCTTAGCAAGCTCAACATCTTGTACTTTGATAGCTGCATATGCTGCTTTTGCCTGAGTCCTCAGCTGCATGGCATCGTTATATACAGAAAATGCTTTTATGAGTGACACTACCCCCAATAGTAATACAATTCCTGCTACAACAAGAAATTT
Organism: uncultured Gammaproteobacteria bacterium; assembly: GCA_964427615.1. GTDB lineage: Bacteria > Patescibacteriota > Microgenomatia > Levybacterales > GWA1-39-11 > CAYRUR01. Next base: position 24,209 of record CAYRUR010000004.1, on the reverse strand, counting down.
CCTTGATCTCAACAGTTTTTTTAGTCTTTTATTATTTCCTGCTAATAATCTTCTTTTTCTCATACTTGCAAATGGCTTAATAGTCTGAGCGTTAACGCTAGGTTTCGGTGATGAAAAGTTTAGTTTTCCAAATCCTTGTTCTTCCATGATTTCTTCCTCCTTTTAGGTACAAAATTCTTTCCAGGAGGGGGATTTTTCTTATTTAACCATATTACCAGAAAAGAAATCAAGCATTACATAGCTCCTTTTCCGGAAAGCATAGCAAAGGGCGTTTTGGCAATAATATACAGATCATACACAATAGATCTTCTCTTTGCATACTCTGCATCCAGCAAAATTCGTTTATCGAAATTGATATCGCTTCTTCCAGAGACTTGCCACACACCCGTAATTCCCGGCTTTGCTGACATCACAATTTTTACCGCCTTACTAGTACCTGGATATTGTTTTTGCTGATCTCGTAATTCGTCAGGATAATAAGCACGAGGACCCACAATACTCATTTCACCTTTTAAGACATTAAAAAACTGAGGTAATTCATCAAGTGAATACTTGCGAATAAATCTGCCAATACGGGTAATTCTAGGATCATTTTTTAGTTTATAACCACTTTTTTTATACTCCTCATAATATTGCTTGAATTTTTCGTCCTCTAAGAGCATTGTATGTGCATTTTGTATCATAGAACGGAATTTATACATTCGAAACAACTTCCCGTCTTTACCCACTCGAGAAGGAGTATCAGCAAGAATAGGACCTTTAGAATCCATTTTTATAGCTAAAGCAGTAAGAAAAAAAACAGGAGAAAAAAGGATAATCAAAAAGATTGATAACGCAATATCTAACAATCTTTTTATAGCATCATATATCATAAGGAAGAGCAATTACGTAAGGGACTCGTATTCTGTACCTTCAAGACTTTGTACTAATTTTTTGATTTTTGGTACTGATGTCTTAGGACAGACCAAAACTACATCTGGTGTATTAATAACCAACATTTGATCCAAATCTATACCAACCACCATCTGCTCAGAATAATTAAATGCTAAACTATCCCGTGAATCATTGAGTAATACTTTCCCCTTTGTCACATTTTCATCTTCATTATCAGCCAATGCTTCTTTTAGTGCTTCCCATGCTCCAATGTCACTCCATCCAATATCATCTGAGATAACGAGTGCAGAAGATGGATCAAGTTTTTCAAGGATAGCATTATCAAAAGAGATTTTTTCAAGCTCAGGATATACTTCTTCAAGTACGGTATCAAAAGCATCTGTTTTCCATGCATTCACAATTTTAGTCAAACCTTCATACATTTCAGGAACATGCTTTTTATATTGCTCCCACAAAAATTGAGGTGTCGTTACAAAGTATCCTAGATTCCAAGCATGATCTCCGTTAGTCATGTATTCGTGTGCAGTCTCTCTATCAGGGCGATATTTAAAACCAAGAAAAGAGTGAAATTGCAGTCCATTTTTTTCAAATGCCTTACTGCCATAATGAATCCAGCCCAAATTTTCACTGGCAAACCGTGGTTTTTGTGATACAAACACAATAGTATCAGGACTCTCTTTTACAATATCTCCAGCAGTCAATAAAATTTTTCTGAAATGCTCTTCTTTTTTCACCAAATGATCACTCCACAAAATAGCCATAGGCTCATTCGGTGCTTCTTTAGCAAGGATTCCGGTTATTAAGCCTACTGCTGGACCTACATCTCGCATCTTTGGCTCACCAATGATATGGTCTGCTGCTACATGAGGAAGCTGTTCTTTTATAATTTCTGTATATTTTTTGCCTGTGGAAATATATAAATCAGACCAGGAGAAGTCAGGCTGCAAGCGATTTGCTACCAATTGCAAAGTGGAATTTTCTCCAAATATTTTCTCAAATTGTTTTGGTGTATTCTTGCGAGAAACTGGCCAAAGCCTTGTTCCTACACCGCCTGCAAAAATAATAACTTTCATACTTTTGATGCTCTTACCCTTTTATCAATGAATAGTTGTATTTCTTTTTTGAAGTGCTCTTTTGAAAATCTTTTAGCATTTTCTATACAACTTTCCCTATTATACTTACTTTTACTTATTTTTTCCAATACCCTAATAAGAGAATCTACTGATTGCTCAGAAAAAAGCTCTCCTGTCTTTCCTGGAATAATTATTTCAGTCGAAGCACCTTGTCCAAAAGCAGCTACGGGTTTTCCATAACTTTGTGCCTCTACCATCACAATACCAAAATCCTCTTTCCCCGGAAAAATAAGCGCTTTTGCATTTCTATACAAATCTGCCAATTCCTCTTCTGATACCTGTCCTAAAAACGTTACTGTTTTGCCAGCCATTTGCTCCAATCTTTTCCTTTCCCTTCCAACTCCTACAATTTTTAATGAAACTCCGAGCTTATTTGCAGCCTGAATAGCCAAATCCACGCGCTTATATTTGACCAAGCGTGAGACAACTAGAAAATACGCTCCTTCTTTAGTAGATAACGAACCTTTGGGAATATCAACTGGAGGATATATAACCTCTGCGTCTTGTCCGTAATATGTCTTGATACGCCTTTTTACTTCCTCGGAAATAGCAATATAGGCGTCTGGTCTATATGCTGTTATTCTATCTACCTTTCTCAAAAAACGCACCACAGGAAATGCTGCTACCCTCAGTAAAGGATTAGCAAAGTACTCATCATACCCACTCCACAAATAGCGAGTAGGAGTCAGACAAATGCAGATATGTGCTGTGCCAGGTTTGGTAATAATACTTTTGGCAAATTCACTCGTAACTGAGATTACCAAGTCATACTCATCAAAAGAAAAAGACTCAAAAGCAATGGGCATAAGAGCCGCAAAAAATTCATGTGATTTTCTGGCAACAGTTATTTTTTGTAGAAAAGAAGTCTTTACATTAAATGATTTAGCCCAAAAAGCACCTTCTTCATCATACACAGAGGTATAGAGAGGCGCATCTGGAAATAATTCGTGTAACGCCAGCAGTACACGTTCTGCCCCTCCCCATTTATTGACTCTATCATAGACTATTGCTACTTTCATACACGTCAAGCGTTTGCTTTACCATCCTTTCCCATGAATATTTTTTAATATACTTTTTGGCTTCCCTTTTATATACGTTTTTCTCTTTCTCATCCATTTTCAGTACAAGCTTCATTTTATCGACCAAGTCATTTTTCTCACGCACATCAAAATAAAGAGCCCACTTTCCACACACTTCTTTAAACACTGCAATATTGGAAGCAAGCACCAAACATGAAGCAGACATCGCCTCAACTGTAGTTAACCCAAACCCCTCATCTTTAGATGGAGCCACTAGTGCTTGTGCATGATGTAGTAGATATGAAAGGTCCTTATCAGAAACATCATGTAAAAAGAGTACATTTCCTTCTGTATTTTTTTTATTCTTTTTCAGACGTTTATAAAAATAGTCCTCTTTTCCTACTAACAAAAGATGTGTATTCGCAAATTCTGGGAAAGAATGCAGGAAATCGGAAAAAGCATCTATCAACAACTCCACATTTTTATGAGGGTATGCATTGCCAATATAGATAAAATAAGGGATATCCTGTAGATAAGAAAAGGTAGACTCTTTTGGTACAGTAGATAACGCGTCATCTACCCCTTCATAGGTTACGGTAATATTTTCTTCAGGAATTGTAAATGCTTTCATCACGTCGTTTTTTACATGATTAGATGGAGTAATAATATGTTTGGCATGAGAGACAGTATGGGATAACACTTTCTCATATGCTGCATGTTTTAGGTAATACAAAGGAGTGGGAAGTGTTGATGCTTTTCCTGTGGGGAATTTACTAATAATAAGGTCATGAATGGTTACGACAAATGGTTTCTTATACGAAATAGGAGTTGAAAAATAAGGAAAATGCACCAGATCCAAATTTTCTTTATTTAAAATACGGGAAAAAAGCAACTGTTCTTTGAGTGAATGCCATTGTACATCTGCCTTAACCACCTTCCACTTCTTATGCTCAATTTTTAATTCTTGATTCTTAATTCTGTCGTATTCTTTACCTTTCACAAACAATACATACTCGTTCTTTTTATCCAGTTTTTGAAGTCCAGTAACTAAATTCCTGATATACCTACCCACTCCTGTTTCATTCCATAGCCGTGCATCAATGCCTATTCTCATATTCGTTGCATTTTTTTAGTAGCATATTCTTTTAGTCCTATTCCTGATAGGACAAGTGAGGTTACCACTTTCGGATATTTGTGGGTATAGTGCTTTTGGTAAAAAATGCGCATAGCATCAAAGCGTGCATGAGTTGCTTTTCGCTTTGTCTCTTTACTTGCCTTTGTTATCTTTTGTGATCCTTTTTTGATTCCTCCTGATACTCCTTTATAATGCAGGATTTTGTATTGAGGCACAAAGTAGATCTTCCATTTTTTCTGCTTCAAACGATAACAAAAATCAATATCCTCTCCATACCAGAAATAATCCTCATCCCACCATCCCACAGCCTCTCCTGCTTCCCTTCTTACCAACATAAAAGCACCAGCTAGAGCATCTATCTCATGTGGTTTTGAGAGATTTTTATATCCTAAATTATATCCCCCAAATAATCGGCTCTTTGGAAACAGTTTAGCAATACCTGAAAAATGAGCGAATGAATTCCAAGGAGTAGGAAATCCTCTGTGAGAAGCATCATCTAATTTTCCATTTGGCATTACCAGATAACACGTTGCTGCACCTACACTCTTATGCTCGTCCATAAAAGCAATCATCCCTTCAATCGTTGTTTCATACACCACAGTATCTGAGTTAAGAAAAAGAATATATTTGCCTATTGCATGGCTTACACCTCTGTTATTCGCTTTTGAAAATCCTTCGTTTTCAGTATTGGCGATAACTTTCAGATTTTTAAATGAACTCTTTTTCAAATAAGCAACTGTATCATCTGTTGAGGCATTATCTACCACGATAACTTCATAGGATATATTTCCGATATTCTTCTCTATAGATTCAATACATTCAGATAAAATCTGACGGGTATTATATGAGACAATAACGATTGAAACTTCAATATTGTTTTTCATATGTGTAGGCTTCCTGCCATATGGCATGTAATTTTTTTCCAATTACTTTCCAATCAAAATGCTTTTCTACAAATGCTCTTGCTTGTAAAGCAATAGTACCGCCAATGGTTTCATTTTTCAATACTTCTTTTATCTTTTCTTTGAATTCAACAGGATTAGGGACTACTATCATTTCTTTTCCTGGCTCTATTCCAACACTTTGCACCCGATCTGGATATGCAATGACAGGAGTACCACACGCCATTGCCTCAAGCAATTTAAAATTTGTACCTCCTCCTATGGTAATAGGGAATACAAAGAGATCAGCCATGTAATATTCTGCTCTGATATCTTCTACATATTCATCAACAATTACTCTTTTATCACTTTCAAATGGAAGAGTTGATACTTTCTTGCCTATTATTCTCAATTCAACTGTATCATCATCTATCTGGATAAAAACATCCCTATAAAAGTGTGTTATTGCCTCAACATTAGGAAAGTAAGAAAAATCACCAATAAACAATAGTCTCTTTTTCTCTCCCTTTTTCTTCTTTTTCTTTTTAAAAGAAAAATATTCCAGATCTACACCATTCTCAACGATAAACGTATCTTTGCCTGTTATCTTACTAATTACTGATGCATCCTCCTCTGATACTGCCAATGTTATATCTGCTTTTTGCAAGAGTTTTTGCTCATCTCTTTTTATTTTTATCGACTCCATTCTATAAAATGGATAAAATAATTTACTCGCCTTCCGGGCTGCATAATCTTGGTATAACAAATGCTCAACGTTCTCTGTTCCAAATAATTGAACAATTCTTTTTTTCTTTAACAAATCAGAAATGTAATAAGCCGTATAAAACGATTCAAAATGAACCATATCAATTTTTTCTTCCTCCACAGTCTTGAGAAGTTCTTGGGCAATGTCTTGTTTAAAGTACAATTTTTCTGTTATTGCTTTTCTCGGATCTGAAAGTTTTAAAAGAGAGGGAGCATTTTGCACAATACGCTCAGGAGAAGATATGAGTGATCCAATACCAGGAAAAGGGCGAGCAAACAAACGTATATGTGATATTCCTAACTTTTCTATTTCTTCAATACTTTCTCTTTCTGGTATCTGCCGGTAAAAGGAGAAAAGAATTACCTCAACATTTTCTCTTGCATATTTGAGTAAATGATACGCTCTATTTTTACCACCAGAATTAGTAGGATAGGGAAAATCATACGTAAAAAATAATACTTTCATACTTATTTAAACTGCAACATAAGGTAAGACGATGAAGAGGCAACAACATCATATTTCTGCATAAGATCTGCTACATCTTCCTGTTTTGGTTGAAGTAAAATCATATGCGTTGCTCCCATTTCATGCAGCTTTTCTGCACTATCTTGAAATGCGGGCCATCCTTTTCTATTGATGTAATAAAGAAAAGTCGTATCTCCATCATAAGGGGCAATAACTTTTGCATCTTTTGGCAAAAGCACATCAGCTTTTTTACCGGCTTCCACCATTGCCATATTATTAACGTTAAAATAATCTCTTATTTGATACCAGGACAATGCTAGCATGAGTACAATACTTACTCCAGTGACCAATAATGCAACTACTTTATTAGTTGATTGAGTTATAGAAAAAAGAAAAGATACTCCCCGTGCCATAAGAAGAGCCACTGTGGGAATAATCAAAATCTGATAGTAGTCATGCTGCACATTTCCTCGGGCAATAACAGTCATGTATAAAAGACTTGAGATTAAAAATGAGAGAAAAAAGCCGTATTGTTTTTCACCACTCTTTTTAAAAAGCCCTAATAAAAGAAAAGAAAGACCAAAATAGCCTAAGATAAGTCGGGAAAGTCGTTCTCCAAAAAGCCAGTAGAAAAATGCACCTTTAAATCTAATATCGCCACCATTTAACAACCAATCTGATGCGGGTATCCCTTCTGGAAATTGCATTATCCAAATTCGCCAGGCAACAAGGGGAATAATTGAAAGGAAAAGAAAAACCCAAAGCTGCCACTTTTTTAAAAACCCAAATCCAAAACGATCCCATGCTAAATAAATCATAGGAAGTGTGAAAAACAATGCGTAGGGTTTTAACAAAAAAGCAGAAGCAGTAAAAAGTAATGCTAAAAAGTAAAACAAATAGTTTTGAGTTTCGACTTTTGAAGTATTGTCTATCCACTTCCCAAAAAAATAGATGCCACCTAATATTGCTGTAGCCATCATTTGATCAGGCAGAATAGTCCTCCCATAAAAAATAGAGTATGGTAAAAAAGCAAAGAAAAAAGAAGCAATCAATCCCACACTGACTCCCGCATACCTTCTACCAATAAGAAAAAGAAAAAGCATAGAGGCAACAGATGCAAAAATCGTAGTAAGTCTTCCCCACTGCTCTAACGAGAAAATACCGATAATACTATAAAACCCTGCTTGAAAAAGGTTATAAAGAGGAAACTCAACAAAACGATACCCCTCAGGATTATCTTTGCCTGATTGGATATTTGAAATATCATAATAGGTAGGATGTAACGGATCAAAACCGTTTTTAATAAAAAGCTTTGATACAGCTGAGGTATCTGACTGACGCCAACTATGCCAATCAGCTATTGGGTTATCAAAACGGTACAATCTCAAAACAAACCCCAGTGCAATAATAGCAACCAGTATTAATGTAAAAATAGTATTTTTATTCATTGACTCTCAATCTTTTTCCTTGTCTTCACTAATTCCTCAAGCACTCCATCTTTTTCAAATTGAAAGACACGTGCGCTTCTAGATGCTTCTGCTTCTTTCAGAGCTTCATCAAGACTTCCTACTGTTTTAACAGTTAAGTTTTCATTGCGGAAGGTAAACCACAACGCATCTTTGAGTCCTACTGGAAATACCCAGGCTTCTCCCACAGTTGCGGGTACATGAACAAAATAAAATACCGGATTTGGAGGAAGTACCTTTGATTCTTGAGAGCCTGCGTATTTATTACTAATACGAGCTAGCATTTCTTTTGTTATAGTACCAGCTTTTGCCCAATCCTGATTAATACGTCTTAATTCAGAAAGATGAAAAGCAAGGGTAAGGGCCGCAACAATAAGAATAATTGCAAGCGCTGCGTAGTAATTGACCCGAGCAATCTTTTTATAGATTAATTGCAAAAGAAAAACAAGAAAAAGAATAACTCCTGCTGAAGCAAGCAATGTGTAGCGAGAAGTAATAGTTCCCAGCCCTAAAAAGGGAAGAAGAGGAACTACAAATAGCAATAGAGAAGCTTTTACAACTCTTTTACCTTCCTTAGAAAGTCTTGTGAATAACCTGTATCCTACAAATGCTCCTACTAGCAAAATAACCAATCCTACAACTGCTACAAGGAGCATATTGTCCCTCCCAAAAGAACGGATTGCCTGATAAGAGCTAAGTGATTGAGTACCAAATAAAATAAGCATGAGATACCCAATACTATTTCCTAGTGCATTTAAAGGAAACTTAAGAAGATTGTATGCATAATCTCCTTGTGACCACCAGCTTCCCGATATATACTTCAAACCCAGATATAGGGGAATAAGAGAAAGATAAAGGTAGTTAGACCAGGTGGTAAAAATATGCTTTTTATCAGAATATACAAATATCGCATAGGAAAGCACTAATAGAGGTGCAATAACACCAAATTCATGAAAAAGAGGAGCAATAAACGCACTCACAAGTGAAACAGGAAGCAAGTACCATTTTTTATACTCTTTCCATAAGACAAAAAATAGCAATCCTACCAAAGCAAACATAGAAGCCGCTAAATGTCCCACTGCTGAAACCCAAAATACTGCTTCATAATGACTGCTGACTCCCAAAAAGAGAAGTGCAGTAATAAATCCAAATAATCTACTTTTTAGTAACTTAGTGGTAATAACAAACAGAGCAGCTGCAGTTACAAAAAGCATAAAAACAGAAGAAAGATGATAAAAGACATTATTCAGCCCAAAGATAGCATACATTCCCAAAAAGTATAGTTTTGTCCCCGGTCGATAGAAAAAGTCACCTGACTGGGTAAAGAAATGGAAAATTCTTGTTCCCATAGAGTCACAAACTCCTCCGGGCATATTCAGCCCTTTGCTACAATCAGCGATAGAACGTAACCATACAAAATCATCTGCAACAAAATAATTGGTGAGCATAGGAGTGTAAATAGCTAGTGATAACAAGAGAAGATATACAATAATTGCCGGTATTGACGTAAGCACTTGCTTCAACTCTTTTTTCATATTTATCTTTTTCTTTTCATACAAATGTAATGCTCCCACAGCAACTCCTATCAACATCCAAAGATAAAAAGCATCCTTTGAAGCCTCAAATACATCAATTAGTACAGCATTGAGAGCAAGACCAAACACAGCAGCTGCTGCACCTATGGCAAAACTTTTAACAACTGGCGAATCAACTTGGGGTAACATTCTATATAAATAAATTCCTCCTACAAGGAAAATAAACAAAAATGAAGCAAGACCCAGAATGCCCGTCTCTCCTAATATGCGCAGATAATTATTATCAGAGGCTAAGTTAATAGAGGAATAACCGCTTCCTAAAAATACATTTCTCTGAAAAGCCTCATATGCTCTTGGCCATGTACCCTGAAAACGAGTAGTAAATGACAGGTCATATGCAAATGCTTTTTTAATAATAAAATTGCCTTCAATATTTAACTCACCGGATGTCGTCCCTCCTACAGTTGAACGCTTGAATGTAATTTCTGTTACTTCTTTCTTACCCTCAGCAGGAACATTAATGTAACCTGTACCTTGAGGTAATTCCTCACCGGTTGATTGAGACTCTTCTATAACCACTTTCTTTTTGCCATTTTCTTCTACTGTTTTGGCAATTCCAATAGCTTGTCCAGTACGGGCATCTACTACTACATCCACCTGGGAAACAGTAGCATTAAAACGATCTGATATCCCTTGAAATGACTGCAGCAGAATAATACTGGCAATAACAACCGGCAAAATAAACCATTTCTTTTTTTGCAAAAGCAACATAAAAGCAATTGCACATAAATAAACAGCAAAAGAAACACGAGATGCAGTCATCATTAGAAGTAGTAATCCTAAGACTGCAGATAATAACAAGCTTATCTTGATATACCAACGCTTATACGCAAAGATCATGCTTCCCAAAAGAGGGATAATCATAACCAAATACCCTGCTAAATCATAATGCCCTGCAAAGGTTGAAGGAATACGTGCCAGTGCTGATAGGCGCAAAGGAATACCTTTGGCAAATTCTTCATTCATGGTCAAAAATGCAGGCCATCCTAAAAACTTTTGCCCAAAACCATATACTACAACAGCCAGAAGCGTAGCAGTAATAATGGCAATATAGTAATGGATTTGCTTTTTATCCCGTATGGAAGAGAATGCGACAAAAAATAGAGAAAGATATTCAATTCTACGTAGATAATTTAAAATTGCCAAGTTAGGAAAAACACCTGAAAGAGTCGGAAAAATAACAAAAATCGCAAAAATAGTAGAAATAGCTCCTACTATCCAAAATACAGCAATTGGCATAGTAAGTGGCGTTTTTATGTATGCTTTTTTTCTCAACCATTGGATACCAAATAAGAAAAGAGCAACTGCTACCAGAAAGTCTTCAAGACGAATATATACCCAGGTGTGCTCTACATCAATTAAGGGAATCTTTGGATAGAGAGGAATAAATACTAATAAAAATAGCGTATATAAAAATAAAATATTATCTGATATCCACCTTATAATTTTCATAATGACTGCAGTGCTTCTTTGTATGTCTTCTTTAGGTATTTATTACGGGTGAGAAATCCCGTCGCTATTAGTATATATGCTTTTGAGCGTAAAAGGAACCCTATACTTTTATACGCAGCCTTACTTTTGTGTTTTTTATAAAAATAAAGAAGTCCTTTATAAATGTGTTTTATGGCAAAAGACCTGTTAGAACTACCCTGCCCAATATGGATAACAGAAGCTTGAGGATCAAAAAGGATTTTGTATCCTAGTTTTTTAACTCTGAAGCATAACTCCATATCCTCTATATACATGAAAAAGGCTTCATCAAATCCCTTTACTCTATCAAATACATCTTTTTTAATAAAGAGAAACCCACCACTTACCCAGTCAACCTCTTTTTCACTCTTTACATGATGCGATTTTGTTTCCATCTTGTCCCCAAAAAAAAGCATAGAGAGTACTTGAGGCACATGGTAAAAGGAACTAAATGAGCGTTGAATACTACCATCTACATTGAGTAGTTTTCCTCCTACAATTGCCGCTTTTTTATCTTTTTCCAATAATTCGAGTGCATGAACAAAACCACTATTTTTTTCAACCTTTGCATCAGAATTCAAAAATAATATAATATCTCCTTTTGCGTGTTCTGCTCCCCTATTTACTCCTTTGGCAAATCCTTCATTTTCTTTGTTTTCTATGAGTTTTACCTTCTTAAAATTATGTTTTAAATACGTAACTGTCCCGTCATAAGAAGCATTGTCTACTACAATCACTTCATACTCTATTCCCTTTACATTTTTGTAAATTGAATCAAGACAGGAGGCAAGTAATTCCTTTGTATTAAAACTCAAAATGATAATTGATAATTTCATAGGTTAAATTTAGTTAATAAAGTTTGTAATATTTATATCTCAAAACGCAAATCGCAAGTGGTAAATCTACATATTAAATCTTAAATCTTCTTTTTGCCTTTGAGCGTAAGCAAACTTGCACCCAACATATTACTAATCTCCGTCACTTCTTGTAATAAGACTTCACATTCCTCTTTAGTTTCAGGATAAGCATCCCTCAACAGAGAAAGCCAATACTTAGTTTCATTTGCTGATTTTAACGCTATTTCATAAAATTTAACAAAGTCTCTTCTAGAACTTGCAGCTTGGGCTTCAATGGTATTGGCTCCAATTGAAGTAGCAGCTCTTAACAGTTGATCTGCCATCACCCAAAATGCTCTTTTATTAGGCAACTGATTGATAAAACTGATCACCTTTAATGAAAAGGCATAGGCACGCACTTTTACATCAGCAGATTTGACATTTACGTTGTAGTTTTGCGATTTGAGATTTGCCATTTGAGATTTTGTTTATTATAAATTCAAAATTTAATAACTCTTTAACCCTTTAACTTTTTAACTCGTTAACTCATCCTCATCGAAACCAAGCGGCTCTTCCCAGTTTGTACTGGAGGTCTTTCAATTTTCGCTCACCAATTACTTTTGCTGGGACCCCACCTACTACAGTAAAAGGTGCAACATCTTTTGTTACCACTGCTCCAGCTCCAACTACTGCACCTTTTCCTATAGTTACTCCTGGTAAAACAATAACTCGAGGACCAATAAAAACATAATCTTCAATAATTACCGGTGCAAATACAGCTTTAAATTTTGAGTCTGTGATATCGTGTTCTCCGTTATAAATCATTACTTCCGAGGCAATATCAACATGATCTCCAATTACCAGTTTCTCTCTACCATCTAATACAACTTTTTCTCCAATAATCGTGTCTTTACCGATAGCTATTCCCGAAGGATTATAAAATGATGCAAACATATGAATAGAAGACCCTTTTCCGATCCGCATGCCCGAAAGTCTATAAAAAAAGCGTCTTGCGTGATGTGAAGGAATATACCCAACGAAACGCAACATCATCAGCCAGAATTCTAATCCAATTGTCAGTAATCTCCTTTTTATTTTTCCTATCATAACTAATAATCTTATATCTTAAATCTAAAAACTTTTAACTTCTATTTCATGCTTAATACTAAACGCTATACGCTAATCTCTAAATTCCTACTTCTTACTTCCTACTTCTTTTAATACAGACAGTGTTTCACTTGCTGCTTTTTCCCAGGAAAACTTTTTTACTTGTTCGTACCCTTTTTTAATCATAGTATCTCGTAATTTTTTATCTTTTAAAACTTTTTCTATAGTCTTTGCAATATCATCTGAGCTTTCAGGATCAAAATAAACTGCTGCATCTCCCCCTGCTTCAGGGAGACTTGAGACATTGCTTGTTGCCACAGGACATCCATATTTCATTGCTTCCAGTACCGGAAGGCCAAACCCTTCATAAAGGCTGGGTAATACATAAAGTTGTGCATTTGCATATAATGATGGCAGATCTTCATCTGGTGCAAAATCAACAAATTTCACCTTTTCCTCTACTCCATATTTCTGAGGAGCTTCTAGTATCTCTTCAAACAACCATCCTTTTTTTCCAACTACCACAAGTTCTAAATCTTTTAATTCTAATTTTGAGAAGGCTTCAATCAGCTTTACAATGTTTTTACGAGGCTGAAGTGTACCAACGAAGAGAATATAATTGGATCCTATTTTATATTTTTTAGATAATTCGTTTTTACTTAATACGTTATACTCCATACTTGATACTTCTTTTATTCCCGGATAAATTACAACTACATCTTTTTCCTTTACCTTATAATGCTTGATTATATCATTTTTGCTACTCTCGCTAATAGTTATGACCTTGGCTGCATTTTCTACTGAGTACTTTGTCCAGTTGGTTAACTGGTACAAATCATTCTTCTTAAATAATTCTGGAAAGTATAAATAAGAGAGATCCATTACCGACACAACTGTAGGAATAGGAGAAAACCGTGGAGCATAATGCGTAGGGCTGAAAAACACATCCGGTCTTGGCTTTTCTAAGAAAAGATTGAGAGGTAGCCCAAATTGAGTCCAGAATTTTCTTGGTTTTACAATTCTGTATTTCCAGTTCTTTTTTTCTGCAGGAAGGTTAGTTTTAAGATTTTCCTTTAGAAATATTTCAAAATTAACTGTTGATTCCTTTGAAAATTCAGAAAGTAGCCGAAAAGCAAATTCACTTATCCCTACCTTCTTTTCTACATTTGCCTCATTTGCGTCAATACCAATTAACATAAGTTAAAAATTTAAAAATCAAAAGTCAAAAATATCCATTCGGCAAGCTCAGGATGCTGAGTTTACCGAAGCACAAGTGAAAACTTAAAACTTTTTTTTCACTTTAAGCCCTTTGCAAAAACATGTCATTCCAAACTTGATTTGGAATCCATGTCTTCTCTTTTTAGATCCTGAACCAAGTCCAGGATGACACATATGTCCGTATTTAAACTAAACCCTATACGCTAAAGCTTATTTTAAAACTTTTTGCTTTTGCCTTGTACTTTTGCATTTTGAATTTTAACTTTCTTTTTATTCCTAATTCTTAATTCATACTTCAGCCTTCGGCTATATTCCTGGATAAATAACTTTCAATTTACTTTCTTCTATCCCCAGAATTTCTTTTGCGTCTTTTTTTGTTGATTCAGAAATGCAAAGTATCATGTCAGTTTCTTTTCTCATCCACGTATGCTTCCTTTTTTGAGTAGCAACTATTTTTGTAGCTGTCTCCTCTGGATGCTTATACACAATCAGATCATATAATATGGTCATTTTTTTTGCCTTTGTAACTGGAGGCTCTGTCCAGTCAGAAGTTATAAAAACATCTACATCTCCGATAAACTTTTCAATTGGAAAAATATGTAGTTTATTCCAAAGAACATCCAGCAACATTGGTGGATATTTAAATTTTTTTAGCCTAACATGTGTAAAGTTAGCTAACTTGCTAATAAATAAATTGTCAATTTCTCCTCTCATCGAAGAAAAGAAAAGAGTATATTCATTTTGCTTATCTTGCTCTATCACCTGAAGAACCAAATTTTTTAGGTAATTTGATACACCAGTCTGAGGATAAGCAAGTTGGCTGATATCTATTCCTATTTTCATAACGCTGCATTTAAAACATTAGGACATATTTCCCCTCTGTTTTCCTTTTTACTGACTACTTGCTCATTGTACCAAAATTGAAGAAAAGAAATGAAGAATCAAAATTACCTGAGGTTTATTTTACAATTTGATAGAGATACATCTCGTGGGAATTTGCAACACGTTTTATGCGAGAATCACTCCCATCAAAACAGTCAACTTTAAAAGCAGTAACTAGAAAATCTGTTCCTATCTCCTGCATTGTTTTAATAACTACATCTTTATTACAGGCAGAGACATTTTTATATAACTTCTCAATCTTTTTGAGCCTCTGCTCATGAACATTAGCTAAATTAAATTGTGTTGACTCTTTTTCATAGTAAGTAGGTCTTCCTGAGAATGCAGCAATTATTGGTGCATTCGCCCACTCAAGATGTACTTCATCTTTTTCTACATCATAAGTTCCTTTTGGCAACACTGTGACAAATTCATCCTTGGGAATACTTTTCCCAATTTCTTCAAAAAACTGAAGTTCTTCATTTGACACTGTTAAAAGAAGATTCTTATAAAATAAGGTTTCGGCATTAATAGTAGCAGTTGCTGAAAGAAAAACTAGTGCTGTTACTACTATTACTTTTGCATAGGATGGAACCGCATGATAAATATCTGCAAAAACAATACCTGAGGGAATACTAAATACCATAAGTGCCAACCAAAAAAATTGAATAATATCAAAAACAGAAACGTTCTGTACAAAGAAGGAAGCAATAATCACTGGTACTATCATCGCAATTGCTATAAGAATATTTCCATCATGTGCCCAAAACGCTCTGGAAAAAATACTTTTTGCTTTCAGAAAAACTACTACCCTCATACCTAAACCTAAAATAAAAAATAGTCCTATTGCTTGTACATAAAGCAAAATGATACGAGGATAATTGTTATGCTCTGCAAAAATTTGGCGTTTTATTTCCCAATGCCAATCTTGAAAATAAGACTGTTGCATAAAATGTGAATAAAAAAGAAAGGGAGCAAAGACTAAAGATCCTGCTCCTAGGTTATTAGGAAAATAAGTAATTATAGTAATAAACGCAGCAAGCGCCATTGCTACTATATAATTCTTTATTTTCTTGATACTTCTATGCTTCAAGCACATTACTCCTGAAAAAACTGTCAAACAAGCGATACCTATAAGTCCGGTATATACTTTTATTTGGCTTAGAATACCGATAAATAAAGCTACTAGCAATGCGTTTGCAAGAGACTTATCTATTTTAGGAATCAGAGAAATCCCAGCAAGCAATATTCCCACAGAAAATGCAAGCATGGGATTTAGCATCAACTCTAAAGGTTGAGATAAACCGTAAATAGATGTATCTTTATCTGCCAGCAGTAAGAGTATAAAAGTAAAACCAGTTCCGAAATACGCAAAAAATAAAATAAAAAGTGTCTTTACCTTTTCTTTTGTAAAAAGTGAGGAAGCTAAAAGAAAACCTGCGCCATACACAAGTGATATCAAAAGAGGAAAGAAACGAAAGTATAAATCTTCTGCTAAAAAACCATAAAATCTCACAAAATTACTCAACAAAAAATCATAAAAATAATGGTACCCTCGCAATGGCATTCCTGCTAATCCTGGATTTTCAGGAGGAAAATGGAGTAATTGATCTTTTATATAGGCAAGGTGCAAAACTCCATCTACAGCGTTTGCCCCATAGAACTGCATTCCCTTTTCTGTTACAAGCCCTGAAAAAAACATGAGACCGGAAAAAGCAATAGAACCAAAAAGAATAAAAACTAGATATAAGTAATCTGTATTAGTAAATAGTATTTTGCAAAATGTCTTTCTTTTTAAAAGGTAATAGGTAGCACAAATGCCCAGCACTCCTAGATAGGCAAAAGAAAAGTTAATATAAGAGAGAAAATACGTTGCAAGGATGAATAAAACAATCCCCAAAATCCAGCTATATAAAAATATCGCCAGACTCTCAGCTTTTATCTGTAGCTTCTCAAGTATCACTCTTCCTGGAATATAGAAGCTGAAAATAATGGCGATAATAAATAAAAACAACTGAATAAATTCCATTTACTTAAATATATACATAGTAACGCTTTCTCCTTGATAATGCCTTATCACTGCCGAGCTTGTTGCTAAGCAAGGCACCTTCTGGAAAGTCATCAAAACTTTGGAACCAATATTTTGCATATTCTTCACAACTTCTGAAACATTACATTGGGTTAAATCAGTATGTAAATGCATAATGTTTTCTTTTCTCATTTTTTGGATATGTTCTAATTTGTTTGGAATTTCTCCACCTTCCATGTATACTGCACGACCAGTCATTGCTGAAACTAATGGAATAGGTAAGAAAGATAATTCTGCTCTTCCGCTCTCTGTACTCACTTCAGGTACCAACACAATAAATTTATCAGGATCAGTAGAAAAATGTGCAGATGAATATACATCTAAATCCTGCCTACTTATAGTAGATACTTGTCTCTGTGGAATATACCCGGAAATATACGAGATAACACCTGGGAACGAAAGAATCAAAAAAACAAATATGCCTATCCATAGAGATTTAGAAGATATTTTGCCCCAAGCAATACCTGCCGGAACGCTCAATAGGACCAGACTTAACCAGAAAAATTGTACAGTATCAAACATAGATGATGTCTGTACAAAAAATGAACCCAGTAAAACTAATACCAAAATTGCCAACATCAATAGTACATTAATATCTTTCTTCCAAAATTCTTTTTTCAGAAGCGTCCGTATTTGAAAAATTGCTATTATTCTGAGACCCAAATTAAACAACCAAAAAATAACAACTGCCTCTATATACAGAATCATAATTCGGAGTATATTGTTTGCTTGCGCAAATACCTGTCGTTTTATTTCCCAGTGCAATGGATCAAATGCCTTTGTCTGCATATAATGGCTGTAATATAACAATGGTGCAAACACAAGACCTCCTGCACCAAAATTGTTTGGAAGATAGGTAATAGCAGTGAGAACTCCTGTGACTGCGACTAGAATCAAAGATGATAGAAAGTACTTTTTTTTATACAGTATTACCAGAAGTGCAGCATACATAATCACACAAAGTATGCCAACAATCCCAATATACACTTTCATTTGACTAAGAATACCTAGTAACAACCCTGCAATCAAAGCATACTTCCAAGAATCTTTAATTTTTGAAATACAAGTAATGCCGACAGCAAATATACCCATAGCAAGAATCGTAAAAGGATTCACCATCAAACCTAATGGTTGCACAATTGCACCTTTTAGCCCAAATTCTGGATAAAGGAAGAACAAAATCCATGAAAAGCTCTCACCAAAAAATGCAAAAAGAAGAATAAACCGTTGCTGAATTTTATCAAGCGTTACAGATCTTGCCAAATACCAAAACCCTGCACCATACAGCATTGATATAAGAAAAGGAAAAAAGCGAAAATAAAGATCTTCAACAGAAAATCTATACCATGAGGCAAATTGTGCTAACATAAAATCATAAAAATAATGAAAACCTCGAAGTGAAATATCTGCTAATCCTGGATGCTGAGGGGGAAAAAAGTGCATCATATTTTTTATGTATGCCAAGTGCCTGATTCCATCTGTTGCATTAACACCATAAAACTGTATCCCCTCTCTGCTCATCCATCCAGAAAAAAACATAATGCATGACATGGCAACAGAACCAGTTACAATAATTCCAAGCGTGTAGTAGTCGATTTTCCTAGTCAGATTTTTCCAAATTCCTTTATACATATAGTTCTTAAAATAGAGAATACTCAAAATAAGAATTATTAAAAGATACAGTGGTAATATCCCCATCCATGCAAAAAGATAGGTGCCAACTAAAAATAAAGAAATACCAACAAACCAACTGAGGACAAAATGAACAATAAAATCTGTTTGGACTTTAAACAACCGTAAGAAAACTGTACCCGGAATATAGAAGCTAAAAATACTTGCTAGTATAAATAATAAAAAATCAATAAGTAATGTCATTTATCTAAATAATAATTTCTGATGATAATTAGGATCTTCTGCCTCTTCTTGTTTTGAAATATCAAGCTTTTCTACTATTATATTTCCTGGAAATGTTTTTTTCTCCACTACTTTTGCTTTTGTTTTTATAACATTTTCCTTCCAAAATGCATGAGCACCTTTATCAGTTTCCAAAGATGGATACAATATTAAATATGTATTTGTATGTTTTTTACTTTCAGGTGTATACCCATATTTTTCTTTTCCTACCCACCCAAAAAGATAGTCCATTCCATAGGTGAATGTCTCAGGTGTATAGACAAAATAGCCAAATTCTTTCCCTTTTGCGTCTTTAAATATCCAATCCACCACTTCTTTTTGACTTAGGTATGATCCAGAAGTTGTAGCCACATATGGTTTACTATACAGCTGATACAAATGTTGAACTGCAAAAAAAGCATTCATAGCAAGAAAAAGACCTACTACTATTCTTCCTAACTTATCTTCTATCAGTATGTATGCAGCAAGACTTGTTAAAAGTACAACAGGAATAGTCAGGCCCAAAACATATTCATGATAAATGGGATATGGATAAAAAAGAAAAATTGCAAACATAAAAATAGGGAAAAGGATAAAAAGCAACACTTCTTTTTTGTAATGAGCAAGTTTTTGATGTTTTACGATGCTATAGAGAAAAATAGTTATGAGTGCTGATAACAAAATAATTAATAGTATATTGTCATTAAAAATCACAGCGGTATATACGCCCTCAAGACTTTTCAGATGTGAGCTTACCCTTTCAGGAAAACTCAAGTATCCATGCATACCTTTGTCTTCATATTGCAAGTTAGTCAATGAACGTAATGTAAGGAAGTTATGACGCAGATCAAATAGAATAAAAGTACTCATCGAAAGCACAAAAGACAAAGCTGACAAAGATAACACTTTTAGATTCTTAAAAATTTTTCTATTAAAAAACAGGCAGAAACCCATTACTGGGACAAGTGCAATAGCTGCCGCAGTTTCAAATTGAAAAGTAAGACCTGCAAAAAATATGGCAAAGATAAATGCTTGTGTGTTACCTCTGACAAATTTTACTAAAAAGAAAAATAAAAGAAGATAAATAAGAGGAATAACATTTATGCCAATCGTATTAGGAACAAATGACCAAATACTAGGACTTATAGCTAGTATAAATGCCACTGCCAAACCTACTTTTTCATTGTATAGTCTACTCCCTACTAAAAAGCCTGCTACAACAGTAATAAGAGCTAACAATACATAAAAGATTTGAAACGCAAAAGGATTTCCTCCACTTAGTAAAAATATAGGCACCAGCATATAAAGCCATAAAGGACCATGAAAAACACCACCAAGACCACTATGCGTACCAATTAGCGTTATATGATTATTTTCAATGATGTCTTTTGCCAGTAAAAAATCACGGGCTTGATCAGCAAGAAAATAAAAGTCACCAGCCAGAACCATACGAGATCCGAGAAGAAAGGCAAGTAAGATAGGAATTATAAGTAAAAGATTAATTTTTTTCACAATTATTTTTTCGCTTTCCTTAATAGAATCATTTCACTAATTACTCCTCCTGATAAAAAGATAAATGACCAAGCAGCTGCTTTCTCAGCTATAGCTTTAGAATCAAATTCCAACGCAAAAGGGGCAATAATAAGTAATAGCAATGCTGCAATAAAAGTAGCTCTGTTATCCATTTTTCCGAATCGCAAAACAACAAGCCACAACATTATGATAACAATATACACAATATCATTAAGTACCTGCAGTATAAAAATATCATAAAAAATTGCTGCCATAAGGACTGTCATAAAAAAGAGCGCTATATTATCTTTTTGCTCAAAAACACTCGATACTTTTTTAAAAGCTCTACTTTCTTCTATAGGCTTTAGTATAGGATGCAATGGAGATACCAATCTTTTCAATATGCCGCTGATCAAAAGCAAATAGAAAATTAAAGGAAATAGATAAGCAAAAGAGGAATATAAAACATCTGGAGTTCCAAATGAATTCATGAGTTTTATATATAAGAAGTGAGCAAGCTTTGAGGGGTTGTGCAAAAGTTCTTGCTTATCCATCTGATATCTACTCACCAGAATAGGTCTTTTATCACTTAATATAAGGCCATTTTTCTCATTCCCACGATTAGATCCTAATTCAAAGTGATATATTTTTCCTTTTGCGTTTTGTATGACAGGAAATCCTATGGGTAAAAAGGGTACATCAAAAGTGAGACCGGAATAGTAATTATTTTGATAATACCATTCCTTTGCACCTTTTTCTTTTATCCGAAATGTAAGTAGATCCTCTTCTTTCCAAGGAATTCTTTGCTGTTGTTTGAATCGTATTGCTAGAATTCCCAAATTGTTATCTTGTGCAGTAAATTCACCTGTTATTTTTTGTCCTTTTAAAAGCTTGCCTTCAGGTATCTGAGTGAAATTTTCTTTATTGTGGTTATAAGAGACAACAGTAGCACTCTCATCATAATATAAAATATAAAGAAAGGTCAGCATCAGCCAAATCCCAAGTAAAAGTAGAGGCATCACTCCCCACTTTATTATGTTGTTATTAAATACGTTATTTCTCTTCATTTTTTTCCTTATTTCTTATTCTCTGTTCACTGTTTCTTGCTCTCTGCTTACTGCTCACTTTCTTAATTCCCAAATACCCAAAATACCCTAGAATTCCTACTAGCGTTGATATACTCACAATTCCTCCCAAATACATATATGACTGGGGCTTAAAGTAAAGTATCATATCAATATCATAACTCCCATCACTATTCTTTTTACAAGAATTAACTTTACAGACTTCGATGGGATCAATATAAAAAGAATTTAGTTTTGCATCATTCTCAAAATGATTCTTGTCAGAAAGGAAATAATCTTTCTTTGTAATAACATCCCACCATCTAAAGTCTCCAATTCTTATCTTCCAATCAGGATGAAAACTTTCTGAGAAATGTAAATAAAAAGGTTCTTTTACTTGCGTCAATTGGACTCTATATTCTGTAGGATTAATAAATTCATACTTTACTGTCCTAAAAGCTTCGCCTTCACTTACCGTTTCCTGCTCTCTACTTCCTGATAATTGCTCTTTGCTCTCTGTTACATAGATATGTGGACGAAAATCTTTGTTTTCATACACCACAATTTCTTTCGTCCCAATATCAATTTTATTGAGGTATTCAAGTTTATCCAACTCTCTAATATAATACCCTCTATCTTTTCCATAATACTTGAAAAAGTCATCATCATTAGCAGTATCTTTTAAAGGTATAAATACGTATTTAATTGAAGACATATCTAATAGCTTATTTGTATCCTCTTTGCTTAATATTTTTGTCATTAACTCTGCTTCGGTAATATCTTCATTTCTGTCATTTTCGATAAAAGAATCCCACTCTGCATTAATAGCATTCACTGTGCTTACTTCTGGATGACTATTTGTATAAATACTCCAACGAGAAAATGTAGGTATCCAAAGAGTTCTAAAATACTCTGGCTGCTTTAATATAAAATCTTTCACTATTAAATAGTCTTTTGGTATTTCTCTTGGCACAAATAAAGTACCAATTTCACCAGTAATAAGAGGTTTTGTATTCCATAAAAATAACGCTGTAATTAAAATAGTTACAAAGTATTTCCCATACACCTGCCATTTCTTCTGTGTCCAATTCTTCCATAACCAACCCACAAATCCAGCAATTAAAACAGCATATCCCACTGCTATGAGAAAGTAAAATTTACTTGCTTCACGAAAGGCATTAAAACCAGGAAAGTTCTCAAAAAGGAAAGGGTATACATTAGAAAAAGGTTGAGAAACTTGTTTTGTAAAGAAAATACCTAAAAGTGAAATAATTCCAAAAAAAACAATATATCTATTTTTTCTATTTAAAAGCAATCCTAAAAAAGCAATAAATGGAATCGTCCAAAATGATATAGAAATAGGCTGAACTTCAAATACTTTTACTGCTGACCCTGTCCAAAAAGGGTGATGCAAAGTAAATGCATAATTTATATTTAAAAATTCATTTCCAAACAAATCCCTATCAATAATAGCATTAGAAGATAAAGACCTCATAAAGAAAAACGGCAATAACCAGTAAATACTAATTACACTACAAATAACAACAGGAATTGCTGAATATATAATTATGCTTTGCACTTTTTCACCACGATCTTTAGTAATGAAAAGGTAGTAGAGAAAATAAAAGAAGATTACTATAACCATAATATAGAAAACACGAAAGTCATAGGAAGCTGTAATAAAAAGACTTATGCTTGTCAACAAGGAAAAACGTATTTTCTTTTCTTCAACACTTTTTATGAAAAAAAGTAACGATGCCACACCAAATGCTCCCGCAGAATACAATAAAAGATGCGTCGTTCCTAAATAATATGTGCTGTAGTTAAAAACGATTACACCTATAAATCCACCTATATTTGATTTTGCTATTTTTCTTACAAGAAAAAAGCTCGTTACGTTGGCAATAAGAATTGTTGGCCAGAATACCACAAATTTTTCAGAAACATTCTTATCAAACCCTAAAAAACCAATTAACCCATATAAGAATTCGAATGGACCTCTCCATAAAAGTAAATCTACACTTCCCAAAGCAAGAGATGTTTTCCACGTTGTTAGATTGAGAAATTCAAGTGCTGTTTCATTGTAAAAAAAGCCCCAATCACCTCTGCTAAAAACGTTGAAAGAAATCCATCTTGAATATACAAGAAACACTATGAGGAATAAAAAGAGCAAGGCATATATTATTTTTCTTTTTTTCATTTTTTAACAATAAATCAGCTACTTAACTTATCAATCTCTTGAAAAACTCTACTACAATTATTTCCATCAGAGTACTTGTTAAATTCTATTGATATTTTTTCTCTTTTTTCTTTATACTGATCTTTACCAGAGAGTATTTCTTGGATGTATTCTAGAACATCATCCCAGTTTTTTGCTTTATATCCTGGCGTTACTTCTTCGTAATTATAATAAAATCCTCTCTTAGTTTTATACTCCTTATAGTCAAATGGTGTAAAAATAATTGGTCTATCTAGTAACAAAAAATCAAAGTATATACTTGAATAGTCAGTCAGAAGAATTCCTACTTTTGGCAATACACTATATAAGTTTAAATCATTAGAGATAGAAATTTTACTAAAATTACGTAATTTTTGCTTCAATTCAATAAATCTATTTTTATCCATATTATGAAAATTAATTATCATTTCAGAGTTATTTTTAGAAAGAAGCTTATCTAACTTTTCAATATTAAAATTATAACTCCAAAAAAAGTCAAAATTACGGTTGTATTCTCTATAAGTTGGAGCATAACAAATAAGACTACCTTTTTCTTTACTGATCTTTTT
>CAYRUR010000003.1:0-129677 GCA_964427615.1 uncultured Gammaproteobacteria bacterium | reverse complement strand
GGATACTCTTCATCCCTGTGCTGACGCACTCGAGGGAATTTCGATGGAGGATTAAGTTAAAGATTGTGTCTAGGGTTTAGCTAGTGATTAGGTTTTAGGGCTTAGAGAAACGAATTAAGAATTAAGAATTAGGAATTAAGAGAAGAAGACAGAGAACGAGCGTGTAGCGTTGAGCGTTTAGGAAAAATGAATTTAGTATAACGAACAGCTAAAAATTTTTCTCCCTCTCCTCTTGGGAGAGGGTTGGGGTGAGGGAAAATAATATCTTTTGTACGTTGTATAGGTTGCTGAATACTTCATATTTTCCCCCTCACCTTTGCCCACGCCTGTCGAGCAGGCGAGCTCAGCCACTTTTGTGGCTTCCGCTCCTCTCCCTCAGGAGAGGAAAATGCCAATTTTAAGCGCTAAACTGTAAACACTTATTCTCTGCTTTCTGATTACTATCTAAACTTTTTACTTTTTATTTGCATTTTTGCATTTTGTCTTCTCACTTTTAACTTTTTCTTTATTCTTAATTCCTGAATCTTAAATCATGAATCTCTTCCATCATACTTAATACTTAATTTCACACTCTATCCTCCTCTTTTCCCCTTTTGAACATATGGACAGCATGGTGTACAATAGGTATTGTTACATAAGACGTGAAACCTGTGAATAAAAAGACTACAAAAAACCTCAAACCAATCGCAAATTTTCTATTTGAAGTAGGCATACTGAATAAAACACCACGCTCTGGTTTTCATTTTTTGGGAAGTGGCAAGCAGTCAGTTGCAGAACACATGTGCCGAAATATTTACACCGGATACGTGTTAGCAATGATGCATGGAGGAGATGTTGATGTTTTGAAGATCATGAAAATGTGTATGCTGCATGACCTTGCTGAGGCAAGAACTAGTGATTTAAATTATGTTCATCAAAAATACATAGATCGTCATGAAGATAAGGCAATTGAAGATCTTACCGCTACTCTTCCTTTTGGAGAAGATATGGTAGCAATAATAAAAGAATATGAAGAAAGAAAAAGCATTGAGTCCCTCATAGCAAAAGATGCAGACAATATAGAATGGATTCTGTCGCTTAAAGAAGAGCTCGATACAGGCAATTCTCGTGCAGGTACTTGGCTACCATCAGCTGTTAAAAGACTCAAAACAGATGTCGCAAGAAAACTTGCAGAGCAGATTTTAAAGACTGACTCTGATGAATGGTGGTTTTCTGACAAAGAAGACGATTGGTGGGTACATAGAAATAAAAAATAGTATGGGTTTTAAAGGAGCACTACTGCTTATTATTATTACCGCTTTAATTTCTGCTGGAGGAGTCTATATTGGCTTTGTCTCCCATTATCAATTTGAGCTAAAACAAGCACAAAGTAGAATTGATGAACTTGAAAAAGAAATTGATTTTGCAAAAGATCCACTGCTCAACACTGCTACAAATGAAGAACAAGAAGCTACCCAAACAGTAAAGCTTTACTACTACAATGAGAAAGAAGATGAAAAGGATGATGATGGAGAGGCTTTGTGTGATGAAAAAGCAGTACTTGCAGTAGACAGACAAATTGAAAAGACGGACTCTGTTATAGAAGACACGCTTTCACTCTTTTTACAAGGGGATCTGACTGCAGAAGAAAAAGATAGTGGTTATACTACTACCCTACCTGCAAAAGGGTTTTCTCTCAAGAATGTAGAGCTAAAAGATGGTATAATTAATCTTACCTTTGAAGACACTGATGATTTTGTTAGTGGTAAAGAGTGTGCCACTAAATTACTTGAGACACAAATCAAAAAAACTGCCGGGCAATTTGAGGATGTGAAGAAAGTAATCATAAAACCATCCAATTTATTTACATCATAACTATTTTATGAACTACCCATTACGCAACATTCCTACCGTATTTGTAATGCTTGGAGCTACCGGAGATCTGATGGCTCGTAAGATACTGCCTGCCTTATATGACCTACAACAAAAAGGAAATTTACCAAAGCTTCTTAAAATCATTGCATATTCCCGAAGAGATTGGACAGATGAGGACTATCAAGCATTTGTCTTAAAAAGTCTGGTTCAGAGAAGGGGTGTTGAAAAAGATGCTGCCGAAACGCAAGCCTTTCTTCGTCTATTCTCATACCAGCAGGGAGATTTTACGCACATTGAAGGGTACAAAACATTAGCGCAAAGATTGGGATATATAGATGATGAGTGGAAAGTGTGCTCTAATAAATTATTTTACTTGGCAGTTCCCCCTCAATATTATCAGGATATTTTCAATAACCTACACACCTCTGGTCTTACCATTCCTTGTAGTCCTGAGGAAGGCTGGACCCGTGTATTAGTAGAAAAACCATTTGGAAAAGACTTTGAAACAGCTCAGCAGCTGGACCAATTACTTGGAAAACTCTTTAAAGAAGAACAAATTTACCGCATAGATCATTATTTGGCAAAAGAAATGATTCAGAATATCTTAAGTTTCAGGTTTGCCAATAATTTGTTTGAAGAGATATGGAACAATAAATTCGTTGAAAAAATTGAAGTACGGCTCATGGAAAGCCTGGGAATTGAAGGACGAGCAGATTTCTATGATGGAGTTGGAGCACTGCGAGATATAGGACAAAACCATGTGCTGCAGATGCTTGCGCTGGTTACCATGGATCAGCCACTTACGTTAGATGCAGAGCACGTAAGACCAAAACGGGCAGATATCTTAAAGCAACTCCACAAATTCTCTTTTTCAGATGTTGCCCGTCAGACTTTTAGAGCGCAATATGATGGATACAAAGATTTGGAAGGTGTACAAAAAGATTCACAAACAGAGACCTATTTTCGGGTTATTGCATCGTTAGATAATGCTCGCTGGAGAGGCACTCCTATTATTTTGGAAGGTGGAAAAAAACTACCACGAAAAAAAGAAATAGTTGTAACGTTTAAGCACCCTACTCCCTGTTTTTGTCCTCCTAATACATCAGAGCACTTTCGTAACCGGGTAATTTTTTCTCTGGAACCAAAAGAAGGAATTACTATTGAGTTTTGGGCTAAAAAACCGGGTGCAGAATATGAAATGGTAAAACAAAAATTTGATTTTTCCTATAAGGCAGTACGGAAAAATACGCAAAGTGTTGAGGAATATGAGAGACTTTTGCAAGACTCCATTGCAGGTAATCAGTTGTTATTTGTAAGTACTCAAGAAGTTGCGGCAATGTGGCAATTTATTGATCCTATTGTAGATGGCTGGCAAAAAAATGCTGTTCCACTTTACACCTATAAACCTGGCAAGAAAGATATATTAATGCAAGCAAAAGCAATTGAAGACCACGAGATAACGAGCAATGGTTTGAAAAAGGAAATTGGTATTATTGGACTTGGGAAAATGGGAGGCAATATTGCCAGAAGGCTTGTGGAGTATAACTGGCGAGTTGTGGGATACAACAGAACCAGAACAAGTACCGATCAGTTGGTTGCAGAAGGAGGAGTTGGTGCATACTCCCTTCAAGAATTAGTACAAAAATTATCAAAACCTCGCATTATTTTCGTTTCTCTCCCAAATGCTATTTTAGACGACTTATTATTTGATAAAAAAGATGGGTTGGTACAGTACTTAGAAAAAGGAGATATTGTTATTGATGGAGCTAATGCTTACTTTAAAGACAGCATTGCAAGAGCAGAGAAATTGGCAGAATATGGAATTTCTTACGTTGATGTAGGAGTCTCAGGTGGACCGGGAGGTGCACGGTATGGAGCATCTCTGATGGTGGGAGGTAGTCATAAGCTTTTTGATGAGCTCTACCCTCTTTATAAAGACATGGCAGTTGCCGAAGGCGTGCAGCATTTTGAAGGAATTGGTGCAGGACATTTTGTCAAAATGGTCCATAACGGTATTGAATATGGTATGATGCAGGCAATTGCAGAAGGATTCACGGTTCTTAAAGAATCAAAATATAAACTGGATCTTAAACGAGTTGCAGATATTTATAATCATGGCAGTGTTATAGAGTCAAAACTTATTGAATGGCTGTATGAGGCGTTTGATATGTATGGGGAAGATTTAAATGGTATATCAGGTTCAGTAGCACACACTGGAGAGGGGGCATGGACCATAAAGACAGCAGAAGAAATGAAATTAAAGACCAAAATCATTGAAGAGTCTCTGCAATTTAGAGTTGATTCAGAAAAATCTCCTTCATTTACTGGTAAAATTGTGTCAGCTTTGCGTAACCGCTTTGGAGGACATGAGGTAAAAGAGAAAAAGTAACTTCTTATCTCCCATTTCATGCTATAGGTTATGTAGTTTACATTTTGAGGCTTCATGGTGTAAAATATATCCGTTAGTTACTATGCCTCTGTAGGCGATCGGAGGGAGATAGAGAGATTTTTAAAGAATTATTTCTTATCTGCTTAAAGACTACCACTTATTTTATCCTTTGTCAATAGCCAAAATTTTATATATAATAGATTATGGTTGTAACAATGGAAATGTGGGATTCTTTCCTCACTTATTTAGTAATAGAAAAAAAATTATCCGCCCAACCAAACTCAAGAGGAGAACTTTATCTAAAATCCAGATTTCGTATTCTTACCAAACACTTTGCTTCTACCCCTTTTAATAGAGAAAGCTTTAATGTCTTTCTTTTTTCCATGAATAGGAATGGCTACTCTAACGCTTATCTTAATAACCTGATTAAAATGGCAAAGCACTTACATGGCTTCTTGCTTGCTAGATATAGCTATGATTCAGGGTTAGCGGAATACACCTACTTCAGAAAGGAAAAAACGCTCGTAGAACCCCTTACAATAGACGAGATTAAGTCTTTAGCAGAAGTGTATATAAATTACCGCTACCACCAAGAAGAAACAAACAGAAAATACAAAACGCTCATTTATACCCTCGCCATGACAGGTGCTAGAATTGGTGAAATACTAAGTCTTGAGAAAAGACACGTTTTTGAAAGTCATATTGTTATTTATGGATCAAAGGTAGGAGAAGAAAGAATGGTTCCCATCTCACCTTTCCTGAAAGGGTTGCTTCAAGAACAAATAGAAAGCACAACATCCCCTTATGTATTTGCTGGAAAAAGCCATGAAAGAATACATTCTGATACTTTCAATTCAGAACTTAAAAGAAGAGCTGAAGCAATAGGACTTAAAAAAAGGGTTTACGCTCATATTTTTAGACACAGTTTCGTAGTGCAGATGTTAAAGGAAGGAGTATCTGTGGTTCATATTTCAAGAATCTGTGGACACCGTTCTTTAGAATCCATTAATAGTTACTCTCATTTACTATTAGAAGACTTGATGGAGGCTGTATCATACCACCCTCTCATGCAACAAAATCAAGGGTTTGACACTGTAAAAGGTAAGGTGAAAAAGTTCTTCCAAAAGCTTACAAATGCTAATTGTAATATTACTGTAAGAGAAGATAGAGACAGTCTTGCAATTGTTATCCAAAAATAGTAGCGTAGTAAATAGGATGGAAATTTATTTCATAGCAATAACCCTATTTCTTGCTATTACCAACATTTTACAGTTGTACTACATCATGAGGCTTAAAAAAAAAGTGAAAAATTTGGAGAGTTACATCATGACCCATTTAAAAGCTAAAAACTTCTAACTGCTAAAACTCTTACAATTCTATTATGGGATTTGCTCAAAATACGCCTTAAGTTTAACTCAAGCCTACTATAAGTCAAGACTTGCAAACAGGTTCAAAATTGGGCTTTTATGTTTTGTTGACAGGCATTTCGTGATTTGCTATTATTGAGATGTAAAGACATTTGCACTTTTAAAATAGGGAGGTTAAAAAAAAGAAAGTTTTGCGTTTTACGGCACTCTAATGAGGTGGTTAGGTCTTCCTAGCCATCGCAAAACGGCATTTTTGCCTAGCCATCTCGTTAGAGTTCCGTGATAAATATATGTGACAATCCTCTTAAATCTTTAATTCCCATCATTTTTATTAGAATTTATTTCCATAAGGGGTGTATTGTATTCACATCAAGAGGGGTGTATAGCAGATTGTTTTGATGTGGATATAATGATGATGAACTGTAATTTTTAACGGAAGAGTCAGCCTCATGCCTACACCTAAATCCACCTAAGGTTGAGTGAGGAGGCGACCAGATAGGTCGGGAAAGGAGGCTGAAGATAAATGGTAAGTATTATACCGTGCAAGAAGTGCATAAAGGAAAACCGACCATTGATTTTCATCAATAGTCGGTGTCCTTATCATCACTAGAAAATGGTAAAAGTAAACCTTTAGTGACCAGCTAAAGTCGGAAGAGGTTGGCTCTTCCATTTGAGATTACAAGTTCAGCTAGGTTAAGTAACATGATGGTGCGGTAGACAAGTGGTTTAAGTCACTTTCCTTGCACGGAAGTATTTCAGGGGTTCGAATCCCCTCCGCACCTCACTTTATTACTTAACCTATTTCAACTTGCGATTCAATTAAATTTAGACGGAATGAATTGTCAGTGGCAGGCAGATATTGTAACATTTTGAGTTCAATTTATCAAGCAATTGTTGACCTATTGTCAACATCTCTATTAATAGATTAATCAATTACCAATACCGTTGTCAATAGGGGTAATAGACGTGTCTAATCCGCCACCATCGAATATAATTCATCCCTAATTTCATTCATCCTCATGAATTCTCTTTGCCTTCTTCTATCCATAAATACTTCTCTCATCGGATGATTTAAGTAATATTCAACTCCTTCAGTCATTACTACTTCATCAAAGTATTTTCCTTCTTTAATCGCCACATAATCGGCTGTTTCATGGCACGAATTCTTATTACACAATCCTACACAATTATGCTTCTCATGAGTGCCACCTTTACTAACAGGGATGATATGATGGGCTTCTAGGGGTGGTTCATTGAATTTATGCCCCCTACAGATAGTGCCACAAATAGCACAAGCATAATCTTGTTCCTGACGCACTTCCCTCCTTATGTTTCGGGGAAAGTGTTCTTTGCGTCTTACCATACTGCCTCCTCTATTTATGTACTGGTATGGGGAGTGGGTAATCCCTACCCTCCATCATTTCAACAAAGTGTTTGTCTTGCAGTTCTTGAGCGTATGCTTCACCCTCTCCGCCTGATTCAGCAATTTCTTTTATGAGGATGCCTTTAATAAGGTACATGCCAAAGAGGAATTGGTTATCTATCGTAAGATCAATTTCATTGCCATAATTATCATACTCTCTGACAGTAAAAGGCTCTCCCGAAGGACTAATAACCTGTTGAGCAATCTCAAGATTACGTTGCGTGTGTTCCCACGCATTGCCTTTGGCGTATTGATATAACGCTCTATCGTCTTCGTTTGTGAAGTCATATTTTTTCTCAACCATAATTAGTTTATGTTTTAGTAGTTTTTAACTTCTTCTCTAATAAGGTTCATAACAAAACCTACAACTCCTGATGCTATTGCCATTGGAACTCCGAAAAACATAATTAATGCAATTACGTTATTCTGTACGTACCCAAAGACTGCTTGTGGTACTCCTGGCACGTTCCATACAACCAACACCAACCCAAATACAAAGCCACACAAGGCTTGTAATGCTGTTGCAATTCCTTTTCCTGTTGCGCTATCTCTAGTTGGTAATCTCATGTTTATCACCTCCAATCATTTTTTTAATTTTTTCCTCTTTTATTCCTCCACACTTGAAAGCCTAACTTGAGCCATGTCCAAAAACTATCAATGAGCTTTCTCGTTCGTTTATAAAGGTACTCTTGTACTGCCTCTTTCTCTATTTGTTCACGGTTTTTAAGTAAGGAGTCAATTTGCCTATCTAGTGCTTCAAATGTGGCTATTTCACTTAGTCCTACTTTAACCTTCAACTTGTCTACTTTATGCAAAATATCGTCCCTTTGCTTTTGTGCCTCATACCCTACGCCAATTGCACTACTATCTTCTTCTTCAATCTTTTTAATCTCATCCGATAACGTGGTATTAAGATCCTTTTTATTTCCAACTTCCTTAGTGAGTTCAGTAATTTCATTATTTTTTTTCTGCACCTCCTCCTTTAAGTTTTTGATTGCCTCTTCTACACTCTCAAAAGTGGGATATCCATGTTTGACAAACTCAGCGTAGTTTTCCTCATTTACACTTAATTCTCTGTTTTTTTCTTCAAGCTCTTTTACTATTCTTTCGTGTTCTGTTTTCTCAACGAATTCACCTTTAACAAGTCTTACCCAAGTACCTACAGCAACCTTCATACTTTCTCTGTTATTAAGGTCTAAATGAGGAGGATTTTCAGGGTACATATCTGCACCATTTGATTTATTAGTCGCTTTTCTGTGAATAACAATTATTGTTCTGTTGGGGTTTCCATCTAAGTAGCAGTCATTCCATGCTTTCTCAAATTCTGCCTTAGTATAAAAATGATGATCTCCATGTATTCTATATTCTTCTTTAAAGTTAGGATCATTAACAAAATAACCATCATCTCTATACCCTACTAAAACAAAGAAATGTCCACCTTTAAATCGCTTATCTTGCGTGCTATTAAGACTCCCGTAATGAACTAAGGGAATAACAGGGATATCTTGATCTATCAATTGCTTTAATCGTTCTACTGACACACCATATTCAATTGTGTAATTATAGCCAAGTGCTTCAATGGCTTCACCTATCTGAGAAAAGTTGATAAGTCCTTTTCCTGCACCTGTTTTTTCAAAGACATAATCAGTGGTGTAGTTGTTGGCTCCCTCATAATAGTTGAGAATCATTGCAATAGAAGTAGGTCCACAATCGTTGTATGTTCCTCTTGCGTCTGGGTCGTGCTGTGATTTATACCCTACGTTTAGATTTTTCATAGTCCTATTTTTTTCAAACTATCCCTTCTTTAGCCTTCCGCTAATAGAAATTGCTGCTTGTGGATTTTGTGTAAAATAATCTTTGAGTGCCAAAATTACTAAGTCTTCTAAGCTTTTACTGTGTGTTTTAACTGCAATTAGTTCAGTTTCCAATTCATGGACTTTTGCGGTTAAATCTTCAATTTTTTTACCTTTATCTTCAATGGAAGAACGAAGATCATTATTGGCTTCTCGTAACACTTTTAAGTCATTTTCACGGATTTTGTTAAAGGCATAGAGGCAAAGCAAGATAATAGAAGCAAACAAGGCTAGAAAGCCAAGTGGTGTATTAGGTGCTTGTGATATAAGTTGTTCCATATATTTTAGCAATAAAAAAACCGCCGTCTGGCGGTTAAGTGAAGAGAAAACGTTGTGAGCAAGTTTCCTCCTGACTCAACAGTCAGACTCACAACGCTTTTATTTATTGTTATGTATTAATTATATCATTTCACGCAAAACCCTATCTATATGAGCTTGAGCCAAACATATTATGCTTCTACTTTTATTACACTATTGGTAAGTTTATTCCTCCAATTTGGCACCATCTCCCCACACCGTCTACATTAAAGTTTGATGCGGCACGTATTTGTACTTTGTTGGTACCGGGAGCACTGCCATACAAACCAACAGCACCGTACTTGTTATCAATGGTAGCAAAACCACAAGGCACATTTAGCCCTTGGTTTGCTAAGACAAGCGGGATCGACATATGCAGATCATGGGCTTGTGCAGTACCACCCTTGCCTTGAACCATACTGCCAAAGACACTAATTAAGTTGTTTACAATGAAGTAGAATCCTGACTGTGAGGACTGAGAAGTAACAGTAAGTGGGGAGCCAGCACTTAACACGGGGAAGTAAGAGAGTTTTCTAGTAGTATAGATCGGTTGCTGAACCAAGTTGGCTGCGGTAAAGGTCGGGACTGTCCAGGTGTAGCCCGCTCCACCTGAGAGTGTAGCAGCAAATCTTCCAATAACTTCATAGTAATCTGTGGAAGTAGCATTGGTAATAGTTGAAATAGCACAGTAAAGATCGTTGGTGGTGGTCGTTGAAAAGTCGGAATACTGTCTAGCATACGGAATACGGGAGAAGCCTATTACTACCCCATCTGTGGCGTTGTAGCCTAGATAGACAAAATAGTCTACCTCTTTGGCAGCAAGCTCTGTGCTCCCTGCATTGAACCAATTCGTCCCTGCATTTCGCGTGACTGAGAGCGCTGCGGTGATAGTTCTGACCGTATCTCCTATCCGTACGTAGATAGGATCAGCAGGGGATGGATCAGCACCGGAGAGGGTTTTTAAGGCGACTGTAAGGTTGTTTGAGGTTACAGAGGGAACGATCTTGCCGTTGATGAGAAAGCCTTGAGGCCCATCAACACTTCCTCCTCCTCCGCTTACCGTTCCTGGCTCCCATTGGCTATTCGTGTCATCCCAGACTAAGGCCTGTCCGTCTGTGGGGGCAGTTGCAACAACTGTCCTCCCCTGAATCTTCGTGGCGTTCGCTGAATTAGAAGGGTCTGAGAGATCTTTGTTGGTCAAAGTCATCGAGTCAGTGTCTCCCACAAGTGTCCCTGTTACACCGTGAGCTGAGGTATCATTAGTATGTGTATCGAGGTTAGACTGTACAGCAGCAGCAGCACCGGCAGCATCAAAACTTGTTGCACCTTTACCACTGTCTTTAATAAGTTTACCAGTGGTAGTATCAAACGCAGCAAAATTACCATCAACTACTGAAGCTGGACCAACTACATCACCACTTCCTTGTCCGTCTAGTCCCTTATCTCCTGTTCTAGAAAACAAGATAGATAAGGCGTCACTTAACGTAAAGCTCCCAGATGAAGCTACATGTGCAACAGTAATTTTTCTATATCCAGTACCATCTACTACAGACCCAGTAACATTAAAAATAGCAAAGTTCTCTTCAGCTCCTACTTTAGTAATCTTAATAATTCCTCTAACATTTGGGTCAGTAGAATCGTCCCATGCATCTATGAAAGAAGAAACATCTCCTCCACCACTTTCTAGGTTATCAATATAGATGTTAGTTACAGAGGAAAGAGTGGCGTTATTAAACTTAACCTCACCATTTCCAGGGTCGGTATCATCTACAGCGTCATCAAATGTGTAGATAAGCCCTGCAGAAACACCAGCGTCACCTTGCGATCCCTGTATTCCTTGTTCTCCTTGTGGTCCTTGCGCTCCTGTAGCACCTGTGTCTCCTTTTGAAGATAATAATGCCCAATAAGCGGCGTTAGGCGGTGTTTGGTTGGTGTTATTGGCAATGCAGATATAAGAGCTTCCATTGTGGTCCACAATGTCTCCTATTGTGTAAGCTGTTGCACTATTCCATGTTCCCTTTGCTAGTTCTGATAGTAGTTTTGCCAAAATTAATTTGATACAGAAACTAATTCCTTAAATACAGGAATTAACTGTACCTCCTCCTTTCTCCTTCTTGGATGGTGATTTTTACATAATGTAATTCCATTATTAGTTTCATATCTAAGTTCTGGATACTTGGTGTAGCTTAATATGTGATGTGCCTCTAATTGTCCACCACAATCTGAATTAGACATTCTGCACTTAAAACCATCTCTTTTCCACACATTCAATCTCCAGTCTCTATAAATTGAACTTCTTCTATCTTTGTTGCTGTCTCCATACTTCTGTAATTTGGTTCTATCTTCAATCCAGCGATAGTGGTTTTTTCCTGATATTTTCTTCTTCCCCTCATCTGACCATTTTTTCCCAATATGTGATTGCCTTATCTTCTCTATATGCTCTTTAGAAAGTTTTTCTCCTGTTCTATCGTAAGATACTCCACTAAATGGTTTACCTTTTTTTAATTTGCTTAATTTCTTTTTTGTTTCTTCAGTATGTTTATATCCTATGGGTCGCCCACCTTTATTTCCAAGATGAGCGCATGAATAGCACTTGCCTGACCTAACGCCATTCTTAATACGGTTTATGGCACTATAAGCTACCATTCTTGTTTTTCCGCAGTTTGTACAATCTGTTTTAAATTTCCTCTTCATACTGTTATTTTGGTTTTAAGACTCCAATTGCCCGTTTGTTTACCTTTCAAGTTCCAATTACCTCCAGCTTGCTTACTCTTTAACCCCCAATTACTAAATGCTATTTGGTAAAGGAGTACTTGATCTTCACTTGCACCTACAAGAATTTGTTGTCCGTCAGGCGTTAAAATCTCCTCATCATCTCCTTGTTGGGGTATTTTTGTTTTTACTTCCCAAGCCATAAGATTATTCTCCGTAATAATTAACATTCAGCACTGCATCTGTAATATCGTCCCTTATCGCTTTGAAGTTTTTTAATGTCTGGTTTCCATGAAGCTCAAAGGTGACATCAGCTTTTACAAGAAAGCCTTCTGTGTCCGTTGGATCTATTCCGTCAGTACGGTATCTTAAAGGCTGTGCCTCCACACCAATAACTGCCCTATTTGCACCAGCTGGGATAGTAAGACCTACTGCAGTACTACCTACAGTTATTTGTTGATATCCAAGTGGTTTAATTCCTGATGGAAATGTTCCTACAATATTTGACATAAATACCTCCTTTCTTTTTTAGTTTTTTCTTAACTATTCATCCCTGCTTCCCATAAGAAGCAGAGTGGAGAGTCAAGAAGTTACGCTTCTTTAGTTACAACTCCGTTTGCTTGAGTTATTACCCATTCAGTTCCATCACAGAATGCCTCTATGTAGTTACCAATTACGCCTGCTAATTGTGCATATTTGCTTACTACTGCATTTCCGTTGTAATTTACTGCTTCTCCAGTTTGAGGAATAAGTCTTGCGGTTTGAGCTGCTAAAGCATTAACTCTAATAACTTTTCCCTTCGCTTCCTTTACTGCAGGAAGAGTAAAGCTTACGTTTGCAGCAGCTCCCGTATTGTTAAATATGGTGGGAGTTTCAAGATCCTCTACTGTTACGGTGTAGTCAGCAGTTTTTGCAGTTACTGTTGCTGTTCTTGGATCAATTGTTGGATAGGCAGGAATAGTAGAATCCTCAGAAACATATTCCCCATCAATTAATCTGCTTAAAAATTGTTTTACTTGTAAATTTTTTAACATATTGTTTATGACTTTATGAAAATAGTCGTCATTCACCTCCTCTCTTTTTTTAATTGTGGGAGATTTTTACAAACAGAACCTCCCGAAACTGTGGCAGAGTTGAGTAATAAACCCCCTGCTATGGTTCATTAGAACTTACTGGCGTCTTGAGTGAGTCGTACCATTAGGTCTTGTCCATCGTAGAAAGTCTTGGCTCCAATACCGATTATTCCTTTCGTCAAATCAGCAAAGCCTTTTTCTTTCTCAGAAACTTTCAAGTCCATAAGTTGGATGACTAAATCAATTGCTCCTCTTACCATGAAGATTGATTGCTGCTCTTGGTTTTTCCAACCATCAGTAGCATCAGTCAAATCATCACGTACAGAGATATCACCGAATCCGGTAAATGCCATATCAGCATTTGCATCACACCTTACGTATCTCCTTCTTCTAAGCTTGAATTTATCTCGAATTGAGAGTTCAACGTAAGTAGTTCCTGCACCTGCACCACCTTCAACAGCAGCTTTAAGATTTGCTCTTGTAGCTCCTGCATTAGCACCAATGAGAACATTACCAGGAGTTGATCCGATTGAGGATACAAATGTGAATTTTACTCCCTGAATCGTAACGCTATCTCCATTGGTTGGATTGGTAGCAAGTCCGAGCTTTGCGCTCCAAGGAAGGTTGTTGTTTTGAACAACAGTCCACCCTTGCCATGCTCCGATAACTCCGTTCTCAAGAACTGAGTCACCGAGTCGTGATTCACGCTCTGATTTAGCTCTCCTTAGTTTTGAAGTTGTTTTAGGTCCGATAACAAAAGCCTTCATTGCAGTATCTAATGGAGCATCAGCAGCACCAAGCTCTCCGTCTGCTTCTTCAATGATATCCAAGATGTTCATACCAGAAACATCAACTGGAGCACCGGAAATATTGTGTCCAGCATTGGAAATTTCGGAAAGAAACTTTTGCTCTACTCTATTCATCAATCCTTTGCGAATTGATCTAAGAGAGTGAGATTGCAAATCATAAGGAGTTTGTGAGCTTTCGGTGATGTCGATATCCTCAGCAGCATACTCAAAAGTATCAACTTCTAAAGTTTGCTTTTCAGCTTTCTTTTGTTCAAAGTTAATATCGTTATGAGGGGTATAAGTACCCGTTTGAGCATGTGACAAAATTGGCTTGTGAGCCTTGCGTCCATCTACTGAGATAATGTCTTCAAGAGACTGGTCAGCAAGATATACTGCAGTATTAGCAGTATATAAATCAACTTGTAGGTCGCCCCAAAATTCTTGTCTTATATCGTCCATATTTTTCACCTCCTTTGCTTGAGGGATGTTTTTAGAAAAACAATAGGGAGTTAATTAAGGGGTTATTTTTGTGCTTTGTATCTTGCTCTCGCAGCTCTTGCTTCTCTCCAACCTTCTACGTCTAATTTACCGTCAGAAGTTTTAAAGTCGTTGATGTTCAAAGGCTTTGAAGGGTCATACTTCGGCACAAATGATCCCTTATTGGAGCGCTTAGGAGTAGCATTTTTAATACGCTCTTCCCGTTCAAATTCCTCTCTCATCGTTTTGATGTAGGAGTGTTGCGCTGCCTCCCTTACAGAGATTCCTTTCAACTTAGCAAGATCCTTGACTTCTGCTTTCAGTTCTTCCGGAAGGTTGAGTGCTTCAAGCTCTCGTTGTTCCAGTCGTTCGTTCAACTTTCGGTCAACTATCTCATCAATGTTGACTTCCTCTCTAATTTGGGATTTACCCACCTCCGGACTAGCCTTCGGTTTTTCGGAAGTACCTTTCGTAAGGTTTCGATACTTTATCTTTTGCTTAATAGCTCCAGAAAGTTTTTGACGAAACTCTTTATGCTTTTCGACTAACTTTTCAAAAAGTTCAGGGTTTTCATCAGGATCAATCCCAAATTCCTCTGCGACCTTTTCTCTAAGTTCGTCTTCGTTGACTTCCTTTATTGCTTCCTCCTCAGCAGTACGCTCTTCAGGAGTAATTTCAATTTTTTCTTCGTTGTCTTGATTGTCCATAGGACTAAATTTTTTGCCTTTTCAGGCTAAGATATGAAAAAACCGCCCTCTGGCGGTTAGGTTGGAAGATGAGAAAACGTTGTGACAAAACTCATCCCCCGACCAAACGGCCAGAGTTCACAACATTTTCCCTTTTATATGGGTACTTATATTATATCACTATGTTGTCAAGTACTGCTTATAGACTAAATCTATAATGACAACTTGGACACACTATGTCTGGTTCAACCATAGCATGTTCCACACGATATCCTTTATGATCTGCATATTGTTTTGCAAGTTCAGCAAAATTCTTTCCGTGATCTTCAATAGTGTAACGTCTAATTTCTCTGCTTCCGTCTTTAACAATAGCAGCATTAAATTTCTTCTGAGGTGCTTCTTTCTTCTCTTGAGGTTTTTTATTGTCTTTTACTTCTTCAGTTGTAGTTTTTGGTTCTTCTTCTGGCTCAATCTCTGGTTCAGTTGATGGGGTGTTTTCTGAGGTTTCACTATTAGAAGCATTCTTGTTTTCTGCTTCTTGTATAGATTGTTCTAATTCTTTTTTGGATAATCCTTCAGAGGGTAATCCAAGGCTTTTTGCTTTTTCCTGTAGTTCTGTATATGTCATGTATATATTATACCACTATGTTGTCAAGTGTTTCATCCTTTTTTCCTAAAAAGATGTCTTTTTGAGGCTAATTTTTAGAAGCCGTAGTTTCTTTCAACTTTCCTTACTCTCTCCTGTCTCTCTCTTTTTATTTTCTCACGGGGATCAGGATTTTGAGCTTTCTTTATTGCTTCCTCTATAAAGCTTCTTATTTGCTCTTTTGTTCCCTCATTGCTCATATTTCATTAATCATTCGTCTTGCTCTCACTAAAAAACTCTCTCTTGCTTCGGGACTAGCATTTTTAAAAGCTCTTTTTACGGAGTTAAGAGGTACATTAAATTTTTTCGCACTTTTTCTCAAAAGCTTGGCGTTTTTCTGGCTCATACTATTAAATTCCGAATTTTCTAGCTACCGCATCCATTTCGTCTTCACTTACCTTTCGCCTTTCTTTGTAATCAGCAAAAGGTATAAGTATGTCAATAAGCTTGTTTTTAGCTTTACTTCTTACTTTCGCCTCTTCCCCTGCCTGTTTATCAGTCATGTGCTCTAAACCATCTAAAGAGTCAAGTTTATTAATTTGCTGCAGAAGGTATAACTGAAATTCTTTAAAAGCTGGATAATCTTTGAGTTTTTTTATTAATTCTTCTGACATATTTATATTATACACTAAGTCTTATAGTCCATAATTTTTCTGCATACTATCTCTTCTCTTCTCTCTTTGATGTCTTGCTATTGCTTGAGCCATTTGATCGATAGGTGGTTCTGCTATTTCATTCTGCATAGCGAGAGCATCAGGTACGTCATCATTTGCACCTTTAGGGAATACTATTAGTTGGTCTTCTAAGTCTTTACATTGACCTTTAATATGATATATAGAACCACTGGAATATCTTGGAATAACACCTCTGATTCTTACTTCTTTTTGGGATGTCGGTTGTTTGAGAGGTATTACATTAGGAAATTTGTTCAGCTTTCTACATTTTTCATCAAAGAATGGCTTTACTGCTTTTAGATAGACCGTCTCCTCAATACCTATTTTCTCCATACCCTCATCATGAAGCGTAAAAACATAATTTAATAGCTCATCTGAAGCAAAATGGACGCCAATGGCCTTAATATTCCATTTATTTTGTCTGTCAACATAGTTTCTTACTATCCCTGTGTAATCGTTTTCCTCTTCTTTTCCGCCAGGATCAATGGTGGCAAACTTTCTTGTATCAAGTGCTTCAACCTCTTCCCATGTTCTATATTTAAACCATGTTTGCTTAAATTCTTGATTTTCTGAGGTTATAGGATTAGCTTGGTAGAGAGAAGCAAACTCATAGGGACCTACTGCGATTTCTGTTCTTTTTAGTTTTCGTAGAGGGTATTTCTCCTCCCACAACGCTTCTCCCTTATTTCTATAAAACTCATCTTCAGTAGCAATTGCAGGAAAAGTAATTCTGGTCCATTTGTCGTAATCCTCCAGACCTTCTTCTTTATTTTTTTCTTCTTCCTCCAATAACCTTCCTACCAAATCATCTGTGTGCCAACGAGTATTGATAATGATGATTGCTGATGCACCTTCTTGGCGAGTATAGAAGGTTGATCTATACCAATCCCAACGAGAATCACGAATAGTTTTAGATTCAGCTTCCTCACGATTCTTAAACAAGTCATCGATGATACCAATTTTAAAACCAGTACCAGTAAATGCTCCGCCTACACCAGCTGCTGAGTACCCTCCACCTTCTGGTGTTTTCCAACTACCTTTAGATTTGCTATCACTCCTTAATCTAGTATTGAATATTTTTTGATAAAAAGGAGAGTACATGATGTCCCTAGTATCTTGCCCGAACTTTAGTGCTAAATCTGTGGAATATGAACCCACAATGATGGGCCAGTCAGGATGCTTCCCTAGAACCCAAGCAGGAAACTTTTTAGTAGAAATTTCTGATTTTCCATGTCTTGGAGGAGCTTCAATAATAATACGCACATCCTCACCTCTCTCTACTTTTTCAAGTGCAGATTGAAGGATTGCAGCAATTGCCTCATGAAACCACGTATCTTGATATTTAGGGTCTGTGGCAATTGAGAAGTCAATGAGACTCTTTCTAGCTTGATGTATTACCATTGCCTGCGCTTCTTCTTGCGATACGCTCGGCGATTCTGTCAACTTGTTCATCATTGAAGGTATTATTTATTGGTTTATCATCTGAGGTTTCATCAACACGGTCTTTCATACCATGATTTGATGAAAGAATGAGTTTTGCGATAATGGGGTTGTAGTCTCCTGAAAGTCCTTTGTTGATTAGTCTTGTCAGCTGTGCTGTGCGGATTCTTTCTAATGCGCTCGCAAAAAGAGGATAAGTTTTCTCCCAATTGTATAACGATTTTCTTGATACACCAATATATTCTGCGAATCCTTCTATTGTGGGAAGTTTTACTTTGATTAAACGCTCGTAGGTGTCGGATCTTACTCCTGAAGTTTTGTGGAATTTTGCCTCTCTATCTTTACACGCTTTAAGATATTTCTCAGCTTTTTCAATATATTCTTCTTTAAATTCTTCAGGTCTTCCGACTTCCATAGCGTTGTGCTCCCTTAATAGGTTTCACAACGTTTTCTCTATTTATTATACCATTTTAGGCAACAGTTGGTGCAAAAAAAGTGCTTTTAGTATATAATACGTTACATATAATGGTATATGTTATCATTGGAGTTTTTTTAATAGGTATCGCAATCGGGATAATTATTGAAAAGGTTGGAAAATGAAAAGTGTTGTGAAAAAAATACCAATCATACTTCTTACTATTGCTGCTGTCTCCATTGTTGGACTTTTTTGGCGGGAAAATCAATTGAAGGTTGATGCTGCTAATAAATCGCTCCTAAAACAACAAGAGCAAAAAGA
Source organism: uncultured Gammaproteobacteria bacterium (assembly GCA_964427615.1). Classification (GTDB taxonomy): domain Bacteria; phylum Patescibacteriota; class Microgenomatia; order Levybacterales; family GWA1-39-11; genus CAYRUR01. The sequence continues at coordinate 111,262 of CAYRUR010000003.1, read as the reverse complement.
AATATCTACATTAAAAGCACAAAATATTTCACCAGAAAGCCAAACTAAAGAAGTAGAACTTAAAGCAGAATCTCCTCTCTGCCAAATGACTAAACAAGAACTACTAACTAAAGCTCTTGCAAAAGGAGCAAGTTACGATGACTTAAGAGAAATTGCTGGAATATATGAACTAGTATGCTTAGGAGAAACTGATATTGAAGTTTCAAAGTCTTCTCCTGCACCAGAATTAGTAGAGCAACCACAAGAGAGAACGTTAATATTTACCACTCCTGTACCAAATATCTCGTTTCAAGATGAATGGGAAAGAAAAAGAAAGGAAGAGTGTCAAGAAGATATAAACGAATATAATGTGTGTATGAGTGAGTATAACGTAAAAATGGCAGAGTATAATTCATGCTTAACTAGAGAACTGGAGGATAAAGACTCTTTTGATTTTTGTTCAAAACCTGTCAAAAGTTGTTATAAACCCTACTGTATGTAGCAGTTACTAAAAGCTTCTCTACTTTTTTAAGAGTATTTTTAGTTGCTCAAATACCCTATCTGAAATAACTTTCTTTTGTTTCAGGTTACGGATGTACTCGTTTTTCTCCTCTCTGGTTTTCAGTTTACTAACTTGAGTAAAAACATATTTGGCACGTTCTCCATTCTCTACCCCTAGTTGTTTCATGAGACGCTCTGTATAGTTTAATCCTAACTCTTTTTCCTCCTTAATATCTCTTAATTTATCAAACAGTTCAGGGTTTTCTTTTTTTATTTCTCTTGCTCTGGTATTAGCTTCTTCTTTTGGCAACTTTGATAAATCTTCAAAAGTTTTTTCAGCTTCTTCTTTTATTTTAAACCTTTCTCTGCTCTGTTCTTCTAAAAGTCTTTTAATATCTTCAGTATCTCCTCCAGAGCCTGACCCTACTTCTTCTTCCGTTCTTTCTCTATAGAATCTTGAGAGAATTGGGTACTCATCTACAGGAGCAGGAGAATCACTAAACGCACCTAATATCGTGTTCACAATCTTACTTCCTGCTCTTCCAACTCCTCCAGCATATCCTTCAAAAGCATATTTTATATTTGCAGGAGATATAGAGATTTCAGCTCTGCTTTGTAGAATTTCTGATATACTTATTGCTACTTGTCCTGTTTTTGTTTCTCTTTGTGACTGAAAGTATTGGATATCTGATGGTGCATTTTGGTCAAAGTCTGGCCGTATTTTTGCCCCAGACCACGATTGGTTGCGAGAGAGTTCAAGGGGTATGTCTCCTACTGTAGGAGTCACTGCAGACATTAAGTCTGCCCCTCCCACTGGATTGTATGCTTCTAGTATTGCAGTGGTCGAATCCTCCATAAACTTTTTTATATCAAATTCATATCCACTCAACGTGTCGTAAGCATAGTCAGCCATAACTTTGATAGGTTTGATACCCCAAGAAACAGGTATTGTAATATACTTCACGCCTTCCCCATCTTGATTAGGAAGTACAAGTGGAAGCCCATTCATTCTGTCCCACTTGGTGACCTTATCACGCCACTCAGGGTCAATCCTATCGTTCCATTCATTTATTGCTGCCACAGAGCTACCTACAGCCAACATGGTAGCTCCTAAAACTCTTGGATTCTTTAGAGAACGGATCATCTTAACCGATCCCTGAATGGAGGCATTGGAGAACATGTATAAAGCGTTGATAACTGGTCCACCCTTTCCCATACGGTTAAAATTTATTGATGCTTCTTTTGCCAGAAAAGCTGCTCTCTCTTTAGAAAGGTTCTGCTCTAGTGCTTGGCGGTATACCGAAAGACGTGTTGAATCCTCGAAAATCGTATTCCAGTGATCAACGTACTCTATAAGATTATCAGCAACTCTTTTTGTTTTGGATGTTGCAAGTTTTTCCATTTTCTCAATATCAAGGGATACATTTTTCTTGGTAGATAACCCAAACCCACCCGTTGTTCCTCCCATCTCTTGGAGCTCTCTATATAACCTTGCTCCTTCACTGTCCACACCACGAATAGAGTCTAAAACTGCTTTAGTATTCTGTTGCAACACATCTTTTGTAACTGTTTTTGCTGCACCCTTAAACCCTATTTCTTTTTGTGAGGCAAGGTATACTGCTGTTTCCTGCAAGTCTCTTATTTTGTTAGGCAACGCAAACTCAGGGTTAAAGCGAGTTGCAAGGCCGGAGTAAAGCCTTGTAAAAGATGCGACAGCCCTCAAGTAAACAGGAACTTTTTCTCTTCCCACGCTCTTAAGAGCTATTGCTAAGTTTTTGTCATTTATTTTTATCCATACGGGCTTTCCGTTCTCAAACAGCTGTAAAATAGTGGGATCAGTAGTGCTTTCCATGATCATTTTTCCATCAAAGGTTTTTCCTATTGCTTTAGGTTTTTTGATTTCAAACAAGTGACCAAGTGTGTCTTTATTATTGCGGACAAAAGTGAGGGTAGCCTGATCTACAATATTCTTCTCAGAACGTAGTACGGCTTGTTCATAATTGACAACAATATTTTCCAGAATATCATCAACCTGCCTCTCGCTTCCTTTTGCCTTCTTAATACCACTAGATCGTACATCAAACCCTTTTCCAGAAATAACAGATCCTATATCATTTGTTTCTTCAAATATACGGTTAAGCGGAACATGATTCTTGTACTTTGTTCGCAAGGTACTATATAATTCGTCTGAAATAACTCCACTATTTTTTAAAAGATCAAGTGTCTGTTCATTGAGTCTACTTGCCCTTTCTGCTAATTCTTTTATCTTTGATCCTTGTGGGGAGTTTTCGATTTTTTTCAAACCCTTTGTTGCAGCTCTAGTGGTGACTCCTGCGGCTTTTTCTCCTAATGCAGCATTTCTCTCAGGGGCATGTTTAAAATGTAAGTAGTCATTAATCTCTTTTCTAGCTGATTGTAGATCTGTTTTAAATTCATCTGCCATTTTTGCCGCTTCTTTAATAATTGCTTCAGCCTCATTTTTTCCTTCCTGTATCTTTGTGGCAACTCTTCCAGGATACAGAGTGGCTTTTAAATAAGGGTCTGAGACATCGTCTACCACCACATCTTTCCTATTTACGAGTTGCCTCACTCTTTCCTGTTCATTTTGAACAAATTCTAAAGTTTTTACTTTCATTTCTTGAACGGCGTTTACTACATTTTTTACTTTTGACACGGGTTCTTTAATAGTTTTTGCCGTTTCTTCAATTGCTTTTGTAATCTTTGGATCTTCGTTGTATAATCTATTGGATGTTTGAGATTGTAATTCTAACCCTTCTTGGGATTGGGGCAGTCCTCTTTTTTGGGATGATGATTGGAGAGGTTGACCGGAAAGATCTAAACCTGCGGGGACTTCTGTTTCTGGGGTTTTTGCTTTTGGTGCTTTTTCTAGGAGTGTACGCTGGTCGTGAATCAAAGACCCCTCATCCAGAACGTCAACCTGCTTCTCCAAAGGAATCTTTTGATCGCTGATTTTCTTAAATTCATCTAATTCATTTTGTATTACTTTTGGATCATTGATTTTTGAGAATCGTTTTGCAATCTCGTTAACTAAGTCATCAGGAGCGTTTTTGAATATTTCAGTGTTTAGAATTGTTTTAATCGTTTTTGGATCAGTTGCTTTAGCAATAGCCTCAAAACTCTTTTTTGTGATTGTCCCTACTCCAAGAGTTGCAAAATCCATTACGCCTTCAATAGCACCTTCAACAGACTCTCTTTTAATTTTTCCAGTCTGAGAGTCAATTTCTGGCGTGAGTCTTGCAAGATTAGATTCTCTTACGGTTCTATCTAGCCTTGACAGAGCTTCCTGTGGTTTCCCTTGAAGTAAAGCTGTGATTGGTGCTTTCTCTTCGAAATGTTTTACAACCTCCTGAGTTACTGTTCTAACTATATCCGTAATTCCCTGAATAATCCCCCCTGGTTCATCTTCCTCCTTAACTATTGGCTTCTCGTCCTGTATAACCTGTTTTTTAGGTGGGGATTTCCTTGTTGCTGTGCTGAGAACTTGCTGTCTATTTTCCAAGAAACCCTTTCCAAGCCTTGAAAACTCTTGTTTTATTTTTTCTTCCTTTTCTTCGTCGTTGAGCCCTAACACTCTAGCTCTATGTTTTAAAAAACCTGAACTTACTGTCATATTTAGAAAAGATCCTCGTCCGAATCACTTGACTTAGGTTGGGTAACACCAAACTTTGCAAGGTTTGAAACGTTTCCTTTATCTGGTCCATATATACTGCTTGCATTGTATAGTTGATAAATTTGGTCGGGATCAAGATACCCTGAGTAAATTGCAAATATTTGACTTAGTGTTAGTCCACTTCTTGCATCTTGCTTTAAGGCTTCAACATAGTCAGTCTCGCTAACCTTACCGCTTCCACCACTGCTTGCTGGTAATTTATAGTAGTGAACCTGTCCACGTGAGTCAGTGAAGCTTACCAATTGATCTTCTGGTACCAAAGAAGGATCTGCTACAGCAACTCCACCTTGCAAAGCTATTTTGTTTGCCTGCTCTCTAATCTCACGATTTATTTGAGCTTGCGTTAGTCTGGAGTTTATTTCACCCACACTCATATTCAAGGACACACCAGCTTCTCCCATTAGTGAAGCAAATTGAGGGTCAACCATCTTTTCTTTTATGAAATCAACTGTTGCCTGTGCACGTGAGAGATCTACTTTGAGAATATTTAGTTGTTCTTCAGCAATTCTCTTATTATCTGCATCAAGCGATACGATATCACGATTGTTGAGGTTTAAGACAGTTTCGTAGTAAGAGATTCTATCCATCCTGTCTTGCGTTATAGCATTAACAGTACGGTCAATCATATTTTCAGCCTGAGCTATTTGGCCGTTTCGGGCATTAATTACAGCTTCGATAACACCCACACGGGCTATTACGTCTTCCATTGCTTTTTGTACTCTTGGATTGCGTATTGCAGCAAGTCCGGTAACTTCTTTTTGTTGGCGGATATATTCATTTCCTTCGGTCAAGAGTTTATCTAACTCATCAACCAATTTTTGATTTTCTTCAAAATTCTTATTTATGTGTAAGCGCTCTCGCTCTGTATTTTCTAGGTCTTCACGGAATGGAGTAGTAAGTTCATCAACTTTACCAAGTGTTTCTTGCTCTTTCTTCCTTAGTTCTGCAAGTCTTGAATCGTTTTCTTCTCTCTGTTTTCTCAGTGAGTCCTCAAGTGCTTTACGGGCTGCCTCCATTTGAGCACTAATCCCTTTAAGATATTCTTCATTCGCTCCTGAAGAGAAAGGAACGTTTTGGTTTCCCTGCAGATTACTAGCGTTAGCCCCAAAAAGAAAGGTGTCAAAGTCTTGTAGCGAGACCCCTTGAGCGTCTGCTGATTGCTGTCTTACTTCTTGGGATACTTGTTGTCCAGAGCTAGGAAGAGATTTAGACCAGATTTGGTTTTTTTCTCCAAAGGTTTGGGTAGCAGCATCGTAATTATGTCCACCATACCAACCTCCATCCTCAAACCCTCCTGCTGGCGCTGTTAATCCTAGTTGTTGTGCGGTATATGCCATAAAACGTTATGAAATGTGTTCCACAACGTTTTATTGGTATGTTTTTATTATATCATCTATTTGCACTTATAAGTTCAGGTTGTTTCTAAATATCTTATAAAAAAACTTATTAAATGGAAAATTGGTGCCTAATGCATTGGGTTGAAAGTACGCTTTCAGGTAGAGATAATCACTATCTGCATAAATAAAAGCACCTACGTCTTTATTTGGACTTCCAAACGTTGATCTTCCTAAATAGTATGGGGTTAAGGCATATACTGGCTCACTATTATTATTAAACACATTAAACTGATAAAGATCACTCACGTACCCAGCAAAAAAAGGAGTATACCCCAAACCGTGAGGAATGAGCTTGACAGTTGTAGTACTGACTGAACCCATGTCATACTTGTCTGACATATAATACTTAAGAGTTGGAAAATGACTATGAAAATTAAAGTTGTCTGGGTTAGTATTAGTTAGAGCATTAATACCGTCTTTTGCTACTGATATAGTTGGTCCTCCTAGAGTAATTAACCCATCCTTTCCTTTCCCAAAGAAAAAGTAACTAAACTCAGCTGTAAAGCTTCCAGAAGAAACAACATATATGTTTGTTCCGTCTACACGCACAGTAACGCCCTTACTTTCGTCATAAGACATTGTAGGGGGGTATCCAGCTAGTGTGGTCTTACCATCGGGAAACTTTACAAAAACCAAACATTGAAATGGACTATCGATATTAGCATCATGAGGAAATGAATTTAAGTCAGGATTAAGGCTTATAGTCTTTTTACCCTGGTAAAGTATTTTTAAATTATTCAAAGAAGAGTGAATGATGTAGTCATTAGGGTTTAAAGAATCTGCACTTTTACCGGGTCTGGCAATTTTAACTACGTTTGAATCTTCTGTTATTTCGGGATTTCCTAATTCAGACATATCATCATAGAAAATTCGTGAGTACGTAGGTAGGTCTGATCCTCTACCGCCAAAATTGTAAATGTATAAATTTTTTGTATCTACAGCCTGAATTACTTGAGGCACCGTAACAGCATTAAATTGATTTGTAATCAATTGCCAGGTTGTTTCACTTGAGTACAAGTTTCCCCAAACAAACGCTAGAGGTATGTATCCTAAATTATGAGGGATTGTTGCTAGAACATTGTATTCAGCAATGCTTCTTTCATCAGAAAGCAGTTCTTTAATAAGAATATTATCCTCATCAGCAAATACACTATAGTGATCTCTATTTGTATCTGTTAGGGCGTTATATCCAGGAAGAGCGATTCTTGTAATATTTTGCATAGTTAAATTATTGCAATAACAACTTGAGGGAGATCATTTTTGTACAAAATTAACCCTTTCTCGGTAAGGAGAGAGGAGTTTACACCATTACTACCGGAGATATTTATTTTTCCGTCCATACCCATCTTAAGTGGTGCGTTTTCGTAATCTGCAGCACCTAACCATATTCCCTGCTCATTTGATCCAAATACATTGTCTCCATACCCCCTCTTAAAAGAGTTAGAGTACATAGACAGTCCTCCCATAGACATTCCCATTGATTCTTGCACAAAAGGCATTGCAAGTTCTTCTTCAGCTGTCATTAATCTAAATTGTGGTGTTATATCTTTTGTTTTTGCCATACTGCTTATCCTAGTCAAACACTATATCTATAAACCAGAATTTGATATGCAACATACATTCTCCAGTGCAGATTGAGCAGGCTCCAGATTTTCTTTTCCTATCTTTTATTGCTTTTGCCATGTTAAAAATTAAAAAGTAAAACTTTATATCTGATGTGAAATTTCGTTTTAGGCTCTTCAAACCTACACGGGGTTACATATTTCCCATACCAAGGATAAGGAACTGCGATACCTATCAAAAACCTTATCCCACAGTGGTTGATAACCAGTTTAAAAAACCTGCCATACTCATTAAAATTAATACTGATTCTTTTCATACTATTTCTTCCTTTCTTTAAGCTCTAATACTTGCCTTACAATAGCTCCTACAGAGTGAGCAAATACTTCATCACTTTTATATGCTCGTATTTTGTCAAAGATATGGTCTACGGCATGGAAAGCCTCATGTGCCAGTGTTCCTATCTCCTCTGCTGTTTTGGGATATCTTGGTAAAGCAATAATCGGAGCACAATCTTTGTGAGAAAAACAGACCCCTCTTCTCTCATCCAAGTCATTTTGCTCTGCTGGCTCCTCATACCCCCAATCTCTCATTAACTTTCTAAGGTATTTAAGATCACCCCAACACACGACAGCTTTGTACTCATTGTTAAGAATTGGTATGACGATGCTTTTTTTCATATTTTTACCTTTCTACAAAATTACCAAGTAACGTTATTTTCCTAACCGGACAATCATTTATCGTGTCCCCGTTGGCATAATTAATTACCACTCTTACGTTTGGGACTGCTTTTAGATCGATGCTCTTAAAAACATGCCATGTTTTGCCTTCTCCCGATACTACTAGGGCACTTGATGTTTCAGCTCCTTGATCCCCCTCTAGAGTGATATCGCATCGTGCATTTAGCGCAAGAGGTTTTGTTTGGACGATTACTTTGACAATCTTCCCTAAATCTACGCCACGAGCAGTATCTAAAAAGATACTCTTCCAGTTAGAGTCAGTTGAAAAACCGTCAAACTTAGCAAGTCTATGATTGGTGTCGCCATCGCTTGAGGCAATAAGTGGAGTACCAAAAGGAGCAGCAATACCTCCTATATTTGCGTGTCCTCCGTCTGCTAATCTTGATATTTGGATAGGTAGTTGTCCGACAGAAGCACCACACGAGTAGATATCTTGGCCGGATACAGAGATTATTGTATTTTTATATAAAGCCTTTTGCCTATGGTCTGGTAAACTGCCAGTAAAATACCTTAGAGGTTTAATGATTTTCCCTGATAGATAGCCTATACTATACCCATCAGAGCTTTTAGATTCGTAAGAGACAAAAATTACACCATTCAGAACATAAAGAAAGCCTATTCTCTGGTCCCCTACACCTGCTTCATCAGATAAAATGTTAGAAGCTGCAGATCCATCGTAAAGATATATTTGCCCTCTCTTTCCTTCTCCGTAATTAACGGCTATCCACCAAACATTTGAGTGGAATACTACGTCTGCTACCTCACTTCCCTCACCAAAGTCTAGTTTTTGGGTATCAAGTATATTCAATCCTTCAACATATACCCCTAAATATCTTCCATTACCAAACACCATAACATCTTCTTTAGCAGCTGATGGATGTGGTGCTTTTTCAAGTGCTTGATCCGTAACACTCCCCCATGTTGCGTCAATAACTTCTGTAGATAAAGGCATTGCTGCGATATCACCACCTGATGCTTTGTTATAGAAGGTAAATAAGTTAGCTTTAAGTCTTATAACACTCTCGCCCTCTACCATATTTGCAATTGTTTGAGGCCATGAAGGAGTACCACCGCTTATAACCTCTGTCGATGAGAGCTTAAACAATTTTGTAGTGCCTACAGCGTAGGTAGTATCTACTGCTGTTGGTTTATCGAGTATGTGTCTAATAAGCTGGTCAACCACTCCTGCTTGATTGCCATTGGTAAGGTCTGCTAGTGCAGGGCTTTGAGTAATAAATCCGGGCTTTGAGATAATATCCGCTTTCATCTCGCTTGCCTGTCCCCTGTTTCCTATAAATGTTTTATCATCAACATGAGCTAAGGGACTAAGACCCTCATTGAATTGATCTAACTCAATTTTGAAATCTACATCTTGCATATTATTATTGGATCATCGGCTGTTCTGCCTCTCTTTGTTCTGGGGACTGTCTTTCTGGTCTAGTTTGTGTGGGTGTATTCCCTGTTAATTGGTTTTCTATTGGTTGTTGCTCTTGTTTTGGAGGGATTGGAATGCCTCTAGTTTTGTAGATAGTATCCAGAATCCACTCAATTCTTCTTGGATCTTGTTCAAGGTTTAGGAAGCTTACAAGGTCTTGCAGTTGATCTTGCAAGTCGTAATTCTCACCAGTGATAGTAACAAACACTCTAGGTCTAATGTTTGCCCATATCTCTTTGACGTTTTTAATAGTTATGTCTTTCTTTTTTATCTCTTCTAATTTCTGTTGCTTAATAGCCTCAGCCACTTCTTGAGTATGTGGTCCAATAGCGACTAGATTATTCATATACCAAGACTGCACCAGTATTTCTTGTAACTGTTCAATAATTGTCTGATCGTTTAAAAACTGAAAAACTTCTTTAGCTTTCATGTCTTTAAGTAGTTCAGGAATAACCCACTCTCTAAAGACACTCCTATAGGGGAGTGTGAGTTTCTGTCTTATGTGTGAGAATATCTTTCCTGCGTTCTGGTCTAAAAGAATCCCCATACGAAACGGAGTACCGGAAGGTAAAGATTCACCTCGTGTAACCTCCATTGAGTTAGCAAGTCTATCAGCATCGTTCATGAGCCTATTCCAATCAGCAATTAATTGGTCAAGCCCCTGCAGCCTAACATTAACTTGGGTAAGATCGTCTGTGATTATTACGTCCCCATTGTCAAGGTCCGCCCTTATATTTTGTAATACTTTAGAGTCTCTACTTCGAAAGATTACTTTTGAAGCCCATTCAAGTCCACGAGATAATTGATTACCTATTTCATTAGCCCTAATCTGGTGGTCAAATAGTAACTCATACACTCCTACTCTCCAGAATCTTCCCTCATATCGGCCTCTATGCGCATACTTGTAGTAATCAGACATCTTTCCTTTTAGTTTTTCAACGAACAACGGATATTTTTCTCCCTTACCCTCTTGACTTAGACCTGCAACAATAACTTTTGCAAGAAAGTATTTATTTGGATCTCCACCTTCAAGACCCTTAACTTCATTAAACTCTTTTTCTGAAACTTCTCCGGTAAATTCAAAGATTTCATACTTTTTCCCTGTCGTTGAAATCGGTGTTGTGTCCTTAGAGGAAGTAAAGCTCTTGTCACCAAGGTCTTTAATCACCACATCTGCAATGTCCTGATCCCATTCGGTCATCCTTTTAATTTGTGAAGGACTCATTTCGTGACGTTCTATAATATCTGTTTCATCAACAGTTTTTGCTATTTGGTTGGTAATGTAGGTGTTTTGAGCGTCAACAATCTCATATCCTCCTGCTACCTTTTTAAATCCGATATTGCCATTCCCTGAAAACTCCTCAACTGCTTCTTTTAATTTCTCGTCTTCACCGTTTTCGGCCATCCAGCTTTTTAGAGAAGCATTGGCAAGAAACACTGCAGCAAAGTCTTTACGTGGATCTTCGGAGAACACAAGAATATGCTTTGTATCAAACCGTAAGTTTTTTACTTCACTATCAACACGGGGAGAAATAATATCAAAGTAGTAGTTATAAGAAAGGTCTGAGTTGATCTTAGATCCGGAAAGATCACGGTTCTTAAACCTATATATTCTATTAATCGTTTTATATTGAGAGAAAAATACACCAGGACTTAATTCAACTCTACCAGAGATATATGTATTAATCTCACTCTCAATTCGCTTAAACAATGATGATTGTATTTCTTTTGCCATAGTTATAGCCCAAACCTCCTTGGATTCTCTCTTCTTAACTTTAATCTTGGCTTTTCATCAGGGCTTCTACGTTCGTAGTGTTCTTTAATAGAGGCTCTAATTGCCTCTTTATAAGCACTTAATTGAGATACTTTTTTACCCATCCCATTAGCTAACGCATAACGCAAAGCTGCGCCAATTGATAGAAATTGGTGAAATTGTGGGTTAAAGCCAGGAGATTTATCGGTGTCTGTAGTGGAGAAATGATTTGCTCCTCTCTGGAATTCAAGTTCTACACCCTCTGCTGCACCATAATCAGGTACAGGCACAGGAAATACAGCACCACCCATTTTGTAATATTTATCAGGTGTACCTGTTGCATTTAGTTCGCTGTCTGTTAATTCGCTTCGCAGAGCAGGAGTAAGCGTTTTATACTCGCCATTTCTGTCTTTAACACGTACTCTATGAATTACAAGAGCTGTATCAAGGAGTGTATAGTGGTCTTGTCCTGCTTCTAAGTCAATGGTGGCAATGGGAAAATCAGCGTTTGTAGTATCATCCCACTTATAGTTTGGGTCGGCTTTGTAGAGTTCTGCGACTGCCTCATCCCAAGAGATATTAACATTTCTCGTTCTGTCAGGAAGGGAATAGTCATTGTTAAAGGTTTCACCAGAGCCGAAGAGGAGAAAATCTATATCGGCTATTATACTCTTGCTTTTGTCGGTTGGGTTAAATTGCATAAAACGTTGCTAATAGTTCCCACAACGTTTTATCTATCTTTATTATATCATCTCTTCACTACTGTTATAAATCATTTAATATCGCTTTCTGCTACCTTCTTCACAACCTCATAAAGTGCATCACATAACTCACCTTGGAAATTAAACAATATACTTCCATCTTTCATTGCTACAAAAACGTAATCCACCCAGTCCTCACCTAAAAATTCGATCATTTGACCAATTGACATAAGAGGATCTTCTATCTCATTTCCGTCAGCATCAAAGTCATTATATTGATACCCTTTAGAGTACCACCATTTTCTTATTACTCTTTTACCTTTTTCTGATGTTTCGTTAAATTGTTGTATAGTTATGTGTTGCTTCATTGTTTAATGTTTTTTATACTTTCTCAAAGTGTGTAAAAATTATTTTTTAATCTATTTATATTGATTTTTTTCTTTTTTCATATTACTCATTGTATGCTGGAAACCCACCACTATCAGGATGGGTAAGTACACCTACATAATTCGTGTCAATAGCTGGTTCTTGATCCCTCTCACACGCCTCTTTATAACTAAAAACATGATTAGTTTTACACTTTTTACATCTTGCAAGTAATGGTCTAAAATAGGACGGTTGTATTCCTAGTGTAAAAAATAATGTTTTTCCTTTATACGTATCAAATGGCTCAAAACTACATTTTTTAGTATTTTCTTCTTTCATATAATCCCTTCCTTTCTCAAGTAAAAATACATCTTTGCTGCTGCTTCGGCTAGGGATTCATTGTAGCAATCGTCACGCCAACTATAAGATAAACCGTATCCATCTATGAATTTACTTATCCTTAGATTGTAGACTTCACCCTCTAACTCAATAGAATGTGGCAACTCATCTAGTATTTCATCTGCGGTAGGTGAGTAAGCAATCATTTCATCAGACACCTTATGATAGTAATGTTTATTTATGGTTTCTGAACGTATAAGCTCAATATCTGGATTATTCCCCACAAGACCAGGTTCATAAGTTCTTTCTACATAACAATGCTCTGTTTCCTGCGGAAACCCCGCCTCTTTCAATAATTTTGATGTTTCTAAAGTTGTTGTTTGCATATAATCTCTTATCTACTAAAAGTCATATTCTTTAACTAAGTAATACTTTCCTCTCCACACCTTGTACTCAGTAACGTATCCTTTATCATTTCCCCAACCCATGCTTCGAGTTTTTGTTTAATTTCTTCCATATTTTGCATTATAACAAAAGTAAGCGAGTTGAGCTTCGATGCGGCAGGATCTTGTGTTGTGAACCAGATAAATTTATGACAATTCTCCAACACCAAAGCTCAACTTCAGTCCAATCAAACCTATTTACCGAAACTCTGTAATCTTAAGTATTCGGCAGTTTGATTGTCTATGTAATAAAAACATGTATTCTTTCATAACTATTTCTTCCTAAAAACATCCTTAATAACTTATTGCTGAGGAGAATCTGTTATTTTTCCGTGACACAAGTTTTAGAAATTTGATGATACGGATTGGTCCTTTCCGTAGAAGAGTAGTTATGGAGTCTAAGCAATCCACTATTGACCGATAGTGGAACTCGTCCATCCCTAATTGTCTGCCCATAGATATCTCCTCAGCAGTAAATTATCAAAGAACTTTCCTTAATAGCTTGTTGCGAGAGGCAAGGATTTGCGGTACACACCAGCAGAAGCTGGATAGCCGTCCGTCACCTTACACCTTTTTATGGTTCTAGCCGTGGTATACTCGGTCATTTCCCAAAGGACTTCCACTTATGTATAATTCAGACTCCAGTTACCAGCCAAAGTCCTAGCGTCTACCTATTCATTCGTCAGGTTTCTCAGTCTATAAACTGATGAAGGGTTTTCACCCAACCTGCTTATTCACCATCTTTGGTGCGCCACTCTCGCAAAAAGATATCAAAGAGCAACTATCTTAATCTTCTCTTGGTAAGGGCATGAATGTCCCTACCAGCAAAAGACTACGCCTCTACATTAAAAACTCCAGACTTTAAAGAGAAACGGTTATCATCAGATTTAGCCATAAGCTTAGATGAAAGCGAATGATCCATATTTTGTGAATAGTAACGAGTACTCCACCAGGGATAATATGGTTCTCTCCACTTCTCAACTACGATAGGACTATGGAAACGCTCGATAACTGTATTAGTCTGTAATGTAAATTCTTTCCACTCATTGTTAGGAAAAAGTTTTTTTAATGTATTGAGCAGTTTTTCGATAGAAACATCATTCTCAATTTTTATTGTCTTATGGTCTGTATCAATTTGTATTTTCATCTTACTCACCTCCTTTCTTTTCTACAATCATCAAACCCCTGCAATACAAAGCAACGGCTACACAAACTATCCCTATTAACTATTCGTGCTAATTTTTTACAGTTTTTACAGGTCATCCTTTTTTCTCCTCCTCACAAATACTACAATGCTCTGGTTGATTTGGGTTTCCTATCATCATGTGACAATCACAATTACATTCTCTTACTCCCGATTCTGTATTGGGTTTTAAAAGTGACACAGTCGTTAAAATCGTCATAGCTCCAAACAGAAATATGCCAGCAGATTTGTCAAAGTTCGTTCTCCCATTAACAATCATGCTTGCAAGCCCGAAATAGAAATATGTCCACAAAATATAACCTAAGATTTTCATTCTTTTTTCTCCTTACTAGAATCTAATTTATTTACTAAAAAGCTTTTCACTCGTATAAATCTTCTTGTAGTTTCCTCCGTATCTTCACCTTGCAATAAGACCTCATTTACTTCTCGATATGCCTCCTCAGCAATCACATCGAAAGCATGAGAAATAAAATTTTTACATTTTACGAATCCCTCTTCAGTACCCGTAGGATTACCATATACAACTTCGTTATAAGCCACCTCATCAAACTGATCTAGTAATTCTTTCTTTTTACTTTCCATAATACTTCCTTTCTTTGAGCCTCACATTTGTATCTATTTCAGAATTATCTCCATACAAGGCGTAAGGATGAATATGGCTATGTTCTATCATTGGATCTAGCATTAAAGCACTTTCCTTGTCTCCAGCTGTATAAGGATCAATCTCATCTCCAAATTCATCTCTTAATGTGTCGTAGGCATCGTTAAATAAATGAGGTGCATACGTTTTTCTCCCATCAGCGTATCTCCTCGCCATCCAAAGAATATCTCTCACTGCTTGTTTTACTTCTTGTTTATTTTTCATGCTTCTCCTTTCTGTACTCATGGTGACAAATATCATAAGCAGTCTCGTTTTTTTTGGTTACTTCTACCCTTTCAATTATTCCCCATGTAATTCCTACTTTGCGTAATGCAAAAAGCTCACTTTTCGCATCTTTTGCTCGTGCATAAATATGTCTGGGCATTTTAGAGTTTTTAGTTGTGTAGAGAGCATACATTATTTGTTTCATATCATCTTCTTCCTAACTCCCAACCTATGATTGCACATAGAGTTAAAAATAATATATAACTTATAATTTCCATAATTAATCAACTTTTATTGTTAAATCAATTCTTTGATATATCTGATGGTCTTGTAACCTTTCTTTTAACTCCACACTTCTTATAAATGCTTTTTCCTTAGAAACAAAACTTTCTATCACTGGTTCACCTACATGGTCTGCGTGTTGTTCGTTTGGTATGTAAACAATAATTATTTTTTTCTTATTTTCCATATTTCTTTATGCGCTCAATAACATGTGATAATGTTTGATTTTTATCGTCAAATGAATCGCATTCATCACAACACATTTTCTTTTTCATACCCTCAATTTCTTCTATCAACCCTGCCTTGTATACAGTCATCCGTTGTTCTTCATTCGATTCATACGTTGCTATTTCCATAGCGTATTGTTCATCTCGTTTTTTGAGAAGGTCTTGTACTGCTTCATACCCTTTCCACAGGTTATGTGGCGAAAGTTGATTTATGAAGTAAATCGTTCTAACAATAATGTCCTCGTCATTTTTCCATTCGTGATACGGTTTGCTCATAAGCTTTTCCCAATCAGTTGTGTTATTTTTGTTTTGTTTTTCTTCCATATCTATCTCAGAAACTAAGCTAACCTCATACCCCTTTTTCTCTAACATCCTCTTCATTTTCAAAGCTGCTTTTTTGGGAATAACACCAGGACGATCATCAATTAAGAATCCTCCTTTTTCTTGTTTGGTTTGTTCGTCTGCTAGACGTGGTTCTAGCGTTGTTATTTCCCAAGGATAAGCGTCACACATATGTTTATTGCATCCACAACACCCAACCTTACTACCGTACTTTTTTATCATCTCAACACAGGCGTAATGTGTTCCTTCCTGTCCATGTTTAAATGGTTTTAAGTCGTTCATATTCTAATTCTAAAAATATTCTTATAACCTATAACATTAAATTCTTTAAGATACTCACGCTTATCTAATCCAAAACCCCATTTATAAAACAGAACATGAAATATGCCTAAATCAACTAGCCAAACATTTATATTTTTGTCTTTATATACTTTCATAATCACTTCCTAAAAAAATCTAAATCATGGTAATAAATACGATAAGTGTTGTACCATTTTTGAGCATCAAGAGCTTTTTTAATGATCTTTGCAATAACTCTAATAGTCTTTTTATCAAGTTCTCCGCCTACATGAAGCTCTTGAGCACCAAAACTATCCGAGACTCTCCAACACCTTCCCCACACATATAACTTTTTACCGTCAATTGTTTTACTGCCTGAGAAGCAAGGACAAGCACCGCCATATTCCTTATCAAAAAAAGTTTGTATATGATAATTCTCTATAAGTTTTAATTTTTTAATAAATGTTTCTACTTTCATCCCTGCACCTCCTCAAAATCCCTCACTAAAAATCCACCTTCCAAATGTTTTAACAATGCCCTTGTAGCCTCAATATCGCTCATAGCGTCATGCGCTTGAAGTGGAATCTTAAAGTATTCACACACCGTACTTAACTTATAATTCTCAAGTGACAACATCCCTATGTACTCTAAGAAGTGCATAATGGGCATAGGATCAACAGTCTTCCAGTTGATGTATGAGCCAAAATAAGGATTATTTGCTTTATCAAAGAAAGACTTTAGGAACTCAACATCAAACCGCACATTATATCCTGCAACATACATCTTGTCTGTTCTATCGTATTTGGAGACATATCTATCAAGCATTCTGACAAACTTGTGGTATATCTCACTTGCTTCAGGGTAGGCTAGTATCTCTTCTTTTGTTTTACCTGTGACTTTAAGTGCTTCTTCTGAGATAGCTTCTATATTTACAGGTCTTACATCAAAGTTAAATGTCTCTTTAATTTCCCCGTTTATTTCAATCATTCCTGATAATTGAATGATGTCGTTAATTTTTGGATCTAGTCCTGTTGTTTCTGTGTCTATGTATAAGATTTTCATATTATTTTTCTTCTGTCTCCTTCAATTCTTGAAGCAATTCTTCTTCAAACTGCCATGCTTCTGTGTAGTTACTTCTTGCAGCTCTATCCTTGAATTCTTTTAGATAAGCTATCTCACGTACAATGATTTTTAGTTGTTTGTCTGTCATATTAGGCTTCTATATCTATTCCAAAATTCCTTAACTGGTGTACAGTATTTTCAATACTAGTTGTTGCAAAAGCGATACCCTTAGCCCAAAAAACATAATCTAAAAAGCTCTGTTGTGCTGGTGTGACGGTATCTATCTTTCCAGGCTTTTTAACCTCTATAGCTACGAATCTGCCAGTTTTTCTATAGATACCGATAATATCGCTTTGTCCTGTCATGCCAAATTTGATGTATCTTTCGGAACCGTCTTTATTTTTTTCTGTTCTTCCTCCTGTATTTTGTCTCCATACTGCAAACCCGTTATAGTTAAGAAACTCTATTAGGCTATGCACTATACTTGTTTCTGTTTTATGTGTTTTTAGTTTCATATCTAGTAAAACTTAAAGCTCTCCATATATTGCGTCTATTTGTTCAACCCCTAATTTTTCATCTACTAACTTAGTTATCTCACTAACTAACTTCTTTAATTTATTAAAATCATCAATTGTGTATGTCTTTCCAGTAAAACCATGCCCTATCTCTAGCCCAAAATCTTGTAACTCTAGCACTTTTCTTTCTATTTCTGTTCCTCTCCATTTTTTAGGAGTTTCAATTTCGTATAGGTGGTCTGATGCACCATTTGCCCATGTCTCGATATCTGAGGACAGTGCTTTTTCCCATGATCCATAAATGGGAACGATTTTCTCATACCACCACTTAACATCCTCGTTAAATCCATAATCTTTATTAATTGGTGGAGAATCAGTTAAGTACTCTGTCCTGTTTTCTTTAGTCATTAAGAAATGTCTGTTCCTAATGTTCTTTGCTTGACTGTTTTCAAAATGAATAGCAAACATAGTTAAGCAATATATAAAACCTCTTCCGAATTCACTTTTTTTATTTTTTCTTTTCATCTTTAAAATTTCCCTCCCGACAGCACAAAGTACCCAAACAATATCACTGAGGCTATATAGCCTGCTGTTACAATTAATAAAACAATTAAATCTTCTTTATTCATATGTTTTTGTTATCTATTCTTTGTTAGCCTGAAGCTGCCTACGCCTTCAAGCCAACGAACAAGAGATAATCTACTTCAAGACCAACTCAAAGTTTCCTTTTACACTAAGTCTTTCGCCTACTGAGTAGATTTCTACTTCTCTAGGGTTAGAACATTCATTCTCAAGCCACTTAAGAAGCTTTTCTTTGGTAGAGAATCCATATGTCTCGCTTACTGGTTCAAAAAAAGCGTATCTAAAATAAGAGTCTTTAGTTTTTGCACCAGTAACAATAAATCTCACTGGTTTTTCTTTCTGAACTTTTTCTTCAACTTTCTCTATTTTTTTTGTTTTACTTGTTTTTTTACTTTTCATATTTTTATTTTCACCTCCTTTCATTTACTAGTCTGCCTAAGACTGCTTTATTTCTTTTGTAACGGTGCAGTTACTTTTTCTCCGTTAGATAACTCGTAGTGGATATAACCGTTTTTGGTTACTCCTCCCCAAGACATCTTTTTCTGATACTCAGGGGCTGCTTCCACTACTCGTATAATCTGTTTATCCTCCATTGTTTTTCACCTCCTCTCCATTGACTGACTTAGATTTTGCGATTCCTGTTAACTGTTGCCTGAGCTGTTGCATTTTTTCGTTTGAGACTCGCTGTTCTGGTGGAACTTTTTTATGCTCAGGGAAAAGTACTACCTCTGACTTCATTTTGTAGTTTCTTAGAATCCAATTAACAAAAAATGCTTGATAATCTTTCTTTCTTTTGCCTTCTGACTTGAGCCAGTTGAGCGCTTTTTGAGCCTCTAATCTCAGTTGTTTTTCCGTAATATCAATCTCTGCAAAATCTTCTAAAGGAAAACTAGACAAATAAGCAATGGATTTTTTTAAATCCTTTTCTTCTTTTTCATTCTCTTTCTTTTTCTCATTCTGATTCTCTTTCTCTTTCTTCTTCTTATGCCCGACTGACTCTTGATTGTCTCCCGATTTACTCCCGATACTATCCCGATTCACTTCTGATTCAGTCTCTTCTTTAGCCTCACTTTCTCCCGATTTTTCACCTAAATTACCTTTCGCTTGTTTAATTAATTTCTGAGTATATTCATCTGCCTGTTCTAATACTCTTTCACAATAAATTCTTCCCTCTCTTTTCTCAAATAAATTCACTGGATTGCTGCAGCAGAACTCTATAATTTCTTTTAATTTCTCCACATCTTCTATACCTACTTCATCTGCTAAGAATTCCATATCGTCATACTCATGAGGTAAGAATCCCCAATCATTAACATTGTCTTTTTCAATGTCTTCTGCTATAAACTCAGCGATTTGAAAATATACTGCATAGCCTTCAGCCCCGTACATTCTCTTCAACTTTCTGACCTTTTTATTTTGTGAAGCGTCTGCTTCGTGTTTAAACCATTTCATATTTAATAAATAGGTATAGCCCTATTACCTTCAAAAATATACGTTCTAGGCTTCTGTGGAAGTGTGGTAAGTGAATAAGTTGCTGTGCCGTCTTTCTCTCTTTTAGAGAAAATGCTGTACCCTTTCTTGTTTAACTCTGATACAACTTTAGGCACGTCTACAGTATAGGTAGTACGTCTAAGGTCATTAGCGTTAATTCCCTTTTCTCCCGCCTCTTGAATGAGACGGTAAATTACTTTTTGTTTACCTCTGAGTGGCGGCAAGTTATTCATATTTAGCTTCCCAAAAAAGCTAGGACAGTTTTTATAAATCTACAAACTCAAACCATTCATGTACTCACGGGCAAGTACAATTTTGTTTTGCAATTCGTTGATATCTTCTTCTACAAATTCAAAGTCATATTTTTTAAGTCTCAGAGTGTGATCTATATCATCAAAGATATAGTTTCTTTTGTACTTATTGGCCTTTTCATCACTTTCATTAATTTCTGGATATCTAAAACTCAAGCGATATAACTCATCATTCATGATATCCTCTGGCGTGTTTACTAGGCAGTACATAAGGCTTGCTTTTTTAGTATTGGTAAGCCACATGTACCCTAAGAGTTGATAGTAGTATGTCTTTCTAGCGCTGTCCTCTGTGGTGCTACCATATGTCCAGATATCCCAAGAAGTTTTAATATCGATAATTGAGTCTTCTAAAATAACATCAGGTGTGCCAGTAATGAAATCATTTGATAGTTCCTTTCTGTTTTTAAAGTAAGTCTGTTTAGTAACGATTTGTACTAAATCAAGACTATCTGACTCACAAGCAATGCCTTTATCGGTAAACTTGTTTTTTGTGTCGTACTTCTCACGCTTAAACATTTCTTTAATCCATAGTTCTCTAAGATATGCTTTAGTAGTCTCAGATAAAGGATCTGATTTACTGCGAGATTTAACCATTAAGTTAGGTAAAGAGCTTGATCTGAATTTGTAATTTGTAAAGTCTATTGTGTTCATAGTGTTATTATTCCTCCTGGGTAAAATCTCATATCTGGTTGAGTTTCATATTGAGAAGCCCATTTCTGTCCAAACGTATCAAACATTTTTCTACGAGCTGAGTCACTAGAACCAGCTTTTATTGAAACCACGCAGTCCTTATCAAATGTTTTTCCGTTTACAGAATGTGTATGTACTTGTCCAAATGTAAAATAGTAGTTATTCATTATTTTCTTCCTCCTCATCACCTAAGTCGTAATATTCTCCTGTAAATCTTTCTGCCTCAATTTCTAAGTACCTATCGTGGTCCATTATTTTTTACCCTCCAATTCCTTCACTCTTGCTTCATACATGTCAATTAATTCTTGGTCTGTTGAGTCATATACAGCAGTGTTGCAAGCTTCTAGATTTTTAAGTGTTTTTGCTTCTGTTATAAACTTCTTTATTCTTTCCTTTTCTTTGATATCTGCTTCTTCTTCAGGAGTAAGTTTCTGGTTATCGATATACTCATATCCGTTATCAGTTACTAAAGCTTGATCTGCTTCCTGAGCTTGAGTCATCTCTGTATTCATGGGAGCGTATTTCGATAACAGAAGCTTGATAACCGTCTTTTTAGCCATTGCATCAAAGTCATCTTTCCAGAGTCCGTAACCCCTCTTATATGAGCTTGAGAATCTAACACCATGCTTTTTTAATTCCTCAGATGTCATATATAGCTTTTTCTCAAATCCGTTTATAAGTCTGAAGTAGCCAACATACCCAACAACAGGAAGTGAATCTCTTTTCTCAGTAGCCCATTCAAATTTCATTTCCCCTGATAATCTATCTACTTCTTTAAGTTCTCCTTCTCTTACGTCTGTAACATTCAGTGTTTGAAATTGTCCGCTTCTCATAGCGAGCTGGATATACCCTTTGTAGCCCATCTGGAATTGAGCTACTGTTACGCCTTTTTTGTTATCTTTGTAAGGAATGATATAGGCATAGCCCAGATTTTGGTTAATTGGCAAATTCAAAGATGCTGCAGTTAAACATGCACCTAGTACTGATTTTTTATCAGCCTCTTTTAATGCATCACTGCTGTTTACTAAAGACACAACAGAGGTTATAAACTGTGGTGTTCTGTCTTTTAAAACATCTTGAATGTTTTTCAAGATAATGTCGTTGTTTACGTATTGTGTAATTGATAAGTTACTCATGATCTTCTCCTTCATCTTCACACTCATCAGTGTCGATGTTGTCGTATTCTCCTAAATTGCGATAATTCTGATAATTGTCCATACTATTTTTCTTCTCTTACGTATGCTTCTGTGCTATTAGATAACTCTGGGTTCTCGTAGATGTTGCCAATGACCTTAATGTCGTTTGAATAGTGATTCTCCTTCCATCTATTGCCTGAAATATGGTTCTCCCCCCACGTACCCAAAACTGCCAACTGATCAAAGGATTGACTCATATAATCAATACCCAATGAGTTGTAATAAGAGCTGAGAGTGGTGTAGATAGGGTACTGATTTCGCTTATCCTTATTGATCAACCGCTTAAAACGCAACTCGATCCCGTAAAGGCTACTTATAAAAACCTGATAGTATCCCTCTGAGTAGTAGTCCTCTCCATCGTCTCCGATACCGTGCTTGACTCGCACAATATCCCCTTCATATATCTCTTTCCCATTCTTGTCCTTGAGGCCGGTGTATTGCATATACTCCAAGTCCCCGTCAAAAGTATCGGTCATCCCAAATCTATTAACAAAGGTGATACACCACTCATTATTTATCGGAGTAACATATTTAATAATCTGTTTTGTTTTTTTATCCCACGCTCTAAACTTGATTTCTCTCATAAAACCCTTCCCCCTTCCTGACTAATTGAGGCCAGTGGTTTGGCTTCTTCCTCGCCGTTCAGTCCGTCTATGCCTTTGTGCTGTGCCAGTCGGGATAACTCCGATACCATGTGCATCAGGTCTAGTGCCTCCTCAGCAGTAATTCTTTGGTCGTCATAAATCTCACTAATACGGTCCATCAGTTTGATTGTTATAAGTTTTTTATTCATTTTCTCCTTCCATTTCAGTATCACTATCAAGCGTTTTTCCTACTAAAAAGAGTATTTTCTTTACTTGTTCAAATTTTTCTCTCAACTCTAAAATGTCTTCCTCACATACGTCTTCGTTATATACACTCCACTGAGTTAAATCAGTTAAATGATTCTCTAATAAATAGAGCGTGTCGTATAAAAATGTAGTATCGTAAAAATCTTTATCATTCATTTTCTGCATCCTCCTCTAAGCCGTGCCTTACTTCTGGTAAGACTTCTAGACTTTGATTAAGAAGAACCCAACTCTTAATTAAATCTAGTTTTGTGCTTGCGATAAGTCTGTTCATTATTTCTGTAATTTCTATAAATTTATTCATTGTTGATAGCCTCCTGAAATTCTGTTACGGTCTGTACCCATGTTGGTGAGCATTCAAAGCTAGGGCAGTATTTTTCTTGTATAGCCTTGTTCATGTTCTCTCTATAATGTTTAGAGATAAGCTTAGTTTCAAAAATAATTCCTTCTTCCCATGAGTTAAAGCTTCTAATATATCTCTTACCGTTTGCGTCCCATGCCATCACTCCCCATGCGTTGTAAGATCCTGGTTTAATCTCTTTACCGAAAGATGACTCCTTACCAGAGATGGATGTTGCTAATGTCCATGAGATGTCATATTTATCTGCTTGCTCTACAATCAGTTCTGCATAAGGAGCAAGAGGTGATTTTTGCTCTATCAAAAAGCTCTTCAACTTTTGAACCCTCTCATTCTTAGGTTCTTCTGTAGGTGTAGGCGTTGCAGTAGGAGTTGGTGTTATGGTTGGTGTTGGAATAGGACTTAGCAACTCTTGTGCTTCTGCACTCTTTACTAGTCCCTCTTCATGTAAGGTAATGCCTCTTACGATAGCTGCAGCTATAAGAGCTAGGAAAAAGAATATGATTAATGGGTATGGAGTATCGAGCATAAACTCTACGAATCTTTCCCTACTACCACCTATACTTCTCATGTACTTAGGCTTCATATTATTTAATCGTTTCCTTTCTAGCCTTTTCGTAGGCATTTATTCTTTTTCTGGCCTGATATTCTATTGTTTGTGAATGAGTAGAAAACTTCTCTGCAAAGTCAGAGGTAGCAGCGAATTTGTTAATAATCTTAACCAAGGAAAGAAGATCAATAATGATGTTTTGCTGTTCTTTTGATAGGTCTCCCCATGCTATGGGTTGTTTTCTGTTTTGCTTATTGTTATAATCCGTTGAGCTTGACATAGGTTATATTTTTGGTATATCCTATCTCCGTACATTCGCCTCTGTAGCTCAACGGACAGAGCAGTTCCCTTCTAAGGAAAAGGTTGGGGGTTCGATTCCCTCCAGGGGCGCCAGGTACAAGTCTGCACCTGGCTTCGCCAGATATAATTTAAAGCCTTATTTTACCAGTTATAGTTTACGTTTAGTTTGAATAATAAAGCGCATTCTTACGTATCTATTACCCTAATAAATTGCCAATTTTTCTCTTCACTGATACAATTGCTAAATAAAATATGTTCCCGATTTCTGATTCTGTAAAATCACGTTCATTTCCCATTCTTACTATCTTTTTTATCATAATCAATGCAGTACTGTATTACTTTCAAATTACGTCTCCTGAGACATTCACGCTGCAATATGCGCTTACCCCTCAGAAAGTAAATTTTGCTGACTTTTCATCTCTTATTCCATTTGTTACAGCCATGTTTTTGCATGGTTCTATTTTGCATATCATATCTAATATGTGGTTTTTATGGATTTTTGGAGATGATGTAGAGGATTATTTTGGTAAAATTCGCTTTTTATTATTCTTTCTGGTTGCAGGCATTATTGGTAATCTTACCCAGTTTTTTCTGATGACAGACTCCCCTATTCCAATGCTGGGTGCATCTGGTGCTGTTTCAGGAGTATTGGGAGCTTACTATATACTTTTTCCTCACTCGCGCATAAAGACGCTTTTAATTATCTTTTTCTTTATTACTATTGTAGAGATTCCGGCAGTTTTATATCTTTTTTACTGGTTTTTTATCCAACTTATCTCAGGTGCATTTTCACTACAGATGGGAATGGGAGAAGAAGGAGGAATTGCTTTCTGGGCACATATAGCAGGCTTTGTAGTCGGAGTACTGTATGCAAGGGCTATGAAAGATAAAAAAGAAAGAGGATACATAGAAGGAGAAATTGTTGGCTAACCCCATTTGTAGTAATTCACCCTCATTTTTTGTATAATACATGAGATCTGCATGGTGGCTGTAGCTCAGCGGTAGAGCACCGGTTTGTGGTACCGGCGGCCGCGGGTTCGAATCCCGTCAGCCACCCACAATTACATTTTGAGTCCGTAAAAATCCAGTTTAGCTTGATCTACCCTATTTTGTGTATAATAATGTACATTCTGTGAGAAGAATATTAAAACATATTAAATTTGGGGTGCTAGCTTACTTAGTTACCAACACGCTACCTCTTGTCTGGATGTCTTTTGTCTGGACGCTTTCTTCAGGTGATCGGGATAAACTGAGTAATCTGGGTAACTACGATCCACTTATGATTATTGTAGCCTACTTTTTCATTCTAATGACCTTTAAGTACGGTTATCTAAGCTGGATGGTGGGAAATATTTTTCTAACAATTGTATTATCTTTATTTAAACTTAAGAGAGAGAACAGTGCATTGAGTATTGTTCCTAACTTATTGCTAGCTTACTTAGTTACCAGCACACTATTTCTTGTTTGGATCCTTTTTTCAGGTGAGCTGAGTACAATTTTCTACAACCCACTTGAGATTATTGCAGCCCACTTTTTAAATCTAACATCTTTAAAGTACGGTTATTTAATCTGGATAGTGGGGAATGTCTTCCTAATAATTGTATTATCTTTATTTAAGCTTAAGAGAGATGACATTGCATGGAGTCTTATTTCTAACTTAGGAATTAATATTCTGCTAATGTTGCTAACTCCAGCAATAGCAGTGATTTTTCTTGTGTTAATTGGATTTCGTTCTTCGTTGTAAAAAAAGGGGTCAAATTCCAACCTTTGTCATAATCTCTTCATATGTAGAATCTTAAATAGTCGTCTTCGAGCAAAAAGTGAAGACTTGGTATAATAAATACCATAAGAGCAATCAAGGAGCAAGGAGATATGTCAAAAATCCATTTTAAAACAAAACTTTTTAAAATCGGCTCTTGGACCATTCTTAGGCTTCCTCCAGAAGTGAGTGCAAAACTCCCCTCACGAGGAATGACAATGGTTAAGGGAACTATCAATGGCGCTTCTTTTAAAGCCTTGCTTGAGCCGGATGGGAGGTATGCACCAGGGAAAAAATCGAGTCACTGGTTCAGACCTGATGAAAAGTTGCTTGATAACGCTCATGCTGATGTGGGCGACACGATTACTGTAGAGCTAGAACCGACGAAAGAATGGATAGAACCTGAGGTGCCTGATGATTTACAAAAAGCCTTGGCTGCTCACCCAAAGGCACAAGCGCTTTGGTTGGATATAACTCCTATGGCACGTTGGGATTGGATTCGCTGGATACGAGCTGTCAAAACTCCGGAAACACGCCAAAAGCATATTGAAGTTGCACTATCCAAACTCAACAAAGGAATGAGAAGGCCATGTTGTTTTAATCGCAATCTCTGTAGCGAACCTTCTGTATCGAATAATTGGGTACTCCTCGACCCGACACAAACGACGGTATAAGTTTCGTATTTATTCCATTGCTGTTTCAATTTGTTGAATGTCTTATATGCAATCTTTATCTACTAAAGCAAGTTTGAACATCATTCGGTAGACTACCTCAAATGGAGATTCGATAATTAACCTAATTAGGTTAAGTGTAAGTTTTTAATTGAAAAATATTCGCTGATATCCTCGACTTCTTTTATTTCAGCTACACCTTTGCTTATTTGAATAATATATTTTTTGTATCTTTCGGTCATACCTGGAGCCTTTATGTTGGAAGCAAGTAGAAATTTTTCGTTCATTTCAAATGCATTTGCTGGTAAATTCAACTTTATAAACTTTCTATCTTCTGTGACGTGATATGAGTGGCCGTTAAATATTGGCATCTTTTGTGGTATGTACCATTCTAGCTCTAGTCTGTTTACATATAGAGTTTTATTATTACCAAATGGCATGAAGGTAGGATAATCCTTCATACCTCCTGTTTCTTTAATTTCTAACCTATCATCTATAAATATAGAGATAACAGCATACTCAGCAGCAGTTTGAGATAGGTTTGTTATAAGACCTTGAAGTTCAATGAATGGATGACCATTTGTATCTTTTGCTAAATCTCCATTTCCATACAACAAAACGTCCAATTCGAGATCAGGAGAACTATTCCTTCTAGATATGTCCCTTATTTCATACTCTTCCATTGCAACAGATAGATAATTAAATCTTTTGTAAAATATTTTATCTGCAGCCTGATGTGGTGCATGTATGCTTTGTGGAATCGATACTACGTAGGCAACTCTACCTTTTCTTTCTCCACTTAGTTCAATTTGATTAATCCTTACTCCACTTATTCTTCTTTGAATATTTGAGTTTATAACTTGCTCTAGCCATTCTCTTGAAATAATTTTAGGGTCAAAACCAATATCTAAATCAATGGGTAAGTTATCTTTTTCCAGAATACCATACACAATTACTCCACCTGCTGAATTAGCAAAAGCAGAAACATCTTTGCTTATTTCTTTAACAATGTTCTTTTTCCCATTATTCAGTTTATCTAGAGCGCCACATGCTTTATAATCTAACTCTAAACTCTCCTGAATTTTGAATTCTATTAATTTTAGCAAATCAGCTTCATCCCATTCCAAAGGATTATTCATAATTTTATTATACAATTTAATTTTATGTAGAGTTATAAAGTTTCATAGAGATGCTATGCAATCGTTGAAAAGTAAATTCTAGTATCGCCTAGTAAATTGCTCCTTGTGTGGGTTTTCTACTATAATCTACTCATGTCCTCAGAAGAATACATAGACAATCTTGCTAAAAAGATTTGGGATTATAGTCTCATGCATCATGAGCTAAAAAAGGCAGATGCTATTGTGGTATTTGGTAGTTATAATCCTATTGTTGCTAAGCGAGTAGCAGAACTTTTTCTACGAGAATATGCTCCGGTTGTTGTTTTCTCAGGTAATAGAAGTGATTCTACAGCTTCTTGGGATAAAACAGAGGCAGAAGTATTATCTGAAGCAGCCCAGGAGTTTGGGTTGCCAAAAGAAAATATATTGTTAGAGACTCAAGCAAAAAATTCAGGTGAAAATACGCTCTTTTCAAAAGCTTTACTGGAAAAGCATGGAATTTATGCAAAACGTATTATTGTTGTTCAAAAGCCATACATAGAAAGAAGAACATATGCTACTATCAAAAAACAATGGCCAGAAGTAGAAGTAATCATGAGCTCTCCCCAAGTTTCCTATGATGAATACATGAATACTTCTCCCAGAGGAAAAGATGCATCAATACAATCTATGGTAGGTGATTTGCAACGGATCAAATTATATGCAGAAAAAGGATACCAAATTCCTCAGGAAATACCACAAGATGTTTGGGAAGCATATGAAGAGTTGGTTAAACTGGGTTATGATCAATCATTAGCTGAAGAATGAGACATCTTAAATGTTAACTAAAACATTAAACAACTTGATAGTTTAAGAAATAAAGATGGGTTTTAGTTAGAAGAATACTTGGAAAGTACTACTCCACAAAAAAATTTATTTGATGGTTGCTGAATATCCAACTTCTTTAATTATTTCAACTATTTTCTTATCATCAACTTTATTTTCATCAAATTCAACTTCAGTCTCTTGTTTCGCATAATTAGTACTGGCACTTTTAATTCCTTCTGTATCCTCTAACTCACCATCAATATTCATAGCACAAGTGGTACAGTGCATGCCTTCAATTATTAGTTTTATTTTTTTCATATTACGTTAATCACCCCCCTATACATTCCCATGCTACACATGAATGGAATTTGTGTTGGTTTGTCAGGCATTTTTAAAGCGATAGTTTCAGATTTTCCTGCTTGGATAACCTTTTGAAAATTAAAGTAAGGAATAGTAAAAGCTGAAGCACAAGTATAAACCCCTCTGTTTTCTATTGTGAATGAAACATTTGTTCCAGCTTTAACTGTGATGACATTAGGATTGTAACCACTATTTTGTACTGAGATAACAACGTGTTGTTTAGGAGCAGTGTGGGATAGGGTGTTTTTTACTTCAAATTGTTTAAATATACTATCCAGTGTCCATGAACTTCCTGACAAAGCAAGAACATTATTCAGATTAAAAAAAGCTAATAGTATGAGTGCAAAAGCAGCTACTTTCATAAATTTTTGTTGCAAAGATTCTCCTAGCCTAGTAGCAAAATAGCCGAGTGTAAAAAATAAAGGAGATGTGCCTAATACAAAGGCAAATAGTACTGCTGCTCCCAAAAATGGGCTTGTTGAAGCAATTGCTAATGCCATCATTGCCTGAGTAGTACCACAAGGGATAAATACGGTAAAAGCTCCGAGTAATGCAGGTGCAAATAAACTTTTACTTTTAGATTGATTACGGACAAGTCGAGTTAAAAACTTAGGAGGTTGAATTACCACATATCTAAAAATTGGATGCACATTCAGAATATTTAGTGCTGTTGTGATCATGAACACCGCAACTGCTACTTGCATAATAATTTGAGCCATAAGGGATAACTGAAATAGTGAGCCAAACCATCCAAGAAGAAATCCAAGAGCAGTATAGGCGATAAGTTTTGCTACAAGAAAAGCTAAAATAGGAAGCGCATTGCCTGACTGTTTCGTTTTTTCTTTTAGTTTTTCCTCTTCTCTTTGGGCAATAGTTGCTGCTAATAATCCTCCCTGCACAGCGAGGCACGTTAATCCACCTGTAAGTAGTCCAGTAAGAAATATCGCCCAAAGATTGATATCCTGAGGTGTTGGTGCTGAAGGAGATGCATTTTCCAGAGCATTAATTTTTAAGAAAAGAAAACCAATGAGAAAAAGTGATGTAAGTACTGCAGAAATCAATAATGTTTGTTTTTTAACCTTAATATTCATACTTTATATTTTAACCTTTTTAAGTAAGAGTGAGTTTGATACAACTGAAATTGATGATAAAGCCATAGCAACTGATGCAAAAATTGGATTCAATAAAATACCAAAGAATGGATATAAAGCACCCATGGCTACAGGTATCAATATAACATTATATCCAAAAGCCCAAAAGAGATTCAGCTTAATGGTACGCATTGTTTTTTTTGAAAGCTTAATAGCTGATGTGACTGCTTTGAGGTCTTTACTGACAAGTGTTATATCTGCTGCCTCAATAGCTACATCTGTTCCAGAACCCATTGCGATACCTATATTAGCTGCTGCAAGAGCTGGAGCATCATTTACACCATCTCCAACCATTGCAACTATTTTACCTTCAGCTTGAATTTTTCTGATTTCTGCTTCCTTTTGGTCAGGTAGTACTTCTGCTAGGACTTTTGTAATACCCAGCTTTCGAGCAATAGCACTTGCTGTTTGTTGGTTATCCCCGGTAATCATAACCACTTCTATTCCTCTTTTTTGTAATGCTCTTACGCCGTCCTTTGCTGAATCCTTAACTGTATCAGCAACTGCGATAAGCCCAATGAGTTTTCTATCTCTTGCCAGCATCATTACTGTCTTTCCTTCACTTTCAAGTTTACTAATTTGTGTTGTAACTACCTGGTAGTCAATTTTTTCTCTAGCCATAAGCCTTCTATTTCCAAAGAAGATTTTATTTTTCCCCACAATACCTTCTACTCCGTGACCTGCTATTGCCTGAAATTTAGTAGCAGTTTTAATATCTAATTTCTGTTCTTCAGCCTTTTTAAGAATAGCTTCAGCTAAAGAGTGCTCAGAGCCTTTTTCAACAGATGCAGCCAAACGTAGTACTTCAGACTCTTTTAACTTGCCAACTGGAAGAATGTCAGTAACTTCAGGCTTTCCATTCGTAAGGGTGCCTGTTTTGTCAAAGATAACAGTGGAAATTTTATTTGCAATTTCCAAACTCTGTGCGTCTTTAATGAGTATGCCTCGTTCTGCTCCTTTTCCTGTACCAACCATAATAGCTGTGGGAGTAGCGAGTCCCATGGCACATGGACAGGCAATAATAAGAACAGCAACAGTATTAAGCATTGCATACAAAAATGCAGGCTCAGGTCCAAAAATATACCAAATGCCAAAAGTAGAAAATGCAAGCATGATAACAATGGGAACAAAATAGGAAGAAACAGTATCGGCAAGTCGTTGAATAGGTGCTTTACTGCCTTGTGCTTCTTGCACCAATTTTATGATTTGTGCAAGCATAGTATCAGCACCTACTCTCATCGCTTTATAAGTAAACGTGCCTGATTTGTTGATTGTAGAGCCTATAACAGTATCTCCTTTTGCCTTATCAACAGGAATACTTTCACCAGAAATCATAGATTCATCAATAGAAGATTCTCCTTCAATAATCTCTCCATCAACTGGTATTTTCTCACCAGGTCGTACACGGATGATATCACCCACTCGCACTTGTTCAATAGGGATATCAATGTCTTTCCCATTTTGTATTACTCGAGCAGTTTTTGCTTGTAAACCCACTAGTTTTTTAATAGCCTCAGAGGTACCAGCTTTCGCTTTAGATTCAAGATATCTTCCTAAAAGAATGAGGCCAATTACTATGGTTGCGACATCAAAATAAGGCATAGTATCCATTCCCAGATTTATAAGAACTTGAGGAAATGCTGTGACAAATACTGAATAGAAGTAAGCTACTGTTGTCCCTAGAGCTACTAAGGTATCCATATTAGAAGTTCTATGCTTTAGTGCAGCGATTGCTGTTCTATAAAATTCAGCTCCAGCCCAAAATTGAACCGGTGTAGCAAGGAGTAACTGCAACCAGAAGTTATGTAAAAATGCTGGTGCAGTATTCATTAGTCCTGGAAAACTTCCCCAAAGTATTAACCCGCCAAGTATTAAGCTTACCGTAACTTTATTTCGTAATAGTTGGAGTTCTTTTCTTTTCTCAGTCTGTGCAATTTCTTCGCTTTTCTCTTCAAGCTCAAGTGTGTATCCTGTTTTAACAATGGAGTCTGCTAGTTGTTGTGGTGTGCAATTATTTTTGTCATAAGTAACAGTTGCTTTTTCAGTAGCAAGATTGACTACAGCCTCTTTAACTCCTGGTACTTTTTTCAAAGCACGTTCAGTAACTTTTACACATGAAGCACAGTGCATTCCTTTAATTGTAAATGTTTGTTTAATTTCTCCCATATTATTCAACTTTTATTTTTCCATGAAACATATTCATACCACACGAGAATTCATACGTACCTTCTTTTTTAGGAGTAATTGAAATAGATGTCATTTTATTGAGAGGCAGATACTTTCGTACTTTAAAATCTGGAAGAACAACCTCTTCAAGGCATGAGCTTGGGTCTTTACGAAAAAAATTTATTGTTGTTGTTTTACCTTTTGGGATAGAAATAACATGAGGAGAATATCCGCCCTCTACAGTAACATCTACGGTGTTAGTCTTTACCACCACAACTTCTTCATCTTTTTTCGTGAGAAAAAACCAATAGGTTAAAGCCACTCCACCAACACTGAATAAGGCGACAAGTAATTTATCAATTTCCATACGTTATGTTCTCAGAAGAAGCACATGTATTGCACCTCTTAAAAAGACTACTGGTTGTATCCCCAAGCAGAATACCATTGTCTCATTTGGTTTATCTCATTAGTTTGAGCAGTTATTATATCGTCAGCAAGTTTTTTCATTTCTGGTCTTTGTGTTCCACTTTTAAGCATACTTGCCATCATAACTGCCATTTGGTGATGAGGTATCATTTCTTCAATAAATGCTTTATCGAATTCTTCCGCCTGCTCAAGTCGTGCCATATCAGTCTCATCACCCATCCCCATATGCATACCATTTCCTCTCATCATTCCATGTTGGTTCATGATTTGGTCTCCTGTGGGAACCTCTTTTCCAAACCAATTCTTATACCACTCTTTCATTTGATTTATTTCTTTCCCTTGAGATTCAATGATGTTATCTGCTAGTTGCTTCACCTCTGGATGTTGTGCTTTTGTTTGTGCAAGTTTCGCCATGGTGATTGCATCTTCATGATGAGGAATCATTTGCTCAATGAAATGTGCGTCTATATTATCTGGGTTTTGAGGAGTGTTTTGTCCGTTTGTTGCTCTTATTCCCATCATTTGCATCATTTTCGTATTATTAGAATTAATAGCTGAGATTGTAATAACCCATACAGCAATACCACCAACTAGTACTCCACCTAATAGATATTTCAAAGTTTCATTCTTCATATGATCACCTCCTCATATTAAGTTTTTTTCTTAAATACCTGCATTATTTCAGCAATAGACTCATCTGTCTTACCCTTACTAATTGCATCAGCTACACAGGATTTAAGATGATTTTCTAGAAGTAGATTGCCAGTTTCTTTTAATCCAGACTCAACTGCCTGTATTTGATGCATTACATCAATACAATAAGCATCTTCTTCCATCATTTTGATTACTTTATCAAGGTGTCCTCTTGCAATTTTGAGGCGGTGAGTAATTCTTTCGTGAGTGTCTTTTGGTCTGTATGCCATATATCCCCCTATGAGGGATATTACCACTAGATCAATCTTCATGTCAAGCAACAGTTATAGAATTGAAAAATATCTGCATTTAGGTGATGTGCTGCTTTCTTGTATTACTGCTAAAATCAATGTAATGTACGATTTACATTATTTTTTAGCTTGAGGAAAGGAGAGGACAATAAATACTCTCCCATACTGAGATAGGTATTTGATTTTTAACGTATACTCTCGATGATTTTCATCATATTCAACTTTTATACTATAATCTACTCATGCCCTCAAGAGAATATATAGATAATCTTGCAAAGAGGATCTGGAATTATAGCCTCATGCATCATACTTTAAAAAAGGCAGATGCGATTGTGGTATTTGGCAGCTATAATCCCACCATTGGCAAACGAGCAGCAGAACTTTTTTTACAAGGCTATGCTCCGATTGTTGTTTTTTCAGGTCATAAAAGTGATTCCACTGCTTCTTGGGATAAGACAGAAGCAGAGACATTATCTGAAGCAGCTCAGGAATTTGGGTTACCAAAAGAAAATGTACTATTAGAGACTCAAACAAAAAATTCAGGTGAAAATACGCTTTTTACAAAAGCTTTACTAGAAAAGCATGGAATTCATGCAAAACGCATTATTGTTGTTCAAAAGCCATATATAGAAAGAAGAACATATGCGACTATAAAAAAACAATGGCCAGAAGTAGAAGTAATCATGAGCTCTCCCCAAGTTTCCTATGATGAATATATGAATACCTCTCCTAGAGGTAAAGATGCTTCGATACAATCTATGGTAGGTGATTTGCAACGCATCAAATTATATGCAGAAAAGGGATATCAAATTCCTCAGGATATACCAGAAGATGTGTGGTCTGCGTATGAAGAACTTGTTAAATTAGGTTACACTCAATCATTAGCTGAAGAATAAAGTGTTGTAATTGTAATGTAGTAAATTTGAGTAGAACTCTAGTGAGATCAATATATTATTCGAGATTATTTTTTTCTAAAAACAGTATACGTAAAATCGGTAATAGCATTTGAAGAAAAATGAGGATGAGTGGTAATTAAGATTTCTGCTTTATCCATAAATGGGATAGTAAAGGCTTTATCTTGAGATTCACGACGAGTTAAAAATTGTTCTACAATTTCATCTGCATCTTTTCCTCTCATTTTACCTGGTACTAAGTCTCTCAAAAGTCTCGTTTGAAGCCGTGTTTTATCATCCATATGCAGATAAATGAGCATATCAAGATCTAGTCCACATACTTGTTTGTCTCCCACATAAAAATTGCCATCAACCAATATAAACTCAAAAGGACCTGTTACTCTTTTGTATATTTCTCTTACGAGAGCATTGCCAGTATTGAGATCAATTGCTTCTGGAAGATGTGAAGACTCTCCAGTTTTTAATTTTCGCAGCATTAGTACATCTTCTCTTAATTGCGCAAAATCTTTTTCATCAAGAGGTGTACTCCCTTCTCTTATTATTTTCCTTCTATCCTCTCTGGTGCCCTTATTATAATCATCAACAGGAATGATAATTGCTCTCTCTAGTTTTTGTCGCGTGAGAGTAGCCAGTTGTGATTTTCCTGATCCAGGTGAGCCGAGAAATTGTGCGGTAATATGGGGTTTATTATCTTTACGTGAAGTCAAGGATTCTGCTATATACCTTACTATTTCATTGGTAGAAAGATCTCCAATTTTCTGGTAATTACCTTTTTTTATTACTTCATCAAACGTATCTTGTGCAACATCGTTAATAGTTTCTAACAATGAGATAATATCTTCTGTCATATTTTGTTTATTATATCAAACGCAAATATAGCATAATAAAAGTATGTTCTTTAAGCAATTGGGGAAAAAACTTCTGGATTGTTTTATTTTTTACTTTTCATCATCTTTCAGAAAGATCTTTTTGGTCGGATGGGGCAGGCATAGTCAATTCTTTGGAAAAGGGATCGCTAAAACAAGTGAAAGAACTTCTTTATTTTCATATGATATCTGATTTCACAAAGTCTTCAAAGGGAGAAAAAATGTCATAAATGAACAGGATATGAACACCTTTATCTTGGAAGGTGCAGAAGGAAAAACAGATTGATAATTGATATGTAAAGCTAAGATATGAGGCTTTAAAATAAGCTTCTGTTTATTCTTCCACAACCTCTCTTAATTCAGGTAAATTGTATATCCGTGTTAGCTCCCACTCATTTCCATTAAAGTTCCACTGTGCCAATTGGTAGAAGGATTCAGGAACTACCAGTAATTTGATGACTGGTTTTAATCTTTGTAGTGTTTTAAGCCTTTCTTCACGTGTTGCCAGTATTTGATCTTCCAGACCGGTATGCGCTCCTCCCATTATAGTTGCAAAATGAGGTCTATTACCTATATGTTCCATAAGCTTTTGCTCTTTTTCAGCTATTACTGCCTCTCTTATTGTTTTTAGAAGTAAAAATAACTCAGGATGTAATTTATACACTGCTTTTTGTAGGGTAGCACTTTTTTTCAGTCCTGCATTAGTAAGTACGGATACAGCTCTTACTAAATCAGGAAGCATGGGCAATAAAAGCCATAATCCTGCTGCTGATCCTCCCATTATTTTTGCTATATCTTTTTTTGAAAGTTTTTCATTTTTATTGAAGGTTGCCAAACTATTTTTTAGTAATTTCATACCCATACTTGCCTCTGCTTGTAAAACTGCAATATCAAGAAATGGAATAAGCCAGGAAAACCTATAATTTACATCTCCTAACAAAAGCGTTATTTTCTTTTTTTCCATTTGCTCAAAGATTTCTTTGTATTGCCTATGGTTACGCAAATAATTGAGAGAATCCATGCTGTAATCTTCCCACTTAATCATGCCTGTTTCTAGAAATACTGCTGATACGTTTTGGGGTAAAAGATTGGGATCTGTAGGTAGGATGTGAACTCCATACAAGATAGAGTAAATACCTTCAGGTTTTATTATTTCTTCTATCTCATTCTCTTTATCAGTTTCCTTTTTTTCAATGATATAAGGCTCTGGGTTATCCATAATAATGCAATAAGAATAATGAAACTCTATTGTAGGTACAAAATGTAAGGATAAGGTGAGAAAAAGGAGGGAGGTGTGTGAGTATGGAGCGTTTAGCGTTTAGGGCTTAGGGTTTAGGGTTTAGAAATTATTCTTTATTGGTTATTAACGGGTTAACGAGTTGGAAGGTACGAATTAAGAATTATGAATTAGGAATTAAGAAGAAGGCAGAGAACAGAAAACAGTAAACAGAGAGCAAGCGTTTAGCGTATAGGGTTTAGCGTTTAGAAAAAATTACTAAAACCACCACAAATGTGTCATCTCTACGAGCACTTACAGTATCTTTTACTTGAAGGCTCTTCAGAGCCTAGGCCTGAACTGCAATCAAATCGGAGGAACTTGCTGTGCCCTTCCGAAGCCTTGACAAAGGAGGGATTTAGGATCCAGAAAGAGAAGCGTTTAGCGTTTAGAAAAAATATAAAACTACCAAAGCTTGTCATCCTGAATTTAATTCAGGATCCATGAGGAGGATTGATTTTTGGTAAACGGTTACGAAGCCCGTCCCGTACCGTCTGGTACAGGGCCGGTATCGTTGAGTGGTTAGGGCTTAAGTACAAGTAAGTTAATGGATTGCGCGTTAAAGAGTTAAAAGTGGGTATTTAGTATATAGTATGTAGTATATACAGAATCTTAAAACTTTTTACTTTTGCCATCTACTTTTGCTTTTTGACTTTTTATTTTTTAATTTCTTTCTATACTTACTACTTACTTCTTCATACTTTATACTAGTTTTAGATTTAATTGCTTGCTAATGAGATGCCTCTTTTGCTAGTATGGTGGTACTTTTCTTATGGTAAAAGATCTTCCTTCTTCTCTTGCTTTTGTTGATATAGAGACCACAGGAAATAGCCCTGTGTATGACAAAATTATTGAAATAGGCATCCTGCGAGTTGAGGAAAATAAAGTTATAGACCAGTTTTCAACGCTTCTGAACCCTGGTATGCATGTTTCTCCTTTTATTGAAAGTCTTACTGGTATTTCAAAACAAGATTTAGAAAGAGCTCCTTTTTTTGAAGACAAAAAAGAAGAAATTTTACAAATGCTTGCAGGATGTATTTTTGTGGCACATAACGTGCGCTTTGATTACGGATTTTTACGCAATGAATTCAGAAGACATAGTATTTCTTTTACCAGCAAACATCTGTGTACGGTAAAGCTTTCCCGTTTTTTATATCCTCAGCATACTCGACATAACTTAGATAGCCTTATGGAACGTTTTGATATTTCTTGTCAAGCACGACACAGGGCATTTGATGATGCTAAGGTTGTATGGGAGTTTTACAAAAAACTGCAAACTGAATTTCCGGACAGGAGAATATCGGAGGCTATTTCCTACGTGTTGAAAAAACCTACTATTCCACTCCACCTTTCAGAAAAAAAACTCAATGACTTACCTGAAAGTCCTGGTGTATATATTTTTTACGGAGATGTATCTACTCCGCTTTATATTGGAAAAAGCAAGAATATCAGAGAAAGAGTGCTTTCCCATTTCTCAAGCGATTACACTTCTTCCAAAGAAATGCAGCTTACTCAGGAAGTAAAACATATCGAGACTATCAAAACATGTGGAGACTTAGGAGCACAATTATTAGAAAGCCAATTGATCAAAAAAATGCAGCCATTACACAATAGAAAATTGCGTGAAAAAAGACTCCTTACCTATCTTAAAAAAACAACAGACAAAAATGGGTATGACACAGTGGTTTTAGAACACAAAAAGAGTATAACAGTTGATGAAATTGAAAATGTTTTGGGAGTTTTTCGTTCTAAAAAGCAAGCCAAAGACTTACTAAATAATTTAGTTAAAGAAAGAGGATTGTGTCAAAAAATATTAGGTTTGCAAAGCACTAATGGATCTTGCTTTGCGCATCAATTAGGATGGTGTAAAGGAGCATGTGTAGGAAAAGAAAAGGCCTTGTTTTATAACATCCGTTTTTTGCAAGCATTCTATGACTACAAAATAAAAAAATGGCCGTTTGCGGGCCCTATTTTTTTTGAAGAGAAAGATGATGAAGGAAATAAAGAGATATTTTTAATAGATAAATGGTGTATTATCCAGCGCACTATTATTTCTGAATATACGCAGGAAGTAAAAACATATGATTACTCTTTCGACTATGATGCGTATAAAATACTTTCTTCTACTCTTTTAAAAAACAAAAAAACAGAAGGAGTACAGGTGCGTTTTTCTGATCTTCCCTCCTCTTAAAAATTGCTCTATTTTGTCATAGTTATTTCTATTTTTATTCAATTGATTTTCTAGTATTTTTCTCATATAGTTATTACACCTATGATTCCTACTGCCCTTAAAAAAGTGATAAAAATGTACTTGTTTTGGATTTTACTCTAACGGTAAAGTACTCTTGAAGTGAACGTAAAACAGCATGAAACGCACTATTCTTTGTATTGATTTTGATTCTTATTTTGCTAGCTGTGAACAACATTTTAATCCTAATTTACGTAATCACCCTATTGGTGTTACGGCAACAAATGGCAGAACTTGTATTATTGCTGCTTCTCGCGAAGCAAAGAAAAAAGGCATAAAAACAGGCATGCGTACGTGGGAAGCGGTTAATATCTGTCCTGAAATCATCTTTATCCCCGCTGATTTTGACCGGTATCTTGATATCACCAAAAAGTTTTTGGATATTTGCAGTCGTTATAGTCCTATAGTAGAACTCTTTTCTTTGGATGAGCTTTTTATGGATTTGACTCCTGTCATGCATCTATACCCTTCTATTTTTAGCGTAGTAGAACGCATTAAAGCAGACATTAGAAATGAAATTGGACCTGTGGTTACGGTATCTGTGGGTCTTTCTCACAACAAACTATTGGCAAAATTAGCCTCAGGTCTTGATAAACCAGATGGCTTTGCTGAAATTAATGAGAAAAATTTAGATACTATTTATGCACAAATCAAACTGACTACAGTGTGTGGTATTGGAGAACGATTGAAAAAGAGACTGTATTGTCTGGGAATCACAAATTTACTTACTTTACGAGACTACCCTCTTTTTCATTTAAAAAAAGAATTTGGCAATGTATGCGCTTTACATCTCAAAGATATTGCGTATGGAAAAGATGTGAGTCTAGTACGTCATTTCACTCATCAGGAAACAGTTAAGTCTGTGGGCAGGAACTATTGTCTTCCTCAAAATGAATATAGCCAGGAAAGAATTTTACAAATCATGTATGAATTATGCGAAGAAGTAGCATTAAAGTTGCGCAAACTAGATAAAAAAGCCAAAACAGTAGGACTTTCTCTGGCGGGAGAAAAAAGTATGCAAGGCAGAAAAACGACTGATAGGTATATGGATAAAGGACAAGATATTTTTGAAGTATGTTACTTTTTATATCAAAAATGGAATTGGCAATGGATGGTACGGCAAATAAGTATTTGGGTGAGCAGTATTGAAGACAAAAAAGTTACTACTTACTCTCTTTTTGAAGATCCCCGTCAAGACAAACTCTTAAAAGCGGTAGATAGTCTCAATAAAAAGTATGGGGGACATATAGTGCGCAATGGATATTTGGCATACGCACCTAAATTACCCACAAAACCAAATGGGTTTCTAGCAGACAAGTATCAACGTGAGGAAATACGAAAAGAATACTCTCATTTGTAAAGTGTCTCACTTTTTAGTATTCTTTCTTGCAAAAATAATTGCCAGGATTCCAATAATAGTAGTAACAAATAGAAAAAT
Source organism: uncultured Gammaproteobacteria bacterium (assembly GCA_964427615.1). Lineage (GTDB taxonomy): Bacteria > Patescibacteriota > Microgenomatia > Levybacterales > GWA1-39-11 > CAYRUR01. The sequence continues at coordinate 71,111 of CAYRUR010000003.1, read as the reverse complement.
AGGAAGTAAAATAACAAACACTTCTTGAGCCAAGTCCATACTTTGTATTATACATTTCCCAGAATCCTTTTTTTTGCCGAACTACCTGCTTCTATAATAGGAGACTGAAAAACTGCATTTATGGGTTGTGAATTAAAAGTACTTTCTTGATTACATGAATTCCATAGTCCTTTATTATTTTCCCGAGCAAACTGCTCTGCAAATCGTAGCTTTTCTTGATATTTAACATCTGGAGGATATGAGACCGCATGTGCATATCCTTCTTTTACTAGTACTTCATTTATCATGGTGTCTCCTACATACACATATCGCAATAGTCTTCCGTATTTATCAGTCTCTGAAACATCTTTTTCAAGCCTTACTTCTTTGCCTAATACTAGTTCTTTATTTTTCTCAGAAGCTTCTTTGGCAAAACATTGAATAGGTGTATTTGGTTTGACTGACTCCGGGGTATCTATGCCTATATATCTCACTTTTGCTCCTCCTTGTATTTCTACTGTATCGCCATCTATAACACGGGTAACTGTTGTATTTTGTGATATTTGCTGTTTTGTTTCAGAAGTGGACTGCTGATTGCCTGCCGTGAAAGAAGAAAGGAACTGGTCTAACTCTTTTGGGAAAAAAGTAACTAGAACAAATGACACTAAAAATAAGAATAAATACAGAAATACTTCATTTTTTTTGGTAATACCTAACCGCCTCCCTGCTTTTGCCTTTTTTAGTGTTTTTAATAAAAAAATGGCTAGTGGGATACCAAGAGCATATATAAAGTCCATAATCAAAGCCAAATTATAAACTCTTTTCTGATTCTGGACAAGTTACCTAGAACTCATTTCAAAACCTCCTTATTTAGTCATTCTGGCCATTCGGTCCTGAGCTCATGGTCGAAGGACTTGCCCAGAATCAATTTATGAACCAATCGAGATTCTGGATGCGCCTATTGGCTTACCAGAATGACAGTTTTGAAATAACTTCTAGTTCTGAGCTTCTTCTTCAAGCAATGAGGTACTTTGAAACGCTAATTCTTTTTCTATCATTTTCTCAAAATGGCGGGTCAGCAGAAAATAAATCAGAGGAATAACTCCTAAGAATAAATACCATACTTTTGCCATAGTGAGTTGGCTGCCGATATTTAAGAATAGTAGAAAGAAAGATGCACCACAGAATCTACCTACAGTAAGAATCAACTCTCTAAACGTTATGTATTTATAATATTCTTCTTTATGATTGGGATTGTGGTCTATAGCTCTGAAAAATGATGAAGCCAGTCCTACACTAAAGAGAGGGTTGGCAAAAAGAGCAATAGCAGAGCTAATTAAAATTCCAGTTGAGGAAAACATGCCTATAAAAAAAATATTAGAGAATAAAAATAACGTAGCACCTACAAATCCAAACTTCATCCTATTTTTTTTATTCAAACGCCCTGCCATCTTGTAAGCAACAGCTGCACTTAACAAGGCAAAAATGCTGTTGTATAATCCCATATCAAACTCTGTTGTCAAAACTTGGAAAGTAAGGATGGATGCAATAAATCCTGCTGATCCTCCCTTAAATCCCTCAAAAAAAAGTGAAAGTGAAACGATCTGCCACATTCTATCCTTTAAGGGGTTAATAGTATCTCGCGCTCGAATTTTAGGCACATGTGTACTTGGCAGTTTGAGCGAGTAGTACAGTCCAAAGCTAAAAATAAGAATGGCTACAGAGAAAAGTAAAAAATAACGGGTGTATTCACTTTGGGTATGCAATAAAAATTGAGAAAAAACAAGCATACTGACAAGAGGTGTAAGTACTGATATAAATGAACCAATTGAGGCATTGAGTGCATAAAAAGTATCTCTATTTTTTTCCTTTGTTGAAAGAAAAGTGAGTGTATTATTGCCAGCCCAATAAAAACCAGTTGCAATACCAAATAAATAACCAAGAGGAAGAAGGTACTCAACTGCATGTTTCCCTAACATCATCAGCAATGCATAACCGGCAATATACAGTAAAAATCCAAATCCCATCATTTGTTTTAGTTTTACTGAAGTTTTGATAATCCCTACAACAATAAATGCAAAAAGAATCGCAGGATACTGAATGAGATTAAAGGTTACGATGTCTTGTAGACCGCTGCTCTGTTTCCAGAGATAAATATTTAAGAAGAGAGAGCTTACTCCCATGCCAAATGAAAGCATAGCATTGGCATATATCAAATGCCGTATTTCATTGGGTAATGATTGCATTTTCTGGTGTAAACTCGCAATTTTTTTGAAGGTTTTTTTGGGCAGGGCAGATATCATAGAGCTATTCTTACGGCTTTCTTACAACAAGCGCGAGGGATATATTACTTGCTGCTCATAAATAAAGTCAAGTAAGAAAATGAGGATTAAATTCTAAGCACTAAATTCGAAATTCTAAAGGGAAAACTGTATTGTCATCGCGAAGGAACGCTAGTTCCTGTGGCGATCTTTTTTCGTAAGGGGATTGCTTCTCCTTCGACAAGCTCAGGATCGCAATGACGTCTGTTTAATAGTTTTTCCTAAAATCTAAGCGCTATACACTATACGCTAAACGCTCTTCTTTTTTACATAAAACAGGTGAAGGGGTGGTCTTTATCTTGTTTGTAGAGTCCGCCCCATTCGACGACCGTAAATCCTTTACGAATTTTTGGCAAAATAGTTGGCTCTTTCAAGGATATCTTCTTTTCTAAGGGAGTAAAAAGCAATGTAACGCGGATGACCGTATCGGGTTTAGGAGAAATAGTCAGAGGAGCCATAGCATGTAAGTCATCATCTGAAACTATTCGCACAGCGAAATATGGTGATGTTTTAAGCGCTTTTACCCAATATTCTACAAATGCTTTTGTTTCATTCTCATTTAATCCCAGTTTGGGTAGTATTGTATTAAGAAAACTTTCTATATTTTTCTGTTCTACCACGTATCCAGTATCTCCTTCTGAGACAAACTCATCCGGAATTTCTGCTTCATAGTATAAATAGTCAAATGTATTTGTACCACTTATAATTCTTCCATCAGGATATGCGGTAACATTCCATCCATTTGCAGGATAGGGAGGAATAGTAAGTGTCATGGGACCTTCTGGATGTACCTGTACATTGATATTTGTTTTTTGAGGAGGATAGAGATAAATAGCAGGTTTACAAAGAGGTGAAAAAACAGGACTGGCAGCTCGTTGGCCAATAATAGAAAAGGTCTTTAGTTGTAATGATTCTTTTTTATCTCCCCCTTCACCTGTTGGTACTACAATTTTCTGTTTTATCTCCTCATTTGATTTTTGATTGGGAATTGCTGTTTTGTCACAATACTTAATAAAGTCAGGAATACCAGGAGAAGGGAAATCATTAAGCCTGAAATATACGTCATACACACTATTGGTAGTGCCGTAACACTTGATAGTATGGTCAGAGCTCCCAATAGAGCAGGCTTGTGGTTGGCAATCCTTTTTACACACAAAAACCATTTGATCATCAGGTATAGAGGTACAATAAGTTTGCATTTGGTTATAAGTCCAACCGGGTTTCATAAACATGTATGGATCAGGTGGGGTTTTTGCAAAATAAAGATCTTTTTTCTGGCTCACAGGATTAGGACGCTCACAGCCAGATTGTACTTGTGGGATCCTCAATCCATGACCTTCTGAAGGATTGATAATAATTGGATTACCATTTGCTTTTTGACCTGAGTCTTGTAAATGTAAATTTCCTTCTATAAATTGAACATCCGATTTAATCAGTCCATATTCTACTCCATTGTAAGTAATTTTCTGATTTTCTCCTGTTTGTGGTTTGCAAGCATCTCCATCCCCTGTATCACAACATACAACATTGGTTTCTGTTGACATAGGAGTTGCTGTTTCTGATAGTTTTTTCTTTCCAATAAGCCCTCCCATCATAGCAGCACCAAAAATAAGCGCACCGAGCAAAAGGATAAAGGCTAGTTCTATTTTTCCTGCAGAAGATGGTAAAACGTACAGTTTGTTTTGTACTTTCTTTTTTCTCACATTCTTAGCATAAACCATTTACAAAATTGCTTCAATACTCACCTAATTTCTATTAAACTTCTTGTAATACTACTTAATAAATGAAGGAATTGCTTTATTACTAAGAATACAATAATGGGGATTCCAATTTAATTTTATTAATCTTGCAACATGATGTGGACTAAAGGTAGTACTAAAACCACACTATTATTTATTGTCTGCAGTAGGTTTGGCGTATTAATATCGAGTCAGACATTAATTCTCACCAGGAACTACCTAATGATTATATTATACCTATCGACTATTATGATAAATATAGATTAGTCATTTCACAATATAAAATGGATAGTAAACTTATTAGAATTGGTAAAAATAAAGCTCAAAAGAATAAGTACTTTATGGCCAATTACCTATAAAAAAACATTCAATTAAGGTTTAGTCATTGCCATCTGATATAGTACAGGAGCAAAAGCGAAAAAAGCTTCTCGTCCTAAACCCAGAAAAAACATTATAGCTTTTTGAACTTGTGGCCAAGTCACATCTTTTTCTTTTAAAGGTTGTAGAACATCCTCTGCGTTTTTAATAGTCTCTTCCGTGTGGTGTTGTTTAATATATGATAATGAATTATCCAACGCTTGTTCTAAGGTAATATTTACCTCTTGATGTTGTTCTTGTTTCATTTCGTTGTTCTGGTTTTGATTAAAAATAGGATTTACACTAATCGTGGTACCAGTTTTTTTAATTACAGGCTGAGATACTGGCATGCCCAGTGATTGAAGCATTTTTATAATACTTCGGAGTTGTCCAGAAGCTTTATCCAGACCATCATTATATGCTTTAATATAATCTGCCGTATAATCTACATATTCATTAATACTCCCAACTGTCGGATAATAATTTATTTCATTAAACTTTTCTCTTTCTGGACTTTTTTCACCGAATATTCTCCTTAAAATAGAATCAACACTTGATTGCCACTCTTCAAAAGCTATTGAGCTTTCCCTATTTTCCTCGCTACGCAGGTTACCAATACTTTCTAAGTGTTCTGTAAGTAAGGTTATAATTTGAGTTTCTGGACGAGGGGTATTCTGCATTTGTTGATGTTCCCAATCCCTGACACTTTTCATATTTGTAGATAATTTAGTATTATAAACCCTTAACCTGTAGTTAACAATAATTAATATTACCTGGTAGAATATGAATATATGAAAATCAAGTATGCAGTAACAAAGAATACAGTCTTCTGGAAGAAATACTACCAAAGTTTATGACTCCTGGAACTATGTTGGGGAAATTGGAGTTTCAGGCAGAGCCGATTTTATTCCAGAAGTCACCACTATCACCAGTAAAGTCCTTGAAGGTCAATATAATATCAACTGAATCATCAGATATGGCTGTACTACACCAACTTCATACTAAAACTAGAACTTAATTACTCAAAAGAACTTACTTCTTCTAGTTTATTGTCAACCAATCTAACTAGTTTGCCTTTTAGAGTTGGTTCTAGCCAATCTCTATTGCCTTCGTGCATCTGTTCATAAGGCAAATCACTTTTGGGAAACCATTTTAGTTCTTTTAGTGAACTATCCTTTATATTAAGCTCACCACTCCATTTGCTTGCTAAAAAGACATTTAATTGAAAAGATGGTGAGAAGTTTAGCTCCGCAACCCTTTTTAAGTCATTCTTATCAAGAGATATTTCAGTTTCTTCACTTGCTTCACGAACAACAGCTTCTTCTAAAGATTCTCCTTCTTCTGCAAAACCTCCAATACCATTCCATTTTCTATCAGTTGAAGCGTATTCAATTAAAGCGAGAAGTATACTATTACCGTCTTGAATAAAACAAACTGTGCCTTTTCTTAATTTTTCTTCCATACTAAATATACTATCTAACTTTTTAGCATAATTATCTAGTAGAGGTTTGATTTTATCTTCTAAACCATAATGCTTAATCCATAGTAAGTAGGTATCATAAAAAATAGCTTCTGTTTGAAATAAAGTACGAGGGTCTAATGGAGGAAGTTGAGTTGTACCAATGTAGTGAAACCTATGCAACGGGTCTTCACATCTTCTCAAATAAAACTTCCGAAGTGCTGGCCACTGGCCATGTATTGTAATTGAGTAAGGTTGGTATTCAAGTGAATAAGAATCCTTTTCACCAATTGAATCAGCTATTTTTCTAATATCATCAAAGTTTTTTAATTTAATTGAAACTAATTCGTCCCATATTTCGTCATCACTTTGAGAATCAATAAAATCTACAAGACTATCTGTTTTTTCAATTTTCCCCTCATCTATTAAACGAGCTAAATGTAATTTATAGAGTTTCTCTTGTCCTATACCATACTTAACGAACTCTTGATAAAATTCTTCTTTATCATTATCTAATAGGAACTTTAGATAGTACTTACTTTCAAGCATTGACCTCGTAATTATTTCTGACATATCCATTGACCAAAAATGGAAGCTAATTACGAATGAGTGATAAAAGCGGAGAGTTCTAAAAAATAAACCATTAATTACTTGGTCTTTCTCTGGACTAAATAAGTCAACTTTTATTTCTTTCTGCTGTTCCTCAATTACTTTAATAACTTCATCAATCAGTTCACGCCCCAAAGAGGCGATTTTACCAGTAAAATCAATAATCTCTTTTTTCTTTGCTTCGTCTTTCATATACATTTAGTAAGACTATAATTATAATTCCAAAAATACTTACTCCATTTTATAAAATTGTTGTCCTCCGCCTTTCTTCTTTCAAACTCCATATTTATAACATTTCGTGCAAATGATTCAGCTCTATACCTATCACCATTAGGATATTCCTCAATAGCTTTAATAGTTTCCTCCATATTCTGAGTAATAAATAACTTATTATGCTTAAAAAAGCGATTTAGTGGAACGGCACGGCAAAAACCACTATGAGAATCCTTTGCTGGAAATAAACGAAGTATTGCTTCTCTTACTTCTTTAATAGCATCTTCTTTGCTTCCATAGATTTGTTGACCTTTAATTAACCATTTCATTGGTATATCAGGATAAAGATTGATAATTGCCCCAAAAGGTTTAACAAGTGCATCCTCTATAAGAAATTTATTCTTGTCAGTAATGAGCTTTCTGCTTTTAGGGTCAATCTGATTGAATGACGATACAGTACCAAGAAGTATTTTGTCCTTATCTAGGTTATATTCATCAAGCATATCTAGTACCTTGTTGTAATAAATAGATGCTTCAAGCTCACCATAGTAACTTACCAATGAATCTATCCAAATAAACTCTGGTAGCATCTCGCTATACCAAAAAATCTGCGACATCTTCATAGTGGCAAATGGTGGAGTAAGTTGCTTTTTATCACGAGAATAGTGTTCTAATTTGCTGCGTAATATTTTCTTTGTCTTTTTCATACAAGAGGAGTATATCAAAACGATGGACACTTTATTGAGTGTTTAGTGGTTAATTCTTAACTAACTTTACCTTCAAAAAGGTATAATTAAAGTATGCTTATGGGAAAACCAACAAAGTACAATCCCTCTTTATGCAACATAGCTATCAAGTATATGTCTAAAGTTCACTCCAAGCTCTTTGTAGCGGGCAAATGATTCCTGAAAGAATTGATATACACCTCAATCTTCCACAGAACTTATTAAGAGAACTTTATAACCAGAAGTTCGTGGTGAAAAGTAATGATTTGTGAGCGACCAGGGACTCGAACCCTGAACCTAGTGGTTAAGAGCCACTTGCTCTGCCAATTGAGCTAGTCGCCCGAGATTCGGACTTCCCTATTATACTATCTCACCTTTACCTAAGCAAGAAAATTGATAGTACTAGATAAAATGGAATCGGAAGAAAAATTATGCAGTATTAAAATGCGCGCTCGAAGGGACTCGAACCCCCAACCACTGGTTCCGAAGACCAGTGCTCTATCCATTGAGCTACGAGCGCATCTTTACTCCTCACAATTGTACCAAATAACCCTATAACACTCAATCAAAAGGTTAGAAAGAGAATAAAGTATTAAGAAGTAAGTATTAAGTATGAAGGCAAGATTCAGAATGTATGATTCAAGATTTGAGATTCAGGAATGAGAAAAAAACGGTGAGCAGAAAACAGAAAGCAATGCGCACCTATTTCAGGTTTAGAGATTATATACATTTCCTCTCCTGAGGGAGAGGACTAAGGTGAGGGTGAAAGAAAGGAAGTATTCATCCAACTATACGATTTACAAAAGACATACTTTTTTCAACCTCACCCCCACTCTCTCCTCTTAGGAAAGGGTGAAGAAAGAAGAAGAATTCCTTTTGTGAATTAGCCTCATTTCTGATATACTTACAAGCAATTCTTGAAAGAATTTATTATGAATACTGTACAATTTTCAATTGTTATTCCCGTATACAATGAAGAAGAAAGTTTGAAAGAGTTGCTGCAAGGCATTTCCACTCAATTTTCAAAACTAAAAGCACCGTATGAAATCATTTTTGTAGATGATGGGTCTACTGATGCTTCTTTTGATATCTTGAAAAGACTGGAAAAACAGTATGAGCAAATACGAGTTTTTTCTTTTAGAAGAAATCTTGGGAAATCAAATGCAATGATGTTGGGTTTTAAGGAAGCTAGAGGAGCATTTATTGTAACCCTTGACGCAGACTTACAAGATGATCCTAAAAATATCAAAGCACTCCATGAAAAAATGGTAAAAGGCAATTTTGATCTAGTAACTGGATGGAGAAAAAATAGAAAAGATAATTTGTATAAAAGATTTACCTCTAAATTTTTTAATGGTCTGGTCTCATTCTTATTTGATATGAAGGTTCATGATTTGAATAGCGGTCTTAAAATCTTTAAAAAAGACTTAGCAAAAAATATTTATATCTATGGAGGCATGCATCGTTTTATTCCTGTTATTGCCAATGAAATGGGTTTTAAGGTAGGAGAACAAGAAGCAACACATCATCCTCGAAAATACGGAAAGTCAAAATACAAAATGACAAAAGTATTTACTGATATTCCTGATTTGGTAACTATTTACTTTATTACCAAGTACACCAGAAGGCCGCTTCATTTCTTTGGGAAAGTTGGTGGTTTTATCTTCTTCATTGGAGCTGTTAGTCTTTTATATCTTATTATTTTAAAAATCAACGGAGCAAGCATTGGACAACGACCATTATTGTTATTTGGTATACTATTTGTATTAGCAGGAATACAGACTATATTTACTGGATTACTTGCTGATCTCTTTGTTCATTCAGGAGTAAAAGAAGACGAATATCCGATAAAATATGCCTCTGAAAAATAAGCCAAATATCAAAAAGATTATTAAATTCTTCTTTGGTATTCCACTTACTCTTCTTTCTTTTTACTTTATCGGTTCTATTATTTATAAAGCAAAGGATGACATAGGCACCCACTTACTGCATGCAAATATGGTTAGCCTTGTGCTGGGTTTAGGGTTTATGCTGCTCTTTTTCCTCTTAAAAGCCATCTGTTGGAAATTAATTCTTCAGAAATTAGGACATGATGTGCCTTACACAAAGAGCAACTATCTCCTTTCTTTGGGAGAGACAAAGCGCTACATTCCAGGCAACATCTTTTCATTTGCTGCCAGAGTCCAGTATTTTAAGGAATTTGACATCCCTTCGAAAACAGTGATTAAAGGACTGGTTGTAGAATCTTTTTTGCTCCTTTTCTCAAGTGCAGTTGTATCTATCCCAAGCATTTTCTTTTTCGCTCAAAGCCTTCTTGCCTTTGTAGAAGAACGTCTTTCTATTTCACCTATTATTCTCTTGCTATTAGTTTTTATAATCTCACTTTTTGCAGGCATAGCAATGCTTACTTTTTTAAAGAAAAAAAGAATTTCCATTCTCTCTTTTGCTAAATTTACCCACATCTTTTTTATTTTTGTACTGGCTTGGATATTTTTTGGTATTGGCAATTATTTAGTTGCTGCCTCATTTACTTCGCTCAGTCCTGTATTCTTTGTACAGTTTGCCTCCTTTTTTGTTTTTTCCTGGCTAATTGGTTATCTTTCTTTTGTTACTCCTATGGGTTTGGGAGTGCGTGAAGTAGTACTCACATTGGGTCTTACTCCTTTTCTACCACTATCTTTGGCTTCCGCGCTTTCTGTTATATTGCGTATTGCTTTTATTGCCAGTGAAGTAATCTTTTTGGTAGTTACTTTTTCGTTAACTAAAATAACATTTCCTAACCATTCATTTGTAAAGAAAATACCTGCTTCTTTTCTGATACTACTTACCAGTGTTATTAGCTATATTAGCTACTTTACGTATGTATCTGTCCAAAAATATCATAATTTCTTCACTGGTCGTTTTGACCTGGGAAACATGGATCAGACAGTATGGAATACGATGCACGGCAAAGTTTTTATGCTAACCAATCCTGATGCTACAGAAAGTATTTCACGCTTGGCAGTCCATGCTGATTTTTTGCTTATTTTGTTAGCTCCTTTTTATTTTATTTGGCCAGATGCTCGAATGCTTCTGGTGTTACAGACGGTAGTAATTGCTCTCGGTAGTATTTTTGTTTACTTACTGGCACAGCGAGTTATAAAAAATAATTATATTGCTCTTGCTCTTTCACTTTCTTATTTGCTCAACCCACTGATACAAAGACAAAATCTCTTTGATTTTCATGCTGTTACGTTTGCAACCACGTTCTTAATTGCTGCTTTCTACTTTTTGTACATCAGAAGCATCAAATGGTTTTTACTCTTTCTTTTCCTAGCAGTGCTTACGAAAGAAAATGTGTATTTGATTGCTTTCTTCTTTGGGCTGTATGTCATAGTCAAAGGGTATCAGAAACTTGGTGGCGTTATTTCTATTACTTCTCTTTCCATCTTTCTGCTCCTTATGCGTTTTTTGATTCCTCAAGCACGTGGATCACACCATTTTGCGCTCTCTTACCTCAGCGATTTTGGAGATAATACTATCCAGATTATTACCACCATTTTCCTCAATCCTTTCCTTACGTTTTCAAAACTTCTTACCTGGGATAGTCTCCACTACTTAGTTACTTTACTCCTTTCAACCGGATTTTTAGCACTCTTATCACCTCTATTTCTTATCTTTGCTCTTCCAGATCTCACTATTAATCTGCTATCAAATAACAGTAATCTGCGTGATATTTGGTATCATTATGCAGCAGTTATTCTACCGTTTGTGTATATAGCTACTGTTTTTGGTATACAAAGAATTCTTGCACTGCGCTGGCATTTTATAACTCCTTTATTTGTATTTTACTATCTGCTCTTCTTTGCTTTTTTGAGTGCATGGTTGTATGGTCCTTTACCAGGAGCTAGGTATGCTTCTATAGAGATTTGGACACAACCTCGTCCTAATAAAGAACTAATTAACGCTTATTTACAGACTATTCCAGCTGCTATGCCACTGGCAGTATCTAACAATTTAGGAGCGCATCTTTCACATAGAGATGGTATTTATGTTGTCCCTCGAGGTCTGGATCAAGTCGCAAAAGTGATGATATTACTGGATAGCAGTATTGAAGACAACTCTTATGAGGCAGATCTTTTACACTATTTACTCCAGAGCAATACCTATTCCATTACCTATCAACTAGATAATTTTTATGTTTTTACCAGACATAGTACAGCAGAAGACACTACCTCGAAAGAGTAAATTTGTACGGAAAGTATAAAAAGGAAGCAGGCACCTCATCTAATAAATATTTTTGGAAATCAGCATAAATACTAATTCTGTCGCTTTGACTTACTTCTTTTTCTCTTCCATCTTCAAGCAACTTATCAATGCGCAAGTTTTTAAAATGCACAATATTATTGGTCTGTCCAGAATGCCAGAGAGTATATTGATCAGGGTCTTTAGGTAACGTAAACGGCTGCAAAAGAATCTGGAATTTTGAAGGAAAAGCATTCACTACCTCAACGTTTGTTTTGACTCCAATTCCCTCCCATGCTTGTTTTATTTTTTTTGCCGGTTCTACGTATTCATCTGTGGTAGTTATCGTTACTCCTTCTTTTAGATCTGCTCCAGAACTTTCCAACAGCTTTTTGGCAATTTCCTGGTCAGAAATACCGTAATTGGGAGCCTTAGAAAAATAGATAGAGGTGGGTGGAATAGATGAATAAGCTCTTTCACCTTCTTCAAATACACTGGGAAGCGCATAGTTAAGTGCTTGTCTGAGTTTTTTATTGGAAAGGTTGGGGTCTGCGTTATTATAAAAAAGAGTTACTAGCTCTGCATAAGAAGTGTTCTTTTCTGGTTTTAGATTCTTCCAACTTGCAAGATCTGTGTTGTCAACTTTAAGAGAGTTAACATCATTTATTTGGTTAACTTCTCCTAACATAAACGCTAGTTTTACTGCTCTCTGAGTGGGATAAAACAAAATAGTTTTCTTGTAGGATGTATCTTGTCTACTTTGTAAAATCATCGTTTTGACAAAACCTGCATTTAACTCAAGTTTTTTTAGCTGATAATCCCCTAATCCTGAGAATCCATCAATTAAAATGGGCTGAGAAACTGCTGATAAAAAAGGAGCATACGGACTTTTGAGTGTGTATGCCACAGTGTACTCGTCTATATTTTCTCTTTTTACGTCTTTAAAATTAAGATTTAATGTTTTACTGGTTAATTCCTTCCCGTTATGAAACCGTTGTCCCTTTTTAAGGTGAAACACATACTTTTTCCCTTTATCTTTTATCTCCCATTTTGAAGCGGCAGCAGGAGCAATACTACCATCTTTCTCAACTTTTGTAAGTCCAAAACTGATATTGCGAAGTAGTTCTTCAGGTATACTTTGAGGAGTAAATACACCTGCGTATCCAATTCTCTGAGCTTTATTCGTAATGAGAGGTTGAACGTAAAAATTAAAAATACTAAATAATGCAAAAAAAATGCCGATACCAATAATCACCGAGGTAAAAATAGTTTTTTTCCACTTTTTAATGTATGCCCTCAAAAGCCAAATGTAGTAGCGTCTTCTAACTTGAGCCATAAGTATGAGTACTGAATATGATTAGGAAACAAGCGCGAGAATCGAAACTCCTGCAAATAGTGCAGCAAGAATAAGAGTGGCATAAAAAAGTAACTTTTCTACTCCTCTTTTACTTCTATATGTTTCTCCTGTACCTCCAAATGCCACGCCAATAGATGATCCTCTCTGCTGCAAAACAACAGAAATAATCAATAATACTGAAATAACGATCTGTATAATAGTAAAAATGCTCATATATTAATTGAATACCCACTCAACTCCTTTGGTTATCACGTATATTGTAACAGAGATTATGATATAAGACAAAAGTATTGAGACATAAAATCCCTGAATACTCACTCCAAATAATGATATCCCCTCAAAAGTAAAGCTGGTAACCTCAATCTTTTTGTACAAGAATGATAGTATAAAAAGGATAAGACCAAAAGTCAAAGCATTTGAAAGGCCAAGTGTTAACACTCGTAACGGTAAGGTTATAAATTGCAGTAATGGATCAAGAACAGCTCTGCTGATGGTTAGCAGTACGCCTACAATCAGGATCACTGATAATCCTCCGTATATGTGCAAACCATCCCACAAAAGAGCAGTTGTATAAAGTGCAAAGGAGTTAAGAAAAAGACTCTTGAGCAAATCCTTCATATAGATAAATTGTATACTCCTTTGCTTACAAAATACAATATATAATACCTAACGAAGCTTTGTATAGTTCAAAATCAAATTCAAAAGTCTTTTACATATTGTCATTCTGGCAAACGGAGTACGACCAGAATCAACCAGTAGATGCTATCAGCTATTACTATTTTTTGTGTATACAAAGCGAAGTAGTATACTGAAGTTACCCAAGCAAAGACAATAGTCTTTTTTTACGTAAATTCCGGTGATACGTCAAAGCAAAACGATGAGCCTCATCTCTTATTTTACGCAGGAGATTGATACCAGGTGTGTCTTTTGGTAATTTTACTTCCTCATACACAAATTCATGTTCCTGCATTTCTTGAGGAATAACAATAATTTCCTCTCTTTTAGCAAGACCAATAACTGGAATGAGAATACCGTTGCGTCTCAAGATTGGCAATACACTCCCTACTTGTCCTTTTCCTCCATCTATGACAAATAAATCAGGATACGGCCATTGCGTGTTTTTGATCCTGCGTGTTATTACTTCTTTCATCATATGAAAATCATCTGGAGTATTTTTTGACTTGATTTTAAATCGGCGATACTCTTTATTTGCTGTTTCGCCATTTATAAGTACCACCATAGACCCCGTTGCTTCTTTTCCTTGGATATTTGAAATATCATAACACTCTATTCTCTCCAGTTTTTTTATGTCCAGGTGATGGGATTGTAAAATGGACTTTAATGATTCAACCTCTTTTTGCAATCTTTCGTAGTACAAATCAGGCCGTTCTTGATACCGAAAAGGGCTGTAATGTTCACTGCTAACCAACAGTATTTTCTCAATTTTTCTCTGTATTTCCTGCGCTTTTTCAAAAGCTTCTTGTTTTACATAGGTATCTCTCTCTTTTTCCAGGTCTTTGATAATGGCTTCTTTTTTTCCTTTTAAAAACAGCTTTATATTTCGCAGGTTTTTTGTATACTCATCTGTCAGTTCTGGATGCACAGCAATACAAGGACATTGTTTGAGGTGATAATATAGGCATTCTTTTTTAGGATGATTCTTTACTGTTTGAAAAGGAAAGATTTTTCTCAAGAGTTTTAAGACAAGTTTTAAATCAGTAACATTAGGATAAGGACCAAAATAATCCGCTTGTTCTAGATTGCGTTTGCGGGTGATAGTGATATGGGGATTCTCTCCTTTACTTATGGCCAAATAGGGAAATGATTTGTCATCAGCCATTTTTATGTTATAAAACGGCCGATATTCTTTGATGTACTCTGCTTCCAGTAAAAAGGCTTCAATTTCCGAAGCTACGGGTACATAGGAAATAGAGGCTATCTTTTCAACCAAGTTGATCGTTTTGGCATCAAGAGCCCTCCCCTTATTAAAGTATGAGGAAACTCTTTTTTTAAGATCTTTTGCTTTTCCGACGTACAGTATTTTTTGGTTTTGGTCTTTGAATAAATATACGCCAGGAACGGTAGGCAATGATTGATATGATAAAACAGCTTGCAAAGATACCACCTCCTATTAAAATCCATAACGGATTAGGAAGTATTGAAACAGCAATAGATTTTTCAATACTCTTTCCGTCAAAGTGAATTGTAATCTTATATGTTTTGTTTGTCAAAAAGGGTGTTTTATCAAAGGAGACTAAAATCGTCTTTTCACCAAATGGTGGAATGTCTGTAATATAGTATTCTTGGTGAGATGGAGTGAGCGTGGAGTCTATTTGAATATATTTATCTTTCAAAGGAGTTGAGCCAGTGTTTTTAATCGTTAACATTCCTTTGATAGAAAATCCTGCTATTGCTTGAGAGTCAAAATCCACGCTAAAGCTGCTTTTTGATTTTTTTTCAAACTCTTCTGCTGTAATAACGTTTACTACCACGTCTTGAGAGGTATCACTCACTTTGTATCCTCCTGCTGGCACTGGATACGTGCTATCTTTGCCTTTAGTAATAAAAGCAATATGGGCAAAGTCCAGGGTTGAGAAATAATCTATCCCCCCTGTTGTATTACCCCATGTCGGATCTACCATGACCCATGTTTTTTTCTCTTCATCATAATATTCCGGCCATGCATGCAACACATCTTTTACTAATGATAAAGGTCTTAATTTTGTATTTTGCGTATATGCATATCCTTCCACAGCTCTGGCAGGAATTCCAGCTGCTCTTGCTACACTAATAAAAAGATCCGTAAATTCCAGGCACACACTATTTTCAGGACTTTCTATGGTTTTTTTTGCACCTAAACGCACACTTTTTTCAGAAAAACGTTCGTAATTATACGTAAGGCTTTTCGTAACATACTCATATACATCTTTTGCTGAATGCATTTTTTTAGCAGCTTCTTTTATTTTTGCATTCGTATCCCAATAGGAGAGTTCTTGTGTATACAATTTTTTTTGCTCATCAGATAGTCCTTGTTGCTCAGGCGTAGGTGCTATTTTGACAAATGCTGTAACATGAATGGTCTTTTCTTCCTGAGGATTGAGAGAATAAAGGGCTAGCCAGTTACCATCGTCGTCTCTATACGTATTCATAGGCTTCTCTTTGATAGACTCTATTAACACTTCTTGGTAATTGGTTGAGGCTGGAAGGGCTATCTCTGTTTTGATAGGAAATAAATTTTTGTTGGATAGGTGATAGGCAAGATTGAGACGATAATATTGGTTTTTTCCAAATATAAGCATCACACCAGACTTTGTAATCTCATCTTTAGTAAAGGAAAATGTCCTGCTCCCTTCAGCAACTGTTTTTTGTGGTTTTATGATAGTAACATTACCAAAATCTTGAGGGACTTGGACCGTTATTTGATATGCAGCAAAACTATCAGGGTTATCAAGTCCAGGAATACTTACTTCCCACACATCTCCCATTTTTTTGGCAATGCTGTTGGTAGAAAACGTGATGGTAAAATAATTTACTTTGCCAAGTCCAACCACTCTATCCTGAAACTGTATTTTTATAGATTTGCCTGCTTCTTTGTTATCAATTTCTTCAAATGGAATAGCTCCGGCAGCGTTATAGACAGCGATATTTTTAACATCCTGAAGTCCAGTAGAAAGCGTGTAGGAAGGTGTGTAGTAATATTCTGTGTTATTTTTTAATTCTATAGTTTGAGTAACAATAGTGGATCCATCTTGACGAGCAAGATAGCTACTGGTAACAGAGGTATCAAATTCAGTTGTAGCATGAGTAGTTGAAGTCGAGGATATACCAAAACAAAAAACGGCTATAAAAAAACTAATAACTATCCTCTTCATACATTGAGTTCTTTTTTCAGGTACATACCAGTATACGACCCAGCAACTTGTGCTACTTGGCGAGGTGTTCCTGCTGCTACCAGATTTCCTCCTTTGTCTCCACCTTCAGGACCTAAGTCTATTATATAATCAGCGTTCTTGATTACGTCAAGGTTGTGTTCTATTACCAATACTGTATTTCCTTTATCAACAAGCTGTCTTAGTACTTTGATCAATTTTTCCAGATCTGCAAAATGCAGTCCTGTGGTAGGCTCATCCAACAGATACAAACTTCCTCCTGCTCCTTTTTTGGATAATTCTGTTGCTAATTTGATACGTTGTGCTTCACCACCAGATAGTGTGGGTGCTGGTTGTCCGAGCCTTACGTAAGATAGACCTACTTCTTTGAGTGTCAAAATCTTGTTGTAAAGCCCTTCATGAAATGAAAAGAAAGGCAATGCTTCCTCAACACTCATATTTAACACTTCTGCAATATTTTTACCTTCAAACTCAATCTCTAACGTATCCTGTGTATAACGAGTCCCATGACATGATTCACACTCTATATACACATCCGGTAAAAATTGCATCTCAATTTTTAGCTGTCCTTCTCCTTCACATGTTTCACAGCGTCCACCTTTTACATTGAAAGAAAAACGCCCTGGTTTGTATCCTCTGAGTCTTGCTTCATGTGTATTCGTAAACATCTCTCTAATATAGTTAAATACTCCGGTGTAAGTAGCAGGATTGCTGCGTGGCGTTCTGCCAATAGGAGACTGGTCTATCATAAAAACACGTTTGATATGCTCATCCCCTTCCAAACCTTGAAACGCACCTGGCTTTTGTCTATGAAATGGGTTTTTCTTTCCTGCAATGGCATGATACAGTACGTCATTAATAAGTGTTGATTTTCCGCTTCCAGAAACACCAGTCACACATACAAATGCTCCCAACGGAATAGATATGTCTACATTCTTTAAGTTGTGTTCTGATACTCCCTTTAGCGTTAAAAAATGAGAGGTATTTTTAGTAGAAAATTCTTTTTTCTTAAGATTGATATCTTTTTTCCCTGATAAATACGGTCCTGTGATAGAATGCTCATCTTCTTTTATTTCTTCAGGGGTACCTTTGGCAATAATTTGTCCTCCATACTCACCTGCACCTGGCCCAAAATCAAAAATATAATCTGACTCCTCCATCGTCTCTTTATCGTGTTCTACTACTAATACGCTGTTGCCAATATCTCGCAAAGTTTTAAGAGTCTGGATTAGTTTTGTGTTATCTCTGGGGTGCAATCCAATAGATGGCTCATCCAAAACATACAATACACCGGACAAACCACTTCCAATTTGAGAAGCAAGGCGAATACGTTGTGCCTCTCCACCCGATAAGGTCTGGGCTTCACGTCCTAAAGAAAGATAGGAAAGTCCTACATCCACCAAAAACGTAAGTCGAGCCAGTATCTCTCGCAAAATGACTGTGGCAATTTCTTTTTCTTTCAGGGTCAGCGTATGTTCTAGTCCTGACATAAATTGATGTACGGCATCAATGCTCATCTGAGATACTTGCGCAATGTTTTTATCTCCCACCGTTACTGCCAGAGCTTCTTCTTTCAGTCTTGCTCCTCCGCACTTTTGACAAATGGTAGGCATCATGTACTTTTCCACTTCTCTTTTTATCAGTTCTGACTCACTTTCCGCATACCGCTGTAGCAAAAACTGCAAAACTCCTGGATATGATTCATAAATAGTTGTTTTTTCTCCAAAGCGATTGGTTCCTGCTACTTCGTACACTCTACTGCCAGTACCATCCAGAATAATTTTTTTCTTTTCCTCAGGCAGGTCTTTGAGAGGAATGTACAGCGAGATATCATTTTCTTTAAAAGCTTGTCTGACGGTTCTGGCAAACCATGTGTCTTTGGAAATAATGTCTGAAAATGGCAGAATACCACCTTCTGCAATATTAATTTCAGGCGCAAAGACCAAATCTTCATCTATTGTATGAATCAATCCTAATCCATTACAAGATGGACAGGCACCAAAAGGAGAATTAAATGAAAATAAGCGGGGCTCTACAGCGGCAACTGAAGTACCACAGTTAGGACAAGCAAAACGTTCTGAGAAAAGCTCATCTTGCATCTGGCTCGGTTTTTCAGGAAACGTAAATCCTTTATCCTCTACTTTGGAGATAATAACTTCCCCATTTCCAATACTTAGCGCTTGTTCTACTGCTTCCAAAATACGCTGTCTTTCGTAATTCTTATCCAGTATTAGTCTGTCTACTACTACATCAATAGTATGTTTGTTAGTCTTTATAAGTACCAAATCTTCATCTAAATTAAATAGTTGTCCATCAATTCGTACTCTTTGAAAACCTCTTTTGCGCAGGTCTTTAAATAAATCCTGATATTCTCCTTTTCGTCCCTTTACTAAAGGTGCTAAGACCATAGCCCGGGTAGGAGTCATCTCAATATATTTTTCCGTGATTTCATTTACAATTTTTTCCTTGGTGGTTTTGGCAATTTCTGTTCCGCAATTAGGACAGTGAGGATGACCAACACGAGCAAATAACAGACGTAAATAGTCATAAATTTCAGTAACGGTGCCTACGGTAGAACGTGGGTTGTGAGACGTGCTTTTCTGGTCTATGGAGATAGAGGGGGAAAGACCTTCGATATACTCAACATTTGGTTTTTTCATGATGCCCAAAAATTGACGGGCGTATGAGGAAAGAGACTCTACATACCTTCTTTGTCCTTCGGCATAAATAGTATCAAATGCTAAAGAGCTTTTTCCACTACCTGACAATCCCGTAAAAACAACTAATTTTTGTTTTGGGATTTCCAGGTCTATATTCTTGAGGTTATGTTCCCTCGCGCCTTTTACAATAATCTCGTCAGCCATAATTTTTATTAGTTAACGAGTTACGAGTTAACGGGTTAAAGAGTTTACAAAGTTATAAAGTTTGTAAAGCTCTTTTTTCAAAAATCTTAAATCTAAATTAGTATTAAGCAGTAAGTATTTTAAGTCAAACTGCTACACTCTTCTTGCCATACTTAATACTTCATACTAAAATTCAACTCGTTAACTCTTTAACGCGCCACTCATTAACTCATTCATCGCTTTTCCCCAAAGTGTACTATTATAGCCTAAAATGAGGTAAAAATTCAATCATAATTCTTATCAACTTCTCACATTGTTCAAAAAAGATATTTGTTAAATAGTAATATGTCTATTGAATCTGATGAACCATATTCTCATTATCCTGAAAAAGATGAGTTTTCTGAAGAAGAAGTTCGGGAAGGAAAAGAGTATATCCAAAAAAAGTTTTCTGAAATTATAGAAGAAATACACAACAATAGAGATAGGGTACTTCCTTTTATAAGTCATGGTGTGCAAAATGGATCTTCCTTATTAGAAGCCTCAGCTGCACTTACTTACACTGACTTACGAGCAATACAAGAAATTGGGGTTGAAGATATACCTACATCAAAACGAAGACTAAACCATACCGCCCTAAATCAGGCATCTCTCGGAGGAAGAAGACTCATGGGACTCCTTGTGGCATCAACGCTACCAGAGGATAACAGAAGTATAAAAGATTTTTCCACCATGATAGATCTATCTGCTTATCCATATCACAAAAATGGAGTCCATCCTCACTTTTATCAAATTCCACAAAATGGTCCTAAAACTCTACAAGAACTATTACGAGAGCTACAAACAGAAGACCCTTCTGGCATACTTACATTGGAAACAATTGTCAAAAATGTAGATCATCCATCATCACCTTTTCACATACATATTCCACCCCCAGCAGATTTCCCTCGTGAAGGACTGATACAAACAGCAAGGTTATACGAAACCTATTATCGTCTGCAAGAGTAACTCTAACTCATCTTAGAACGTAATCTCCACACTCATTCTCATTTTTTATTTATCTTCAACAACATACGTCTCATAGTATTGAAATTCAGACATTTTTTTGTATAATACAGACTATCGCACATTGAGTTGACTAGAACTCACAGCTTTTTCCAATGGCGGAAGGGGTCTCTGTGAGTTTCTCGAGGAAAGAGAGAAAAACATGTTGGAAGTGCTCCAATTCTCGTTTGATCTAGCTTTGGGCCTCTATCTTATTTGGCTGATCACGAAAAAAAGAATTTACCGAGAGGCAGCCTTCATCGTTTCCTTCCCAGTTGGAGTTTTCTCAATTGGAGAACTCCAGTTAAAATTTCTTACCCTGGGACTTATTTCCCTTCTTTTTTCCCTCTATTTAATATACAAAATATGGAAAGAAGAATAGCAAGACTAACGGAGAGCTCAACGCGATAACTTGGAGCGGGTACGAAATTCGTACTCGCTCCGCAACCCTAACCGCTAAACGCTTGTTTTCAAACTTTTAACTTTTTAATTGTGCTTCGGTAAACTCAGCATCCTGAGCTTGTCGAATGGATACTTTTGATTTTTTAATTTTGCCTTTTAACTTTCGTTCTATACTTAATACTAACAATAAACTCGTTAACTCATTAACTCGTAACCTATTAACTGAATAACTAAGCATTATACCCCATTCCTATCTGTTTCTTGTCACCTTCACTTTACAGAGTTATAATACATTTACTATCTGTCAACTGCGACAGACAACGTGGCACCTTGTAAATGAAGGAGAAAGAAATGTTCAAGATCTTCATTACACCTGCTAATTGGATAGATTTGTTTCTTACAGAAGATATTACTCTAAAAGAGTTAGAAGAATGGTTCATTTTTAGGAACCTCTCATATCTGCCAGCATATAGTCTTAAAATTTCATCGAGGAAAGAGAAGCATCTTCCGGACTATGCAGTACGGGAAGAAGAAGAAAAATGGTATCCTCACAGCAAAAGAATGAGGTACTACGATGAATCCGGCAACATCGTCTATGTGCATATAGAAACCATCATAGGCACTCAAGAAATTGAGGTACACATCTTAAAGCTGGAAGAATCTGGTTATCGTGTACGAGTATGGGGACAAACACTTCCAGAAGGGAGGATGGACTTTAGAGTAACAGAGTAAGACACAAATGAATCTTACGCCCCCGCTTCTTTTTGCGGGGGTTTATCTCTCACCTTCCTTGTTGCAGATACCTAATTTTATCTCTCAAGAGTGCCGCCGTCTCAAAATCGAGTGCTTTTGCTGCTTCCTGCATTTCTTTGCGCAAACGTTTTACTACTTTCTCTCTATCATCTGGCAATAATACTTCTTTGTCCAGGAGTGGTTTGATATCATCTGAGACTTCTTCTTTTCTTTCTATCAATTTCTCACGAATTCTTTTCTCAATTGTTTTTGGTGTAATGCCATGCTTTTCATTATATGCAAGTTGATATTCTCTTCTTCTTTCAACCTCATCAATAGCTTCTCTCATGGATCTAGTAACCGTATCCGCATACAGCAATACTCGTGAGTCTACTCTTCTGGCACCTCTTCCCATGATCTGGATAAGAGAAGATCTACTTCTTAAAAATCCTTCTTTATCAGCATCAAGTATTGCCACCAGCCCTACTTCAGGCAAGTCAAGACCTTCTCGTAACAAATTGATTCCCACGACCACATCATATTTTCCCTCCCGCAAATCATCCAAAACATCCTGTCTTGCAAGTGTATCTATCTCTGAATGCAGATAATTTACTTTTATTTCTTTTTCTTCCAAAAAGGCAGATAAATCCTCTGCCATACGTTTGGTAAGGGTAGTTACCAACACTCGTTGTTGTTTGGCTATTGTTTTTCTAATTTCTTCTATTAAGTTAGGAATTTGTCCGTCAGTAGACCTCACCTCAATTTCTGGATCTACAATTCCCGTTGGTCTAATGAGTTGCTCTATGACATTCTTTTCTCCGCTTGCCTGTAGTTCCCAATCAGCCGGAGTAGCACTTACATACATAGTTCTGTGTATCCTTTCTCTGAATTCATCAAAAGTGAGAGGCCTATTGTCATACGCAGAAGGCAATCTAAAACCATAATTAATCAAAACCTCTTTTCTGGCTCTGTCTCCGTTATACATCCCTCTGATTTGCGGAATTGTCATATGAGACTCATCCACTACCAACAGCCAATCTTTACCTGCAGCTTTTTCAAAAAAGTCTAGTAAAGAATGAGGTGCTTCTCCTGGTTTTCTCCCATCAAAATACCGGGAATAATTTTCAACACCATTGACATACCCAATTTCCTTCATCATCTTGAGATCATACTCTGTCCTTTTCATGAGTCTATCTGCTTCAAGCATCTTTCCTTGTTTTTGCAGCTCTTCCACTCTTAGTTGTAAATCATGCCGTATTTGTTTAAAAACAGTGTCATACACAGAACGTTCTGTGATGTAATGTTTTGCCGGATAAATAACCACTCGCTCGCGTGATTCACGTATTTCTCCTGTCATGGGATCTAAAATTTGAATTTTGGAAAGTACATCAGCATCCAATACGAGTCTTACTACCGTGTCCTCATACGCAGGAAAAATTTCTATCACTTCACCTTTTACCCGAAATGTTGCTCTTTTGAAGTCATAATCATTTCGAGAGTACATGAGATCTAAGAATTGTTCTAGAAGATCTTTTCTATTTACTGCTTCACCTGCCTGCAAGGCTATAAAACGATTTCCATATTCTTCAGGAGATCCTAAATTGTAGATTGCAGATACTGAGGCAACGACAATGGTGTCATTTCTGGTCAAAATATTTGTAGTAGCAGCCAGGCGCAGTTTATCAATCTCTTCATTAATTTGGGTTTCTTTGGCAATGTATGTATCAGTGGTAGGAATATAGGCTTCTGGCTGGTAATAGTCATAGTAGGATACAAAATAAGAGACTGCATTATTTGGAAAAAAATCACGCAACTCTTGATACAGTTGTGCAGCTAGTGTTTTGTTGTGTGAAATAACCAACGTTGGCTTTTGGATTTTTTGGATAACATTGGCAATAGTAAATGTTTTTCCACTACCAGTTACACCAAGCAACACTTGGTCTCTTACATTTTGCTGCAAACCCTTCTCAAGCTTTTCTATCGCTTGAGGCTGATCTCCGGTAGGCTTAAAATCAGAAGCTAATTCAAATTGCATACGCTCATATTGTACCATACGGTGAAATCTTAGATCGTAAATCGAAAAACGAAAATTGAAAATAGAAGGTCAAACTAGCATTAAGAGGTGTATAACTCTTTCCTTAGTTACAGATGTATCAATCTCAAAAACACATAAAGCAACTTTGTTTATTTCCGTGAAAATATAAGGTCTATCGTCTTTTGTCCATTTAAACTTTTGTAACATTCGTCAAAAAAGGTCAATTGCTCTTCACTAGGAGCACCAGTATTTTCTGGATACTCTTCTCTAGATTGCGTAACACAATAGGTATATTTAGCAGAGTCCCAAATATAAATTTTAAACACAAAACTTGCTACAGCCACTAACAGCAAGACTATTCCAGCTGTGATTTTTAGTTTAAAACTAGTTTTCATATGTTCGCTCCATAACCAGTATACTTAAACATAACTCTTATGTCAAATACTGAGAAAGGTGACACCTTGTCGGACAGGATTAAGTAAGACCTTTATCCAATCCAACCAGGCATGACAAGGTGTCACCTCAATAAGATACTCCTTAAAGCGTAGTATTCGCCACTACGACGAACTACGCTCTAATGAGCTATGACCATCCACACAACTGATAATTGCTCGCTGAGAACGGTATAGGTACACCATCAGGCCAGGAAAATCCAGCCTCAGCATACCCAGAATCATTCGGATGTGCCCAGAGCTGTGCATTTGGAACGTACCAGGGCTCGGTGACGTCCCAGTGAGAAGCTGACATGTTTACCGTAAACCACACGTAGTGGTGTCCGTTCCTCCAGCCAAAACCTCGACCTGAGAAACATGCCGCAGCTTGTGCTGGTAATACCGAAGCTGCAAGCATCATTGTGCTAAGCAGCAAGACCAGCATGAGGCTTACAGTCTTACGCTTCAAGGCAACAACACGCATGTTTTGCCTCCTTTCTTGACGTACTTCGACTACTAAAGTACCTGGCTTTAAGCATTTTAAGATAAACCATTGACAAAATCAAGGTATATCAATTTAATCAAAAGTACTTTTCAACCTGTTAATAGCTATTAAATAATAATCTAATCCCTAAACGCTTAAATTTTTATATAGTCTGCTATAGTTTGTCATCTTGAAATGTTCAAGAATATTTCGTATATTTTTCTTATATCTAATTTTCCTAATATTTACTCTTATGCCAGCAGTACTCTATAAAAAAGAACGCGAATTACTCAACTACATCATCCAATTTCAAGAACAAAATGGGTACTCTCCTACTCTTCGTGAAATGGCAGATGCTATGAATAGAAGAAGTCCTTCTACCATCCATGCGCTTATCAGATCATTAGTAGACAAAGGATATGTACAAAAAGTAGAAGGTAATAATAGAACGCTCAAGATCCTCAAAAAAGAATCACTTGGCAACCTCATAGGTGCTACTCCGGCAGCAATTGGCCCTTCTATTGCGCTTCCGCTCATGGGATACATTGCAGCAGGCAGTCCACTAGAACCTCACTCTGACCCTGAGGCTACTTTTCATGTTGCAAGCTCTATGATCTCCGGTAAAAAGACATCCTACGTGTTACAGGTGAAAGGATCTTCTATGATAGAGGATGGCATTTTAGATGGAGATTATGTAGTCATAGAAAAAACAGAAGTAGCAAGTGACGGAGATATTGTAGTTGCACTGGTAGATGATAATTTAGCAACTTTGAAAAGGTTCTATAAAGAAAGCGGACGTGTTGTCCTAAAACCAGCAAACGCTACTATGCAGCCCATTTATCCAAAAGATGTAAAAATTCAGGGAATCGTCGTAGGGCTTGTACGCAAATTTCGATTTAATTAGATTACGTCCTTCTCACTTTGTTTATATTTCAGAGTTACAGTTAATTAAGCATAGTAGTTTTTATCCACGCACTGCGCTTGGTCGAAAAATATATTTCTTTACGTTTCGAGCTAAGTCGAGAAACTACACCTTATTTCAGAACTTCTTTTAATTTTGTCATTCTGGTAAACGGAGTGCATCCAGAATCAATTTTATTCCGTTCCAGATTCTGGAGTCGCATAGCTTCCCCAGAATGACGAGTTTTGAAAAAACTTTTATACTTTATTTACATTTAAATTGCTCTCTAGTTTTTGATTTTGTATAATTTCTTCCAATATTGTCGGTTTACTCGTTTCTTTGGAAGGAGTTACGCATGAGCTCTACAGATGTGAGTGAAACCAAGCAGGAATTAGATCCTGAGGTTCTCAAGAAACGACAGGAGTGTCACAAAAGAGGGCATCCAGAGGAAGAAATCCTTGAACATGACCCAAGCACCGGGAAAACCTACAAAAGATGTCTCTCCTGCGAACATATTTGGGTTGAATAGCCGACACAGGGCCGGAGGATGAAAGAAATAAAAAAACTGTCTTTGCAAGCGCAAAGGGTGTGT
Organism: uncultured Gammaproteobacteria bacterium; assembly: GCA_964427615.1. Lineage (GTDB taxonomy): Bacteria > Patescibacteriota > Microgenomatia > Levybacterales > GWA1-39-11 > CAYRUR01. The sequence continues at coordinate 44,777 of CAYRUR010000003.1, read as the reverse complement.
TTACACAACAGTTTTTTATATCAAGTAACCTTCGGCTTAGTTCTCTCCAATTTTCTATCTAAGAATATTTTAGCTAAATGAAGTTTTAGAATATAAAACGAGGTTAGGAGTTTTTATTTTATAGGTACAAAGCGTTTTGCTAATTTAATGAGACTATCTCTGCTCTCCTTCTCTCTTAAAACGTGCACTATTGGGGGCAATATAGAAACAAAGATGATCACCGCAATAATGTAATGGAGATATTTATCTGCATTAGGAATTAAGCTTCCTAAGAAATAACCAGCCAGTGGTAAACACACTGCCCATAATAGTCCTCCAATAACGTTATACGTAATAAACGTCTTGTAATTCATATCTCCGATTCCGGCAACAATAGGCGCAAATGTTCTAATAACGGGCATAAAACGAGCAAGAATGATGGTCTTTTTTCCATGTTTTTCATAGAACTGCTGCGCTTTTTCTAAATTATGTCTGTGAAAAAGAAGAGATTCTTTTCTATGAAAAAGTCTTTTTCCTACCTTGGCTCCAAAAGCATAGCCTGCGCTATCTCCCAATACTGCTGCTAAAAAGAGTAATGGTACTAGAATATAAATATCCAGCAGTCCTTGTGAAGCTAAGAATCCGGCAGTAAAAAGAAGACTATCCCCAGGTAAGAAAAAGCCAATCAAGAGACCTGATTCAGCAAAAATGATAGCAAATAATCCGATATAGGCAATCATTTGACCAAATTGAATTAGGTACTCAACCTCAAAAAAGTGACGAAGTGAAAGAATGGTTTCCATAATTACTACTTGTTTACCTAAAAATAAGCTATAATTGCCTATATGAGTAACTTGTTCATTGTAGCAACACCAATAGGAAATTTGCAAGATATCACTTTTCGCGCCGTAGACACACTCAAAACAGTTGATACTATTATTTGTGAAGACACCCGCAAAACAAACATTCTTCTTCACCACTATGGTATTAGAAAACCACTTGTTGTTTTAAATGACTTCAATGAAGCATCTGTAACTCCAGCAATCCTTGAAAGCATTACAAACGGTAAAACATGTGCTTTAGTCTCTGACTCCGGCACTCCTTTAATTTCAGATCCAGGGTATAAATTGGTAAAATCCGCAATAGAAAGAGGAATAGCGGTAACCTCCATACCAGGTCCTTCTGCTGTAGTAACTGCTCTTACTATATCCGGACTTCCTCCTGATAAATTTCTCTTTTTAGGCTTTTTACCCAAATCTAGTACCAAAAGAAAGAAAATATTGAGCACTCTTAAAGACACGTTGTTACAGATGGAATCTTTCAAGATTACACCCACCACACTCTTTTACGAATCCCCTCACCGCATTATTGAAACACTCATGGATTTAAAAGAAATATTTGGAGATATGCCAATAGTCTTAGCAAAAGAACTTACAAAAATACATGAGTCAGTATCTTCTGCATCTATTTCAGAACATATTAGCCGTCTTGAAAAACAAACAAAAGGAGAGTTTGTCATCCTCTTTCATTTTCCATCTTAGAAAAGAAAGAAAGCGTTTAGCGATTAGGGTTTAGAAGTTAGATTATTCTTTATTATTTATTAACAGATTAACGAGGTGGAAATTAGTATTAAGTATAAAGTAGCAAGTATTAAGTATGAGGATAAAATTTGGGATTAAAGATTCAAGAAAACAGTACTCAGAAAACAATATCTCGAATTTCGGATTTCGTGCTTCGGCTTTATTTTTATAGTGTCATCCTGAACTTGATTCAGGATCCATGTCTTCTACTAAGTCAAAATAGAAATCTTTCCATTCAGGGTTTTCTTTTTCAATTAAGGCTACTTTCCAGGCTCTTTTCCAAGCCTTTAGTTGTCTTTCTCTTTTTGCCATTTCATAGGCATCATTTGTTTGTTCATAATGTACTAATAGATGTACTTTATATTTTTTGGTAAATCCATCAACAAGTCCATTTTTATGTTGATATACTCTTTGTATTAATTGAGAAGAAGAACCTACATAAAGAGTACCATGCTTTTTACTCGCTAAAATATATACATAATACATAAAGCATTCGGCCACATCCTTATTCTTGTTATGCCTGTCATTTCAAACTTTACTTAAAGCCTCAACGCCTTTGTGGATCCTGAATCAAGTTCAGGATGACATGTTTTTTATATCTAACCCCTAAACGCTTTCCTTTCTTCCTGAATTTCAAGCATTCTATTATATTTTAGTGTCCATTCCTGCATAGGAGGACCAAATTTTACATAGTCACAACCTATCCCAAGAGCAAAGTCAGCAAGAAATGTGTCCTCTGTATTCGTTTTACTTTCTGATACCACAATTTTCATATCTTTAGATCGTGCCATGGCTGCTACAGCAATACTTTCACTTACCGTTCCTATCTGGCTCGGTTTTATGCTTATCGCGTTAATTGCTTTATTTTCTATAGCCAGTTGCAACTGATAAGGATTAGTAACAGTCAATTCGTCTCCTACCATCAAGACTCTGTTTCCAATCTTTTCATGCCCTTTTTTCCATCCGTCCCAGTCATTATTACCAAAAGCATCTTCCATATAGATTATGGAGTAATCATGTACCAACTGCTCATACAAGCGCGTTAACTCCTCAGAAGAATAAAAAGAAGATTTATCTTTTAATTTATATTTATTGCCACTGGCAAACCTATCCGCTGCTACATCAAGTCCCATAAAAAGGTCAAAAGAAAATCTATAGATAGTACTATCTATGGCAATTTTCACAAAACTGAGTCCCTCTATATTGGTAGGTAAGGTGGGAGCATAGCCTCCTTGTTCTGTTATTGCGGTTGACATATTTCTTTCACGCAATACTTCTTCCAAAGCCTTGTAAATTACCGTACCTATCTGCATTGCTTCTTGAAAAGTCTTAGAAGAAGCAGGAATGACTAGATATTCTTGAAAATCTAATTGGTTAGAAGCATTTTTACCTCCTTCCAGTACATTAAAAAGAGGAATAGGCATTTGAAACTCTTCTTCATTTCTACCTGCTAATTGAGCAATATAAGAGGCTAGAGGAATATGTGCGTATCCTGCTGCAGCTCTGAGTATCGCTTGTGAAACAGCAACACTTGCTCGTACTGCATTATTTTGGCCAGTATTTTCTTCCCTTATTTGTATTAGAACCTGATCAATAGCCTGAGGATGAGAGATATCCATACCTACAACAGCAGGAGCAATACGTTTAGTGATAGTATCAATTGCCTCTTGAACGACTGCAAGTGGACCTGCCTCTGCTTTCTCCTCCTGCTTCTTGTCATGAGAGGTATTATCAAAGATCACAGAAGAAAAAGTGGTTGATCCATCTGATAACTCCACTGACACCTTTACTGCCGGATTACCTCGAGAATCAAGAATTTGTGAAGCAGCAATTGCTTTTACAGTAGCCATTTATTTTTTACCTTCTGTTTTGTAAATGATATCTCTTACCACTTCTATAGCACCTTCATCTGTAACTATACTGCTTGCTCCCCACTCAATAAGCTGCTTAATAAATACTGCGTCTGTTGCTATTGATTCAGATCCTACTGTCACCGATACTCCCTTTTTCTTGCACGCTTTTAATACTCTCTCTACTGCCCATACTACTGCTTCATTTTTCACATCACATGCAAGACCTACTTCCTCATTATCCTTATCAAGGGCAAGCGTAAGCATAGCCAACATGTCCAAGTCTAGGTAGACTCCATCAAGACCTTCATCTATATACTGTTCTATCAACATAACATTTGATGGCAACCCTACCATCATAATATGCTTGTGAGTAGCACTTCTTCTGAGTCCTGCAGCAGCAATCATTTTTTTCATCTGTCTTAGCTCTTTAATAGTTCTGACGAAAGGAATGACGATGTGAAGATTATTAATTTTTTCTTTTTCTCGTAGCTGTTTTATCGCTGCTAATTCCAACTGAAAAGCAGTGGGGTCCGCAATTGCCCGAAAAGCTCCTCTATAGCCCAATAAAGGATTTTCCTCAATAACTTCAAAGTCTTTGCCTCCTCTTAACTGTCGGTACTGATTACTCTTAAAACTGCTTGTTTTGTAAAAAACAGGACGAGGATAAAAAGCTTTACAGACACTTTGTATCTGACTTTGTAACTCCTTCATAAATAATTTCTCTTTTTTCTCCTCTATATATTTTTTGGGATGCACTCCCATCTTGGCAATGAGTGTATCTGCTTCTAGTATGCCTACTCCATCTACATATCTGTCTGCTATTGTCTGAGCATGCGCAAGGTCATTTAAATGCACATATACCTTTGTTTTAGTAGGCAGAATAGGCTGTATTTCTGCTTCTTTTTTGGGGTGAATAAGATAACTTCCTTTTAATACCTCTCCTGTTTTACCATTTACGGTTATCACTTCTCCTTCTTTTATTCGTTTTACCTCATGAAAAGCTCCGGAAATGATGGGGATACCAAGTCCAGAAAAAGCAATTGGTACATGAGTACTTTTTACATTTCGCTCTACAATAACCCCTGATGCTTTCTTTAAAGCAGGCAGCAACGCCTTGTCTAAATCAGGAACTATCAAGACATCACCTCTTTCAGCCTTCTTTATTTCTTTTACCGATTTTACAAATCGTGCTATGCCGGTACCTATACCTGGAGTAAGAGGAGCTGCAACTACTAAAGGCAATCTGGGAGCAGATGCTGCAAACGGTGCTACCTGTACTTTTTTTTCTTCTTTTGGTTTTTCTTTATACGTAACAGGACGGACTCGGGTAATATAGATCTTTTTCTTCTCATATATCCATTCCACTTCTTGAGAAAAGAAGTATTGTTCCTCTATTTTTTTACCCATATTTGCAAGCTGCGCAATCATGACATCACTTATTTTTTGTTTTTTAGCGTTTTTAAGATCAATTTTCTTTTCCTTACTGCTATTCTTCTGTCTAATAAGCATTATTTCCTGAGTTGAGATTTTCTTTTCCAAAAGAGCAAAGTCTTTTTTCTGCACTTTGTACTGATCTGGAGTAATACCTGCCTGCCAAATAAAGTCTTTTGCTCCATATACTGCTTCAATAACCATTGTATTTTTCATCTGAGGGTCTGCAGTCATCATCATACCTGAAACCTCAGGATTTACCACTTTTTGTACCAGAACAGCCACATCCAATTTTGCATTACCTTCTCCCCTTCTGTGTCTATGCACCAAAGCTTTTGCTTCAAAAGCTGAAGCCCATGCTTTTCTTATCATTTCTATAACTACTGATTCTCCTTTTACAAAGGAGTAGAGCTCATAATGTCCTCCATGATTAGCATTTTTTTGATTTCGCAGCCGATGAAAAGCATAGATAGTTACTGCAGGACTACTAAATATACCTCCCATGTGCTTATATGCGGAAAAAATGTGCTTCGCCAAATCAGAAGAAATAGGTGCTTGCATTATCAATTTTCTGATATGCATGGATACTTGAGTAATTGATTCTGTATGGTTGTAGTCAACTACATTGAGCAGATGATTTATTTTGATATCAAGCTTGTTTTCTTTTAAAAATTGAGTATAGGCATAAGGGGTAATAACAAATCCTGTAACAATCGGCAGATCTAAATGTGCCAGTCTGCCCAACTCTGCTACTTCTTTTCCCACATAGGGAGCATCATCCACTTCAACATCTGAAATCCAAACGAGCTTATCATGCGGATACACCATATACTTCTACTTTATATGATGAAAGAGAAAGAAATCAACTGAGAGCGTATAGCGGTTAGGGTTTAGATATTATTTACTCTTTATTAACGGGTTGACGAGTTGGAAGGTACGAATTAGGAATTAAGAAAAAGATTCATGATTTAAGATTTATGATTCAAGAATAAGTATATTGTATATTGTATGTTGTATATGGTATGTAGAGAAATGCAAAAATGCAAGTTATAAGGGGTTGCTTCGCGTGCACTTGCAATGACATGTTTGCTATTCTTTCTAAACGCTAAACCCTAATCGCTATGCGCTTAATTTCTCTTTGAAGTAATCCACCCAGGGGTTAATTGCAGGATTTTGGTCGTAATAGAGTCCTAAATAGAGCGTTAAAAGACTGCCATAGGCAAGTACTTCAACAAAGTCCTGATATGCGTCACTTCCTGTAGCCTCAAATTCCAAAACAGTCCGCTCATTTTGTTGTACGACTTCAGTAGTCAACATCATTCTTTTACTTATTTTCTCAGAATAATTTTTACTATTAAGTACTAAGAATAGCAATTTTGCATCTTTTGGAAATTGGAGTCCTTCCATCAAATGATGGTTTAGATCTGGAACCAGATAATACGCTGAGAATGTTTTACTCGTTTCATTGAATTGATTTCTGAAGATTTGAGCGTTTCCTGACAAGTGTTCTGCTGCAAAAATGACAGGAATTGTGCTGGCAAACTGTTCTACATCTTGCTGTGCTTTTTGCTTCAGTCTCTCAAAGTTGTTGTCAAGAAAATCGATAGCTCCTAAAATTTTTGCTTCATCTACCGCAATTACTCCTACTTTGTGTAAAAGTCCCATCAGCCCTATGATAGAATATCCATTTCCCAAACGAGGAACTCCGGCAGGATTCAGGCTTCCATCAAAAATATAAGAAGGTATAGCATGTTCTCTTGCAAATTCTGCTAGTTTTCCACCCTTGGTAAGTACTACCATCTTTGCGTTCTTTTCTTCTGCTTCTTGAGCACAAGAAAGTACCTCTTCAGTAGAGCCAGAATAACTAGTCAGAACCACCAATGTCGATTCATTTACGTATTGAGGAAGATGATAATCAGTAATAATTTCGGTAGGAAAAGGAAATGACTCACCTAAAAGAGAGCGCAAAACTAATGCTCCATAAATAGATGCACCCATACCACAAAAAACAACATTTTTAACCTCTGAATAATCAGCCTGTACAGGAATGGCATTTACTTCTTCCCAGGCTTTTCTGAGCTGTTTTGATAAAAGGTAAGTAGAGCCTACGGTGTCTTGTGGATCTATCTTTCGAATAGCTTCTATGTCGTTAAAATTAATCATTGCTTATTCACTCCAACCTCTATTAGGTTGATTCCTTACTTCCTCAGTCTCATCCGGTCTTTTATAATCATCCTCCAGCCGAAAAGTGGTGCCCAATTCTGGAGTAGAGACTTCTATAATATCGCAATCAGTAATCCCTATCAAGCGGTGGCGTTGCCCAACACGAGTTGTATATCCTTGCCCTGCTTGTAACTCTGTCTCAATCAATTCTCCATTGTCATTATCCCAAACAACTTTGGCTCTTCCGTTCATAATCAGCCAACTCTCTTGTTTTTGATCATGTATCTGAAGACTTAGACGTTTCCCTTCATTTACATGCAAAATTTTACCCATGTAGGGCAATTTATCAGGAGTCCAGTGCAACTCATATCCCCATGGTTTTTCTACTTTCCTTACATAAGGGTCATTTGAAAACGGTTCTTTTTTAAATGAAGAATAATCTGACATTTCGAATTTATTTTTTAAGAGAATCAATAAGATTTACTAATTCGTCTCTTTTTGCTCCCATAGTACTGTTATCACGTGCTTCTACGTTCAGTCTTAAAAGCGGTTCTGTGTTGGATTTGCGTACATTAAATCTCCAAGTATCAAATGCAACTGAGAGACCATCAATAAATTCCTGCTTTCCATCTTTGTACTTTTCTTGCATCGCTTCTATGATCTCGTCTTTATTTTCCACTTTAAAATTTAATTCTCCTGAAATAAAGTATCGGGAAGTGTAGGGCGTGACCAGCTCTGAAAGTTTTTTATCATACTTTGACATTATTTCCAGTATCAAAAAGAGTGGTATAACACCATTGTCTCTATTGTAATTCTCAGGGAAATAAAAATGAGAAGACATCTCACCTGCAAAAACAGCACCTTCTTTTTTCATTCTATCAGCAATAAGCGTCATACCAGGTTTGGTAACTATTACTTTACCTCCAGCTTGCGTTATAGCCTCTGTTGTTGCCCATACAAGACGAGGATCAATAAGAACTGTACCTCCTGGATGCTTTTTTAGTATTTCTACTGCCAAAACTGCAGTTGTAAAATAGCCCTCAATAAAATTGCCTAATTCATCTGAGAAAAATATTCTATCACCGTCAGCATCCCATGCAGCTCCTAAATCTGCCCCTTCTTTTTTCACCAGTTCTACAAATTCTTTTCTATTTTCAGGTAATAAAGGATTTGGATGTCCTTTTGGAAAAGTACCATCTGGTTCTGCATTGAGAGGAACTACAGTAATAGGAAGGTTGAGCAGCTCAATAGCTCTATTAAGGATAATTCCATCCATACCAAAATTAGCATTTGCTACCATTTTGGTTGGTTTGATAACTGATACGTCAACAAATGAAGCAATTCTTCTGATAAAGTCATCTAAAACGTCTTGATTTTCTACTGTTCCTTTTTCTACTCCGTCAAAAGAAATATCATCTCCATTTACCAGCATATCTCGAATAGTGGCCAGTCCGCTTTCAAGAGAAACAGGTTCTGCTCCTTTTTTACAAAAATTCATACCATTCCATTCACAAGGATTGTGAGAGGCTGATAACGTGACTCCTCCGTCAACACCTAACTCTCCCACAGCAAAATAAAACATATCTGTTGAGACAACTCCAATATCAATAACATCTACACCTGCATCAGTAAAACCGGCAATTGTTGCTTGTTTTAAGGACTCACCTGATTCTCTTACATCTCTGCCTACCACTACTTTTTTCGGGGAAAGGAGCTTGACGTATGCTTGTGCTATTTTGTACACCAAGTCCTCGTTGATCTCGGTAGGATAAATACCTCTAATATCGTAACTTTTAAAAATGTGGGACGGAATATTCATTTTGAATATGCTTAATGTAACTGATTATAGAGCAAAATGTCAATATGGTGTACTAATTGCATGGGTAAATTGCTTGTTTTCATATCTTTTTCTAATTGAAATAGCTGTTTATAAAACAATACCAAAGATTCTAAATCCCAGCTTTGTGCCTGTTTTGAGAGTTTTGACAACTGCCAATCGCTCATTTTTTTCGTTTCCTCAAAATCTTGTGGTTTTCCTGTTTTTACTATTAATAAAGCGCGGATTCGATTCACCATACCATAAAAAATCTGCATATCAGAAGAAGCAGGATATAATGTAAATAACAATTGATGTAATTGAGAAGCGTTCTTAGGTTTTAGCCCATCTAAGAAATTAAAATAATATTTTGGCAAGGCATACAAAAATACTTGTGCATCTTTTAGGGACTTGAGATGTGTAGCACTTACCACATCATCCTCCCAAAGTATAACCTCTACTGCGTTGTCTTTTACATAAGGAGATAAAGAAGCATAAAACTCTTTAAGAGAAGCTTTTGGTAATGCAAGAAAATTTTCAATAATAATTGTTTTTTGTGAGGCAAACAATTCCTGTCCGTGCAACACCTGCATGATATCTGCAAGTGCTGCTTTACCACCATCAAACCTATTAACATTCTTTCTTTCAAGGATAAACTCATCCAATTTCTTCCGAGAAACTTCTATATTATCGCCATGAATTAAAATCAACATATTATTTTAGCGTTTAGCGGTTAGTTAGTTTATTTTAGTTTGGATCTCATGGTATAGAGCATTTTTATTACTTCAGTTAGTAATATTTCACTAGCAACAAACATCTCTTCTTCAGCAAATCCTAATTCTTTTGCAAGTAATAGCTGCGTTTCTAGTTCTAACGCTGAACCATAAGCAATGGCATAAAAATGCGCATATTCTTTTTGTGAAGATCTTCCATACCCTTCTGCAATATTTGAAGGAATTGAAATAGCTGCTTTTCTCATTTGAGCTATAATGCCATACTGCTCAGACTTTGGAAACATAGCTGTAAGTTGAAAAATTTCCTTTACTAAAGTAAATGATTTCTTCCAAACTATCAATTCCTTATATGATTTGGCATACATGTATTAACAATTATACTAAACGCTAAACCCTATACGCTATACCCTAACCCCTAAACGCTCTACGCTAAATAAGTTTATCAGCAATATTTGAGGCTGCATATGAAAAAGGTTTTGTTTTAGCTATAAATCCACTCCCAGTTACAATTCCTACTACTTCCCGTATCATTTCCCGTGTATCACCCTTTTCACCCACGTCAATATGAATTTCTAATTCATATTTATTGGAGGGACCAGATAACTTTGTTCTTAACACTGGCACGATTTTGTGTGCCGTTTCAAGAGACAATAATACTTCTTGATATATTTTCTCACGCAATGTCTTTACTTTTTTAGCACATGTTCTTTTCCAAAAGTACTTTCCTCCTTTTCCTTTTCTATGAATGACAATTGCAGTAATAAATTCTAGGTGCTGTTCTTTATTCTTTGAGAGTCTCAGCTCAGAGTCAGTGCCTATTGTAAGCGCATAATCACTTTCGGGATCTTGGTCTATAAATTCCTTAATAATTACTACAATTTCGGGAAGCTCAATTTCTTGTTGAGATGAGGTAAAGAACGTGTCTTTTTCCATCTACCCTATTTTATCACACGCAAGAAAGAGGAAGATCAAAATATGAAAATAGCGATTAGCGTATAGCGGTTTAGCGTTTAGGTTTTAGGGCTTAGGGATTAGGTTAGATTATTATTTATTGATTATTAACGAGTTGGAAGGTACGAATTAAGAATTAAGAATTATGAATTAAGAAGAGAAAGACAGAGAGCAGAGAACAGAAAACAAGCAGTTGGCATTTAGAAAAAAACATATAAAAATTGTCATCCTGGACTTGATCCAGGATCCATGAAGCGAAAGTCTATCGATAAATGATTACGAAGCCCGTTCCATCCCGTCTGGTACAGGACCCATATCGTTGAGCGGTTAGGTTAAACGTCAAATGAAAGGCAAAACAAGAATTATGAATTAGGAATTAAGAGGAGGGCGTTTAGGGATTAGGGTGGGAGTTTCTCTCCCTCTCTTTTTGGGAGAGGAGCGGAAGCCACACCAGTGGCTGAGCTCGCCTGCTTGACAGGCGTGGACAGGGGTGAAGGTTTTACATCAACCCTAAAGCCCTAGCAATGTCTTAAAGTATATTTTTAAAAATGGAGGAATAGCTTCCTGTTCTGTTGTTACTGACTCTTCTGCATTCTCTGGTAAAGCAGCCAAATCTTGCTGTTGTCCACCACGTGCAGCAATTTGCAGTTCTTCAGAAATTACTGGTTCTCCTTTTTCTTTTGCAAGCCCTGCAACTGAGTCGTAATATGCTGTAGGTTTTCCGCTTCTAAAAAAAGAGAACTTATCAAAAGGACCTCCTTGTGATTCAAGCAAAAAAGGTGTTACTGCTGCAATATTGGATGTATCTGGTTTCCAGATAGTCTCAAATGTCTCCCTATAATAACTACCTGTTCTTTCATCTCCCACTTTTTCTGCATCCCATCCAGTCTCAGTAATAAAAACAGGCTTTTGCTGATCCGTAACCTGGCCTACTACCTGCAGCTCATGCTTGTAAGTAGCAACACCCATAACGGCTTTCCCATTCGGTGCAGCAGCAAATCCAGGATTTGGATACGAGTGACTAGAAATACCGTCTACCTTTTTAAAAACCTCCGCATTATGCTGATACATCTCTCTTAAAAATACAAAATTATCCATGTGTTTTACTCTGTCATTTGGGGCTGCATTATCAAGACCAGCGGTAATCATGAAAAAATTTTGATTTCGAGCTTTGAATACATCTATAGCAAAGTTGAGAATGTCAGCATACAGTGCAGGATTTGGCGGTTGCCCTCCCCATTCATCAAAACGGTTTACCTCATTAAAAACCGTGACATAACGGTTCTCAATTGGCCAGCGTAAAGAATCAAGAAAATTAGCAAAATCCACAATATCGTATTCATTAGGAATTCTCCAGACATGTGTATTAAAAGGATCAGGCTGCGTTGCCAGACGAATAATGGGAATCAAGTGCAACTCTCCTGCCTTATCCATAAATTTCTGCCATTTTTCCAAATCTCTGTCATTTATTTGGATAGGAATAGTCACATACCCCCAGTCTCCACCGTTTGAATTCACCATTTGCGCTGCACGTTCCAGTTCTTCTGGAAATAAAATATGCACTCCAAAGATATTATTTTTGTGCGTCAAAGGATCATATAACGCATCTGTTTTCTCAACAGAAAAAAAAGAAAATAAAAGAAAAAATAGGCAGATAAATAGCAGCTTTTTCATGTTTTTGAACACTCTCACTCTATCAAAAACAAGGCTGTTTTACAAATAAGAAAGCGCATTCAGTTAACGAGTTGTGAATTAAAGAGTTAATGAGTTGGAAGGTATCGAGTTTGTAAACCCCGATTTGATCGGGGTAAAGTTGTAAAGTTCGTAAAGTTTATAAAGTGTCAGAAAACAGAGAGTAAGAATTATGAATTATGAATTAGGAATTAAGAATAAAAGGTGAGATTCAGGATTCACGAATAGAAGACAAAAGTTAACTCTGATTTGATCGGAGTAAAAAGTTTAAAAACAAGCGTTTAGAGATTAGGCTGGAAACAATTCTCCCTCTCTCCTTTTAGATGGCACCCACTAGTCTCCCTCTCCTTTGGGAGAGGGCCGGGGTGAGGGAGAGGAGGAAACGTGTAATCATGGTTTGCCTGAAACCGGGCCATAGTTGAATACTTCTTGAGGATGAGAGTTTATCTCTTTTTATCTTCCCTCTCCTTTGAGGAGAAGGTTAGGGTGAGGTGGATACTCTCAAGCACAGTATTTAATGATCTCAGTATCTCATTATCCCAAAATCGTATTACAGTATAACCAAGGCTTTGCAGGTATCTCGTTCGTTTATCATCATATCTCTGTGCTTTTTCTAGCATATGTTGACTTCCGTCTAATTCAATGATAACCATTTTTTCAAAACTGACAAAATCAACGATGTAGTTGCCTATTTGCTGTTGCCTTCTGAATTTAATATTATCCAGTTGTCTACTACGCAATTTAAGCCATAATATCTTTTCTGCATCTGTTTGGTGGGTTCGAAGCTTTCTTGCAAATGCTGTTTTATTCTCCATATTTTCCCTCACCTTTATCCTCTCCCAGAGGGAGAGGAAAGTGATAATTTCTCTAAACCCGAACCGCTAAACGCTAGACGCTATTTCCAACTCTCCCACTTCATGCTCCACAATACTAAAATCTGCATCAAATAAAAAGTGACCTTCTACCTTTTTTCCTGCTAACACAAGCGGTAGCCATTCCTTATCATCCGGCCACATTTCCTGATACGGAATTTGTTCAAAAGAAAACCATCTAGGCCTCATTTCTTCTGATTCTTGCGGTTCTCCTTCCCAGTCTTTCACAAAGTAAACAACTACTTTTTGATTGTAATCACTGCCATTGTCTTGTACAGGATGATAAAAATAAAGCTCTGCTCTTTTATCTAAAGTCAAAGGAGTTACTCCAATTTCTTCCTGCATTTCCCGTTTTGCAGCCTCTTCTACACTCTCTCCTTTATCCAATTTACCACCCACACCGTTCCACTTTCCTACTCCAAGCCCTCTCTTTTTCATAGCCAGAAGAAGAGCGTTATCTTTTACCAAAAATGCTAAAGTTGTTATGGCAATCTTTTTGGCTTTTTGCTTTTTATGATCTGCAAGATTCATGTGCTTTGATCATATACCTCTCCTCTCTATACGTCAATTTTCTTGGAGAAAAAAAGAATAATATGTGATATAGTGTGATTAGGACGCGGTTGAGCTCTTGGTATATTTTTACTAATCTCTGCTGCGTCCTTTTTGAAGAGAGTAAATTCCTCTTATCATATCGTTACTCAACTTGCCTTCTCATCTTACACAAGATAGCTATAGTAAAGTCATTGTACGTACATGAAAAATGAACAGAAGACAGATATTGCTATTGGCATACAAGGCATATATTACCTGATTACTGCTCTTTGGCCACTTATTCACCGTGAGAGTTTTGAACTATTTATAGGAGATAAGCCTGATCTTTTCCAGTTTTACACTACAGCATTATTAATACTAGTCATAGCACTTTCCCTACTGTTTTCCATAGGAAAGAAAAAGGGAAAAAATATAGTACTCTTATCTCTTGGAACACCGCTGGCATTTATGCTGGTTGAACTTTGGTTTCGAGATACTATTAGCTCTTATTTTTTGGTAGATTTTGTAATAGAAGCACTATTTTTTGTATCACTAGGATATTTATTTTTGAAAAGTAAACAAAAATGAGAAGTATGAATATATGTTTCACTGTTGCGTGAGCAAGCGTAAAGAAAATGATGATTTAAATTACGTCTTGAAAGCTTAAACTGTTTGATCCCGGTGTACACCGGGAGAGTTTTTAAGCTTTAGTGATTTAAATCATTATTTTTAGCGAAGTAGCACAGGTGAAGAGCTTTTGGTACTTTTAGCGGCACAAAAGTACAAGCAAGACGCTTCTTTTTAATAGATCCTGTACCAGGGTTCTTCTAAATAGAATTGGAGTTCACACCTACAACCTGTAGAGATAACAAATATTTTTTCTAAACACTAAACGCTCTTTCTCGCAACTCATTACCCAATTCTTCTCTCACCACTACTTCTTTCCAATTATCCCAAGTAACTCTTTTTTTATCGGTTACATTTCTGTTGTAAGGCGCATCATATAAAATATGCTCCCAAGGTGGAATAGTAAGACCCTTATGTTCTGGTTTGTCATCTATTAGCATATCTCCATATACCAGTGTTTTATCCTTTGTCATGATAATTTTTTTTGTCCACTCAAATCCTAAATTTTTTTCTACCCACGCATATTTTTCAGGTACACAATATTGATATTTATTTACAGGGCTACTACAAATAAAGACATCAAATCCTAATTCTTTCATTTCTTCTAGCGCTTCTTTGCCTCCCTCTATAACTGGCAAATTTGCAAAAAAGCCCGGAGCATTATAAATAGTTCTGACATCTTCCCAATCTTTCTGCGGATATTCTTCATGAACATAAAAACGTTTTCTGTCTTTTAGTGGAATATAAAAATTATGAGGAAATTTAGCTCTATATTGTTCTAAAAATGCACTTTCATAATCAGCAAGTACATTATCCATATCTACGAGTATGATCTTTTTCATCCATGATTAGTATATATCATGCTCCTTGAGGTAATGTAAGATTTTCCCTTTACCAAAAAAATTCTTACAAACAGTTTTTCTAAAGTAATACTTGCAAAAATCTCATTATGAAATTTTTTGAGTCATAGGAACATTATCGAGGATATTTTCCTCTAAAGATTTTCATAATTTCTAATGTACGATCTAATGTAGCTTGTTTTTCGTTTCCCATCTTCACCTCTTCCGTGTATCGTAATATTCTTCTTTCTATCTCTTTATGACACGCTTCAATAATAACTTCTTCATCTGTAATACCATCAATTATTCTATTAACAGATATAGCAGTTGGTTTACTTACAGTATCTATGCTATTTATATTGTGTTCTGTCTTATAACGAGAGAATACTTTTTTTATGAGTGCGTAATTTTCAACGTCTTTATCATAGCTGGTAATAAGGTTCCCTGGATCTGAACAAAGAGCAACAACGCGATTTTGTAAATCTGCTGTTGCTGCTTCAAAGGCTAAGTTCAATGCATGATCAGGTTCAGCATTAAAAACAGGAAATGTCTCAAATTTTATATAGTTAGGGCTTTGTCCATTTCTTAGAGCATGATAGGTCTCAGAAAGTAGAACTCCAAATTTTCCACTCCCTCCTCCTGGACTAAAGGCAATAAGATGATTACCTGCTTCTGCAACCACATCGTTATCACCAAAGACTTCTTCAGCATTGTCTATAATATCGGTATTAGGATACCCCGGTACTTCAAAATGAGTATGCATTTCAACTCCCTCCTGGAATAAAGCTTCTTGGAAAGTGTAAAGAATACGTTTGTCTGTATCGGAGGGGTTGCGAGGTGAGACAGAAACAACAACATGATTCACCTCAAGATCAAGCTCCCGAGATCTTCTAATTAGACGAATAGTTTCACTGTCATAACGAAGTTGTGAGTCTCCTCTAGTTCTTCCTTTAAGAGTTCTACCAAACTCAGGAAGAAGAATATCTTTCGCATTCACTACCATAATGATTTTCCCTACAGGCATAAGGCTTGCAAGTAACTTTGCTTTACAGTCCGCATCATATCCAGGCAAAACGCGCTCCGCATGCTGATCTCCAAATGGCTTTCCTCCAACCTCTATATATATTGGATTTCCATTTGCTTCTCCCAATTTTTTCTGAATATGCTGTGCTTGAGATGTTATATATTTTTGTGTATCAAACCCTTGTTCCAGTCGATTCATTGGTCATTCTCCTTATGAAGTAATTGTGTTGTTAAAAGATGATCAATAATATGTTGTGAAACTTGCTGAGGATCTAGATGAGTTGTATCTATTTTTATAGCCTTACCTATCTTTATTAATTTACTAGAAATATCCAATAAATAGTTTTCAAAGAAATCAAGTCTACTTCCTGGTATACGAATTTCTCTATCTTTTATATCAAATTCTCCGCGCTTCACAATTCTTTCTCTTCTTACCTCTTCATTTATCGTTAGGATAACACGTAAATCTGGTTGAACAATAGGAAAGAGTCTAGCAATCTCTCTTACGTTTTCTACACCTAACTCTGCATGGTGTGCTAAGACATCATCTATATAGCGACTCTTTACTACAGAATACCCTTCATGTAATAACTTCTCTATCTTGTCACTATGATACAGAGTGGATCCTAAGTAGTATGCTAGCTGTGCTGAAGGAGTAGCTTCTCTTAAAACACGTTCTTTTGCTTGGGAAAAAGGGTTTTCTAATTTTTCTAATTCATAAAGATCATAATTAACCGCTTTTATATTTCCACTATCCAACGCATGGACAAGCATATCAGTTGTTGTTGTTTTACCAGTTCCATCGATCCCATGAACTGTGATGAAGAAAGGGTTTTCTTTCATGGCCTTGGTAAGGCAGGAATAGTGTCATAGATCTGCTTAATTGTCATGTAGCGGCCGGTAATATACTCTTTATACTCTGGAAAAAGTGTTTTCTTATATCCTTTCTCAAGATATTTCTTCCCCCAAGTAAGTTTTTCTTCATAAGTTTGTTTTTTACATAACAACATAAAAGCTTCATGATACAGTACTTTAGAGGCACCATCAGCTGTAATGACAATTTTTTGTTCAAGCGTATACTGTGAAAGCTTTTTATTGTGGAACCGTATGCAATCAAGAATAATTCTGATTTCTTTCCGAGGAATTGTGGTGTTTTTTAATAACTCAGCGGCTATTCTGGCTCCTGACTCTCCATGATCTTCATCTCCAATCTCATGACCTCTCCCTATATCATGCAAAAGACAACTTAATTCAACAATCTTCGCATCTGCATTGTATTTTTTTGACAATTCTAATCCAACTTTCAGGACAAACTGAACGTGACAATAAAACTCTTTCTTATTATCTTTATGCAGTCGTTTTAATATCAGTGTTTTTGCTTTCTTAAACTCTTGTGCTGTCATAGAAAGTTACGACTACTATCCTCATAATATAATTATAGTTATGCAGATTTTACAAACTCAATCACTGTTTTGCAAGCGCCTACTTCAGATTCTTTAATAAGAGAAAGAGACGTACTGATACTATAAAACGATATTTTTATAGTACCGCTTTAATAAAATCAGCTTTAGAAGTCTTTGTTCAAGATTATGAGTAGTTGCAATGTAGTACTTTTTCTGACTGCAAAGAAGAATATACAAATCAAAGCACGCTTTATAATAAAGTAAAATCCTGAACTTGTCGAAGAACAACTTCCACGAGAATTTACCCAAGAAATTTAGACTCAAGCAAGTTTATCAAACCACCTTGATTCTCGACTCAATTCAAACTAAGGTTACCTAGTAGCATTAACTAAAAGAAGATGGGTTAGTTTTTTGTGGTTATCAAACCACGGTGTCATAACCCAGGACACCCGCAGAATTGAGACAAAGTCTCAACAGAGGGCGCGACTCCTCACTTGACTAACGTATCAGCTCCGCTCAATTTCGAAGACATACACGCCCATTGCTTCTTTGTAGGGTGGGTAGATCTCCTTGAGCTTGTCTAAAGCGGCTATCTTGCTGGTTACGTCAGGTACAATTTGGTGCCAAGGTTCTACTTCGAGCATCTCAGAGAAGTTCTGATACACACGAATGGCCTTGATACGAACCACACTTGAGACCTGAGAGGTCTCAAGTCTGACCAGATCACCCTCGCGATAGCTTTTTATGCTATCGTATCCAACCCGGACCTCGAGTGTTTTCTGTCCAGCCATGATGGCATTGTAGTAGGGACGCTTAATGCGCATTGTTCTCACGTAATCTCCTCCTTGGATTAGGGTATGACCCCACTGTTGGACGACACTCTGAGGTGCATACCCTCCTGGGAACACACCTTCAAGAGTCCAGCCATGGCGTTGTAAGCACGCCACTTGCCATGCCTGAGGGACCAAGTGTACGTACAGTTTGTGACCGTAGTCCACGAGTAATCCTTGTAGATCAATGATCAGAGCCTCGAATGCAGCTTCGTTTGCTGCAACCAAAGGCATCAATTTAATCGGGTCTCCTTTCTTGGGAGTTGCGCTGGCGACACCGACAACTTCTCCGTTAGTTTCCGCTACATAGATGATCTTATACTTGGTGTTGATGTCGGCACTATTACGACGCTCATATCCTTTGAATAAGGCATCGACCCAGGCATTATCTACACCTAGAAAGTCACCTGCCAAGTTTTCGAGAATGAGTCGTCGTACCCCCGTTGCATGACGGTCTGGTTGGAAGGGAATCACCGACACATTTGGAGCACTCAATCCTAGATCCTCTATGAGTTGCTTGTACAGCATGTGCTCATCAGTGTCTGGTTTGTAGTGCCCCTTTGCAGTTCCCGTGATCCTGAACCCCTTCTTGAGGAAGAACTGTAATGCGTTCTGGTTTGGTGAAGCTACAGTGCAGTATAACTGACGGGCGCCTACCTTCCTCGCGAAATTTTCGGCATATTCTAGTAGTATACTGCCAATACCAAGTTTTCCGCGATAGTCGGGGCTGACGATCAATGGACTGATCTTGACGGTCTCCTGTTTTTTTTCAACAAGGTGGATGACACCAGCTCGTTCACCGTTAACTTTGGCGATAAACATATGTTGTCCCGCCGAAAAGTGACCTACGTAGTCAACACCTCCTTGGATGTGAGTATTGAAGATTCGACGTGCATGTGCACGATGATCACCACCGTAGTACGGGCTTAGAGTCCGTTCCATGAGGTGGGCAACCCATTCGAAATCTTCTTCATCTGCCGGATGAACCTGAATGATTTCCGCAGCCGATAGTATAGTCAAGGTGCTCCTCCTTTTTGACGGTGATAAATGTTCACCACACAAAAGTAAGACTTATAGTATAACAGGGTGATATTTTTATTGCAAGAAGGCAAGTGGACAAAAAAATGTAAGTGTACTACTCCAGTTTGATTTGAATTCCAATTACTCCATATTTTTTTTCATCTTCCTCACTGTAGAATTGTCTAATCTGGTTAATTAACCACGGAACAGAATCTCCTCCAAACTTAGCAGGATCATTATTGGTGAACAAATCCTCAAATGATGGGTACCGTAATAAGCCAATAACTTTTGCAACAATTTTATCCTCAGGATTTTCTCTATTAACAAAAGAAATAATATCTCCTAGTTGAATCTGTTGTCTTTTTTCGTCATACAGACGAGACTCTATAGTTTTACTACCATTTTTAATTGAGTTGAATGGTTCAGGCGCCAAGTTAAGTATATGTGTTCTCATTGGCTCAATTATATCAGTAATGATGAGATTTTGTTACCTAAATATCTTTAGGAGAAAGAACTCAATGTATTTATACTTAAGTGGAGTTAACAACTCTAAAGTCATTCTTGTATAAAGACAGTTCTTGTGATTGCAAGTTATAGAAATAAGTCCGAATATCGTTTGGTAATGTACCTCAAGATACTATCCCCCATAGTAGGAGCACGAATTAGCATTGAAATTCCTAACCTGAAATACCACAAAAAATCTCGCACTTTGACTAGATATTTTGCCTATGACACAATGGGAGTTTCCTTGACTTCGCTCAGAATAAGCTGAATGTTCAACTCTGAAGGAGCTCTTCTGCACGATGTTGGAACATATTCGCTGATGAATACAAAAGGAGAATTTGATGAGTCCAACTACATACAACATGGAATGGAAGGCTATGATTTGCTTAAAAAAGAAGGATTTGATGAAATAATTTGCAGATTTGCTGAAAGGCATACAGGAGTAGGAATTTCAAAAGGTGAGATTATAAAAGAGAACATAAATCTTCCTCCAAATAACTATTTTGCAGAATCAATGGAAGAAAAACTAGTAATGTACGCTGATAAATTTCACTCAAAAGACCCTCAATTTAATTCTTTTGATACCTATCGCGAACATATAAGGCGTTTTGGTGAGGAAAAAGTAAAAAAATTTGAGTCATTTAGAGAACTATTTGGCATTCCAGATTTAGAACCCTTAGCAGAAAAATACAATCATCCTATTACGTAAACGTACTCAAAGAAGCTTATAAATATTAGTAAGTATGAGAAGGATATAAAAACAAAATTTGTAACAATTTGAGTTTGTTGCTTTATATACGTCTCACAAATGATTTATGTGTGCCCACGCTTCTTGGGCTTTTTATAGACTCCCATTTTTTTTGCTCTCTCTAATGTAGTCTTTGAGGTTACATGTTCTGGGTTGGGCATACTACCTGAGGCAGATTGCTCACCCGCTATATGCGGTTGGCTTTTTTCAAGCTCTCTTAAATCACTTGAGCGATCCCCCTCTTGCAGCTCTTCTAAACTGATTATTTCGGGTTTTCTGGCCAGCTGTGTGTTTTTTTGATGTTGAGATGGAATATATTTCTTTTTTTTCATATTAATATATCCTTTATAGTGCAATTTGCTTCGTTTCTTCTTTGGAGAAACCACTTCTTCTGCGTTGTTTTTCAATTAAGGCGGTTGCCTCTTGTATCCCGTCCATAAATGATCTTCTTTTGGTAACCGCAACAAATGCCTTTCCAGCAACAGGGGTAACAATAACGGTTGTATTAAATGCTTTTGTGTCACCTTTTGCATTTTTGGGCTCTTCGGATGCAACTTCAATTTTTTCGATTCCCATCCGTTTTTTGAGTTTTTTCCCAAAGCGAGCTAAATGTTCTGTTGCATCTTCTAACTCTTTATCGCTAACAGAATTACTTGGCTTCTTAATAATAAGCGGAATTTCTTCTTCAGGGCGTAATAAGGCAATCGCTTGTAGTATGTCTCGGGTAGAGAGAAAACCCGTCGGCTTATTCTGTTTATCAACTAAGACAATACTGCTGTATCGAGAAGTACTAAGATGTGTTACGATTTTTTCAAGCGGAGTAGTCTCAGGAAGAGAATCAACAAATGCAGTGTAGTACTTACGAATAGATTCTTCTTTTCTGAATTTCTTCTCCCCAGCTAATGAGTAAAAGCCAACGTATGTTCCTTCATTGGGGAATCTCATCTTTGCAGTTGGCTTGATGAGTGAGCGCATAAGATCCCTTCTTGTGACGATTCCTGCAAGATCACCTTCAGCATCAACGACTATCATTCTTGAAACACCTTTTTCTTTGAGGCTATGAAATATATCACCTACTGAGGCAGTAATTGGTGCGGTTATTGGCGTACGGGGACGTATGTTGCTACTTACAAATTGTAATAAGCCAGGATCTTGCATAATTCCCTGCAATATATCCTTTCCATAGATCACGCTTTGTAACTCTCCGTCTTTACTAAATACAGGCAATACATATATTTTTGTGGCAAGCATCTGCTCTACCACTTCATACACTGGCGTTTCTTCTGTAATGGTAGGTGGGTTAAAGACAATAGATGATACTTTTGTTGTATAGGGATAGTTACTGGAATAGAGCGTCTTATAAGGAGATACCAATCCTAGAAACTCATTCTTATTAGTAAAGATAAAAACTGCTTCATGGCTTGAGTGTACAAGAGATAAGACGCTTCCGAGTGAGTCTTGCGCATCACTTCGTACGACTGATTCTAGAGAAGATACATACTTTTTGATAGTGAATGGTTTTGTGTTAGCCATACAAGAAACTTTATCAATAGGAAGTAAGAATCCTGTAACTCGCAAGTAAGGATAACCTAAGATATATGCACCTGTATTACATCTGGATATAGACTGGGGGACTATCCTCGGAAGTTAGAGGAGATAAAACGACTACTACATCAGAAATCTCTCTTGTTGAGATCGATTTTTTTATGTTGCGGGGATCTTTGTTTTAGATCACTAGTCATGCTTATGCTATTAGAATCGTTAATTCATTGAACAAGCTTGAAGAGTTACCTATAATACTTTTATGATTGAACACGGGATAAGTACTCTTGAGCATAGTGTTCCTATAGATTCAACACAAAGGGTTTGGAAATATCTTGCAATTCATGATGAACCCCGAAAAGCAGATGCTATCTTTTTGGTTGGTAGTTCAAGTTTAAAGCCTGTCCTAAAATCAGCTGCACTATTTCATGAAGGGTTTGCTCCAAAAATTGCTTTTTTAGCTAAAGATGGTACTTTCAGTGGCGCTCAACAATGGGGAATGACAGAAACGGAAAAGTATAGACAGATCCTTGCAGAGATGAATGTTCCTTCTGATGCTATTGTTTTTCAAGATGATGTTACAAAACAAGCATTAAATACTAAAGAAGAAGCCTTACGAATGAAGGGTTTACTACAAAGACATAATATTGATCCTAAGGCAGTTATTCTAGTAGCTCGTCCAATTCACCAAAGAAGGGCCTTAGCTACTTTTATGCAAGCTAATGAAGGAACTGATTTTATAAATTGCCCTGCTAATGAAGAGTTAGATATAACTAGTTTACAAGAATTAAAAAGATTGGAACAAGAGATTGAAAGATTGCTTGATTATGGAGTAAAGAAGGATGACCTTAAACGACAAGAAATACCGCTAGGTGTACTACGGGCAACAGCAGAGATCAGAAAATATTTTAGAAGTTTACCTGATAATAATCCTTTAAAGTATCATCCACAGGCTCGCAAAGAGGATGTTGAAAGAATAAAACAAATAAATATTTCTGAATAAAATTGTGACCCAAATGTTTTTGAATTGGAACCAAGTTCTAGGGTCACTTAGACAGTGGAAAAGTATTATTCAGCCTGAAGCTGCTTCTATCTCATTTCATACTACCACTGGGTATTAGAATCGTTAGATAATCAATACAAGTTAAATCAACGGTATGGTAGAATTGTTTAAATGAAAAAATCATCACAACTTCATTCATTACCCTTATGAAAAAAGCCTCAATCTTATTCTTGGAAGCTGTTATTATACTTATCGCGATCGGAGTCCTTATATGGATAATTTGGTTTCCTCAACTTGAAGGAAGAGCTACTAACTTAGATCTAATCAGTATTTATAAAGATCCGCTTATTATCTATGGTTATATAACTTCAATCCCATTTTTTGTTGGGTTTTATCAGGTATTTAAGCTTTTAGGCTATATTGACAGCAATAAAGTTTTCTCTCAATCATCTGTAATCGCTGTGAGGAATATAAAATACTGCGCGATCACAATCAGTGGCTTAATTGTGCTAGGCATACTATACATAAGGTTATTTGTTAGAGGTGACGACCCGGCTGGTGTTACTGCCTTGGGTATTTTTACTACTTTTGCTTCTATGGTAATTGCAACCGCCGCCGCTGCTTTTCAAAAATTTCTACAAGAGGGAAAATTTAAGAAATTATAAAACTAGTATAAAAATGTTCCAACTTCATATACTAGTGCCAGGAGCTAAGGGAATTCGAACCAAAATAGCCTCAGGTGACCCCAACGGGAGTCGAACCCGTGTTGCCGGGATGAAAGCCCGGTGTCCTAGGCCACTAGACGATGGGGCCGTACGTGCCGTAAGAACTCTCAAAATTATAAGGTAAATGAGCCTATAAATCAAGATAACGCACCACAAAGTGTAGTGCGTTATCTTTTCTATCACATCTCCGAATCTCTATGTTCTCTTTTTCAACCTAGCAAGTATGTCCTTTGCAAAATCCTGTCCGCCGAGTCCAAAAGCAAGTCCTCCAGCCAGTGCAAGCATAGCTACAAATCCGGTAAAGAGAATCCTAATAAGGTCACTTGCGATACCGAGTTGGTTAAGTACTACTAAAAATACAAATACGAGTACTGCCCATCTAGCAACTGTTGCCACTGTTCTTGCTGATTCTTTTGATACTCCATGGATAGAAGCAAGCACCAAATCATGCACGAGTCTTGCAACTACAAATCCCACGAGAAGAAGAAGGACTGCGATAAATACGTTAGGAAGATAAAGCAACAATTCATTTAATATCTCAACAAACCTTCCAAGACCCCAAACGTCTGCAGTAGGAATTAAGAAAAGGATAATTACAAACCATCTTACGAGTTCTGCTGCGACATTGATCCAGTCTACTCCTTCTTTTTTATCAGGTACTCCGTATCGTTTTAGAATTTCGTCAAATTTTATAAATTTGAACAATTCCAGTACGATTTGCTTTAAAAAGGTAGCAATAATGATACCTATGACAAGCACGATGAGTCCTGAAATAAAACGAGGAAGAAAAGTAATTACAGAAGACAAAGCATTATTAATCGTTTCAGCCAAAGCCTGGTTTACGTTATTCATATATTCTTGATATCACCTCCTTTCTTACCACTTTATCGAATTTACTTAATGCTAATTATTATACTAAGATGGTCTTTTAGGAATTGTCAAGCTTTGGTAAGAAAATGCTATTATTGTTCTCAGTTGATTTACCTTCAAGATATTTGATAAAATAACAGGCGTTCATATTACGGGCCGATAGCTCAATTGGCAGAGCAAGAGCCTTTTAAGCTCTGGGTTCAGGGTTCGAGTCCCTGTCGGCTCACTTATTTAAGATAAGTATTGTTTAACTCCTTCCATCTTTCTCCCTATTCTTACACCCCCCAGTATGTCTGTTTGTCTTTCCACATGTACTACAGAATATCTCTATACTCATCTCATCTATTTTCCCATTTAATTTTCTATACTTTCTCACCATCCCATTTCCTATATCTTCAACATGAGTAGTACTGACAGTAATTGGGTACTCTCCTCCTCCACCGCCTGCAGCCGCATTCACACTCTCTACTACTTCCATAAATTGCTTTTCTTGAATAGTTGCTTCTCTTTTTACTTCAAATCTTGCTCTTGCCAAAATTTCTGGTATATCTTTGCCTGTAATTTCCCTTTTATACGCAATAATTTCTTCAATTACGCTCCACTCTTCTGGACTGAGGGAGGTGATAATACTTCGTGCAGCACTCATAGCCTCTCCTTGAGAAATACCACCATGAAATGCTTGAATAGCACCAATCGTCTGCATATCAGAACCTGCTCCTATAAATGAATCCGTTGCAGCTGCTCCTCCTGCATTGATTTTTTGCGTTGCTATCAAATTGTTTATTGGTCCTTTAAGAATCGTTACTCCTTCATACACTCCAGGTTTAGGATTGATTGAAACCAACTCCACTGCAAAACCTTCTTCATATGCTACTAACGCATGTCCAAATTCGTGTCTAGCCACAAACCTATCTCTATTGGTAATACTTTCTATTCTCTCTTCATGGAATGGTACCTCCTCCATAGGAATAGGAGACTCTTCTCTTTTAATTTCAGTCACACTAGGTGGAATTTTGCTTTCTTGATGATAATGGTATACATCTACCTCTCTCATTGCCGTATTTATACCATGTCTTCCTTCACCTTGCACGTTTTTTATTTAATAAATGGATAAGAATAATTATCCCGTAGTAATTGATATTTGTGTCTATTTTTGTTAAAATTGCCCCACTTGAAGTGATACAGCAAGACTACTTTGTGAAGTCTGTCATGTGTTCTTCAAAATATCAAGTCCTACGAAGCTTTACACGCAGTAGGATCGCACCTTCACAAGTTAGAGAAAGTTATTTTTTCAGTTGATGGCACTTTGTATACCAGCACGTTTGGTATACAGTGCCCCATCAACTGGAACAGTAGAAACGTTAGGTTAGAAGGAGGAAAACATGATCGTTAATTTGGTATTTGAAGACATTTTCCTGACACCCTTTAAGCATATTGTTGTTGCAGTAAATGCTGAAGGGCAAAACTACACGGGATTTGCTGGCAAAGTCGCCAGACAATACTGGCCAGAACTCCATGAAACAGGAGGAAAACTCGGAACCGTACTCCAAAAACAAGTGGCAGACAAAACCTTCTACGCTTTTGTCTGCTATGACCTATTCGATTACGAGTGGTTGCTGTCTCCTCTGAAGTTTGAGGAATGTCTCGACCAGCTCGAAGTACCCGAAGATGAACGCATCGCCACTATCCTCATAGGTGGTAATACTGTCGGAAGACTTGGAGGACCTGTAGCAATGGAAATCCTAGGTGCTATGGCAAGATCAAAGAACAAATTCGTTGTCTACATGCCGGATTAGTCCTGTACAATTCTCAACAGAGACAGCTCCACAGAGAGCAATGTGGCGAGTGAAATTAACCACATGATAAAACCTATCGTTTGTTCAGGATACGGAAAGGAAACATCTCATGAAACTCACATTTGAAGAACTTTCCAAGTATGTTGGTGGACAGATGGAAATTCAAAACCCAGAGATATCTCTCTTTCGCGGTCAAATAAAATCTGCTACCGTTAAGGATGATGAGCTTCAGGTGCAGTTTGCTTGGCTCGCAAGAGACGAAGGTTATCCTGGTCGTCCTACTCGATGGGTTAGAGATGCTCACTTGGACAATGAGAGATTCTTCCTCCATATCGACAAATTTTGGAGTACGGAGGACAGGACCCTTATTATCAATTGTTCGTACACTGGGGAGCGCGCCATCTTATTCCTGCCAGATAGGAGGTTACTCGATTCAAGCGAAATCACAGGATTCTAGGCTAGTCCAACAAACTTTCTCAACACTTATGGTGCACACAACACAGTAGGGGTGGATAAAGTGAGTCAATTTGACTTATACTGATTTCACCCCTGCATAACCTTTTTTAAAATCCAAAAAATAGAGCGAGGCACTGGATAGCACCCCGCCCTTATGCTTTACACTATAATTTGTTTCACTCAAATTATAAAAACTACAATACTATTTCTACCTAAGAAAAGGGCTAAAAGTGGGTAAGATTTGAGTTATGATTGAATCCGGCACTATTTTACTGGGGTATAAGCGCGAATTGTATCTTGGATAAAAAGACTTATATTGCGCACTGCATTTTCATGGAAAGGCTTTTTTTCACACACTGCTTTCAGACTCTGGATATCCTCAGCACTCAGTGTAATTGTCTGTGTTGAATATGGGTACATAATAGAATCCTTGCTGTTATTGTGATCCACACCAAGAGCATGTCCTAATTCATGAGCAAGGGTATGTACCATCTCATCTTTGTTATTTACGAAATAAATATCAATACTATTTTTTAAAGGATCATAAATACCTTCCTCTGGTTTTTGAGCAAGAGCTTCATTAAATCTATTGATTGATTCATTCAGCTCTCCTACTTGATTGTTAAATTCTTCAGTTGAAATATTAAGACTTTCAGCTTTTGCATTTAGTCTTGCTGTTTCTTCTTTTACTTCATTTTGCTCTTGAATTAACTTGTTATACTCATCCTCAGGAGCACCTCCCTGACTATTCCAATGCGAAATGCGTTGATTTAAGTCATCGATTCTTTTTCTCAAATTTTCGGATTCTCTTTTGTACTGCTCTATTTCAGAATCTAATGTTTGCTTATTTCCTTCTATCTTTTCTTCCAACTGATTTACTTGGTTATTGAGTGTTTGGCGTTCATCATACACGAGATTAACTTTCAGTTTTGCCTCAGGATCATAGGCAAATACATTTTCTCCGCTTGCTGATTCCCAAATGCTTTCAGCTTCACTTACATATGAGGAGAACTCTTCTGTAGTTAGACCAAAACGAGAATCAACACTCCCAATTTTATAGGTAGTAGGCTGATCACAGGAAGAGGTATAATAACGAGCACTTACTGCTTCTATAAGAGGCTCACGGTAAAAGAAAAGCGATCCTACGCCTACTAATACTACCGTAATTATTGCTGTCAACCATTTCATCATTAGGCAATATGAGTAATAGTATATTCTACCATCCCACTAGGAATTGCAACAGTTACCCTGTCTCCTACTTTTTTCCCCATCAAAGCACTTCCAATGGGTGAAATATGTGAAATCTTTTTAGATAAAGGATCTGTTTCATATTTTCCAACTATATGGAATACCACTTCTTTCCCATTACTTTCAACTGTTACTTTTGTATCTATACCTATTTCTCCTGGGTTTGCTTTTTGTACTTTCCCAAATTTCAACAAGCCTTCCAGAAGGGCAATTCGGTTAGCAATACTTCTCAATTGTGATTTAGCAGCTCTATAATAACCATTTTCACTCAAATCTCCCATTGCTCGAGCTTCTTTAAGCCTTTCTACTGTTTGCTTGCGCTCGACCAACAACTCTTCTCTTTCTTTTTTCAGATTATCATAGCCACTTTGGGTAAAAAGGATATCTTCAATCGTTTGGTGTTTTTTCATACCTGCAGTATAACGAATTGCAATACATACAGCAAGCTAATGGTTGTCTTTTTTCTTATTACTCTGACTAATCAAAACAGAATTAATTCTTTTACCTTCCATAGAATGTACCTGAAAAGTAATATCCCCAATCTGAACTTTATCAAGCACCTTTGGCTCTCTCCCAAGCATACCAAACATCAGCCCTGCAACCGTATGATACCCCTGTCCTGAAATAGGAATCTGCAAATGATCTTTTAGCTCTCCCACAGAGACCCTTCCATCTACCACATAGCTTCCATTTCTTTTTTTACTAATCATCTGGATAGGACGCTCAAACTCATCTTCAATTTCTCCTACCAAGCTTTCAATAATATCCTCAAGTGTTACAATACCTGCAGTTCCACCATATTCATCCAACACTACAGCAATATGTGTCCTTTTTTTGCGCATATCTATCATTACTTTATCTGCTTTTTTGGTTTCAGGAACACTTATAATTTCTCTTATAATTTTTGCATCTTCCAATTTTTTATCTCCCTTTTGGGTACTTGCTACTTTATACAAATCCTTCACATGTACAAAACCGATAATAGTATCAATGGACGTATCAAAAACCGGAAATCTACTGTGCGTTATTTTTTGTATTTTTTTCAGTGCCTTTTCAATAGAAGTTGTCATATCAAAAGCTACTACATCAGTACGAGGAACCATAATACTCTGAACCGGAATATCACCTAAATTAAATACATTATGTACCATCTCTACTTCTTTATGGGGGATTCTGCCCCCTCTTTTACTTTCCTCCAGAATCATCATTACCTCTTCTTCTGAATATGCAGCGTGATGACTTGAGGAGGAATGCAGTCCAAGGAGTTTTAGTACCAAATTGCCTGATTCGTTCAAAAGGTAAATAATTGGCTTGAATATATTAGTAAATAAAATAAGCGGAATAATAACCAGTAAAGATACAGACTCAGACCGCTGCAAGGCGAGCGTTTTTGGAGCTAGTTCTCCCAATACAATATGCAGAAAAGTAATAATAGCAAATGCAATAATTACGGCAAACGTATGAGAAGATATGAGAGCTAGTGTGTCTGGTAAAAAGCGAAATAATGGCTCAATAAGATGTGCAATCGCTGGTTCTCCTATCCAACCAAGTGCAAGACTTGCGATAGTAATGCCTAATTGAGTTGAGGAGATATAACTGTCTAAATGATGGAGACTTTTCTGAAGGTACTGTGCTCTCTTATCCCCTTTTTTTGCTAACTCATCAATTCTTGTCTTTCTTACGGATACCAATGCAAATTCTGAGGCTACAAAGTACCCATTCAGCAGCACAAAAAAGAAGACTAGCAGTATTTTTAGCAGGAATTCCACGACGAGTTACATTATATCATGGGAATATCAGTTAACGAGTTAAAGGATAGTTTATAAAGTTTTAAAGTGTGTAAACCCCGATCAAATCGGGGTAAAGTTTATAAAGTACTTCGTTCAAAATATTAAATGGCCAAACTGCAACTCAAATGTAAAAACGATTTGGGTAATTTTGATTCAATTTTAAATTTATAATTCTTAATTCTTGTTTTATTTGTCATCCTGAACTAAATTTAGAATCTATACGTTTTTTATGGATCCTGAATCTAGTTCAGGATGACATCTATTTTGTGTTTAAAACTCAACCATATACGTTATGGTTTGCTTTCTGTTCTCTGCTTTTTGTTTTCTCTATTCCTGAATCTTGAATCATACATCCTGAATCATGTACTTTTTCTTTATTCTTAATTCTTAATTCCTAATTCGTCTCTTCCAACTCATTAGCTAAATCCCTAACCGCTATCAAAATATCCTTCTCAAAAGTCTCCTCCCTAAAAATCCAGCTGCTCCTAAAACTACTGGAAAAACAGATCTAATATCTCTAACCTTATCCTTTACTCCTCTCAATCCTGCTGCCACACTATCACTATCATCCACTAACTTCTTTACAGATCGCAACGTTTTAACCACGTGATAGACAAGATAAGCTATCAGCCCTACCAAAACTGCAAATCCTATAGCAAGAGTATAATAAAGAATATCCAATGGATTCATTCTGCTATCTTAGAACACTTTTGGCTATAGAATAGATACATTTGAGTAAGAATTTTGAAAGAAAACCTACAGAAGACTTTGTTGAGCACTTTTATCATTCTTTTCAGGGTAAGCAATACCTAAGTGCTCATAGGCTTGCTTGGTAGCTGTTCTGCCTCTATTCGTGCGCTTTATAAATCCAATCTGCAGCAAGTAAGGCTCCACCACTTCCTCTAAGGTGGCAATATCTTCGGCAATACTAGCTGCAATCGTCTCAATACCTACCGGACCGCCATCATGTTTTTCAATAATAGTATGCAAATACCGTCTATCTATACTATCAAGTCCCATAGGGTCTACTTCCAAAAGATGCAGTGCGTCTGCTACTTGGTGCTTGGTAATAATCCCATCTCCTTTTACAGAAGCATAGTCTCTGGCTCTTTTCAAAAGCCTTAAAGCGATACGAGGAGTACCACGAGCACGCTTCGCAATTTCTTTCAAGCCATCAGGATCTATTGTGGCTTCCAGTTTTTCAGCAGCGCGTTTTATGATAACTGCCAATTCATCTGGCGAGTAAAACGTCAGTCTGTGAATTACCCCAAATCTATCCCGCAAAGGAGAAGAAAGCATTCCTGCTCTGGTAGTTGCGCCAATAATCGTAAATTGAGGTAGATCAAGCCTTAGGGTCCGAGCTGATGGTCCTTTACCAATGATAATATCCAAAGAATAATCCTCCATAGCAGGATACAATGTCTCCTCAACTACTCTATTTAATCTATGAATTTCGTCAATAAACAAAATGTCTCCTTTTTCAAGATTTGTCAAAATTGAGGCTAAATCCCCTGCCCGTTCAATTGCAGGACCTGATGTTATCCTGATATTTGCTCCCATTTCTTTAGCGATTAAATGGGAAAGGCTTGTTTTACCAAGACCAGGTGGTCCGTAGAGCAGTACGTGCTCCATGGCCTCTTCTCGTTTTTTGGCTGCACTAATGGCAATTTTCAGTGATTCTTTGACTGTCTGTTGACCACAAAACTCCTGCCAATTTTGAGCACGAAGCGAGGTAAGAATAGTATCTTCTTCTGTACTTTCTGAAGCAAGTGCTCTGGCTCTTATTTCCTGCAATGTTTTCTCATCCATATTATTTACCCAAGTACTGTAACACCAATTTTATTTTCCCTTCAATGGTTGTCTCTTGTCCTTTAAGTGCTTTCAAAGCATTCTGTACTTCAGCAGTAGTAAATCCCATTGATTTTAAAGCAGTTACCACTTCTGCATTGTCTTCACTCTCTTTTTTGCTTAAGTCCAGATCTACATCACTACCCACTTTATTCTTCAGTTCTATGATAATTTTTTGCGCATTCTTTTTACCAAGTCTAGGGACACTGGCAAAAAAAGCTACATCAGCTGTCATAATGGCGTTTTTGATATCCTCTGCTTTTCCTATAGAAAATATTCCCTGTGCAGTTTTAGGACCAACTCCTGAAACGCTAATCAAAAGCTCAAATAATTTCAGTTCTTCTTGGGATAAAAAGCCAAACAATTCAAAAAGATCTTCTCGTATGTGAGGATAAATAAAAAGAGTAACTGTATCATGCAAGCTGAGTTGTGATGCAGTATGGGTAGAAAGAAGCACGCGGTAACCAACTCCATTCACGTCTACTATTACCTGAGGACCATCAAACAGCTCTACTGTACCCTTCAACATGCCGATCATACGTGCTCTTGATTATATCACACAAAGCTCATATGACTTACTTCTTCTCTTGCATTACCCGCTTCATAGCAGCAGAAAAAGCATATGTAGCTGCAATGGCTAAGGCATCTGCTACGTCATCTGGTTTTGGCACTTCAGGGAGTTTTAAAAGCATACGTATCATCTGGCCTACTTGATTTTTTTCAGCTCTTCCGTACCCTGTAATCGCAATTTTTACCTGTAATGGCGTGTACACAAACAAAGGAAGATTTTTCTCAGCACCACACAGCAATATAACTCCTCGTGCTTGTCCTACAATGAGGGCTGTCTTGGCATTGGTATTAAAGAACAATTCTTCTACAGCCATTACATCCGGTTGATGAGTGTCGATCAGCGCTAATAATTCATTTTTTATCTCAAGCAGCCTTACTTGCGTTTCTTTTTTTGCACCTGTTTCTATACACCCAAAATCAACTACCTGCATCCGTCCACTGTTAACATCTATAATCCCCCATCCAGTTCTTGCAATGCCAGGGTCCACTCCTAATATTCTCATAGTATGATTATAACTTCTTTTTGTGTCTCTTTCAGGTGCAGATTCATTGACAGTACAAGCACTTTTTGGTACTATGCGATTATATGCGCATTCTGCTCATCCCTATGGTCTTTTTGTGGTTATTTGCCTCTGTTGTTGCATCAGATGTATCAGCACAAAGAGCCGTAACTCCTTCCCCTGATGTAATGGAAAGCTTGGAAGAAGCTACAGAATCTGCACAAGCTACAGTGTCTG
Source organism: uncultured Gammaproteobacteria bacterium (assembly GCA_964427615.1). Lineage (GTDB taxonomy): Bacteria > Patescibacteriota > Microgenomatia > Levybacterales > GWA1-39-11 > CAYRUR01. The sequence goes on along the minus strand of CAYRUR010000003.1, from coordinate 11,596 downwards.
CTGAGGAAAAACAAAAGTTAGAAAAAATTAAGTCAGGAGATATTACCAAACCAGAAGAAGAAGAAGGAAAACAAGAAGTACTGCGCCTTTTTGAAAAAAGACCGGCAGATACCCTTACCTTTACTAACTTTGCTGCTTACTTTATCCAATACGCTGTAAAAGCAGGAGTACCATCCAACACGGTAATTCTTATTTTACTGTTACCTCTGCTTGCCTCAATTGTTGCCTTCTTTAGGCATGTGGTAGGGCTACCTTCTATTGGTATGCTCGTACCAGTTGCCTTATCTATAACATTGGTTGCCACCGGCATTACGGCAGGACTCATTTTGACTTTTGCTATTGTCCTTGCCTCATTTGCTTCTCGAATGCTCTTAAAAAGAATTCGCATTATGCAATTGCCAAAAAGCGCGTTGTCTATCTTTGTCCTTTCTATCTTTATTATGATTACGCTGACTATTTCTGCTTCTATGGGTATCTTAACCGTTAGAACCCTCTCTATTTTCCCAGTATTACTGCTTATTTTGCTCAGCGAGCAAATTGTAACACTGCAACTGGAAAGAAGTATTTCTGAGACATTTAATCTCACGATGGTTACTATTTTTATTGGATTATTAGGCTTTGTCCTTCTATCATCCACTATGCTGCAAGATATGGTCCTCCTGTACCCTGAAACTGTACTACTGCTTATTCCCCTCAATATTGCTATCGGAAGATACTTTGGTCTTCGAGTTACAGAATACTTTAGATTTGCTCCTATAGAACGCCATGGCAGTTAATAAACGCGCACTCGGGATGAACGCCCGAAATTTTCTCTATATCCAAAAATATAATTCCTCCGAAGCAAAACGGATCGCGGATGATAAGCTTGAAACAAAAAAAGTCCTCCTAGAACATGACGTCAACACAACAGACCTCTTTGCCTCTTTCTATACTCGTGAAGAAATACGCAATTTTGACTGGAATACGCTACCTGCAGATGGTTTTGTCATAAAGCCTGCCAGAGGATATGGTGGAGGCGGTATTTTGGTCATGAAAGAATGGAATCATTATCGTGGCAAAACCATTACCGGTGAAGAAGTAACTATTCGTGAGCTAGAGTCTCACCTCTTAGACATTTTAGAAGGAGCCTACTCCTTGCAATTTCTACCTGATAAGGCCTACATTGAAGAACGAGTCCGTATCCACCCTTTTTTCAAAAAACTGACCAATCTAGGTATTCCTGATATTCGTTTTATCGTATTCAATAAAGTGCCTGTCATGTCCATGATCCGTATCCCAACGGAGGAATCAGGAGGAAAAGCCAATCTGCATCAAGGAGCAATAGGTATTGGCATAGATATGAGAACAGGCATAACTACACATGCGGTATATAAGGACAGAAATGTGTATACATTACCTGGCACTAAGTTAAAAATCAGAGGAACAAAAGTACCTGACTGGGATGAATTACTACGTCTAGCTGCACAAGTACAATTAGCCTCAGGACTAGATTATGCAGGAGTTGATATTGTCTTTGACGCTAAAAAAGGACCAGTGGTACTGGAAATCAACGCTCGTCCAGGTCTTTCTATCCAAATAGCTAATAAAGCATCTCTGCGAGAAAGATTAGAGCGTGTGGAGCATATGCATGTACCTAATATTGAAAGAGGAACAGAGGTCGCCAAATCACTATTTGCAGAACCCTTCTCAGCAAAAGTACAGGTATCTCCAAAAATAATTTCTGTTATTCAAAAAGTGACCTTAAAAGGACCAGAAGAGGAAATGAATGTAAAAGCCAAACTAGATACTGGAGCTTACCGTACATCTATAGATATGGAGCTTGCCAAAAAACTGGACTTAGTAAAATCACTTAAAAAAGTTCCGGTCACCTCAGCCAGCGGTGAAAGCCTCAGGCCTGTGGTAAGTCTTACTTTTGAAATGGCAGGAAAAAAAATAACAACACTTGCATCTATCGCCGATAGATCAAAACTACGCTTTCCTATGATTGTGGGAAGAAAAGATCTGCAAGGATTTTTAATTGATCCCAAAATGAACACAGAAGAGGAAGAAAAAGAAGTATTTGTTTAAGTTAAGTCAAAACTTAAAAATTAAAAATCAAAAGTACAAGTAAAAAGTCAAAAGTTTATGGAGCAAGTAACTCTCTCTCATACTGTCATTCCAAACTAGATTTGGAATCTATGTTTTTTTTATGGATCCCTGATCAAAGTCACTCCGATAGAATCGGAGTTCAGGATGACGTGTTTACGTTCAGTTTATCTTAACTTACACTCCTAAGTTGTTTTCAAATTTTTACTCCGATATGATCGAGAGTTTACTTTTGAGTTGCATTTTTGCATTTTGCCTTCTAACTTTTAACTTTCTCTTTATTTTTAATTCCTGAATCTTAAATCCTGAATCTTTCTACTTAATACTTACTTCTTAATACTTTATACTAATATTTACAGCGTAACATTTTCCAAATGATTTATGGTTATTTCCCCTGTCGTTTCTTTTATAACTTCAATTACATCAACTCGTATATTTTCTTCTTTTCTATTTTTCATCTGTAAATAATAGTAAGCAGTGCTGATAATGGCGTGTAGCTTTTTGGCAGTTACTGCCTCAGCTGGTGTTCCAAAAGATTTGCCTGTACGTGTTTTTACTTCCACAAATACCAATGTTTCAGAGGATTTAGCAATAATATCTATTTCACCAACACGGGAATGGAAATTGGTTTCAAGAATTGAAAATCCTTTTTTCTTTAAAAAATGCGCTGCTATTTCTTCTCCTCTTTTTCCAACAAAAGAAGTCTGCATACGTTCTATTGTACTGAAAATCAAAAGAAAAGGGGTAAAAAGTTATTTCTTAGGAGATACAGTCAAGAGTCTGGCTCTTCTGACTTTTTTCTTTGGTTTTGCAACTAATTCAATTTTTGAGATAGTTGGAGAACTTAATGGGAAAATTCTATCTACCTCTACACCACCGAGTTCTTGTCTGACGACAAACATTTTATTCTCGCCTGCACCTTTTACTTTTATAAGCTGTCCTTTAAATGCAATCACACGCTCACGCTTCCCCTCATTTACTTTCTGAGAAACGCTAATAGTGTCACCAACTCGAAAAGGAAACTCCTGTAAATTTTCCATAACCTGCAAATTATACTATACCTTGAGTATTAAATGCAATAATGAGCGCTTAGTAATTAGCGTCTAGCGTATAGGAAAAACTCTAAAACATATAAAAGATGTCATTCCAAACTTGATTTGGAATCCATGTCTTCTTTTTCTGGACCCTGAACTTGATTCAGGATGACAAGGTGGTGGATGTTTTATTCTAAACCCCCAATAACAAATTCTAAGCTCTACATTCGAAAACCTAAAGAATCCAGCTTATACTTTGCCGTCATCGCGAAGGAACGTAGTTCCTGTGGCGATCTCTGTTGGCAAGGGGATTGCTTCGTGTACACTCGCAATGACGACCTATTTTACTGTTTAAACTAAACCCTAAACGCTATACGCCATTTACTTAGCGCTCTTTCCGCTTGCTTTCAAAAATTCCACAAAAAGCGGGTGTGGATGATGAGGTCTGCTCTTATATTCTGGATGTCCTTGTGTGGCAATATAGAAAGGATGATCTTTTTCTGGTAATTCAATAATTTCCACCAAATTTTCAACCACTGACTTAGCAGAAATTACTAAGCCCTGCTCCTCAAATTCTTTTTCATATTTTTGATTGAATTCATATCTATGTCTGTGTCTTTCACTGGCAATATTGTTCTTATCATCATCAAAATCACCATAGGCTCTATAAATTGCTTCAGCTCTACTTCCCTTCTTTATTTTTTGCTTCCAAGATCCCAGCCGCATGGTACCCCCATATGCTCTTCTCTTTAGATTTTCCTCTTGTTGAGGAATGATATGAATAACAGGATGAGAAGATTTCTTGTCATTTTCAGCAGTATTTGCCTTTTTCCAACCCAAAACATCACGTGCAAAGGCAACTGCTGCCAACTGCATACCATAACAAAGCCCTAAATACGGTATTTTCTTTCTTCTGGCATAAGAAGCTGCGGTTATCATACCTTCTGCTCCCCGCTCTCCCCAACCAATTGGCACAATAATCCCATCTGGATTGCCAATGATATTCTCTCCTTTTTTCTCGACATCTTCAGCACTAATCCATTTTGTCTTTACAGAGACATCAGCTTCCCAAGATGCATGATCTATTGCATCAAAAAGCGCTGCATACGCATCTTTTAATTTATAGTCTCCAGTTGAAAAATATTTGCCAATAATAGCAATCTCTACTGTCTTTTTCTTTTCTGCTTTGATTTTTTTTATCATTTTCTCCCAAGATGCTAGATTTGGCTTTTTAACTGGAAGATTTAGTTTTTGCAAAATCCGCTCATCCATTCCCTGCTGATGCAACATGAGCGGCACTTCATATACTGATTCCAAATCCGGTGCTGAAATAATATCTTCAGGATGCATATTGCAAAAGATAGCAAATCTATCTCTTCTTCTTTTATCCAAGTATCTTTCAGATCTGGCAACAATAAAGTCAGGCTGGATTCCCATAGAATTAAGCGTTCTCACGGAGAGTTGTACTGGTTTTGTTTTTGGCTCTCCTAGATGCTGAGGTGTTGGGACGTATGAAACATGCACATGAATGACGTCCTGAGGATTTTTAAAAGTTAAAATACGAGACGCCTCATAATAAAAAACATTTTGATACTCACCTGCTGTCCCTCCTAATTCTACGAGTACAATATCAGCCTTTTTTACCTTACCTACATGATAAATACGTGAAATAATTTCATCTGTAATATGTGGAATTGCCTCTACATCTTCACCGTCGTATTCAAAGCGTCTTTCTCTTTCAATTACTGTCTGGTAAATCCTACCCATCGTAACAAAGTTTTCCTTCCCCATATCCTCATCCAGGAATTTCTCATAGGTTCCAATATCCATATCTGCTTCTGTCCCATCTTCACACAGAAAAGCATCACCATGTTCTAATGGATTGATAGTTCCTGCATCTAAATTGAGATAATTTTCAAATTTTATGGGGGCTACGGTATATCCTGCTTTTTTTAAGAGGAGAGCGATAGATGCGGCGGTTATTCCTTTTCCGATGCCGGAAATAACACCACCGGAGACAAAAATATATTTAGTTTTTTGCTTCCTTTGCGGCACGATTCATATTAGCAAAAATAGGGGCTTTTATCAATAAAGAAATGTGAGTTTAAAGATAAACATTTGATTTTTACCATCTTCTCAAGATAATACTTTATTACTACTCTTAAAAGGGTATTCTAGCTAGATTTGTTGTATAATACGTGCTACTCTAATTAAGAAGTTTTAAGCTCTTTTTAAGTTGAGTTTAATTCCATGTAATGTAATTTCAACATATGAGAGATCACGATAAACAAAAAAAGGAAAAAAAGACAAAGACTATTGTTTTTGGCACTTCTCCAATAAGTTCTAGAGGGCAATTGGTCATTCCGGCAAAGTTAAGAAAAGCACAAAACTTACAACCAGGTGATACTCTAATTTTTACCGGTATTCCTGGTACCAATTATTTCACTGTTTTAAACGCAAATGCTTTTGAGAGCTTTACAAAAAGTTTACAAGATCTTTTTGAAGAAAGTGATCTTGTTAAAAAGAAAAAGTAAAAAAGTGTATTTCCTCATATTTGTAAAGCTCAACGACTAATATATCCATTACAATTTAGATCATAATATATACAAAATTATTTTCTTGACTGTATCTTAACTCACACGCCCAGAAATTATTGAAAGCTTATAGTCGAGAGTATTTTACCAGTAATTTTCTTATTTTCCTGGGTATATGGTATTGTTGAAAATGAGATAATTTTATCACCTTTAATAATAACTGTGAGATATCTTGCTTTTGGTCCTGTAACTAATCCTTCAATCCCACTATAACCGCCCACCGTAATTTCTTTAACAGTTGCAAAATCCATACTCTTTTTTGCTTGTTCTAGCAGTGCTTTTGATCCATTCTTTTGGACTAGCCCATATAATTGGTATGCGGGATTCTCCTTACTGCCTTCTTCAATAAAAAACGAAGCATCTACTGGCCTACCTGGATCATTTCCTACATCTTCTTTTCGAAAGCGCATATTCTCTGGTACTTGGATATACATAGCAACTGCTCCAACAAATTGTTCGTTAGGTTTGAGCACTCTCCGGGGTTTAAGTTCTAAATTCAGAGATGTTTTAACTTCTTCAACTGGAACAAATGATGATATCTGCTCGAAATTATTTTTTGAAAAGGCTCTGATAATTAAACTAAATACTACGATGATTCCAACAATAAATAATAAGGTTCCTAGTTTCATATGCTTATTCTACTAAATTTTATTTACTTTGGCGGACGAATACGTGGCTCTCCCATATAGGGACCACCAGGCATGAACATTTTTCCATAGTCAGTTTTTATTTCTTGAGGGTAATTAACAAGTATTGTAGCTACTTGCCAAGCCGTCATCTTCGCTCCGATTCCATAAACACCTCTATCTATATCATTTTTTCCAATTTTTATTGCCTTTGGTTTAATTGCTGGGTGTGTATCTTCAACATGCTCCAAAGCATACCTAAGGGCTTCTTCGTCCTTCACCAGGCCATAATAAGCTAGATTACTTATAAGAGCATCAAGTGTCATATTTTCAGTAACATAAAAACTTACTCCCATATCAGCTGCTTTCTTAGCATCAGCTTCAGGCATCTTTAAGTTTTCCATGAAGTATTCTGCTATAGTTTTCCCGTGATGTTCATTTAAATCAACTGGCGCAAATGCTTCTTGATCTATGCGTTGCCTAAAAATATAAAAAGAGATTGCACCTAAGGCAATAAGTAAAAACACATATAAAACCATACCTCGTGTAATTTTTATTTTTCTTGCTTTCATGTTTATATATACTATTTGTACACAATTACCTTATAATTTATGACAAAATAAAATAATTCTTCGTACTCTATAAATTTGGGAGATCTAGCCTCCCTTGGGAGGCTAGACTCCTACTTCCATAAACTTATGGATTATGGCTTCCCGGACACCACGCAGATGTACCACTTTCCTCTCGACAAATCTCAGTTTCGTCAACTCCTATTTCATACGTTCCTTGACATGGGTTATCAGACAACCAGGTATTCATAATCTGGTAGTAGTTCTGCGTTGTTGGCAAAGATACCCATCGATTATAGTAATTATTCTGGTTTAAACTGAAGTGATAAGAGCTTCCATTTTGATAAGTGAGAGTATAAGGAGCAACAGCAGTTGCGTGATTACTTGGTATAAAACCATACCAGTAACTCCATTGAGCGATATTCCCCATATTCCACCGTGCTTCATTCACTGGCGATCCGCATCCCGACCACGTTCTCCACATGCTGAACGATACTCCATTATATGGCGATTGATTAGAGCATTGACCATTCTCACACCAATTATTTGGATTATGACACCAACCATAATTGCCAAATTCAGTCCAATATTGAGAAGGGCCAAACAAATCAAAGTAAGATCCACCAGTACATACAATACTCCTCTCATTCCAGGCATCCACTCCTGACACATTAAACAACATCAAGACTACTGCAACTAGGCTAAACATAACGTTTATTATTCTTTTCATAGATTATTAAAAAAGCCCTGGTTGGTATAGCCTATCAACTGTCCACCTTGGGTAAAGGCAACTTGTAGTGACTTACCCTCATCTCCGGTCCAGGTAAAGAAGAATGTACCTATCTTTTTACCTCTTTCTAGCTTTAAGTTATCAAGATTTACTCCTAAATTCTGCGCATTAATAACCTCACGAGCCATTTGTTCTAATTGATCGACGTTGTAACGCTCAGTCATATCGAGGAATTCTTTAGGTTCACCTTGTTCCTTAGGTCTGATGTAAACATCAATAACTTTATTGGTTTTGGAATCTACTTGATAAGCATAGTCTTCTGAATAATAAGCCTCTAACTCTTTCTGAAAGTTACCAATTCCTCCATGTTTACCTCCATACTTAAGGTTTTGCTTTGGCTGTCCCGGAACTTTGTAAAGAAAACGATTATTCCATTCATCAATAGCTCTCATCGTTACAGCCCTTTCCTCAGCGGGACGAGCATAGAGCTCTCGGAGCTCATTAGCGATCTCCTTATGAAGTTGCTCCATCTTTTTAGCAGTTTCTCCAGCGTATACTCTTTCACCATGAACATCAGTAGTGAATTCACCATTTTTTTGCGCATCAGCAATGGCATCTTGCAATTTCTTCGTAAGAGCATCAGCCTTCGCTTGTTTAGGATCTTGTTGTGCTCCAACAGGAGCAATCTGTGCAGCAATACCCGCGAAAAGTACGACAGCAAACAAAGGAAGAACTAGCAGAGCTTTTTTGGGCAGTAGATTAGTTATCCTCATAGCTTTTCTTTTTCACCTCCTCCCTTATCTGTAATTAATAGAAACTCAGGAGTTTACAAAAATTAACCTGAGTTCCTAAGTAAAAAAATTGTAGAGAGTTACTGTTGTAAGTTGAAGAATCAACATAGAATAAGTCGAATAAAATAAGATTATTCTTACTTTTCTTACTTACCATACTAAGAGCATCTCAAAATTGTCGAGATTTGTCAAGTGCTATTTCATCCTAGTAATTACTCGGATATTTCTATTTAGATAACTCATTAAAGAAAGAAATTAATTGCCCTCCTTGAGTGAAGGTAATAGTTAATTGTGGAGTGAAGGAGTCCCTGTATTGTTGCTCACCCTTCCAAATAAAAACATAGTTTATTCTTCCCTCTCCACCATCTTTCGTAGCAGCTTTTAAAGTAAGATTGTTTAAATTTAGCTTTCCTAGCGCTTTTTCGTGACTGGCAATAAACTCCTGGGCTATTTGCTCTACCTGGCTTTGAGTATAGCGAGGAGTATAATCATATTGTTTTTGAGGACTAAACCAAAGCGTACCATCTTTGTTTTTACCCCATGTTCCTTCTTTAGGTGACATCTCAATTACTCGATTTGTTTTTGTATCGATAATGAATCTATCGAAGTTTACGATGTAGCTTTCTGTTTGGGGTTGCTCATTAGAATTACTTTTTGGATTTCTAATACACTCGTATTCAACTTTTGCATCTGGCCGATCCAAAAAGTCTCTTATAGCAGCTACTGCCACTTCGCGTTGTTCAGGTGATCTAGCACTTACAGAGCACCATTCTTCTTGAGCTTGTTGATATTTTTGACTATTCTTATTTCTATAAGATAGGTCATTCGTAAGGAGGTTTGTTAACTCCTGCTGAAGTGCATTCCTTAAATTTATAAGCACTTCCATAACAGAACCTTTTGCTGAAACAGAAGAAGTAGTGGCGCTAATTAAAAAAACCACTATGATAGTTATTGCAAGCAAATAAGGTACTTTGACATTCCAGATGGATCTCTTTGACTGAAAATGACTTCCCATTTCTCTGTCTAGGCTTTCTTCATCATGGATTTTTGTAAGGATTTGCTTTTCTAATGTTTTTATATGCTTTACTTCCTTCTGTTCCTCCTGTTCGAATATTAATTTGATTATGTTTCTATATTTCATAATAATGTTTCTTTTAGCTTAATAATCGACCTGTAAAAGCGCATTTTGATCGCTGCTTCTTTAACACCTAATGCAACAGCTATATCTTTAAATTCCATTTCCTCAACAACTCGAAGCCTTATTATTTCCTGCTCTACAGGCTTCATTTTTTTCAATTCCTCCTTAATTTTTTTAATGTCTTTTGAGCGTGTAATTTCTGCATCTATTAAATCTTCTATTCCTTTTTCATCAAAAAACTCAATATCCTCATTCTGCAGAGGAATTACCTTTTTATTTTCTCTAATAAAATCAATGATTAAATGTCTACAAATAGTAAGGAGCCAACTTTTTAGTTCACCCTCACTTTTAAATGTAAATTGGTTATATCTTTTCATTGCCTTCAGAAAAGTGTCTTGCACAATATCATCCACATCTGCCTGTTCAGATAAGGACTTTTTTGCAAAAAAGTACACAAGTCTAATATATTTTTTTACTACATCCTCGAACGGCGGTTTCAGCATATTTAAATGACCCAACTCGACCGTTCTATATAAGTAAACGGAAGAATTGGAAAAAGTAACATTTTTATTATATCTTAAATTGCTTAAGGAGATAAGTTTAAGTCTTAAATTTTTATATTGCTTTATTTTTGAGTTATTTATTTAAAGGCGTGCCCTGGATAGAAAAAGTCTGATTTTATCCCGTTTATCTAAAAAACAAAAGACATAAGTCAACAATACAGTGAAGAAAACCGTCCTGAAGTTTTATATTTCCTAGTTTCACAAGGTTAATTATTCCTTAGAGGTTTTTCCTCGATTTTTATTGGCTGTGGATTTGTCATGCAAACTTCAAATAATTTTGCGTTAAGATCAGAAGCTCTTTGATTTATCTGACGATCCGGATTGCTTTGATTGGTGTTAAAGGCTTCTATGTAATGCTTAAGCAAATAATCAGCATGAAAGTTTCTTATATCGTGACAATTAAATTCTTTAGAGATATTAAAACGTGTATAAGATCTCCCAATAAAAAATCCTACAATCAATGCTACGAGTATCAACATGAAAATTAATATCTTTTTTTTCATATCTTTATTGTACCAGAGTTGCTAAGTAGACTAACAGGAAGTAAGGCATAAATTGATTTTCCAGGTAGCCTTTTTCTAAACCCTGACTTTGCAGAGTACACATCACCATTGTGGAGGAAATTTACCCATGGATCCATCCATAAACCATTATGTCTTGCCAAGTAGTGACCTGCTGGATATTTTTTGGATCTTTTGATAAATACAATTACTCCATCTTGGTGTATCTGCCTTTGAATACGAGGCTTAACGTACTTGTATGTATAGGCTAAACTAAACTTTGAAAGAGCTGATACTAAATCCCTGCAATAAAACCCCTCATTTTCAGCCCTTTTCTCACCTAACACAGATACTACTTCTCCATAGCTCTTTCCTGTTATAAAAGCTACACATGCTACCCCACAACCAAAATTATGTTTTTGTGTTACTGATTTCACACCACCAGCATAGCATTTCTATTTTTATTAACAAGGTTTTGGAAAATGTGCTATCGATAATCTATTTATTACTTTCTAAAGTATCTTTTAACTTTTTTAACACTTCTTGCGTAAAAGGTTCTTCTAAATCTCCTGTATCTACCCATTCATAGTATTCCATCTCAACAATCTCTTCACTTATGGGCTTAAACGTATATCTCACGTGGTAGTTACCATCTCTTGAAGTAAATTCAAACATTTTATTTTTATCAAGCTTCGTTACTACATACTCCGACCATTTACCATCTTTCCCTACATTCCGATAAATACTCCCTACACGTACAGGTTGTTCATTTACTTCTTCTTTGACAATAGAATCTATCCAAAGAGGTGTATTGGATGGGTTGAGAGTAAAAGTAAAAACTTCACGAGCAGGTTTATTAATTTCAATGGCCAATTTTTTATCTCTCATATACAATTTATCTCTCATATACAAATAAACTTCCATGGGCTTACGCCCATGGTATTAGCCTAGTACAAGCTTTGCTTG
>CAYRUR010000002.1:0-164193 GCA_964427615.1 uncultured Gammaproteobacteria bacterium | reverse complement strand
CACTTCCCATACATCCCGTCTCCTTCATCGTCCGAAATGTATCGCGACTTATTCAAGCGTATAGCGATTAGTTAAGGAGTCTATAAAGTTATAAAGTTTTTAAAGTTTATAAAGCTAGAAAAAAGATTCATGATTTAGGAATGTGAAGAAAACAGTAAACAGAGAACAGAAAACAAAAACGTCATTGCGAGCAAAGCGAAGCAATCCCCTTATCAACAGAGATCGCCACAGGAGCTAGTGCTCCTTCGCGATGACGGTAAGTTTTAGAATTTCGAATTTAGTGCTTAGAGTTTAAGCAAGCATACACTTCATACTTGCTATTTTATACTTAATACTAACTTGGATTTAAGTTGTATATTTGTAATTTGAGATCTGAGGTTTGAAATTATTTTCTGTAAACAGAGCTCGTCTTGATGGGCTTGCTATAATATATGTATGGGAAAAGATATGAAAAATATGCCTGAGAAGTACTGGAAGGAAAAGTTAACTCCTGAACAATATCGAGTGTTGCGGGAAAAAGGAACAGAAGCGCCATTTACTGGGAAATTTTACCAAAACTTTGAAAGTGGTATGTATGAGTGTGGAGCGTGTGGACAGCCCTTATTTTCATCTGAGACAAAATTTGATTCTGACTGTGGATGGCCGTCATTTGACCGAAGTATAGAAGGAAATGTTGAATTTCGTGATGATTTTAGTTTTGGTATGCACAGAATCGAAGTACTGTGCAGCAATTGCGGCTCTCATTTAGGACATGTTTTTGATGATGGGCCTGTCGAAACAACAGGAAAAAGATATTGTATTAACTCTGCTGCACTTAATTTCAAGCCTCAAAAGTAAAAAATCTGATACCTGAAGACAGTAGTTTTTTGCTAGGTTTTGTACTTCATCCTATTTATACTATTCTTTCTTTAATCTTCTAAGACTAGGGTCTGTGCCTTTTTAGAAAAAACGTTTAAAACTCTTGACACCTTTGCTATAATGGCGCTAATCAAAACTGCTTGGAAATTGCCCTTGCAGTTTTGAATTGCTCTTTGGCACAGTTACTTAGCTCCATCGTGAAAGGGTCGCAATTATGTGCCTTATTGTACCTAGAAAATTATTTCCCCATTTTCTGTATATTTGTATTAAAAGTGCACCAGTTACTGAGCAAGGTGCTTGTACAAAGTTTGTTATTCACTTGCAGAAAAAAGGAGAGGTGAACTTTTGTGCACGATTGCAAACGGTTATTGGTGGGGATATTAAAGACGAAGTAGTGATAGGGGTGCTGAGTTTCCTTTTAGGACAGGGGCTACAGCCCCATGACACATACCCCATCGCACGATATCTCCATTATAATTTACTAGTTGATATGCCTGGTGGGGGGATAGGTCCCTGCTGTGAGGACAGAGGAGTCTTCCCATAAGGAAGTGACCTGCCATTGTATCTTACCCTGGGTATCTGGTTTTTGTGCCAGTATACCCAGGGCTTTTCTCATATATAGTTAGTTTCCCATTTTACCTGCTTTTTGTTGCGTATAGCCAATTCTTACCTTAATTTGACCCTATTCTTATATAAAAACATGTATAAGTAAAATGGAGAATGGAAAGAGAAAATAAAGAAAGAAAAGAGCTGAGTCCTCAAGAAAAAAGGATAATTGAAGTACTGAATGTATCTGCAATGGCTGAACAAGCTTATCATTTTGCAACAGAAGAAGGGCTAGCTGAAAATACAGAAAAAGCACAAGATATATTTTTATATTTTCAGGCTGGGGAGAAAGTTGCATATGTAAGGATACCTATTTCACGAATTATTGAGACGATGGATAATGTGGCAGTAGAAGAAGGAGAAGAATATGTAGTAACAGAGGTGCGTTTTGAAGAGACAACATGGCATATGCCTACACACATTTTGGAAATGTATGTGAAGGCAGAGGAACGGTTTTATAAAACCTACAACAAAGACGAGCAGGCTATGTATCTAGCTCCTGCTGATTTGGAGGTAAGATATGAATCTAAGAAAGATTAATGTTCCTCTTCTGCCTGCTGGGCCTCTTCTTTTGTCTGATGGATAGTTCCATCCTTATGTTCTGGTGGAGCGTAGAGGGTAAATAGTTTTAGATCTCCATTGCCAGTATTGATAATATTATGTGTTTTTCCAGCAGGTACAAAAACTACAGCACCTTCATGTAATGGGAATTCTTTGCCATCTACTACTGCTTTTCCTTCCCCATCAGTAAATACTAAGACTTGGTCAGTACTATGATGTACTTCTTCTCCAATATCTCCTTCTGCAGGTACATTCATCAGAACGAGTTGTGCGTAATTGCCTGTGTATAGTACCTCTCTAAAATTATTGTTTTTTTCTGCGAGCTCTTCAATATCTTCAAAATACATAGATTGTTAATTGTTCACCTCCTTGCTCCTCAGTATGTCAAAAAGAGGGGACATATTTCAGTGATGTATCTCACGTTTTTTATGTTTTAGCAGTGATAGAGAGTGAAAGCTCATCTTGTAATTTTTTCAAATTGTGAATTACAATTTGTTTTTTCTTGAAAGAAATGATTCCTTTGTGAATGAGGTTTTCAACTTCTCTGCTCGTTGTCTCGCGGGTAGTTGCGATAGAATTGGCAATATCTTTATGGGTGAGAGGAGCTTGGATAACTATATTGTCACCTTGTTTTATTCCAAATCGCTTTGCGAGAGATAGCAGGCGAGCTATAACTCGTGATTGAGCTTTGGATAGAGCCAAATTGTTAATTCGGTCTGAAAACGCTTCAAAAAGGGAAGTAAGTACCATCACGACTTCATGAAGAGCGGTGGGGTTGTTGTTTATATACGTAAGAAAGTCCTTCCGTTTTGCAAATAAAAGTTCAGTATCGGTGAGGGCATCATAAGAACTTGTTTCCGGTACATTTTTGAGTGTCCATATAACAGGAAAAATTTCTCCAGCTTTATAAAGAGCATATGACTTTTCTTCTCCAATTTCTGTAAGTATATACTGTCTGACAAAACCCTTCTTGATGAAGTAAACACCTTTAGCTGACTCCCCAGGAAGGATAATAGGTTCTCCACCTTTCACTTTTATCTCTTTCTGTTTTGCAAAAAAACTATTTAGTTCTTTCAATTTTTTTAAAAGGAGTCTCTTTTTTTATTGTAGCATGTGAAGAGGAAAATGTATTAGGATTTTTGATGCTTAATGGGTAGGGAAATAAAAAAGGTACTTCCTTTACCAAACTCTGATTCTACCCAGATTTTACCTTTATGTTTTTCCATAATTTCTTTTGCCACGTATAAGCCAAGTCCAAATCCGGTAGGAGCTTTAGATGGTCCTTGGTAAAACCTATCAAAAAGTTGTTTTATATTCTCTTTTTTAATTCCTTCTCCCTCATCTTTAACAGAAATAATAATATTATTTTTTTTACGTTGTATAGATACCTCAATGAGAGTATTTACCCGAGAGTATTTAATGGCATTGGTGATAAGGTTGGTGAGGACCTGTTCTATTCTATGTGGATCTACATATGAAACAAAAGGGTATGTTTCAGTATGAGAAGAGACATGAGATGAGAAATGTATTTTTCTTCTTCCTGCTAGCAGTCTCATTTTGTGGACAACGTGTGCAGTAAATTTTTCAAGATCTACTTTTTCTTCTGCAAAATGGAGTTTTCCTGTTTCTATACGGGAGATATCCAGTAAATCATCAATAAGCTCTGTTAATCTTTTGAGCTCTTTTTCCATGACCAGTAAATGTTTTTGGTGATTTTTGTCTGTTATTTTTTTTTGGAGTACTTCTGCCATAAGGGTGAGAGTGGTAATAGGCGTTTTGAGTTCATGAGATGCAACAGAGAGAAATTCGGTTTTTAGGTTTTCAATTCTTCTTTGCTCAGTAATGTCTCGTGCAACTGCTGAGAATCCCATAATTTTACCACCTATTTTAATAGGTGATTTTGTGAGTGATATGGTTACGAGAGACCCGTCTTTTCTTTTTCTTACCATTTCAAGACCACGTACTGTTTTTCCTCTTCGGAGTGTATTCATCATTTTCTGATTTTTGTCTATTGTCTCAGTTGGATAGAGTATAGTCATTGGTTTTCCGATTGCCTCTTGTGCTGTATAGCCAAATAGTTTTTCTGCTACAGGATTCCAGCTGGTAATAATATGTTCTTTGTTGCTGGCTATAATAGCGTCTTGTGAAGTCTGGACAAGAAGTGCGAGATAATTTTTTAGCTCTTGATCTTTTTTCCTTTCTGTAATATTTTGCAAGACTTCTACATAAAAACAACACTTCTGGTCTTTATAAATAGGAAAAATCGTAGATCGCGAAACAAATTCACTTCCATCTTTTCTTTTTTTTATGAATTCTTCAGAGGTAAAAGGATGTTGTTCTTTTAGTGTTTTTTGTAGTGACTTATAGACATGTTTTGGTGTTTTTCTAGAATCCAGAAATGTTGTCTTTTTGCCGATAACTTCTGAGAGGGTATATCCAGTCTCTTTTTCCCACGCACTATTGGCGTATTCAATGGTACGTTTTTCTGTAGTGATGAGGATGGGATCAGGAAAGGAAGAGAGGATGTCGCGTAAGGTGAATAATTCGTTTTCTGCTCCTTCAAGCTCAATTCTCAGCTGATTCACCAATTTTTCTGTGGATTTAGGAAGGACATTTTTTTGTTTAGAGACGTAGGAGTACATATGTTTCTCAAAAGGAAAGTCAGGAGTTATTGTTTCTTTTGTAATCTCTCTTTTTTTATTCATCCCATACCTATCTTGCACGGCTCATTGTATCTCTACAGAAAAGGAGTATCTGTGATCTAGATCACAAGTCTTTTAAGCTAAAAGGAGTGTTTGTTAGAGAGATATTACATCTGTTATTTGAGATTATGCTTTTAGATAGTGTAGGATTATAGGTATGAAAGAAGTTGTAGTATTGGGTGGAGGATTTGGTGGTGTGGCAGCAGTACATCGACTTTTAAAGAACGATTTAGATCATACGCGTATCACGCTTATAGATAAAAATGCCTATCATCTTTTTACTCCATCTTTATATGAAGTGGCTACGGCAGAAGAATTGAAAAAAAATATAGCTATCCCTCTTAGAGAACTTTTTCCTCGGGGAGTACGGCTGGTGAGAGGAGTAGTGAAAACGCTTGATATTCAGCAGAATGTAGTAATTCTGGCAGACAAAACAAGAATTCCTTTTGACTATCTGATTATTGCACTTGGGAGTCAAACGAACTATTTTCATATCCCTGGACTTGAAAAGTATAGTATTTCACTCAAAACCATAGAAGATGCAGTAGAAATACGAAAAACTATCAAAGAAAAATTCAAAGAAAAAACAGCAGCAGGAGAAAACATGCAGGTAGTAATAGGAGGAGGAGGATTTTCTGGTACTGAATTTGCTGCAGAGGTCATTGAGTATCGGCGCAGAATGTGTGGAAAAGAAAGAAAACATAGTTGCATGGGAATCTCAGTAATTCAAGGTTCCTCAGGTCTTTTAAAGGAGTTGGATAGCAAAGTCTCAGCAATTGCAGGGAAGAGATTAAAAAAAGGAGGAGTGAATCTTTGTTTTGGAGCGCGTATTGCAAAAGTAACAAAAGACACAGTTTTTACTGATGATGGTAAAGAGTATCCATATGATGTGCTTGTATGGACAGGAGGGATAAAAGCAAACAGTGTTGCACAGCAATTTTCTTTGCCTCTTAATGAAAGAGGACAAATTGAGGTAAATCAAAATCTGCAAGTAGAAGGATATCCTCATATATTTGCTATTGGAGATATTGCTGCATTTATTGATCCGCAAACCAAATGTGTGGCAGTTACTGTAGCTCAGGTGGCAGAAGAACAGGGTGCAGTAGCAGGGGAAAATGTAGCTCGATCTATTCAAGGAAAATATTTGAGGCATTATGAGTACCGCCATTTTGGATATGTGGTACCTTTAAGAGGAAAATTTGCAGTAGCTGATTTGGGGTTTATGAAATTAACTGGGTTACTAGGTTGGATTTTGCAGCAATTGGTTCTTTTGCGATACTTGTTAGGAGTTCTTCCCTTATCAAAAGCGTTCAAACGATGGAATGCATATCAGATGGAATTGGTAACATTACATCCTGTTTTTGAGGGAGAAGGGAATTAGGGGTTAGTGATTAGCGTATAGCGGTTAGGGTTTAGATATTATTTATTTTTCATTAACAGGTTAACGAGTTGGAAAGAAGAATTAAGAATTATGAATTAGGAATTAAGAAAAAGATTTATGATTTAAGATTCAGGAATAAGAAGAAAAAAGTAAACAGAGAGCAGAAAAAAGATTAGAATTTCGGATTTAGTGCTTAGAATTTAATCGTTTCTTTTACATCTTGATTTTTCTCTAGGAATAGAGAAAAATAAAAGTAGATACGGTTTATGGCTGCTCAAGAACAAGTTACCCAAATTCCAGAACCAAAGTTAGCAAGATTGTTATTTGCTGATACTCGTTTGTCCTTTTTATGGTTTGCTCTCCGGTTATATGTGGGGTGGCAATGGCTAGTTGCCGGATGGGGAAAAGTAAATAATCCTGCCTGGGTGGGAGAAAAAGCAGGTGTAGCTCTTACTGGTTTTGTCCAGTCAGCACTTGAAAAAACCGCTGGTCCTCATCCTGATGTCGCAGGGTGGTATGGTCAATTTTTGCATGATTTTGTGCTGCCCAATGCTTCTCTTTTTGCTCCAGTTGTTGCTTTTGGAGAATTATTAGTCGGATTAGGACTTATTTTGGGAGCATTTACTGGTATTGCAGCGTTTTTTGGAGCTTTTATGAATATGAATTATCTTTTGGCTGGTACTGTTAGTACGAATCCAGTTCTTTTTTTGGGAGAGTTATTGCTTATTCTTGCCTGGCGGGTAGCCGGGTGGATTGGGCTTGATCGATATCTTCTTCCCTTTCTTGGCACGCCGTGGCATGCAGGGAAGATATTGCAACGAAAAAAGAAGTAAGTTTTGATGGCAGCTTCTCGTTTACACCTCTTCTTTCATATTTTTTACATTCGCCTTTTTAAGTTATTACCTTTTTCTATTAGAGTACTGATACTATGGAGAATAGCACGAAAATTGCTATTATTGCGGGAATTAGTATAGCGATTATCCTATTGGCTCTTTTTGTGGTGCAATTTTTTACCAATGCTGTACCTGCATTCCGTCTTGGTCCTCAAACAAACATGCCTTTTTCTCAAGAGCAGGGAAGAAATGGTACTCCAGAAATGGATAGTCCGGAGAGAGCTACTCCTACACCAGTAGTAACTCCTTCTCCGAATCCAACCGTTATTCCAAGTCCTACCCCGCCTGTTCAAGAGAGTGAACAACCAAGTGCTGAACAAATTACAGGTAAAACCATTTTGTATGCACAGACAGAAGTGAAGGAGGTAGTTAATGAAAGAGTTTTCTTTATAGGACCTCTTTTTAGTACTGAAAAAAGTATGTTGGTATTGTCTGCTCCAGGAGTTGCACCGGTTCGTGAAAAACAAATTATACGTATGGAAGGGACAGTGGAACCATTTGACTTTACTGCTTTTCAGGATGTCGGTATTGAAGATAGTACTGTACTAGGTAATCAGCAAGTGTATATTTCTGGTTCACAAATTGCAGAGGAGGGGATAAGCTTATAAAAAAACAAAATCTTGTTATTATTCCAGGGTTTGGGTCCAACAGTATTCTGATTCAGGAGCTGTTATCTTTTTTAGATGAGTATTTCAATACATATTGTATTGACCTACCGGGATTTGTGAAAGAGATTCCTCCATTAGAAGATATTACTTTAACTGGTTATTCACGATATGTGGAGGAAAAAGTAAGGGAGTTAAAACTAGATAACTACTTTATCGCAGGGCTTTCCTTTGGGTTTGCAGTGGTAAATAATATGCAGCTTGATAAACAGTGTAAAGGAATACTGGCTATTTCACCCTATTTAAATAGTAAGGTTTTAAAAATTAATGTTGTAGAAAAATATGCCTCTCTTCTGCTATTAGAATTAATTTCTATTTTAAATTTATATAATTTCTTTTGGACTTCTCGGCTGTTTAAATACTACTTGCGACTTGTAGGACTATCTAGTGAAGTGGCTTCTCAGACAATTCATCTGATACATCCTCGTGCTTTTTTCAAGACAGCACGGCTTATTTTAACAGAAAGAGGTCTTTTTCTGCCTAAATCAGTTCCGCATGTGCTTATCATGAATGACAAGGATACGGTTATTCAATTTGATGCAGTTATTAAAAATTTTCGAAAGAACATGCAATTTTTGTTAGTGCCAGTCACTATGCAACATACTCCCGAAGAAATGAACTATACCTTTTTTCAGTCTCATATTTCAGAAGATGTAATATCAAAAATAGTTGCTTATTTTATGAAACAGTAGAAGAGGCTACCTCTTTTCAGGAGAGCGCAATACTACATATCCCACATAGAGTGCGGAAAGACCTACTAGTATATATACTATTCGTGAAAGTATGCTAAATGGTCCAAAAAGTGCGCCAACAAGATCAATGCCAAAAAGCCCTACAAGTCCCCAATTTATGCCTCCAATTATTAAAATTATAAATGTAATATAATCAAGGGTGGATAGGTTCCTCATATAGTTACTTTTTATACATTCCTTAACGTATTTTTCACTTAATTTTCTTTCTTTGGTGAGAGTGTAGCATGTTTTACTCTCAATTCAAGCAAAAATGATTCCCTATTACATATTTATTACCCATCTTTTATTTCCTTATAATTTGCCCATAGTAGTATGTCGTATATATGCAGAATACATGCATGTATAGATTTACGAAAAGGAGGTGAAAACTATGGAAAATAGAGGTCAAGCCTCTACAGCAAGTGGCATAAATCTTTTACTTGGTGTCTGGCTTATCGCTGCACCCTTTATTTTAGGGTATGCAGAAGTTACTCCCCGATGGAATGACATTATTTTAGGTATTCTTATCGGTGGTGTAGCTCTTATTAGAATGATGTCTCCAACGCGTAGTACAACCTGGCTCAGCTGGGCGAATGTACTTTTTGGAGTATGGCTTATTGTGGCGCCCTTTATATTAGGGTATGCAAGTTCTGTTCCTCTATGGAATGACATAATTCTAGGAGTCATTGTGACAGGACTTTCTTTCTGGAGTATCAGCGCTACGAGTCAACGACCACGCATTACTCATGCATAACTCTTCACAAGTTGATGTGTGATATATGGTAACGGCGTAAGGAGGGACGGAAGTAATATTATCATTCCTTTCGTCTGTCACTTATGATAAGCGTATTTAATTACGTATTTAGGTGAATTGATCAATAAAAATTATTCAAGCAAAAATTTTTTTGGCTGATATATCCTTACTATTTTCTAACACCTCATTTATCAAATACTCAACTCTATTTTTTACTATACTTTAAGTGAATATAAAGAATTTATTACTGCAGGGTTCCATTGGAGGATTGTTAGCAGGTATTGCCTTTATTGTTGCTGAGACATTGAGTAGTGGCTCTATACAAGAGAATAATTTTTTATATCCTTTCCGTCTGATAGCTGCTTTTTTGTTACAAAGAGATCCCTCTGATGTAACGTTTCCTACTGTTCTGGCAGTGGCGCTTGTTTTTAACCTGCTCTATGCAATGGTATTGGGAGTAATAGGCGCGTATTTGCTAGCACTTTTTTTCCCTAATTCTGTTTCAGATATAATAATCATTTTATATGGAATGGCGTTTGGATTTTTAGTATGGGTATTTAACTATTATATTCTTGCGCGTATGATGACACTTCCTTGGTTTGTTATTGGGGTAAATCCTTTTGTCCAATTTTTATGGTATACGTTTGTTTTTGGTATGGTATTAGGGCTTTATTTCAGAGTTATGCTGGGGAGTAGAGATAGTAGGCTGAGTTATGATGAGTAAAAAGATGTGTTTTTCATTCCTCTTTAGTAAATCTTACCTAGTTCTGAAAAGCTTCTTATGTTCTTCTTCTATACTTTCATTAGTTGATTAAAGTGATGGACAAAAAAATAGTACTACAAATACCCTACATTCTTTTCTTTGCTTCTATAGTTGTTTTTACTGTAGTTATGCAGTGGACAACGATGAACACATCTTTTTCAAGCCTTGTCTCTTTTTTTTCTTTTGCTCATGATAACAATCCCGTAGTACAGGTGGTCCAGGTGCCTTCCTTTACAGAAACAGATAAAGACGGATGGCGCAAGTATGAATCAGCATTTCATCGTTTTTCAGTTGATTATCCTGCCAATTTTGAAATTGATGAAGGTGTTTATGGAGAGGTAAGACTGAGTAAATGGGGACCCACACAAGTTGCTAATAGAGAGTTTTTTGATGGAATAAGTCTTACTTTTTCTTCAGATTCTCACAAAGGTTTGTCTTTTGAAGAATTAGTAAAAGAACAACACACTATGTTGGCTAAAGTATTGGGAGAAGATAAAGTTAGTCAAATACAAGAGAGGGACATTGCAGGGGTGAAAGGAAAAACCTTTGATGTTCAGAATTTAGGAACACATCATTATATTTATGCACCTCTTCATAATGAAAATTATTTTCTTGTTATTGATAGTACTGCTGATCCTTCAAATCAAGGATTTGATGAAGTGGTTGAGCAAATACTAAGCACGGTACGTATTCAATCTGCTCACTAGACGTGAGTGCATTCTTTTATGTTTCCTTACATGATTCTCAAAGTTTCTTTATCTGATTTTTATTGAGAGAACGTAGTATAAGGAAAATCATGGAACAAATTTGTGATATTTGCCGTGAAAGGCCAGCACAAAGGACTATACGTACTGTGCGCAATGGAGTTGAGCAAGTACTGCAGGTGTGTGATTATGATTATGTGCGACTTATAAGGCGTAAACAATATCGTTCTCCATTTGAATCATTGTTTGCAGAAAGCGGATTCGGTAATTTTGATTCACCTTTTTATGACGATTTTAATCAATTATCATCTGATATAGGACATCCTATTCCCCGTAACAGAGAATCAATAGATATTGATCAATATATCTCAGAACATGCCAAAGAGCTTATCCAACGAGCAGCTGAAAAAGCAGTGGCGATGGGAAGAAAGCAAGTAGATACAGAGCATTTATTAGATGCACTGTTAGAAAGTGATGTGATAATAGAAATATTTAGACAGTTTAAAATCCGTCCTGTAGAAATCCATAATTATATCGAAGAAAATGCACCTAGAGGAGCAGGAGAAGGTAAAGAGGGGGATTTACAAGTATCTCCTCGTATTAAAAATGTGTTAGAGCAATCATTTGACGTCTCGCGGGAGCTGGGCCATGACTATATAGGACCAGAACATTTATTGATTGGGTTGGCACTTGAAGGAGAAGGACTGGCAGGGGAGATATTAAAAAGGTATAAATTAACACCTCCTGTACTTCGTCAGCAAGTAGTAAAAGTAGTAGGAAAAGGAGCTCAAGAGGGAAGAGTAAAAACTGCAACAAATACTCCTCAACTAGATAAATATTCACGCGATTTAACAAAACTTGCACGGGCAGGAAAACTGGACCCCGTTATAGGCAGATCAGATGAGATAGAAACAACTATTGAAATACTTGCCCGCAGGACAAAAAATAATCCAGTACTTATTGGAGAACCGGGTGTAGGAAAAACTGCTATTGTAGAAGGTCTTGCCCAGCGTATTGAAAGTGGAGAGATACCTGAAGTACTGGCGGATAAACGGGTAGTGGAGTTAAGCATTAATTCACTTATTGCAGGTTCTAAATATAGAGGTGAGTTTGAAGAGCGAATAAAGGCAGTCTTAGATGAAATTGTAGAGCATCAAGATGAAATTATCATTTTTGTAGATGAGGTGCATACGATAGTAGGAGCAGGTGCAACCAGTGGTGAAGGAGGTCTTGATGTATCTAATATTATTAAGCCGTCATTGGCACGAGGAGAGTTGCATCTTATTGGCTCAACAACACTGGGTGAATACCAAAAATATATAGAAAGAGATGCAGCACTTGAGAGACGATTTCAGCCTGTTTTTGTTTCTGAACCCACTGTTGAACAAACAATTGAAATTTTACATGGTCTCAGAGACAGATATGAAGCACATCACAAAGTGAAAATTACGGATGAGGCAATTGTCGCTGCTGCAGAACTTTCTGATAGATACATACAGAACAGATTTCTGCCTGATAAAGCAATTGACTTGATAGACCAAGCAGCGTCACGGGTGCGAATTTTATCAACTTCAAAGAATCCTGAAATAAAAAATTTAGAGGAAGAGATAAGTCGTATGAAGCGGGAAAAACAGGCTGCTTTAGGACGAAAACAATATAAAAAAGCAAAGGAAATTGACGAATCGATCAATAAAATAGAGACACAAAAAGGTAAAAAAGATGAGAAATGGCGTAAGGAAATGGGAGTCAGTTCTGCGGAAGTAAGAGCAAAGCATATTGCACAAGTTGTCTCAAAGTTGACTGGTATTCCAGTGTCTGAATTGACAGAGGCAGAAAAAGACAAGCTCTTGCGTATGGAAGAGATGTTGCACAAGCGGGTAGTGGGACAAGATGAGGCTATTGAGGCAGTATCTGATGCCATTAGAAGATCACGAGCCGGGTTGTCTGAATCTTCTCGCCCTATTGCTACATTTCTTTTTTTGGGACCTACAGGAGTAGGAAAAACAGAACTTGCCAAAGCATTGGCATGGGTCATTTTTGGAGATGATGATGCCCTGACTAGACTTGATATGTCAGAATATATGGATCGTTTTAACGTCTCAAGACTAGTAGGTGCTCCTCCAGGGTATGTAGGGTATGAAGAAGGTGGACAATTAACAGAAGCAGTCAGAAGAAGACCATATAGTGTAGTATTACTGGATGAAATAGAAAAAGCACATCCTGATGTCTACAACATTTTGTTGCAGGTACTTGATGATGGCAGACTTACAGATAGTAAAGGCCGGGTGGTTGATTTTACGAATACGGTTATTATTGCTACCAGTAATATTGGTTCTGATATGATTCAGGAGACGCTCAGAGATGCGAATGGACAAAGAAAAAAGAGGTATGCGCAGATAAAAGAAGATATTCTGGATTTGTTAAAAAAGCACTTTCGTCCGGAATTTTTAAATAGGCTTGATGAAATCATTATCTTCCAGCCTCTTATCCAAGAACAGATGAAAATGATTACCAATTTACAATTGGAGCGAGTAAAAAGTACTGCCAAAGGACAAGGGATTGATGTAAAGTTTGATGACTCCTTGGTAAATCACATAGCAGAGGAAGGATATATACCCGAATATGGAGCGCGGGAGTTAAGGCGCAAAATACAAAACGAAGTAGAGACAAAACTAGCACGGGAGATGCTTGAGGGACATGTAAAAGAAGGTGGACGGATAAAGATAGGGTATGATCCTAAAAAACATCAAGTTACTTTTCACTCCTTATGATGTCTGTTTTTCAGTAGTTGGTTAAAAGGATACATGAGGTTTTTGGTCTATTTTATCTATCAAAAGCTCTTCTTTAATATACTCTGAGGGAATGGAAAAATCAAACAGGATCTCTTTCATTTTTTGAATAAAAATAGGAGGTCCTATGATAAAAAAAGTTGGTTTTTGGTCAAATTCAACTTCCCTTTGTAAGATATCAGCGGTGATAAACCCTCTATATCCTTTGAAAGGATCAGAACTTTCAAGGTCAGAGTAAACGTCAATTAAAGAGAGTGCAGGTAGCTGTTTTTTTAAGTTTTCAAGTTCTTGGGCATAAGCCTTTGTTGCAGGCGTTCTATTGCCATATAAAAGAGTGAGGCGTGGGTTTTGTTTGGTATCTTGAATCGTACGAAGCATAGACATAACGGGTGCTATACCAATGCCTCCTAATAAAAATACAGCATATGAGACAGAGTTGTCCCAAACGAATTGACCTTGAGGTTTTGATATATACAAAAGAGAATCAAGGGGCAAATCTGCTATCTGTTGTGTCCAATCTCCATATGTCTTAATACAAAATTCTAAATAATCTGGGTTTTGAGGAGAAGATGCAATAGAAAAAGGATGGGGTTCTTCAGGGTTTTTGGTGTATTGTGGATTTTTAATAAAAACATATTGTCCTGGAAGAAAGGAAAAAAAATCCTGTTTTTCTGGTTTTACCCTGATAACATGCGTATCTTCTGCTTCTTTTTGATTGTGTATCACCCGATAGGTTTTATAACCCTCCATAATCTTCTTTTAAAAATTCTGGTGCGTTGACTTTTCTTTCTGCAATAGTAGTAGGCAGTTCTTGATGATAGGCGCCTGAGGGCAAAACGCCACATCCGCCAAATCGTTCTATGACATGAATTTGTGCGAGTGCATCTTCACCTACATGTTTGTCAGGTAGTTGTTTCCAAAACGAAAACCCTCCTGCTGTTTTTAATTTTTGTGTATCATACAATACGCAGCCTCCTACCCAGGCTATTTTGTAAATTTTGTAATTTGGGTAATTGATCTCTAGCTTTTGTTGTATATGCAGTAAATTTGCTGCGTTATGTACTTTATGTCTTTGCCAATAGCTACTGCCAGGAGTTATTTTTTCAGGCATAACTCTGCCTTCCCAAAACGTAATTGTTTGTTCTTGGGGTCGCAAGTCATTGAGAAAACTTAAGCCTTGTACTGCAGATCCAACTAGTCCGCAGTGTTGCTCTTTGATCACTTTTACCATGAGCTCTAGCACAAATGGTTCTAAAACCACATCATCATCCAAAAAAAGACAGTAGGGAGAAGTTGCTTGTTGCAGTAGAAATGCCCGTTGTTCTGCCATGCCTTTACGGGGAAAATGGTTGATGATTTTTACATGGTTATTGTGCTTTTGCAAGATTCGGCCAACAGTTTTTAAAGAAGGATCTTCCAGAATGGTGGGATTCCCTTGATTGGAGACAACGACGTCAAAGTTAGTGTATGTCTGGGAAGCAAGGCTGGTCAAGGTAGCAACCAGTGCAGTAGGTCTATTATACGTTGGTATAAGAATAGTTACTTCTTTCATATTGTTTGAGTTCTTTTGGTGTAGTGTTCAGTTAAGAGTTTTTCTGCTTTCTCAACAATCATGTCAGGTCCTGTTAATCTTTCACTTTCAGAAGGTATTTGGTTGCAACCAGAAGAATCAAGAAGATTTTTTGATACGGGAAAGTAGAGAACATGAGAATTTGTTTTCCAAGGAGTGTGTTGAGGGTTGGTAAGTGCATATAGATCAATGACTGGAGTTTTTAAGGCTGCAGCTATATGAACAGGTCCAGTATTATTGGCAATAAGTAAAGGTGAAAGACTTAACAGTCCCATCAATTCATCAATGGATAAAAGACCAGCTAAATTAGTAGAGGGTATTTGAGCAAGTTTTTGAATATCTTGAATGAGATTTTTTTCAGAAGATATACCGGTAAAAAGAATCTGATATCCTTTTTTGTGTAAGTGTCTTGCTACTTCTGCAAATCCTCTGGGAGAATATTGACGTTTGAGAGAGCTTACTCCTGGATGTATGATGACCCAGGGAATATCCAAAGCCACACCTGATTCTACTAGTTTTATACGTGCGTTTTGCTTTGCATCTGGAGGAAGTGATACATGAAGTGATGTATTTTGCGTCTGAGCACCAATGGTAGCAACCAGCGCAAGTTGTCTTTCTACTTCATGTCTAATATATCCTTTTGGTTCAGGATCCGGTATCCAGTCTGTTACAAGATCATAAGGTTTTTCGTGGCAATAGGCAAGACGGAGAGGGATATCAGCTAAAAATGCCACCAGAGCTGCAGGAAGAGGATTTTGGGAAAAGGAAGTAAATATAATTGCTGCGTCAAAGTCTTTTGTTCTTAAAAAATCAATCAGTTCTTTACACTTTTGGCCATTTTTCTTTTCTTCTGTTTTGATCCAAGGTACATCGAAGATGATTGTTTCATCAATTGATGGAATAAAGGGAGTAATAATACTGCCTGCTATTGAGGTGAGTAAGGTTACTTTTCTTTCAGGTACTGCGTCTTTTACTGCTCGAATTGCAGGCGACGTCATAATAACATCTCCCATATTATCCGGTCTTATGCACAGTACATTTTTTGCTTGTTTCCAGTTATTCTTCTTCTTCATACAATCCTTCTTGAAAATCTGTATATTTTTTTGACTGTTTTTTCTTTTCAAGAGAACGTATACGCTTGATAAGGTTGGTAGTTGATCTGTCTAATACATAAGGAATGATGCTAACTATGCCTCCATACTTTTCAACAACTGGTGTTTCCGGAAGTGTCTCTCTGGTATAATCTCCTCCTTTTACATATACATCAGGTTGAATTATTTTTAACAGTTCTATAGGTGTATTTTGGGTAAAGGGTATAACGTAGTCGACACTTGCAAGTGAAGCAAGAACTGAGGCTCTATCATCAAATGTGTTAATAGGCCTTTCTGGTCCTTTGAGTCTTTTGACTGAAGTGTCAGAATTAACCCCTACGATAAGGGTGGTGCCAAGTTGCTTTGCTTTTGAAAGATACGTAACATGGCCGGTATGCAATATATCAAAACAACCATTAGTAAATACAATGTGTTTTCTTTGCTTTTTCAGTTTTGCAATCAGTTCTTTACACTCTTTTTTTGTGCGGATTACTTTTTTTTCTTGAGGAAGGGCAGGAAGTACTTCTTTGGGTGTACAGGAGGCTGTGCCTTCTTTTTGTACAACAACTTCAGCAGCTGTGCTTGCAAGTTCTGCTGCTTCTGTGAGAGGAGCTTTGGCAGCTAGGGCTAGGGTGAAAGCGCTGATATAGGTATCTCCTGCACCTGCTACTTTTGTGTTCTCTTGTGGGTTGGCAAATGTTCTGTATGGTTTTTTTTGTCCATCAAAGATAAGTGCTCCATCTATATCTAATGTAACTGCTGCAATAGTAGTGTTGGTTATGGATCGTAAGCGGTGTCCTACTTTTTCTATTTGTGTGATACGGTTTTTAGTGGTATTTGCATGTTTTAATCCAAGGAGTTGTATTGCTTCTTCATAATTGGGTTTTATAAGAGTTGGTTTTAAATCTTTATAAGCCAAAAGATTTTTAGCATCAATTACAAGCAGAGGTGAGTATTTTTGTTGAAGGTCTTGTACTGTTTTTTTAATTTTTTCGGTAATGGTTCCATACCCATAATCTGATATGAGGATGGCATCCATGTGAGGGTAGAGTGCTGTGATATTTGTTATGATTTCTTTTTCAGCTTTTTCTGTTATGGATTGTGTAGACCCTTTATCAAAACGCACCAGAAGTTGAGTATCAGCACTAATACGTTCTTTGGTAATTGTTTTTCTTTTTTGATCAACTGCCAGGTATTGAGTACGTATATGATGCTTTTGTAAAAGATGGAGTATGGTTTTTCCTTCAGTGTCACTTCCAATTACTGATACAAAATAAGTTTGGGCTCCTAAATCAGCAATGTTAACAGCAGTATTTCCAGCACCTCCTGGTGCTTCATATTTTTGCTTTATCGTAACAATGGGTACTGGTGCTTCACGACAGATACGGTTGCTTTCGCCGTTTAAGTATATATCAAGCATAGCATCGCCAATTACCATGATTTTTAGATTTTTCCATTTTTTGATAATGTTTTTTCTGTTCATACTGTTTTTTTGTAATAAGTATCTTTTTTATGGTAGGTATCAAGCTCTTGTATTTCCTGTACTGCACTTAAAATAGTGGGGGCAAAGATATCAGGCGTTCTTTTAGGAGTCAGGTCCCATTCTGTTTCGCCACCATTATCTATTAAAATTGTTTTTGTTCCTGCACGTTTTCCTGCTTCTATATCGTTAAGTATGTCACCTATTATCCAAGATGATGAGAGGTCTACATCATGATCGATAGCTGCTTTTTGAAGAAGTCCTGGTTGGGGTTTGCGGCAATTACAGTACGATTTATAAGTGGTTATAACTCCTTCGGGATGATGAGGGCAGTAATAAATACTTTTGATAAAAATACCTTCATCAGACAGTTTTTTGAGTAAAGTTTGAAAATAATCTTGTAAGTCGTTGAGAGAAAAATAACCTCTTGCTATGCCTGACTGATTAGAAATAATAAACAACTCATATCCCCATTCTTGTAATACACGAAGTCCTCCGACAGCTCCGGGAAGAAAAGATATTTTATTCGGGTTTATGTTATAGGGCACGTTTTTGGTGAGTGTGCCGTCTTTATCAATAAAAATTGCTTTCTTTTTCATAGTTTTTTTATTAAGGCCATGATGTTTCTTTCATGGGAATAACCATAATTTCAGGAATAACCGTTTCGGCCGGTCTTGTAAGCAAAAACTGGATAGTGTCAGCAACATTCTGAGGGTCTTGTAAAGTAGAGGTATCAATATCTGGAAATCGTTCTAGTAAAAAAGGAGTTTTCATACCTCCTGCAATTACTGCAGTTACTTTTATGTTGTATGCTCTTCCTTCTACATGGCTGGCATAGCTAAATCCTAGTAATCCCCATTTGCTTGCGTGATAGGCAGAGGCTTCTGCCCAAGCACGTTTGGCAGCAGTAGAGGTTATATTTACAATATGACCTCCTGTGGACTGGTCTTGCATAATATCAAACGCGTATTTTGTCATCAAAAAGGGTCCTCGTAAATTGACATCTATAACCATATCCCATTCTTTAACAGTTAGATCAGTAATCAATTTTGTTTTATCAACGCCTGCATTGTTGATAATAATATCCAATGTTCCGTACTTTTCTTTTGTCTTTGAGAGTAAATCTTCCACTTCTTTTTCCTCAGATACGTCTACAAATACTCCTTTTGCTTTGTATCCTTCCTCCATTAGCTGGTTAGCTGTCTCTCTTGCTTGTTCTGCTTTTATATCAGCAATGATAACTGTTGCTCCATTTTGGGCAAGAGTAGTAGCGATTGCTTTTCCTAGTCCTTGACTTCCTCCTGTTATAATTGCTACTTTATCTTCTAATGTATGCATAGTATTATTCTTCCTCCTCCTCCTCTTCTTGCAAATTCAGTTGGTACAATGCCTTCTTAGGGTGAGGTGGTGATGCAACCTGTGCTTTTTTTGGAGTTGTTTTTGAGGAAAAGAGTTGCTTTTCTATAATTTCACACAAGGTGTGAATAATGTTGGTATGTATTTCCTGAATTGTTTGGGTATTATTTGATGGGACTACGAGAGCAATGTCACATAACTCTTTTAAAGCACCTCCATTTTTTCCAAGTAATCCAATACAGATCATATTTTTCTTTTTTGCCTGCTTAAATGCTTTAAGAATATTTTTAGAATTTCCGCTGGTACTTATGCCAAAAAGTATATCTCCAGGCTTTCCTAATGCTTCTACTTGTCTGGCAAAAACATCGGTAAATGCAAAGTCATTCGGAACAGCAGTTAAAATGGATGAGTCAGTATTGAGTGCAAGAGCAGGGAGTGCAGTTCTTTTGTCTAACATGAAGTGTCCTACTAGTTCTACTGCAAAATGTTGTGCATCACATGCACTACCTCCATTGCCACAAATCAGAATTTTTCCTTCAGAGCGAATACTTTTTACCAAAATTGAGGCAGCATGATAGATAGGAATACGCAACGTTTTTTTTGTATTTTCTATCACTGTAGAGAGGTTATCAAAATTATTTTCTATAATATCAATGGTATCTTGGTGTTCTTGTGTATGAGTAAAACTAGAGAAGAGTATTTTTTCGTAGAGTGATGAAACAGAAGAAGCAACGGTGGACCAAGTAAAGAAGGTGTTGACCCGTTTAATGGCAGCATTACTCATTTGTTCTCGTAGTTTTTGATTTTCGTAGAGCAGTGTTATTTTTTCTGCTAGTGCCTTATGGTTTTTGGGAGGTATCAGAAATCCAGTTTTACCGTTGGTTACACTAAATTGAATACCTCCTACTTCAGATCCTATAACAGGGATTCCACATGCCATTGATTCAAGAGGAGTAATACCGAATGGTTCATACCAAGGGGTGCTTACAAAGATATCAGCTGCATTGTAGTAAGTGAGTAGTTCATTTCTATCCTTTCTTCCCGTAAAAGTAGTGTGTATTGTAATGCCTTCCTTTTTTGCTAAGTTTTGCAGTCTTCCAATTTCAGGCGTGATAACAGGGTCAGGCTTTTTGGAGTCTCCTCCGACAATAATTAATTTTAGTGGTATTTCTCTTTTTCTCAAAAGATGTCCTACCGCTTTGATAACGGTGTCTACTCCTTTTCGTGGTACTATCCGTCCAAGTTGTAGTATGACAAACGCTTCCTGGTTAATCTTAAGCTGAAGACGTGCTAGCTGTTTATTCATAGGGTAGAATTCATGGGGGTCAAATCCACAGGGGATAATACTAATTTTATTTTGGTCTGCATTGTAGTGATAGATTAAATCTTCTCTGTCTTGGGGACACTCGGCAATAATGTGATCTGCTTCTTTGATAACCATTTCCTCTATAGCAAAACGTCCGTCTGAGAACGTATCTTGTTTCCCTTGATGTAAGCGTCTGACTTTGCCCAGTGCATGGAAGGTTACTACAAAAGGAATTCCTAATTTTTCCTTCAGTCTTGCAGCTACCAGTGCGGACATGAAAAAATGAGCATGTACAAGTTTGTAGTGTAAGGATTCTTTTTTTATAAAGCGCAGAGCATTTTTGGTAAATGTATTCATGAAGGGTAGGAGCTTTTCTTTGGGTAGATGAGCAATTGGCCCAGCTTTTATATGAATTACCCTAATTCCTTGCTGATAATGAATAATTTGGGGAACTTGTGTATTATCCCAGCGGGTAAAAATATCTATTTCATATCCCAGTTTCACTAACTCTTTTGCGAGTTTATCTACGTAAATATTTTGTCCTCCTGCATCTGTCCCGCCTACTGTGGCAAGGGGTGAAGCGTGTTCTGATATAAATAGTATTCTTTTTTTCATATAATTCCTCCTTTTGTCATGCTTGGTGAGTTTGGTAGAATATTTTCTTTTTCTGTGAGAAGCGTAAAAAGTTGTTCCCAGTCTTTGCTAAACCGGTGGATATTATATTTTTGTTGAGCAGTTATTTTGGCTCCTCTTCCTATTTCATGAGCCAGTTCTTCATTCTCCAAAAGCAGGTGCATGTACACAACGAGTTTTTGTATGTTGGTATCTGCATACCCATTTACTCCGTTTTTAATTACACTGGTTATTTCTGTGGTTGACAATGCAACTACAGGCATACCTACCATCATTGCCTCCACAAGCGAAAGTGCAAGACTGGTATATCTAACGGGATGAAAAAAGAAACGGTATTGAGCTATAAAAGCAGGCAGTTCATGGTGGGGAACTTCTCCTAATCCGCCAATTTCTTTTGAATTCATACCAACGATGTCAAGCGGGATCTCTTTTCTGACTTTTTCAAAAATGTCATATCCAAGCCTTCTTCCTCGCTCTTTTAGGTTGTTAATTACGACAATTCCTTTGGGAATAGTGCCAGTATAGGTAACAGGTGGAGGTGTGATTGCACCATGTTCTATTACTTTTGTGGGTGTTATTCCTGTATCCCACATGAGATCGTTAAAGTGTGTGACCTGTACGAGGGTGGTGGAAGGGTCTTGCACCCAATGTATCGTGTCTGTGGGGTGTTGTTGGGGAGGATCATGTTCTAAATAAACTTTGGGTAGTGTTCTTTGTCTTGGACTTAAAATTTCGTACTGATCCTCTTGATAATTTTTCTTTGACTGGAAAAGGATAAGATCAAAATCATAATTTTTTACCTCTTCTGCTGGTATTTCATGTACGGTATCCGGCCAGGGGAAGGGACCGCTTTTTCCGGTATACCCTTCATGTGTTCCAGGCTTTGTGGGAAGAAAAATGTCGCTATTAGTTTGTGAAAGATAGTACAAGTAACTTCCATGTATATGCCAGGTAAATATTTTTTTTCTTTTTTGCGTTTGGTTTTTCATAGAGTAATTGGTATGTGTTTTGTTTTCGTATTTATTGACTGCGACGTTTCTGACTTTTTTGAGTTGTTTAATAATAGTAGTGCCGTATCTATGACAAATTGCGGATTTTGAGTATCTTTAGGAGAAAGAGCAATATGTATTGTGGTATTAAGTGGTTTCCAGCGGTGTATTTGTGATGAGGGAGAAAAGATAATCACACTTTTTGTTTTTACTGCTGAAGCTATGTGGGAAGTAGCCGTGTCATTGGTGATGACTAAGCGAGCAGATTGGAGAATTTCTGCTAGCATACCCAAGGATGTTTTTCCAATAAGGGATAGAGGCTTTGTCTGCATATATTTTTGCATATCATCTGCTGCTTTTTTGTCTTTTGTGGTTCCGGTAACAACGATTTGGTATCCTTGTAGTGCAAAGTAGTCAGCCACAGAAGCGAAGTGGTGCGCATTCCACTGTTTATTCTTATTGCTTGCTCCTGGATGAATACCTATATAGTTGTGGAGACGATGGGTTTTTTTTATTTTTTCTGTCTCTTTTTGTTCTTGGGAAGTTACCGGTATTTCAAGGTGGGTACTTTTGTGTTTTATGCCAAGATAATGCATAAGTGCCATATGTTTTTCAATCTCATTTTTTTCTTCTGGATATTCCAGGAATAAGCCTTTGGGTTGATAATCTATTTTGCGATAGTAGCCTGCATTTTTTTTTGCTCCGAGAAGCTCTATCAAAGGGTTGGTGACAGAACCGTTTCCTTGCATTTGGATCAGAAGATCAAATTGTTTTTTTCTAACTTCGTGTATAAAAGAAATTAGTTTGTCAAAAGATATTTTTTGTTCTGGAAGGCCTGGATATCCTGGGAAAGGAATAAAATCATCAAAGTAATGATCAAATCGTTTTACAAACTCTTCCGCACAAGGAAGACTAATGAGGGTAATAGTTGCGTTAGGCAATTCCTTTTTTAAAGCCCGTATGGCAGGAATAGCAACAAGTAAATCACCCAGTTGAAGTGCTCTTAAGACTGCAATTTGTTTAACTCTTATGGCTTTTAGGGGTCTTTGCGTTATCATGACTTTTTTTTTATTACACGAGTTATGATAATGGTAAAACCTAAGAATACAACGAGAAGTAAGTAAGAAGCAGGTAAGAGAAGTAAATCTTATAGTAATATGAATTACCCTTTTCCTGTTCTTTTTTTGGATATGAATAGTGTATGATTTTCTTATAGCGAGGATTAATTAATAAACCTGTAGTATTTATGGTAGTGTGCTTTTTAGAGTGACTTCATAAAAAAGAATTAGTTATTTATGGAAAAAGTGAAAAGGTTTATCTTTGTATCTTTTTTTGGTGATTGTAGTCTGATCTAGCAAATGAGTTACAGCGGAAATAACCTCCTCAGTACTTACGGCATTTACGAAAGAAGTAAGATGAGAACAATTCGTTTTCTCATACTCAAAAGGAAATCCTGGACGAGCAATGTCAGTGCCACACAGAGGACAGATGGTAATCCAAGAAGGAAGTGCGCGATTGAGAGTACGTGTCAGAGGAGTTGCGTTAATGAGATTACCACACCAGTAGATGCCAACTGTTGGAGTGCCAAGTGCTTCTGCAAGATGCAGAGGTCCTGTATCATTTGCTATTACTATTTCTGTCTGAGAAAGGAGACCTGTTAAGCCTCTCAAAGAGAGTTTACTACAAAGATTTATGGCTTTTTTTCGCATATGGCTCACAACTTTACTTACGGTTTCTTCTTCCTCTTTTGTTCCAGTAATATATACGGGTAATCCTTGCTGAGCAAGAAAATCACCAAGATAGGCAAATCTTTCAGGATGCCATCTTCTTCTTAAATCACTAGCTCCTGGATGCAACACTGCGTATGAGGTGTGTCTTAAGAAAGGTTTTGCTTCTTCAATTTCTTCTCTTGTGATCTCAACTTTTGGATTTATCCTACTTGTCGTAGCTCCTATAAAAGAGACAACTTCTAGATAGCGCAATATTTCATGTTGGTAATATATATAAGGAATGGAAATGGTAAGTGGTTCTGCATCCGGGGTTTTTAATCCAGCAGTTATTTTGGCCCCTAATTTTTTTATAAATGGGTTGGAGTATTTTCCTCCTCCATGTAGTTGCAAAGCCAGATCAAATTGCTCTTGTTGCATCCTCTCAAAAAAAAGATTTTGTTCTTTTTTATCTTCAAGTTGATTATTTTCTTCTCCTACTCCTTTTATATTAGGAATGGCTATGACTTTATCAATAGGTGAAGGTCTTTGATGTAAAAAATCTTTATGCCAATTTTTTCCTAAATAAACGATTTCTGCTTGTGGGTATGTTTCACGTATGGCTTGTAGAGCGGGGAGCACAAACATGAAATCTCCAAGCCCGTTTGCTCGTAGTACTGCGATTTTTTTAGTGCCAGGCAGTATATGCTGCTTTATCATGTGATTTTATAGAGATGTAAGGAGATCATTACATTAGTCCTAGAATATATTTGTGACGTTGATGCATTAAGACTTTCTCACAATTTTGTTAAGTTTTTATGAGAGTTTATTAATAGGATTGAAATAGTAAAAGCCTAAAAAATGCAAATTTTCTTACATAATTATTACAAAAATTACTATTATTGTGTTGGTATCTTTTTTAGAATAGTATTTAGGATTTTAGAAAGAGGATTGGATGAAAAAAGAAAAAGATGACCTCTCGTTATTGCAGATAGTTCTTAATTCCCCTATTCACTTATCACGCCTTTTTAACACTTCTGTAAGAGCAACAATAGGAGAGTTGATGGAACAGAGTGCATATGCAAAAGCAACGATGGAAACAATACCATATCCTCTTTTAGTACTTGATAGTAATCTGCGAGTAAAAGTATCAAATAAAGCATTCTGGGATACCTTTCAGGTTTCTGGTAAAGAAGTAAATGGTAAGTATTTTGATGAGTTGGTGCAGGATTCCTTGGGTGTGACAAAAATAAAAAAAGCTCTGAAGGCAGTCCTTACAAAAAATACTTTTTTAGAGAACTTTCGGGTAGAACAAAATATTGCTAAAAAGGGTAAAAAAGAAATGCTTTGGAACGCACGTAGAATGACGTTTGTAGGGAAAAAGACAAAGTTTATCCTATTGACAATGCAGGATGTGATAAAAGATACTCCTATTCAAGAGCCTTATTTACCAGTAAATAAAGAAGATAAAGAAATATGGAATGCAATTCCGGACGGGGTCATAATTTTTGACAAGGATTTGCGCTACCTATTCGTAAATGACACAGCTGCAAAATATATTGGAAAAGAAAAAGAAGAAATTTTGGGTAAAACAGTGTGCGATCTTTTCCCGGATCTAAAAGGCAGTCTTTACGAAAAGCGTTACAAGAGGGCTTTAAAAAAGAAAAAATCATGTACGTTTGAAGAGTACTTTGAACCGAAAAAGAGATGGTATGAGCAAACAATTTACCCCATCCAGGATGGTGCTCTTGTTTTTTTCAGAGATGCTACTGTTCGTAAAAATGCCGAGTCGAAAAAAGATGAGTTTTTAGGTGTTGCAAGTCATGAATTAAAAACCCCTCTAACTACGATTAAAACCTATTCTCAGATACTGAAAAAAAGACTTGAGGAAAACAAAGATAAGAAAAATACTTATTTCATTACTCAAATTGAAAATCAAACAAATAAGACGATTTACTTAATAAATGTGCTCTTGGATGTTGAGAAAATTCAAGAAGGAAAATTTGATATTGAGAGAAAAAGACTCTCTATTAATAAATTAGTATATGAAGTTATGGTAAATTATCAATTTGTAAATGATACCCATGAAATAGTAAGTATAGAAGACGGGAAAGAACCAATGGTGATAGGAGATTATACTCGTCTTTCACAAGTATTAACGAATTTAATAAACAATGCAATTAAATATTCAAAAGAGGGCAGCAAGATAGTAGTATCAGTAAAAACTGGTAAGAAAGATGTAGTTATCAGTGTCAAAGATGAAGGTATTGGTATTGCAAAAGAATCAATTTCAAAAGTGTTTGATCCTTATTTTCAAGAGAAAAGAATGAGTAGTAATCCTAAGGGGGGATTTGGGCTAGGGTTGTATGTTGCCTCAGAGGTTGTAAAAAAACACAAAGGAAAGATGTGGGTTAAAAGTAAAAAAAACAAAGGATCTACCTTTTATTTTTCTATTCCCATTGCTCCAGAGGAATCGAAAGCGGGTGTTTCATCTAAGAAAAAAGCTTCCCAATAATAAAGTCGTATTTTCTTCTTTTCTTATAATCTTCCTTTTCATTCAATTATTACAGCAAAATCATCACATATAAAAGAAAGGAAAGATAAAGATCTATCTAAAACATTCCCCATATAATTTTTATTTATCTCAAACTTTGGGTACACAATTTATAGGTGAATAGAAGAATTTAAAAAAAAGGTAGACAGATGTACTAGAAGCAGCGAAAGAGAGTGGTCAGTTTAGTTAGATCCAATTAACTCTGTTGGTAAGAGTAGAGGATCTGCACCGTTCAAGTCTCCTGTTGAGCAACCCATAGGTGCATTTTGTCCGTTGTAGTACCAGCATCCTCCGCGAGCTGCGTCCAATTGGTCACTGCGAGCAATAGTTGCCTCACCATGGTATCCTGGTTTGATATATTGCATAACAGAGTCAGAATCAGTAGCCATTCTCATCTCATGTCCCATAGAGTCAGTATAAAAGATACCGCTGTTGGTAGTAGTAACAGTTTCGTTAATTTGCAAGCCGTTTGATCCTACTGTCGCTTGAAATCTTCTGCGAGAACCGGTGTTAGTACCATTGCGCTTCATTACACTACAGGTAGGATCTTCACAGCCCATGATGGCATCTGAAGTTAGGATGTTAAGCGCAACATTGAGTCCAAGATGATGTATCTTATCATTTACCAACCATGGCTCATATCCATCAGGAGACATAGGGATTCTTCTAATACCAAAGGAATTGATATTTACTTGATCAGGGCATTCTGCTGGTGTCATGTATTGACCATCAAAGAATCGAGAACGTCCATGATCTGCCATAGTGTGTAGATCAGCGAGTACTTCTCCACTAGCTTGTCCTACGGCAACATCTATGGTATGGAATTGGTTACAAAGCGTGCCTCTACCGGCTGTGCCAAAGTGATGTGTTACGACCCAGCTCTCATCATCGTAGTCAGTGAAAGCATACACTTTAAATCCATTATGTGGTTCTGTCATGCCCATGCGACCTGCAGTGTATCCAAATGCTGGTTTGTATCCTGGCAAAACGCTTTCCGGATTGTTGCCATGTTCATGTCCGAAGATACAACCTGTTTCAGGGTCTGTGGATGGATGCCAGGTGGCATATGTCTGTCCGTCAGGGCCGGTGGTTACATATTTGTTATGGATTGATTCATCACATACTTTGAGAGCAGTAGTATCTTGGGCACAAGGACCATTTCCTTCGCAGAGCATAACATCATCAATCCAAGCCTCACCAGCATTGATTTCCCAAACAATATCAACTCGTCCTGCTGCATAATCTGCAGGCAGCGTGAAGGTTTTGGTGACCTTTGTCCAATCATTAGTTCCAGTTAGTTTTTCAGTGGTAAAGACCTTAGTTGGAGTAGGGTTTGTTTGAGCATAACGAATATATACCCCACTTCCAGAAGCATTTTCTGTTTTTATAAATCCTTGTATAGTATAGGTGGATCCTGCTTGAAGAGTAATTGTTTGATGTGCGTAGTAGTAGCCGTCATTTGCAGGCACGACATGCATGGAAGCAGTTTCGGAATGGTAGACAGCGTTGTCCCAGTTATTGGTTGCTCGCGCTCCCCATGCTTCAGCATCACCATTTACTACTACTTCCATAGAAGAATTCGCAAGCTTATTTGCTATTCCTTCTATACATTCATTTTCACAAAGAGCAACGTCGTCTATCCAAGCTTCTCCTGCGGTTATCTCCCAAACAATATCAACTCGTCCTGCTGCATAATCTGCTGGAAGAGTGAAGGTTTTGGTGACCTTTGTCCAGCCATTGGTTCCATTTAGTTTTTCAGTGGTAAAGACTTTAGTTGGAGTAGGGTTTGTTTGGGCATAACGAATATATACCCCACTGCCAGAAGCATTTTCTGTTTTAACCCAGCCTTGCAGTACATAAGTTTTTCCGGCTTCTAGAGTAATAGTATTATGTGAGTAGCGGTAAGCGTCAGTAGCAGGTACTACATGCATAGAAGCATTGCCATAGTGATGAATTGTGTTATCCCAATTATTTGATGTACGGGCTCCCCATGCTTCGACTTCGCCGTTTACTTCGACTTCCATGGAAGGGTTAGACAAAAGGTTATTCATTACTTTTGGCTCTGGATTTGCAGTATCAGCATCAGCTTGAAAGTTGAAGAGATTAGTGTTGTTAGATGTGATAATAGCAGCTATAGCAAGAATAAGGAAGGAAGGGAGTGCAAGGTGAAGAGTCTTTTTAGATAACATTTTCATAAGCATTGAGCAATTCATTTTTTAATATATATGAGTGAGTTTTTCATGTCAATAAGCAAAATAATTTTAATTATGTATTGAAAATAAATCATTGCATTGAGTTTTATATAAAGAATAATAGTGCTTAGTGTACATTACACGCTTCTTACGGATTGTAGAACATCATTCTTACACCTAGTAGATAGTATGAAATGAGGTATGGATAATGATAGCGATAGAAAAGAGCAATATATAAAATGGCTGAATGATGCTTATGGCATGGAGCAAGATATCAGTCGCACTTTAGATGGGCAGATAGATGATCTTGATGACTATCCTCAACTGCAAGAAAAAATAAGAGATCATAAAGATATAACAGACCAGCAAGCAGAAAGACTGAAAAGAAGGATAGAAGAGTTAGGGGCAGGTACTTCACGAGCAAAAAGTTTTCTTGCACAAATCATGGGAAATATAAAAGGAGCAATGAGTGAGATTACGCCACATGATAAAGCAGTAAAGATAGCTATTAGCTTGTATGCAACAGAGCAATTTGAGATAGCTTCTTATGATTCACTGGTTGCTGCAGCTAATGCATTAGGAGACGAAAAAACAGCACGAATGTGTCAGGATATAAAAAGGGAAGAAGAAGAGATGGCAAAATGGGCAGAAAAACATATTCCTCAACTTACCACTCAGGTATTAGCTAGCCTGGAGGTATAAATTATATCTTTGGAAGAGAACAGAAGTTAAAAGTCTTAGAATAAGTGATTAGAATATTCTTTATTGATTACTAACGGGTTAACGAGCTGGAAGACAACAAGTTTATAAACTACTAATCACTAAACTCTAACCGATCTCCTTTCTTAATTCGTAATTCTCAATTCTCATTCATGAATTTCTCCCTGCTTGCATTCCCTCTCAGGCTTTGTCTATACTGGAACTGCTCATGGTTCTTACTAGTCTTATTCTCTATTTTGTGTCTTTTGTAGCTATTTGGTTGGGAGCTGGGCTTATTGTGCAGGCAGTTGATAGATTTTCTAAAAAACTGCACATTTCCTCTTTTGCCATTTCTTTTTTTGTGTTAGGAATTTTGACGTCTATTCCTGAATTTGCAGTAGGACTTACCTCTGTATCTGAAGGAAAGCCAGAAATATTTGTTGGAAATTTAGTGGGAGGTATTGCAGCAATGTTTTTATTTATTATTCCGGCATTGGCTATTATGGCAAAAGGAATAAAGCTAAAAAACCACTTAGGGAAAAAAACACTTATTTTTTTCTTGCTTACCATGTGTCTTCCAGCCTTTCTATTGATTGACAAGCATATAACTGATGTTGAGGGAGTGATACTTTTGGTTGTATATGGATGTTTGTTTTATCTGGTACAGAGGGGGAATGGCATATTTGAAAAAAATGCTCAAGATGTTTTAACGTACAAAAGGTATTCTTTTCTAGATATAGGAAAGGTGCTGGCAGGGGTAGGTATTGTTTTTATTTCAAGCAATATTATTGTTGATAAGACTCTTTTTTTCTCAAACATACTTGGCATTTCTCCTTTTTATATAAGTCTTTTATTTCTTTCACTTGGTACTAATCTGCCTGAATTCTCTATTGCAGTCAGGTCTGTGCTTTCTAAAAAAACAGATATTGCTTTTGGTGATTACTTAGGATCAGCTGCTGCTAATGTCTTGCTTTTTGGAGTGCTGACCTTGTTACATGGAGCAGAGACCATACGGGTAGAGGATAGCTTTTTAGTTATTTTCTTCTTTTTGCTGGTCGGTTTGGGACTCTTTTTCTATTTTTGTCGTACAGCAAATACTATTTCTCGCAAAGAGGCATTGATACTTCTTTTTCTTTATCTTGCTTTTTTCTTAGTAGAAGGATCTTTAAGAAAGTAATTATTGCAACTTACTTGCATGTGTGATATAGTCCAGATAGGATGAAAAATAGACACGATTGTCGAAGGGAGTTAAAAGAAATATCTTTGCGTGCGACTCCTGCACGTATTGCAGTTCTTAAATATTTGGAAAAAACAGATAATCCTGTTGATGTCTCAATGATAAAAGAGCATCTGCAGAAAAATGATATTCAGGTGGATCAAGCAACTGTTTTTCGTATTATCAATGCTTTTACGGATAAAGGGCTGGCAAAACAAATTCAGCTGTATGAGGGAAAATTCAGGTATGAGTTAGCTGGAAGACCCGATCACCATCATCTGATTTGTGAAGTATGTGGAACAATTCAGGATATTGCAGATTGTGTTGTGGAAGATTTTGAAAAAAATGTAGAACAGGAAAAAAACTTTTTAGTAAAGCGTCACTCATTAGAATTTTTTGGAGTTTGTGAAAGGTGTCAGGAATGAAAGTTAAAAATAAAGGAATTCTTATCTTGCTTATTGTTATTGTTTTCGCAGTTTTTGTCTTTACTTTTGGTGGACAATTATTGCTTCAGAAGAGTAATAACTCCAGTAACACAGGAAAAATAGATGTTGTTACTTCTTTATACCCTCTCTATTATTTTGCCTCTGTAGTTGGGGGTGATCATGCTCATGTTATTAATATTACTCCGGCAGGAGTGGAGGCGCATGAATTTGAGCCAACAACGCAAGACGTGGTAAAGATACAGCATAGTGATCTTCTATTACTGAATGGTCATATTGAGGTCTGGGCACCTGCAATGCAAAAAAATTTGATAGGCAAGGATGTTGAGGTGCTTGTGATAAATGAAAATCTTTTTGCAGAGCATAGTACTGATCCTCATGTATGGCTTAGTCCAGAGCTTGCGCAGCATCAAGTGGCAATTATTGCAGAAGCTTTCAAAAAAGAAGATCCGAAAAACGCTTCTTACTATCAAAAAAATGCAGATGAACTAATTGCTTCCTTGCAGGAGTTGGATAGTGCGTACAGACAAGGTCTTGCGACTTGTCAAAAACGAGATATCGTAACCGCTCATGCAGCCTTTGGTTATTTAGCTCAGGAATATAATTTGAATCAAGTGGCTATCTCAGGCCTGAGTCCTGAAGAAGAGCCTTCTGCACGAAAATTGGCTGAATTAGCAACATTTGTGCGGGAAAAGCAGGTAAAGTATATTTTTTTCGAAGAGTTAACAAGTCCACGATTTTCTCAAACTCTAGCTCAAGAGACAGGAGTAGAAACATTGGTTTTAAATCCGGCTGA
Source organism: uncultured Gammaproteobacteria bacterium (assembly GCA_964427615.1). Classification (GTDB taxonomy): domain Bacteria; phylum Patescibacteriota; class Microgenomatia; order Levybacterales; family GWA1-39-11; genus CAYRUR01. The sequence goes on along the minus strand of CAYRUR010000002.1, from coordinate 132,755 downwards.
AGGACTCACACCAGAAGATGAAGCAAAAGGTGAAAATTATTTCACTATCATGGAAGCTAATCTTGCGAATTTAGAAAAGGCGTTGGTATGCAACTAGATCATTCAGAAAATATCATAGAAATTTCTCATATCTCTTTTTCTTATGCCAAAGAGTTGGTGTTAAAAGATATCTCTTTTGCAATTCATAGAGGAGATTACTTAGGAATTATCGGCCCCAACGGAGGAGGAAAGTCAACCTTGTTAAGACTCATACTAGGTCTTTTACCTATAAAGGAAGGAGAGATAAAACTCTTTGGACAACCTATTAATCGATTTAAAGATAAATCAAAATTAGGCTATATTCCTCAAAAATTTCACAATTTTGATTCCCGATTTCCTATTACTGTTGAAGAAGTGGTTGCCATGGGACGGTATGCCAAAAAAGGTTTGTTTCATTGGTTGACGCAAGAAGATAGAAAAATTATAGACCGGTCTTTGGAACAAGTGGAAATGCAGGAATTTGCTAAGAGAAGAATAGGTGATTTGTCCGGTGGTCAGCAGCAGAGAGTTTTCATTGCACGTGCTTTAGCAGGAGAACCGGAAATTATTTTTCTGGATGAGCCCACAGCAGGAGTAGATGTGAAAAATCAAATAGACTTTTATACTTTATTGAGAAAATTGAATCAAAAGTTAAACCTCACATTAGTCTTGGTTTCTCATGATATAGGAGTTGTCGCAAATGAGGTTACGGAAATTGCCTGTATTAACCAAACATTAGTGTATCATGGTGCGACTGAAACATTTGTAAAAGGGAATTATCTGGAAAAGTTGTATGGAAGAGATATTAAATATGTAGCGGGTCCACATATATTATGATTGATATTTTTGCATACGATTTTATTATTAGAGGACTTCAAGCAGGACTCGTGATAGGAGTAATTGCTCCTCTTATCGGTATTTTTCTGGTATTGCGTCGTTATTCGCTGATTGCTGACACTCTTTCTCATGTGTCATTGGCAGGTGTAGCTATAGGGCTTTTACTGGGTGTAAGTCCAGTGCTTACTGCGATGATTGCCGCTGTTTTTTCATCAGTGGCTATTGAACGATTGCGTATTTCCAAACGAGTATATGGAGAATCAGCACTATCTATTTTTCTATCAGGAAGCCTTGCGGTGGCAGTTGTTTTGATAGGCTTTGCCAATGGATTTAATACAAATCTTTTTAATTTTTTGTTCGGTAGCATTTTAGCGGTGAGAGAAACAGATGTCGTGCGTATTGCAATTTTAGGAATTGTCATAATCGGGTTGGTAGTGGCGTTTTTTAAAGAGTTGGTATATGTATCTTTTGACGAACAATCAGCACGTGTTGGTGGAATTCCGGTAACCTTTATTAATATTCTCTTTATTATTCTAGCAGCACTTACGGTCGCTCTGGCTATTCCTATTCTTGGTGTTTTGCTCATCTCCGCACTGGTCGTTATTCCGGTTATTACTGCTTTACAATTTAAAAAAGATTTCTTGCACACCATTGTAATTGCTGAGATTATTTCTATTTTTTCTGTGATAAGTGGTGTAGTTATGTCCTTTTACTTTGATTTGGCAGCAGGAGGATCTATTGTTTTGATAGCTCTTTTTCTTTTTCTTCTTTCCCTTATTGTTAATAAGAAGTAACTTCTTACACAATCATTATTTACTTTTGATTTTATTTTTAACTTCTACCTCTATAGTGAAAAATGTCTTCTAATCATTACATTACCAAGAGGAGACGGGGAAAGGCGTTAGTTGATGGAAAAAAAGGGGGAGTTATATGGCAAGATTATTAACAAAAAGGCCCGAGTAGGTATAGTGGGTGTAGGGTATGTAGGCAAGACCTTAGGGCAAGGTGCAAGCGAAGCAGGATATGAGGTGCTTGGTTTTGATACGGCTTCCCAAGCTGTTGAAAGGGTTAAGAGTATGCATATTCCCCGCTTTTCTGCAACTGTCGATTTTTCAAAGCTTTCTTCTTGTGATGTTGTATGTGTGAGTGTACCCACTCCAGTAGATGCACTAAAAATCCCCGACCTTCAACCATTTAAACAAGCATTTGAAACAGTTGCTACTTATTTAAGACCAGGACAGCTGATAACCGTGGAGAGCTCTATTGCTCCTGGTACTACCCGTATGGTTGCCTTGCCTATTCTTGAAAAGTCAGGGCTTGTGCCAGATATTGATTTCTTTCTTTCTTATTCTCCAGAGAGAATTGATCCTGGAAATACAATCTACTCATTTCGTGATATTCCTAAAGTTGTGGGAGGGTACGGAGAGTACTCAATAGCAATTGCAGAACAGTTTTATAAGACAATGGTAAAAGAAGTATTTGTTGTCTCTACTTTAGAGACAGCGGAGATGTCAAAACTCTTAGAAAACACATTTAGACTCGTGAATATCAGTCTTATGAATCAAATAGCTGACTATTCAAGAAGTGTAGGGATAGATATTTGGGAAGTGATAGAGGCAGCAGGTACAAAGCCTTTTGCTTTTATGCCTCATTATCCGGGACCAGGAGTGGGAGGACATTGTATCCCTGTAGATCCTTTTTATTTAGTAGAGGATGCAAAACAACATGGCCTTTCACTGTCCATGGTAGAGTTGGCAGGGTATGTTAATGAAGGACAGCCACTTAAAGTGGTTGACAGAACAATGCAAATACTTGCCCAAACAAATGGACATGGGGGCAAAAAACGAGTGATGTTGTTGGGAGTAACTTACAAGCCAGATGTGGCAGACACGAGAGAATCAGTAGCAACAGTGATTACTCATAAGCTTCAGCAATATGGAGTAGAAGTATCCTATCATGATCCCTATGTTGCGGAATTTGAAGGATTACAAAATAGTGCTTTGAAAGAAGAAAATGTTAAAAATACAGACCTTTTGATTATTGTTACTGATCATAAAGTTATTCCCTATAAAGATTTATTGCAGTATGGCGTTCCTATTCTTGATACAAGAGGGTTATTACGTAAAGAAAAGAATCCACTGGTATTTGAATTGCATACCATGCCGCCTCGTCCAAACGGTAATTCTAAGCTTTTATTTGGCAGATTTCATATTTGAGAGTGTGCAAAGGAGTATATAATGAAAAAAAGAATATTGGTTACTGGTGGGGCAGGATTTTTGGGAATGAATCTTTGCAAAAGACTTTTGGATGCAGGGCATACAGTGATAGCTGTTGATAACTTTATTACTTCTACTGGAGAAAATCTCACCCACTTATCCGTATACCCACGATTTTCTTTTTTTAAATGGGATATAACTAATCCATTCTCTCCTGAAATGGAGAAAAAGATAGGGCAGATTGATTTTATTTTTCATCTAGCCTGTCCTACTGGTGTCTCAAACCTCATTCCACTTGCTGAAGAAATGATTCTTACTTCAAGTATTGGCACCCGTAATATATTACAACTTGCTCAAAAGACAAAAGCTGTGGTTGTGTATGCAAGCTCTTCAGAAGTATATGGACAGCCAGAACAATTTCCGCAACGAGAAGAATATACCGGAAATGTAAGTCCTTTGGGTGAAAGAAGTCCTTATGAGGAAGGAAAAAGAATTGGAGAAAGTCTTTGTTTTGTATATAGCTATAAATTTGGAGTAGATGTAAAAATTGTAAGGATTTTTAATACCTTTGGTCCTGGTATGAATCTGTTAGATACTCGGATCATGTCCTCATTTCTAAAAAATATCAAAGAGGGAAAACCTTTACCAGTACAAGGCGATGGAAGTCAGACAAGAACATTTTGTTTTGTTGATGACCTTGTGGAGGGGCTGCTTGTAGTGAGTGAGAAAGGGGAAAAGGGAGAGGTATATAACTTGGGAAGTGATAGAGAAATGACGATTCTTGCTTTGGCAGAATCTTTTCTTCATTTTACAAACATGAAAAATGGTATTTCTTTTGTGGGACGTCCGGCACATGATCACAATAGAAGAGTACCTGATTTATCTAAAATCCGTAGTTTGGGATGGGACATGCAGTATGATTTGGAAGACGGGATTAAAAAAACGATGGTATGGTATGGTTAATATCCTTCATGACATTAATGGGAGTGAATTTTAGCCTCTGGTTAGCAATCGGGTGGGTACGGTTTGTGTTTGAAAAAATCCCTAAAAGACATCCAAAAAGAAAAGGAAGAAAGCCAAAAACAATTACAATAAATGAAGTTGCTGCCATTATTCCCGCTCATAATGAGGAGACGAGTATTAGAAAAACAATAGAGGCGTTAGCAAAAGTACTCCCTAAAAAAAATATTTATTTGGTAAATGATTCTTCTACTGATAAAACAGCAACGGTAGCACGCAATATGCGGGTGAATGTAATAACACAGAAACCAAATGGAGGAAAAGCAAAGGCGTTGGTATATACCATGAAGCGTTATAACTTATATGAGAAATATAAGGCAATTCTTATTCACGATGCAGATGTAATGATTCATCCAGATTACATGAAATACGCCTTACCACTTCTCTCACAAAAAGATACAGCTGCGGTTGCTCCTCATCAAGTTACTGAAATAAAGAATTATGGATTTTGGGAAAATTTTTTTATTGCCTATCGTGTGCGATTATGGAGAATTTTGCAATTAGGTATGCGATATGGGATGACGTGGAAGTATACCAATGTCACGTATATTATTCCAGGGGGGTTATCTGTGTACAAAACAAAAGTATTAAAAAAACTTTCTATTGATGCACCAAACTTGGTTATTGAAGATTTCAACATGACCTTTGAGGTAAGAAAGAAAAAATTGGGAAATGTTGCTTATATTCCAGCAGTGAAAGGGTATAGTCAGGATCCTTATTATTTGAAGGATTATATTAAGCAGGTAAAGCGATGGAATTTGGGGTTTTGGCAAACCATTTTTCGTAATGGTGTATGGCCCAGCATGTTCTGGCTTTTTTTAGGAGGGTTTTTGATAGAAATGCTTTTATATGCTTTGGTAGTATTGGCTTCTCCTCTGGTTCTCTCACTTTTGTTACTAAATCAATTTCATGTCATAGCAATACAACCAAATATTTCACTTGCAGAGCTATTTGTAGGATTATTTTTAATGGATTATCTGTTAACCATTTTTGCAACTATCTTAGAGAAAAAACCTCTGATGCTTTTGTATGGAGTAGGATTTTTCTTTTTACGGTATATCGACTCTCTGTTATTTCTTTTTACTCTTCCTCTTGTATTTTCCGAGAGATCTACCGGTAGTTGGGTAAGCCCAAGGAGAAGTATTAAGTTCTGAAATAAGCAGGTTCTATATCCAAATGTCCTTGTTCTGCATAGGTTATGAGTCTATCAATTTCACTTTTTTGATATACATCAGGTAATTTTCCTAAATACGTACCTTGTTGGTATGCCTCGACCTCTCGTGTTCTGAGCCCATATGCCCAGAACTGCAGAGGCTCTTTTCCTTCTTCTTCACGTTTTTTATTATAGAGATTGAGGTAGTGAGGGATACGAACGAAGTGCTCAATATTGGAAACGAGAGCCACAGTGTGTCTTCCATGAAGTGGGTGTGAAGGATCCTTATCAGCCTTTTCTACTTCCTGAAAAAAGTTGACTACTTGATCTAGAGTGTGGCGTATTAACTGAGGTGTTCCGTCGGGTTCTAGAAAAGTATCTGCTATAAGTATTTTACTGGTATCCAGTTTTGTTTTTGGCCACTTTTGATTTGTGTCTTGCAAGGCACGTCTGAAAGCAGCATTTTCTGCTGGTATGCCATTGTAGTAAAAAATAGGACTGTAATTCTCTAAATCTGCTGTTTGTAAATCATGTGCTTTTACTGTAGTGTTTGCTTGTCTTATTTTACTTGCTGTTATCTCACGTACTAAAGCTATACCTAAGCGTATTCTGTCTCTATCCATCCATCTGGCAAATTCCGGATCTTTTTCTTCAAGTATGGGATTATAGTACGTGCCAGGACCACTGAAAACCCAAACTACATCTATGTTTGCTGGATACGTTCTTTCGTGGTGTTCCGCAACTTCCCTCAGCTGGGTAACTGTCTGTTCTGCATGGGTGCGTAATACTTCTGGATCAATCTGTCTGTCTGTCTGTCATTTTTATTTCTTTATTTACTATTTATTGTATGGCTATAATCATTATGTTTTTGTAAAAAGAGCGTAACTACTTTGTAATAAAATTCCATATCTCTGGATCTTCACCACCAAGTCTCCAGAGAGAAACACCTCCTACATCATAATTTTTTGCTATCTGTATTCTTCTTTTTATGCTTTTTGCGTCATTTATCCAAATTACATGAAAGGTATTACTTTCTCTAAAAGTTATTTCTACACTTTGTGAATTCTCATCTCTATACATGTCTGTTTTATTCTGCTCTATGAAATTTTCTACCTGATTATAGGTGAGGTCATCTTCAACTCCTGTAAATCCATTCCCTTCAACTTGCCATTCTAAGCCAAAAAGGCCAATTCCCATAATAATTTTTTCTTTGGGAATATGTAGTTTTTCAATTGCGTAATTAAGTGCTGCTTCGGTTCTCTCGGGGGTGCTGGAAGGTCCAGGCTTTGATTCTCTACCATGTTGAGTATACATCATAAAATGCAGGTGATCTGCATATTGAGCAATCTTTTGGTAGTCTTGGGCGAGTGCACCAGAGAATTCTGTATTAGGATTTTCAGATGTTTTTGGATGAATGGCTATTTCTAAAGATTTTTGTTGTTGGTGTAGCGCCTGAGCCAGTTCTTGGATAAAAAGACTAAAATTGTCTTTTTGTTCTGGCCTTAGATTTTCGTAGTCCAGAGCTAGTCCATCAAAATTTTTATATATTACCAGATTCACTAAGTCATTGATATGTTTTTCTCTTTGGTCTTCATTACTTATAACATTTTCGACTCGTTCCGGGTCCCAACCTGTTGTCTCTTCTCCTTCTTCTGGTAGGTTTGCAACGAGGGCGTAGACTTTTACATCATTTTCATGAGCAAATTCTATAAATCGTTGATCCTCAATTGCTTTTTCATATACTGTTACTGTTCCTTCAGGAGTTAATTTATACCAAAATACTCCAATAGCATCTAGTTTGGTAATATTTTCTGTCGCACTTTTTATTGCGTTTTCTTGATCCCAATAAGGAATCCAAGCAGTAACTGAAAAATCTTCTTTTTGAGTTTTTGGGGGAGGTGGTGCTTTCTTATCTTCTGTATCTCGTGTTTTTATTATTTCAAATAGCAAAATGAGTATAGCTATTCCAGCAAGAATAAAAAGGACAAGTAACAGTATGGTAATAAGTGACCTTTTACTGTAATGCATGTTTTACCCAATCTTTCCCTTCTGATAATAAATAGTGAACAGTAGAATAAGGGTAAGCAGAAAGATCTTTTTTGACAAACGTGTTGGTAATGTTATGCTTTTCTAAATCTTGCAGCCTTTCAGGGGTAAGGTAGTTCTTTGAGCCAAGACCTGAGAGAAAAGTGTCACCTTTGTATTTTTGGCAAATACGGATGTAAATCTCGTGTTTTACACCGGTTGTTTCTTCGTCAATTGACAAGGGGGTTTTAATATCTAAAATACTGGCTAACATGTGAATAATAGCTACATTGAAGTCTACTAATCGTGTCCAATTTTTTTCATATAATGAAAGGAGTTGAGGAAGATAAGCATTTCCTTTTCCCTTTGAGTAAGTAAGCTGCAGTGTTCTTGCTTGTCTTTTTCTCCAGTCTCTTTGATTATCTATCTGTACGTCTTTTATTTGTTGTGATTGGGAGCCATAAATAGGAGTGGTGATCCAAAGTTCTTTTTGTTGTGTGCGTATTTTGTTTCTTTGTTGCCATCCTTCTCTCTTTTCTAGTCGGATATTGGTTGTAATAACAAACAAATCCGCATGTGCCATTTTGTAAAAAAAGGCAAGGTTTGGCATGAAGTTTGGTTGATGTCCTGCTATAGTCATAGTACTATTCGTAATGTTTGGAATGCCTCTGCGTATGGTACTCCTGCGCCTGCTCCTCTAAGACGTGCGAGATTTTTGATATGTTCCAGTGATCGGGTATGATTTTTGTCCCTTACTTGGGACTCATATAGCTGCATAGCTTGTATTTTTGTTTCTAATTCTTCATCTGTAAGAGACACGAGCATATTCGGTGTAAGAGAAGAGCTAAGGCTCCAGGTGAGGTTAGCGGTAAATTCATAAGCAAAAACAATAGGTTGGAACGGTTTGCTAGCAGGTGGAGCAGGTCTGGTAGCAGCGATAACTGCTTCAAAACACGCTCTATGGTCTTGATTGTAGTCTGATTTGTAGGTGGTTGCAATCATAGTGGGTTGTATTGTTTCAAGAGAAATGGTAGATCCCTTCTCAATTTGATGGATAATCTCTTTTTGAGGAACAGTATCAAGAGATAAATGATACTTATCTCCGGGAAACGCAATTTTCCATCCATCTATCTGTAATAAGGTAGATACTGCATTTATTTCTTTTTCTCGTTCTTGTTGGGTAGTAACACCATTTTTTGAAAATTCATGAGTAGTGCCGTTTGTTAAAAATAACACATATACTTTTCCTCCGTTATTTTTTACTTTTTTCATCAGCCCAGCGCACCCCAGTACTTCATCATCTGGATGTGGAGCTACAACAAGCAAGACCTGTTTTTTAAAATCTATCATGTACGTATTTTTTTGTTATATGTCTCCTTATACTTTTCACTATTGAAGTTAAAACTAAAAGAAAAAAACGTAATAATAAGGTAAGGATTGGTAATGTAGAGGGATTGGCGGAGAACGTTTAGGTATTTAATTATTAGTTATTAACGGGTTAATGAAAAGTCAAAACTCAAAATTCAAAAGGCAAAAGTACAATTTAAAAGTAAAAAGTTTTTAGATCTAAATTGCAGCTTTACGTTTTGCTATCTTAGATTTCCTGCATACTACCTACTCATTTTCAACTCGTTAATAATCAACAAATAACAAAATCATAGACACTATTCATTATCCAATCCTTACCTATCTCTTAAATCTCTTTCATCATTTCTAGATAAGCTTATCCCATATGCGCGACAGCTTTCATGTTGCCACTATTTTTGGTATCGATATTACGATTGATTCCAGTTGGATATTAATTTTTTTGCTTGTTACTTTTAATTTAGCATTGGGAGTTTTTCCAACATTTCATCCTGAATGGGGATTCTTTCTTACCTGGGGGATTGCACTTATTGCTTCATTTCTTTTCTTTTCATCAGTCTTAGCTCATGAGTTGGCTCATTCACTTGTGGCAAAAGCTAGGGGCTTACAGGTGAGTAGGATAACTCTCTTTTTATTTGGTGGTGTATCCAACATTGAAAGAGAACCACCATCTCCTGCAACAGAGTTTTTAATGGCGATTGTGGGGCCTATTACCAGTATTGTTTTGGGAGTTTTTTTCTTATTTTTGGCTAGTCTTGCATCTGGGGTTTCGTTTATAGCTTTAGGACTACCTCAAAATGTTTTAGCGCTTAATTCGATAGCCACACTTTTTCTATGGTTGGGTCCAGTTAATATCTTGCTTGGTTTTTTTAATTTGGTACCTGGCTTTCCTCTGGATGGAGGTAGAATTTTACGTTCTACTATTTGGGCTATAACGGGTAGCTTACATAGAGCGACTGCTATTGCTTCAACTATTGGACAAATAGTTGCTTGGACTTTTATTTTTACCGGAGTTGCTATGGCATTTGGCATATCTATTCCTGTGTTAGGTTCTGGACTTATAGGTGGGTTGTGGCTTGCTTTTATTGGGTGGTTTTTGAATAGTGCAGCACAACAAAGTATGCAGCAGGTAGTTTTACAAGAAGCACTGGAAGATGTTAAAGTGGCTTCGTTAATGCGGGAGAACATGCATGTTGTTCCAGCAGACCTTTCATTAAGTAGATTGGTAGATGATTATATGATTGGTACTGATAAGCATGTATTTCCTGTTATTGAAAATGGCGAGTTGAAAGGACTGGTGTGTCAGGAGGATTTACAGAAAGTAGAAAGGCAGGATTGGGAGAAAAAAAGGGTAAAGGATGTTATGACTCCATTTAAAGACCTTGATGTGGTGTCTCCAAAAGAGGCAGTTGCAGATGCAGTGTATAAAATTGTGAGAAAAGATGTTGGACAAGTTCCGGTGGTGGAGGGGAGAAAATTATTAGGGTTTTTAACAAGAAAGGATATTTTATTGTGGCTGCGGTTACACAGTAGAGGGTTGCAGATATCATCATGAATAAAAGCAGATATGAAGTAGAGATACCATTTTATGATCGTACTGATGCAGGTGCATATCTGGCACAATCTCTTATGCAGTACAAGGATTCGGAGGCAGTTGTTATTGCTCTACCGCGTGGTGGCGTTCCAGTAGGATATCAAGTGGCTCATACTTTGTATCTTCCTCTTGATGTCATTATTGCGCGCAAAATTGGTGCACCCAGACATGAAGAATTTGGTATTGGTGCAATATCTGAAGAAGATGTGACGTTGTTTGATATCGAAACAATTGAAGGTCTGAGTATTGATAGAAGAGAAATTCAACCTATTTTTGAGAAAGAGAAAAAAGAATTAGCAAGGAGAGTACAACGATATCGCGGTGGTAAAGACTTATCCTACCTAAAAAACAAAACAGTTATTTTGGTTGATGATGGATTAGCAACAGGAGTTACGGCGCGAGCGGCAGTCAAGGCTTTAAAAAAATTGAAGGTTGGCAAAATTGTGTTTGCCGTGCCGGTATGTGCTGAGGATTCTGCACGATTCTTTGAACATGAGGTAGATGAGTTTATTTGTTTAGTATGTCCGGTTGAATTTAATGCCGTGGGGCTATGGTATGCTCATTTTCCACAGACTACAGATGAAGAAGTAGAAAAGCTGTTGAAAAAGAGAAAAGAAGAACAGAAAAAAGAGAAGGGAAGATATGCATTCTAAGATTTGATTTTATCGTTTTTTAATGTCTCATTACTCAACTCTTACCTCCTTTTTATAGATTTATCAATCAGTACCTCTATAAAACAGGATAAAGGAGGTGGTAGATATGGATGATGAGATGGATGAAATAGTGAATCCTATTCAAGTGCAGAAGTATTTGAAAGGAGTTGATTATCCTGCTTCGAAGCAAGATCTATTACGGACAGCCGAAGAGGAAGGAGCAGATGATAATGTATTAGAAACGCTCCGGATGCTTCCTGATATGGAATTTAATAGTCCAAATGATGTGGCAGAAGCAATTGGAGATTTGGAGTAAAAAAAGTAAGGAAGATGAAAAAAATTATTCTACATTTTTAAATCCCCACTCTTGGGTATCGATATCATATTGCTTATGAGCTATTAAATGGCCTCGGGTAATTTTGCCTTGTGGTTCTGGTGCATCTAGCTGCGCTTTTACTCGTGAAAGCATTTCTTCCATGAACCATCGAGGGATAATAGAGCGTTCTGAAGGATATACAAAGCGAAAGTTGATAATATGTGAGAATAAAATTTCCCAATGAGCTTCCATTCTGTTGAGCAGATAATGCCAGTCAATGTCTCTTCCTTTTTTAAGTATTAAGTGGTTTACATCAGCTCCGTCATATTTTTCTCTATGTTGTACATATGATTTACTCCAAATAAGCTCTTCTGCCGGAATTATTTTTACTGGTTGTTCAAAAATAATTGCAGAAGGAGCACGACTGAACCACGCATCATCTACATTTGCCATATCACTGCGGGAGGCAAAGATAATGTCAATAAAAAAACCGTTATAAAATGCCTTAGCAATCCAGCGAGGATCTGTTATTTCTGTTTTGTATCCTTTATTTTCTAAGATATTAAGAATTTTTAGGTAATCTCCTGCTTTACAAAAGATATCAAGATCTTTAGTAGGACGGACAATGCCAGTATGTGCTGTGAAAGCATAAGTACCTCCAACCATAAAGGGAATACGTTCACGGTTGAGTATGGAAATCGAATAGCGGTAAAATGCTTCTTCTTTTCTATTTTTTATCACCGACTCTATGGGAATAGGTTCTTCTTTTTTTAAAAATGGGAAAAGTTGGGTCAAAGAGTCAATGAATGACTGTGTGATACCGTTCATTTTGATACTTTACCAATTCCTTGTAAGAATAGGGTATAAAGCATGAAACATAATGGAAAGAGATTAAGGTGGGGAGAAGCGGTTAGCGTATAGCGTTTAGTGATTAGTTAAGGAGTCTATAAAGTTATAAAGTTTTTAAAGTTTATAAAGCTAGAAAAAAGATTCATGATTTAGGAATGTGAAGAAAACAGTGAACAGAGAGCAGTGAACTAGCGTTTAACGTTTAGGAAAAGCTATCCAAACAAACGTCATGGCGAGTGTTAGCGAAGCAATCTCTTTAGAATTTCGAATTTAGTACTGAGAATTTAATCTCATCTACCCACGAGGGGAGTAGAGGAATATGTGGTTTACTTCTTTTTCCGCTTTCCAGTGAGGGAATTGGAAAACATTGGAAATGACTTTTGCTTCAGGCTTTAGTTCTTTTGCCAGCTTTTTTTCCAATTTTTCCATCACGGAGTTCATGCCATAAATGATGACAATATCATAGTCTGAGAGATTTTCTTTCCAGTAGTCTACAGGATGGATAAATGCTTTACCATCTAAGCCTTTTTCCAGAATTTTTTGTTCTGCAGTAAGAGCTAACTTTCCATCTATCTCATACCCATGTGATTCTATATCATGCTCTGCAAGTGATACTATAATTCTGCCATCTCCCGATCCTAAATCAGCAGCTTTTATTGATTTTTTGGTGTTTTCTTTTGCCTTTTGAGCAAGCTGGGTGATAGTAGTAACACTATCATAAGAACTAGGAACATAGGGGACTTTGCGTGCATAATCAAGATTATCTATAGAGAAAAACTTTCCCATATTCTTCATCCTATAAATGTAATGAAAGAATAATATACAGAATACGTATGAATTTAGTATGAAAGCGATTTTTGGTGTATAGAGCTTCAACCATAAGCAAAAATAATTAGAAAAATGATTGAAAAAAACTAGAAACGATGATATAATCCTAGTACGATTTTCGCAGGGAAAGAGAGCTGACGTAAGAGAAAAGAGGTGGAGACTGCGAAACATATTTTACCTGCTATTTCTCCTGCTTTCTTCCCTGTAAATAATACGGAACTGAGTAAAAGTTATTTCTCCAAACAAAGGAGGTGATTAAGAGATGGTAAACAACGGAATTGTACAGATTCATGGGAAAGAGTATATGACAGTAGCAAGACGGCTAGAGTTAGCACATGAAGATAATGTGTTGGAAGGAGTAGAGACAGAAGTCCTTAATCACGATCCTATTGTAGTTAAAGCTACAATTAAGGTGAAAGGAAAAGTCTTCACAGGAATCAGTTCAGTGAATCCTCAAAATGCACGCATTATAGAAAAAGAAAACCCGTATGAAGTTGCTGAAACATCAGCAGTAGGGAGAGCATTAGGTTTTGCTGGATATGGGCTTATTGAGAGTGTGGCTTCAGCAGATGAGATGACTCGAGCTACGTCTGAAAAGTCCAATGATAAGCAAAAAAACCTCCAAGCAGCAATATGTGAAGTATGTGGAAAGCCAGCTACTGAAAAAAAAGGGGTAACCAAAGGTGGTAAACAGTATCACGGTATTTTCTGTTCTTCTGAAGATAGAAGTCACACCCGTTGGCTTTGGAATTAAGTTTTTTCAAAAAAAGTGAGGGGCATAAGTTCTCTCCCGTCTTGTGCCCCTCTCCAACCTATTTTTACACTCTTTTAACAGTTTTTGCATTATGACACAACAGCAAGCACTTGATATTCTGAAATTAGGCAAAAATGTCTTTTTGACCGGTTTTGCAGGCAGCGGAAAAACGCATGTACTGAGCGAATATATTTCCTATTTACAACAACAGGGAATTGGCGTTGGAATAACCGCCTCAACAGGAGTGGCTGCCACTCAAATTGGTGGGGTCACGTTGCATTCTTGGGCAGGAATTGGAGTACAGAAGAATCTATCACCGGAGGGTGTAGAACAGCTCGTAAAACGCAAATACCTGAGAAAACGCTTTAGGAATACACAAGTTCTGGTGGTTGATGAAATATCCATGCTTTCAATCGATACCTTAAGTATGGTAGATAAAATTTGTCAGACTTTCAAAGGAAGTAGAGCACCGTTTGGGGGAATGCAGGTAGTATTTTGTGGAGATTTTTTTCAGCTACCGCCCGTAGTGGCAAAAGGAGAACCGCTTTCTTTTATTTTTGAGTCAGGATTATGGCAGAAATTAGATTTGTATGTCTGCTATCTTGATAAAGAATACCGTCAACAAGACGCTGATTTTGTGTCAATTTTGCATGAAATCAGAGAAAATACGATCAGTAAATCCTCTATCAAAACACTTGCATCCTGTCTTTATAAACCTCTTTCTCATATTTCTACTCGTCTCTATACACACAATCAGCATGTTGATACCATAAATAGCCAGGAGCTATTGAAGTTGCCAACATCTCCTTATGTCTTTGAAATGGAAGGAGAAGGAAGCCCTCATTTTGTAGAAGTGATGAAAAAGAATTCGCTTGTTCCTGCTACTCTTATGTTAAAAAAAGGAGCAGTAGTGATGTTCTTGAAAAACAACTTTGAGAAAGGATATGTCAATGGAACATTGGGGGTAGTAGAAGACTTTACAAAAAAAGGATTGCCAATAGTGATTACCAATAGAGGCGAGGTTATTGAGGTAGCTCACTCTGAGTGGAACATTGAAGAAGATGGTGAAGAAAAAGCACGTATTAGGCAGTTGCCTTTGCGCCTTGCATGGGCAATGACAGTACATAAAAGTCAAGGTATGAGCCTGGATGCAGCAGAAATAGATCTGGGGAGACCCTTTGTTCCTGGAATGGGATATGTTGCTTTGTCTCGTATTCGTTCGCTAAAAGGGCTGCGTTTGATGGGTTTGAATCATAAGGCATTAGTGGTAGACGAGAAAGTATTGGCTTTTGATTACACATTGCGAAACCTTTCTACCCAACTGCAAGAAGAGTTAGCTTTTGTTGCATGGTATGAGATAGAGGCGCAACAAAAAATTGCTATAGAAGAGTTAAAAGAACAAGGTAAAAAAGATAAACGCAAGCGTTTTTATGATCCTCATGCCTCTTTTTATTCGTAATGATTTTTTTCTTGCTAATCTATTATATTTTTTTGGCACGATTTTCATAAGCATATTGTATTAGTGGAGAAGAAAAATGATATGCAGAAAAAAGATGAAAAAAAGCAAGAGCAGCAGGAAAAATTAGAGCTGGATAAAGATGCGCAGAAAGCACTCGCATATTTAAGTGGTATTTCTCCTACAGAAGTTGAGAACATTAGAGAATTGATCCTTCCTGTTACCCCAGAAGAGCATGCTGTGTTTGATGATTTAGTTAGGATATGGTTAAGGCTGCAAGAAGATGAAATACGAGAAATTGGTACTACATTAATAGAGGTGCTACAGTGCCTTGGTTTGAAGAATAAAAAAGTAAAAAGTCGTATTGAGAGCCCTGAATATTTGAGACTCGTGAGAAAAAGTTTTCGGAATTGGTCTGCTGTGGAAAATGAGGAAAAAAGAGTGCTTATTCGTAATACCTTGATAAGTGCTGCTACCAAAAAAACCAGTCCTGATTATGCTATTTCTCTTTTTATTGATTGGGTAGATAGATACTCAAAAGAGCACATAACTGTTTTACGTCATTTATATGAAGCATCACCTGCTGGATTGACCCGCAAAGAGTTGTGGCTGCAGATGCATAAGGGAATTCCGTCAGAAGACTCTGCAGAAGCTGATTTGTATAAAATGCTTATTCTTGATTTAACAATGGGGTATCTGATACGTCAATCCAGAGAAAAAGACTTTTATGGCAAATTTGTGAGAGCAAAGCCTCAGAAAAAAACAGAGGAAGAAACAAACACACGAGTTTCAACCTTTGATGATACAAAAAGGTATGTCCTGACTGAATTAGGTAAGCAATTTGTCTCCTATATTTTGGAAGAAGACTACGAAAAATAGACTTATTTTCTGTTCAAGGTAACCATTACACATTACTTACCTGAATTTTAAAATCATCTTATTTGTATGCAATACCATGGACTTAAATTTACAAAAGGAGGTGAACAAATATGCCAGATAGATTTGGACCAATTACATATGATTTCTATACCTATCCAAACTTCCCTTATGTTTCTTACTATTGGTGGGGAGCGCCCACCGGATTCACCGACTTAGATCTATACGATTACAATAGAAATTTCATCTTAGATGATAACGAAATTGCGGATATCGTAAGAGATAATATCGCTGCGGATCCTGGAATTACCCTTTCAGATGAGAACAGGATTCAGGTAAGTGTGAAAGATGGTGTGGCAACTCTCTCTGGGGAAGTAAAAAATCCTCGCACAAAACCACTTGCTTATGGTGATGCTTACTGGAGTAGTGGGGTAGTGGATGTAGTCAACAACATTACCGTAAAGCCAAGAGAACGAAAGCATAACGGAAATGGAAGAGGAAATAAATAGAAGATGCTTTCTCTGTGTTGAGTGAATAAGTATAGGTGATGTGGGTGGGAGGGATGAAAGGAGTTTGTTCATCCACGAGAATAGTAGTTATTCTAGAGAAGAAAGGGCATTTTGTGCTTCCAACAAGTTTTTATTGTAAAGTACTGCTTTTTCAAATTCCCTTTTTGCAGCGTTCAGATTCCCTTGTTTTTTATAGATTTCTCCTCTCAAAAGATAAATTTCTGAAAAAGCCCTGTTTTGATTTTCTAAAATGGCATCAGTGAGAGAAAATACTTTTTCATAGTTTCCAAGTGCAAAATATGCTTGAATAGGTTCTATCTGATACCAGAGAGTGCGTTTCGGAAGTCTATCTGCAACTTGTTCATAGGCTTCTACTGATTTTTGATAATCGCCTGTGTGGTACAAGGCAACAGATAGATTAAAAAGAGCATATATATCATCAGGATTTGTCTCTAGTGTTTTTTCTATATCTTTTACTGCTTTTTCCCATGCAATTTTGGGATCTGCTATTTCTCCCAAAATTGATTCTGCTTCTTTTTGTTTTTCTTTAGGAACAAGTACTAAAAATTCATAGTTATATTTTTGCCACAGGTCATTAAATGTTTTATAAGAATAACGAAGGTTTTTTCCTTGTAATGAATCATCTTGGATTAACTCCTGGGTGTTGTCATCATATCCTTTAACGATTCTGTAGTGTCCGATATCTTCATGTTCCTTCAACCAAGTGCGGGTAACAACTGGGATATCAGCAGCAATGAATTTTTTTATGAGTGCTATATTTCCGTTTGGCCTATGATAAGCAATGAGTCCATATTTTTCAGCTTCTTGCGCTAATTCTTCTAATGTTACTGATTTATCATCATTGTCTCCTTGTGGGTTTTGGTAAGGACGCAAGGCTTGACCTAATTCTTGTTGGCTTTTTTGAATATCAAAATAGGAAAGCGCCATAGAAAGTGCTGCTGGCCCGCAGTTATTAAAGGATTGGAAAATATGGTAATTGTTTTCCAGTATTTTTGAAGGTGGGGGAGTGGGTAATGAGGTTTTGTTTGTATGCATATTTGAAGAAGGAGCAGGACTGTTTTTTAACTTAGGGGTTGCAACCAATGGAGGAATTACTGTTTTTGAAATCACAAGAGCAATTACTGCCGTTGTAGGAAGTAGGATAAACACAATAAAAGCAAAGTGCCTCTTTTTCATGAGGGTATTGTATCAAATTTTTCCCGATTCATTCTGATACAATACAGAGTATGCGCATTTTCATCGGTATTTTAGTTGCACTTTTTGGCATTGGTATTGGTTTGGCACTCAACAATCAAACACCATCTCAAAAGCAAGTTACAGAAGAATCAGTTCAGGAAAAAACAGCTTATTGGTTTTTATTACATCGTAAATCAAATAAAGAGTTGTTATATCAAGGAGTACCAGGAAATACAGAAAAAAGCAAAGTGGTAAAAACATTTACTGTCAAAACTGGTGTACCAGGTGAGAAACCCACACCACTTCCAGAATTAGTTGGAAAAGAGTATTGGGTTATTACAGACAAAATGGAAACAAAAGATAATCCTGAGACAGCTCCCTATTTTTTAACGCTTAATGTACCGGTAGGAGAGAAAGAACCCTTTGGACCAGAACCATACCTGGAATGCAATGGTCAGTGTAACTGGCAGCTACCCGGGTATTTTGGATTGCATGGAGTAAATGGAGATATGAGTCGATTGTCAGTAGAAAATCCAGGAAGTTCTGGATGTATTAGGCACACAGATAAGGATATTACCTATTTATATAATCTTCTCGATCTTCAAAAAGAGGAGATTCGGTATTATATCCAGGACAATTAAGCTTACAGACACTAAAGATTGAATAAATTGTGGTATTGTATATAATACTGGTATGGGTAGTCTTCTGAAAACATTTCTTCTGTTAGGTATTTTAAGCGTAATCCTTATCACACTTGGTGGTTTTTTTGGTGGTAGGCAGGGTATTTATACTGCTTTTATTTTCTCACTTCTCATGAATGGAGGCATGTACTTTTTCTCTGATAAACTTGCGCTTTCTATGAGTCGGGCAAAGCCTTTGGATAGAAATACACATGGGGAAATTTATAGCATGATACAGGACCTTTCTCACAAAATTAATATCCCCATGCCAAAACTTTATATTACTCCTGATCAACAAGCAAACGCATTTGCTACGGGAAGAGGACCAGGACATGCCTCAGTTGCAGTTACAGAAGGTATTTTGCAAGTACTTTCAAAAGACGAATTAAGAGGAGTGTTAGCTCATGAATTAGCGCATGTGAAGAACCGTGATGTTTTGATCGCAACTATTGCAGCGGTTCTGGCAAGTAGCATTTCTTTTCTTGCTAACATGAGTCTTTTTAGTGGTTTTGGTAGTAGTGGAGATAACGAAGAAAATCCTGGAGCAGGGGTTTTAGGTATTGTAGTTGCGTTGCTTGTGCCGATTGCTGCTTCTATTGTTCAAATGGCAATTTCCAGACAACGGGAGTTTGCAGCTGATACAACAGGTGCAAAAACGATTGGTACTGGACAGCCGTTAGCAAAAGCACTAGTAGCAATTCATGATTCTGCAAAACGTAACCCTATGAACGCAAATCCTGCGATTTCGTCTCTCTATATTTCAGATCCATTCGGTGGACTAGGCAGTAAAATGATGCATCTTTTTTCAACTCATCCGCCAGTTGAGGAGCGAGTAAAAAGACTTCAGAAAATATAATTTTTCTTCCTCGTAACTAGTTCCTTTCAGATTCTAAACATAAAGTCTTTTCAAAATCAGTCATTCTGGTCATTGATCCTGAGATCATGATCGAAGGACCTGTTCAGAATCAGGTTTCTTCTGTTAGAGATTCTGTATGCGTTTGGTAACTTATCAGGATGACAACAGTAAAGAGGTTTGAAGTGACTTCTAGAGAGAAGCTCTTTTTTATATTGGCTAAACGTTTGAAGAAGAAAAATATACGTTTAGGCTGGTTGGTTAGGAGTAGAGGGTGGTTGTAATGGGGCTGCAACAGTTGGTACTGGAGCAACCGGAGGTGTTAATGGAGGAGTATTATTTCCTCTTTGATATTGTGATTTTCCAAAGCCTAGAATTATAAATCCAATTGGTTGGAAGAGAAAATTGAGGAAAAATCCAAAAAGACCGCTTCTACCAAATGCCTCTGCCAGATCCATTGCGACAATAAGCCCAAGTATTATACTCCCAAAAGGGATAAAGTAGAAGATAAGCCACCATCCTGGTCTATTGACTATTTTTAGTAAAACATACTGTCCATAAAATGGTATAAGACAAGCCCATCCCGGATATCTTGCTTTTTCGTACAATTTCCATTGTCCGATAAGAGAAAGAGAGACAAGGGGAATGAGGATACTCAGCTGTATAAGAAGATTGAAGAAGTCACTAGAAGTATCTTGCATATGCTATATTATTGTTAAGTATTTATTACTTATTTGTCAATAAGAGAAGGTGTTCTGTATAAAAGTGGAGTGCATTTCTTGGCTCTATTCTATAACTAATAGAGTGATCATCCTTTGATATATAGATACACATTATCCTTTTTCTTCTCTTCTTTCCAATTGGGAAAAGGGTAGTAGTTAGATAAAACGCAAGATCCTGGTTTTAATTCTTTTTGCAATTTTTCCTCAAGTTGTTGCATAACATCCGGCATGCCATAAATAGTAATAATAGAGTAGGATGATAAATCTTCTTCCCAAAAATTTTTGTTGTGTAAAATTGCGTTTTGTGTAATTCCTGCTTTTTGGATGTTTTTTTGGGCTTGGCTAACATAGTTTTGATCTATTTCAAACCCATGCATTTCAACCCCTGTTTTTGCAAAAGCAATCAGAATTCTTCCATCTCCTGCACCTAAATCAGCTCCTTTTTCACCTGATTTTGCATTAGCGAGCTCTACCATAGCATCTACTCGATAACGTGTGGTCTCAAAATAGGGAATAAGTGGAGTGTTTTTCACTATCTTTATCATACGCTATCTGGGAAATAAATGAAAAAGATAAAGTAAGAGCATTATCTACCTTTATTCGAAGGATCGTCAAAATCTTCTTCTCGTTTGTTAATGTGAGGAATTCTACTGATAACAACTGCATAAATAGTAGCAGCAATTGCTATGAGGTGATAGTCAAAGCCAAGAGCCATTCCGATAGAAGCAGAATACCAAATACTTGCGGCAGTTGTAAGGTTTGAGACAGTCTTTGATTTTTCAGACCTGAGGATAATTCCTGCACCCAAGAACCCTACTCCTGAGACAATTTGAGCAGCAATTCTGGTAGGGTCCCCCACACCTACGTTTTGAGAGATAAATGAGAACGTCATAGAAGCGCCAATAACGAGGGTTTGTGTGCTAATACCAGCTGGTTTTTGTTTTAGCTCTCGCTCTCCACCAATAATGACTCCACAAATAAAAGCGAGGATTAGATCTGCTAGAAACGCGAGCTCATTTTGCCCTAGAAGATTCATGAGGTGTTTTTTATACCATATTCCTTTGCCAGGTGCAAACGCGCAAGATGAGAGAGTGTTTGAAAATGTAATGTATTGGTTGGCATTTTTTTAATACTTTTTGCATAATAGAAACAGACAAGAGATTACTATGAAAAGAATAATACAACAATTTTTTGCTTGGTATGAGCGGCACTACATTTTAAATGTCAGTATTGCTGTTGGCCTTTTTCTTTTACAACTGGTGCATCTCTATTGGTTAAGTGCTCATGTAATAGCTTTACGTTTGGTAGGAAAAAGCTTTTTTGAAATTACGGGTATATGGGAGTTTTTGATACTGTTAGTAGATTATTTGGAAATTCCAGCGATTATTACTACTTCACTTATTTACCTGAATGAGTATCGTAAAGGACACAAAATGAGAAGTATTCTCTATCTTTTCTTTATTAACTCCCAATTCTTGCATATTTTTTGGATTACTGATGAATTTGTAGTAGAAGAGTTGACGGGGAGGGGGGGAGGTACGGTACTTCCTACCTGGCTTGCCTGGGTTGCAATTGGTATTGATTATTTAGAGTTACCCGTAATCTTTGATACTATCAAGAAATTGATGACAGCGGTAAAAGAAAGAGACGTAAAAGGTATCCAAGAAGCATTAGGAAAAGACTAATGTGTTTGTGTGTAAGAATTAAACATACATCCAAAAAAGCCTTTTAACGTATCCAAAAATCTCGTATACTAGTACCCCATGAAAGATACAGTAAAAAACGCAGGTAGTCCTATGCTGCCTCAAAAACATGCACCCTATGCCTCAAAAAAGATATGGATAGTTGTTACTATCTTTATGTTGGTACTTACTGTAGTAGGAGGAATCTATTTTCTGGGTGATAGCAATAAAATAGAAAAGAGTTTTTTTTCTTCTAATGGTGAGAAATCTAACTCTATTATTTCTCCTACACCATTTCCTTTTGAGGAGTTAACTATTCCCTACTTGCGAGAGAAAATATATCAAAGTGAGTTAGGAGAAATGACCCATGTGGCAGAGAAGGCTACCTATACATCTTATCTTACTTACTATAATTCTGATGGTTTTAAGATACACGGATTGCTTACAAGACCAAAAGGTGAGATGCCTGCAGGTGGATGGCCTGCTATTGTTTTTGTACATGGATATATTCCTCCTTCTCAATATAGAACACTTGAAAAGTATGTTGATTATGTTGACTATTTAGCTTCTCATGGATTTGTGGTTTTCAAAATTGATTTGCGAGGACATGGAGAATCAGAAGGTGAGTCGGGTGGGGGATACTTTGGATCTGATTATGTAGTGGATACATTAAATGCCTATGCTGCTTTACAATCAAGTGATTTTGTAAATGCTAAAAAAATAGGATTGTGGGGACATAGCATGGCAGGCAACGTTGTGATGCGGAGCATGGCAGCGAAACCTGATATTCCAGCAGGGGTTATTTGGGCAGGCGCCGTATATTCCTATACAGATATGCTCAAATACGGTATTCAAGACTCAAGCTATAGACCTCCCCAGGATGAATCTGAGAGACAAAGAAAAAGAAGAGAGTTATTTAATAGGTATGGACAGCCTCGTGTAGATAGCCCTTTTTGGAAACAGGTGGCTGTAACAAATTATCTCTCAGACCTGAAGGGTGCAATTGAGATTCATCATGCCAAAGATGATACCGTGGTAAATATTGGGTATAGCAAGGACTTGAATACACTCCTTGATGCAACTGCGGTAAAGCATACTTTCTATGAATACTCATCTGGAGGACATAATATTAATGGAAGCAGCTTTACTCAGGCAATGCAAAGGACTGTAGAATTTTTTAGAGAAAATTTAGAAAAAAAATAATTACAGAATAATACCTTTTACCCTTCTTGTATAGGAGAGGTAAGTTGGAAATAATTACCATCAGGGTCTTGAAACGTTGCAATTTGCATGCTTGATTCTTCTGCCGGAGCATAGGGCTCTGCAACAACAGGTGTACCCAATGCTTTTATTCTTTCAAATTCTTTCTCTACCTCATCTGTTTCAAAATTTATCATGATTCTTTCAGGATTCGTGTTTTTTCCATGTACTTTATCATGAGGTCCTATGGTAAGGTATTCATTTTCTGTAACAAATCCAGTGAAATCTCCTCCTGACCATGTAGGTTCTTGTTGTAAAACTTTTTTATAAAACTCTACCAGAGTGTTAGGGTCTTCTGAGAAAATAAGAACTCCTTGCAGTCTCATTATTACATTGTATATTTCAAGAATTAAAATGGAGGTAGAGGAGCGTGAGAGTTTGTTAAGAGATGAGAGAAGGGTTTTAAAAAGCACAGAAAAGCGAGAATTGTAAAGGATTGATAATTTGATCTATATTTTGTTATTCGAAGAATTCCTTTGGGGAGATGCGAAGTGCTTCTGCTAACTTCTCAATGTTATCGATTGATATATTTTGTTCTCCTCGCTCAACAGATCCTATATAAGTTCTATGAAGACCTGCTCGAAATCCTAGTTCTTCTTGAGAAAATCCATTTTTCTTACGTAGTATTTTTAGTTGTTTTCCAAAATATATTCTAGTAGCAGTAGTCTTCATATCCTACTAGTCTGATATTTATCATCATCATAATCTACAGATTATAACTAGCATTTTTATTTAAAGTGTGATATGGTTAAATTATGGTATTTGTTAATAGAAAGCTTTTTTCTCCTATATTAGACTATAGTCAGAATACCAGGAGATTATTCTTTTTCCTTTTTAACTTATCTCTATTCTTTTCTTTACTATTTACAATAATTATTCCTAAGGTTTCTGCATCTTCATCTTTTTCAATAAGTAACACAACACCTTTTCTCGGAGAGCAAATTACGATAACAGGCAGTGGTCTTATTCCTAATCATACTTACTATCTATACAACTATGATGGTGGTCCTGAAAAAGATTACACAGATACTACTTATCAAGGGGAGACGGCAAAACAGTATACAGGTACACTAGAGTTCGGAACAGGTTGGTCATATTCTCATGCATATGATGAATTTGAGAATGTGCTTGTTTTTATACGCTATTACGACGCAGTAGCAGCAACACCTTATTTTCGCATAGGAGCATCTGACATCTACTGGTCAAATGGAGGTGGATATGCACAGACGGTTGATGTAGATAGTACTGGTTCTTCCAGTTGGGTTACATGGACTAAGGTGTTTGATAAAGATAAAGGAGTTCCTAGCTTTGAATGGCGATTTTTAAAGGTGGGGAGTAATAATGTATATGTAGATAAAATACAAAAATATCCAATGTGGACGGTCACTACCGACGCTCTAGGTAGTTTTAGTAAAACAATTCATGCTCCTCGAACTTATAATAGAGATGTCACATTAAGTTTTACTTTCAAACTCTTCGATCCAAATGATAACTCACATCAAGCAATAGGAAGCATAACGCTTGATCCGAAGTACGACCAGTATAGAAGTGTAAAAGACATGTTGGAATTTCACTATATTCATAATCGTCCTGAAGTGCTAGAAGGGAATTATGGTGGAGTTTTTGCTAATCAGATTAGAAAAAGTATTCTTAATTATAAAGGCGCTGATTGGGATAATGCATTTATGGGAGGTGTATTTGATGAGTTGGGATATCCAGAATTAAGAAACGAACAAGCTGAACGTACTAAAGATACCATTAGAACAGGAACCTCTGATTTACGATGTTATCCTCTAGGTGCGGGAAATTATACTGACTGTACTTTTGCTGGTTGGACAACAATTAAACCAGCATATGAAGAAACAGGAGATATAAGTCTTTATAATGCAATGGGAGATATTCTTAGTTATTCACGTGCAGCTTATAATGTAACCTACGATAATTTTTCTCATAGTTCTGGAGCAGGAAGTGAATTTTGGATTGATGCTGGTGGAGGAAAGCCTCAATTTTTCTGGTATATGGGGAAGCTTCTGAATAACGACACATATAAAAGTGATGCGATTAAAATGATTAACACAATGATTGACAAACTACAAACTCCTGAAGGCTGGTTTTATCAACGGTATAACTATGCCACAGATACTATTAACGGTCCAATCTTTTGGGATGGAGGGCAAGGATGGGCATTAAATGGATTGCGTGAATTTAAAGATTTAATAGAAAATGATACTACTCAGCAATCATTGGTAACGAAAATTAGTGATTCATTAGTAAAATTAGCAGATAATCTTGCAGATAGACCCATAACTGATTTGAGATCAGATCAAAGGAGAAGTTCAATAATCTCTTACAACTTATTAAAGCTGGCTCAAGATACAAGTTACCCCCAATCAAAGCGTAATAATTGGCAAAAGAGAGGAGAAGAACTTTTTATATTAGAAATGAAGACGAAAAATTCAGATTATGATACTGTGAATAAGTATGGTTTGACTTACTCTAGTACAAGTGATTTTACTTTTGCATTTTCAGATTATTACCTTTTAGAACTTCTTAATGATATTTATCCAACAGCTTATTTTTTCCCTAATAACATAGGATCGTCATACTTAATTGACAAGTCAACAGGGGGTAATAGTATTTACCAGGCTTATTTAGATAACACGAATGATTGGACAAAAACGACAGATTACTATAATCGAGTAAGTAGTGCTGGTAACGTACTAAAAGGTACAGCCCAGCATGATAGAGTAGTAAAATATGTAAAAAGAGATATGACAGCTACGGTTACTTCAGGAAATGTTGATATCACGATAGAAGATTGGAGAGATAATTATCGCAAGTGGAGAATGGCAAGTGATACAAATCAGAGTGTAGACATAGTTTTTTCGAATCTTCCAGTCAATAAAACCTTTTATATCTTTCGTGATGATAGTTTATGGAGAGAATTAAAAACAGATGGTGGAGGATCTTTATCTTTTACATACGATGAGGGTTTTTCTACGCACACTTTCGTATTAAAGGATTCACTTCCTTCTGCTGATTCTTCTCAGACTGTACCTTCACCTTCCTCATCTGTTTGTTCTGCATTAACTCCTGGAGAAAAAGTGGTTTCATTGTATGCAGCTCTTGCCAAAGATGCTGAGACTGTAGAACTATATTTTACCGATGCTCAAGATCCGTATGATCATTATGTATTGCAGTATGGTACTAAGTCAGGAGAATATCAATTTGGAGTGGAGAATATTGGTGGAAAAGGTACGAGGACCTATACTGTCAAAGGCTTGAGTCCTAATACAACGTATTACTTCAGAGTGAGAGCAGGGAATGGTTGTGCCACCGGGGAATGGTCAAATGAAATTTCTGCTAAAACATTAGGAGTAAATGCTGGTAACAATCCTATTGTCTTTTCAGAACTAAAGCCAGTTGGTGGAAATGAAAAAGAAAAGAAAAACGTTTGCCAAACATATACGGTACAAGCAGGGGATGGATTGTGGGAGATTGCAGAAAAAATATTAGGAGATGGAAATAGGTATAAAGAACTGATTGAAAAAAATAAACAGAAATATCCAAGCCTTGAGAAATCAAATAATGTAGAACCAGGATGGATTCTAACCACTTCCTGCTCTCAAGGTAAAACACAGCAGGAGAACACCGATCAGTCAGACCCTCAGGAACAAATAGGTTCTGATCAGAAAACGTATGATTTGACAATTCAAGTTATTGATACAAATAAAAAACCAGTTGGAGGGGCAAGCGTGACAGTGCACTCAACTCCCAGAACTGGTACTACTGATAAAGATGGTTGGGTTACTTTTGAAGATGTAGAAGCAGGACAGCATCGGGTCATTATATCCTATGGGAATGTTAAAGGAGAGCAAAGTATTAACTTGGATGGAGATGTGAAGAAGCAGGAATTAACCATACAAGTAAAACCAGCAGGTATATCGGGTAATCCTTACATTATGACAGCAGCAGGTTTCTTACTTGCTATTGTTGTAGGATCCTTCTTCATATTCTTCAGAAAAAAGAGAGTAAGAAGACGTTCCTCCTCTCTCTAGTACACTTCGTGATCATTACTTTTTCTTCTGAGGATGAGACATTGCCAGAGCAGAAGTAGAGGTGACAAGGCTTAAGAAAAGTCCTGCAAATCCATAGTAGTCCAGGTAGAAAATGTCTACTATTTGCCTGTTCTTCAAAAATTCTCCTATCATGATGTAAATACTGAGGATAAATGAATCAAAGAAAACAATTGATGAAATCAATTCTATAAAAAGCAAAGCCAGTGTTAGTAATAAAGGAAGACGTAATAGTTGTGCTTTTGCATATTCTTTTTGCACCATTATTTTTCTCCAAAAATAGGTAAGAACAAAGGAAGTGTAGATACCTAAGGGAATACCTATAAAAAGAAGTTTTAATGCATTATTTGTATCTTGTAAGACAGCTTTTGTGTGAAAATTAAAATAAGACGTAATTGCTAACAGTAAAAAGGTTATCAAAAAAAATATGTTTTGATTTTTTGTTTTTATGGAAAGTTTGTACATTAAAAGCAGTGCAAGGAGTGGAAAAGTAGTTACTCTTAAGAAGAAAATAAAATTATCTACAGCATATCTGCTATTTTCAAAGAAAAGCGTTATGGGAAGATTTAATAACTCCATAAGTCCGATAATCAGAGGCATGAGAAGCATACTTACGACAGCAAAAAAGGACATGTAAAAAAGCGCGGATTGTTTCTGTGTCATAAGGGTTATACGATGTATTTTATACTTTACAAAACAAAAGAGTCAAATAAATAAGCTATTCCACGAGTATAAAGTGTGGAATTATTAGTGGGCCATGTGAGGTTCTGTTTGCATTGCTCCACTTGGGGATGATGGAGTCATTGTTGAGGACGGGGTAGCATTTGGGGTAGCGCTTGATGAGGATGAAGGGGTAGTAGGGGAATTGGCGTTAGTAGGACAGGTAATTGCGTCTTTGATTTCTCTTGAGACGTTGTAAAAATCTACATGATAGTGAGGTGCTGTATATCCTTCATGGCCTTGTGAGAGAAGACCGATGCTTACATGATCTACTTTCATGCCCAATCCTTGAAGATTCTCATAATTCTTTCCTTGTAGAAATTCGTCTTTCCCAAGCATAAACTCAAGACCTATCACTTTTCCCTTATGTACCATGTATACAGGACCAACTGGTATATCTGTTGGTCTTATATACAGTGTTCCTTTGTGACTTGCACATTCCTGTATTTGTACTGCGTCGCTTGGAAGCGTCAGAGTATCTGCAGTTGCTTCTTTCTGAGGTGCTATTTTTTTACTTTCTGCAGGCATGAGTTTGAATAAGGAAAACCCAAGTGCAATACCTACAATAAAGAGTATCAGGGTTATTAAATAGTACAGGGAAGAACGGCGAGGTTTCTCAGGAGGTGATACCGGTTCTGTTGGTGGTGTAGGCGGTGTTTCAGAAGGTGGAACCTCATTGGCAGATGGGAAAGGAGTAGGAGTTGTTTCTTGAGAATCTACAGTATTCTCAGCTGATGGAGGTGTGGAGACAGGCTGAGCGTTACTAGGTGAAAGAGGTGAATTATCTTGCTCAGAATTTTGCATATATATTAACTCTAGAATATATTATGGTTATAGTCAAGATGTAATATGCTTGCTATAATCAAATTATACCTATGCGTCTGCCCAAAACGACACTGAAATTTAAATTACCTTTCTTTTTTATCCTTCTTGCAGGTATCTCACTTCTTATCGTTAATATTATTTGGTTTACGACCTTTAAAAGTGAGATTAAAATTGCTACTTCTGATCAAGTAGCAATAACTGCTTCTGCAACAGCAGACAGAATTAGCAGCTTCTTAACTACTAAAATTATTAGCCTTATTATCCATTCACAGACAGAAGCAGTATTACAGAAAAATGTATCAGTTGCTACTATTGAGATGCAAAACTTTTTATTGCAAGACCAGGATATTCAAGAGCTGCAGTTGTTAGATAAAAACGGGAGAGAAATTGCTCGTGTTAGCAGAAATAGAATATATCCTCAGAACGAACTCCGTGATCAATCAGATAATCCTGCTTTTAAAATTACTACTTTTGTTGGTGGTAATAAATACATCAGCCCTATGTATCTTGATGAAGCAGGGAATCCATCCGTAAATATTGCGGTTCCCATTGTATTGCCAAAAGATGCACAGCAGCTGCAGAATTTATCAACTTCATCCATAGGTACATCTCGCAAAAGCGGTGAGGTATTTGGAGTACTAGTTGAGAAAGTGCAGTTAAATACTCTTTGGCAAAGAATAAATGCTGTAAAAATGGGTACAACAGGATATGTGTATGTAGTGGATGATAAAGGGAATCTTTTAACGCATCCTGATAAATCTTATCTTTCTCATATGCGGAATATGAAAAATATTCCAGTAGTACATAACTTTCTCACCAATCTTACCAATAATACAAAGACTGCTGGACCAGTTGAAGAGCTTTCAAGTGAAGTAAATGAGCCCTCACTTACTACCTACAACTCTGTTCCGCTTACCAATTGGGGTGTTATTGCACAAGTCCCCGTATCTGACATGTTGGCAGCAATTAACCGTGCAGGCATATTTTCTATTATTTTGTTTATCATAACGCTTTCTATTATTAGCTTGGCAGGTCTTTTTATCTCTAGCAAAATTGTAGAGCCTATCGAAGAGTTGCAGCAGGGTAGCCGTTTGTTGGGTCAAGGCAACTTTAATCAACAGTTAACTATTAAAACTGGTGATGAAATTGAAGAATTGGCAAATACTTTTAATAAAATGGCAGCTGATCTTGCGCAGGCTTTTCAAAAACAAGAACATGATAAAAATGTTATTAATGCAGAACGAAATAAAATGGCAGTGGCTATTTCCAGTATTGCTGATGCGGTAATTGGCGTTGATTTTGAGAGAAAGATTGTTATTTTTAATAAAGCTGCACAAATAGTTACCGGGTTTTCAGCAGAACAGGTGATAGGGAAGCGAATAGATGAAGTGTTCAAGCTCTATGATGGTAATACAGAGATTCCCTCTGCAACGTACAGTCCTATTAACGATTCCTCATCTGAAGGTGCAGTATTTCGTAAAGAAAATTTGGCTCTTACCACTAGTGTTAAAAAGGCATTTGTGCATGTTGTTGCTGGGCAAATTAAAGAGGGGAGAAGCGTAAATTTGAGTTGTATTCTTGTTTTGCATGATGTTACGCAAGAACAAGAACTGGAAAAAATGAAACTGGATTTTGTATCTATGGCTGCTCATGAATTGCGTACGCCTCTTACGTCTATCCGTGGATATCTTTCTATTTTTATGAAAGAAAATGAAGGGAAATTCTCAGATGAGCAAAAGATGTTCCTTGACCAAATCAATATTGCTTCTGACCAACTTATGGCTCTTATTCAGAATCTACTAAATATGAGTAAAATAGAGCAGGGCGTATTTACTATTTCAAAACAACCTACAGACTGGATAGTTTTAGTAAACAAAACGGTTGATACCGTAAAAATTAGTGCACAGGAAAAGCAGATACAACTTACTTTTGTTGAGCCTAGTGAGCCAGTACCATCACTTTCTGTTGACACGATGCGTATTACTGAAGTTATATCAAATCTCCTTTCAAATGCAATTAATTACACTCCACAGGGTGGATCTATCACTGTTACCATTGAGCAAAAGGACGGACAGGTAATAACTCATGTAAAAGATACTGGAAAAGGTATAGCACAAAAAGATATTGAGCATTTATTCACGAAATTTTTCAGGGTAAAGAAGAATTTAGAACAAGGGACAAATGGAACAGGAATGGGTCTTTATATCTCAAAATCAATTGTTGAGATGCATGGTGGAAAAATCTGGGTGGAATCAGAAGAAGGAAAAGGATCAGTATTTAGTTTCTCATTACCAGTTGATAAAGGGTAATTCCTTTTTTTTCTTGAGAGCTATTGCAGGAAAAGCACAAACGTGTAATACTATATAAGCTTAATAGTACAATAATTATATGAATAAGAGAATTTTAATTTTTGAAGACCAAGGGCCTCTCAGTTTCTTATACAAAAGGCAACTAGAATTAGCAGGATTTACTGTAGATGTATCTGCAATGGGAAATGAAGGTTTGGCAGAAGCCAAAAAGAATCCTTACGATCTTATTCTTTTGGATATCATGTTGCCTGATATGGATGGAATAGAAATTCTAAAAACACTTAAAAGTGATGCAATCACAAAAACTATACCGGTGATTATGCTTACCAATTTATCTCAAGATGCAGTTATTAAAGAAGCATTTACCTTAGGAGCGCACGGATATCTTATGAAAGCACAATACACTCCTGATCAGATGGTAGAGGAAGTCAAAAGAATGCTTGAGGATATTAGTAAAAGTCAGACAGTTGGACAAGCTTCTCAGGAGATGTAGAGTAAGCTAATAGGTTGCGAGTTAAAGGGTTAACGAGTTTGAGGTGAGTAGAAAGTTTGTAAAGTTCATAAAGTTTATAAAGCGAAGAGAGATTCATGAATAAAAGAAAACAGTAATCAGTAAGCAGAGAACAAAGGGCAAGAACTATGTATAAGCGATTAGCGTATAGCGGTTAGAGTCTAGGGAAAACTATTAAACAGACGTCATTGCGAGTGTTAGCGAAGTAATCCCCTTATGAACAGGGATCGCCACAGCCATTAGCGTTTCTTCGTGATGACAATAAGGTTTAGGATTTAGTGCTTAGAATTTTAAGTAAACACTTAATTCTTACTTCTTAACTCTTAATACTAATGTGGTGCTTAGGATTTTAAATAGAGGATACTATGCTTCAGCAGGTTCTGGGGGTAAGAATTCTTCTCCTCCGCTATCGTAGGTTACTTCATATTCACCAGGCTTGAACCAATAAACATACGGACATCCAGTAGCTTTTTTGGCTTGTCTATCCCATCCTGCAGTGCTGCATTTTTTCATGCGTTTGCCGTTGGCAGTGGTGTAGAGGACGAGTTTTGCTCCGCATTCAGGACATTCTTCATCAAGTTCTTCTGTAGTACCATTGATCCACTCGACATAATCACAACCTATTGCTTTTTTGGCTTCTTTGTCCCAAGAGGAAGTAGAGCATTTTTTCATTTTCTTCCCGAATCGGGTAAATGCCAATACTAACGGTGCAGAACATTTTGGACACTTTTCATCCAGTTCTTGTGGTTCCATTTCAAGCCATTTCACATAGTCGCATCCCACATTTTTCTTTGCCTCTGCATCCCAGGAGCCAGTAGAACATCGTTGTAATTTTCGGCCGGTTTTTGTGGTTTGAATTTCTCCTAGTGGGCTTTGACACTTAGGACACATCTCTGGGGAAGTTATTTGCTCATCTGCTTTTGCCATAGGTTTCTATACTACCGTTTTTGTATAAGCGAAGTCAAGGGATAGAGTATAGCAATTTAGCATAAGAAGAGTTGAGTAAGTTGTGTTTCGTTGAAAATGAGAGGATTGACAAACATTTACGTGTATTATAACAATGTTATAACCTTGGGATAGGAGTGGATTATAGAATAGAAAACAATAAAAGAATGTATATAATAAAGAGTAACATTTAATTCTATCTATGAAGAATCAACAAGACCATATACAGAAGATGATGAGTAAAGCGGGCAAACATCTTGCTCAAATGGCAGCAAACTCTGCTTTTGAATTCTGGCAAAGAAAAGATTTTCGAATGTATGTTGAGTTTCAGAATTTGAATCAAGTAGAGCAAGACCGGATATTTAATGAACTGGAAGTCTCAGTACTCGGACTTTTTATTTTAGAAGTGGATAACGCAATTGATACTGGGGAAAAAGAACACAAAGTTGTTCTTTCACTTTTGCAAAAAGAGGTAGTAGTTGGCTTTTTGACGCTTTTTTCTGATGCGGGGGTGGAGGAAAAATATATAAAGCAGTGGGAGATATTGATTGATATGCGTTTTAAGGAATATAGAGATAATTTAAAAACTGCACTTTTTGAGTCAAAAAAATGGAAAGAATTCAAAAATGATGAGCAAGTAAGAATGCAGTGGGCAGTGATTGAGACGATAACTATTAATTGTCTACGGTATATACGACGAGGGGATGTTAAGGAAGATGATCCATTGTGGGAGTTGCTGAGGAAATGGTTTATTACCTTGTATGCGCCTATTCGCCAAATAGTTGAGTTAAGTAAGGGAGAAAAAGAGAAAAAAAGTTAATCTCTCATCCACTTTTGATTGTCTTAGTTTCTTTTCTTAAAACGTGAGCTTTAGATTTCCCTCTTTTTCAAAAGATATGGTAGTATAGAATTCCTTTATGCTGCAGATCTCTGAAGTAACTATTATTAGATCAGACAGAAGAACGATTTCTTTGCGTATAGAGCCTGACGGATCCCTTATCTTAAAAGCTCCACAATATGTAAGCGAAAAACAAATAAATACTTTTATCAAAGAACGCCAAGACTGGATAGAAAAGCATCTAGCAAAGATGAAAAAGAGGGTAGTGCAGGCAAGAAAAGAAGGAGAGTATCTTTTTTTAGGCCAGACTCTTACCTTGCAGCCTGGTAATTATCTCCATATGACAGTAGAAAAAGAAAAATTGCTATTTCCTCAAGCACTTCTTTTTCGTAAAGAAAAAGAATTAACGGCGTGGTATATAAAGCAGGCAAAAGAAATTATTACAAGACAGGTAGAGAAATACGCAGCAGAAATGAATACCAGTGTTACCAATATTTCCTTTTCAGACACCAAATCAAAATGGGGATCTTGTACGCATGATAATAGACTTCAATTTAATTGGCGTCTTGTTATGGCTCCGCTTCTTGTTATCAGATACGTTGTTATTCATGAGTTAGCTCATACAATGGAAAAAAATCATAATCAATTTTTCTGGATGAAGGTAAGAAATTACAATCCTTCATACAAACAACAAATCAAATGGCTGAAAGACTACGGACATACTTTAACGATAGAGGGATAACTGTATTTTCTTTGTCCTAATTCTTGTGTTATGATAGTTACAATGCTAAAAATAATTATAGGAGTTATCGTAATTATTGTTGTTGCTGCTGCAGGATTTTTCTTC
Organism: uncultured Gammaproteobacteria bacterium; assembly: GCA_964427615.1. Taxonomy (GTDB): domain Bacteria; phylum Patescibacteriota; class Microgenomatia; order Levybacterales; family GWA1-39-11; genus CAYRUR01. Next base: position 98,821 of record CAYRUR010000002.1, on the reverse strand, counting down.
TTGTCAAAAAACGACCCAAAGAGTAGTAGTTCTCATAAAGAACAGTCCACTTCAAAGGCAATCAATGTTGATGTAAATGAGCATATTATTTGTGAATATCAGGATGCTAATTTCCGTACCACAGCCTACATTTTAAAAGGACAAGCAAGAGTAAATGGAATAGCTGAGGAGAGTAGCACAGCAACCATTGTTAAAGGTAATACTTCCTATCATTGGGATCCTGCTACAAAAAAAGGGTTTATTTTTACATTGACTGAAGAAAATAAAAAAGCGTTGGGAGATACACAACAACCTTTTTCCCCAGAAAAGGTAGATGAGATGGTTGCCTCAAAAGATAATAATTGCCGAAACGAACATTTTGATGAAAGCCTACTACAAGTACCAAACGATGTAACTTTTACTGATATGTCTGAGCAGTTCAATGATAAGGTGAAAAATATACCTCAAAACCTTCCAAGTAATATTCCTTCCGCATCTCCTTCTTCTATGCCTTAGTAAGTATTGAAACAATTTTCTTTTTTATTCTTACATATTTGTCATATTCTTGTGTTATAAGGTTTTCTCATGGGAGGAATTGAAAATCGGGAAAACCCAGAAAATTCTGAACAAGAAAAACGTCTTTTAGACCGACTTGTGGAAAACGCTGTGAAGCGATGGAAGGAAAAAGAAATAAAAGTAGTGGAGACGCCTTATGGGCCTGAAGAATGTGTGTACAGTACTTATGGTGCTACGTATGAGGCGTTAGAAACACTAAAGACCTCTCCACGAGATACTTTTAATGCTTTACTTGAACAGACCTCTGTTACCCCTTCTCAGTTAGAACTAGAGCCGGTAGATACGTGGGAAGAACTTTTTTATTATCTTAATCAGCAGATTATTAGACAAGAAATATTTACTCGTTTTCCTGAAATTGAGGAAGGAGATGATCAAAGATTTGCTCATTACCTGGAAAAACATCCACCAGTAGCGCTATCACGCCAAGCACCAGATTTTAGTTTACTAGAACAACAAAGAAAAGATGATGAGAATGAATCCTCTGACAAAACATAACTACTGAGGTGAGTTGCTTTTATTAACCTTCATAGATTTTCCCTGCAATAACCACAATATCAATTTTGAGAGAACAAATAATTAGATGGCAATAAGTACTTGACAAACTGCCTTTGGCATACTATACTTAAGCAGTTGCTTAAATAAGCAACTAATAAAATATCGTGCTGACTGATACGCAAATTAAAAAAATAAAAAAAGCAATTGTGTCTGATGAAGACCGATTACCTGTTATTTTTAATGCAGTAAGTGATCCAACACGATGTAGGATGTTTAGGTTGTTGATGGTTACGCATGGAGAAGATGTGAAAGTTACAGACATCGCTCATGTTATGGGTATGACCATGCCAGCAACTTCTCAACAATTAAAAGTACTGGAGCAATCAGGTTTGGTTACTCGAGAGAAAAAAGGGCAGATTGTATATTACAAAGTTAAGACTGATGATACATTAGTAAACTCAATCGTAAAAATGATTGAGGGAGAACAAGAAAAATAATTAATCATGGCGACATTTACATCAAAATTAGTACAAAAAGAACAAGTAGCTGACGGAACTATGGCTTTTTATTTTGAGAAGCCAGAAGGTTTTGAATACACTGCTGGACAACATATCTCTGTTCGTATCACAAATCCACAAGAAATAGATGAAGAGGGTAATGAAAGAACCCTTTCATTAATCACAGCTCCTTTTGAACCTACCTTGGGTGTTGCTACTCGTATGAGAGACACCGCATTTAAAAAGAATTTGGCAAATGCGCAAGACGGGATGGCTGTTGAAGTTATTGATCCTCGTGGATCTATGGTATTGCCAAAAGTTGCTAATCGTCCGCTTGCATTTATCTCCGGAGGGATTGGTATAACACCATTCATAGGTATGCTACGTCAAGCGACACACGAAAAATCAGAGCAAGAAATTTATTTGTTCTATGCTAATAGAAATGTTGCAGGTGCTCCATTCTTAGATGAGTTATATCAACTTGCAAAGGAAAATCCTCACTTTACTTTTATTCCAACCATGACAAAGATGGATAAAGAATCAGATGGTTGGGAGGGAGAGACTGGGTATATTGACGCTTCCATGATTCAAAAATATCTGAAAGATATTCCAAATACTATTTTTTATCTTGCAGGTCCTGCTGGTATGGTAAATGGCGCAGTGGAAACCTTAAATACACTTAATGTAGACCCAATTTTTGTCAAATCAGAAGACTTTGGAGAGTATAAATAGTACATCTAACACTCTTTTTACTATGTCTGCATCTAATTCAATGATATCCAAAAAAAATGATACTGTGCGTACTGCTGAGGCAACCTTGCCAACATCATTTGGTACCTTTCAGATGGTGGTATATAAATCGTCTGATAATATAGAACACGTGGCTTTGGTAAAGGGAGATATTCAAGATACAGAGCTGGTACGTCTTCACTCCTCTTGTGTAACTGGTGATATTTTCTCATCTTTGAAATGTGATTGTGGAGAGCAATTACATCAGAGCATGAAGCAGATACAAGAAAATGGAAGCGGAATTGTTTTGTATCTTAATCAAGAGGGAAGAGGAATAGGACTTACCAATAAAATAAAAGCCTATGCTTTACAAGAAAAAGGGTTTGATACGGTAGAAGCAAATGAAATGCTAGGTCTTCCTATAGATGCTCGTGATTATAAAGTAGCAAAGGATATCCTCCAGGATTTAGGAGTAGAAAAGATACGATTATTAACTAATAATCCTAACAAAATACAACAACTGAGTGAATATGGCATAGAAGTTTTGGAACGAGTCCCCTTAGAAATTACTCCAAATGAAGTCAATAAAGGCTATATGGCAACAAAAAAGAACAAAATGTCGCATCAGCTGACTTCTGTGTAATAAATACTTCTGACTAGATAAAGATTACTGGCAACTAAAGTAATCTTTACTGTTTCCATACGCTATTTTTATGCAATAGTAAGGTCTACGTTTTAGACTGATATTTTACAAGTATGGATGCAGGGAAATTTCCTCCTGAAATTACTGAGTTTTTAAAAAAGCCAAATTTTATGGTGTTGGCAACATTACGTAAAGATGGTTCTATTCAAATGTCTCCAGTATGGTTTGAATACGGTGATGGTGTTTTTAAAGTGAGTATCACCATAGAAAGAGCAAAATACAAAAATATGGTGCGTGATCCTCGAGTTACTTTTGTGATTTATGATCAAGAAAACCCCTATCAGTACATCCAAGTACAGGGTAGAGCAAGTATGAGTAAAGAAGGAGGACATGAGTTAATAGACCATTTAAGTCAGCGTTACGCAGGAGTATCACCATATCCAGGAGATCCAGAACACAAGGAAAATCGGGTAGTCGTAAGTATTACTCCTTTGCATTATGCTCAAATGGGTTTTGAGTAGGAACGATACATATGAGATTGGGGTATGCACTATCAAGTGAAGAACATGATACGCAAACATTGATCAACCTTGCCAAAAGAGCAGAAGAGGTTGGATTTTCTTTTGCTTTTATTTCTGATCACTTTCATCCCTGGATTGCAAAACAAGGTGAAAGCCCGTTTGTTTGGACAACACTAGGTGGTATTTCACAGGAGACAAAAAACCTTGCAGTAGGTACTGCGGTTACTTGTCCGCTTATTCGCATACATCCTACCACCATAGCGCAAGCAGCAGCAACGTGTGGGCAAGTCATGGAAGGAAGATTTATGCTAGGACTTGGGACAGGAGAAAATTTAAATGAGCACATAGTAGGATATGGCTGGCCAAGACCTGAAATTCGTCGGGAAATGATGATGGAAGCAATAAATATTATAAAAGCTCTTTTTACTGGTGATTATGTAGACTACTTTGGTGAGTATTATGCGGTAGAGCAAGCCAAACTGTTTACTCTTCCCAAAAATCCTGTACCTATCCTTTTGGCAGTATCAACTAGTCGGTCTGCACGTCTTGCAGGTGAGTATGCTGATGGTATTATTGCGACCAAACCTAGTAGAAAGCTCATAGAAGCGTTTGAAGAAAGTGGTGGTAAAGGAAAACCAAAATACGGACAGATAAAGGTTTGTTATGATGAGGATAGATCTCGGGCAAAACAAATGGTATTTGAGCAGTGGCCTACTGGTATGCTGGGTGGATCTTTGGGTTCAGATCTTCCTTCTCCGAAGCACTTTGAAGCTGCAGTAGAAAAGCTTACGATTGAAGATCTTCCTGAAACCATGCCTTTGGGACCTAATAAAGAAGAACATATCCAAGCCATACAGCAATTTTTTGATGCAGGGTATGATTATCTTTATGTGCATCAAGTGGGGAGCTGGGAGAGCCAAGAAAAGTTTTTTAAGTTCTACCAAAAAGAAATCCTCCCCGCATTTACTTGACTAATAAACTACCTATTTGGATCTCCTGTAAAATCTCTTTTTAAGCAATATACACAGTGTTATAATCAGATTACATGGAAGATGAAAATGCCCAAAAAGCAAGAAAGATAATTTATATATCACCATCATCATTAGGGTAAAATGAATTTAAGAAAGTTAATTGAAAACTATCTAAAGGAAGCAACGCTCATGCAGCTTGCTACTGCTATAAATAATCAACCCTGGATTTGTAGTGTGTGGTTTGTCTCAGATTCTGATCTAAACCTCTATTGGTTTTCTTCAACCAAGAGAAGACATTCAGATGAGATAATAAAAAATCAAAAAGTTGCAGCAGCTATAGTTCTCCCTCATACGCCAGATGATGTACCAAGAGGATTGCAAGTGCAAGGAGTGGCAGAGTTACTTACTGACAAAAAAGATATTGAAAAAGTAATTTCATTGTATGAAAGTAAAATATTTCCTAAAGAAAAAATTATTGAGTTAATGAACTTAAAAGAGCATCCTCATCTTTTTTATAAAATGAAACCAACTCAATTTGTTCTTTATGATGCAGTTAACTTTCCAGACAACTCAAGACAGGAATACAATATAATATAAATAACAGGAGACACTCTTAGAATAAGAAATGCTAAGAACTTTATTTTCCTATTCTTCCTCGTAGGCTTGTTGGAGTTTTTGAATATCAAACTTCTTCATTTTAAGAAATGCTTGTGTCACACGATCGGTCTGTTCTTTAGTACCTTTTGTCATCATCTCATCTAATACAGTTGGCGAAATTTGCCACGATATACCGTATTTGTCTTTCAACCAGCCGCATTGTTCCGCCTCAGGAACTGCAGATAACTTTTCCCAGTAGTAATCAATTTCTTCCTGAGTTTCACAATTCACCAAAAATGAGATTGCTTCATTGAAGGCAAATTTGTGTTTATGAGCACTATCCATGGCAGCAAACCATTGTCCTTCGAGCATAAAATCAGAAAACATAATAGTGCCTTCTTTATCAGGTTCCATACCTTTAGGGTAGCGGGCAATCATTCCTCTTTTTGCATTTTTAAACACTGACAGATAGAAATTGGTTGCCTCTTCTGCTTTGCCCGCTACATCTCCCACAAACAGCAGCGATGGAACAATAAAAGGCCTCTCTTCACCTTCAGGATTCGATAAAATAAGTTGCCAGGAAAGCCCGTATTTATCTTGTATCCAGCCATAACGTTCACTGAAAGGGTATGTATCAAGAGGCATCAGGGCTTTGCCTCCATCAGACAATTTCTCCCACAGTGCATCAAGGTTTTCTCGAGCATTTTTATCTCTTGAAGGATCGAAATTGAGGATAAACGAGATTGAAGGATTAAATGCAAAAAGAGGACCAGCGCTAATGGCCATAAAGTCTTGACCAGAAAGCTCAAATGAGACAATATCAGTATCACCAGACGGTGTATCGTGGAGCGTTGTTACATGGGTAATCTTTGAGTTTGGGAACAAAGAAGTATAAAACTCGGCTGCTTCCTTAGCTTCTTTATCAAACCAGAGATGGGGAATTATTTTTTGCATAAGGTTTCCTGAGTGTCATTGTAACTCCCTAAGATTAGTAGTGTCAATCAATTGCACAAAATGTGTAGTTATCAGAACTAAAATAATGAGATTTTCAAGTGAGGATTTTTATTGTACTTCTTGTGTGGCTAGTTTGTGGTGTATTCTGACGATGCTGTAAGACACAAATCCAATATAAGCAAGACCTACCATGCAGGATGATACCATGTGAGATGGAGTGGTGAATAACAAATAAAAACCGCTTATCAGAGTAGATGCTACTAAAGCATAGGTTGCATAGAGCTTTGATTTGGAAGGAGAGACACCAGTATAAATAGTAGAGGCAATACTTATAGAAGCGATAATGATATGAAGCAGTAATACCATATAAAAATTATAGCATAAATTTATGGTAAAAGTACATCTATTGAAATCATAAGACAGAATACCAATAACATAACGAGTGAGAAGCGAAACATCTGACGTGCCCACTTATTTACATCTGCTGTCCGAAAACCTTTTACAGCAAGCCACAACCAATACAGTCCAAGTAACAGCATAACGAGTAGATAACTATATCCCGTGTACCCAAATAAACTCAGAAGAATAGTTGTTGTTACAAAAGCAAACGTGTAGAAGAATATCTGCATTTTTGTATTGTGTATTCCTTTTACTACTGATACCACCGGAATACCTGCTGCTTTATATTCATCTCTGCGATAGATAGCAATAGAATAAAACTCAGGCATTTGCCAGAAGAAAAGAATGAGAAAAACTAATATGGCTCCCATATCAAGTGTACCGGTTACTGCAGTATAACCAGCAAGAATAGGCATAGCACCAGAGATGCTGCCCACGAGTGTCCCATGTACTGATAGCCTTTTGGATAACATACCATACAACAGTACATAGTCAATAAAGCCAACGATACCAATACCTACCACGAGCCAGTTGGTATAAAAGAATAAAATCAAAAATCCTAACAACCCCAAGAAAGTAGAAAAAGTGACAGCATTTTTTCCTGCAACGCTGCCGTTTGCAGTGGCTCTTTTTTTGGTTCTCTCCATAATGCTATCAATATCTTTATCCAGATAGTTATTGAGTACACAAGCAGAGGCAATAACAAATGACATACCCATAATAGTGGCCAAGAACAAGAGAAAGTCAAAGTTGCCTCGACTGGCCAGTAAAAAACCAGCAACACCAGTCAGCACGTTGCCATATAAAACGCCTGGTTTGGTGAGTGAATAGTATTTTTTAATAGAAAGAAGCATAGTAATGGATAAGATTAGGGTGTTTTTTGCAGGTATATTCCTTCCTCATGCATCATGTGCTCATCCATTAAGGAAGGGGGCATCATGTTGTATCTCAGATTGCTCATAATCCAGATAGAGCCAACAACAACAATGAGGATAATTCCCACTGTGGAAATGAGAAAGACAGAGTTCCAGTAGGGTTTTCTCTCTTGACTTAAATGCAGGAAGAAGAGGAGTTGTACTATTAGTTGGATAACGGCAAGAATCAGGATAAAAATAAGAAGAGAGTTGGAGGAAAAGATGCTTTGATATGAGCCCTGATGCAGAATGACTAGGGTGTAGGCAGTCAGGGTTAGGATAAGTGATAACAGAAAACCAGTAACGTAGGATAAGATGATTTTTCTTTTATTATTGATTTGATTGTTTTTTGAATGTGTTGTTTGCATATGCTACATTGCTCCTGTGCTTGGCATGGCTCCCATTAAGTATACAATGGTAAAAATAAAGATCCAGACAAGATCCAAAAAATGCCAGAAAATACTCAAAAGTGTTAGTTTGCGAAGCATACTAGGGGTAAGCCCTCGTTTTACAACAAAAACCAGTAAGATACCAAGCCATATCAGACCAGATGCAATATGCAGACCATGCGCTCCCACAAGCGTAAAAAATGATGAGAGAAAAGCACTTTCTCCAAATCCATGTCCTTCATGCAGTAAGGAGGAAAACTCCACTAATTCCATACCCAAAAATGCAATTCCTAAAAGAAAGGTAAGAAAAAAGAAGAGCAGTGTTTTTTGCTTGTCGTTGTCTCGTGCAAACAATATACCGAGTCCACAGGTAAAACTACTGGTAAGCAAAATGATGGTTTCGGTGAGTGCAAAAGGGAGGCTAAAAAGTTCTTTAGCTGATGGTCCGCCAAAAGTATTTCCATGCAGTACTGCATACGTTGCAAAAAAGACAGCAAACATAATCAAGTCTGTCATGAGGTATATCCAGAAACCAAATAAAGATTTATCCTCTGCTTTTTCGTGTTCACTTACTTTATTTAATTGTATCGTTTCAATTTTTGTTAAAGACATAGTTAATAACTAAACTTGTTAATTTTAAATTCTAAATACTAAATTCGAAATTCTAAATTTTTTCTCTGTTTTCCGTATACTGTCTACTGTTCTTAATTCCATACTTAATACTTACTTCTTCATACTTTATACTAATTTCTTTTCCATTTTCTCAACTTCCTCAGCTGTTACTACATATTCAGTATTTTCATCAAATGCACGGACGACAAAGCAAGCAATTGCTCCTATGATACTTGCCACAACCAGCCACATAATATGCCAGACAAAAGCAAATCCTAGAAGAAAGAGAAAGCCTGAGATATAAATTCCTGCTGCCGTATTTTTGGGCATGTGAAAATCTTTGTATTGGATGTTTCTGTTTTTGGAATGCTCACCTTGAGAGGATTTCATTTCCCAAAATGCATCACGGCTCTGCACGGCAGGTATAACAGCAAAGTTGTAATGGGGGACAGGAGAAGGTGTTGACCATTCCAGGGTGCGTCCATTCCAAGGATCTCCTGTTGTATCAACAAGTTGCTTGCGTTGTCTGATACTTACAATAATTTGCAATATCTGAAGGAAAACCCCACAGGTAATAATAATGCTGCCAATAAGTGACACGATAAATAGTGGCTGCCAGGAAGGGTCAGTGTAGTGATCGAGTCTTCTCGTAGCTCCCATGAGTCCTAGGATATAGAGCGGTACAAAGGAAGTAAAAAAGCCGACAATCCAGCACCAGAAAGCATATTTGCCAAGTCGTTCATGGAGCCGAAAACCCATAATCTTTGGAAACCAATACGTAAAGCCTGCAAAAATACCAAAGAGAGCACCACCAATAACCATGGTATGAAAATGCGCAACCAGAAAAAGAGAGTTGTGGACTTGAAAGTCAATTCCAGGAACTCCTAGCATAACGCCAGTAACTCCTCCCAGTGAGAAGGTACTGATAAACCCTAAGAACCAGTACATAGGAGTGGCAAGTACAATTTTTCCGCGAAACATGGTAGTGAGCCAGTTAAATATTTGTACGCCAGTTGGAATGGCAATGAGCATAGTAATAATACCAAAAAAAGTATTAACGCTTGCACCTGCTCCCATAGTGAAGAAGTGGTGTAGCCAGACTAACATGGAGAGTAGCATAACTCCTGCTGAAGCGAGCATAGTTGAGGTATAGCCAAAAATTCGCTTTTGTGAAAAGGTTGCTACAACTTCTGAATAAATGCCAAATACAGGCAGAATTAAAATGTAAATTTCAGGATGTCCCCACATCCAGATGAGGTTGACGTACATCATAGGATCTCCTCCAAAACCTGAAGTAAATAAGTGCATACCTAAAAAGCGATCTAAAAATAAAAGAAGGGTGGTTGCGCCCAGTATTGGGAAGACAGTGAGCACCAAGATCATGCTTAAGAGTGAAGTCCAGGTAAAGATTGGCATTTTCATGAGGCTCATACCAGGAGCACGCATTTTAAGAATGGTAACTAAGAAGTTAATACCAGCTAGAATGGTTCCAAGTCCTGATAATTGCAGTGTCCAAATCCAGTAATCGACACCAACACCAGGACTATACTCAGGCCCTGAAAGAGGCGCGACTGCTAGCCACCCTACAGCAGAAAATTCTCCTCCAACTACGAAGAAAAGATTGACAAAAATTGCACCTGCTACATACAGCCAAAAGCTCAGGGTATTTAATAACGGGTAGGCAACATCACGTGCTCCTATCTGCAGGGGCACAATTAGGTTCAGGAGTCCGGACAAAAAACCCATGGTAACAAAAAAGACCATGATGTTGCCATGTGCTGTAAAAATCTGTTGGAAATGATCTGGGGTAAGATATCCGGTTGCTGCTCCGCTTGCTAGTGCCTGCTGAAGCCATATCATGACAGCATCAAGACCACCGCGTACAAACATCAGAAAAGCAACAATGATGTACATGATGCCGATTTTTTTAGGGTCTACGCTAGTGAGCCACTCATTCCAAAGCCATTTCCAGCGTTTGGTGTAGGTTAAGAAAAGGGCAATTGCTACTCCCATGCCCATAACGGTAGCTGTTCCGCCTATGGTGAACCACTCATGGGGTAGTGCTTCAAGTGTTAATCTTCCAAAAATAAGTTCTTGCATAGTAATTATCAGTGCATCTCAGGACTTGATGGCATGGATGTATCGTTGTTCATCTTGTGATTCTGTGGCATGTTGTTAGAAGGCTTATACTTCATGACTATTTTATTATACATATCCTTCTCGACTGATGCATAAAAGGTAGGAGAAGGATGGGTGTTTGGTTTTGCCAACGTATCATATGTGGCTTGATCAAGTGGGGGGGTAGCAGTAGACTTGACTGACTCTACCCATTGCTCGAATTCTTCGCTTGTTGTTGCTTTGGCGGTAAAGCGCATACTCGCAAATCCTTCTCCGCTGATCTCAGCAGATGAGCCTGGGAATTCACCAGTTTCATTGGCCATTAAGTGATGCTTTGTAACCATACCTGCCATAGCATAGAGCTGTCCACCCAGATGAGGGATCCACAGTGAATTCATGGGTGCGTCTGCTGTGAGTTCAAACGTGAGCGGTGTTTTTTCAGGAAACACCACATAATTTACCGTAGCAATATTTTGTTCAGGGTAGATAAAAAGCCATTTCCATTGCAGAGCTACTACCTGAATGGTCATAGGCTTAGTGTTACTAGCAAGTGGCTTGTATGGATCAAGTGCATGGGTTGTGTACCAGGTAACAACAGCCAGGATAAAGATAATAGTGCTGGGAATAATCCACCAGAGAACCTCCAATTTTCTGTTACGATTCCAGTTGGGGGTATAGGAGGCCTTGGTATTTCCTTTACGATAGCGCATGACAATAATGGCAGTCATGATAAATACCGGAAGAATAATGCTAAGTGCCAGCACTATGGCAAAGACAAAAAGATTCCGCTCTTGTATGGCTATGGCACCATTCGGATGCAGAACGGGGAATGTAGCATCATGAAGCAGGAGCCATAGTACTAGAAGTACATCAATGGCAATAAAGGCAAAAACAGCAATTTTCGATTTCTTACCCATCTCTATTCAGTATAGCATTTTGTAGAAACCATTTGAATACAATCCCCTTTATGAATTTATCCGTTGGAACATTCAAAGCAGAGATCAACTTAATTATTTAGATTTATTCGGAATGTTTTAACTGTTTGTGGATTGACAAATGCGAGTCACTCGCATATACTAAATGCAATTCTATTGCATTTATAGTTATGAAAATAGCATTTGTTGGAAAAGGTGGATCTGGAAAAAGTACAACTACTTCCTTATTTATCCAGTACTTACTTAGAAATAATAAGACGGTTTTAGCGATTGATGCCGATATTAATATCCATGTTTCAGGATTACTTGGTATAGAACGTAACCCTGATCTTGCTCTATCTGAACATAGTAATGTCGCATTAATCCGTAAGCACTTAAAAGGGGATAATAATAGAATTAAAGATTATAAACACATTGTTAAAACAACTCCTCCTGGAAAAGGTTCAAGTCTAGTTAGTATAGATAAAGAAGATTACTTAATAAAAAAATTTGCTCACAAATTTGCCGATAATGGCTATTACATGTTTGTAGGAACGTATGATAGTGATGAAATTGGTACAGCTTGCTATCATACAAATTTAGCAATTTTTGAAAATATTCTTTCCCACACTGTTCTTAAAAAAGATGAGTGGATTGTATCTGACATGGTTGCTGGTACAGATGCATTCTCAAATACACTTCATGCACAGTTTGATGCAATAATATTAGTAATTGAACCTACTCCTGAAGGGACTTCTGTCTATGAACAATACATGCAATTAGCAAAAGACGCAGGAGTAGGTGAAAATCTCTACGTAGTTGGAAATAAGATAGAAGATGAGGCTGATTTAGAATATTTGAAACAAAAGATTGGTGATAAGTTACTAGGCGGATTTATGCTGAAGAGGGAAATTAAACAAGCTAGACAACAAGATATTCCATTAGACATCGCTATTCTATCAGAGCAAGAGTTGGCATTGTTTGAGAGAATTGTTGAGCTAATAGAAAGGAAAGGTGAGGATAGAGAAAAGAAGCTTCATTTACTCCATGAGTTACATAAAAAATATGTTGCCCAAGATTACATAGTTAATGCATATGGAGATATTTCTGACCAAATTGATGTTACTTTTCAATATCCCCAGAAGTAACTATGATCAAATTAACTCCTATTCTTGATCCTCTCGTTAAGGAATTCATAAATGAGCAATCAACTATTACTACACTCCTGAATTGTTTTGGTTCTCCTTTGAATATAATTTTTCCTGAGAAATTGAGTGATAATATAGCATCTTTACAGCAGATATTTGAAAAACACCACTTAAAAGGAAAGATTTATTATGCTCACAAAGCTAATAAATCCAAAGCTTTTGTTAAGCAAGCCCACTATGAAGGAATACTAATTGATGCTGCATCAGAAAAAGAATTAATAGATGCTTTAGCCAGTGGTTATCAAGGAGGAGAAATAGAAGTAACTGGGCCTAAGAATCTAGCTTTCTTATTACTTGCAATCCAACAAAGGTGTCTAATTCAAGTTGATAACTTTTCTGAATTAGAACAAATTATTCTTTTACATAAAAAGATTAAACATAAAGAATCAGTAAAAACGCTCATTCGTTTTGGCGGTTTTAGTTCGGAAGATACAAAAATAGTTCCAAAAGATTCTAGATTTGGGATAGATATTAAAGACTATAAGAAAGTTACTAATATGCTGCTTGAGAATCGGAAGGTTTTTAACTTTCAAGGTTTTTCTTATCACCTTGATGCAAATACACCTCAAGAGAAGACAATTGCATTAGAAAATTTAATCCAAATGCTAGAAAAGTTTCAAGAAGTTGGGTTAAATCCTCAGATTATAAATATTGGTGGAGGTTTTAAAATATGCTATATAGCAGATGAAAAAGAGTGGACAGATTTTATAGGTAGCTTGCAACAAGCAGCTTTAGGAAAGATTCCATCAATTACTTGGCATAATACAAACTTTGGATTTAGAAATGAGGGCAATGTTATTAGGGGAGCTACTAATTTTTATGAATATTTCACAAAACAAGCAGGAGCAGAATATTTAGACGAGATTTTATCTACCAAACTTTCCTCATACGACAATCTATCAGCAGGAGATGTTCTCAGTGAAATAATGATGCAGCTTGTTATTGAACCAGGAAGATCATTATTAAATCAAGCAGGTATTACCATTGCAAAAGTAAATTTTGTTAAAGAGTCTCCTCAAGGTGAAATTCTAATTGGATTGGATATGAATCGCTCAAATTTAGCCTCCACTGATCAGGAAATGATGCTTGATCCGATTATCATCTACAAAAATATAACTAAGGAAGAAGGAGATTATGGGGTTTATTTTATTGGTAACTTATGTCTTGAGAGTGATTTTATCTACAAACATAAAACTTTTATAAGACAACTTCCTGAGGTTGGAGATTTGGTAATTTTTGTAAATACTGCTGCCTACAATATGGATTTTACAGAATCTGCAACTATTCAACAGCAAATAGCAAAAAAAATAGCAGTTGTGAAGAGGAACAATAAGTTCTTATGGTTTGAAGATGAACAGTACAATCCCTACCTTCTGGAGGAACAACTATGATTTATCAACATATAACTGAATTGATTGGAAATACACCACTTCTTAAAATTGACCCCAAAGTACATGGTCTCAAGAATATTGACCTATATGCAAAACTTGAGTTTTATAATCCCTTTGGGTCAGTAAAAGATAGGATTGGTTGGGCAATGATTAAAGATGACCTTCAAAGTATTAAAGAAAAGAATCAAACAATTCTTGAATCATCAAGTGGGAATACAGCTAAAGTCTTGCAAGCAATTGCCTCAATTTATGGTATTCCCTTTAAGACAATTACCAATAGGATTAAAGTTCCAGAGGTAAAAGCAATCTTACAAGTTATGGGAGCAGAGATAGAACAGCTTCCTGGGAAAAGTGAATGTCCTGACCCTACAGATCCAAATGATCCTCTTACTTATATAGACAATATTGTTACGCAAAATCAAGATAAGTATTATTACACAACCCAATATACAAATGAAAAAAACATTGAGGTTCATTATGCAACTACAGGTAAGGAAATTACTGATGATTTAAGCAAAGTTGATTACTTCTTTGGAGGACTTGGAACAACAGGGTCTACACGAGGAACAGCAATGTATATGAAAAAACAAAATCCTGAGCTTATAAGTGTAGGCATTGTTTCATCAGCAGACGACTACATTCCAGGAATTAGAACCATTACTGAAATGTGGGAAGTAGGTCTTTTTGATAAAGAATTTTATGAATCTATAGAAGAGGTAGACTCAAGAAGGTCAATTGATGCCATGTTAACTCTTATCAGACAATGTGGAATTTTAGCAGGGCCAACGAGTGGAGCATCATTTGAAGGTACTCTGCAATATCTTAAGAAGATAGATTCACAACTTACTGAAAAAAAGACTGCTGTTTTCGTTGCTTGTGACAGATTTGAATACTATATTTCTTATATAAAGGAGCGAAAACCCGAAGTTTTTGGTGAAAAAACCAAAGTTGATAGCATTGCAAATATTACAGAAGAACAATGCCTAGAAGCTCCGGCTGTAAACTTAGAAAATGTCCAGGAATGGATTAAGGAACACAATCCAATCATTATAGATATTCGTTCAAATTTAGCTTTTAAGACAGCCCACATAAAAGGATCAATTAACATTCCTCAAGAACATTTGGTGAAAATATTAGATGGGAATATGCCTTTTTGTGAAGAGCAGGCTGTCTTATTTATCTGTCCAGTTGGTGAACAATCAAAAAAATATGTTGTGTATCTGCAATCCAAAGGTTATCACGCTCATAATCTTGAAGGTGGAATTGTTGCATGGAGAGACGCAGGGTTGTCTTTAGAAAAAGTTAAGCCTGCAAAAATAGGAGAATTACATAATGCAGAATCTTAAAGATCAATTTCCATTTTTTGTATCAAATCCAGAGGTCATTTATTTTGACAATGCTTCAACAACTCAAAAGCCAAAAGTAGTAATAGATGCTATCAATAAATATTTTACAGAATACTGTGCAAATGCTGGTCGGGGTAGCTATGTAATTGCCAATAAGGTAACACGAGAGGTTGAACAAGTAAGAGAAAAAGTTAAAGACTTTATTAATGCAAACTCTTGTGATGAAGTTATTTTTACCTTAGGTGCAACAGCGAGTCTTAATACTGTCGCATATTCTTGGGGATTACATAACCTGAAAAAAGATGATGAAATTATGGTTTGTTTTGAAGACCATGATTCTAACGTATTACCTTGGATAAATCTTAAAAACACCTTAGAAACATTTGGTATCCAGATAAAAATTGTTCCTTTCAAAAATACTTCAGCAGGAGATGCAAACGTTGAAGACGTTTTATCAAAGGTTACGGAAAAAACTCGTCTTATTGCACTAACCCACGTTCACAATGTGTATGGTGTCAAAACTGATGTTGAGGTGATAAGAGAAAAGACTAGGAAGGATATTTTAATCTCTCTTGATGCTGCTCAAAGTATTGGTCATATTCCAGTGAACGTTCAAGAGTTAGGAGTAGACTTTGTTAGTTTTTCAGGTCATAAGATGTTTGCATCAACAGGAATAGGTGTTCTATGGATCAATCAAAGAATACATGATCAAATTTATCCATTTTTGGTTGGCGGAGGAACTACTGTATCTGATATACCAAATACTACCTATAAGAAGTTACCCTATCTTTTGGAAGGTGGAACAGAAAATCTTGCTGGAATTATTTCACTCGGTAAAGCAATAGATTTTATTAACGAAGTTTCAATTGAGAAGATTCAAGAGCGAATAGTACATTTGAGCCAATATTTACTCGGAAAATTAAGAGCTTTAGATAAAGTTGAATTCTTGCCTGGAATTGCATTTTGTAGATGCGCAGTTGGTTATGGCATTATTGCGTTCAATATTGAAAATATGGTTTCACAGGAAGTTGGTTTTATTCTAGACAGCAACAACATGTATGTGCGTACTGGTACACATTGCACAGGGAGTGGTGATCAACTAAATGATTCTGTACGGGTGAGTCTTCATTTTTATAACACTGAAGATGAAATTGATAGATTTATTGAGGTTCTGAAGGAAATTGTCTAAGTGTAGGAGTGTTATTAAAAGGGGTATTCTTAAGATTGTTGTATATCAATGGCAATAAAGACAAAAACAGCAATTTTCGATTTCTTACCCATCTCTATTTCAGTATAGCATTTTATAAAGAGCAACTGCTATTGGTTGAGTTAATTTTGCTGATTTCAATTTCTAATAACGTTTTAAGCACACTTCTGTATAGAAGTATTGTAGTAAGATTGAGCTCTCAAGTATTGATTGCTTGACATATTTTTAGTATAAGTTGAAAGCAACAAAAGTTAATAAGTGTGGAGATAGAAGATACAGGTAAGAAAATTTAAAAAAAATTATAAAAGAAGCTTAGCTTATGGAAAACATATCGCTTAACCTAATTGAGATTCTTATTAGGGTCGTTGGAGTTACAGTTACAATTATCGGCTTGTTCGTTAAACAAAAAGTTGAGCATAGAAATGTTAGTGTTCCCGAGTTTCACCTTCACCTTTATGGTTCTGGCTCTGTATCAAAAATTGAGGGACACGTTGAAAAGAAAGATAACCGAATTCTTATCGTTGAAAGTATTCAAATAAACGATACTGTCAACAATATCAACAGACAATTTACCAAGCTCCTACTTCTTAAGGGTTTAAATTTCCCTAGCAATTTATTTACGAAGAGGAAACAGGATATCAACGTCAAGGTGTTGTATAGAACACTTAATGGTGATAGGTTTGAGTATTCTCAAAAAATGATTCAAGAAAATCGTGCTGATGGTTTATTTAATGTTTCTTTAGACGGAATACCATCGATTAAGAAAATTGGCAACCTTGAAGTAGAAAAGGCTCTCTCACATTTGGAAGAAGCTCTTAAAAAAGCAAACAGCGTAACTGGGCTTGCAAGTATTCGTATACCAAGAATTGAAGCTACTTATAAGAATTGGATAGGCAAAAACAAGGAAATTTATTCAACTATCCATGACAGTGACTATAAAGGTCAGTTGAATGCTATCTTAGTGGCAAATAATCTTAGTAATTACACAATTAAATGAATTTGTCTAAAAATGGACAAAAACTCGCGCTGACCTAGTGCTAATGCATATAAAATTGAGACTTAGAGAGGATTGTTATTAGTTTTGTTATTAACTAGTTCTACTGCCTTTAAGATAGGGCAGTTTTTATAAGAGTAAATTGTAATTATGTTATCAACTATTTTTGATAAATCATTCCTAGAGAGTCTGACATTAGACGAGGCTGTTTGGTTTGATAATTTCTTCTGGGCAAGTATAACGCCAATTTTTTATGTTGAGACTTTGGCAGATTTAGAAAAGGCAAGAAAAAAAGGGAAAGTACCTCGTACGTCAGAGGAGATTGTGGGAGAACTAGCCAACAAAACTCCAATTATGCACTCTGTGCCTAACATATTTCACTTAACGCTGGTTATAGATGATTTGCTGGGGGAAAAAGTTGAAATGTCTACTCATCATCGTCCAATAGTAAGAGGGGGTCAATACAATGTAACTTCCGAGGGTAAAATAAGTGTTGATTTCAAGCAGTTTCCAGAAGCAGCTGCCCTTGAAAGGTGGAAAAGGTATGAATTTTTAGAAATAGAACGGAAAGTAGCTAAGGATTGGAGAAAATCTCTAACCGAGCTGAATTTCGACTCGCTGATTGATCAGGCAAGAAGTGTTGTTCCTTCAGAGACAAGCCTTGCTAACTTAGCGGACGTTAAAAGATTTGCGGATAGTTTTGTGAAAGGAAAGTATAACCAGTTGATCCACCTAGCCCTGAATATACTTGATGTTCCTGAGAAAGTAAGAAGACCTATTTTGAAAAGGTGGTATAGCACAAGACCTATGCCGTTTGAGGAATTTGCTCCCTATGCCGCTCATGTTCTAAAAGTAGATTTATTCTTTTACTTGTGTGCACATAAAAGTCTGATTGCCAAAGAACGCCCTTCGAATAAAATAGATATTTCTTACTTATACTATCTGCCATTTTGTTCTGTTTTTGTATCTTCGGATAAACTCCACTCACGGACAGTACCACTATTTGTAGGAAATGAACAGAGTTTTATTATAGGGATAGATTTAAAGGAAGACTTAAAGAGACTGAATCAATATTATACAAAGTTGCCAGAAAAGATAAAAGAAAGGGGTTTAATGGAATTTGCTGTTTATCCACCCGATGACCAGGATACTCTTGTTAGCAAGCTCTACGATAAGCACCTTAAACCCTCTTGGCGCAAAAGCGCTAAAGCACACAGACAAAGCTGGGGCAGACAAAAAAAGTATGATAAGGGGTTAATTGAAGAATTGAAAAGGAAACAAAATGAGCAGAAACCTCTGATTGGTTTATTACCACCCTCTGATACGGTCGACAGTATGACTATGACTAGAAGAGTTCCTGCAAAAAGAGGTAGTTGGATGATGTTACCGCCGGAAGTAATTAAGAAATCGGGGGAGGATTCATCTTAAGTTTTAAATCAGCCAGATATTTCTTGAAGTTTCATTTATCTTCTAATTGATAATCTCTGAAGTGCACAAATTTGGATGCTGTAGCCTCTCGAAGAGGGGAAATGGAGAAATGTCTAGTTTCCCAAGTGATTTAGGTTGACATTATTTCTTTTTCCCATAAATTACCATTTGTTGTTATAATCTTTTCATTGACTCATTATTTAGAGAGTGCTATATGTGATCTTAGCTATGTAGTTTGGGTTCATGCAGTATACTTAAAGAAGTTATGAATAGTGATATTAAGGAACAAATAGAGTACTTATCTGAAAGGGTAACTGAATTAGAAAACCTTTGTACACAAGAGGTAGATAGTGTTGAGGTATCTGGAAAAGTGCGTAACATCACTCAAGATATACTTACAAGGGCAAATCGGTTAGTAGACAATATACTATTTGGGTATTGGAATAAGAAGATTGTGCCAAATTTATCTAGTGATGAGGTTAAGAAATTCGAGCGACAAGTAATGTTTCCTGTAAGGGAGATACGAGACGAATTAGTTGCAGATTTCTCAAGGTTTGGGTTAAAAGATCCAGAAACAAATTATCCAGATTTGTTCTCAATAGTTGAAAAATATCAACCGTATCACTCAGGTAAAGAATGGATAAAAACAATGAGAGAATTATCTAATTTAGGTCATAGAAGGTTAATTCCTCAAAAGAAAAGAAAAATAAGCAATGTTATTTTGGGAGGAGGAAGTATTCACATAGTCAGCCAGGAGTTAAACTTAAACAATACGACTATAAACGGAATACCAGACCAGAATTTTAGTATAGTGAATGGAAAGATAAGTGGAAGTCTTGATCCTCGACTAGATCCACAAATAGATATTACGACGCTTTATTGTATAGAGGACACAGATGTTGATGCTGTCTCTATCTGTAGCTTAATTATAGATGGAATAAGAGAATTATCTAAGGAATTTAAAGTATAAATTTATCGTAGAAATAGTATATATTTCAGAAAGTATATTAAGTAGAGTTAGAGATAATCTTGAATCTTTTTTTCGAAATCTTCAAAGGAAGTATAAAGTTCAGCATTGATACCAAAGTCTTTTGCTGATTCTACATTTTTACCTGTATTATCCCAAAATAAAACCTCTTTTTTGTCAGTAAGATTTAAATCTGCAAACACTTTCGAATAGAATTCTACACTTGGTTTTTTATGACCTAAATGAGCGGATGAATAGACTTTATCAAATGATCTTGAAAAACCCATCTCATTAAGCATGTACTGTACTCTGTATTTTTCTTGGTTTGTGGCTACATAACATTTAATTCCTTTTTCTCTCAATTTTTGTATAAACATTACTAATTTTTCGTCAACATTATGTTCAGATTTAAACCAATAAGCCAAGAATTCATCCACCGATTTATCCCAACCCCATTCTTTCAAAAATGGCTGTATTGCTTCTTTAAGGTCAGCGTTACCGATCAAACATTCTTTAAAAACTCCTGTAAAAAATGGCAGCGTCTTATCGGTTGAGATTCCGTAATCTCTTGCCAGGGGGACACTAAACATTTCTCCGTTGATTAAAACACCGTCTGCATCAAAAATAATTGCCTTTATCATTCCTTGATTATAACAAAGGTGATCTTTCTCTATTTTTCCACCTCTCAGGCAATTTATGTTGATGCCTTTTCTTTTTCCATAAATTACTATTTCTTGGTATAATCTCCTTTATGAACTTATCTGTAGGAATTGTGGGATTACCAAATGTTGGTAAATCCACACTTTTTAACGCACTTCTTAAAAAACAAGCAGCTTTGGCTGCTAATTATCCTTTTGCAACCATTGAGCCAAATGTTGGTGTGGTTCCTGTTCCTGATGTACGCTTGGAAAAATTGGCAGAGCTTACGAAGGTAGAGGAGGGCATGAATGCATTACCACCTATTAAATACGCAACTGTCGAATTTGTGGATATTGCTGGACTGGTAAAAGGTGCAGCAGAGGGTGCAGGGTTAGGAAATAAATTTTTATCCCACATCAGAGAAGTAAGTGTTATTGCCCATGTTGTGCGCGACTTCATGGATCCTGATATTATCAAAGAAGGTGCAGTAGACCCAAGAAGTGACTACGAGACTATCCTTACAGAACTCATCCTGGCAGATCTGCAGACAATTGGCAAGATAAATGAAAAAACATTTCGTACTGATAAAGTCCTGGCAAGTGCAGTAGAAAAATTAAATACAGGACTCAATAGAGGCACACCAGCATACCAAATAGACCTCACAGATGAAGAACGAGAAAGAGTAAAAGAACTATTTTTACTCACCTCAAAACCACAAATTATTGTATTAAATGTTACAGAAGCTGACTATACTCCTGACAGAATAGAGCATTTAACACATCAGTATGCAGAGTGGCTAGGGGTAGATAAAGAAAAATTTGTAGTAGTAAGTGCCAAAATAGAAGCAGAGCTTTCTGCTCTTACCCCAGATGAGCAGGCTATGTATTTAGATGATTTGGGACTTCAGCAATCAGGCTTGGAAAGGCTGATTGCAAAGGCATATGAGACACTAGGACTTATTTCCTTTTTGACAGCAGGAGAGAAAGAAGTAAAAGCCTGGACTATTCAAAAAGGAATCAATGCACAAAATGCAGCAGGAGCAATTCACACTGATTTTATTAAAAAATTTATTAAAGCAGAAGTTATCTCATTTGCAGACTACATAGAGACAGGGAGTCGCAAAAAAGCTCGTGAATTAGGCAAAGCAAGACTGGAAGGAAAAGAATATATCGTGCAGGATGGAGACGTTATAGAATTTAAGATAGGTGCATAATTATCTAACCTGTTCTTCTTCTTGTATCCTTCTCATTTTCTCAGTTACTCTTTTTATGTAATCAAATTGTGCTCTTGGTGTTAATTTGCCCACTTCTAAAGGATTTAGATCAAAAGTTACAGTTACTGGTTTGGCAAAAGGAATATTGGCAAGTATTTTCATAAACTGTTCAATTCTAGGGTCATCAATATTCATCATTTTATGTCCCTTATCTGCGAAGTGAATAGATTTTAAGTGCTTTTGGATAAGAGGGTCTGTCATCTGTTCTGCAAACTTACTGGCGTCATGGTCATATCCATGTACAAGTCCATCAAGATTATGGGGAAGGATTACCTGTTCAACTACATAGCGAGGGTCTAGAGTCGAAATACCATTATTAACTGACTTTTCCGTTTCATTTTCTACAAGTAAGAGAGCATGAGGATTTCTCAGTTCGTCAAGTCTGTTGTCCCTTGCAAATCCTTCGATGATATTAACATGGGCATTAAGGTCTACTGGGTGTTCTGGTGTTGAAAGATCATGAGCTACATCGACCGCATGCATATTTTTTGCAGACCCAAAAATGACTGCGTATAGCACACTCCTTGCTTTTGCCATTCCTTTCTCAGCAAAGGGTTTTTGTAAAGTCTCTTGTGTATTATAGGTAAAAGGTGCATGTATTCGTGATACATTTGCAAGAGGATATTGCTCCTGCATTCCTTTTACATAGGAAGCATCAACCTGAGGAGGAATAGGAAGTCCTATTCCAGCACGTTTTCTTATATCCTCAATATATGCCATTCCAGGCAGCCGATGCGTTGCATAGAGTTCAATTTTTAGCTGCTTATCTTCAGGAGTGTTAATATTTAGCTGATTAACAATGCCAAATAGTTGTTCTGGGTCAAATAAATGACCTGAGCTTGAAATCTCAAATCCGCTTACACCTCGTGTGTATGGATTTTCTATTCTCGACATAGCAGCATTATACTATAAGATTGTTAATTTTGAAATAAGAGAATTCTTGCATAAAAAGTCAATTTTGGTTAGACTAATTTAAGAAATGGACTGTATTTTTTGTAAAATTATCAACAGAGAAATTCCTGCTTCTATCCAATATGAAGATGAAAAGGTAATTGCTTTCAAAGATATTCATCCTGTTGCTCCAGTTCACCTTTTAATTATCCCTAAAAAGCATATTCCTGAGTTTTATAAGTTGCAAGAAGAAGACAATGATGTGTTAATTGCTATTAAAAATGCAATACAAATGCTTATCAAAGAAAATAATTTAGATACAAGAGGCTATAAAATTGAGGTAAATGGTGGTGGCGCACAAATTGTGGATCATCTGCATTTTCATCTCATAGGACCTGCAAGTCGTCCCCAAATTTAGTATCTGCTATACTTATCCTCCATAAAGGAGGATCTATGTTTGATTTACTCAGTGATTGGTTTTTTAATATTCCCAGACAATACAGAACACATAAAAGAGCAGACTTATCACAAGATGCTTATGTGGCATTTTATAAAAAAAAGCTAGAAAAAGTGCGGATTGGTACGTCTTTTTCTCCAGAATTGGTAGAGCAGATGTATGAAAGAGAAAATAAAAGGTATTTAAAAACACCTCATGAAGCTCTGCAAATCCTGGATATTTTAGTTAAGCAATTATTGATAACAGATATTCGTCTTGGTATCCGGTGGAATAGAGCAGTTGATAAAAAAGGAAATGCGGATCTCTCCTATTACAAGCCATTTTTGGATTACTGCATAAAAAATAAGGTAAGAATTTGCCTGAATGTAGGTCCTATCAAAACATTTGGATGGCCGGAAGAACATATTCCACAGATTGTGTTAGAAAATACTCCATTACCAGCAAAGGGAGCTGTTATTATGCCAGAAGATTACATTGCTCAAAAGGCATATGAGTATTTAGGTAGCTTGTTGTCTGCTTTAACAGCAATGTACTCTAAAAAAGAACTTTCTTCTTTTGTGATTTTACAGCCTGAAAATGAGCCCTTTTTTCCTTTTGGTTCTCAAAAATGGCGCATGAGTGAAGCGTATCTTTTAGAAATTATAAAGCGCATATATCACTTTTTCCCAGAAACTTCTATTCTTTTAAATTCCGCTGAGACCCGTAATATTACCCAGATTTCTAAAATATTTCAAAAACTGAAAAAAGAAGACAAAAAGAGAAAGCTTCTGTGCGGTATTGATTATTATTACAATTTCCCTAGAGGTATTCATCTGCCTGGTATTGGTCCTCTTGATTACATCACGTTCTCTAACGCGTTATTGTATAAATCTCATGCACTGAATAAAAGACGAGCCAGAAAATTGGGATTTGAAATAGAAGTGACAGAGGCTCAGTTTGAGAGATGGGGAAATCAAATCTTTTCACCTGGAAATTCGGCTCATGAATTCAAGTACTTAGTTGCTCGTTGTGTTGAGCAGATTATAGACCCTCAAAAGGGAGGAGTGATACGTTTGTGGGGTGCAGAGCGATTAGGAAAACGAATAATAGAACATAATCTTGAAAAAGATCATACAGAAATTATTGAATTGATCCAGAGTATAAATAAGGGGAAATAAGTATTTTTGGATTTTCTTTTTCTCCTCTTTTGTAATATAATTGGTACAGTATATAACTTCTTTTTTAAAAGGAGGTATGAAAGGGGGTGCTTTTTTATGGTTTTTGTTAAAAAACAACCAGGTGATTCACAAGATGCTTTGATTCGAAAATTTTCTCGCAAAGTTATGAGCGAGGGGATTATTCATGAAATGAAAAAGAGAGAATTTTACCTTAAGCCATCACTGGCTAAAAAATTCAAGAAAGAACTCGCAAGAAAAATGGCAAAGCAATACCATGGATAATACTATTTCTGTCCCCATTTTCGTCGAAAGCAGATACAAAGTAGATCGTAAGCGCATCAAGAAGACAGTAGAAGAAGTTTTGAAGAAAAACGGTATGGTAGGACCTGTTGAGGTTTCTATTGCTGTTGTTGGAGATCGTAAGATGAGACAACTCAATAGGCAGTACCGCAACCTTGATAAGACTACGAATGTTCTTTCTTTTTCTCAAATTGAAGGAGAAGCAGCTGTTCTGCCAAAAGATACGCTTATTTTAGGAGATGTAGTAATTTCCTATCCTTTTGTGGTGCATGAAGCAGCAGAAATGGAAATGCTGATAGATGATAGAGTCGCTGAATTAGTTGAGCACGGACTCATGCACCTGTTAGGCCATCATCATGATTAGGAAAATTCTAAATTCTAAACACTAAATTCTAAAGTTGGAATTAATGCAAAAAAAGACTGATAATAACTATGATTTAGAAGATAGAACTTTTTTGTTTGCTCAATCCATAAGATCCTTTCTTAGAAAAATTAAAACTTCTTCATTGCTGGTAAGTGATATGCAGCAACTTATGCGTTCTTCAGGTTCAATAGGAGCAAATTATATAGAGGCTAACGACGCAATAAGTAGGAAAGATCTTATTCACAGGGTGAGGATATGTAAAAAAGAAGCAAAAGAGACTATATATTGGCTGAAATTGTTAGTTGTTTCTGATGACTTAAAAACAGAAAAAGAAAGACTGATTCAGGAAGCTAATGAACTTATGAGAATTTTTGCAACAATAATTAAAAAACTTGATTCTTAATTAAAATAATTTAGAATTTAGGTATTAGGATTTAGTATTTTATTTTTATGGTTTTCTATAGAAAATACCGATCTCAAACAATCTCTGATTTAGATCTTACTACTGTACGAGAGCGTCTTTTAGCAATTCTTAAAAGCGGTGAAATTCCTCATGCGTTTCTTTTTACTGGTTCCAGAGGACTTGGAAAAACATCTGCAGCACGCATTTTAGCAAAAGCAATCAATTGCGAAAAAAAGTCAGAAGGTGGAAAAAAACAAGTAGACAATGGGGCAATAGAACCTTGTAATACTTGTCAGGCATGTATTTCTATTACCAATGGATCAAATGTTGATGTATTAGAAATTGATGCGGCTTCAAATAGAGGAGTGGATGAAATACGCGGACTGCGAGAACGGGTAAAATTTGCTCCTTCATCTTTATCTAAAAAAGTATATATCATTGATGAGGTCCACATGCTTACGAATGAGGCATTTAATGCACTCCTCAAGACACTTGAGGAACCACCTAGCCACGTTGTATTTATTCTTTGTACTACAGAAGTTTGGAAAGTGTTGCCAACTATTATTTCCAGAACCTTTCACATTGCATTTGAACAGCCTACCAAAGAAGAAATTATCCGTTCTGTGATGCGAGCAGCAAAAGGAGAGGGTCTGCAAATAGAGGATGCAGTGCTTGAAAAAATATATGTGTTAGCAGAAGGTTCATTTCGAGATGGGATGAAAGTTTTGGAAGAACTTGCACTTGCAGCAGGTGAGAGTAAAAAGATAACACTTGAGACTGTTGAATCCCTTTACAAAGCAGAGAGTATTGATACGCAGGTAAAAGAGCTTATTATTGCTCTGGCCAGCAAAGATGGGAAGAAAGGACTGGAAATTATCCAGGAGCTTTCAGGTATGGGAGTGGATTTTAAAATTGTAAATGAAAGAGTAGTGGAAAGCTTGCGGGAGCTATTAATGGCAAAAGCAGGTCTTGAAAAAAAGGCATCTGATCTTTCATTTTCAGCCTCATCACTTGAGCAGCTGCTGACATTATTTAATCAAGCATATAAAGATATAAAGTTTTCTGTTATTCCTCAACTGCCACTTGAGCTAGCAATTATAAAATGGAGTTTTGGAGAAGAAGAGGTATCTATCAAGCAAGAAGTAAAACAAGAAGTGCCAGAGCAAAAAACACAAGCAACTATTTCTGCTTCTCCTAAAAAACAGCAGGTGACCGTTTCAGTAGGAAATGCAGAGCTTTTTGGAAAGCTCATAGATAGTGTAAAACAAGAAAATCATTCTATTGCTGGAATTTTGCGAGGATGTAGTCTGGTGGAAGTGGGAGATAGTGCTTTGACTGTTTCTACAGCCTATAAATTTCATGGGGACAAACTTTCAGAAGAAAAGGCACGTAAAGTTATTGAGAAATGCGCCTCAGCAATTATTGGCAAAAGTGTTACATTGCAGGTGAAAGTAGGGAGTTAGTATTAAGTATTAAGAAGTAAGAATCAAGTATGGAAAGAAAGTTAAAACTCAATCCCGATAATATCGAGGATGACTCTCGATTCCATCGGAGTCAAAAGGCAAAATGCAAAAGTATCCATTCGACAAGCTCAGGATGCTGAGTGTATCGAAGTACAACTCAAAAATTAAAAGTTTTAAGATTTTATTGGCAAGTTAAATTCTAAATATCTGTTTATTTTTTCCTAATTACTTTATAAACTTTTTTTCCAACCCGTTCACCATCTCTCATCTCACCCTTCGACAAATAATACAAAATGTTGTTATAATGGGGTTATTCAAGGTAAGGAGGTGATTTTTATATGTTTAATCCATTAAAAGGCGTTAGCGATCTCAAAAAATTGCGAGATGAGGCAATGAAAGTCCAGAAAGAGCTTGCTAAAATTGAAGTAACCAGCGAGCAGGGAAGAGTAAAGATTGTGATGAGCGGAGACATGAAGGTAAAGAGTCTTAAAATCAATGATGAAGAGGCTATGGACATCAGAGATGCAGTTAATGACGCAATTGAAAAAGCTCAGAAAAAATCTGCACAAAAGATGCAGGAAATGGGAGGAGGACTACAAGGACTTCTCGGAGGAAAATAAGCGTTTTTTAGTTGGAAAAGCGTCTAGTAATCCTTTTATTAAAACGCTTGAGGATGTATGCGCTAGACGCTTGTAGCCTATGAAGTTATATGGCGATTTACACCATAAAGAGTTATCAGAAAAGGTGGCTCGTGCACTAAGTGTTCCCCTGTTTTATCCTGAAATTCATATTTTTCCTGATAAAGAAAAACGAGTCAGAGTTTTGGAAGAAGTATTAGGTGAGGATATTTACCTTATAAAATCACTTGCTGATCCTGTTGAGGAAAATATTTTAGAATTTGCTTTTCTTATCAATGCTTTTATCAATAAAGGCGCACGTTCTGTTACGGGAATTGTACCTTACATGGGGTATATGCGAGCTGATCATATCTTTCGTTCTGGCGAGGCAGTGCCTTTGGAGGTAATTATCAAGACTATTGAAGGAGTAGGGCTTTCAAGGATTTGGATAGTAGATCCTCATTCTATTAAAATTCCAGAGCTTTTCTCTATTCCGGTAAAAGCAGATACCGCAGTTCCTCTTTTTGCTGCCAAAATAAAAGAAATAGAGCCTGATTTGGAAAAAGTATCCATTGTGTCTCCTGATATGGGTGGGATTAGAAGACTTGATTTGTTATCTGGGGAGTTGGGTGGAGTAGAACAAGTTATTGTGAATAAAGACAGAGACTATGAGACAGGAGAGATACAAGTTGCAGAAGTAAAAGGTACGGTTAGACCAATTTGTTTTATTGTTGATGATATTATTTCTACTGGGAAGACGGTAGTACAGGCAGTAGACGCATTGCGAGTACAAGGTGCTGAAAAGGTATATGTCATGGCAACCCATCCTCTTTTGGCTGCTGATGCTTCAAAGATATTACAAGCATCAGCTGTTGATGCAGTATTTGTTACTGATGCAATTGCAGTACCAAAGGAAAAACAATTTGAAAAGCTGAAAGTGATAACGCTTGCTCCTAGAATTGCATCAGCCATTCGAGAATGGAATGCTGAAAGTATCTAACACCTCTTTGTTTGTTGCTTGTCAGGTAGTCTTTGGTTATAATTTTGCCATATGGGAAAAGATGTAAAAGCCATTAGTAAAAAATCAGACAACATTTCAGAGTGGTATATTGATGTTGTATTAAAAGCAGAGCTGGCAGATTATGGGCCAGTACGAGGAACTATTATTTTCCGTCCTTATGGGTACGCTTTGTGGGAGAAAGCACAACAGTATCTTAATGAGAAGATAAAGCATGATATTGGCGCTTCCAATGTGTACTTTCCTCTTTTTATTCCTGAAAGTTTTTTAGCAAAAGAAAAAAATCATGTAGAAGGGTTTTCTCCTGAGCTAGCAGTGGTAACAGTGGGTGGAGGAGAAGAGTTAACAGAGCCGCTTGTGGTAAGACCAACTTCTGAAACCATTATCAATGATGCATTTGCACGCTGGATTTCTTCTTACAGGGATTTGCCTATGAAAATAAATCAATGGGCAAATGTAGTCAGATGGGAGCTGCGTCCTTATCCATTTTTGCGTAATACTGAGTTTTTGTGGCAGGAAGGACATACAGTGCATGCAACACACGCGGATGCACAAAAAACGGTGGATGAGGCACTACAGGCATATATTGATTTGTATCAGAAAGAATATGCAATTTATGGTATTGCGGGAAGAAAATCTGAGTCTGAAAAATTTGCAGGTGCTGATGTGACTTATACGTATGAAATGCTGATGCCAGATGGAAAAGCTTTACAAGGCTGTACTTCACATGACTTGGGTCAGAATTTTGCTAAAGCTTTTGGGGTAACATTTCAAGATGAAAAAGGAGATACTCAGTACGGTTGGCAAACTTCCTGGGGACTTTCAACCAGATCTTTAGGAGCACTTATTATGGTGCATGGTGATGATAAAGGGTTAGTAATTCCGCCCCATATGGCAGAGTATAAAGTTGTTATTGTCCCAATTGCAAAAGGAGATCAGGGTGAGGAAATTGCTTCATATGCACATAAAGTTAAGGAAAGCCTTGGATTAGAGAAAGATGCAGTGTTGATAGATAACGATGATAGACACTCTCCAGGGTACAAATTTAACGAATGGGATTTAAAAGGAGTACCAATACGCATAGAGTTGGGTGCAAGGGAGATGGAAAACAAATCAGTAACAGTGTACCGTCGCGACACATCAGAAAAAGAGAGCGTCGCATTAGAAAACCTTGCCACTTTTGTTGCTGATACACTTGGAAAAATCCAAAGAAACTTATTTGAAAAGTCAAAAAAGTTTACAGAGGAAAATACTCGAGTTATTAATTCATATGAAGAATTTAAAGAAGTGATGAGTACAACCAGAGGATTTTTACTAGCATTCTGGTGTGAAGACCCAGTGTGTGAAAAAAAGATAAAGGAAGAGACGAAGGCAACTACTCGGTGTTTACCTCTCAATGCAAAAGAGGAAAAAGGAGCTTGCGTGTATTGCAGGAAAGAAGCAAAACACAGATGGCTTTTTGCACAAGCCTATTAGGTGCGTGTTTGAGCTGAAAATACCTTATAAAAGAGGAATAACGCCAAAGAAGACTCCCCATCCAAGAATCCAGGCAATAATAAAAATAATGGTAAGTCCGATAAAAAGGCTTTTATTGATACCTAAAATAGTAGTAGTCTTTTTACCATCTTTTGCGTCTTTGCTGGAGTAGGTGAATGGTTTGTCAGCAGGAAGATGTTTATCAGCAGGAGCAGCGTCTTTTTGTACGGGTGGTTGGCTTTCAGTTGGTGTGGGAGCTGATTGTGTTGCTAGTGGTGGGGTAGTAGGAGTTGTATTTTCTGTTGCTGTCACTTTTTCAGGGGAGGAAGTGGGAGGATTTTCTTTTGGAGTACCAGGCTTTACTTTTGTGTTCATGACCCTGTCATAAATCTCTTTGAGTTCTGGTTTTAGGTTGCGCTTTCCATCCATATCTTCTTTAATCATAGGTTAAATTATTTTAGAAAGTCAAGGATAAGGTGAGGTGAGGAAAGTATGGTATACTAATGCTTATGAAAATCATCGTTGCTCACAGTGCTCCTGATTTAGATGCAATTACTTCTGTTTGGCTCATAAAGCGATTTCTTCCAGATTGGCAAGATGCAATTATTGAATTTGTCCCTGCAGGGGGAAGGATGTTAGGAACTGAGGAAGGGATAGACCAGGTAATTCAAGAAATAGGAGATAAAAAAATTATTACGGTAGATACCGGTATGGGACCTTTGGATCATCATCAGACCAGTGATAGAGAAGTGTGTGCTGCCAAACGAACACTTGATTATGTTGCAGAACAACATGAAAACTTTAAGGAACAGGAGACACGGTATAAAGCATTACAGCGTATTGTTGATTTGGTGATAGATACTGACCATTTTCAGGATGTATACTTTCCTGATTCATTTTCTTATCGCTATGATTTCCAATTTGAGAGTATTATAGATGGATATAAAATGGAGAATCCACAAGACGATTTGGGGTGTGTAGAATTTGTGATGTCTGCCTTGGACAAAGTACTCCTTGTTTTTGAGGGAAGAGTTTTTGCAGAACAGGAGTTAGAGGAGAAAGCAATTCCCTTTGATACGCCTTATGGAAAGGCAGTGGGAGTAGAATCAGTACAGGATGCACTTCTCAAATTGGCACAACTAAAAGGGTATGTTTTGGTAGTACGCAAAGACCCTCGTTTGGGGTTTGTGCGTATTAAAGCACGTCCTGAACCTCGAAAAAAATATGAGGACAAGGCGGGAAAAGTAGCAGATATTGACCTGACACCTGCGTACAAAGCAATAAGAAAAATGGATCCTGATGCTTCTTGGTTTTTGCACGTATCAAAGAAAATGCTTCTGAACGGTAGTTCTAAAAATCCTACCTCTGTGCCTACCAAACTTTCTCTTACTCAAATTATTGAAGTTATTAAGGAAACACTTAGTGAATAGCGTAGAGCGTTTAAGAATTAGAATTAAGAAGTAAGAATTACGAATTATGAATATGATTCATGATTTATGATTTAAGATTCAGGAATAAGAAGACAGTAAGCAGAGAACAGAAAGCAGAGGGCAGTAAACAAAAACGTCATTGCGAGTGTAAGCGAAGCAATCCCCTGATAATAAAGAGATCGTCACAGGAATTAAAGTTCCTTCGCGATGACAATATTCTTTAGAATTTCGAATTTAGAGTTTAGAATTTACTATTCAAGGATCTCATCTTTCTTGACTTTTTAAAGTGGAAGTGATTTGATTAAAGCAGAGACGTCCTTATAATGATTGGCTTTATCAAAAATTGTACATCTATTTTAGAAGATAGAAGTAGTTATTTTAAAAATCAGAAAGGGAGTGCGGGTACGACATTTTTTTATGCTACAACACTGCTGATGCTGTTGTCTTTGCCTGTTACGTTATTTTTAGTCAGTAACCAAAATCAACAAGTCTCTCGAGCATCTCAGGAAGTTGTTGATTTCTCAAATCCTCCTACTGTTAATGTCACGTTACAATCTTCTGTTATCCAGAAAGGTCAAGGTCTTTCGGTACATTTGGAGGTACCTAATTCTAATTGGTACACCGTTTATTACACGAAAGAATATCCGATAACGTCTTTGTCAGTTGCTGACATTATTGAAGGAAAAGGAGAGTATACAGGGGCTATAAGAGCAGTATATAAAGGATCATCTACTAAAGATTTTTACTATATGCCCTCTGAATCAGGATATGTGGTTGCTGCTTCTTATCAATTACAAGGAGTATATGGACAATTTCGGCCTGGAGATGTAATGTGTATGTGGGATGGCAGTTTATATATGTATCAGAAAAAAAGTGGCAATCCTTTGAAAGAATTAT
Organism: uncultured Gammaproteobacteria bacterium; assembly: GCA_964427615.1. Classification (GTDB taxonomy): domain Bacteria; phylum Patescibacteriota; class Microgenomatia; order Levybacterales; family GWA1-39-11; genus CAYRUR01. The sequence goes on along the minus strand of CAYRUR010000002.1, from coordinate 66,587 downwards.
TTGATGAAAAAGCAAAATATGATGGTGAATGGAAACAGCTTACTAGTTGTCAGAATGTGGGAGCAGTAAAAGTAGAGGTGCGTTAGGCATTCTCTTCTTGTTCTTTTTCGTGCGTTTGTAAATCTTCAATCATTTTATCCATACTTCCAGCCAGAACTTCTTCTAAATTGTGATAAGAAGTATTGATACGATGATCTGTTATTCTACTTTGGGGGAAATTATATGTTCTGATTTTTTCTGAGCGCATCCCTTTTCCTACCTGTGTTGACTTGAGCTCTGAGACCATCTCATTTCTTTTTTCAATTTCCATCTCCCATAATTTAGCACGTAAGACTTGCATAGCAAGCTCTCTATTTTGATTTTGAGAACGCTCATTTTGACAGGTTACGACAAGACCGGTGGGAATATGTTTGAGTCTGACTGCGGTTGATACTTTATTGACGTTTTGGCCTCCGTGTCCTCCTGCACGGAATGCTTCAAATTCTATATCTTCACTTCTGATATGTAGATCTATGTCTTCCAGTTCTGGCAAAATAGATACAATGGCGGTGGAGGTGTGCACTCTCCCGCGTTTTTCAGTGTCCGGAACACGCTGTACCCGATGTACTCCAGCTTCGTATTTAAATGTTTTAAAGGCGTCTTTTCCGATTACTTTGATTGTATTTTCATCTAACATCTCGCATCTTAAATGGTGAATTTCAGCATAGCGAGTGTACATGCGCAGTAATTCTTTTGCCCAAATTTTTGCTTCATCTCCTCCGGCAGCACCTTTTACTTCAATAATAGCATTTTTTCGGTCTAGGGTAGCTCCTGCTGAGCTTTTACCTCCTTGATCATATGAAGTATTGTATTCTGATAGCGCTTTTTCTAGTCCTTCTTTTTGTATTTTTAGACTCGCCAGCTCTTCCTGAGCAAGGGTAGCAAGCTCTGGGTCTTGTAACAGGAGTTGTGCCTCTTGTATTTTTTCATCAATTTCTTTTATCTGTAGCGCAATAGGATTATTTTCCATAGAAAGCCCCTCTTTAGGTGATGTATAGGGAGATACGGTTATTTTTTAAGACCTTGCAGCATCTCGCGGAGGGTCAGAGGTTTTGAAGGCTCTGTTGTTTTTTCTTCTTTTTTCTTCACGATTGGGCGAGCAGCTTGTGCTTTCTTTTGGAATTTCTCAATACGTGAAGCAGTGTCTACAAATTTTTGTTGACCTGTATAAAAAGGATGGCACCTGTCGCAAAGCTCAACATGAATAGTATCTTGGGTGGAACCCACAGTAAACATATTGCCACAAGAGCAAACAACTTGCGCTTCTGTATTGTATTTTGGATGTATTCCTGCTTTCATATGGTACAATTATACTCGAAAATGCTTCTTATTACAATATGTAGGAAGGAAAGGTAAAAAATGGTAGAAGGCACACGTTATATAGATGAGTCATTTTTTGACGAAACAGAAACCTCAGAAGATGATGAAAGAGGAATTTTCCCTTTTCCTCTTACGAGAGCACTCGAAGTGCGAGGAATTACGCTGGAAGATCTTAAGATTTCTGAGGATAAACCATTAGAAGATATTCTCACAGCATTTGGAGAGATAGGATTGATAAGTGTAGAAGATCCAGCGTTATTTGAATGGATGAGGGCTTACTTTAAAGATGAGTTAGGGATTTCTGATGAGGCCATTTCCATGGGAGAGATGCTGCAGCTTGAAGCATTTTTCCGTGTTCAAGGACGCGAGGAGGAAGATATAGAAGATTTTTTTGAGATACTTGAAGACTACGATTGGAGGTTTCTTTCAGATGAATCATATACATGGAGGATGAAGGTGGTAGAGGCAGGATCAAGTTATTTGCAAACTCGTTTTAGAGGAAAATAACCTACTATTAGGCTTTTAATTATATTTAATCCTTTCCGCCAACAGTTCTTATTTCATCCAGTAATTGCTCCTCAGGTATTGTTTTTTGTTGTCCTGTGGTAAGGTTTTTGATGGTTGCCTCATTTTTATTTGCTTCGTCTGGTCCAATAATCACTACATAGGGAATATTTTTTTTATTGGCGTATTTGAGTTGTTTTTCCATTTTTGCATTTTCATCCAGATATACTTCTGCATTGATACCACTAGAACGCAAAAAGTAGGCTATTTCCAGTGATTTTTCGGTGAGTGTTTTGTCAAATATAGTAACTAATACTTGAGAAGTAGTAAGATCTTTTGGAAAAAGGTCTAATTGTTCCATGGCTTCTACTGTTCTGTCAAAGCCGACGGCAAAACCAACAGCAGGCAAAGAAGTGTTCATGAACATTCCAAGCAATTCATTATATCTTCCGCCTCCTCCAACTGATCCGGCGGTATATCCTGCAATTTCTATCTCAAAAATAACCCCCGTGTAGTAATCAAGTCCTCGTGCAAGAGTAGGTTCAAAGCGTACTTGATTGTTATCAATACCTCGTTTGGCAAGGATACGCATTATTTCTTGAATTCGGGAGGTGGGTTTTGCTTGTTTTATGGTATCAAGGAGATCGGGATCAAGACCTTTTTCTTTGAGTTGTGTTTTGACTGCGTCTTCACCTATTTTTTTCAATTTATCAATGATGGTAATGGCTACGGGAGGGATTCCTTCAAAAATTGTTCTGTCATTTAATAGAATTGTGAATTGAGTAAATCCAAGCGCGCTGTATGTATCTGCAACAGTGGCCAAAATTTCTGCATCAGAAAGAGCAGAGTTAATACCTACGATGTCAATGTCGCATTGTAGAAATTCCCGAAAGCGTCCTTTTTGGGGATTTTCGGCTCTAAAAACGTTTTGGATTTGGTATCTTTTGAAAGGGAGAGGAAGCGTTTCTCTGTATTGAGCAGCAACACGAGCCAAAGGCACTGTTTGGTCATAACGCATTGCAACTCGTCTGTCTCCGGAATCTTGAAAGCGGTACATGAGTTTTTCTCCTTCTTCACCGTACTTCCCTGCCAGGATTTCTTCATACTCAAGTGTTGGGGTCTCAAGCGGCTCAAAACCATAAAACTCAAATACTTGTCTTACTGTATTAATAACATACTGTCTTTTACGAGCTTTTTCAGGCAAAAAATCTCTGAATCCCTTTAAGAGTCTTGGCTCAATTTTTGTTTTCATAATAGGATAATCATACTATCTTTGCACTATTTTCACAAGCAGAGAGCTTATAGTGGGATTTTGGAAATGGAGTATGGCTTTATCCTTTGAAATTGCGTCCTGTTTCACGTCTGGTTTGGGTTTGTTCTAGGAGTACATTTCTTTTAGGACCTCCTGATCTAAGCGAGCCTAATTCAGAAAGTCCTGGTGATGATTTCTCTTCTTCTTGTGGTGTTTCTTGAGGAGTAGGGGCTGACACTCCCATCATGAGCGCTTCCTGATGGAGTTGAGAACGGATAGCATTCAATCTTTGCTGTTTTTTTGCTTCTTCTTGGGCTTTAGCTTGTGCCATTTGTTGGTCATTGGGCTGAGAACCACTGATTTGAGTAGTGGTAGTTTTTATGCTTTCTTCTAATTCGCTTTTTATACCAGTAGCAATTCCTTTACCTGTTTCAGCGACTTTTCCGGCAATATTGCCAACAATTCCCTGACCATCTGCCATATGGTTTTAGTATGCAAGATTTACTGAGAAGATGCAAGAGGAGGGAAATTGGTTAACGGGTTGCGAGTTGAAGAGTTAACGAGTTTGAGATTAGTATAAAGTATTAAGTAGTAAGTATTAAGTATGGAAAGCAGAGAACAGAAAGCAAAAATTTAGAATTTAGGATTTAGTGCTTAGCATTTTAAGTAAACACTTAACTCTTGCTTCTTAATTCATAATTCTTACTATCATTCCGCAGATCTCACCAATTTATATCCTCTTGTTCTAATCGTGATAATAGAGTAGGGGCTTTTTTGTTGTTTTAGTTTATTTCTCAGGCGTGCTATGAGTCTATCAATCGTCCAATCTGAGACATCTGTTTCTTCATATTCCTGCCACACTCTGGCGATGATCGTGTCTCTATCACACACAGAATTAATATGTTCTTTCAAAAGATTGAAAAGTAGATATTCTTTTTTAGAAAATTCAATAGTCTCCTCCTCAACAAAGTCAGTTCTTTTTTGTACATAAGATCTGAAAAGTGGGCTGGAAAATTCGTTATCACTCGTAAGAATGCCTGTGTTCCATAAATACATGGCTTCTTCTTTTTCCTTTTGGGTGATTGCTTTCTTGTTCAGGACTTTTGTGAGTACTGCTTGTTCTTCTTTATACAGACTTTCCCAAATTTCTTCTGATTGTAAAGTAATGCGTTCATCTTGTTCTAACATGGATATAAGTTCTTCAGTACTTTTAATATCTTTTCCCAATTCATGTAAAACAACTAGGAAAAAATGCAAATACTGAACGTGTCCTCCGGCAAGATCAAGCATTGTGGTTTCTGTTTTAGGAGAAAGATTAAGACTATATCGTTTTTGTAATGTTTCTAAAATAATTTGCATATCTTTTTTTGAAGCAGACGTGAGATACATAATGTGAGAAAAGCCTGAAAGTGATTTTCTAGGAAAAACAACAGGAGCAATTTGGTCAAGTGGGCGAAAACTGGTAAATACATATGACATATTTTGTCCTGTGGCATCAAGTAGTCCTTGTAAATTATCAAAAAACTCCGGGGTAACTGCTTCTTGTATTCTGTCAAATCGTAGTAAAAACAGCGTAGGGAAAAATCCCGCGTTTACCATCTCTATCAAAGAGCTTCGGATGTTTTCCATAGTTAAAAAATGATCTTGGGCTTGAATACTTGCTAAAAATCGGGAAGAAATAGCTTGTTTTATAGTAGGGTCTAGAGTAGATTTTTCTACCACATCAACCATTCTTTTAAACGTAAGTGTCCAGAAAGGTACGATTTCTCTTTCTATTAAGTCGTTAAGGTCTACGGGAATAAAGAGATGATTTTTTTGTCCTATGTATATTTTTACTATTTGTGGATGATACAGGAAAAAGCGTAAGAAATTGCTGATACCTACTCGTTTTACTCCTACCAGTTCTACACTATGGCGCAGTCGTATATGTTCTCCTAATAATGAAGCATCTTTTTTTCTAAAGGTTAAAGGATACAACGACTCAATAACCGGTTGGTGCATGTAAGGCTATTATATGTAAAAAAAAGTAAAAGAGCAATCTTATAATACGGTAATTGTCGAGAAAAAAAGAAAGATAATTGCTACTTACCATACAGAAGCTTTTTTGTTAGTATAGATAAAAGATATGCAACCACAGATAACTTCTGAGTGTTATGCAAAAGCAATACAAAAACTGCTGCAAAATAGTACCAAATTTGGACTTATAGCAGCCTCTGCTAACTCTGAAGGAACAAAAAAAAACTACGATGCATTGGTAACCCGTGATATTGGTGTCTCTTCTCTGGGGATACTTGCATCAAAAAATGAGGAGTTAATACAGGTCTTAAAAACATCGCTTGCTACACTAGCAGAAGCACAAGCTGCCAATGGGCAAATTCCTTTTGACTACAAACCAGAAAAAAAAGAGGTGCAGTGGAGGAGTAGCGGTTCTATTGATGGAACCATCTGGTGGAGTATAGCGGTTTTGCAATATGTAGACCAGACAAAAGATGAACATTTTTATAGCCAATATAAAGAACAATTAGAAAAAGCATTTATTTGGCTTTCATATCAAGACGTTAATAATGATAATTTATTAGAACAAGGTGAAGCTGCTGATTGGGCAGATGAAATGCCTCGCAGAGGGACCGTTTTGTATACCAATGCTATCTGGTATTGGCTCGTAAAATTGCGTATTGAGGTAGAAAGACGTCATGATTTGGAACCTCTTTTACAGAAAATTCATACTGCTTTTAACACGCTTTTTTGGATACGTAAAGGCACCAGTAGTAACTTTTCCTACATTCCTGATAATAGTTACACTCAGACATCTCGTCATGCAAAACAATGGATAGAGTATATCAACACAAAGGCAGTGTATTTACCATATTACATTGGTTACGTATCTCATAAAGACTTTGAGATGCGGTGTGAGGTCTTTGGTAATATTTTAGCGTGTCTCGTAGGATTAGCAGATAAAGGACAAGCAAAACTCATCACCGACTTTATTTTGCGTTCGGGTACCAATTTACCATATCCTGTAAAGGCAATGTATCCTCCTATTTATCCAGGAGAGCAGGATTTTAAAGAGTATATGACAAAAGGAAGGCAAAATTATCCTTGGCAGTATCATAATGGAGGTATTTGGCCATTTATTGGAGGATTTTGGGTAATGTGGCTTGCACAATCTGATAAAGAATTAGCACAAAAAGAACTGATACGTCTTGCAGAAGCTAACAAGCTGTTTGGCTGGGAATTTAACGAGTATTTACATGGACAGCATGGAACGCCTATGGGTGTCGCAAATCAGTCATGGAATATGGCCATGTATTTAGCAGCTCATACAGCGGTATCGTCTGCTATTACTGATTTGGAGCTGGTCCGAGAGTAGCTTTAAGCTCTATAGATTTATTGTCTCGAAATACTGTAAGAGAAAGGGTGTCTCCTATTTTTTTCTTCGCAATAATAGCTGCGATACCTCCTTCTTCATCTGTGAGTTCTTGACCTTCCATTTTGGTGATGATATCTCCTACCTGGATACCAGCTTTAGCAGCTGCAGAGTCAGGAATAACCTCTCGTACTAATGCACCTTGTGGTACATCATTGAGTTGGGCTGTACGAGGGTTGATCATAGAGTAGGATACCCCTAAAAATGCACGATTAAATTGACCAGTTTCATTAAAATTTCTGAGAGACTCTTTAATAGCATTAATAGGAATCGCAAATCCGATGTTTTCTCCTTGACTGGCTACTGCGGTATTTACCCCAATAACTTGTCCTGATGCATTCAGGAGTGGTCCTCCTGAATTACCCGGATTGATTGCCGCATCTGTTTGGATAACATTATCAAGTCTCTCTACAAATCCAGCAAGAGGACTGCCTGCCGTAATACCTCTGCCAAGACCTGAAATAACCCCTGTGGTTACGGTATTTCTGAACTCTCCCAAGGCTGTACCGATAGCTATGACAAATTGGCCGACTTCCAGATTTGAAGAATCACCTAATTGTGCAACGGGAAAACCACCAAGAGGCGCATTATCAACGCTCAGCATGGCGATATCATTTAAAGGATCTCTGTATATTTTGCTGATGTTAAATTTATTGCCTTTATTATCAACTATAAAATAGGTGGTATTAGGGTCAGAGACAACGTGTTTATTAGTAACTATGAGCCCATCTTTTTGAATAATAAAACCAGACCCTATATATTCTTCAGTGGGAGTGGTATCAGAGGGTGGTGGAATAGGCGGACCAAAAAAGAAAGAAAAGGGATCATCTTCAAAGGGCGTAGTGGTTTGCGGTTTTGATTCTACCCCAATGGTAACGACTGCAGGTCCTACTTTTTTGACTGTTGCAACGACTCCCTGTGTCCCATCAACATTACCTGTATTGTTTGGTTGCTGTTCTTCAAAAAGAGGGGGAAGCGGAGCATTCTGTTGGAAGATATTTGACACAAGAGGCGCATATTGGATAACGGCAAGTATGCCGATAAGTACTACTAAGAGTATCATCATCCTTTTCATAGCCATCTGTAGTTTTATTGTATTCCTCTCTGGCTTCACTGTCAATCAATAAGGAAGGGATTAGTTATTAGAGTTAGTTAACGGGTTAGAGAAATGAATTAAGAATTATGAATCAGGAATTAAGAATTTATAGTTGCTAGAATAATTTTTAGATTTACGTTTTAGTTTTGCGCTTTTCGTTTTGCGATTTAAGTTTTCAGTAATACTTAATACTCACTTTTGGTCATTGCAAATTAGCTCTTGTATTTTTAGGTGTTGTTTTGTATCATAAGGAGAAACTAATTTGCATTTATATATGAGAAATTATAGATTGGTATTACTTTTAAAAAGTGAATTGTCAAAAGAAAAAAAGAAAACACTCTTGGATGACGTCCAGAAATGGGCTGGAGAAGTAGAAAAGGGTGAAATAAAAGAGCTCGGTGAAAAAAAGCTTGCTTATCCAATTAACCGAGAGAAAAAAGGAGATTATGTACTGTACAGTTTTACATCTGAGAAAGTAGCAGATGACCTAGAAAAGAAGGTTCAGTTACAGGAATCTGTCTTAAGACATTTATTAATAAGAGACTAATATGGCAAGAAGTTTAAATAGAGTAGAGTTAATTGGTAATTTAACACGTGATCCAGAGTTAAGATACACACCACAGGGTACTGCGGTTTGTACGTTTGGTATTGCTACCAATCGTGGATGGACTACGGATTCAGGAGAAAAGAAGGAAGATACTGAATTCCATAGAATTGTAGCTTGGAATAAATTAGCTGAGCTATGTTCACAACTGTTAACAAAAGGAAGAAAAGTATATGTTGAAGGAAGAATCTCTACTCGAAATTGGACTGGACAGGATGGAGCACAAAGGACAACAACAGAGATTATTATCAACGATATGTTGATTTTAGATAGCAAGAAAGGGGCTGGAGATGATGGTGAATACGTAGCAGAAGATACTGCTGAAGAGGAATCTCCAAGAGAAGAAGGCGAAAAAAGAGAAAAAAAGGAAAAGATGGCAAAATCAGATGAGTCAGAAGATATAAGTCTTGATGATATTCCATTTTAATTTTAATAGATACTTATGAGAACAACACGAAGAACAGCAAAACAAGAACAAAAAGTAGATACTATTTACAAAGATAAAGAACCAGATTTTCTGGAATATGAGTTGTTGACAAAATTTGTAAGTGAAAGAGGTAAAATACTACCTCGTTCTCGTACAGGACTTTCTGCAAAAAATCAAAGAAAGCTGACAACCGCAATTAAAAGGGCTCGCTATCTGGCATTATTGCCCTACACTGTAAAGCCTGAGTAATGAAGAAAAAACTTTCTCTCAATGTTTTCCAGCTTTTGCTTGTCATTGCAATAGCTATCCTAGGTGGATACTTTTTTGGTACCAACAAGATTGCTTTTGCCTGGAAAAATTATCAGCCTATTGTTGATGTTCAGTCAAAAAATCCTCCTCCAGGTCAGAATCTTGATATGGGTCTTTTTTATGACGTTTTGGCAAGAGTCGAGAGAGATTATTATGATAAAAGCAAAATAGATTCTCAAAAATTGCTATATGGAGCTATTCAAGGTATGCTTTCTAGCCTTGATGATCCATATACTTCTTTTTTCCCTCCAAAAGAAAATAAAGATTTCAAAACGCAACTTGCAGGTGAATTCAGTGGGATAGGAGCTGAGCTGAGTATGTCACCCGAAAATCGCATTATGATCATTGCTCCCCTTGATGGATCTCCAGCAAAGGCTGCTGGCATTCAAAATGGGGATCTTATTTTGAAAGTTGATGGGAAAGAGACCTTTGGTTGGACTCTTGATAAAGCAGTTGATACCATTAGAGGTCCAAAAGGGAGTACCGTAACCTTATCAATTCTACATAAAGAAGCTAAAGCTCCTGTTGATATCAAAATAAAACGAGATGTTATCAAAATCGATTCTGTACGTTCTTGGATAAAGGAAATCAATTGTAATGATGAAAAGTGTGCTGATGCGAAAAAAGGAGAGGGGCAGGGAAGTGTTGCTTATGTAAGACTTTCTCAATTTGGTGATAGAACAAATAATGAATGGATTACTCATATTAACAAACTTTATCCTCAGATGAGAGCTTCACAAGATTTTAAGGGAGTTATCTTAGATCTTCGTAACAATCCTGGGGGATACATGACTGATGCTGTATTTATTGCCTCAGAATTCTTAAAGAAGGGAAATGTGGTGGTAATGCAGGAGAATGGTGAAGGAGAAGTGCTGAAGATGTCAGTGGAACGAGAAGGTCTTTTGCTTGATTATCCGCTTATTGTACTGATAAATGGTGGTTCTGCTTCTGCTTCTGAAATTGTATCAGGTGCATTGAGAGATCATGAACGAGCAACGCTTCTTGGTGAAAAGAGTTTTGGAAAAGGAACGATTCAGCAAGCAGTTGATGTAGAGAATGGCGCTAGTGTACACATTTCTATTGCAAAGTGGTTAACTCCAAACGGTACGTGGGTGCATAAAGAGGGATTAAAACCTGATTTGGAAGTGAAATTTGATGCTTCAAAAAGTGCTCAGATGACCTATGATAATCAACTCAATGCTGCTATTCAGGAATTATTGAAGAAATAAAAACTGTCCTTACTTGCTAGTAAAAACTACGAAAAGAGGGAAACAATTACTCCTAAAATAATAGCAATAATAAGGATTTGAGAAAGTCCTCCAATAGCTAAAAATCCTAGAACAGATAGAACCCACAAAAGTAAAAGAACAGCTCCTATCTCTCGTAAAGGACTGGGGAGAAGTCCAATAAGCCATAATACGACTCCAAATATAAGTAACTCGTAGAGAGTTATAGTGTTACCATTAAGGGTAAAAAGAGGTGTTTGGAAAAGAGCAAAAGGTATAAATCCAAAAAACCAGAGGATAATAAGAATGATGAGTAATGCTAAAACCATATTTTGACTATAAGACTCATTTATATGCTTTTTGTGATAAGTGTGTAAGGAATTGGTAATAGCAGGATGATGAATTAAGATTCTGATTTTAGCATTTAAGTTTAGAGTAATATACTTACTACTTACTTCTTACTCCTTATTTTGGTACAATGGAGCACATATGAGGCTTTATAACACTTTAACCCGAACGATCCAGGAATTTACTCCAATGGACGCAGATGATGTGCGGATGTATGCGTGTGGGCCCACGGTGTATGACTACACACACATAGGACATGTGCGTAAATTCATCAATGACGATATTTTACGCAGAGCACTTGAAATAAATGGATTTTCTGTACGTCATGTTATGAATATTACGGACGTAGGACATCTGACTTCTGATGCTGATGTAGGTGAGGATAAATTAGAAAAAGGAGCTAAAAAATTTGGTAAAGATGTATTAGAGTTGGCTCGTTTTTTTGAAGAAGATTTTTTCAAATCTTTGGATGCAGTAAATATCAAAAGACCTACCGTAGTACCCCGTGCAACAGAGCATATTGAGGACCAGATAGCATTGGTTGAAGCACTGTTTGAGAAAGGATATGCTTACAAAACACCTCAGGCGATTTATTTTGATGTCTCAAAATTTGCGGATTATAACAAGCTCTCAGGTCAGGATTTGAGTAAGGAAGTGGTGGGTGCCAGAGAAGAGGTTTATGTGGATGCAAATAAAAGAAATCCGCAGGATTTTGTTCTGTGGTTTTTTACTGTTGGAAAATTTAAAGATCATATTCTGCGTTGGAATTCTCCCTGGGGAGAAGGTTTTCCTGGTTGGCATCTTGAGTGTTCTGCTATGTCTATGAAATATTTGGGTTTGACTTTGGATATTCATACAGGTGGAGTAGACCATATTGCAGTACATCACACCAATGAAATTGCCCAATCTGAAGCTGCTACAGGACAGGAATTTGTGAAGTACTGGGTGCATCATGAACACTTGCTGGTTAACGGTGAAAAAATGTCTAAATCAAAGGGCAATATGTACACGATTGAGGGACTCAAGAAAAAAAAGTATAGTCCTTTGGCATATCGCTACCTGACATTCCAGACGCATTACAGAGCACAAATGAATTTTACCTGGGAGTCTTTGACAGGAGCACAAGCTGCACTTGATAGATTATATGAGGCGGTGGCTGGTTTGGAGGATGAGGAAGTAGAAGGAGTATATCCTGATATTGATTTTGAGCGGGAATTTCAAGATGCAGTAAGTAACGACTTGAATATGCCAAAAGCAATATCAGTCATGTGGGAGATGATTCGTTCTCCTAAATTAACTGATGCAGTAAAACGGGTAACAATATATAAAATGGATGAGGTCTTGGGTCTTTCTATAGAAGAGAAATCTCATGAATTGACGAATATTCCAGGAGATATCATACAAATGGTAGAGCAGCGCGAGCATATGAGAAAAAATAAAATGTTCTCAGCAGCAGATAAATTGCGAGCTGATGTGGAGAAAAGAGGATATCTTCTAAAAGATACGAAAAAAGGAGTAAAAGTAGTAAGAAGAGTATAAAGTCTTAGGTTAGAAGAGAATAAGCTTTTCTGTAGTTAAAGATTAGTAAAAGATTCTGGACGCACTTCGTTTGCCAGAATGACATTATTTTAAGGAGACTATAATCTATTCTTTCTCAGTGGTTGTAGGAGTAATTTCTGTATCTGTTTTTGGTTCTATATTCCCCATATGTTTTTTCATTGCTTCAGAAGGTTGTATGCCAAGCAAAACCAAGATACGGGATGCTGAAAGTCTGTTGCTGTCTTCTTTGCTTGGAAAGCCAGTAACAATTACTCTTTCTCCGACTTCTATTTTTGAAAACCCTGATTTTTCTTCCTCTTGTCCTTTTGAGTAGGCATAGGTATCAGTGGAGCTCTCAATATCAACGGTTCTTTTTTCTCCTTTTTCATTTACCACGGTTAGGGTGTATTCCTCTGTGTCTTTTTCTAAGATAACTCCTTCAAAAGAAGTAGGAATGGCAGTAGCTTTTTTTACAAAGCGGGCTAATAACCGTTCTGTATCTTTGTTATAAAGTCCTACAAAGGAGATGATGTCTCCTTTTTTAATATCTGATATGCCGAATTCTTCTGATTTGGCAGCTTGAAATTCTGTTAGTTCATCAATGTCTATGTTTTTTATCTTTCCCTGTAGGTCTTTTATTTTTACTGATGTATTAGAAGCTTCACTTACCTCTCCTAAGAACCCTCTTTTCTCTACCAGATCAAGTTCTGCAACTCGGCTTGCTACCATATCTTTTATTTTTTCTATAGTTTCAAGTTCTGAATTGGTCTCTTCGGGAGTAGGAGTAGCTGCTCTGGTTAAGAGAGCACTTTGATGGGCAAATAATGCAAATGCTGTTATAAGTGTTAAAAATAATATTCTTTTTTTCATATTAAAAATCTTCAGATGAGAATGTTACTATTCTTTCGTCAGTTTTAGTTTCTCCATTTGGTGCAATACTGCGAGTAATAATTTTATTTGCCCCTGCATCTATAGTAACAGATACGGAAAATGATCCGTTAGCAGTAGGAGTAACTGCTACGTCTTCTTGGTTGGAGGAGACTACTATCGTATTTTCAGGATTTGTTTCACCTTTTACTTGAATTGTTCTGGTAGTGGCAACTGTTTCGTTTTTTGGATCATTAACTTTTAAGTAATGACCATCTTTGTTTTCAGTTTCTTGTGATTGGAGAAGGGATCCTTTGTTAGGTGTGTCTGCTGTGTCAGGAATAACTTTGGTAGATTGATAAATGAGGTAACCGACGGTAGTAACAAGAATGCCAAGAGTGACAGCAATAAAAACAATGATAATGCGTTCTTTCATACTTTGAGCTGAATATCTCACATATGATAGTTCAAAAACATCCTCTTGTCAAGGAAAGCGATTATGTGGTAGGATAATGCTAAATAAACAAGAGATTATCCTCTTTTTCTGATTTCTTAATATAAAGTATGGAAGTTATTTCACTTACCGGAGACGGCATCCGGATAAAAACAAAAAAAACAACTTTATTAGTTGATCCTTCTGCAAATCCTGATAATGAAGTTGTGTTGTTTACCTCTAGTACCGCACACTCAGGTTTACTCGAAAAGGATGTTTTGGCAATCCATGGGGCAGGAGAGTATGAGGTGCAAGGAGTGAGTATTAAAGGAGAAAACGTAGGTGATAGTGTTATATATACGCTTATAGCAGATAATGAAAAAATACTTCTCTTTCCATCCTCAGCAGTAAAACAAATCAAAGATATTGAGGATTTTGATGCAATTTTAATCCATGCAGTAGAACCACTTGAAGAACCAACACTTTCTTTTTTCTCTGCGGTAACACCTATTATTTTTGGTGAAAGTAGTCTTTTTCCTGAAGGGTATGCTGTTAAAAAGTTACCAAAAGTAAATATTTCAAAAAGAGAAGAAGTCGAAGAATCTGCCATTTATCTTGCAAAATAAGCTATGGCAATAGCACGAATTCCCCCACATGATGAAGATGCGGAAGCTGCAGTGCTTGGCGCAATCCTCATTGATAAAGAAGCAATCAGTTCTGCTTCTCAACAGGTAAAGCCTGAATATTTCTATAGTGAAGCAAATGCTAGTATTTTTGAGTGTATGCTTGATCTGTACGAGCAACGAAAACCCATTGATACGCTTACACTTACCAGTCTTTTAAAAACAAAAAAACTCTTTCAAAAAGTAGGAGGTTCTTCCTATCTTACTTCATTAGCAAATGCAGTACCTACTGCAGCAAATCTAGAGCACTATACAGAAATTGTTCGTGAGAAGTACATCAGACGAGTACTGATCCAATTAGGAGCAGAGACTACCAATCTTGCTTTTCAGGAAGATGCACCTTCCTCTGAAGTATTGGATCGGGCAGAGCAAACGATTTTTCGGGTGAGTCAGGATCATGCAAAACAAGGGTTTGTACATATTAAAGAAACACTGGCTGAAAGTTTTGATAGGTTGGATGAGTTGCATAAAAAAGAAGGAGGTATACGAGGAGTGGAGTCAGGGTTTGTAGATTTAGATAACATGTTGTCAGGTTTTCAGAATTCAAATTTGATTATTCTTGCTGCACGTCCTGGTCAGGGTAAAACGGCATTTGTCGTGAATTGTGCTCAGCATATTACAGTGAACACGAAAGTTCCTGTCGGTATTTTTTCACTTGAAATGAGTAAAGAGGAATTGGTGGATCGTCTGCTCATAAGTCAAGCAGATATTGATGCATGGAAGCTAAAAACAGGTAATTTAACTGATGAGGATTTTGAAAAACTGTCTCAAGCAATGGGAGAGTTAGCAGAAGCTCCTATTTATATTGATGATACTCCTGGTATTACTATTTCTGAAATGCGCACCAAAGCCAGAAGATTGCATTCAGAGCATGGAGTACGCCTTTTAGTTGTGGACTATTTGCAATTGGTAAATCCAGGAAAAAAATTGGAGAGTCGTGTACAGGAGGTAACGTATGTTTCTCAAAATTTAAAAAATTTGGCAAGAGAGTTACGGGTTCCGGTGATTGCGTTGTCTCAGCTTTCTCGTGCGATAGAGCATAGAACAGGAGATAGAAGACCACAACTTGCGGATTTGCGAGAGTCAGGATCCATAGAACAAGATGCTGACGTAGTTATGTTTTTGTATTCAAAAGATGAGGCTATGAGTCCTCAGCGTATTGTGAGCATTTTAGTAGCAAAGCACAGAAATGGAGCAGTGGGAGAAAGAGATCTGCTATTTCGTGGTGATAGAATCCGGTTTTACAACATTGACCAAAACCACGCAGCTGCTTTTGAGGAGTAAATATATAAATTAACGGGTTGCGAGTTAAAGAGTTAACGAGTTGGAAAGAAGAAGGAGCGGTTAGGGGTTAGTGCTTAGGGTTTAGTTTTCCTCAGTTTTGAAATAATAAATTTTCTCCACGCACTTCGCTTGGTCGAAAAATAAAATCTTTATATTTCGAGCTTGTCGAGAAATAACGTTCCACAGGCATCTATACGATTTTCATTTTTCATAGTACAATAAGGGTTATTCTGGGCCTATAGGTAAACGGCATACCGTACCCTTCGCATGGGTAAGTTCCGGGTTCAATTCCCGGTAGGTCCACTTTTCACCCCTGATATATCGGGCTACAAATTGCACAGCAACTCTTGCGCAAATTAATCTACTGTAGTAACAGAGCTCAATGAGAGAAGTGGGCGTTTTTACATATTCTTCAAGTTGTTTTCAACTTTTTCCAATGTTCACAATTTATTTATAAAATAAAACAGTGTTGCTGTGTTTGAAACTTGACAAGTAATTTTAACAATGAGAAGCTATAGATAGATCCTTATGGAACAGGTAAATCAACAGTCTTCTAGTCCTCAATTCATTTCACCAGAACAGGACAAGTTAAATAACTCTCATAAATGGAGAAAAGTGTTTTCTTTTTTTGCTGTTTTGTTAATTATTACGGTAATTGGAGCAGGAGGGTATATGTTCTGGATCAATGGTAATCATGATACTGCTAAAATCACTAAATCCCAAAGTGAAAATATCATATTCACAAATAAGCAGGTTAGTCAGCTACCCATTATTCTATACTCATTCCATAAAGGTATACGAGCATTTGGTCATGAACAGGATGATTTTACTACTCACATTTATCGCTACGATTTCAATACTAAAGACAAAAAGGAAATACTTACACTTCCCACTACTATGGATTTTCGATTTTCTGAAGTAAAAATTTCACCAGATGGGAAAAAAATGGTGTACGTTTTGAGTAGAAAAGGTTTTCCAATGAATGGACACAAAAATCAGAGTGAGTTATGGCTGGTGAATACTGATGGTTCACAAAATACATTAGTATTTGCTGATGAGAAAGATGATATTAACCAAGTTGTAGATCTATTTTGGTCTCCTGATAGTGACGCTTTTGTTTTCTCGGATGGGTATTTCGGGCAGAAATATAAAGTTTCAATTGCTCATAAAAAGCCTCAAAAAATAAATCTTCCATCTCAGTCACGTATTGCAGGATGGTTCAGTAATAGTAAGCTAGGTTTTACCATAGCTGATTGGGAAGGATGTATAGGAGAATGCTTTCATTCAAAAGAAAATGCTTTTTTTGCAAATCTTGACGGCACTTCACAAGAGCAAGTTTATAAACCAAAAGAGAAAGAGTTTTCGCCAGCATATTATTGGCTTTATAAGGGAAATGGGATTATCAGAGATTTACGTGATGAGAAATACTATTATGATATTAAAACAAAAAAAGAAATGATAATAACTGGTATTCCTCAAATAAGAACAGCTACGATTTTTCCTAAAAGCGATAGCATTTTGCTATCTACGCTTGATAGAACACATAAGCTATATAGACTTGACGTTAGTCTAGCAGGTATAAAGCAGAAGGAGATTCCAATTTCTCAAGATGAGATAAATAAGCAGAGAGAAATATGGTCTATCTTTATATCTCCAAATGAAAAGTTTTATATGGTTCTTAAATCAAGTCCTACAGGAGTAAAGGATAATACTCCTATAGATGGAGAGAATAATATTATAGAATTGATGGATAGTAGTGGAAGACACATTAGTAGGGTTGAACAACAGAACGGAAGAGCTCTTGGTTTCATTAGCGATTAGGCATATTCAGCTGTGCAAATGATCAAATTTCCTACGACTTCAGATGATAAAGGTATTATTTGAAAGCGATGTTTAGTGAAAACAAATTCTCTTATTTTCTATCAGTACAGTATTTATTTGTAAAGAAAAATCCTCTTTAAACAATACAATTTTTTGTGTACAATAACCATATTCTTTATTGTGTATTTACGACTACCTAAATTTATGGCCAAGGCACAAAATAATAATCATCTGTGGTATAAAGACGCCATTTTTTACGAAGTGCACGTCAAGTCATTTTATGACAGCAACGAAGATGGCATAGGGGACTTTAAAGGATTGACTCACAAACTTAACTACATCCAAAATCTCGGTGTCAATTGTGTATGGCTCTTGCCATTTTATCCTTCTCCTTTAAAAGATGATGGATATGATGTGGCAGATTATTATAACGTAAATCCGGATTATGGAACTCTGGAAGACTTTCAAGAATTTGTAGATGAGGCTCATAAGCGGGGTATTCGGGTAATAGCTGATATGGTTTTTAACCACGTCTCCAGTGACCATCCATGGTTTCAAGAAGCGAGAAAAGATCAAAATAGTCCTAAAAGAGATTGGTTTGTATGGTCAGATGATGATCAAAAATACAAAGACGTGCGTATTATTTTTACTGACACAGAGGTATCAAACTGGACGTGGGATCCAGTTGCCAAACAATATTATTGGCATAGATTTTTCAGCCATCAGCCTGATTTAAATTTTGATAATCCGGAAGTCCGGGAAGAAATGAAGAAGGTGATGCGCTTTTGGCTGGATTTAGGCCTTGATGGATTTCGCTGTGATGCTGTGCCTTATTTATTTGAAAGAGAAGGGACCAGCTGTGAAAATCTGCCTGAAACTCATGCCTATTTTAAGGAAATCCGCAAAATGATGGATGAGGATTACCCAGGGACTATTCTTTTAGCAGAGGCAAATCAATGGCCTACTGAAGCAATTCCTTATTTTGGTAATGGAGACGAGTTTCATATGGCTTTTAACTTTCCTGTCATGCCTCGTATTTTTCTTGCGTTGCGCAAAGAGGATAGAAAAGCAATTGTTGATATCTTAAAACAAACAGCTGGTATTCCTCCGACTGCTCAATGGGCTAAATTTTTAAGAAATCATGATGAATTAACGCTTGAGATGGTATCTGATGAAGAACGGGATTTTATGTACAACGAGTATGCAAAACATCCTAAGATGAGGATCAATGTTGGTATTAGAAGAAGACTGGCTCCATTGATAGATAATGACCGTCTGACGCTTGATATGCTGTATGCCTTGCTCTTTACGCTTCCAGGTAGTCCTGTTATTTATTATGGAGATGAGCTAGGAATGGGGGATAATATTTTCTTGGGAGATAGAAATGGAGTAAGAACGCCGATGCAATGGACTCCTGACAGAAATGCAGGATTTTCTATGGTCGATCCAGAACAGTTATATTTGCCAATTATCGAAAATCCGATGTTTCACTATCAATCTGTCAATGTAAAGACACAAGAAAGACTTCCTTATTCATTGCTTAATTACATCAAAACGCTTATTAAAATCAGAAAAAAAACAGAAGCCTTTGGTAAGGGTGGCATGAAGATGATTTACCCTGAAAATAGAAGTATTTTTGCTTTTGTCAGGACTCATCCAGATGATGATATTCTTTGTATTTTTAATCTTTCCCGCAAACCACAATACTTTCAATTGGATTTAGCAGAGTATGCAGGAATTAAACCGGTTGAAATGGCCTCAGAAGTAGCCTTTCCTCGTATCAAAGACAAGCCATATCTTTTTACGTTGACCGGCCATCGTTTCTTACTTTTTAGGCTGGACAAAAGTACTAAAAAGATAGTAACTCCTTCTTCCCCTGTACTTGAAGCATCTCAGGTGTAAACAAGTTTGTTGGCAATGATCAAAAGGAGGGTAGTATCACCGATAGGAATGTGAGGTTTTTGTTTTGTTATTGGTGATTTGTCCCTAGAAAATAAAGAGCTGTTTAGTCCATATTCGCTGAGACAGAAGCAGCTTTTTCATCTGCTTTTTTCTCATATGTAAAGTTTCTTTCAAGCTTTTCTGTGTCTTGTGATACGGTGCTTTGTACTCTGAGTTCCAATTTTTTCTTTCCAGCAGGCATGTCAAATAGTGAAATGGAACTATTCGTGTATTCTGACCAAGATCCTCCATTGATGCGATAAGACCAAACAACAGAACAGTACGTATCATTATCATAATCAATGATAACGGTAACAGGATTTTCAGATATTGTTTCATTCTCCTCAGGATAGGTAATTTCTATTGGTCCAATTTCTTTTTTACAGACTTGAGTAGTGGGTGCAGTAGTGCTGTTATTTTTGTTTTCTGATTCTTTTTCAGGGGTTACTGTTTTTTCAATAATAATAGGGGCTGGGGGCTGTGTTGTTTTATCTTCTGTTTTTTTACTTCCCTGTAGATTATTGTAATTCAATAATAAAACCATAATAAGAGCAGGAATACCCAAAATACCCGCTATAAAATCAATATATTGTTTTCTATCGGGAAGTGCCTGAATCCATTTTCTTAGTTTTGTAATTCCTTTTTTAAATAAATTCATAATAGTCTTAATAGTATATCCTACAAAGAGGGATGTGATTAACTTGTGTTTAATTTCTGGTTTAAGCTTGAACGCAAACAGTCAACTCTTTATTCGCGCGGTATTTACTTTGTAATCTAGTTGAAATGTGCCGAGAGAGGGACTCGAACCCTCATGAGCGGGTTACGCTCACGGGTTTTTGAGACCCGCGTGTCTACCATTCCACCACCTCGGCAAAACAGGCCGTTACAATTATATCATATGCTCCCTGTTCTGTGTAAACTTGCAGGTATGTTAAAATTGTTGTGAGCTGCGGGTTGATTTTTCGCCTCTAAATGCTAGAATTATAGAAGTTATGCATATCGAAACCGTAAAACGTCCATTATCAAACATCTCAGCTGATAATTTACTCCTCTTTTTATTTAAAACAAAAAAAGGATATAAAACAAGTAAGACTTTTGATGAAATTGACGCACTGCTGGATGGGTCGTTGAGTAAAGTAATAGAACTCGAGAAATTTGAAGCAAAAGAAGGAGAAATAATTACGTATTATCCTTCATCTTCTGCTGTGGTAGGTAGTAAAATTCTCATAGTAGGATTGGGAGAAGAAGAAGAGTTAACGTCCCCTCGGTTAAGAAAAATTGCAGCTGGAGTAGCAAAAAAGATTCGTGAAGGAAATGATTCAGTGGCTGTATCTGTCTTGGGTAAATCTGAATCGTCTTTATCGGTGGAAGAGCAGTTGAGGATGATAGCAGAAGGATTTTTATACGGAACCTATACTTTTGGTCAGTACAAAAAAAATGAAAAAAACGGCCGTATGCTTTCCACGCTCATTTTCTCACATGAAGGACAGATAAAAAAAGAGCTTGAAGAAGCAATTTCTTTACCTCAATTGACCTATAACGCAGTAAAACTGGCTCGTGATTTAGTCAATGAACAGGCAGCAGTTGCAACTCCTACGATGCTTGCTAATATTGCCCAAGATATAGCCAGAAGCAGTACTCAAATAACATGTGAAATCTATGATCGTAAAGAGGCAGAAAAAATGGGAATGAATGCATTTTTGGGTGTGGCACGTGCTGCAGATACTCCTCCCAAATTTATTTATCTTCATTACTTACCTAAAAAAACGACATCAAAAAGAAAATTAGCTTTGGTAGGAAAAGGCATAACATTTGATACGGGTGGAGTATCTATAAAGCCTGAAAAATATATGACTACTATGAAATCAGATATGTCAGGAGCTGCAGCAGTCTTAGGCGTATTTTCTGTTATCGCAACTATTGAGCCAGATTTTGAGGTGATAGGACTGATAGCAGCAACGCCAAATTTGGTATCAGGCAGTGCCTATGTACCTGGAGATGTCTTAAAAGCACTCAATGGAAAAACAATTGAGGTATTAAATACAGATGCGGAAGGAAGAGTTACAATGGCGGATAGTCTTTCATTTGCAGTACAGAAAGGAGCAACAGAAATTATTGATCTTGCAACACTCACTGGTGCATGTATGGTAGCACTTGGTACTGACTATGCTGCTTTATATAGTAACAATGAAAAATTGAAGAAAGAAGTGTTAGAGGCTGCTAGTCGTTCAGGAGATAAAATGTGGGAAATGCCATTGGTAGAGGAGTATAGAAAACTTAATAAAAGTGAGGTAGCTGATATTGCTAATTTGTCTTCTAGTCCCTGGGGAGGATCTATCACAGCAGCACTTTTCCTACAAGAATTTGTAGATAATGTGCCATGGGTGCATTTAGATATTGCAGGACCTGCTTTTGCAGAGAGTGAGTATGAGCTGGGTCCAAAAGGTGGGACTGGCTATGGAGTTGAATTATTAATACAATTACTTAAAGGAGGAAATAAAAAATGATTTCTGTTACAGAGCTACGAGCAGGGACTGCTTACGAGGAGGACGGACACATCTACCAAGTGCTATCTTATGAGCACATTAAAATGGGAAGGGGTTCTGCCAATATTAAAGTAAAGGTGCGCAATATCAGAAGTGGCTCTATTGTTGAGAGAGGATATATAAGTGGAGCACAAGTGCAGAACATACATGTCCAGAAAAGAGAGCTTCAGTTTTTGTATAAAGATGATGAGAATGCTTACTTTATGGATCCTGAAACGTACGAACAAATTCAAGTGGAAATTTCGCTATTACCAGGCCATGAATTTCTTGTAGAAGGAGATACGGCTACCGTACAATTTTATCAGGAAGAACCTTTGGGTCTGATGCTTCCTCCAAAAGTAACCATGAAAATTGTAGATACTGCACCGGGAGTGAGAGGGGATTCAGCTAGTAATGTGTATAAAGACGCAGTGCTGGAAAATGGCATGAAGGTAAGAGTTCCTCTTTTTATTGAAGTAGATGATAAGGTTGTAGTTGATACTCGGGACGGAAGTTATACCAAAAGAGCATAAAAGCCTCATGTATGAATAGAAAAAACCTCTTATCAAAGAAGGCAAAACAAATATCTCGTGCGTTTGAAAATTTTCACATCTTAAAAGTGTTATCATATCCTCCTTATTTTTATTTCTCTCTTTCTGTTATTTTTTCTCAAATTGCCTTTAATATGATGAACATCATTTTAATTTTTTTGGTGTTTTATCTGACTTCTTCTAATTTTGCGGTATCTATGTTGATTCTTATTTTTTTGATTCCTCAAATTATTTTTTCTTTTATTGGAGGTATTGTGGCAGATCATATCAGTAAACCTAAAATATTGGTGTTTGGAAACATATTGCGTGCACTTGCTCTGGTAGTTCTATTTTTTAATATTCAGTCTGTATTTGTAATGTATTTGGTAGCTCTGGCAATTGCCATTATTACTCAATTTTATGTGCCTGCAGAACCGCCTTTGATTCCTCATCTGGTAGGTAGAAAACAACTGATAGCTGCTAACTCTATTTTTGGACTTAATTTGTTTGGGTCTATCTTAATAGCGTATGTCCTTGCAGGACCCGCTTTGACGCTTTTGGGAAGGACCCATGTATTTATCCTGCTTTCTATTTTGTTTCTTATTGCCTCAGTCTCTGCTTTTTCTATCCCTCCGGAAAAAACAAAGACAGGAGGGCTTTCGCTAAAACATTTGTTAAAAGATTTAAAAAATGCAGTAAGAAGAGAATTTTTAGATAGTTACGCAATTTTAAGAAAAAGTGGAAAATTGCGAGGAGCATTCTTTTTACTTATTTTTTCACAAGTTATTATTTTGGTGTTGGCAACAGTTATTCCTGGATATGCCAAAGGTATTTTGCAGGTTCCCACAGAAGATGTTTCGTTGCTCGTATTTGCACCGGCAGCATTCGGACTTATGTTTTCAGCGTTGTTGATTGGAGGAGTGAACAGTGTTAAAAGTAAAGATAACTTGATGAATTACGGGTTATTTTTGTCAGGCTTTGTGCTTCTTTTGTTTCCTTTCATTACTTCCATTGCGCATAGTGAGGTAATTGGTACTTTGAATACACTTTTGCCAGCACGGTTAGAAGTAGACGTACTAAGTCTAGCACTGGTTATTTCTTTTTTTGCGGGAGTAGGAAATGCTATGGTATTTGTGCCGAGTCAGGCAATAATTCAGGAAATGGCACCGGAAAATTTCCGCTCAAAAATATATGGATTGCTTTTTGCTTTGGTGGGTGTGTTTTCTTTGGTTCCAGTTATTCTTGCCGGAGGCCTTGCTGATATCTTTGGAGTAGGAAGTGTGTTGATGGGTATTGGCTTATCTATTGCTACAGTAGGGCTTATCAGAGTACAATTACTTGCTCATCATGTCTCTATTTTTAGAAGAATAGTGAACCTAATTAAAAGATGACTTTAACTATTATTTATTATCTTTCTTTTTTTGTTGCCTCAGTTATTTCACTGTTTGTTTTGTATGTGTTATCAAAAAATGATTTTGTGTTATTAAGAAAAAATATTTCGCTATCACGAGTATTTGATGTTGCTTTTATTGCTTTTGCCATCTCTTTTATTCCGGCGCGCTTATTTTTTATTTTTGACACATTGCAGTTTGATTGGATACATCCATTACAATTTTTTTATATTTTCAAGTTTTCGGGTCTTTCTTTTTTTGGTTTTATATTGGGCATGGCAGCAGTTTTGTACTTTTTCTTTCATCAGAAAAAAACAATGTTACGCGTATATGATATCTATGGATTGTCTCTTTTTCCTCTTTTTCTTTTAAGTACGGTAAGTGTTCTTTTACCTTCTTACTATGGATACGCACAGGGAGTAGTTTTTTTACTATTGGTAGCAATATTTGCGTTGTTAATAAAATTTCACAACAATTACACGCTTAGAGATGGAAGTGTGGCACTTTTAGTAGTTATGTTGGTATGTTTGCACACTTTAGCATTATTATTTTTTACACAAAGCGCTGATCTTTTCTTTCATTTTTCTTTCTCACAGCTGTTATGTATGGGATTATTTTTTGTTGCAGGAATCCTCTTGCTGATAAACCAACAAATCGTGTTTAAAAGGAGACGTAAATGAATAACCAGCAGATTCTGCCAATCTCCATTTTATATGAAGATGATGCGCTTCTTGTTATAGATAAACCCGCAGGCATGATAGTCAACAAATCAGACACAGCGCGTTACCATACTACAGTACAAGAATGGGCAGAGCAGAGAGAAGGGTATTATATGTCAGACACGACGGAGGAAGATCTGATTTTTCAGTCTCGCTCAGGTATTGCTCATCGTATTGATAAAGAGACATCAGGTATTTTATTAATTGCCAAAACGCCTTCTGTTTTACTGGACTTAATGGCGCAGTTTAAGGCAGGGACAATAAAAAAAACGTACCTAGCATTAACACATGGTAAGATAGTTCCTGCAACTGGTGAAATAAATGTTCCATTAGGTAGGCTTCCTTGGAATAGAAAGCGTTTTGGGGTACTGCCTCAGGGAAGAGAATCACTTACTCGATATCAAGTAAAAGAGTATCGGTTATTTAAAGCAAATAAGAAAGAGGAGATAGTAAGTCTAGTAGAAGCGTATCCTCAAACAGGAAGAACGCATCAAATTAGAGTTCATTTTTTGCATATCGGTCATCCCTTATTTGCTGATCCCTTGTATGCAGGCAGGAAAAATATGAAGCTTGATAGAAAATATGTACCCAGACTTTTTTTGCATGCTCATAAGATATCTTTTATGCATCCTGAGACAAAAAAAGAGATATCTATTGTATCTGACCTACCTGAAGAATTATCAGTATTTTTAGAGCAGTTGGAGCCTCTGGATGCTCCTGCTCGTTGAATAGTATCTCGGTGAAATGCTAGACTAAAACAATGGAATTTATTTTTTTTGAAATTACCAGTGTAATTTGTATTGCAGTTGTTTTTTCTCTTATCTTTCGTTTTTTAAAACAGCCACCAATTCTTGCCTACCTTCTCACTGGTATTATTGTAGGACCTTTAGCTCTTTTTCAAATTCGTGATGGGCAGGAAGTATTACAGGTGTTATCAGAATTTGGTATTACACTTTTGTTATTTACTTTAGGATTGGAGTTGCGATTCCAGGAATTGAAATCAGTAGGTAAAGTTGCGGTCGTTGCTGGAGTAGGACAAGTAGTTATTACCGCACTCTTAGGTTTTTTGCTTTCTCTAGCTCTGGGTTTTTCTCTCGTTTCTTCAGTATATCTTGCCATTGGATTAACATTTTCCAGTACAATTATTATTGTTAAATTATTATCTGATAAACGAGATCTCAACAGCTTATACGGAAAAATTGCAATTGGAATTTTACTGATTCAGGATTTTGTTGCTATTCTCACTTTGGTTATTCTTTCCGGATTTGAGAATTCATCTGGGTTAACTATTTTTGATTTTGCATTTGTGTTGGCAAAAGTTGCTGCACTTTTTGGAATTGTTATTTATTTGAGTAAGTATGTACTTCCTAAAATTATTAGTTATGTTTCAAGTTCTTCAGAACTGTTATTTCTATTTAGCATTGCATGGGCTTTTGGTGTGGCGGCGTTGGTGAGTTCCCCATTGATTGGATTTTCAATTGAAATCGGAGGGTTTCTAGCGGGTCTTGCACTAGCTAATTCCACAGAGCATTTCCAAATCAGTGCACGTGTGAGACCACTGCGAGACTTTTTCATCACGTTGTTTTTTGTATCACTGGGAATGAACATGGTTTTTGCTGATATGCTTTCTATTGTCATTCCAGCAACTATTCTGTCATTTTTTGTGCTTATAGGAGGCCCTCTTGTAGTCATTTCTATTTTAGGACTGATGGGGTATCGTAAGAGAACGTCCTTTTTTACCGGACTAATTTTGGGTCAAATTTCTGAGTTTAGTTTTATTCTTGCTTTCATGGGACATAATTTAGGACATATTCCTGCAGAGGTTGTTTCGACTATTACTTTTGTTGGCGTTGTTACTTTTGTTTTCTCTACTTACTTTATTTTACATGGAAATGATATTTATAAAAAAATGCATCGCTATCTTTCCTTTATGGAAAGAAAGAAGGGAGTAGAGCACCATATGGAATTGGGTGAATTGAAAGATCATGTAGTGTTAATTGGCGCCAATAGAACTGGGATGAGTATTTTACATGCACTAGAGCAGAGTAGTCACACCTTTGTAGTAGTTGATTTCAATCCGGATATCGTGAAAAAAATACAAGAGAAAAATGGATTATCATTATTTGGTGATATTGCGGATCATGAGATTCAAGAAAAAGCACATTTGCATACTGCTAAAGTGATTATCTCGACAGTTCCTGATGTAAAGGATAATCTTATTTTGCTTGATTCCATTCATAAGATGAATAAAAAAGCAAAAGTTATTGTGTTTGCTCAAAATGGAGATGATGAAAAAATGCTGTACAAACATGGAGCTGATTATGTAGTTATTCCTCATTTTTCAGGAGGTGTGCACGTGGCTCATATTATAGAAGAAGATAATCTTGATAAAATCCGGCTTTTGAAGCAAAAAGGGGCAGCAGCGTTTAGCTAGGGACAAGTTAGTTAATGGGTTGCTAGTTAAAGAGTTAACGAGTTGGAGGTAGTAGAAAGTTTGTAAAGTTTATAAAGCAAGAAGAGAATGGTATCCGTCATTGCGAGTAAGTAAAACGGACGAAGCAATCCCCTTGCAAAAAGAGATCGCCACGGGAACAAGCTTTTCTTCGCGATGACGATAACTTTTAAAATTTAGAATTTCGTGCTTAGAATTTAATTTTATTTTGTATACACTATGGTTCATAAAAAAAACACTCATGCAAATTTGAGATATATAAAGGTGTTTCTTTTTCTGTTAAGCATTGCTTTATTGATTTCTTTAAGCGGTAAGGCTTTTTTTTCTTTTCAAAATAGAAGTTTTACTTCATCTTTCTATACTTTTCTTGTAGAGGCGGATAAAACTACTGTTATAAAAGTAGATAAAGAACGTAAAAAAATTGCAGTTTTGAAGGTTGAGAGCATTCCTGGCGATTTTGATGGTAAGTCTTTGTTACAAAAAAGTATTGCGTTAGGAATACCTTTGGATGCAAGTATCAAACTGCAAAAAGCTAATAGTACAACTGATATTAAAAAAGACTTTTTTTCTTATAGTTCTTTCTTTGGTCTATTATTTACTTCTGATAACGCAAGAGTACATTTAAACAATTTTGATCTTGCCAAATTGTTCTTTTTAGCTCGTTCTATTGATGAAGTTGAAGAAAAAACAGTCGTATATCAGGAGCTCTCTCGTACACAAAGTGGAAATCAAACCGTCATTGATGCAGTAAATGAGTTATTCCGTAGTATTGAGATCATTAATGAAGGGACAAGTGTGGAGGTAGTAAATCTGACTTCTGTAAATGGATTTGCAGGTGATGTCTCTCATATGCTTAAAAATGGTGGTTATAATATCATATTTGTCAAAAACGGTGAAAAAAAGGATAAATCGCAGATTGTTGCAAGGATTCCTGAGAATGAAACTATCCGCAGTCTAGGACGTATTTTAAATATTCCGGTTGTTTATAGTCCTTCACCTGCAGCAGCAGATGTAAGTGTTTATTTACATGAAGAGCTCCTTAAATAGCCTGTAGTAAATTTATGGTATAATACAAGCAATGGATTTTTGGATTGTTACTTTGACTCTTCTTCTTATTTCTTTCCTTTGGAGTCTTGTATCTTTACGGAAAGAGAAGGGTATTGGTAGGCAAGTAGAAGAGGCGAAAAAAGAGTTGCACAAAGAGAGAATACTATTTCGTGTATCAAAAAAGAAGTAAATTTAGACATTTACCGTGCTAAAAGAGGCAAAGTCTTTAAACTTTTTTGATCGTTTTATTTCCTTCACAAAGATAGTTACTGATTTTTCACTAAGTCCTTTTATATATGCTTGATATTCATTTCCTCCTTGGATAAGTGAAATAAGTCGAGCTCCCATCTGATCAGGAAGCATTCCAATATAAGTAGCGTCTGGGGTTTGGACAAATATTTTAGATCTTTTGATAACCAGTTTTACGCTATCTCCTGGTTGAATATTGGAGAGTGTCTTTTTATCAGTAATGTTTTTTAACTCAATAACTTTTGTTTTTCCTGCTTCTTCTATAAATAAATTTTCCAAAGAAAGAGCAGCTTTTCCATTTGAATGAACTGGGTTACCATTTAGAGCAATTGTGTCGATTTTTTTTAAGTTTTTGAGAGCAATAGGGTTAGTTGCATCCAGTTGCAGTACTTTACTGTAGCATTCTTTTGCTTCTTCAATGTGGTTTGATTTTAAGTAAGCAAAGGCTAATCTATTTAAGGTGTCAATATCAGAAGGGTTTTCTTCAAGCAACTGTTGATTTGCTTCTATTGCTTCTTGCCAGTTGTTTTGTAATGCGTGTTTTATAGCTAAATCTTTGAGAGGTGCCATTGTGTGAGATATGCTATTTTAACCAGTTTTATTGAAAAAGTCAAGGTAACTGCTGTATAATGAGAGGCTATGAGTGGACACAGTAAGTGGTCAACAATTAAAAGACAAAAGGGTGCAGCTGACCAAAAAAGGGGTCAGGCTTTTAGTAAGTTATCCAATGCAATCACTATTGCAGTGAAGCAGGGTGGAGGTATTACTGACCCTGAGTCAAATTTTAAATTAAGACTTGCAGTTGATAAGGCAAAGGCTGCTAATATGCCCAAAGATAATATTGACAGAGCAATTGCCAAAGGAGCAGGCGCAGGAGATGGAATAGTACTTGAGGAAGTTGTGTATGAAGGATTTGCTCCTGGAGGAGTAGCAATTATTGTCGAAGCTGTAACAGATAAAAACCAAAGAACGGTAGCTGAAGTAAAAAATATATTTGATAAAAATGGAGGATCATTTGGTAATCCCGGATCTGTTGCTTATCTTTTTTCACACATGGGAGAACTGGTGGTACAAAAAAATGGGAAGTCAATGGATGAAATACTAAATATAGCATTGGAGTTAGGAGCGGAGGATGTAGAAGAAGAGGGTGAAAGTGTGGTTATCAGTACTTCTGTAACTGATTTTCAGGCAGTTAAGAAAGGAATTGAAAGTGCAGGTTTGGTAATAGAAAATGCGGAAATTGTATACAAGCCAAATACAACTATTGAGGTTTCTGATACGCAAGTGCAGAATAGAGTGATGAATCTTTTAGAAAAACTAGAAGAGCATGATGATGTACAAAGTGTCTACAGTAATGCAGATTTCGTGCAGCAATAGAAATATCCTATAGTCATAGTATAAATTCTAAGCACTACATTTGATCGAGGTTTACAAACTCTTCGTCTTCCAACTCGTTAACCCGCTAATAATCAATAAACAATAATCTAATCCTAAACCAAAGCAGTGAAAGTGGAAATGAGGGAAGTGATAGACTATAATTAGTGATTGTTAGTATCTGTTTTTTAAACAATCTGACCCATAATGAGTTTGTAATTGTATGCGTGTTCCAAAAATACCTGTTAATTTTAATAAAAGACAAAAATTTGTTGCCTGTGTCTTTTTTCTTTCAGCATTTTTTTTCACCTCAGGGTTTTTTAGTGGTGCTATTCACTTAGCACTTGGACTTGTTCTTTCCTTGTTGACGGTAGGGTTCTTTTTTTTGATTGTGAAAAAAGATACGCAGGCAGTGTTTGCGATTCCTATTTACATTCTGCCATTTTTGTATTCTCTTTCTTTTTCATTTTTCTATCTGCTTATTCCTTCACGAGTAGTTACGATGCTATTAAGTACTTTTGTGTATGCATTTGGGCTTTACTCGTTATTTTTAGCACAGAATATCTTTGCAATCTCTGCTATAAGAACTATTAATTTGTTGCGAAGCGCACGTATTGTGTCTTTTGTTATTACGTTGCTTGTTTTATTTTTCTTGATAAATATCGTATTTTCACTGCGTTTTGCGCCGTTTGTACCCCCACTAGTGCTTTCTGTAATTGTATTTTTACTCACATTTCAGTCTTTGTGGGCATATGCTTTGGAAAGGGAACGGATGAAAGAAATTGCCATACTTTCTTTACTTATTTCTCTGATGATAACTCAGTTATCATTTGCGCTTATTGTTTGGCCAGTAGATGCATCTATTTATTCTATTTTTTTGATTGGTATTTTTTACACTTACTTGGGTTTGTCTCATGCATGGGTAGAAAAACATCTTTTCAAAGGTATTCTTTGGGAATATTTGTGGGTAGGGTTTTTGGCAGTTTTTATCCTCATCGCGTTTTCTAAGTGGGGAATATGACGGTGGGAAGTAAAGGAGTGTTTAGAGATTAGGGATTAGAGAAACGAATTAAGAATTATGAATTAAGAATTAGGAAAAGAAAACAGTAAACAGTAAACAGAGAACAGAAAATAAGATTTAGGATTTATGATTCAAGATTTAAGAATGAAAAGAAGTCAGAAAGCAGTAAACAGAAAATAGAGCATAGAAAACAAGTGTTTAGCGGTTGGGGTTTAGAACAGTTATTAAAACAAACATAAATATGTCATCCTGGACTTGATCCAGGATCCAGAGAATGAAGACATGGATTCCAGATCAAGTCTGGAATGACAAATTTTATAAGGTGGAAGTTTATTTCAAAACTTTTGACTTTTTACTTTTGCGTTTTGAATTTCTTTCTATACTTACTTCTTAATACTTAATACTCATTTTTTGAACCTATTTGAACCTAGATTTTGGGGTAGAGAGTGGATATGGATGTTGAGGGCTAATTCTAGCTATCTTTAAGCATTTGGAAGGTGTATCTTTTTTATTTTCAAATAAAGGATTTTTTGAAAATAATTTTGTACCTGATTTGTACTTAGAAAACGAGCAGAATAGAGGGGAGAAATGAGTAGGAGAGGGGAGTAAGATGATATAGTTTGATACTATCAAAATATAGACCTATAATAAATAAAATAGACCTATAATTTTAATAATGTGGAAAACTTCACTTTTCACAGGTACAAAGAGGCGAGTTTTCACGCCCTTGTCAGTATGTAGCTGCATGTGATATTTTTATCTCTTTCTCTTTGCCGAGTGTAATACGAAAAAAAATCGAACAAGCTTTTACATTTTAGCCTCATCTACCTCTTTACAAAAGGTACTATTCTACTAAAATTTGAAGCTAAATATTCAAAAAACACTGATTTTATGCTCCAAACGAGTGATGTAAATTATATTTAACATATTACCTTATGGAGTGCTATCTGCCTTAATTTTCTTACTTTTTTTGTATCATTTGGGCCTTACGAAAAGACCCTTGAGAGAGGTATAAGATAGGAGCAAAATTATACCTCTCGGTACCACAAATAATGTGTATTTGTAATAAGAATGAAACGAATATGTTGCATTAAAAAATACTACTCTTACCCAGTAGGATAGTACAATATAATATGTCGCACAATAATACTTTTACGACATAAGCGTGCAAATGTCAAGAGGGAAAATATGGGCAGGTTTATTTTCCTTATTGTTTTAATATTTAAAAATTGCTAAATAAACATAAAACAATGACCTTGAAATTCCCCCACTTAGGCTCCAAACGGCTTTTTGTTGGTTTGTGGATGCTGACTTTTCACGACCTATGCAATACCTTTGAATTTTAAATAACGTCATGAACACTTTACATCACCTCCTTTCAAGGGCGGGATTATATATAACCAGATCATAATATGTCAAATTCTGAGGCTAAAAGGCGTGTGAAAAGCTTATTTAGTTTGAGTAGGACTACTCTATCAATTACTGCCTTAGAAAAGGGTATAGGGAGAGTTATTTATAGCTGTGTATTTGAACCTGATTTTTGAAAGGTTTATTTTACTCTAGGGTCTTATTTGGTAGTGACATCAATGTCACTCGCAAACTGCCTATAATTACTACTATTAATGCTACTGATATCTTAGTAGCATCTTGAATTACTACTAATCCGCCACCATCGAATACAACTCATCCCTAATTTCGTTCATCCTAACTAACTCTCTCCGTCTCCTTCTATCCATAAATACCTCTCTCATCGGATGATTTAAATAATATTCAACTCCCTCAGTCATTACTACTTCATCAAAGAATTTTCCTTCTTTAATCGCTACATAATCAGCTGTTTCATGGCATGAATTCTCGTTACATAACCCTACACAATTATGTTTTTCGTGAGTTCCACCTTTACTAACAGGGATGATGTGATGAGCTTCTAGGGGTGGTTCATTGAATTTATGTCCTCGACAAGAAGTGCCACAAATAGCACAGGCATAGTCTTGTTCCTGACGCATTTCCCGTCTTACGTGTCGGGGAAAGTGTTCTTTGCGTCTTACCATACTGCCTCCTTCTATTTATGTACTGGTATGGGGAGTGGGTAATCCCTGCCCTCCATCATTTCAACAAAATGTTTATCTTGCAGTTCTTGAGCGTATGCTTCACCTTCTCCGCCTGATTCAGCGATTTCTTTAATGAGGATTTGTTTTATAAGGTGCATTCCAAAGAGAAATTGATTATCTATCTTGAGGTCTATTTCATTACCGTAATTGTCGTAGTCCCTGACAATAAAAGACTCGCTTGAAGGGTTAATAACTTGTTGAGCTATCTCAAGGTTTCGAGTATTGTGTTCCCACGCATTACCTTTAGCATACTGATACAATGCTCTATCGTCTTCGTTTGTGAAGTCGTATTTTTTCTCAACCATAATTAGTTTATGTTTTAGTAGTTTTTAACTTCTTCTCTAATAAGGTTCATAACAAAACCTACAACTCCTGATGCTATTGCCATT
Organism: uncultured Gammaproteobacteria bacterium; assembly: GCA_964427615.1. Taxonomy (GTDB): domain Bacteria; phylum Patescibacteriota; class Microgenomatia; order Levybacterales; family GWA1-39-11; genus CAYRUR01. Next base: position 33,659 of record CAYRUR010000002.1, on the reverse strand, counting down.
GGAACTCCGAAAAACATAATTAATGCAATTACGTTATTCTGTACGTACCCAAAGACTGCTTGTGGTACTCCTGGCACGTTCCATACAACTAACACCAAGCCAAATATAAAGCCACACAGGGCTTGTAATGCTGTTGCAATTCCTTTTCCTGCTGCGCTATCTCTAGTTGGTAATCTCATGCTTATCACCTCCAATCACTTTTTTAATTTTTTTAATGTCGTCTTGAGTTAATAGATAATCCCTACCAGCTCGCTTAATGTTTAGATTGCGTATTGCTGCAAGTAGTACGTGGTATGGTATGCCAAGCATTTTTCTTACTTCACCTGTGAAGTAGACCAGTCTATAATAGACAGCTACATCCTCCCCTTGCTTCTCAGCTCTAACAGCCCTGTATTTTTTGTTATTGATTGATCTGACAATATTCATAGTCCTTTTTTAACCAATGGAATAACCCTTTTAATAAGCTCCACAATGAGAGTATTTGTATCAAGTTTTTGAGTATTCGCCTTTTGACATGCATCAAGGCTTGCTTGTAGTATTGCTACCTGATTTAATGCCTTCCCTTTGTCTTTTTGTGCTTGATCTAACTGCCCTTCCAGTGCTGCTATCCTGCCCTCTGCTACCCTCATCAGTTCTGGGGTGTTTTTGAAGTTCTTATTTAGACTATCAATCTGGGCTAAATAGTATTTTTGCTTCTCTGTCACTAGGTTTTCTAACCTGCTAACCTGTTCTTTTCTATTGGCTATTTCCTGAGTTGCTTCAGCAAGTTTTTCGAGAGTATCCGTAAGTTGCGTTTGGATTGCTGTAGCAGTACTTTTGATACCTGCAATTACTTTTTTATAGGTGTCAAAGGGGGCATGGTCTGGGTTGTCTATCTCTAGGTACTGGGCAACTTCTTTGGCGGTTGTTGCACGACTCACTAACCAATCACGCTCAACTACTGAGATAGTCATTGTTGGTTCTTGTTGAGGTTTAGGGCTTTCTACTTGAATACCTAAAAATTTAACTATTGCTTGAAAATCTGCTTCTGCTACTAACCCTGGATTATTCTTAAGTTCTTGTCCTTTTGCGGAGGTATGGTTAAAGTGTTCAATAAGAACTGCGGGAGTACCTTCTTTCACGTAATCCCATAAATAATGCTCTGTCATGCCAGCAGTAATGCGATTATCTCTATTAATGGCTCCTGTCATGGCAGGGTAAATCTCTTTCCAAATTCGACAGAATTCATCCGCTTTGTCATGGGCTTCTTTATATAGGTAAGGAGGATTTACGCCTCTTAAGGGAGAGGAAATCATGCACCTATTTTCAGTCCCTCCACCATCATAATGGAGTGCAATTAATAAGTCGTAGTCTTGTTTGTATATGTCATTACTGTATATAGCATCAGTAATATGTACTTGAATTCCTGCTTTGATAAGCTTATCTCTCAATAGAGGCATAACTTTATCCCAGTGATAATTCCGCTCCCCACTTGCACCAGTAGATTTTTTAAGCGCATCTACCCTTCTCCACTTTCTAAGACCTTGTGAGGTTATACCTTCTATATTCCAATGTCCTACTGCAATACAAACTTTTTTCATAATCCTATTTTTTTCTCTAAGAACTTTCTTCCTATTTCAAAAACTGTCATAAGAGTGAGACTAAGCACGCCTGTAGCAATAGCAAACTTCTTTGTGATACCTTGGTGTTGATCCTCAAGTGTCATTACTCTCTGTTTAAGTCCCGGTTTGCCATTACCGTTAATTGCTTGTTTAATGTTCTTAACATCTTCAGCAATAGGCGCAAGTTTTGCGTCAAAGAGTTTTTCTAATAGTTCAAGTTCAATTTTTGCCATAGTTATATAAAATTCAATAAAAATGATCCTCCAGATGTCATTTCTTTAATCGTTGGGTCTAGCCTGCTGTCAATCGTAGGACTAGTAGTGCCTAATATGGACTTGCTGTAGTCAGCGTGGATACGGCCTGTGCCTCCATTACCACTGGTTTTTAAGCTTCCACTCACTCCACTCCCGCCTACAGCCACGATCTTTCCTGAACCAACATTAATAGTTTCTCCTTTAAGCAAGAGTGAGCCCCCTGCTCCTGCTCCACCTGCTGATTGAAATTCAGCAAACCCATTAGAGCCATTAAAGGTAATTGAGTTAGCAGAAGCACAGGTAAAGTCTTTGGAGATGATAATACCAAGAGCACCTCCGCCACCTCCCCAAATACCGTTTCCTCCAACTCCACCATCATACCCAGAACCTCCACCACCACCACCAAAAGTAATAAGCGTTAACTCAGTATTGCCTGAAACTGAACCACCAGCTCTACCTGTAACACTTTGACCAGCAGTTCCATTTCCTCCTCCAGCTCCAGCGTTGTTTTGATAATCATGTCCACCTTCTCCTCCACTCCCGTTACTAAAGCCATCAGTAACCTTGGCTGCGCCCGCTGTTCCTTCTCCAGACCAGGCATTTTGAGCACTAAGTCCTTTACCTCCTTGATATCCTCCTTTAACCTGTCCTTGAGAGGTACCTGCGGCCCCATCAATCGTGCCATTGATAGTTGTAGTCCCTTTACATAAAAAGGCGATAATACCACCCTTATTTTGATCCCAGGCAGGGACTGTCCAGGTAACTCCTGTATTAACTGTCACTGAGCGGTACTGTTTGAGTTGTAAGACTTGAGCTTGAGAGTCCCCTGAGTCAGTGTAGGTGTTGGTTAGGTCATGGGCTAAGGTAAGAGTAGTGGTGCCTGCTCCTGATAGAATTTTGTTTAACTGCCAGCTGCCAGCGCCTACACCTCGTGACTGATGAATTAGGATTAAGTCTCCATTGGCAAAAGTTGAGATAGCATCAAGCGTCAAAGTTTTGGTGCCCAAGGCGCCAACACAACCAGCATTAGCAGCAGAAAAAGTACTATTGGTAGAAATAACCAAATCTCCGTCTTTACCGTTTCCAAATCCTTCTTTCCATTCAATTGTGTCGTCAGACCTGAATTGAAGTTGTGCCATAGTTATATATCCTGCCCAATCACATGTCCTTCAAATGCGTTTGGTACTCCGCTTGCATCAACACTTGTAACAATGAATCCGAATCTATCTGCTTTATTAGCAGTTGTAGTAAGGCTGGGAGCAGAACCGCCCGCCCATGTAATTCCCGAGAACCAAGTGGGTGTTCTACCTCCTGTTGCGTCCTGAACTAGCTTAATAGTGAAGTATTGATCCAAATACCCTCCTGAGAGTGCTAGGATTCTATTACCACCTAAGACAACCTTATGCTTATTAGTTGCATTAAGATCAAAGGTTACTGTTGGGCCATCTATTGCTGTTATCTCAGCATTTGTTACACCAGGAGAAGTTGCTACGCTCACAATCTCAAAGTTTGTTCCGTTGTACACAACAACAACAATTGAACCTGCCTTGATATATCCACTAGGAGGATCCTGATCTTTATTGATTTTTAATGCTTTTGCACCAAGTCCATTTACATTTAAAGTGCAAGCTCCAGTGTTTGCAGTGTTTGCTTTGAATAAGAAAAGATTACCTTCAACATATGCAGAAGGAGCAGGATCAACAGATATTGCGTAGTCGTCAGTAGAGCCTCCATCTACTGCGAATATAATGTCAGATAGGGACTGAGCACTGGATACAGCATTTGCATACTGATTTACAAACTCTTGATTATTAAGACAGGTAATAGGAGTTTGAGCGTCTAAGTCTACATTTGCACCACGAAGCCTTGTAACACCAGTAAGTGAGTTAACTGTTTTACCGGTTACTGCGAAAACGGTCTCGTTATCTGTTCCTTTTGCTGCAACAATAATAGTTGGTACGTTATCAGGAGGAGTTGAGATATAAAGGGTTGATTGACCCACAGTATAACCGGAAGTTAGAGCATCGTTGTATTTATCGTTAGCAAGATAGATCATAGTCCCTCTATTCTTAAGCTAACGTGTGTGGCCTTTTTTGTGGCTATATTGAGTTGATAGGAGCGATTTTACGCTTTTGGCGCAATACGTCTTCTATGCGTTTTTTAGAGGAAGTATTACTATTTTTTGTATTAAGTACACTCGCCAAATTTACTGCTTTTGATCTTCTCGCTTTACCTTCTGAGCTTTTAGTAAGTGATCCAAAAAGTTCTGACAATTCTTTTGCATCCTGTTGTTTTGATTTTAATATAGCTTTTAGTTGTTTATTTGATCCTTTTCTTCCTGAACCTGTTTTTGCTTTTCCATCTTTATCTAGTTTAATTGCTTTTAGTTGTTTTGCCTCACCGTAGCTAAGTAGTCCTAAATCTCGCAAATTATCAATTACTCCATCCCTCACAAACATCTTACCTGAGATACTTTCCCGTCTACCTGTTAAGATGCGCTCAACAAGCTCATCATGGCTAAGATCTTTATCAACAATATATGCAGTTCTTTCATCGTTGGAGAATTTATCTTGAGAGATATAGTCGTAGCGCACATCTTCTGCTGTGAACCCAAACTTTTTATAGATTGCCTCTTTTTGTTCTGAGGATACTTGATCCTCTGGTGCAGAAAAGATTTTACGTGCTTTAGCAGCAGGGCTATTACTACTATCTTTATCATAGGCGTCAATTCCTTTTTTGGTGGTAGAGATGGCTTTTTCTGAGAGATCTACTGTTTGAACACTTCCTTCTTCATCCAGCCAGCGTATTATATCTCCTGTCTGTGATACATCTCCATTAGATTTAATTGCATCATTTATTCTGTCATCCTCTCTTTTATCTGCTCTTTGCTGCATAATCGTATCGTAAAAAGCTTGCTTTTGATCTATAGGTGTATTTAGGAATGCTTCAGATTGAGCTTCACCTAAAGGAGTTCTTCCTTCTCTAAAGTATTCTCTTGCTTGTGGTAAAGCGTATTGCCCACCAATGGCAGTTCTTAGAAAATTACCAGGCGTTTGCTCAATAGGATAACGCACTCTCCCTGATTTGCTGACACTTCCACCTTGTGCAAATGCACCAATTCCTTCGATTGTTTTCTTAATCTGCCCTCCGCCTGTGGGAGGAAATATGTAGGTTACCGGCTTTAGCAACTCTTTACCTACGCTTGTCTCTCCTTTTACAAGAGCAGAAACATCGGGAAGAGCTGCATTAGTAGGCAATCTACCTCCTGTGAGAACAGAGGTAAAGGGAAGTTGGCTTGCAATGTTTATTGCAGTGTTTTTGGTAGCCTGCCCTTCCTTCATATCGGGGTTGGTATAGTCCTCATATGCCTGTATACCTACTCCTAATGGATCAAAAGCAGGTCTTCTGCCAAAAAAGCTTTCATAGAGGTTGTTATAAAGATAGGAATAGAGTGCCACTTGTCCTAATGCAGAAGCTATGGCTACTTTGTTTCCCTCATTCATGCGAGGGATATCCTTCATAAGTACTGATACTTGGTTGTTAACTTCAAGTTGAAATTGAGTAAGAAATCCAGCTGTTTTTGAGTCAAATAAGGTTGGTTGTGAACCAAGAGACCTATCCCCTATTAAGCGTGATGCGTAATCATCTGCTCTTTTAAGTGCTTGTTCTGGAGACAAGCCTTTTGAAAGTCCTTCATGATACTTTGCCCTAGTAATGGTTTCAGAGACAAATCTATCAACAACTTTAAAAATCCAAGCACCCTTATTTGCAACCTTATCCCAATTTCTCACAAAAAGTGGATCTGAACCAAAACGTCTTGTTAAGAAGTCTGACTTTTGAGCAAATCCGTCATTTTTTAAAGGAGAAATAACAGCTCCTAACATGCCTTTGACAAAAGCTGGTTTGCTAGTTGTAGCAAGAGATTGGGTAAGAGGAATGGAATTTGTTAAAGCAGAAGATATATTAGCTCCCACCATGTTTGCTCCTACCTGTTTTCTAATTCGCTGTGCTCCTGCATAGACATTTCTACCTACTAATCCTTCAGCACTTCTATCAAGCATTGATTTCTTGCCTGCTAAATTATTGATGTATTCTCCTAGATCAGCAACAAAATTAGAAAGGTGAGTTGTGCCTGCAAATCGTTCTCTTAAGCCCTTTTCAAATAATCTCAAATTCTGAATATTATCAGTGTGGAAAATCTGCTTGCTTGCTCCTTCAAGATAACGGTCCATACCTTTAACAGCGTCAAAATCAGTTAAGTCTCCTTCTCTGGGGAGTGCACTGGTGAAAAAGTTTTTTCCTGGTTTAAAGTCTGCGGTAAGTCCTGAAATATCAGTGGGAATGGTGTTGTCTCGTACAGGAATACCAAACCGCTCTAAAACATTGCTCAGATCATGAAAGTGAATAAAGTAGTCTTTTCTTTTAGGAATGGGATCGTATCCATTTCGCACAAGCACCTTATTGATATCAACAAGGTATTGGTCATATTTTGTTCTAAATATTTTTTCCGCCTCAACTACCTTTTGCCAAGTATTAGGAAGTTCTTTTTTAAGTCTGTCAAGACTCATCTTTCTTTCACCATATAGTTGTAGTACTCTTGATTCTGCACTACCGGGTTTGATGTCAAGTTTCTTGATTGCTGTACGTTCTTGATTCAACCACCTTTGCCTGTTAGCTTCTGCTTTTTGCACTGGTTTAAAATACCTCTCGATAAGCATAGGCGCATCTTCTCCTGCTATATCTTCAAGGTTTCTGTCAAAACGTTCTCTTACGTAAAAAACTTTTGGTTTGTCTTTCCAATTCTTAGCTCTTTCTAGAAATCCTTTTTGCAGTTTCTGCCCTGCTTTGTTACTGATTATTTTTCCTGTGCTTGTATTCTCAAAACTTCTACGTTGTCCTGCTTCTGTTGCTTCTCCCATAAGCTTTGCCACATCATCTATAGCTCCTTTTACTGTTCTAGCTCCTGTGGTATCAAATAAGTGATCTTGCCATTCATCAAACTCTGTTTTAAACTGATTCTCTTTTGCTTTTTGTGATCTTATCTTAAGTTTCGCTGAATTTGGTTCTGCATTATAGAACTGAGCTTCCCCTTTTATTTCTATTGGTTTTTTACTATTTCTTAAAGAAAAATCTAACTCAGGAGCTTGTCCTGTCTTTTTAAATAAACGCTTTGCTTCTCCTGGAGTTCTAGCGACAAACCCTCCTGGCAGAGCGATTCTATTCATAGGTGCTGGTAGCTGTGGTATACTATCATTTAATGAAACACTACTGGGAACTTCAGGAAGGACCTGATTGGAACTTGAAAGATTATTTGGGTTCAATCGTTCTTGTAATCGTACTGTTCTTGGTTGTACTTTTAATAGCTGTTGCCTGGACAAATTCCCCAAGTTACTAATAGGTTGTGAAGTCTTGCTAACCTGTGGTATAATACCTTCATTACCTTCCGAAGTCGGGGTCTTTTCAGACGGACGTACAAAGTTAGGGTCTTCAAGACTATAACTTACAGAGGAAGGTTTTTGTTTATACATCGTTTTTAATGCAAGTGTTCTTGAAGAGTTTCGTATTTCCTCCACGTAGTAAACTTCGTTTCCAATTCTCTTTTGATAGATGATTGCAAAATTCCCCTGTTTGGTTGGTTTTGAAGAAAGTCTAATGTTATCAGGGTTTGAAAGTATAAGAGGTACATTTTCAAAGTCTTCTATTGTTAAAGGGACTTCTCCTTTTTGAAGATTTCCTTTGTTAAATGCTGAGTGACGATTTGTTGCATGTCTAACATCAAAACTATCAATCGTATGCTTAAATTTAGATACATCAATACCTAGCTTTTCTTGAATAAAAGCTACTGTTTTGGGCTGTGCTTCAAATAACTCAAGTTTTGTATTTTCCCTGTTACTGAAGTTTCTAGTAATAAAGTCTTTTATTTTCCCTCCTATTTCTCGTATGTTTTGAGGGATATCTTCTTGTACAGAACCGTCATCAAGTCGTGTAATGGTGTCTTTAAGTGGTATGCCTTGATCTGAGTAAGGAAGTGTAGTTGCTCTTTGTTCAGGTGTCATACCCATGCGGTTCTCAACAGAACGAGATTCTATTTCTCCTGAACTTTTCCTATACGCATCATAAGCAAGTTCTCTTAAGTCGTTAGATCTAGTTTGACTTCTTGCAAAATTGATAATGAAATCATTTTTTTCTACCTCTGTTTTTAAATCTCTGAATGCAGGTAGATTCTCTACCATTGGCCTGAATTTCCTTATAATCTCCTTTTCATCCATACCAACACTTGCACCTCTTGCAAAACCCTCAATTCCTTGAATTACATGTTGAACCTCATGAAGCAGTAACTGTTTTGGGTCAACGCTTTCTACTGCTAACTCATTAATAGTTATGGAATTTGTTTTTGGATCATAAAACCCATTTGTTCCTAGATCTAGAGGCTCTAACTTAACTTTTATGTCCTTAAGTTCTGGATATTGTTTAAACAATTCAGGGTGTTTGAGTACTTTATTTAAGCTTGCAGAGTAAAATCCATTTGTATATATTTCACCCAAATCTACCTTTGATTTCCTATCATCAATCTCAAAACGTGGTTTTTTGTCCATAAGATTTGTGAATTTTCCTGTTTTTCTCAATGCCCATTCTGCAGCTTTTGGCCCTGCGAAAGTTCCACTTTGTCTAACATCGAATCCTGCTACTTTAAATATTGCGTTATCCAAATCCTGAATAAGTGGGTGAGGTGGTACTTTCCCTAGATTCTGCTTTCTGTCTAAGATATAAGCCCAAATATGTGCTTTTGATCTTGGATCTAGGTTATCAAATTGGGGTAGAAATTCCTTTGTTGAGCGGTCTAGTATATCAGCTCCTTTATCCAAGTACCCTGAAAATGTTTGGTATATTGCCTCCTTTATTTCTTTTGCTGTACGCTTATCAACTTGCAATGCTCGCTTATATTTAGCAATAACTGGATCCAGCTTAGGGGTTTCTAAATATTTGGGTAAGTTTCTTGCAAATTGCTCAAGAGATTCCTCACGCATCATTTTGTTATGACTGTTTAACGCACGTCTTGTGCCTGCTCCTGCAAGGGGGATTGCGGTTCCTAATGCTCCACCTCCAATAATGCCAGTTACTCCACCTCTTGCACCTTTAACAAGTTGATCTCCCAACTCATCATTTCGTCCCTCTGCCAACCCACTCATAGAGCCATAAAAACCACCTATTTTGGCGTTGATCTTCGCTTCTTTTTTTAGTATTTTTCGCAGAGATTTTGCTCCTGATTGCTTCAGTGCTTGTTTTCCTGTACTAAAAATTTTTCCTCCCCCATACACTGATAGAGGACCCATGACTGTTTCTGCAACGTTTGCTATTACTTCTTGAGGGTTATTTTTAATACCTAACTGCTCTTTTAATCTAGGGTTTGCAAGAGCCCCTATGTTATATCCAAACTTTGAAGCAGGACTTTTGAGGTTTTGATATTGTGTGTAGGGTTTTTGTTTGGCAAGCCTAACTCCTGCTTGTACTAAGTCAGATGCAGTGTTAGCAGCAAAACTAAAAGGCTCATTAACAACATCACGAACAAAAGGAAGAGGTTGGAAGTTACCAAAAGGCGTATTTATCTCCCCTACTCTCTTTGCAAAGTCTGGAACTTCAGGTAAATCAATGGATTGAGGGCTTTTGATAAAGTTCTTAATATCGGACAACCCTCTTACTGTCGGCCTAGTTACGTTTTGGGATATGAAACTTCCTGCCTTTTCGTCAAGGTCAGTTTTATCAAGGGTGTTACGCTTGAGAGTCTTGAGGATATCGTTTAAAAAACCCATACTTCATAATTCCTATGCTAATAGTCCAAACCTTCTTAACCTTTCTTCATAGTCGTCTCTCTTACTTTCACGCATAAAGCCTATGTCTTGCCCAGAATCAGTTACATTAGTAAAAGTGGGTAGTCCTTCAATAACTTTTTGAGCCATATTAAGTCCTTGCATATTAGATAAAATTCTTGCTAGAGCGGGGTTTACAGCTTCAAAGGATGAAATGGATTGATCGTAGTTACCTGCACTAGCTGCAATTTCAGCGATACGTGATGCTTTGCCTTGAATATATTCTCTAATTTGATTCAGTCTTGAAGCAAAAGTTCTTTCTGCTTCCTCTGCTTGTTCAACTGAGTCAAGAGAGAAACCACGTTCAGTATCAAGTGCAGCATTAACCTGTCTTTGATAATCTCTCTCTGCTTCAGATTCGAGTTGTGCCCGTTCTTGTTCAATATTTGCTGATTGTTGTTCAAACCAGTTCTTTACCTCAGTTTTCCGTGTACCTATTCCTGCAAGCTTTCCTGCTTCTTCGTCTCCTAGTTGGGACTGTGCTCTTGCTCCTTCTAAATTAGTTTCATGCTGTCTGTCCTCATAAAACGAAGAATCAAGACGGTTAAGAGCACGTGCCATTAATCTATTTTTAAGTAATGCACTTTGTGTTGCTCTCCTTGCATTTCCTTTTGCTCTACCGTATGTATTTTGAGTGTCTATTTCCTCTTGTCCTAAATTTTCAAGAGAAGTATCTCTTTTGCCTTCAGCTGCTTTTATGAGGTTGGAGTAGGTTTTTCCAATGTTGCCCACTACTTCATCTCTTACTCCTCTTGCTTCACCAATGCTTCTTTGTACCTGATCTTTTATGAAGTTAAGGTTGTTGCGGATTGCATTTAGTCTGGAAGCACGTTCCATAGCAGCCAAGTCTACAAAACCTGTGTTTCCGTCTGTGCTGTTGGTGTTTTGGTTGGTTGTAGAAGTATTAGTGTTGCCACCTGGAGAGGTGTCATTATAAGCGGTGTAATTAGGTCTATTATTCGCATTATAAAGAGTGTTTCCATAAGCTCCAGATTGTCCCATTGGAGCAAATTTTGTTTGACCACTGGCAGAAATACCGGCAGGTACTAAGGTGGTTTTTGACTGATCGCCAAACATGTTAGACCCTCCCTGACCAGTTCTTCCTTGACCAAAGACATCAGACAACTTCTCTGAAAGCCCAAACTCATATTTACGAGGATCCCACCAGTTAAATTGATCTTGTATTCTTGGTATTAATGCCATAGTTTACTTTCCTTTACTTTTTTGCTATAATCTTTTTACTATAAGCTTATGAAAAAGAAGATAGCGGTATTGTTTTTTATTTTTTCCTTCCTATTACTAGGAATTGCTACCATGTTGACTGTTGTTTTTCCTTCAGTAATGCCCACTTCTTATGGCACACCTACTGTCCCAACTCCAACACAGGTAGTTATTCATCTTTCTGCTGAAAAACTTACGGCACTCGTCAATGAATGGCGGGTATCGCAAGGCTTTCAACCATATATAAAAGATGAGAGACTTTGTGTTATTGCACAAGATAGGGTTGATGATGGCGAAGATAACCATCAGGGATTTCGTGATAAATATTACAGTTATCCTTATGTTCTATCTGAAAATATGATTTTTCGTGCGTATGAAAACGATAAAGCTCTTGAATCATGGCTTAATTCACCCTCTCACAGAAAAGCTTTAGAAAAACCATACAAATATTCTTGTATTGCAACAAAAGATGATGTTGCTGTGCAAATATTCTCCAACTTTTAATGTACAAATCTAAATGAAAACTTTGAAAATATTATTAATCTTCTTTTCTTTCTTAATAATTTTTTCAATGCTTCCATCCTCTGTTTCTGCCCGTTCTGGTTGTTGTTCTTGGCATGGTGGTGTATGTGGATCCTCTTGTTGTGATGGAACCCCTTTATCTGCTAAATGCGGAGGAGGGTATTTTTATGAAGAAGATACTTATTATGTACCTCCTCCTCCAACTTATCCATCTACCATCAAAGCATCGTTCTACCCATCTCCAAATGACGATGGATCAACCTTCAATATTATTTTTGATGTCAAAGATCCTAACTTTACTGCATACAGTGCTGTAATCAGTAAATGTGCAGGATGTGATCCTGGACCACTTACAGATTTCACTAGTAACCCCCTTTACTTTGAGAATGTTGCTCCGGGCACATGGTATGTTAATGTCAAAAAGACGATTGGTGGAAGATGGTCAACTGTTGCCTACTGGACTATTACAGTTCCTCAATGGTATCCACCTAGTCCTACACCAACCCCTACACCAGAGTTAACTCTAACCTCAACGAAATCAACAACTGATACTCTGTTTGAAACAGGTTCACTTATTATTGTTGTAATTTTCTTCCTCTACATTGGGGTTGTTACCCTTTTTATGGTTGTCAGAAGCGTACTCTCTTGGATTAGAGGACTCTTTAAATAACTTTTAATGTGCAATATGGCTTCTCTATTCTTAGACTACCTCGCTATTTAAAATATGTGGCTTGCTAAAATAATGAATATAAAAATACCTAACAAACTTATCTTCCTTTCTCTTGCAGCGCTTCTTGTTTTAGCTGTATATGTGGGCTCATACATTCCTAACAAAACAAAGTCAAACATTACGGGGGTTCCGGTTAATGGTACTCACTCTGAAGAGAATCGGAGTAAAGCAGACTCTCAAAACAAATACCAAGAGCTTACCCCTGCTCCTAGAAAGACAAATCTTTCTACTACTCAACCTGAAGAAACATTAAATAATAGACAATCTGTTCCAACATCAACCCAGCGAAATCCATATGTTGAATGCATCATTGATGGAGAAATATACAAAACTCACAGTAACAGTGAGTGTGAGTATGCACAAAAACTCATACAAGGATCACGTAGAAGTGTAAGAGATTTGATAGTTATTCCCACAGTAAAGTATGAGGGAGTGCCTATTCCTAAAACAGAACCAAACATAGAATTGCCTGAGACAGAGGACGCAATAATACTCAAATCAAATCAATGTAAGGTAGAAGCAGAAAATGCTGCATCTTCAAAGAACTATAAGTGTGCCGTAATAAGTAGTGAGTTTAGATACGACTCGGAGGAGTACAGAAAGTGCCTGGCAGAAGCAACTAACATCCACATAAAGGCTTACAAAGAGTGTCTTAACAGGTAATTAATTAGCAACTCTCTTCAGCTGATAAGAGCCCGGAAGAGGAGCAGAACTTTCAGAATAGGCAAAGTACACACCCATAAGTTCTATGTTGTCTGATAGCCCGGCATTCTGGAATACAGCTTGCATAGATAACCTATCTATGTTTCCAAGATCGAGATATCTTACTAACAATCCTGATGTTTCTCCTGTAAATTCTCCTGAAGTATCTCCAAACTCCATTGTTCCCCATTGATCTACTCCAAAACCTTGATTTCCTTGATCTGCATATAAAGCAAGAGGGACTTGTGACCTAACACCATCTTCTACTAAGGTAATACGAGTTTCTGTTCCTGCAACGTTTCCAAATATGAAATAAGCAGTAGAGAACGTTTTGTATTGAAAGGGTTTATCCATATCAAACTGTTTTGTTGCTACACGCCACACTATTGGTTGTCCCCTATCATGTGTACCACTCCAACACTCAACTACATGCCCACTTTGCGCATCTCCGTAATATAGTTTTTCTTCGTTGTCTTCATTCACGTAGATGCACCATATATTAGGAGTTAGTCCTAACCACTCACTCCAAGCAACATACCGTTCATCATAAATAATGGTTGAGGTAATACCTTTATCTGCTCCACCTGTAGGAATTCCCCATAAGGATAAATTCTTGTAGTACACACCTGAAATCTTTTCAAACTCTGCAGCAGTTAAGGATTGGACTAACTTATCAGCCCTTGCAGATAGTATGCGAGTGCGGATGATGTTAGCGAAGTTAGGTTCATTTCCAAGGCTCATGGCTCCATCTCTTGACCAGAAGCGTAAGTCATTTCCTGCAGCATGAACAGACCTGTGGGAGACTGCTCCAACTGCTAGATTAATATCAGTTACTGCTCCACCATTTTCATCAAAAGCAAACGCACCTATCTTTCTATGCTTGAAAACATATAGTTTTTCCTGAAAAGAATGTACTGCAGTAATAGGGTCTCCATCATCCCTTCTCCATGAGTAGTATCCACCGCCATCTGCTCTTCCAAAAGAGTCAAACTTATCTCCTCCTGCAGAAAATACAAGGGTGTGATCTCCCATTTCTGTAGTAATTCCAATAAGAGTATTTCTATAAACATCTGCGAACTTGAAGTGAAATCCTCCGGTAGTGTTAGAGGTAGGAATACCATAGAGAGGATCTTCTTCTCCTGTTCCTTTATCGGTATATGTTGTTTGGGTAGCCGGAATCTCATCATAAAATACTTCTTCAGTATCTAATCTACCTCTAAATATACCTACCTTTTTTGCTCCTGCAGGAGCTGCGGGAAGCGTAAGTGTGACATAGGTGGAAGCATCCAGTTCATCAGGCAGATTGTCCAAATGAGCCGAATCACTATATATAGTATTGCCCACATCGTTGTACCATACATAGCGGTAATAATATGAACGATTTCCTGTTGCGCTTCCTGTTTTTGCAAGAGTGGGGGCTGTTGTAGGATTGGCAAGAGCTGTAAAAGTAAAGAAGGATGAACCGTCCCACTTCACCATTGCATCACTCTTGTTGAGGATATAGGCGTGCCCATAGGCTTGTAAGATGGTGCTTTCAACATTGGAAAAGGTTGGGCTTCCTGCAATATCAATCCATGTATCAGAATCAAAGCTATACTTTTGTAGTATTCCATCATCGGAAATTCTTAAAAGATAGTTTGTTGCAGGATTACCAATGCTATAAACACCTGATAAGGCATTAATAATAGTTGAGGCTCCTCTTGCAGAGCCGATGTTGATTGAACCCGGCCTTTTGGAAAGAACACCATTTTGTGAGTACAGTACGTTTTGTGCTTCTGCTAACTCGTCATTCCTAATAGTAGATGGATGAGTAAGCGTATTCCATCCTCTTGAAAAGCCTCGTGTGCCTGTAATTTTAAGAGGAGGATCTTTTCTGCGTGTAGGATATTTTCTAGCCACAAAAGTCACCTACCCTTCTTTTACTTTTCTGCTCTGAATCCTGCATATTTATCTTCTCCTTCTTCCATATCTACCTCTGTAATACTGCCTTTCTGTAGGGTTAGTGTTTGTGTATGAGGAATAACTACCCCAAGAAAGAAGCTCTTGAGGAGAGGGGATTACTTCTAGACTCAACAGCTCTTCTCTTCTGTTTTCATATTCAATTCGAGCATCATCAAGTGAACCGGGTTGCCTTGCTTTTCTAAAGTATTCTTTGAGTGCGTAAAACCCTATCATTTCACCATCAAGATGAATAGGATCTATCTCATCAATTGGAGTTGGTGGGTTATAGAAATACCAAAGTGTAGCGGTAACACTAGTTTGAGGCGTAAAGCCTTTAAACTTTACTTTCCATTTGGCAGTTTCTGGATCCATAAACACATATAATGTCTGTCCATCACTGTTATTTGGTTGATTCCAGTCCACACCATTAACATCTAGTGCGTAGAGTCCATTTATTTTGTGAAAATTATCAGGCAATAAAGCATCCTCATCTCCTGCAGTAATTTGAAAAGATACAGGTATAAGAAGCCTACGCCAAAACCCTCTATTGACTGCATCCTGTTGTCCTAGTTGCACCCATCTCTTCCAGTTAGCATACTCAGCATCTGGAATTGATCCTCCTGCATACGGTTTCATAAACTGAAAAACATCACCTAGGGTGTTGATAATTTGACTCTGTTTTTTTGCCATAATGTTCTACATGGTTTAGAGGAGAACTAGGTGCACCATCACTTAGTTCTCCTCATTGAGCGTTCCTTATTCGTATAGATAGCTAGACCTCTAGTTCATATGGAAAACGAGTGTTGATGTCAGCGTAAGTTGTTTCTGCTTCTGCTGGAAAATCATGTTCCTCACCGTCTTCCACTATCGCAACTTCACGGTTTCCCGCTGCTTTGTTGCCTATTCTGTAGATTTCTCTACCGTTTGCTGTAGCCATATTTCCCCTCCTTTCTTAAAGTTTTTTAAAATAAAATATCGTTTGAGGCGGGCGGGAATAGTCCCGCCTCGATTCATATAAGCCTTCTTTTAATTCCCTAGCTTATAAACCAAGGTTGTATAAGTAGCTGTGTACTTTTGGAGTCTCGACTTTCATCGTGTACTCACCCAATACTTGCCACTTGTGGTTGTCACCTGTTTTACCAAGCTTTTCAGTTCCCCACTCTCTACCCTTGTGTGCTTTGTATCCGATACAATCTTCGTCTACAAAGAAGATGAGGTCGTTCATTGCACCGGTTCTTTCCCGAAGCATGACTACATCTAAGTCACCAAGCATAGAACGCAAGGTATCAACCACACCGACTCCTCTAGTCTTGTCTGACTTATTGGATCGGATTTGATCGTTTTCAATATTTGCGATTTTTTCCATCGCAAGATATCCTACGTAGACGGTTGGTTTTCCGCCCATGTTGTTGGCAATTGCTCGTACTGCTTCAGCAAATTTTGCCTTTACAGTAGCATCGCTAGCCCATGATCCACCAAAATCAATAGCGTTTTGAGGCGCATATTGGTCAATCATGTATTTGAGTCCACCCATTGTGTACCGTTTTTCAACAGCATCTTTGTGGCGAACACCAAGCAAAAGATCTGCTTGAAAACCTTCCATTAACTCTTTCTGCTTGCGCTCAATTTCCTCAGCTGCACTCATGTCTCCATGAATAAGAGCTTCGTTTTGAGTACCGGAAAGATGTACTACATCCTCATAGATAGACGTGTAGTTGAACAAGTCCTCAGTTCCAGTTGAGACCATGTCATCTGCGTCTTTTCCTTGAGGAGCAGCAGTTCCTTGTCGATATACGACATCTCCTAAAGCCAGAGCAGCTTTAGTGGTTCCACCCCATCCACGTTTTACTGTGATAAAGGTTCCTCCTGAGACTGAGTCAACAATCATGATTTCACCAGATTTTTTGACTCTTAATTTGTCGTCTACGTTAAATACTCCGGCATCCTTCACGTAGAATTGTGTTGCAGTGTCAGTAACTGTTGCAGATGCAACCGTTGTTTCTACAGGACGTAATTCACGTTCTGTCCATCTGTATTCATGTGATACGACTGGTTTTTTGAATACCTTTCCGTTAAGTCTTTTAAGTAATGGAAATTGCCAATCAGGATATTTAACAATTTCGCTTTCAATACTAATTCGCAAGTTTGATTCACTTGCTGATAATGTTGATTTTTGTCCGTATTTTGCTCCCATTTTTTTTAAATTCACCTCCTTTCAATTGGTTTTTTGCTCACAAAAAAAACAGTTACGCCATGCAAAAAAGTTGCATTTTGTAACTGCCGTGATTTCTCCGCAATCAGTTAATTATTTTCCGTACGCTTTAGCGATTCGTGCAGCGATTGTTTCACTAGCACTCATCTTACTTTCATCAAGCTGACTGTCGGTACTTACCCTACCACTACTTTGTGGCCTTGCATCTCTCTTATCTTTCACAATAGTTTGTGCTTTTCGAGAGCCTTGTGATTCACCACGCTTTACCGCTTTCATGAATCTATCTGCCACCTTTACATAATCGATTTTTCCCTTGAACTGCTTCCCTCTTGGATCATAGTCCAGGTCAATAAAAAGATCTCCAAGCTCTTTTTCAAGTTCAGGATCAAAATCAGGGTTTTTACTTCCGTCTGCGTTAAACTCACGCAAAGCAGAATATTTCCCTTCAATGGTTTGGATCTGTCTATCTATTTGGTCTGCTGTTGCAGTCAGAGCCTGTTTTTGTTGGACTCCGTTGAGACTGCGTTTTACTTCCTCGATTTTTTGATTACTCTTTCTTTCGAGTTGTCGAGCAAACTTTTGAAGATCCTCTGTTGTCTCAATTTGGTCAGGAGTGATTTCATCCTCCTGCTCTTCCACTGCTCCTCCTTGCTCTTTTTCAAGTTCTGCAAGGTAAGCTTTTACTGCTTGAGGATTATTGAGAAACTCCCTGTAATTACGTACTTCTGCTTCTGCATTAGCACGAAGTTGGTTTGCACGAGACAAAGGATCGCTATCTAGACGGGTTCCTTTATCTGTTTTCTCAATATTTTCCTCCTGAGTTGAAGAGTTATCTTCTGAGTCAGAGTTCTCTAAGTTAGAATCCTGCCCATCTTCAGTATCATCAGCTTGATTGTCAATGTTCTCATCTTCGTTGAGCTCTTCGGATTCGTCATCTACATAATCTTCTCCGTACTCAACTACGCTTCCTTCTGGCATATACTTTCACCTCCTTTCTTGTTAGTTCTAACCCTTTGCAATAACGAAGTGGGATACTCCGAAACTTTAAAGAATTTTGAGAAAGTTGCCTCTCTATTCTTAAGCTAACGTCTGTATATTCTTTTGTGGCTATGGGAAAATGTACTTAATCAATAAGTAGTTTTGTTTTGCGGTCTATAATATGTCCTTCACTGTTGATGGTTTCATATACTGCTCTTAAAAATCTGTGCTTTGCGCAGTTTCTGCATTTAGCAATATGTTTATGGCGGTCTAGCATGTAATAGTTGTGATTCATGTTTCCACAATCAATAGAGGATTCAGTAGTTTTTAAGTATTGGGTTTTAATGGGTACTTTCTTAGTAGTAAGTTTTGGTTTAATTGTTTTATTTGCTTCATCAATAATAAAATCAAGCTTTTCAACCTCTTGATACTCATCTATCCACTCTCCTACCGGCTTTTTAAATTCACTCATCTTCTTTTTCTTCTCCTTCAATGACTAATTTACCTTCCTGAAATGCTTTTACTACGTCTTCTTCAAATCTTTCTGTTTCCAATATATAGTCAAAGGATTTTTCAATAAATTTATACTCTCCTCGTAGTTGGTCTTCCTGCTCTTTCTTTGTTATGTGGAAAATTCTTTTTAAAGTGTCTGAAATAGTAAGCTCTTCATTTACTGCTTTTATTGATCCTTCTATAAACTTTTTAGTTATTGAATCTTTATTTCCGTTTAAAAAGTTCCTAAAAAAAGTAAATCTCTCATCTTCCAAAAGAAGCCTTGCTCCTTCTGAAGCAAGGCGTATCTCATGCATCTCTTGAGCAGAGATAACTTGTTTTTTTCTGAGTGAGCGTAAGCGTTTTCTAATTCTCATTAGCACCTCTACTATTAGTATAGCTTTGGTAAGTGCTACTAGTGGCTTATTTGGCCTTGTTTTCCTCTTTTTTCTCTGCTGTTTCACTGTCAATCATCCTAGAAAGCTTATTGCATAAGTTAATAAAGTAATTTGCAGTTTGTAAGTCTTCATATGGTTGTGGATGAGCAAGTTGATTAATGATATTTTTCATTTCATCAACACTAAGTTTTTCTGTTTCTTTTTTTTCGTTCATATTTTTGTATTCACCTCCCTTCTAAACAATATTGGTAACAATTCCATTGGTTACTGTGATTGTTTTACCATCAGTAGTAGTAAATGTACCCGATACTCCTGCTGAACCATTAACTTTATATGCAAATGCATCAAAAGTATCATCTGTCTTCAAAGTATTGGCTCCAGAACGGTATAAATTAGTGTCAGCTCCAAACAGCAACTTACCACTACTATCAATAGCAGTCAAAACGTTCGCACTACTATCCTCCCATGTTTGTAAGTTGGCGGCTTGTCCATTGGATCCCTGCACTCTCCAAGGCACACTATCTGCATTACTGGCTTGCAACACAGCATTCCCCACATTCGTAATACCTGTTTTAATATCAGTATCAACCAAACGAGGAGCAATGTTGCTAAATCCACCAAAAAACTGTGAGCCATACGCATCAGGGCCTGTCATCGCAACCGTAGCAAACATAGCAGCGGTTGAACCTCCAATCACTGAGTTGAATAAATCCCAAGGCCAGTTCATACGAGTAGCAAAGTATATACCGTAGTAATTTCCTCCTCCTGTTCCAGACTTAGTAGCGGTAAAGGTACAGCCGTAAAAATCGAGATTAACGTACTGTGTGCCCGATATGTATAGCCCTGCAGCAATAGCAGGTGAAGAAGCTCCATAATTAGCAATAGTAAACGTAGAGTTGTAAGCAGTGAGAAAGGTACCATTCGCAGGAGAAATAAGTCCAAACGCATAACAGGTAGTATTAGTATCAGACCCGTTAGCTTTAAAATTACAGTTATACAGCGTTACCGAACCTGTAGCCTTGACCGTGGTGTATGTCCAGCCAGTAGGATAATGATTAGCGTTAATATTAGCAATGGTTTGGTTGCCTGCAAAGGTAAACACAGGCCCCCGACTGCCAGCAGGAGCGGTGTTGATGACTGCTCCAGGATATAGACCAATTAAGTTCACATAAGCAGGAATAGTAACAATCTCTGAAAAAGAACCAGGCATAACCAAAATAGTAATCTGATTCCCACTAGAAGGACTTAACGCATTAGCTTTTGCTACAGCTTCTGCAAACGTAGTGGCATCAGCTCCTCCGTTTTTGTTTAAAACCACCATATTATCAAATAAACCTTGTATACCCTGATAATTGAGGTTAAGAAGACCCATCATGGTATCTCCTGTCTTATTTAAGTAGCGAGTATCAAGCACGCTATAAAATTCTTCTACTTCACGTACCAGATCAAGACCTTTTTTGATAAGTGGGTTAAAGAGTGTTTTCATCTAAAATACCTCTGAGTAGTAACCATATTCTAGTGAAGCTCTGCTATTCCAATTAGTTGCATAATCAGCATTTCCTTTTGCGTAACGGTACGTTTTATTAGTTGTATCTTCTTCTAAGATGTACCATTCCCCACTAGCTTTTAGGAATCCATAATACTTTTTGGGGTCTGTTGCATCGTCTTTGTCTGAAATCTGGTACTCAGCTGTTGGATCGCTATTGGCAATGGTTACAACAACTCTTCTTTGTTCATCAATGAGTGCTTTTTCTTTATTACCATTGATGTCTGAGAACTGAGAAGAAGTGCCTGTAATAATGCTTTCCAATGCTTCATAAAACTCCTTACCATTTGAAAGTCTTACCGGAATGTAGTCTTTTGCACTTTTTGACCTCAACCTTTGTATAAGATCATCTATATTTCCAACATTTATAGTATCCGGATATTCAGGAATATCTATTTTTGGAAACTCAGGAATCTTAGGAAATTCTGGTATTTTTACTTCAGGGTATTTTGTAAGAAGCTTGGATACTTTATCTATTAATTCTTCTAGCAATAGTTCTAGATCATCAAGGTTAGTAACTGAAACTTCTTTTTGAGGATTTACTACTTTTACCTCATTTGAAGGCTTGGGAATATCTGTAAGGTTGGAAACAGTAACAGAATCATATGTTTTAATTTGCTTTACTTCTTCCTGTACTTTTTTAATTTCTTCAATTAGTTTTGCAGTTTGCTCTTTGTAGGTAGATTCTAAGTCTTGTTGGTTTTTAACAGTCACTTCTCCATTAACAGGAAACACTTTAGGAAGATTTAGCACTTTGAACTCATACTTTGAAAGGTCTACTTTAAATACTGTTGACTGTAAGGACTTTACACTTGCAGTAGCTATATTCTCAAGCGTAGTTTTGAAGAATTGTAGAACTTCTTTTATTTTCATCTTCTACAGTTGGTCTAGTGGAATAGTATTTTGCTGTTGCTGTGTCGGGTTGCTCATTCCTCCCATTAAAGACTGCATAATATCTTGCTCATCTGTTGGCATTACCTCTGGTTCAGGTAATTGAGCAGTAACTAGATTTGGATTTTGCGCTTGTATCCACTTTCTGTGCTCATCTAGGTACTTTGCAAAGGCAAGAAGAGTATTATCATCGTACTGAGGGTTATCAATCAAGTGCTTTTGAACTATTGTTATAATTGCTTTGTGATCCATATCAGGTTCAACTTCAGGTATCATTCCTTTTGAAATGGTTTGGATTGCTTCCTCTGCTTGAGATCTTGGATCTATAATAATTTCTTCGTCAACATCAACTTCAGGATAGGAGTTTACTAACTGCTTCACCAGTGGTTTAACATTTGTTTTTACTGTTTTAAGACCCTCAAGCGTTACAATCATATTTTGCAGTGATGCTTGCTTAAGAATAGGGCTGATCTTAATAATGGTGTCTGGGTTTACTACAACATCAAAGTTAGCAGTCACCTCTTCAGGTCTTATCTTGTCAAAACGCTCTACTTCTCCTCCTGTAATCTTGTATTCTTGCTCTTCCGTAATAAATTGAGCATTTAATTCCAAAATGTGATTACCTATACCTGCAAGTGCTTGAGCTCCAAAGATAGACAAAATCAGCTGCATATTGAGGTCTAGATTTGCGTCAATTACCCTTGCTCCTGTTGCTGTTTTATTAACTTGTGGAGTTGAGCTAGCTGACACACCAGAAGAATAAAGTGAGGACATTCCTACTCCTCTTTCATAAGAAGTTTGTACCTCTCGTCTGAGACTAATTAAGGTATCTGAAGTATCTCTTGTCTGAACCTCTCGTATTTGATTCACATCACCTGCAACTCTAATAATTCCATCAGGTCTATTAACAAATTGCCAATCAGGGGTTTGTGAAGCCTCTTTTCCTGCAATCCACATAGGATTTGATTGTTTGCGGGCATTTGTCATAATTTGGTTTAGAGTTGATGAGGCAGAAATTTGTAAATCAGCGACTGGTTGCACAATACCCATTGGGAAAAAGTCATCATCTTCTGGGAAAGGAGTCCATGAAATGTAGTCATAATGGCCATGCCAGTAGGGATTTCCTTGTTCTGTATTCATTATCCACTCTTTCTCTTTTTCCGGAACATAAATAACATCTCCCTTTTTAGTTACCATACGAATCAAAGAAACGTACTGAGATCGTACAAACAAATCCTCTTTTGAAAATCCACGTGCATCTTCATCTTCTTGAGGCAAGTCAATTCCGTAGTCAATTTGTCTGGTAAACATACGTGTCTCACGTATTTTCTTAAGATACTTTACGTTCCATTTTTCTTTTCCAGTTGCCTCATTTTCATCTAACATTTCGCCAAAGTTTTTACTAATTCTTTCAAGGATGTATGGTTGCTCTTCATGGTCTGGAATATTTTGATTTGGCACAAAAACATCTTGAAATCGTACATTTACTGCTTCTGCACGATTAATGATATCTCGCATAATGATTCTTCTCTCGTTTTCTCCTTCACCAGTAAGAACCTCTACTGCAGGTTCATACTTCCAACCGGTACGAATATAGGCACGTCCAGCAAGTAACCCCCTCCAAAGGAATCGGTAGAAAACCATAGTCTTCTTCATTTCTGCTAGTTCCCAATTCAATATGTCTTGATTTTTCTGCTTAACAGTGAAAGCTTTTCCGTTTCTGGCTTCCAAAAATACTTTTGCATGTTCTGGATTAAGGCGTGCCATTAAAGACCGCATGAGGGAGAAAACAAGAGGATCAACAAAATCATAGTCCCAAGGATAAGAATCATCTGAGGTCATAACAGCTCTGTACATCTGGTGGTACATCTCAACATCTTCAAAGATGTCTTGCTGTGCTGATAAAAGCTTGTTGTATCGGGATTGAACTATTTGTGCAATACGTTTTTCCATAGGGTGTCTACTCTTAGACTACCCTTAGAGAATTCTGATGTGGCTAAATTAGGGGTTGAAGTGTATCAATTGTTTCTGGATTTTTTTAACAATTCTTTGATACCATCTTCTTCTTATTCCAAATACCTGCTCACATATATCTTCATTGTTTAATTTGTATCCAAACTCCTTGATAATTAACAATAAAAGAATGGTTCTTTCTCGGTCAGTTGAGAGACTTTTGAGCATATGGATTATTGTTTCTTCTGAAAAAGTATTAGTAAAATCCTCCTCAATAGCTAAAGCTTCTTCCAGTTCCGGACTATCCTCACCAATCCTTGAGAAGCTTATAGTAGTAGGAAGAAATGATATTGGTTTAATCTTAGGCATGACGTGAAAGTATTTTTTTAAACATTGCTTTTCTTACTTCAATATCTTTTCTATTTCTGCCTCCTGTTCTCTGTCTATATTTAAGATAAGTGTTTGCTCTTTTGAACTTAAATTCCATTTCTACAGCCGATAAGAAGAAATCCCAATCCTCATACATCTCAAGATCTATAAAACCACCTATTGTCTTAAATACTTTACTGCGCATGAGTGAAGGGACAACGACCTTATTAAATTTTTTGAGTGAGTTGAGGGTGATATTTTTTGGTGACTTATGGAATCTGTTTGCTTTTGGTTCTTCACCCCAATAGCACCATAACAGTACATCAGGATAGGCAACATCACAGGTTTTAATAGTCTCAAGCATCTCTTCTAGGTAGTTTTCAGGTAGAACATCATCCGCATCAATAAAGAGGATATATTCCTCTTTCGACTCATTAAATGCTTCATTACGTGATGCTGATACTCCCTTGTTAAAGGTACGAGAAATAACCTTTACATCGTCATATATTTTTGGAGCAGTACACCCATCATGCACTAGAATTATCTCTTTTGGTTGCACTGTTTGGCTTCTAATAGAGTGAATACACTCATCTAAATACTTTTCTAAGTTGTAGCAGGTAATTATGCAGCTAATTTGTTGATCCATTGTTTATTAATTGGTACTTGTTTTGGAAAACCGTATAATCTCCCCTAACTTGGTTTGAAACCTCCTCATTTTCGTAGTCATAACTACTATTACCGTAGTGATACACGTAGAGAGTCTTTATCTTAGTAATGTCTTTGTGCTGAAGAAGTCTAACTTCATAATCAGTATCTCCATACCACACCTTAAATCGGGTATCGAAAAGTCCTACTTTTTCTATAGCTTCCCGTGTTAAATAGAAGCAGAATCCGGGCATCCATGCAGTCTTTTCATAATCCCCTTTGTCATTTGGATAAACGTTATACCAGTCAAAATCAACAGTAATTTTGTTGCTTGCATGTTCTCTATTTGGCGTTTCAGGCACATAACAGTAAGAACTTACTTTTTCTCTTGCTAGAGTAAATGAGTATATGGCATCTTGAGGTAGGAGAACATCATCATTAATGATTAAAACATCATGATCCTCTGCTAGTGTTATTCCCTTATTCCACGCCTCATAAATACCTACTTGAGCACACTCAACTAGGATAGGAATATTATTAGTGCTATAGCGTGTGGCAATAGAAAGCCCTGATTTGTCCTTGGAAGTGTCAATAATTATTATTCTGTCGGGAGTGACAATCTGAGACTGCAGATTCATAAGGACTGCTGTAAGTCCTGTTTGATTACTGTGATATGGAATAATTACAGATATGCCTTTCACTTTTTCTTTTTCTCCTTCAATCTCCCTATTTCTTTTTCAAGCTCATCAACCTTTTTCTGCAGTTTACCTATCACTCCATCGTTGCAGAACAGCTTTATATGCAAAGTCTGTGATTCATCATCTGCTAAGAGCTCTTCACATAATTCACATTTTGTATAAAATCCTTTGGCAATCATTTTGTAAATATTTCTGGATTATCCTGAATAACCTGTAGAAGCATAGGTGCAAGTCGTGCAACTGCTGCTTCTTCTTCAGATCGTTCATGGCTTACAAATCCCACCTGAGCATTAATACAGTGTAGGATTTCATGTAAAAGCGTGTCTCTGAGTTGTGATTCACTTTGAGAGGGGTCAATTACAATCTGCGTATGTGTATGTCTTGATTCAGCAAGAGTACCATGATTAGCAGAATAGTTTTCCTCAAACCTCGCTTTATATGTGTGTGGCCCTATTTTTATTTCTTTAGGTAATTTCATATTAGTCATTCCAAAACATAGTTAATCCTCTAAAGCCTGCTCCTCCATCTGGATGTGTTCCTATTCCGGGAGCAAGTTCTTTGTGGTGCTTAAAGTACTTGTAAGCATCTCTATAACGTAATCTTCCTGAGTCGTGCAGAACTAAAATTCCTTTAGGGTTTAGTAGGTGTTTTGAGGCGTATTCCATGCAATGTACTCTTGTTTCATCAATTCCGTCCACTAAAATAAAGTCATACTTACCCCCTAACTCACTAGGATAGGTGATGTAACGCTCAAGTGTGGGAAGGTCTGAGACAAAATGTACATTTACCGATTTAGGAAGTTCTTGCTCAAGAAGAGTTAGATACCAACCGCTAGCACTTTCAATCGTGTCCCATTGCTTGATATATGGGTGATTTTGAGGGAAATATATGGATGATCCTCCTCCACCATACTCAAGGCAGTTTTCAGGCTTTTTCTCACGCAATAGGTCATCTAGGATTAACATTTCCTCATATGCCATAAATGGTACTGGTTTAAAGTCAATTTTTGTCATCTCAATTAACTTCCCTTCTTGTTTCTTCTGTTAAATAGTTTTTTGTATTTCCATTGGCATGCACTATTGAAAATGGTTCTCCTAATTGATTTATAAAGGCTCCACCGTCTCTATGTACAAACCCTCTCTCAAGTCCTGCATAAAGAGTACACATCAAATTTCTATGTGTTCCCATGATTTGAGGCGTTTTAGTCTCAAGCCATTGGTTATATATCAATTGTTCACATGCTTGATGCATTCCCTCTTTTCTTCTTGCTTTAAGGTAGGCTATAAAGTCTCTTGCTTCATCTCCTCTCATAGCCCAACATCCCACATTAAATACTGGTTGTTCAAGAAGATTTTTGAATTGTGGGTAATGTTCAATTAATCCTGTCCAGAAGCCATTTTCAGCAAAAGAAATACCTTCATACGCTACAATTATTTTCTTTCCGGTTTCGTCTAAGTCTGGGATAGGTGCTTGAAAAATAACATCTGCTGTGTCTGTGAATATCCACCATCTATCAGGGTCTAAGTCTTGAGGGATGTAGTTCCATCTAAATAAGTGGCCGGGATATTGATGACCAGCTGATATAGTCCTCCCCACTGCTCTTTTCAGTCCTGAAGAAAAATAGGGTTTAAATTCAACATTTACCCAGTCAACAGAATCTTTTAAATTCCATAACGAGCTCAAATATCTCTCTACACCCAAACTATCTGATGCAAGGCTAATTAAATATGGTTTATTTTTCATAATAACTCTGCTTTCTTTATAAACTCTTCAACATCTTTTAACATTTCATCAAAACCAAAGGAGCCCTCCTTTGTAGCCTCGTAGTCATCTCCAATGCTGAAGAATACGCAAGTGTAGTCAGATAGTTTTAAGTTCCCATCCGTAAAATTCATTGTTACTCCAAAAACATGTTCATTCTTGCGGAACTTCCACTCAGTGTCAAAACTAAACCTCTTATCGGTTGATGAAATTAGATTTATTATTGGATAAATTAAGTCAAATGATTCTTTTTTCATCTTTTCCTGTTAATAACAAAGTCCCAATTATCTATATCTTCAATTAACATAATGTAAGCAAGTTTTTCTGATACAGGATTAGCATCTCCTGTTTTGAATGCTATATGTCCTTCTTTTTTCCATTTATTAAATAGCTCAACGGTGACTTCATCATTCTCACCTTGTGTATAACGAAACTCTCCACCTTCTCTTGTTGTGTATAGGATGTGTTTCATATTAATACTCCTCAACTATATTGTCTGTCTTTTCGTAACGCTTATATTCTTCTGAGATTGCAAGATTTTCTAAGTATTTTGACAACTCTCTAAAGGATCTACTTAATTGCAGTATTTGTGCTTTATCGTCTCCTGATTTCCAAGATAAAGCAATTTGAAATATGGGACTCATTAATCTCTGTTGATCTTGAGTCATATCCTTGTATGTAAGCACCTCTCCATTCTCACCTAGAAACTCCATATAAATATATGCTTTACGCACCATGCCATAGAGACTGACTTCTGGTGGTACTTCATCATGTACTAAACGAACTTTCATATTAATATTCCCACTGCTTCCTTTCCTGAATCATATGTAGCATTTCTTGAAGTCTGTTTTTGATCGTGTGATGTTCTTTGATCCATGTCTGTGTTTTTAGTGTATTATGTGTATACTCAGGGTCATCTTTTAATATTCCATCAATCAGCGATTTTATGACACTTTTTTGATCTAAACTTTCAAAAAGGTGCATCTTATCAGACAACCCTTTTATTTTTAATAAGTCAGGTACAGTATTGGTTATAAGCTCAGTGCCGCTTCCTAATACCTCAAATACTCTAAAGTTAAGATCATCTCCTATTGAGTGATTAACTGATACTTTTGATCTTTTAACGATTGAAAACATGTTGTCGTAGTCAGTGGTTGCATGAAAGTTATTACCGTACTCTCTTTTCAAAAAACTAATCATTTTAGTTCTTTCAGGAAACCACCTTTTATTCCACCTACCTACAAAGGAAATAGGGTGCTTTATTTCGTTGTAATTTGGTTTTATGGTATCAGGGTTGTTAGGAAAACAGAGAGGAAGCCAGAAGGCATTGCCTGTACCAAATAAGCTCTTGAATTGAGAAACATGCCTGCTAATTGCCAAAAAGTGAATATCTATGAAATTTGCATACATTAAATGCTGAGTCTTTGCAACATGAGTGTCTATATACCATTTTGCACGAATAGCATTAGGGAGAGCTTTCTTTATATCGTAGAGATGAGACATATAAAGGGCTTTGCCATCGTTATACTCTCTTTCAATAACAAGTTCAGGGTTAAATGCAATGATTTCTTTTAACTTTTTATCCCATCCTACTTCCTCTATCTCATTAGTGTCCGTGTACATGATCTCATTCTTTCCAGGAAAGTCTATGCCTCTTTGATATGTTAAAAATAGGATTTTCATTTAGTATTTTCTTCCTCTGTGAACTCTCTAAATGTTTGAAATCCATTAAATGCCATAATGACGGCTATAAGGCTTATCTCATGATCGAGTGTTTGAGAGTAAATTTCATCATGCCTTTCAACTTCTTCAGCTTTCTTCTTATAATCATTGTACTCAGACTCTGAATGAATTTTTTCGATTGTTATCCTGTATTTCATTTATTCTTCTCCTTTCCTGGGTCTGCACCAATAGTTGACTTCTGCCCGTATGTTACTTTTGGTCTTTTTTTAAGAATTTGCTTTCTGTTCATAGATCCTCCATATTTGGTAAAGTTTTACCAATAACATATATACTGTTATTGCTTTCCATGCAAAGGTGAACCCAAACAAGATAAGGAAGATTAAAAATGTACAAGTAAGAAAGGCCAGATTTAGTAAAATAGTAGTAAAAGTGTTCATTTTATTTATTGACTGATATAAATGAACTAATAAACCAAAACATACTCGTCATAACCATTGCGATAACAAAATTTATCTTTCTGAAGTCAAAATATTCTGCCAGAAAGTTCCATGCTAAGAGAGTAATAAAGGAGGATAGAAGGAAAAATCCAACTATAGAAAGTATTATCCCTACAATAATTAATGCAGTTTTTTTCATACAAAAAAGACGACTTACCCTTATTGGGTTTGTCGCCTGTATTTCTACGCCACGAAAACTTACAATTTACTGTCGGGGAAGTGTGTTACTGTTCCAGTAACGTTGTTTCCCCTACTATGTAACTCAATCTTAACACTATTTGTTGTGGAAAGTAAAGAGGCATTTTTCACAATCCAATGCAATATGTTCTTAACACGTTCATCGTGTGTTTCAGGCAGTATTTCTTTGAGCAGTTTTTCGTTCATTGTTTTACTTTGTCAAGTTCTTTCAACCAACATTTGTAATGATAAATAATTATATTCTCGTCATCGTCTTCACAGTCAATCCAATCCTTACCTTCAATCTCCTTCATACAACTTTCACATATATTTTCTAGCTTAACTTTCTTACGTTTTCTGTATTTTCTAGGGATGCCAATACCCTTTTCAATAACTTCTTTATAAATCTGCTGTGCTCTTTGTCTTGAAAACCCAAATTTATCTCCTATTTCTTGAAAGGTTAAATCACTATCTCTGTACATTTTAACCTTTCGGGCAAGCATCAGATCTCTCATGTTTATTTCCCGTACTTCTGTCCACTCCACGAAGGCATATTTCCTGCCCATGAAGGTTGTTCTTGACTGATAAATGTGTTTTCTTGTTTAGGAATATCGCACATTTGGTAGAGCTGCCATGCAATTGCAAGAGACATAACCAAATCATCATGAGCACCTTTCTCTGCTTGAGCTTTTTCAGTAGCAGTGGTTTTAGCAATAATGAACGAATATAGTTCGCTTATAGTCTGTTCGTCATAAATGCGTAGTAATTGATTATCTACTGCATCTTTAAGATCTGATAGCATGCGTGGTCTTGTAGCAGTGTTAGTGTCCCATCCTAATCGCTTTGATCCTTCATTGTTCACTCCCTTACCGTATCCCGGCATCTCGAAGATGGTAAACTTATTTTCTCTGTTAAGAGAAGCGAGCCTATCCATCTCAAATACCCCACCATTGTTTCTTTCGTATGCCACTACTGGTTTTACACCTGTAATGTCATAAATGGTGTTTAGTACTGGAAAGATAGCGTTAGTCATCTCTGTAGCAATCACCTTAGAATGATATACAAGAGGCGCATCTAGTCTTGTTTTGGACAAGAATTGAGCAGCGCATCTATCTGATAACCCTGCTGAGGTATCTGCCCCGACTACAAAAAACTCTCCTTTTTCTATTTTTCTGTATTGTCTAAACATATTATTTAATCTCCATCTCTATTCCTTTGTTTTTACCCTTAGATGGCGTATAAAAAAGTCTATATTTAACTGGTTTTAGTTTTCCTACAAACAGATCGTCAAAGTACTTAGATTCACTTCTGTATCCTCGAAGACTCATTTCTTTGCAAATAGTACATCTTGTTGTGTGATAGTTAACTATTTTCATTTTTTTAATATCTTTTTCTTCCAACCATTGATGCTTTGTTGTAATTATTTTGTTCTCATCCATTATTCTGTTAAGTATAGGAAAATCCTCTCTATTTCCTATGATTGCTTTACCCATAAACCACTCCTTCCCTAATCGGCTCTTGTTTATTTAACATATATAGTTCAAGTGCTTGAATATCAAAGTATGAATCACCTGATGTGAGAAATGCTTCTTGAGGTGTCATTGGGTACTCTTGTGGGCCCAATCTACCTAGTCTTGCTCTTTTCTCATTTACAGATTCAAGTGAATACTCCCATGTAGGGTCAAAAAAGAATCCTTTATATGGTACTGACCCCATCAACACCTTATCCCAAAAATTCTTAAACGCATTGAACCCATTAGCAGTTGTTTCAAGCGTAGTGATAGCATTATTGACCGTTGCTTCTCCTACACCTGCAAGTAGTTCCTCTAGGTTTTCAGCAAGAGAAACTTCTGTTAAGTGGAGGAATGAAATATCGTCTCCTCGTCCAAATGAGTCAGATCGAGCAGTTCCAATCCTAAAAGTATTTACAAACTTTTCTCCTGTTTTTTCATCTATACGCTCATATACCATTTCATTCTTGTTATTGTATTTCTTAGGAACTTCAATACCGTTTCTTCGCTCAAATGACTCAATAAATCTCTTAGCACGTTCTAATTGTTTAGATGAAGCATCTCTATCAAATGACATGGATACAACTCTTTCGTTCTTACCTAATAAGAATTTAAGAGCACCAATTGCTAGTAGTAAGGAGGAGAATCCCATCTTTCGGGCTTTAAGAATTATATTGAAGTACCAGAGGTTAAAAATTAAAAAGTCTTGTGCTTTATTGAGGTTGTAGGCAACTTCCTTTTTATCCTTATTTACGATTCTAAACTCTTGCTGTATTGCTCTCTTGTAACCTTCAGCATTAAAAATAGATCGATCAATAATCTTGTCTTCTAAGCTATAAATTGTTTTACTACTAGATACCGTATTCATCTTTTTTTGAGGCAATAATATTGTTTACCTGCACCGCTACTGCAGGACTACTATCCTTCTTCGTCACCCTATCCAAAATGTCCTGAGCAACAGCCACCTTTAATTTCTGATCGTAGCTATTAAGGGCCTCTGCTAACACCTCACTTGCCTTTACACTTGATATCTTTAATTGATCAACTGCTTGTTGTGGCAAAGAGTCTATTATAGGTTGAAGTTCATAATTGTTGATTCTGTCATATAAAGTCGTCCTGTCTATCTTCAATGTTTTAGCTGCTTCTGTTAAGGTACTATGGGTTAATACAGCAATGATAGTCTCAGAAATCATCTTAGTTTTCTTAACCACGCTTTTCTGTGGGGTTTTGTTGGTTTTTTTAGTTTTAGGTTTTGTGTTATTTTTCATCTTTAATCGTTACCTCAAATACTTTGTTAAAATACTTGTTCAGTATCATTGCGTAATCATCGGGTGTTGCATAGATATCAATCACAAGTTGTACCACCTGTGGAGATAAAGGCTTACTCTTTACTTGATCTGTTTGTGTTTTTGATAGGATGGCTTTGAATTTCATATTATTTTATCCCTGCCCTTTCTCTCCTTCTCTGCTAAGTTCATAGAATCTTCTGGATTATCTCCGTACATGGCGTAAGGGAAAAGACTGTTGCTATTCATGCCTTCATCTTCCTTATAAGGATCAATCTCATCTCCAAACTCATCTCTTAATGTGTCGTAAGCCTCATTAAATAAGTGAGGTGCATACGTTTTTCTTCCATCAGCGTATCTTCTTGCCATCCATAAAATATCTTTTATCGCTTGTTTTACTTCTTGTTTATTTTTCATGTTTTTATTCATCAACTCCTAAATAATAGTGCTTAAAAGCATCCACTAAATCATCAAATGTAATGTATTCACTACCTAACCAGTACATGAACCATGCCAACAGTAGAGCTGGAAAGCTAAGTGGAAAAAATACCCAAAAAAATATAATTTTTATAGCTTTTTTCATAGTTTAATAATTACTCTCCAAAACCAGATTCCAAATCTATTTTTAAAATTAGCATCAAACAATCTATTTAAAACTTCCACACATATCTCTAAAACCAATACAATAAGAAAAAGTGGCAGTAGTAGAAAAAGATAAATAAAAGTCATTATTGGATTATTTTTCATATTTCTTTATGCGCTCAATAACATGTGATAATGTTTGATTTTTATCGTCAAATGAATCGCATTCATCACAACACATTTTCTTTTTCATACCCTCAATTTCTTTTATCAACCCTGCCTTAAAAACTGTCATCCGTTGTTCTTCATTCGATTTATACGCTGATATCTCCATAGCGTATTGTTCATCTCGTTTTTTAAGAAGGTCTTGTATTGCTTTGTATCCTTTCCATAGATTATGTGGTGATAAATAACTTATGAAATAAACCGTTCTAGTAATAACATCCTCGTCATTTTTCCATTCGTGATATGGCTTATTTATAAGCTTTTTCCAATCAGTTGCTTCCATTTCGGAAACAGCTTCCTTACATTCATGCCCTGTACACTCACAACAAGTAGTAGGTGCATCAGCATTGGCTATTTCAGCACAAGCGTAGTGTGTTCCTTCCTGTCCATGTTTAAATGGTTTTAAATCGTTCATATCTCCTCCAATTCTTTTTCTAGTTCTGCTGTTATTTGACTACTTACAATCATTCTGTATTTTCTCTCACTAATTTTAAATCCACATATATGTCCCAATACCTGCTCTCCTTTGATGGAGATTGTTGCAAGACCAAACATAAAATCTTTACTACACTTCGGGCATTTGTTTTGTTTTAAATTTTGCCAGTTCATAATTACTTCCTAAAAAAATCTACATCATGGTAATAAATACGATAAGTGTTGTACCATTTTTGAGCATCAAGAGCCTTTTTAATGAGCCTTGCAATAACTCTAATAGTCTTTCTATCAAGTTCTCCGCCTACATGAAGCTCTTGAGCACTAAAATTGTCCGAGACTCTCCAACACCTTCCCCATACATATAACTTTTTACCGTCAATTGTTTTACTGCCTGAGAAGCAAGGGCAAGCACCGCTATATTCCTTCTCAAAAAAAGTTTGTATATGATAATTCTCTATAAGTTTTAATTTTTTAATAAATG
>CAYRUR010000001.1:206286-330010 GCA_964427615.1 uncultured Gammaproteobacteria bacterium | reverse complement strand
GATTACTCCAGCCCTCGACCTTACAGTCGGGGATTTAAGTATGGAGTTATTAAAGACTTCAAACATGTCATCCTCTGTCATTTGAGCAACATGCTCCGTAAGCACATCTGCTCCTCTTTCTTGCATAAAACGAACAATTTGTAAAGGAAATTCTGGAGTACTGAATTTGGCTCCTCTGATGGATGCAGAAAAATAAGGTCTTGTATCTTTAAAGGGATTTTCAGAAGATTCGTTCTCAAATAGTAATGGGCGCTCTACCATAAAGATTAACGCTTTGGAGATTGTTTCTTGCGTCGTGCTTTTCCGCCGGTTCCTACTTTTCTTCTTTCTCTTTCTCGTGAGTCACGGGTTAAGTAACCATGTTCTCTTAAAATTGCATGATAGGCTTCAGGATTATATTTATCAAGTGCTCTGGCAATACCGTGAATAACAGCATTTAATTGCCCTTTGATGCCTCCACCTTCAACCTTAGCACTAATCAAGAATTTTCCAAGGGTATTAGTATCTTCAAAGATCTTTTTATATACTGGGACAAGTGGAGAAAAACGGAAGTAATCTCCAATTACTTTTCCGTTGACTATCATATCACCTTTTTTGTATTTCTCTCCAAAAACAGTAGCTTCCTCACCTGTTTCTAAAGCATACAGTCTCACTCTTGCAACAGACTCTCTTCTTCTACCGACTGCTGCAGTAAATGGTTTTGTAGGTCTTTTTGTTGATTTTGCTTTTACATCTGCCATAGTTATTCAGTTTTTCCTATTTTATCTTGATATGTATGTTCTGCACCTGCAAATACATATAATCTCGTAAGCATTCTATCACGAAGTCTATTTTTAGGCAACATACCTGAAACTGCATGTCTTACAATTTCCTCTGGTTTTTTCTCACGCAAACGACCCAGGGTTTCCTTTTTCAATCCTCCTGGATATCCAGAGTAGCGAGTATATACTTTTTGCTCTTCTTTATTACCGGTAACCTTTACATCTTTTGCATTGATAACTACTACATAGTCACCACAGTCAAGATTTTTAGCAAAATAGGTCTTTTTCTTACCCATTAAAAGTTCAGCAATACCAGTAGCAGTTCTTCCAAGATTTTGGCCTTTCATGTCTACTACGTGCCATTCTCTTTTAATTTCAGATTCTTTTGTTGGTCTTGTTATATTTTGCATTATTTAGCTTCCTCCTTTTTTACTGTAGGTTTCTTTGGTTTTTCAGTTGCTTCTGTTTTTTTTTCTTTTTTGGCTTTTGCTGCTTTAGGAGCTTTATCAGCTTCAACTGCCTTTTTTGCTTTTCTCTTCTCAACTTTTTCTACTGTCTTTGGTACGTCCTCTACCCACTGCAACAGAACTACTCGTGCATCATCTTTGACTCTATTGCCTAATTTGATAATACGAGTATATCCTCCTGGTCTATCTGCAAAAAGAGGAGCAATATCACGAATAATCTTATGTGCTACCTCATGGGTGAAATCTTTCTGTAAATGTACTAATGCTCCTTCTCCTTTTACTTTTGCTTTTGTGACGTGTTTTTCTATATTTCCCTTTATTGCTTTGGCTTTTGCCTCAGTTGTTTTGATGCTACCATGCAAAACCAATTCACGCATAAGACTTCTAAATAAAGCCTTTCTTTCATTCATGTCTCTTTTAAATTGTCTTCCAAAAACTCTTTTTCTCATTTTTACCTTTATATAACCAAAAATGCGCCAACTTGGACGCAAATATCTCAAAAAGGGTGGGATTTTCTATTTTAGAAATCAAACTGAATGCCCTTTTGACTCAAGTTTTCTTGAATAATAGACAGGGACTTTGCTCCAAGGTTTCTGTAACCCATAAGTTCTTTTCTTGGAGTTTCAAGCAATTGACCTACTGTTTCAATACCTGCGTTTCTCAAGCTATTGTAAATTCTAGTAGGAAGATCTAATTCATCAACAGCCATTTTAGCAACTTCACTTGGAACATCTGATTCAGCTACTTCCTCAGTAACAACTTCTTCTTCTCCTTTTTGTTCAATTACTTGAGCAAAATAAGAAACAAGAATTCTACCAGCTTGTTCTACTGACTCTCGTGCATCAACTGTTCCGTCAGTGGTAATTTCAAGAATTAACTTGTCATAATTAGTCTCTCTTCCAACACGAGTCTGTTCTATTCTATAATTTACTTTCTTAATAGGAGAAAATACTGCATCAATTGGAATAACACCTACTGTAGAAATTGGTCTCTCCTCAGCGAGGGAATATCCGTAACCTCTCTCAACAGTCATTTCCATTTCAAGCTTGGATTTTTTATCAGCCAGACTACCCAGATAATGATCTTTATCAGCTATTTCGACACCATCAGTAACTTCAATATCAGCAGCAGTTACATCACCTGGTCCTGTTTTGGAAATTCTGATTTTTGCACTTTCTTTTCCTTCAGCAAGTTTTACTTCTAATTGCTTAACGTTAAGTAAGAATTCAATGATATCTTCTTTCAAACCTGGAAGAGTAGCAAACATGTGGCGTACGCCTTCAATCTTTACAGAGGTTACGGCTGCACCTTCGATGTTTTGCAACAATACTCTTCGCAATGCCACACCAAGAGTGTGTCCAAAGCCTGGCTCAAGAGGTTCAATTACAAACTGAGTGTAATTACCCTCTTTCTTTTCTTCTTTTATTTTAAAATTAGGATTAAACATAAGAACAAGAACCTATTTTAGCATTATCTAGAATAAAATTCAACAACCAAACTGTAATCAACTGGATTTTGCACTTCTTCCATAGTTGGCAGCCTCAAAAAGGTACCCTCTGCCTTTGTTTTGGAAAGAAATGGAAGGAGTTCTTTACCCTCTTCCTCCAATTTTTTTACGTCTGGATTCTTTTCAATTAAATCAGCATCAAGTCGGATAGTGTCACCTGGTTTTACCCGATATGATGGGATATTTACTCTTTCTCCATTTACAAAAACATGTCTGTGGGTAACAAATTGACGTGCCATAGGACGTGATTTTGCAAACTGCAACTTGTATACTACATTATCAAGTCTTGATTCCAAAATTTGCATTAACACTTCATTAGAGTTTTCTCTACTTTTCTGAGCTTCATCAATATATCTTCTAAATTGTCTTTCCAGTACGCCATAAATCCTCTTCAGTTTCTGTTTTTCACGCAACTGAAGTCCGTATTCTGAAACTTTACTTCTTCTTCTACTGTGAGAACCAGGAACTACATTAATTCTTCTCTCAAGACTTTGAGAGTCTTTCTCAAGAATATTAATTCCTTCTCTTCGTGCTAATTTGTGTTTTGGACCAGTGTATCGTGCCATAGTACTTTAGACTCTCCTCCTTTTCTTTTGTCTAGGACCATTATGAGGGATTGGAGTAATATCAGCAATCATAGAAATATTAACTCCTGCACTCCTAATAGCGCGTAGTGCTGCATCTCTGCCAACACCAGGACCCTTGATATATACTTCTACGGAATTTACACCACTTTCTTTTGCTTTTTGAAGAGCTTCATTAACTACCAATGTTGCTGCATAAGGAGTTGCTTTTCGAGTACCTTTAAATCCAGCTGCACCACTAGAACTCCAAGATAGTGCATCACCTTTTTCATTGGTTACGGTTACAATGGTGTTATTAAAAGTAGTGCTTACATATACCTTTCCCTTACCAGTAGTAACCATTTTTACTGCTTTCTTTTTTACTGTTGATTTTGTTTGTTTTACTGTTTTAGCCATATTATGTTATTTTATTTACCCATCCGCTCTGCAACATCTTTTCTTACTGCACCAATAGTTGCTCTTTTACCTCTTTTGGTACGTGCATTTGATCTGGTTCTTTGTCCTCTTGCAGGAAGACCACGAACATGTCTTAAACCTCTGTAACTGCCTGTCTCCTTAAGTCTTTTAATATCGGCAATGATATCTGCTCTTAAATCTCCCTCTGTCTTGTAAGTTTCAAGCGCTTTTAAGATATTTCTTAAATCATCCTCAGATAGATCTTTTGTGCGTTTTGCTGGATCAATACCTGCTTTTTCAAGCACTTCATATACATTGCTTCTTCCTATTCCATAAATATAGGTTAAAGCAATATCAACTCTTTTTCCGTCTGGTATATTTACACCTGCAACTCGCATAATTATTTATATCTATAGGTAATTCTACCTCGCGCTTTGTCATAGGGAGTCATTTCAACTTTTACCCTATCTCCCGGTAATATCTTAATGAAATAAATTCTCATTTTTCCCGAAAGATGACAGAGCACCATTCTCTCGCCTTCGATCTCTACTCGAAACAACGTATTTGGCAACACTTCTCTTACAATCCCGTCTACTTCTATTGATCCTTGATGTGCCATACTTTTACAATTTCCATATTGTACCAAATATGTACTAGCTAAATCAAGAAGTTGAACGACTTATATTATCACACCCTATCCTGTGTAAGCAAATACTATTTTGTAGGGATACTACGTATAGGACCTATTTCTTGTAGTTTAAAAAACGTGTACGTTAAAAAATAGCCTAGAGTCACACAATTTTTCCTTAAAAAGAATGGATTGTCTCATCCTCAAAAGCAGTTATGAGCTCTGGTCCATCTTCTGCAATAAGAATAGTACGCTCAAATACGGCAGACAAACTACCATCTGCAGTACTAATCGTCCAACCATCTTTATTGGCATATACTACTTCATCACTCCCCATATTATAAATTACCTCAAGTGCCAACGTCATTCCCAGCACCAGCCGGGGAGTACGCTCTAATTTACCACTCAAAAATCCAGGCACCTCTGGTGCTTCATGCAAATTTTTACCTACTCCATGCCCCACGAGACTCTTCACAATAGAGTAGTTATTTTTTTCAACAGTTTCCTGCATAGCACGGGATATATGGCCAATTCTGTGTTCACTTGTTGCTTCTCGAATGGATTTAAAGAGTGCTTTTTTGCCTACTTTTAAAAATGTTCTTACATCTTCTCCAACATCTTTTTGCGCATCTCCAACTACGACTGTCTCGGCCATATCAGTAAAATACCCATCTACAAAAACACCACAATCAATACAAATGACATCTCCTGCCTGTAAGACTCTCTTCTGAGGAATTCCATGCACAACAACATCATTAGTTGCAGCACAAATAGTATGCTTGTAACCTGGCACTTTCTTAAAAGCAGGGAACCCTCCTTTTTCAATAATTCGCTTTTCAGCTAATTTATCCAGTTCTAGCTCTGTAACACCTGGCTTTACCGCTTGCACCACCTCTGCAAGTACTTCGGCAAGAATTTTGCCTCCTTTTCTCATTGCTTGTATTTTTTCTTGTACATTATTATTCATATATAAATCCTCTCTTTTGTACCTCAAGCATTATACCACGAATCGTTTCTTCTTCGGAAAGGGCTGAATTATCGACAACAACATACCCATATGCCTCAGGATCTGCCACTAAAGGATCCTGAGTTCTCGTTCTATCCCGCTTATCCCGATCTTTAATATCCTCCAGCACATGTTCTAAAGTCATTTCTTTTTCCCCTCGTGCTACAAACTGTGCAAGTCTTCTTTTTGCCCGCACTTGCTCACTAGCAGTCAGAAAGATCTTTAGATCAGCTTCAGGAAAAACCCTCGTCGCTGTATCTCTTCCTTCAGCAACAATAGCTTTGCCTGCATGTACTCCTTTTTGAGCACTCTCTTGCTGTTTTTTGACTAAAAAAGAGCGTATTTTTGCATGTGATGCAACGTAGGGAGTGGCTTCAGCTATCACTGAGTTGAAAATAGCATTAGTAACATCTTCTCCGTTCAATAAAATAGCAGTCCCCTTCTGCTCAATGTGTACATCGGACAAATGCTGTAAGATCGCTTCCTCATTTTGAATATCTATGTTGTTTTGCAGACAATACAAAGCAAGAGCTCTATAAAATCCACCTGTGTATAAATAATATCCATCTAGTCTTTGAGCAAGTAATGGAGCGATAGTACCTTTCCCTGAAGCAACGGGTCCGTCAATTGCGATAATAAAGCCTTTACTCATGATCTACAACTTCTGTTTTCTTCACTGTTTGCAAGATTTTGTCATGAATATCTTCAATTGACTGCTCTCCATCAATGGTAGTTAAGATTCCTTTTGCTTTGTAAAAATCCAGTACTGGCTTAGTTACTGTATGGAATAATTCGATTCTTTTGCGGATTGCACGCAATGTATCGTCTTCTCTATCTTCACTTGGATCATCTGCCCGGTAAGACAAGCGCCACAAAGCCTCTTTGTCTGAGACTTCTAGATAAATAACGTGATTGATACCATTCTCAAATTTTTCTGCTTGAGCAAGGGTTCTAGGAAAACCATCTAAAATATACCCTTTTTCATATTCTGGTCTGTGTAAATAGTCTGAGACAATTTCTAATGTCAGGTTATCTGAGACCAAGTGTCCGGCATTAATCGTTTCTTTAATAAGCCTGCCTAACTGTGTTTTTTCTTTAGCGATTTGTCTGAAGATATGTCCTGTAGATAAATATGGTAGACCTAACTTTTCAGCAAGTAAATTGCCTTGAGTAGATTTACCAGAACCTTGTATGCCTATGAGTATAATTTTCAATGTTGTATTGGTTTAAATTTATCGTAACTTTTTGTCATTACTTGCACCTGCAGTATTTTCACTGACTCGATAACTACCTGTACCACAATCAAAAGACTCGTACCGCCAATCACTAATCCCTGTATGTTCATGAAAGCACTTATCATATTGGGCAATACGGCAATAAGACCCAAAAAAAGTGCTCCCATAAGTGTAATACGGGTAATAATGTAATTAAGATAAACATTAGTTGGTTTACCAGGTCGTATTCCGGGGATAAATCCTCCATGTTTTTGCAAATTTTCAGCAATTTTCTCTGGATTAAAAATAATTGCAGTATAGAAGTAGGTAAAGCCAACTACTAATAAGAAATAAAATACGTTATACCAAACACCGGTAGGACTAAAATGCGTAACCATAAAATTACCAATGGATGCAAGCGTGGGATTTGCAGCAACTGCTAAATAGTTACCCACCATGGTAGGTAGCAATACGATAGATACGGCAAAGATGATAGGGATTACTCCAGCCTGATTTAATTTCAAAGGTAAATGAGTTGATTGTCCCCCTGCAGTAGAGCTGCCTCTTACTCTTTTGGCATACATAATGGGGACTTTGCGTACAGACTCATTCACAAAAACAATAGCAGCAGTTATAGCAAGCGCTAACCCTAATAACACCAATACATTCATAGCTTGTTCTTGTGTAAAGGTCGTGAGGAATTGACCAGCACCTACTGGAAGAGATACCACAATACCGGCAAAAATAAGCAAAGAAATACCATTACCAATGCCCTGTTCTGATAGTAGTTCTCCAATCCAGAGAATGAACATAGTACCAGCTACCATGGTTGCTACAAAAGCAACTAACTCAAACACTCCCAGGGAAGAAATAATATTCTGGCTGCGCAGCAACATATACATACCAACGGACTGTATAATTGCCAAAGGAATGGTCAGGTAGCGAGTGTATTGATTAATTTTCTGTCTTCCATATTCGCCTTCTTCTTTTTGCAGTTTTTCAAGTGCCGGATAGACAATGGTTAAGAGCTGGAGAATAATAGACGCATAAATATAAGGACCCAAACCAACTGCTAGGACAGAAAAATTAGAAAGCGCACCACCAGAGAAAATATCAAGAAGTCCTAAGAACTGATTTTGCTCAAAGAGTGCTTTTAATTGAGCTATATTCACACCTGCAACGGGGATATGAGCAAAAAATCTGAATACCAAAAGTAAGAAACCTGTAATGAGGAGTTTTTTTCGAATCTCTTTATCTTTATAAAAATTTCGTAACGTATTGAACAAAGAACTCATACCTTACACAATTATATTCTCCGGCACCTTCTTTTCCGATAAATTAGATGTTATTCTTCAACCTGTCCGCCAGCTTTTTCGATTTTAGCTTTTGCTCCGGCAGTTACCGGTACCTTCACGACAAGCGGAATCTCCAAATTTCCATCTCCTAATATCTTTACTCCTCTTCTCTTTGCTTCTTCCTCAGCAATAAGACCCTGCTTTATTAATGCTGCAAAATCAACCACACTATCTTTCTTTAAGGAATTTAGGGCGCCTACTTGTATTGTAACAGGTTTGGCAAGAAATACTTTATTTCTGCCTTTTCCGCGAAGCAAAGGTAATCTTTTAATAAGTCTTAGAGCTCCTCCCTCAAAATAGTGAGGAATAGTTCCTCGTGCTTTTTGCCCTTTAGTACCACGACCTGCAGTCTTACCTCTTCCGGATCCATGACCTCTACCTACTACTTTTTTTGACTTTGTCACTACTTTTGGTAATTCGTGTAATTGTGCCATAGTTATTCTGTTACCTCCATTCCTCTCAAGGATAATTGCCTGAGAGCTTCAAATGTAGCATATACATTACCTGCCTTATTGCCAGAACCTAAAATCTTAGAAGAAATATTGCGAATACCAGCTGCTTCTACCACATTTCGTACTGGACCACCAGCTCGTACACCACTTCCTGCAGGTGCAGGCTTCAACATTACGACAGATGCGCCTTCTTTTACCTGAATTGCATGAGGAATGGTTCCATTCTCAATTGGTACATCAATCATTCTTTTCTTTGCATAGGCAATAGCTTTCATAATAGCACTGGAAACATCTGCTGACTTTGCTAGTCCTACGCCAACTTTTCCATGTCTATTTCCCACAACAACCAAGGCTGCAAATCTAACTTTATTGCCTCCTTTAGTTTTTTTAGAAATTCGGTTGATTTGAACAACTTTTTCGTCAAATTTTTCTTGCATATTTTCCATAATTAGAATGTTAACCCTCCTTTTCTGGCTGCTTCAGCAAATGCTTTTACTCTGCCGTGATAGCGGTATGCACCTCTATCAAAAACTACTGTCTCAATCTTTCCTTTCTTTGCTTTTTCAGCCAATAACTCGCCAACTTTTTCTGCTCGCTCTGTCTTTGTCATTTTTTTATCCAGTTTGAGCTCTTTTTCTCCTGCTGCAAGGATTGTCTTTCCTTGTGTGTCATCAATAATCTGAGCATAGAAGTAGCTATTAGAAGCAAATACTGAAAGTCTGGCTGTTGAAGCATGTGCCAATAACTTTCTTCTTGTTCTAGCAACTCTTCTTGCTTGTCTTACTTTTTTAATTTTTTCTTCTCGTATCATATTTTTACTCCTTTTATTAAGCTTTCGCTGATTTTCCTGGCTTTCTTCTTATTTTTTCACCTACGTAGCGTACCCCTTTTGCCTTATAAGGATCTGGGGGACGCACCTCATGAATTTTGCTAGCAATATTGCCTACCAGTTGTTTATCAATCCCACTTACCGTGATCACATTATCTGCAACCGTAATTTGAACTTCCTGAGGCGGTGTTATTTTTACTTGATTTGCAAATCCAATACTCAACACTAAATCTCTTCCCTCAACACGTGCTCTGTATCCTACACCTGATAACTCTAACTTTTTCTCAAACCCTTTACTTACTCCCTCAACCATATTAGCAATCATTGCCCGTGTAAGTCCATAAAACTTCTCAAATTCTTTAATATCTTTTTCTTTTTTGACCAGCACAGAACCATCCTCTACAGTTACCACAACTCCGCGTGGAATCTGAGTCTCAAGAGTTCCTTTAGTACCGGTAACAGTAACTTTTCCAGCTTCTACTGCTACTTGTACTCCGTCTTTAATTGTTACTGGTTGTTTTCCAATATTTGACATACTTTAAAAAACTTTACAAATAAGCTCTCCACCCAGTTTCTTTTCATGGGCTTGTCTTCCTGTCATAACACCCTTACTGGTTGAAACAATTGTTAACCCGAATTCATTCAGGCCTTTTCTCAATCCCAGTTTATTCACATAGACATGGGCTGCAGGAGTAGAAAATAGTTTTACTCCATTCAAGGAAGGTCTTCTGTTTTTATATAACAACTCTACTTCAAGGTATTTCTTGTTATCTTCTTCAAGTACCCGAATGTCTTTAATATATCCTTCTTCTTTTAAAATCTTGCCCAATGCCTCACTTGCCTTTGCAAAAGGCGCACGCACGTTCTTCTTTCGTGCCATATATCCATTTTTTATTCTTGTTAAAAAGTCTCCAACTGTATACATAGTATTTTACCAACTTGCCTTTTTAACGCCAGGCAATTCTCCTTTCAATGCTCTTTCTCTAAAACAAATTCTGCATAGACCAAAACGTCTTAAATATCCTTTTGATCTTCCGCATAATCTGCAGATATTTACTCCTCGTACTGAGTATTTTTGTTTTTTGTCAAATTTTACAATATTTGATGTCTTTGCCATATATTTCCTTTCTTATGCTGCTACCTGAGGTGCTTTCTTAAAACGCATCCCCATTTCCTCTAGCAATACTTTTGCATCTTTATCAGTCTTTGCTGATGTAACAATTGCCATCTGCAAGCTTCTTATCTTTTCTACTTTTCCTGGATCTATCTCAGGAAAAACAATGTGTTCATTAAATCCAATTGTAATGTTTCCTCTTCCGTCAAAGGCTTTGTC
This sequence comes from uncultured Gammaproteobacteria bacterium, assembly GCA_964427615.1. Classification (GTDB taxonomy): domain Bacteria; phylum Patescibacteriota; class Microgenomatia; order Levybacterales; family GWA1-39-11; genus CAYRUR01. Next base: position 319,478 of record CAYRUR010000001.1, on the reverse strand, counting down.
ATCTACACCGCTAAAGTCTCTGACTCGTGGGAAGACAATCCTCACTAACTTCTCAAAGAAGTCATACATTCTATCACCTCTTAAGGTAACTTGTAAACCGATCTTGTCTCCTTCACGCAACTTAAATGAAGCTACAGACACTTTTGCCTTCACTATTTTTGGCTTTTGACCAGTAATCACCACAATATCATCCAGTGTTTTTTCGATATTCTTTTTATCTTGCAAAAATTCTTTTGAACTGGTATTTACGACTATCTTTACCAGCTTTGGCACTGCCATTTTATTTTTTATTTGCAGTTTTTCCTGAACTTTTGGTGCTATTTCTTTTTCAAATGTTTGTTTAAATTTTGTCATAATTATCCCTGCCTTTGTTTGTGTTTTGGATTTTCACAAATAATATATACTCGTCCTTTGCGTCTGACGACTTTACAATCTTTGCATATTTTTTTTACTGATGCTCGTACTTTCATAGTTATATTTGCTCCTTGCATTTTCTGCAAATTCTTACTTTTTCGTCGTTTACTGTCTTGTACCCTACCCGAGTTGGTTTCTCACACTTTTTGCACACCAATGCTACGTTAGCATCTGGAAGTGGTCGTGAGAGTACTCGAATCTCAGAGGTTTGGTCTGCCATTCGTGCTTTGATATGTCTTTTGTATTGATTAACACCTTCAACCAGCACTTTATGCGTCTCAGGAAATACTCTTTCGACTGTTCCCTTTTTTCCTTTATCTTTTCCAGTTGTTATTAAGACTGTATCGCCTTTTTTAAGTTTCATATTTTTATACTACGTACTTTGCAAGAGATGTTACTTTTGTGTAACCTTTATCTCTTATTTCCTTTGGAATAGGACCAAAAATTCTGGTTCCTACCGGGTTTTTATTCTCCGGATTATCAATAATTACTCCTGCATTATCTGAAAAGCGCAGATACGTTCCGTCTGGTCTTTTCATTTCTTTTTTACTTCTCACTAGTACTACCTTTACCTTATCTCCCTTTTTATATTGGGTATGAGGTAATGCTTTTTTCACTACACACCCAAGAACATCTCCGACATGTCCAAATCTTCTACGAGAGCCACCATAAATCTGGATTACCATTAACTGGCGTACTCCTGTGTTATCTGCAACTTTTAGCATTGTTCTGTGTTGTACCATATATGTTCCTTTCTTATTTTACTTCTACTTTCTTTATTACTTTAAAATGCTTGTCTTTACTCAATGGTCTAGTTTCTTCGATGTGTACTACATCTCCTACTGCAACTTGCATACCATTGGTATCAGCTTTGTATTTTTTCGTAATTTTAATCAGCTTATTATACACTGGATGTCTTTCTTTTCTCTCAACTGACACAACCACTGTATTGGTCATTTTATCTGATAAAACTGTTCCTACTAATATTTTTTTAGCCATTTACTACTTCTCCTTTCTTTGCCTGCATTGCTGTCAAGGCACGTGCTCTATTTTTTTTCATCTCTTTTACTTTACTTGTATTTTTTTCTTTTCCAATAGACATATCAATTCGCAATTTTGCTATTTCTGCTCCCAACTCAGTAACATATTTTTGCAATTCTGCAACTGTTTTACTTTTTAGTTCTTCTCGCTGATTTTTCTTCATTTTACAATTTCTCCTTTTTTAATAAAGCTGCTTCTTACTGGCAACTTGTGTGAGGCAAGACGCAAAGCCTCTTTTGCTACATCCTCAGTAACACCACCCATTTCAAATAATACTCTTCCTGTACCTACAGGCACTATGTATTCATGCAAATCGCCTTTTCCTCCACCCATTGTTGTCTCCGGTGGTTTTTTAGTAATTGGTCTGTCAGGAAAAATTCTGATCCAAACTCTTCCACCTCTTTTAATATAGCGTGTAATTGCACGTCTGGCTGACTCAATTTGTCTACTGGATATTCTTCCAGGAGACTCAGCTCTAAGCCCAAACTCACCAAAAGCCACATGCGTACCTTTTAGTGCCACCTTTCTGGCAACTACTGGTTTAAATGTTCTTCTATATTTTAATCTTTTTGGTGTTAACATAACTATTTCTCCTTTTTATGCTTTATTTATCCAAACTTTTACACCCACATAACCACTCTTTGTGAGAGAGGGCACGCTTGAATAGTCAATATTTTCTCTGATAGTAGATAAAGACAACTTTCCAATTTGCACTCTTTCTTTTCTTCCAATTTCAGCTCCTCCAATTCTACCAGAGAGTACAATTCTTACTCCTTTTGCTCCTGCTGCTATTACTCGCTCAGCTGACTGCTTCATTACTCTTTTATAAGGCATACGACGAGCCAACTGATCTGCAACGTTTACTGCTACCAAATAAGCATTCAGATTTGGTTCCTTAATTGGCTCTACTTTCAGCTCAACCTTTGGAATGTAGGCTTTTGCATCACCTTGAGCTAGCAATTTTACAATGTCATTCTTCAAATCTTCAAGTCCTTTTCCACCACGTCCAATTACAATACCTGGTCTTGTTACATGAATAGTCAGCTGAATGCTACTTACAGAGCGAGCAATTACAACATCAGCAATACCAGCATGTTTCAACTTTTTAAATAATGCTTCACGGATTTTCATGTCCTGCAGCACTACATCAGCATAGGTTTTCTTAGAATAAAACCCAATACTCTTAAAGTCATGATGTATTCCTAGTCTTAATGCTATTGGATGTACTTTTTGTCCCATAATTATTTTTAGCTATAGCCTTTACGCTATTTGCTTGCCTCCTCCTTTTTTGCTTTCGTTACTTTTTTTGTTGGTTTTACTTCTTTTGCCGCTTCTTCTTTTTTTACTTCAACTTTTTTTTCTGCTTCCTTTACTTCTTGCTGTACTGGCGCTGGTGCTTGTGCAGTTTTTGCACTCAGTACAACTCGAATATGACTGGTCCTTCTCTTGTATGGATGAACTCTGCCTCGAGAAGCATAATGATATCTTTTATACGTAATTCCTTCACCCACTATTATATCTTTAATTGTCAAATCATCTTTATTTACTTGATGGTTATGCACCGCATTCGCAATTGCGCTTTCAAGAGCCTTTTTAATAGGACCTGATGCTCTTTTATTCAGAGCATAGAGTTTCGCTAGCGCAACCGGCAGTTTTTCTTTTTTTACTGCATCTGCAACCAACCGCACTTTGCGAGGTGATATCTTAATATTTTTACTAATTGCTATTACTTCTTCCATATTTACTTTTATGTCTTAGAAATCTCTCTAGCGACAATTCTTCCATGACCCTTAAATAATCTGGATGGTGCATACTCACCCAATCTATTGCCAACCATACCCTCTGTTACCTTAACTGTTATAAAGTATCTGCCGTTATGTACTTCAAAAGTATGTCCTACAAACTCAGGCGGAATCTGAGATGAACGAGCCCATGTTTTAATAGGCGCATTAACACCTGTTTCCTTTTGCTTTGTAACTTTCTGCATTAATTTTTCGTCAACGTATGGTCCTTTTTTAAGTGATCGTGCCATATTTATCTCCTTTTTCTTCTTGCAATAATTAGTTTATCTGAATACTTGTTTGGTCTTCTTGTTTTACCAACTGCAGGTCTTCCTGCAAATGTTTTCGGTGTAGACATACCAATACCACTTCTTCCTTCTCCTCCTCCATGAGGATGGGACTTAGGGCTCATAGCAACACCTCGAACACTTGGTCTTACACCTAGTCTTCTTTTTGCACCTGCTTTACCTAGTATTCTATCTTTCCATTCAGGTTTTGCTAACTGTCCAATAGTAGCATAATTTTTTCCAAAAATCTTTCTTATTTCACCTGATGGCATCTTAATATGTACGTATTTTGCTTCCCGTGACATAATAAGTGCCTGATTTCCTGCTGAGCGAGCAATTTCTCCACCTTTTCCTCGAGTAAGCTCAATATTGTGTACTGGGCTTCCTACTGGAATTTTTTCCAAAGGCAGTGCATTACCCAACTGAATCTCTACTTTTTCTCCTGATTCTATCACATCTCCTACCTTTAGTCCTAATGGGGCTAGAATATATCTTCTCTCTCCATCAGCATATTGAATTAAGGCAATATCAGCAGATCTATTTGGATCATACTCAATCCCCACAACTTTACCTGGAATATCAGTCTTGTTTCTCTTAAAATCAATGACCCGATAAAATCGCTTGTGTCTGCCGCCCTGATGCCTTACAGAGACTGTTCCAGATGCGTCTCTTCCTGCATTCTTTTTTAAAATAGTAAGTAATTTCTTTGCCATAATTATCCTTGCATAACCTCCTCAAATAAAGCAATTTTCTGTCCTTCTTTCAAAGCAACTCGTGCTTTCTTGTATGTTGCATCTACTGTTTTTCTTCCTTTTTTAGTTACTCTTTGCTTTGTTCCTTTGACAATATTACTGTATACTTTTTCTACTTTTACCCCAAAAAGCTTTTCAATAGCTTCCTTTACGTCATTTTTAGTTGCATACCTAGCGACTAAAAACGTGTATTTACCATTTACTGCTTCCTGCAGTGATTTTTCTGTAATAACTGGTTTTACAATAATAGTTCTTGCTTCCATATATGTTATTTATCTTCTTTCTCTAAAAATGTTTTTGATAAAACTGGCAAGGCTTCTTCCATGAAAAGGATATAGTGATTGTTGAGTACTTCATAGGTATGCAGATTTGCTGCTTTCTCTACAACTACTCCTTCTATATTTCTACTTGCTCTTTCAACTACATCCACTTTTTCAGGTAGAACAAATAAAATTTTGCTCTTCTTTTTACCTTCTTGCAATTTCAGCTCATTAAACATTGCTGCAATTTCTTTTGTTTTACCCTTTACTCCATTAAGACCTTCAACTACCAGGATTTTTTGCTCACCCAACTGCATGCTCAAAGCACTAAATAGTGCATTTCTTTTCATTTTCTTTGACAGCTTCAAAGAAAAATCACGAGGTTTTGGTCCGAAAGCAATACCACCGCCTACATAAATTGGAGCAGAAACTGCACCATGACGAGCACGACCGGTACCTTTTTGCTTGTATACTTTTTTCGTTGAAGCAGTCACTTGTCCTCTTGTTTTCGTAGAGGATGTGCCTTGTCTTTGGTTGGCCAAATACACACGCACTGCTTGAGCCATAAGAGCTTTGTTGACAGTTGTTCCAAAAATCTCTTTTGGCAACTCCATCTCTTTTGCTACCTTCCCACTTTTATCCAAAACATTTATTTTCAATGTACCTTTTGCTGCTCTTACAGCTTTTTGTGTTGTTTTTACTTCGGTTGTATTTTCTTGTTGTGTCTTAGGCATAGATTATGCTCCTTTTTCCTCTGTCTCTTTTGTTTCTTCTTTCTTTTCTTCAGTTACTGGCTCTGCCTCATTTGCCACAGCCTCTTCTTTGACTTCTTCAACTGCTGGTGTCTCTACTGCTTCTGCTGCTACCTCTTCTATTTGCTCTTCTGCCACCTCAGGTGTTTCTTCTACTTTTTTGAAGAGAGGTACAAAATTTTTCACTTCTCCTCTTTTTGTAATAACCACATACTGTCCTTTTGGTCCAGGGATAAGTCCTTTTACCAAAATTTCATTCTCAGTAACATCAATAACAACTAAGTTTTTAATGGTTACTTGCTCTGCTCCCATGCGTCCTGACATCTTCTTTCCTTTATAGACTCTTCCTGGAGTAGTGGACTGTCCAATAGAACCAGGAGCTCTATGTCTGTCTGACTGACCATGTGTCTTAGGTCCTCCTCTAAAGTGCCATTTTTTGACTACACCGGCATATCCTTTTCCTTTTGATGTACCAGTAATATCAATGATATCTCCTGGCTTTAAGACCTCAGATACTGCAACAGCCATTCCGGCAGATGCATCTGCGATGTCTTCTGCTTTGACTACTCTTGCTTCTCTAAAAAAACGGGGTGCTTGCTCAAGCCCCGCTTTTTTTGTATGTCCTGCAAGTGGTTTATTTGCTTTTTTCTTTACTTCAATTCCCAATTGAAGCGCATCATACCCATCTTTTTCAGTAGTTTTTACCTGGCTAATAATATTAGCTGGTACAGATACCACAGAAAGAGGAATGCGAGTGCCGTCCTCTAAAAATCCTTGTGTTTGATTAATTTTTTTTCCTAAAACTACGTGCAAATTCATATCACTTATAAACAACAAAAAAGCGACTACATCGAGTCGCTTTATATTCATAAGCCTTTTTCAAGGCTTTACGCTCGTATGATGTAGTCAATTGACGCTTCTAATTGGTTCCAATACCATGCTCATTAAGCAGAAGTTATTATAATATGATTGCCTCAAAATTGCAAGAGTGTGGTAAGAAAGGTCCTACAAATTAGACACAGGCATTTCCCCTTCAAAAGTCTAATATACTACTATTTTCTTCGTACAAACAAAGATCAAAGACAAAAACAATACTGTATCTGACAATTCACTCCTCAGATGAAATAATATCCATAAAACGATAGTTAACTCCTTCTTCCTCCCAAATTTTGAGGGCGCGTATAAAAGCTATGAGTTTCTTTTGAGCGTCTTGATACAATGCTTGAGCTTCCGCAGGAGTGACTAAATTCATAATAGCATTATCATAAATAGGATGAGAGTAGAGAGGATTCATTTCTCTTAGTCTTTCCACATCACCCCTCGTCATCAGATGATACTGAGTACCATAAATTACGTTCAAGCGTTCCAATTCTTCAGAAAGAGGAAGCCAATCTTCTCCTACTTCATCTCGAATTCTTTCTGTTGTTTCCTGCTTAAGAAATGAGAAGTTCCCTTCAGAATTTGACTCAAACTCTGCCCCTTTTCTCATAACTGTATTATAATTCATTATTCAAAGCCTAAATGTGGTAAGAAAAAAGAGAGGCAATAGGAATAAGCAAACCCTTATTTTTTAGTCGCATGTATCAATAGCCAATATGGATCTTCTTTTTTTATTTCCTGTTCATCAACTTCTTGTCCGTATTGCTTTATTAATACAGTAAATTCATTTTTTCTTAGTAGCGATAAAATTCTATGAGGATCATTAGCGGGGTTTGTAGATGATCCATGAAACTCCATAAGAATCTCTTTAACAAAACTTAATTTATCCTCAATTTCATTCAAAACTACCTCTTCCATTCCTTCTATGTCAAGCTTTAATAGATCAACTTCTTTAGTTATATAGGAGGAGAGCTTTACTGATCTTACCCGAGTTGTTTTATTTTCTTCCTCGCTATACCATGCATTCTTAACCGCAGAGTCTCCCCAAAACCAAGCACCTTCTAACTCTTTTGAAACATAAAAATCAATTGTTCCCTCTGTACCTGAAAGTGCCGCGTTTATAACTTCTACACGGGAAAGACCATTTTGTTCAATATTCCGCTTTAGAATATCAAAAGTTACCGGATTTGGCTCAAAACCAACAATATGAGCGTAAGGAAACTTATGTTTCCAGTAAAGGACTGTTACTCCAATATGAGAACCGCAATCAATGATAAAAGGGCTTTTGGATTGAGAATGAAATGGATACTCGTTTTCAATAAAAACATTCTTATAAAGTGTTTCAAACTCTTCTTTATTGAGACATGTAAATATCGTTCCATTTTTTTCAGTTGTAAGTATGTCTAAGCACATATTATCCTAAGAATAGGAGAGCCAAAAAAACAAAGGATTAGGTAGGAATAGTCCACCTATGGATATACTGAGAATAATACTTTTACAAATATTTTGTGTAAGAAAATAAAGCTAGAGGAAAATTAAAATTTTAAGATTTGAACTTTAAATTCTAAAATTCAACCTTACATCTTAATCTCTACATCCACACCTGCTGGGAGGTCTAGATGAATGAGATTCTCAATAGTAGAATCAGTAGGAGAGACAATATCAATAAGTCTTTTGTGTGTTTTTATCTCAAAATGCTCTCTTGCATCTTTATCAATAAAGGGAGATTTATTAACAACCATTACGGATCTTTGTGTGGGGAGTGGTACTGGGCCAACTACTTGTGCGCCAGTTCTAATTGCAGTATCTAATATCTGCTGACATGTAGCATCAATAATTCTTGAATCGTAACTTTTTAGTCTTACACGTATGCGTCCTCGTGCCATAGATTTATATTATACAACAATTAGTTTAAAAGTGCTATAGGTTAGGCAGTAATCTTTGTTACAACACCTGCACCTACTGTTCTTCCACCTTCTCGGATAGCAAATCTCATTCCTTCTTCCATTGCGATTGGTACAATGAGTTTTACTTTCATCTTAGTATTGTCACCTGGCATTACCATTTCTACACCTTCTTCAAGTTGGATCTCTCCAGTTACATCAGTGGTTCTGATATAGAATTGTGGCCTGTATCCTTTGAAGAATGGAGTGTGTCTTCCGCCTTCTTCTTTAGTAAGTACATATACTTCTGCGTCAAACTCTGTATGAGGAGTAATGCTTCCTGGCTTTGCAATAACCTGTCCTCTTTCAACATCTTCTTTTTCGATTCCTCTCAAGAGAAGTCCTACGTTATCACCAGCTTGACCTTCTTCGAGTTGTTTTCTAAACATCTCAACTCCGGTTACTGTTGTTTGGGTAGAATCTTTGATTCCAACAATTTCAACTGTTTCTCCAACTTTTACCATTCCTCTTTCAATTCTTCCGGTTACCACTGTTCCTCTTCCTTTGATTGAGAATACATCTTCAACAGGCATCAAGAGTGGCTTATCAGTCTCTCTTTCAGGAGTTGGAATATATTCATCAACTGCCTTCATGAGTTCAAGAATTTGATTCTCTGCATCTGCATCTCCCTCAACTGCTTTCAATGCTGAACCCTTAATTATAGGCACATCATCACCAGGATATTGATATTTTGAAAGAAGCTCTCTTACTTCCATCTCAACGAGATCAAGAAGTTCAGGATCTGAGACCATGTCAACTTTGTTAAGGAAGACTACTATTGCAGGCACCCCAACTTGGCGTGCAAGAAGGATGTGCTCTCTAGTCTGAGGCATAGGTCCGTCTGCTGCTGAAACAACGAGGATTGCTCCGTCCATTTGTGCAGCACCGGTAATCATGTTCTTGATGTAATCGGCGTGACCTGGCGCATCAATGTGTGCATAGTGTCTGTTTTCGGTTTCGTACTCTTGATGAGAAATATTAATGGTAACGCCTCTTGCTTTTTCTTCAGGAGCATTGTCAATATCTTCATATTTTCTTGCTTGAGCCATTCCTTTTTTAGCAAGAACGGTGGTAATAGCAGCAGTTGTTGTCGTCTTTCCATGGTCTACGTGACCGATGGTTCCGATATTTAAGTGTGGTTTTGTTCTTTGAAATGTGTCAGCCATATTTTTATTATTTATGTTATATTTATTTTTTTGCTTTAGGGCTCTTGCCCAAATAAAAACACCTTTTTTATTAGGTGTAGTGATAATATACACAATAAAAAACAATTCGTCAAGAGGTATTTTAGCATTTCGTCTATTTTTGCTTATTTTGCTCACCTTTAAGTTCAAAATCTTCTTATTTAAAACCCTAACTAATACCAAATATCCCCTTTTTCCTTGTTAGAAAACCCCTCTACTTTTCTATAAGAAAGTCATATTTACTCTTTCTACTATATTACTATATATAGTGTATTCATACGTCAAGCATATTCCTTTTCTTTTCTCTATTTGTTATCCTAAATAAAGAATGAAATTAATCCTTTACCTCTTCATCAACACCCTAGCTGTTCTAGCTGCCTCTTACATACTTCCTGGTATAGAAATGAATGGAATCCTCACTGCTGTGATTGTGGCTATTCTATTAGGAGTAGCTAATGCTTTCTTAAAACCTTTGTTACTTATTCTTACCCTTCCTTTTAACTTACTTACCTTTGGACTTTTCACATTTGTCATCAATGCCTTTCTCGTTTGGCTGATATCATTAATTGTTCCGGGATTTGATATTCAAAATTTTCTCTGGGCACTTCTCTTCAGCTTTGTAGTATCGATAGTGTCTTCATTCCTCTCAAAACTTTTGTAAAAACTGATATAAGTATTTACTTTAAATTCTAAACACTACATTAGTATTAAGAATTAAGAAGTAAGTATTAAGTATTGTTCTCAAATCTTAACTCTCAAAATGCAAAAGTCTTTAGATCCAAATTGCAAATTTACGTCCTGCAATGTGCGTTTTAACTTTCTCTATATACTCATCTTTTTCCTGAATCTTAAATCTTGAATCCTGAATCTTTTTTTCTACTTTATAACTTTACAAACTTTCTACTCACCTCAACTCGTTAATAACCAATAAATGATAAACCCTCGTAGCGTACTTAAAATAATGTAAAGAGAAGAAGAAGCTATCTATAGTTGCTGATAGTCTTGTTGAAGTTCTTGAAGGTCTTGGTCAACACTCTGTATTTCTACTTGTTCTGCTTGTTCCTCAAGAGTTCCTGATTCTGTTGAAGCAGGAGATGGTGCAACTGTGGGAGGAGTTACTGTCTTTACAGGGACAGCACTCTCAGGTGTAGAAGAAGTGCTCATATTCATGATATACCAATATGCAGCTCCACCTAATGCTGATAGAACAACAGCTGTTACTATCATGATGATAGCTATTTTCATACCCTTGGATCCACCTTCAGTATGATTCAAAACTGGATTTTCAGGGTTTGGAGTAACTGCTGTTTGGTCTGCCACAGATACAGAAGGATTTGCCATATCTGGTTCAGAAGCAACAGGAGAGGTTGAAGAAGGTGAAGCCACACTTGAATCGGTAATTTCAGACTTTTCTACTGTATTAAAAGAAGGAGTGGATTCGTCTTTATTTTCTATGGTCGCTGCTTCTTCAGAAGATGATACTTCAGATGATGGTACTTGTTCAGTAATAGATGAGCCTTCTGTTTCTTCTTCTTTTACCTCTGCGGGTGTCTTTGATTCTGGCAAGTCTGCTTCTACACCTGTTTTTTCATCTTCTGCTACGGAGTTTTCCTCTAAGCGGGTTTCAGAAGACACAGACTCAGAATTAACAGATTCTTTTGACATACCATCTTCAGGAAGTCTATCTGCGTTTTCTTCTTTCTTTTCACCATCACTGGTCTTCACTTCTTCAGAAGGAGAAGCAGACATATCTTGTGTATCTTCTTCATTAATAGTATTAATATTGTCTTTTTCTTTTTTATCTTTTTCCATACAATTAGTTCAATACGGGCGATGCAGAACTACTTGCATCATCTGGTGATGGCGTTACACTTGTAGCTGCCTTTTGTAGTGCAACAGCAGCTTTAACTACTGCCTGTTTTGCTGCTATGACTACTTTGAATGTGGCTGACAAATCATTTCTAAACTGAGAGACAGTTGTTCCAATGGTACCTTTTAGAGCATTTTCTGAAGTGATGGTAAGTGGATATCCTTTTGCTGCTTGAGTTGTTACTGTTGTTTTTGCAGTTTTGAGTGCTGTTTCTGCTTGAGTTATAGCCAACTCAACAGCAGTTACATCTGCTCCTTCAGATTCTAACTCAGCTGTTTTTGTTTTAATCTTCTCCAAAATACTTTCTAACTTATCAATAGCTTCTGCCATTCTGCTTGTATGTTTTTCATTTGCTTCCTGTATTTTGGTATCAATACGCTTTACTACTGTTTGTTTCTTTTCATCTTTTATCTGTTGTAACTTATCCTGAAGTTCTTCTCTTCTTTTTTCTATCTGCTGTTTTACTGCTGCTCTTTTCTCCTCCACTTGCATTCTGATATCCATCTTGGCATCTTTTGCCTTTTGCATCATCTCTGAACGCAGCGTTTTACTGCTTTGAGAAGCACTAGAAGTCCCCTCTTCCTCAGCTATGACTGGAGATGAAAGAGATACAAGGAGAATAAGCACGCTAAAAGCAACTAAGCACTGTTTTTTACCCATATATCCATATTACGGATGTTACTTTTAGCTTGTCAAGTCCTTATCTTAAATAGAGGTTACGACCCCCCCTTTTTCCATACCACTAACTGATCCAATCTCTTGCAATTTTGCAATTAAATCTTTGCTGCTTATATCTGGAATTTTTATTCCTGTTCTTTTACAGATAATCAACCCCTGAATAACCTCGCGCGCAACTTTTGCTTTCTCTTTCCAGATATAACCCAAAGCAATTTTTTCTTGCCCATGTCCTACTTCTTCAATTTCTAAAGAAGCAAAAAAGGGACTTGTCTCTATAGTAATATCTTCAATATTCTCTATAAGTACACTGCGTACCTTTCCTGACCAAAAAAAATAGCGATTAATATAATTCACCTTATTTTTTTCTATCACAAGTTCATCTGGAAAAAAGTCAAAAGGAAAGACACCTGACACTTTTAAAATCACGTCCTTACTTTCCTCTACTAACTCTGCCATTTTATTTTCACGTCGTTCTTCTTCCTTTTGCTTGCTTCTACTCATACCTCGTATTTTGTCAGTAGAAAAACGTGCTGCTTTTTGGAAAAGTACCTGTGATTTTTGTATCATACGTCTTCCTGCCTCCTTGCTTATACCAAACTCTTCTTTACGAGTACGTACAAATATATGAAAAAGAGATAAGATAGCGGTGAATAATGAGTAAGAAAGCTATAATGACTAAAAAAAGGAATATGCCCAAAAACTAATAGAGTGAATACCGAGTGTATCCAAATACGCTTTCTTTTTCTCAACTGAGACAGGATCCTCAAACCATACAGTATGTTTCTTTCCTTCCTCATCCTGATATGAAACAACAGTTTCCTCAGAAATTGGATCACGCTTTACCACACATGCTTTTTTTTCACATGAAGCAAGAAAGCGCTTTTTAGCTAAATTAAAACTAAGAGACTTACCATACGCTGTTGACTCTCCTCTATTATCAACCGACCAGTCATAGCCAAATAACCCAAAAACAACGGTAACTTTTGCCTTTTTACTTTCTTTCAAAAAATCTTGCATCATAGTTTTGAAGTCATATCCATAGGTCTCCTTTCCTGCTAGCGGAAAGTTAGGGCCTGGATTCCCCCGTGATTTATGAAAATCATAGGCCATAATCATAATCTCATCAGCATGCTCAGCAATTGTCTTCACGTCATATGCTCGGGAACGATAAAACGTATCTCCATACAGAGTGGTGGCATAGTACAGGTTTTCCTTTTTGGCAGCTGCATAAAAAGACTGGGAAAAAGTACTAATACGCTGGATGATAGAATCAAACGGAAGAGCTGAAGTCTCAAAGTCCACCACTATTCCTTCAAAACCATATTTTTTTGCAAGAGAAATAGACTCATTAATAATAGCTTGCTGGGCATTTTTATCTTTTAAAATCTTTTTATTGATATCATCATCAATGAGTCTAATGGTCAGAAGCGTAGGAGTATCAGTACCTGCTGCGGATACAAAATCCGGCAAATTTTTATATCCATCATCACTTTTATCAATTCCTTCCTCATCTGCTGCTACACCAAAATAAATCAGACGATCCGCATCTGTCTGAATATCCTCATCCAACGTCCAATAAGGCACAAAAAGAGCCATACGTTCAGGAGATTGAGAAGTGTCTGGTGCATTATTCTCGACAGACTTGCCAGAAGGAGAAATTACAGCAGCATTTTTATATTCCAGAAAATAATAGGCAACAGCTGCTAACACCAGAAAAAACAAGATCATTTTTTTCATAAGGGTTTTATTATACACAAGAAGGACAAAAAGAAGTTTTGTATCTTATCTGTGATCTGTATTACAATAGAAAATATGCAGGTAATTCATGTAGAAAATAGCATTCATATTATCAGAGTAGAAAAAGGAGAAGAATTAGTAGAGACTATTCTTGCTTACTGCCAAAAGGAGGCTATTACCAGTGCTTGGATTCAGGCCTTAGGTGCAGGCGATAAAGCAAAATTGAGTTATTATAATCTTGCCAAAAAAGAATATGTTCATCGCACTTTTGAAGAAGCATTTGAAATTCTCTCCATTCTAGGCAATGTAGCGACTGTAAATGGAAAGCTGGGGCTTCACGCTCACGCTACCCTCAGTAACGAACAGTATACTTCGTTTGGAGGACACTTACAAAGCCTGCGTATTTCAGGTACTGGAGAAGTACACATCCAAGTATTTAATGTACCATTAAATCGATCCTATGATGAAGTCACTGGACTCATGCTTCTACAGTCACCCAAACGAGTATAAAAGCACTTCTCCAAAGCAGGCAAGAATCAAAAAAGTACAGCATTTTCTTCTTGCAATAAAAAAAGAATTTTGTAATGATAGTAACCATGGACACAATCAGCAAATCAATTTATATTAATGCGCCTATTCAAAAAGTATGGAGAGCCCTTACTGACATGCATGAAATTGAAGGATGGGGCGCAGGACCAGCAGTGATGGATGCTGCTGAAGGTACTGAATTTCAATTCTGGGGAGGTAAAATTCACGGCACTGTCACTAACGTGGTACCAGAAGAACTCTTAGATTTAGAGTGGTATGGTGGCGACTGGAGTAACCCTTCTACCGTTACCTTCACCCTCACGGATGAAGATGATGCTACCCGACTAGATGTTATCCATGAAGGCTTTCCCACCAACGAGTACATCCACATTGATGAGAGTTGGGAAGGAGACTTTCTGGAACCACTTAAAGGATATATAGAATCAAGCGATCAGTCAGACCTCTTGGCCTAACCTTTTTGGAGTAAAAACTTACAATACCTCACTTACCGGAACTACTTCAGACAAAGCATCAGGCAATATAAAGGTATCTTGATTGTACTCATCCACTCCCACGTACTCAGCATTCCCTTGAATAATAGCTTCTATCGGCTCACAAGCATAACAACCATTATGAGGACACTTAAAACGGCCTAGTTGTCGAGCAACTTTTATCTCTTTGGCAATTTTTAAGACTCTTCCCTTTGCTTCTTCCAGGTCTGGTAATGGCCTTTCACTTAATTCATCATTGCGTTCAATATACCAATAGCTTGCTTTTGTCGCCTGCCTTCCCTGACAATTGGCAACTAATAAATGGTAAATAGGCAACTGCAGAGAATCAGGAGACTCATCTGTTTTGCTCGTTTTAAAGTCAATAATATGTACGCTGTCTGTCTCTGGCAAATATTCCAGCCAATCAATTTTGCCGCACAAAATAATATTATCTTCTTCTGAAAGCCAATAATGTGGCAAATCCATTTTTATTTTTACAGCCAAATTTTTTAAAGGACCTGGATTTTTCATAACTCGGCTAATCATATCTTTACCCCGCATTTTATATTGGTATTCTGCATCCGGGCTCATAAATCCGCCCCTTTTGCCTTCAATTTTCTTCCAAGAAACTTCAAATTTATCTAAAAGAGAGTCATTAAATCGTTTTTCAGTTGGCAGTACTGAGAGACTTTCTATCACCTCATGTACCACTTGTCCTAAAGCCATAGAAGGGGTAATTAACTTCACTTTTCTGCCTGTATTTTTATCTCGATACACATTTTTTAAGTAGTATGATCTGGGGCATTTTAAAAAATCATTAATAGAGGTATGAGAGACCCACACAGCAGTGTATTTATCACCTGGCATAACCATTATTATACACGAATTGTCAAAGGATGACTGCTTTTTGTTATACTTTGACAGTTATGGCCTTTCATGAAAACGCTATCCGCACTCTTGCTAAAACCGTTACCTACCGATCGCTGGTTTTGATCTCCAACTTTCTCGTTACTATCTTGCTTACCCGTTCACTGGCTCTAGCAACTCAAGTTGCAGGATTAACGTTTCTGGTTAATACCCTTATCTACTTTGTACATGAAAGAGGATGGGACAGCATTGGGTGGGGTAAAAAAAGAAGATAATCTCTCTTTCCAATTCCTTACCTTTCTTTTATCTATTTTTTATTCTTTTCTTCTAGTATAAACGTACTCTTTGAAAAATAGGGTTAGACAAGATAAGACTTTCAGAGTATATACATAGAGCCGGATGAGGAAGGTACTGAATGGATAAGTACATTGTCTGTTCTCATACTCCACATACTGGCTCATGTATATTTTTTATTCCTAAAATTCTTACCATTTTATTAATCTTTTAAGCAAAAAGAGCGTTATAATAGCCATATGAGCAAAGCCAGTAAGAAAACAATTGGTCTTGCGAGTATGGTATTTTTCCTTGCATCTACTAGCGTATATGCTGAAAGCACTTCGGTTAATATTTCTAATAACGCAGAAGGCTCACGCTCTCAAGTCTCGGTTGAAAGTCATGTAGAGAGTAATTCATCTTCTGAAGTGTCCTCTTCCACCAAAACAGATATTCGCATAGAGAGTAATGGAGAGGTAAAAGAGTATCATTCAGACAAACCTGAGGACATTTCCATCCAGTCTGATGACGGCAAAGTACAGGTAGAAGTAAATACCGAGGACACCACTGCAGCTGATATCACTGAACCAGAAGAGCAACAGAAGGCAGAAGAAATGAAAGAACAAGAACAAAAAGTCCTTGAGGAGAATAAGGGATTTGTTTCTCAGATTGAGCAATTTATCCAAAAACAAGTAACTGCAGTACAAAATTTCTTCACCAGTCTCCTTCCCTAACCGAAAAAACAAGACCTGACCTCATATTTTGAGCTTTCACATACCATATAGTATGCAAACACCAAGCGAAGTGGTATAATAGTCACTACCGCGAAAAGGCGCGGTTTTTTTATGACACAAATACGAAACGTTGCGATCATTGCCCACGTTGATCATGGCAAGACAACATTGGTCGATGCGCTGCTTACACAATCACAAACAAAATTACAAAAAGATACTGCAAGCACGCTTATTATGGACAATAATGAGTTAGAGCAAGAACGCGGTATTACCATCTTTTCCAAAAATGCATCTGTTGTCTGGAATGATACTAAAATTAATATTATTGATACTCCCGGCCACGCTGACTTTGGAGGAGAAGTAGAAAGAGTGCTCAAAATGGCTGATGGCTGCTTACTGCTGGTTGATGCCAAAGAAGGTCCTATGCCTCAGACCCGTTTTGTTTTGAAAAAAGCATTGGAGATGAAGCACAAAATCATTGTGGTAGTCAACAAAATTGATAAGCCAGATGCCCGTATCCAGTATGTTTTGGACAAAACACTGGATCTTTTTCTGGAATTAGGTGCAGATGATGAAACAGCTGACTTTCCTATTGTGTATGCTTCTGCCAAAAATGGAAAAGCAGGACTTACAGAAAATATCGAGGAAATGACTGATATTACTCCTGTATTTGACATGATCTTACAGCAGATTCCTGCTCCATCCGGTAGTCCTGAACAACCCCTTCAGATGCTTATCACAACGCTTTCCACAGATACACACAAAGGAAGACTTTCCATCGGTAGAATTTACAATGGCGTTATCCGCCAAGGACAAGATATTGCCCAAATTACCAGAGCAGGACAAATCCAAAAATTCCGAGTTACATCACTCATGACATTTGAAGGCTTAACCCGCACTGAAACAGCTATGGCATCAACGGGTGATATCGTAGCAGTTGCCGGAGTTGCCAATCCTGAAATTGGTGAAACCATTGCTGATAGCAGCAATCCTATTGCCTTACCGCTTCTGGACATAGAAGAGCCAACTATCCGTGTCTCATTTACCGTCAATAATTCACCTTTTGCCGGAAAAGAGGGAGAGTATAAAACATCCCGACAAATTCAAGAAAGACTCTACAAAGAGCTTGAGACAGATATGGCCCTGCGAGTAGAAAATGAAGAATCAGGTGGATGGATGGTCTCAGGCAGAGGAGAATTACATATTGCAATTTTGATAGAACGCATGCGAAGAGAAGGATATGAATTCCAAGTCGCCAGACCTCAAGTGATTGACAAAGTAATAGATGGAAAAAAACTTACTCCTTACGAGCGGGTCTTTATTGAAATACCAGAGGATATGAGTGGTGTTGTGATGCAAAAAATGAGTGCCAGACACGCAGAGCTGCAAGATATGAAAGTACACAACAATATAGCTCATATGGAATTTGTGATCTCTACCAAGGGTCTTTTTGGCTACCGCAGCGAATTTGTAACTGATACTCGTGGCTTGGGTATTATCAATACCCTTTTTGAAAAATACGACGTTGATAATGGCTACAACTATGAAAGAGAACAAGGCTCTTTGATTGCTTTTGAAAGCGGAACTACGACACTTTATGCTCTCGTCAGTGCTCAAGACAGAGGCACCCTTTTTATAGGACCAGGAGTCAATGTCTACAAAGGACAGGTAGTAGGACGCAATTCCCGCGCCGATGACCTGCGTATCAATGTCTGCAAGGCAAAACATTTGACCAATATGCGTTCCAAAGGAGAAGGTGTATCTACTTACTTTAAAACTCCTCATGCCATAGGACTTGAAGAAGCACTGGAATACATTGCAGATGACGAGTTAGTAGAAGTTACTCCTCAAAGCATCAGAATTAGAAAAACAATTCTAGATGAAGCAGAAGCCCGCCGCGCTGCTGCTATGAAGAGTAGATAAACTTCTCAATTACGTTTGCTACCCCATCTTCATTTACTGAAGGAGCGATATAATCAGCTATTGCTTTCAGATCTTCCACTGCATTTCCCATGGCTACTTTTGTACCACTTGCCATAAGGAGCGGAAAATCATTGTAACTGTCTCCTACTCCTATGATCTCTTCTTTTTCAATTTGCAGTTTTTCTTTCACAATTTGAATCCCATGTAACTTTGTAGCCTTCACATGTGAGATACACAATCCATACTTTTCAGGATACTTGTGATGCGTCTTTTGAACTGTTAAGTTGGATAAAGGAGAAAGCAGCTTTAACACATGATCAATTTTTTCTAAAGGAAAAACTTCATCAGTAAAAAACATATATGGTTTCTTTACTTGCTCCCCTTTTTTAAAATGTCCATGTAAAAAAGCAAGTTCTGTATGCTCTTGCTTTAAGTAAAAAGGCACATTTTCCTGAAATAACACCTCAATAGCCGCCTGCGTATCTGCCACACTTAGTGGCTGATCATAGAGAATATCTTCTGTTGCCAGCTCCACCACTTGAGCTCCATTATTTACTACTGCATATCCTGATTGTATCTGCAATTTCTGCAGTACTTTTTTAGTAAAGGCATAAGAACGACCGGTTACAGTACATACCGTCACTCTTTCTTGTGCTTTTTTGACTGCTTGGGCAACGATACGAGAAGGCAACGCATTATAGTTGTAAGGAACAAGCGTCCCATCAACATCGAGCATTAGGGCTTTATATGGCATAAGAGCATTGTAGCATAAGGAGTTATCCTATTGAGAAGTCCTTCTCTAAAAAGAAGAAAAAGTACAACATTTTCACTTACACGTAGAAAAGAATGCTATCTTTTGCTTAAATAAATATATGGAAAATAAACACCCTATTGCCTCTCAAAGAAAAAGATACCAAAACTATATTATTAACAGATACTTTTATAGTTTTTTCCGTATTTTTCTTTTTATTTTAGCTATTATCTTTTTAAAAAAGATGGGCAAAGACTTCTTTGACCCATTCATGATTACAAGTGTAGTACTGTTTTTAATAACTAATTTCATAATTCTTCCAACTCTTACTGGGAAAACACTTGCAATGTTTATCACCAAAACAAGAATTGTCACCAAAGATGGAAAAAAGCCCACGTTAAAACATATCTTAATGTCAGAACTATCTCAATTCCTTATTCCATTTGAAACGCTCTCTTTATTTTTTGGCAGGCACCCAAAAATGCTGCATGATCGTATTTCTAAAACTCGAGTAATTTATGAGGGTGATGAAAAAGAACTCGCTCAAGAAGGTACTTCAGCAATTTATCCAGAACTCTCAAAACCAAAAGATAGGAAACGATTTTTTACCTTGTTACTTATACTGGCAGGTGCTATCATTTTCTATCTCTTCGTTGCTATAAAAACACAATAGAAGACTACCTTACAAAGTAATAAAAAGATTCCACAATAACTTTTCCCCCTAAAAATTTCTTTATTTCACTAAACCAAGAGATATCTGATGCTCTTTATGAAAACAGAGAGGCTCTTTGCCTGTTTCTATGATTTCCCGCATTTGGTCTATCACATTCTGTAATGCTAATTTCATTTCTTCTGTGTAGGCTATGGTAAATTCTTTTTCCGGATATTTAATGATACCTATATTTGGTTTTTGACCGTAATTTTCCTCTATCAAAGCACAATATACCATTAATTGCATGATGTGATTTTGATATGGAGTAGTTGGTGTTTTTCCAGTTTTTACTTCTACCGGAATATATTCCTCTCCTTTTTTCAGAATATAATCAGGTTTTCCTTTCAAAAAAAGAGAATCAGCGTATAACACTTCTCCTGGTAATTGTTTTGTATCTGAATACACGCGATTTTGTGCAAGACTCCCAAATGATTTTTTTCTAATCAGAACAATAATCAACAAGATACCTACCAGCAGTAATAATAACAACGCAATAGTGAATATCGTCTCAAGCATACGTTACCTAAAAAGTAGTAAAAGTAAAATAAATATCAGTAAAACAACACCTGCCGAAATCAAAACTTGTTGGAAAAGTTTTATGCGCAACAGTTGCTGAAAAAGAGTATCATGATCCTCCGTACCCTGCTGCATTCGCATGGTAGTAGGTAAAAGTCCTTGTATCCGCAACCACCACCCGCGCTTACAATACACAAAATCCCCCACCTCACTAGCTGAAATATATTCTGCTTTGTTCATGGGATGATTATATCAGAGAGGAAATTTACACTTACTGATAAGACTTACAAGCAAAGATATGAACATAAATTACTGAAAGATGATTTAGCTGAAATTAAGCATAAGAACTGAAATAATTGGGATAATTTTGATACATAATAATTGCTTGATCGTATATTTTTTCTGTAAGAGGTTCCAAATCATCAAATTCTACTTCGTGTCTCAGTAAAACAAATCTCACATTTGCTCTGATTCTTGCTTTAATAATTTCATGATTTGTCCAATCTATTGTTATATCTCTTTTAACTGCTTTTACAATTTCTCTTGCAAGAGATGTAAGTTCGTTTTTCTTAATACCATGCTTTCCCTCTGAAAGAGCATCATAAAATGACAACTCTTCCTGGCTCAAATTTAAGTTCTTCCCCTCATCCTCTGCTTTTTTTATTTCTCTTGCAATCTCAACTAATCTCTCTACAAGTCGAGCTGAGTTTATAATGTTGTTTTCATACTGTTCTATTGCTTCTTCAAGCAGTTGTAAAAGTGTTGTATATCTATTACGATTTGTTTTTATTTTTAATTTCAACTCTTCTTTCAGTAACTTGCTTATTGCCTCTATAGTCAGGTTTTTCAGTTTTGTTTTCTTGGCTTCCTGCAAAAATTTCTCATCCAGAATCATGACACTTGGTCTGTCTTTCGGGGATGTAACTCTTACTATTCCTTCCGCAACAATTCCTTGCGTTACTAACTCTTCAAACTTTAGCTTAATTTCTTTATTAATGTAGGTAGGATCCACACTGGTAAATTTAATAATTGCGTTTCTTACTTTTTTAAAGAATTCAACATCTTTTCTAATCTCAATTGCTTTATCGTGTGGCATAACTAAAGAAAAGATCCTCAAAAGTTGGCTGCAACTTTGAAGAAAGCTTTTTTTCTTTGCATCATCTAATAAACCTGTCTGTGTATCAGTAATCAATGCGTTGACTGTATTATTAAATAATGATGCCTGAGCTGCAGGTGAAAGATGTTCCCAATTTGCATAATCAATACCAACAAAATATTTCTTAACTTCTTCGTATTTTGCAAACATTTTTTCAATCAGTTCTTCAATCGGTTGTAACGGTTGTTTCAATACATCCGAAGTATATAAAGCAATTGCTTTCTTTAAAGCCTCGGCTATTCCAACGTAGTCTACCACCAGACCAGCTTCTTTATCTTTATATCGTCTATTCACGCGAGCAATTGCTTGCATAAGGGTATGTCCTTTCAATGGCTTATCAATATAGATTGTGTGAAGATTGGGAACATCAAATCCGGTAAGCCACATATCGCAAACAATCGCTATTTTTAATGGATCATCTGGATTTTTAAATCTTTTTTCTAGTTCTTTATTGCTTAATTCTTCTTGAATTTTTTCTTTATATTCTTTATTGCTTGAAATTACCACAGCCATTTCAGGACATTGAGGCATTGTTTTCATAATTTGATACAAATCTACTGCAATTTTTCTACTCATCGTAACAATCATCGCTTTCCCTTTAACATCTCTATGGGCGTAATGGAAAATGATGTCTTTGGCAATCTTGCGTAGTCTATCATCTGCACCAACTAATTTTTCAAGAGTTGCAAACTTCTTCTTCAAAGTTTCTTTTTCATCAATTGGATGTTCTTCAAAAAATGTATCAAAATCATCATCAATGAATTCATTTGCATAATGGAGAGGAACCAAACGGCTATCGTAGTATATCGGCACAGTAACATTATCTCGTTCTGAAGTGTCAATGGAGTAAGTGGATGCAATTTTTCCAAATACCAATTGTGTATTTCTATCATTAAATGCAATTGGTGTTCCTGTTACCCCTAAAAATGATGCATTAGGCAGCGCAACACGAACACTTCCAGCATAATCTGCGTATTGAGAGCGATGCGCCTCATCAGCAACGACAATAATATTGTTCCTTTCTGATAGTGGTTCATTAAAATCAAACTTCTGAATAGTAGTAAAAAGCAACTCTGATCCCTCTCCGTGTAATTTATCTTTAAGACCTTTAATGCTTTCTGCTTGTTTGGCAGTGGTATAACCAGATCGTAAGAATGTTTTATATAGTTGACTGTCCAAATCATTTCTGTCAGTTAAGAATAATAAGGTAGGACCTGCAAGCTCTGGTAATTCTCGTACTTTATTGGTATAAAAAACCATTGATAATGATTTTCCACTCCCCTGTGTATGCCAGAAGACTCCGATTTTTTTATCTCCCTTTACCGACTCTACTGTATTTCTGATAATTTTATTTACTCCGAAGTACTGATGATACATACACATTTTCTTAGTGTATTTTATAGCATCTTTTTCAGAATCTGCCTCAAACACCATAAAATACTGGATAATATCCAATAGTCGTTCTTTAGGCAAAATTCCGTTGGTCAATACTTCAAGTTCTGATTTATCAGAGTTGTCTTCGTCTTCAGAATTAATTCCTTTCCAGGGAGAAAAGAAATCCCATGTTGCTGAGACAGTTCCATGCTTTGCTTTCATCAAATCACTAACTACAAGAAGTTGGTTATAGAAAAATATTTTTGGAATATCCTTTTTATAAATATCATGCAGTTGAGAAAATGCATCCACAATAGTAGTATTGTTATCTGCTGGATTTTTTAGCTCAAAAATAACTACTGGAATACCATTGATAAATAAGACCACGTCAGGTCTTCTCACTGTCTCTGCACCCTGCACTGCAAATTGATTTACCACAAGAAATTCATTGTTGTGAATATTCGTAAAATCAAAAATATTAACAATCTTTCCTCGCAGCTCTCCTTTTTCATTTTTAATATCAACCTTTATTCCATTTTTAATCCATCCATACACTTCTTTGTTTCCAAGCTCCAAGTCCTGATGATTATATTTCATAATTTGACTTACAACCTCATTAATTTTTTCTTCATAAATATCCGGATTAATACGGCGCAAAGATCTTTTGAGCCTCCCTTCAAGTACTACATCCCGATAATCTGTCCTCTCCACATCAGTACCCCCTGGTGCAATATCAGGACCAAAAGCATATTCGTAGCCCAATTCCCTGAGCCACTCAATAACCGGTTGTTCTGCTAGTGTATCTTCATTAAGATTTTTCATTAATTCTCCTGTCTATTAATTTTATTTGAGATGTCACTGTCTCCAAATACCAAAGAGTATCAATTTCATCTGGATTCTTACTATTTCCAGCATGTGCAGCTCCTTTCACATCAGAACGATACGCATATAATTTATCAATTAATGCTTTCTGTGTTGAGGTTATTATATTATTTGTTTTCAAGTAATCTACTGCCTGACCAAATTCATTTTTTCCTGTTTTGTTTTTAAGATAATCTTCAAAAGCAATAAAAATATCTTTAACAATATTTTCAGGAGAATCCTTCCTACCCATTAAGTTCCCAACTGCATTAAAGTATCGAGTATATGCGGGTTCATTAGATGATAAAACCTCTTTCATTTGTTCAATTTTTTCTACTAATTCTTCATCCGTTTTTAAATTTATCCTTCCTTCATCATTTACAAAATAAACACTGCCGGACAATGCAAAAGCTCTACTTACGTCAGGCAAAATATGTTTTCTATACCTTTCCCAAGCTTGTTTTTCTGCAAGAGTCAAAAATATTTCAACAGCAGTGAAAACATTCTCATAGCTATCTTGCAAGATAATCGCTGATAAATCACTTTTACACATTTCAACATATAGTTCATGTTCTAAACTAGGACCACGGACCCAAAGATTCCCTTGTCCTATTCCGACTTCATATTTACTAATGTATCTTGTGAGAATTTGGTAAAGTCTATTTCTTAAATTTGTTGATACCTCTTGGTATCCTGAATATTCAACTACTAAATTATTTCTTCTTCGAAAATAGCTCATACTCTTATCTCTCCTTTCATTAATTTTGGCAACAGCAAATCACGGAAAGCTGATAACTTTTGATTTTCTTCCCGTGATTTTCTAGCTTTCAATATCATCGGGTATACTAGTAATGAAAATTTTTTCATGATATTAGTATCAGGAACTATAACTGGTATCTTATTTAAATTTTCCTGGGTAAGTTTTAGTTGGACAGCTCCAGTAACGTAGGGTTTTATAGAGATTCTTTTGAGTAGTAGATATAGGTAAAACGTTGGAATACCATCTGCCCCTTGAATAATATGGGCGTGATTATTTACCCAAAATTTTCCATTGATAAATTGAAGCACCGCTTTACCTTCATTTGTCTCCACCGTACCATCTTCTGCTATTAAAAGATATTCTCCATCAAAAATATACTCGTCAATGTAATCCATAATTTCAGTGGCTCCATAATAAGGATACATCCCTTTTCGATCTAACCTTTCCATACTGGAAAGGGGTCTTCTTTTTCGATCAAAATTTACTGTTACTCTACTAAGAGATTTTACTTCCCATCCTTTGGGAATTTTTCCAAATTCACTATCAACAAATTCTACTTTTTCATATCCAGGAAACCTAAAATTAATAAACCATTCCTTAAAAATCGCCTGTGCCATTTCTTCTAAATTTTTTGCAATCTTATTATTCACCTCAATTTTATCATCCAAAGAGGAGAGAGTAGAAGAAATTTTTTTCTGATCTTTAATTTGAGGAATTGCTAATTCTATATTCCTTACTCTTTCTCTACTTAATTCAACCTGATTTGTACTGCCATCTGCAAGATTTTCTAGATATTTTTCTAGCTGCCATAAAGCGTACCCTAAATATCTTCCATCTACTTTTGAAATATCAGGACGTACAAGCGTAACATGTGAATCAAATGACAAAGGCTCATCTATATCTAGTATCTGACCTACCCTACCAACAGTGCCAGTACCTGTTGAGTTAATAAGAATATCTAAAGGTTTTAAATATTTATCAGAAGAGATTGATTTTTTCTTAAGATTATTAAGTCGTGTGTCTTTTAAATTAACTCTTCCATTTCTAATGCACTTTTGATTTACAACTTTCACCCCGTCTTTTTCTGTATAAGAAGGCTGAAAACCTCTATTTACTTGGAGAGTAATACCCCCTAACTTTACTTTTTGCCAATTATTTGGGACCGGATCTTTCATCGTCTATAACAAGTTTTTAATTATTAATAATCCAAAAATAATTACTAGTGTAATTCCGAGAGTTAATAAAATTACTGTAACAGGATTATGATTAATTTCTTTCCAAGACAAAATACCAGCCTGACCTGTATATACATTGGAAGGTTTAAGAGTAGAGTAAGTTTTTTGTGCTATCCAGTAAGAAATACCAATTAAGATCATTCCTAGCCCTAAACCAAATAAGTATTTTTTATTTATAAAATCTATATTAAAAATAAACGTAGCTGCATCTGCTACAACTCCTAACCAAAGAATAACTTTCCACCATGTATTAAGTTTTAAACCCTCTAAGAAACTCATGCTAAATTATCCCTTTCTACAATTTGTTTCCTCGCACTTTCTGGAATTTTATTGTAAATAGCATCAATTTCTTTAGGCTCCGTAATCATCTTTTCAGCAATAAAGTTAACGAGTTTAAATAAAGAGGATGCGATTTCAATATCATCTTTTAAATCTAATTGACCAGGATGTACCGCTTCATTCCCAATAACTCTTAAAGCATCAAGCGATTGCTGCACTCTTGTCGGTAAACCTTTTTTAACTAAATTACCAATATCTGTGTTTATATTTTCTCCTTTTTCTCCAAGCTGTTTACATAACTTTTGAATAGCTAATCTTAATAGTGCTGCTGCACCACGTGGAGATTTTTGAAGAATTGCTGCTGCTTCTAGGTAATCATCTGTTATTTCATCACCTAAATCTTCATTGGGAGCTTGAACTCCATGGAATTTTGGATATACCATAATTCCATCTATCCAAACTGAATACTTACTACAGTGAGAACAAAAGCATGCTCTCATATTTTCAAAATAGAACCCTTGTATCGTTTTCAATGCATTCCACGATTGTTCCGCATATGCGTTACAAAATGGACAATTAAAGGATGTTTTTTCAAATTGTGGTTCTGTATAAGGTGTTTTATTACTCATTGTATTATTTTTTTAAATTTATGTATCTATTCTCTTACAGCTTTCTTAATTGATTAAAGTTAACTTTCTATATATAATAAATTCATCACGATGACTGGACTAGCCTAAGGTTTCGACCGACCGCGAATGCCAGTCTTTTTTTCCTTACTTACACATCTCATACTTGACTTGACCCCCCCTCAGAGATATAATACTCATGCTAAGAACTGGGGAGCGAGCGTGACGCCGCGAGCCAGTTTTTCGCATTTTTAAGGCAATATTTTAAAACTCTCAATAAGTGATTGATATTTTTTCTTCTTGTTACCTGTATTGGGATGCATTATAAATCTCTTCGAATTCACGAGCTTCAAAATATTTTTCTCGTAATTATTATTTGGTGTTCTCTTTTCAAATTTCAATCGTGCACCATACGCTAAAAGATCTGCTATCTGCTCTTCTATATCATGATTCTTTTTCGTAACATACGATATTTCTGTTAAGATATTTTGAACCTTTTTATAGCTTACTTTTACTTGTGGTAAACCTCCTGACAAAAAGTAACTTGCAGCTTTATGAAAATAAAAATCCTTTTTAGAAGTTGCCGACTCAATAACCACTCTTCCACGACAGTTTCCTTCGCTAAGAAGCGCAAGAATGAAGTTTCGCATCATGATATTAGTTGTCTCTTTATATACCTTTTCCTCATTCCAGTTTTTACTCTTCGCTTTATTCAAATCAACTAAGACAAAAAACGTTTTATAACCACCATGATTGAGAAGTCGAAATAAATTTTTTTCAAATGATCTTTGAACTACTGGATCTTTTAAGATATTAAATTCCCCTTCTTTTCTGTCAATTTCTCTAGAGTGAAAGACTATATCAGTCCTATCCCAATATTTAAATTTAACTTGATTAGCGAGAATTTCCAACTCATTCCTTGTATCGTTATCAACCATGCAACCGGATAAAATATAAACTCCTGAATTGGGAGCTTTTGGGTTTGCTTGTCCTGACTCGTCAATAAATAAGCTTAAATTCCTCATATCTTTATCTTCTCCAAATTCTCAAGAATATCCTGTTCTAATTTATTACCTTGAACAAAATATTCTTTTAATTCTTTTTCCAGTTGTAGTATTTTTTCCTCAAACGGAATTCCGTCATCCTCTTCCTCCGCCACTCCAACATATCGACCTGGCGTAAGCACATATCCTTTCTTTGCAATTTCTTCTAACGTAACTGATTTGCAGTAACCAGCAATATCTTGATATTCTCCAGTACCTTCTTCACCTCTCCATGAACGAACAGTGTTGGCAACGTTATCTATCTGCTCATCAGTAAAAGTAACTTGTTTGCGGGAAATTTGCGTAAAGATTTCTCTGGCATCAATAAAAAGCGTCTCATCTTTTCTGTTGCGAAATCTCCCGGTCTCTTTGTTTTTTGTGAGAAACCAGAGCGATACCGGAAGAGAAACGTTGTAAAACAACTTTGGAGGACAGGCAATAATTACATCCACCAAATCATCTTCTATCATTTTCTTTCGAATCTCCCCTTCTTTTCCGCTGACTGCTAGTGCTCCATTAGCCATAACAAATCCTGCCATACCATTAGGAGTTAAATGATGAATAAAGTGTTGAATCCACATGAAATTAGCGTTTCCTCTTGGAGGTACTCCATAAACAATACGTGGGTCTTTATCAGACAATCTTTCAGGATCCCATTCTGCATTAAACGGAGGATTCGCAAGGACAAAATCTACCTTAAGCTCCGGGAACTTGTCATCATAGTATGTATTACCCAGCTCTATACGGCCAAAAACGTTGCGAATTGCAAGATTCATTTTTGCAAGTTTTAAAGTGGTTGGATTACTTTCCTGTCCATAAATCGCAATCCTTGTTGGATCCTTATGATGTTCCTGCAAAAATTTGCTAGATTGTACAAACATTCCCCCACTACCTGCGGCTGGATCCAATACACGGCTATTCTCATACGGTTCAAGCACCTCAACCAGTAATTTGACAATGGGGGGTGGGGTAAAAAATTCCCCACCACGTTTCCCTTCTGAATTTGCAAACTCTCCCAAAAAGTATTCATAAATCCGTCCAAGCACATCTTTTTCCTGGTTAATATCATATCCAAAGTTAATTCTTGAAAAAATATTTACGAGCTCCCCCAAAATATGCGAATCAAGTTGAATACGAACATAATTTTTAGGCAGTACTCCAGTAAGTTCTGGGTTTGCATTTTCTATTGCCTCCATTGCATCATCTATGTACGTCGCAATATCTGGAAATGCAGCTTTGCTTCTGAGAAATTCCCATCTAGCACTCTCCGGAATATAAAAAATTCCTCTACTTTTATACATATCTTTTTCTTCCAGCATCTTCTTTCTCGCCTCTTCATTTGAAATGTAATATTCTTGATTATTACTATCTGCTAGCACTTCATTGAGAAATTCTTTACGATGATAAAAGGAATCAGAAATATATTTGAGAAAAATAAGACCGAGCACAATATGCTTGTAATCTGAAGAGTCTATGTTTCCCCTCAGCCTATCTGCAGCTTCCCAAAGTTCTTTTTCAAAATGGAGATCTTTCTGTGGATTTGTTACTATTTCCCGTGCAGTTTTTGCAGCGTCACTTCGCGCTTGATCAATCCTATTCTTAAATTCTTGAGGAAGTGTTTCGTAGTTTAGTAAATATTTTTTTCCTTCTGTTTTTACTTCTATTTCCCCTGCATTAATTTTTCCTTGTAGTTGCTTTAAAACACCCTGTCTAGTTATACTGAGGATCCGGGCAATATCCGTTATTGAAATAAACTCTTTATTCATTGAGAACTAGTGTAACACAGCAATTAGGGAAAAATCAAGTTGTCAACATGACAACCAAACAAAACTCTTATTAGCTCTATGTTTTTATCAAAAAACTGAATTGTTGCATAATTACTAACTTTAAACGAGATAATTAGGCAAGTCCTTCTTCGCTAAAACTGTAAAACGTGTTATTACCTACAATAATATGATCTAAGACTTGGATACCGAGCAGTTTGCCTGCTTCAATTAGTTTTGAGGTTACTCTGATATCCTCATCAGAAGGATCAGGGTCTCCTGAAGGATGGTTGTGGGCAATGATGACTGAGGCAGCGTGTTTGCGAATAGCGATTTCAAAGAGCTCGCGAGGATGGACAAGGCTAGCGTTGAGCGTCCCGATTGAGATCGTGTCAATGCCAATTATATTATTTCTGGTATCAAAGGATACAAGAACAAAATGTTCTTTTTTGTGATGTGCTAATTTGGGTTTGAGAAAAGTAAATATATCCGCAGGAGAGGCAACTTTCTTCCTTCTCTTGTTTTGCGCTGTGTCTGAACCGTTTGTATTAACCCGTCTAGCAATTTCAAGACATGCTTTTATTTGGCAAGCTTTCGCCACCCCAATTCCTTTGATCTGTTGTAAATCTTGCAACGAAGCATCTAATAAAGTCTCTAAAGAACCAAAGTGTGCCAGCAGTTTTTGGGCTGTTGTCATTACCGATTCTCCCTGTACTCCACGTCCTAAAATAAGAGCAATTAACTCCTGTAATGAAAGTGCTTCTGCACCATATTTGACTAACCGTTCTCGTGGACGCTCTGAAGAAGGAAGATCATGAAGTGTAAAAGACTTCATACATTATTTATACCTGGAAAGATGAAAATTAACAATACAAGTGGAGATTTATTTCGTGTACTGATAAATACCATAGGTAAAAATGCCTTTACTATTAGTTACGTTAAGCACATATGGGAGATTAAAAATGGTTTGTTTAAAATCTGTTGTATCTCTTGTCATGAAACACAAGTTTGAGGGATATTGCATGAGAAAAGCACCAATGGTTAGATCTGTTAAACTTAAAGATGTCCCGTCAATTCCATACATTTCAATTAACTCAAATACACTAGGGTAAATTTGAGGATTGATAGGAAGTATTGCATCAACAATATCATCAATAAGCTTTTCTTTTGCCTCATACTTAGTCCTATCTGAAGAACCTTTCAACAATTCGTACTTAACAAAATCTATGGTAACAAGCGTTACGTCATTTTCTTTTAGCGTATTAAAGAAGTTATGATAGAGAGTCGGTTTGGTAGCAGCATCTCTAAAGACATTTGTATCTAACAAGAGATGTTTATGTCTAAGAAAGGGAATAAGATCCGGAAGATATATTATTTTCATCTTTCATTCTTTTCTCAAAAATATACTTCTTTTCTTCCTCTAAGCTTTTCTCTACTTTCTTAGCCACCTTAATAAACTCTTCACGGTTAATTAATTTTTTGTGTTCAACTCGAGGTAATTTCATAGATACAATCCTTTCTTTCCTACATTTACGATATCATACCTATATTAATATAGTGTAAGAAATTATAACCTAAAATTACAATCTTACTAATGAAGCAAAAGCCCACTTCTACTCTACTTTCTATATTATTTATATCCTAAAAACAAAAAATTGACAAATTTTTTATTACCCTCCCCTTACATATTCTATTTGCAATCCTGGTATCATATGACTATGAGGAGAAGATTTGTAATTTTTATCCTTGTTTTACTTGCAATACTCGCTATTGCTGGGGTTATGTCTGCTCTGCAAAATAGGCAGACGCAGGAAGAAGAGACAGGTACTCCTGCTCCTAATTCAGTTGACAGGGATGAAGACTCAACTACTCCACCTCCTCAAGGTACATCTCCTACACCACCTCCTAATACGTCTCCTACACCTACTCCTCAGCAGGAGAGAAATATCAGAGTTACTGCACCTACCAATGGCCAGACTATTAGCAATCCAGTTACCGTAACAGGACATGCAAGAACATTTGAACAAGGGGTAAATTTCAGACTGAGAGAAGCAAATGGAAGAGTTTTGGCAGAAGACTTTACGACAGCTCAAGCACCAGAACTAGGACAGTTTGGACCTTTTCAAATTACTATCAATTATCCTGAGCCTACCCAAAGAGAAGGAGTTTTGGAAGTCTTTCAATCCTCTCCTCGAGATGGTAGTGAAATAGATAAGGTGATTATAAATGTTAGATTTGAAGAATAGCGATTAGGGTTTAGCGTATAGCGTTTAGGGATTAAGAATACAAGAGGTGGAGAGAAAACTGTTGTATCAAAAGCTGGTATAATGTCTTCACTTTCCTATGCCTGAAACATACACTGCATTACAAACCTACTTTGGATACTCCACTTTCCGACCACTCCAGGAAGAAATTATCACACGAATTTTAGAAAAAAAAGATACTTTTGTATTGATGCCAACAGGAGGCGGGAAATCTCTCTGTTACCAATTACCAAGTCTTGTCCTTCCCGGTACAACTATCGTTATTTCTCCACTTATTTCGCTCATGAAAGATCAGGTAGATACACTGCGCCAAAATGGTATTTCAGCTGCATATCTGAACAGCTCACTATCTGCACCAGAACAACAAGAAGTATTAGATCAACTGCAAAAAAAGCAACTTTCACTATTGTATGTAGCTCCAGAACGGCTTGTGCAATCTGCATTTCTCTCTGTACTTAAAAATACTACCATTAACTTTTTTGCTATTGATGAGGCACACTGCATTTCTCAATGGGGGCATGACTTCAGACCAGAATATAGAAGACTCGGTCTTATCAGAAGACAC
The DNA here is from genome assembly GCA_964427615.1 of uncultured Gammaproteobacteria bacterium. Lineage (GTDB taxonomy): Bacteria > Patescibacteriota > Microgenomatia > Levybacterales > GWA1-39-11 > CAYRUR01. Next base: position 287,179 of record CAYRUR010000001.1, on the reverse strand, counting down.
TTTCCTGAAAAGGCCGTTGTCGCACTTACCGCAACTGCTACTCCCAGAGTTAAAGAAGATATTATTAATAGATTAGAACTGCGCAACGCTCATGTTTTTCAAGCTAGCTTTAACCGTCCCAATCTCTCCTATAGCGTAATTCCCAAACAGAATCCCTATGACCAGATAACCGAATATATTGCAAAACATCCAGGTGAATCAGGCATTATTTACTGCCTGTCCCGCTCTACGGTAGACACCGTAACTACTCATTTGCAACAACTGGGAATAAAAGCCCTTCCCTATCATGCCGGACTTGATGACCAGACACGAGCCACAAATCAGGAACAGTTTATCCGGGAAGATACAGACATTATTGTTGCCACGATTGCTTTTGGTATGGGAATTGACAAACCAAACGTCCGCTTTGTCATACACTACAATCTTCCCAAAACACTAGAGCACTATTATCAGGAAACAGGACGTGCAGGACGAGACGGATTACCTAGTGAATGCGTTCTTCTTTTTAACTATGCTGATCGTTTCGCACATGAGCGATTCATCTATGAAAAAGAAGATGAGCAAGAGCAAATTGTTGCCCTGCAACAACTCAGCCAAGTGACTGACTTTGCGCAAAGCGTTGTGTGCCGCAGAAATCAACTGCTTCAGTACTTTGGAGAAGAGACAGATATTGATAACTGTCAGTCGTGTGATAACTGCACCATAACTCGAGAAACATTTGATGCAACTGTTATCACTCAAAAAATTTTATCCTGCATTTACCATGTGAAAGGAAAATTTGGTATTTCCCAAATCACCAATATTCTTACCGGCTCAAAAGCCCAAAAGATTTTGGATAACAATCACCACAAATTATCTACTTATGGCATCGTTACTGACTATTCACGAAATGATATCAAGATGTTTATCTATGAACTCATTCACAAGGGATACATCCAACAAAGCCAAGACCAATATGGCATTTTGGGACTAACTAAAAAAAGCATTCCAGTTCTGCAAAACAAAGAAAAAGTACAGTTAGTAAAACCTGTAGCCATAAAAGTTACTACCCGCAAAGGAAAAGATGAAAGTATTGTAAATCAAGGATTATTTAATACACTCAGAGCACTCAGAAAACGCTTGGCAGATGAGGAAAATCTTCCTCCCTATATTATTTTCTCTGATGCCTCATTAAAAGACATGGCAGCCCACATCCCTCAAAATAAAACAGAATTTCGCATGATCAAAGGAGTAGGAGATAAAAAGCTAGAAGCATACGCAGATATTTTTCTCAAGGAAATACAACTCTATTTGCAGAAGGAGAAGTAGCAATTAGCGTATAGCGTTTAGTTGTTAGGGATTAAGAGTAGAAAACAGAGAATAGGAGTTAAAAGGAGTAAAAAGAAAGGCGCCGTCAGAATAGACGGCGCCATGTACGATTAGCCCGAGATGAGAGCTACTTCACGGATTCTACTTTTCCGCGAGTATCTCCCGAGCCCGAACCGAGACACTTTTAAACGGCCGTTTTCCCGTGCGTTTGATCCGGATACCAACCTTCCCTTCAGGTACAATCTGCTTGTACCCGAATTCACTGGGGAAGAACTCTTCCCCTGCCCGAGCAACGATAAAAAGCTCATACTTGAACTCATCTGCTGCCTGCTGGTAAGCAGACAACTGTGAGGTAGGAATTAAGTAGTGAGTATATACTGCGCGCATACAGCTCTCCTCTCTAGTTGAAAGGCGCCATAAGCATTGAAGGTCCCTCGTCCTTCTGGGCCCAGATAGGAATCACTACACCCTCTTCCGGATGACTTTCAGTCAGTATGACCTCCACTCCATGGAGAAGATCCTTGAAGGAAGGATCATCCAGAAAAAGCCTCCAACTCAGTGAGAGGCCTCCTGGAATCTGCCGTACTTCTTCAATAATGCCCTGAAGTAGAGGGTCTTCATTGAGAAAATCCCTAATCTCCTCCGGTGTTGCTTCCAACGCGAACGCTTCCGTAACTAGCTCATAGATGCCGGGCATTAACACAAGCAGTTCTTCTTCCACATCTCGCCTCCTTGTAAACGTACCATTAGTCCTTAGACTCATCTAAGTCATCTGACCTGACAGGGATTATAACAAAAAAGAGACTAAAAAAGAACTATAAGATTACTTTATAAATTAGTTGAGTACATGAGTGGATTAACAAAGTGCAAGTTAAAAAAAGGAGAATGAGTAGGAAAAAGAAAAGCGCCGTCAGAATAGACGGGCTTAGTGTCATCTCTTCCGAGACAAAAGTTACTTTATAACTCTTCTGCTATGAGTATCTCCTTGACCCGAGCTGAGAAGCTATCAAATGAAGATTGGGTGCTATAGCGAATTTCTATACCTAAATGACCTAGGGAGACAATTCTATATCCCAACTTGTTCTCAAATGGATATAACTTTTCCCCTTCCTGAGCAATCACCATGAGGTGGATCTCATCTCCCTTCTCCTTTGCTGCCTGTTGATAGGCAGGAAATTTTAAGGCTGGTACTATCATCCGCTTTACCATAATCACAGCACTCCTCTCTAATCGGCTAGATACACCTTAAAGGAAGAATGTACTAATCGTATCTGCGACCGCCGTCAGTAAACTGACGTGAGGCGGATTATAACAGAAAAGAGACAGGAGAAAAACTATAAGACTATTAATATTTACATTTTAGATAGAAAAAAAAGAAGGTAATCCTCTTAGAACAAAATGTAGACAAAACTGGAGGCGATGATAAGGAGGACACTGATAAAGAATTTTACGGCAAATTCTTTTTTGCCATAGAGAAAACAGTAGATGGTTTTTGCCAGAAGATTTACAGCATTTGCCAAAATAAGCGTAAACACAGCTAATTCAGCTGTAATATTACTCCCTACCAGTACTGCTGCGTTAATAAGTACGGCATCAAGCCCTGCCACCGCCCCAATACCTGAAGCAATCAAAAATCCGGTCTGTCCTAAAAATGCTAATGCCACTTTAGAGAATATACTAATCACCAGATACAAACCAGCAAATTTTAAGGCAGTGGAAATATTAAAAATACTCTTTTCTGCCTCTTCTTTTACCGTATGTGTATGCTCAACAGCGTCATCTTTTGCTTTCAGAAAATAAATACCTACCAAAGCAGAGGAAATAATAAGTCCTATAAATACTGGAATTGCTTCAGCAAAAAAGAAGATACTTAATGGCAAAATAACAATAGCAATTTGGAAAAAACTGGCCATATTGGAAAAAATAGCTGCTGATAACAAATGATTTATACGCTTTTCTTCTTTGCTTTGCTGAGCAAGAGAAATAGTAGTAGCAGTAGAAGATACAAATCCACCTGCAATACTTGCCAAGAGCCACCCTTTTGTCTTACCAAGCGTTCTTTCCAAAACATATCCTACTAATTCTATTCCTGTTATCAAAGCCACAATTAGCCAAAGTCTAAATGGATTGATAAGCTCCATATTTGCAATGCGGTCCACATTTAGCCCAAATTGAGTAATGATTTGTCTTACCTCAGGAATATCAGCAATAGAAAAAGAAGTATTAGGTAAAAATGGCAAGATAACCAGGGAAATGATCAAAAAACTGATAAGAGAATTTATTTCAGTTCTGCTAATTCTGCCTACCATATCCTTTATTTTTTCTTTGCGCGATAAGATAAGCGTTAAGAGCACGGTCGCTGCCACAATAATTTGAATAGGCAATAATTGCACGGCAATAAAAAAACCCAACAAAAATGTGATAATAATCGCAATTTCTGTGGTAATACCAATATCTTTTTGGGACCAAGCATACAAGACATAAAAAGCAACAACCAGGAGAAAAAATCCAGAAGCAATAATAAGCGCAAGTGAGCTAAAATCCTGCATTAAAAAACCTGTGAGAGTACCTAACACTGCAATCAAAGAAAAGGTTCTTACTCCCAGAACTGAAGGCATTTTCTTCTCAGCTAGTGTCTCATCTGGTCTATGTCCAACCTGCCTTTCCAGTCCCACCACAGCACCAAGAGCAAATGAAATAAGCAATTTGAGAAACAATGAGAGCAGATCCATATGCTCATTATAGAGAATCCAGAGGAAAAATGCAGTATAAAGACGCCGGAATGAGCAAAAGGTGGCATCTAGAGGAGTTCCTGCACCGTGCAGGAAGTGAAGCAGAACATGCATGACTATGCTTCACTACAATACTCCCCAATCCCTTTATCCCTTCAGAGTAATCGTTTTGACTGTGCAATAACCCCCTTCTTGGTATGTCCAGACGATAAGACAATCACCAGACTGTCTTACCTCTACTGATTCACATACCTCAGATTTCCCATCCAAGGTAAGCCCCAGCAGTCCGGAGGAGAAAGATTCTAGCCTCATCACCTCTTCCCTGGAAGTGAACAAGAGAGAATCAACAGTTGGAACAATCATTGGAGTATGCTTATTCCACTGCCTCATCCCGATATCTTTCTTATCCAGAATTACCACCCCATACGAGGTACACTGAAGAAATCTTAGGAATTTACCTGGAATTTCCAGGGGGAACGATTCGGCTCTCTTAGCCAAATCTAATTCCGACGGTAGGGCGATGATGAAGTAGTATCTTACCTCTCCTTGCTTTATCTCTGCTTTGATGACAGACGCAAGAAAAGTACTTCCCTTCACCTGCTCCTCAATCTGAGGAACCTCTAATACGGCTGTCCCCACAGTGTATCCCTTCCGTGTGTCCCCACTACGGATCTCAACGATCTTGAGACCCGGTCTTAAAAAACAACATCACCTGTTGTTTTTTAAAATCTGGCCCCAAAATCCAATATGCTACTCCGGCGTCTTGTAAAAGAGCTTGGTCATTAAAACAGATAAAAAACCTCGCATTGATAAGGAATCCTCCATTTTATTGACACAAGAATCCCTATTATATACTCTCCCAAGCAATTACACAATTAAAATGAGTTAAGAATTGTGAAAGAAAAAAAATAAAAAAAAGAGGAAACTAATCCCTCATTGGGCTAGCGGGTCTACCTAAAATTGCCATAGGACGCTGCCTCCAAACCACGCCTTCTTCTGATTCATCTTTGTAGAGTAAGGTATAAATATACAGTAAAATCCATCCTTCTTTTAAGAGCTTATTCACTTCTTCTCTTCCCGAGCTTTCTAAATTATGTCCGACAACTTCTTCTATATTTAAATTCCAGAGTTGGGGATACTCCTCAATATACATATCTTCATCATGTTCTTCTCCATTACTACCGCTCTGCTTCACACTTCTTTTTTACGCTTTTAATAACAAAGAAACTTTAAAAATTGATAATAAATAAGTGAGAAAAAATGTAAAATAGCAAGACGCTAGACCTTACTGTATGTTTTTAAGAGAAGAGGGCATACTCATTTCTTTAAAGCTAACATCTGCAGGTGGAGTAAAAATGTCATCAGCAATAGGTTGTTGTTTGCAACTCTTTTTATACTGCTGGATATCGGCAATAACCTTTTCTTTTTCATATCCAATATTTTGATTTAAGTAATTACTTTTTGAAGCTTCCTCGTCTTCCATCTGAGGGACGCTGAATTTAAATCCTTTCTTTGTTTTGGCAACCCATATCCAAGAGGTATTTTCTTTGAAAATTACATCTACTTCTCCGTTTTTTGTGTCAGTAACATCTGCTCTCACCATTCCATTTTTAACATATGCAACGCCCTTATTGCCTCTCTCATCCATAAATTCACATTGTAAAGATCCCTCTCCTACCAATGCTTGTTGTAACTCTTTTGAAAAATCTTTTTCTTCCACAGCAGCTTCTTTTTTTTGGGTGAGTGACAAGCCTCGAGTATTTTCAGAACGATCAAATAGGAAAAATCCAAGTATGACAACTATAGCAATAATCAGAAGACCGGCAGCAAAAAATAGGGCTCTCTTCATGGCAACTATGGCAGTATAAATCATTTAGGAGTTTTAATCAATGTTGGGGGAAGAGTAAGTTAATGGGTTGCAAGTTAAAAAGTTAACGAGTTTGAGAGGTAGAATTAAGAATTATGAATTAGGAATTAAGAGAGAAAACAGTGAACAGAGAGCAGAAAACAAACGGTTAGGATTTAGGGGGAGCTATAAATAAATGTCATTCCAAATTTAATTTGGAATCTATGTCTTCTTTTGGATCCTGAATCAAGTTCAGGATGACAGGGTAGAAAAGTCCATTTGCTCCATAAACTTTTTACTTTTGAGTTGCATTTTTGCATTTTGCCTTTTGATTTTTGAATTTGGAATTATACTTAATTCTTACTTCTTAATACTTAATACTATTTTCTAAACTCTATACGCTAAGCGCTCAATTCTCATTTCCCCGGAGCTTCCAATTCTAGTACATCCAAGGCTTTTATCTGAGGCATGCTGCCTCCGACTATGCCTTGCATACTACCGTAAATATTGGCGCTGCTTATTAAAATTTTGCGTGCTTGCTGCTCTCTGGATTTCCAGATGCGCTCAAAGGCTGCTCGTTCTTTGGTAATTTGGATAACCTGCTCATTGTATACTTCTGCTAATGCTTCTACTTGCTGCCTGAATTCATGACCTGTTATATACTCATAAATCATCTCTGATTTGTTATCTTTATTTTGGGATAGGAATTTTTGGTATGCTACTTCAATCAGCTTATCACGCAGCATTTTAGCGACTGGAATAGCAAAAGGATATGAACAGACTGCAATCCCATTTTTAAAACCAATTCCATTCTCTATATCTTTGGGCAAAACACTGCTGATAATAATACCTGCACTTGCTTTCTCGCTCCTCATATCGGCCTTTAGCTTTTCAACCCATTCATCAGACCAGGCTTTTGTACGTTTGGACTCCCACAAAATTACCCCACAAATCCTTCCATTTTTGGATTTTACTATTTGCTGAATATCAGCACCAGTTACGCCTTTTCCAACAGGCAAAATATCATCCTGAGGAAAAGTCTCTTTTAGATTTTCTTCCAGATCCAACTCTTGCACCTCTCCTTGCAACTGCTGAGAGCCTTGATTTGCTTTGCGCTGCGCATCTTCCAATGCTTTACGTAAATCGGAGATCACTTTTTCTTTTTCTAATTCTTTGAGCTTATATTCGCTAGAGTATTGCTTTACAATCTCTTCTTTTATTTTTTCCTGCTCTGCCTGGATTTTTTTCTGCATCTCAAGCTCTCGCTGCTCATCTTTGTTGCGCAGTTCTCGGATGAGTTTATTCAGCTCTAAAAGCTGTTCTTGCATCATTTTATTTTGCTCACGCAGCTCTTTTTTTTCATTTTCTGCATCTTTAAGCTTGAGATCTACTTCATCCAAGATTTTTTGCCTGGCTTTTTCTTCTGCTTCTTTGCGAATTACTTCCAGTTCTTCTTTATGTTTACTTCTTTCAACAGAGAGGACTTGCTCTTCAATTTGATGACGCAAGGCTTGGGAGATTTCTATTTCTTTGCCACAATGAGTACATTTAATGAGATTGTTCATAGCGGATATGGTCTTTATTCTACCAGACAACTAACAATAATCAAATCTGTTTTTATATTCCCTACCTAAGCCTATTAAGGATTGAAATGGTAGAGAAAAGTATCAAAATCCTTTACACAAATATCAGCTTTTTTTCTTACTATCTCTCGGTCTACATTCTCACAAAAAGCATAAAAAGTAGAAGCTATGCCTGACTCTTTCATCTCATAATCAGTGTAGCCATCTCCAATTACGCAGATATCCCCTGAAAGATGCAACGCTTGCAACTGCTTTATCTTTCCTTTGTCTTGGGCAAGGAAATTTGCTGTGTCATACCCGACAATATTCCCATGTTGATCATATACAAAGGTATTGGCCAATACATTTTTTTCTGGGATACCATATTCACTTACCACCGGCACAATAAAGTCTTTAAAACCTCCTGAGATAACATAAATATCAGAAGCAAACTTTTGAAAAAATGCTCTGTGTCTGGCAATAGAAGGGGTTACTTTCTGCTTAAGTAATATTACCAGTTGTTCAATATGTGATACTGTGGGTGCAAACAAACGCATGCGTTGCTCTAAAGACTCCTGAAAAGAAATTTGACCATTCATGCCTTTTTTGGTTATGTTCTCTATCTCCTCTTGGATACGTAACTTTTTAGGATTATCAGCCAAGACAATAGCCGCTAATTCGTCCAGTGATTCGACAGATACAAAGGTGCTATCAAAATCTATGATAATAAAGCGTTTATCCATAAGCTCTTCCTTCCTTACTTACTTATTATAAAAAACAAACACCATAAAAGCACAGGGGATTTTACCTTTCAAAAAGAGAAAACAAGCTCTTCTTACCCGCGTCTTACGCTCTTCATGTTTTATCTTAACAGTATCGCTTTAAGATAGATCCATACTTTACTTAAGCAGTAAAGAGAAGCGGACACCATAGTCGCTTCTATTAAAAAATCAAAGGCAAGAAAAAGCCTCTGGACAATTACATAATGCGGCAGTGAGAGAGAAAACGGGCGGCATATCTCTCACTAAAAATAGGGCAGGATACAAGATGTAAATACGAAATATTTACATCAATAAGGCAGAAGAAAAACAGGTGGAGTAACATCCATCTGTTTTTCTTTTAGGAGACTACACGCTGACCTAATCTTTCTCCTTTTCTCATAATATACTCCATAATAACTAAGGCTTCCTGAACCGCCTCGCGAAAAAGATCCATATCCTCACGCCCTGAATTGATAGTAATACGAAAAGTGCCTTGCTCTTCGCGTACCCAGTCCCAATCCGTATACCCTTTTACACACGGATTTATCTGTCCTTGCTCTATTTTTAGTAAATACAACATCTCAATCAAAATATGCTCGAATAAATGACCTAGCTCTGTTTTTTTTACCTCTTCAGAAAAGGGAAGGTTAAACTCATTAAAACATTGGGTATTAAATACTTGAGGAAAAGCACTTTGTAAAATAGAAAATGTGTGGGGAAAATCTTCCGTAGTTACGGACTGCGTAAACATTTTCATAATGATTTTAGTTGTCCTGCGATTGTGTTTGATAGAAAGAGAATAGTAGGGTGAAAGCAAGGAACCAGTTGTAGGCACAATAAAATGAGGGCTAAATACGGACATAAAGTTTACTCTTACGAATCTCTTACGAATGTGCTCCTACTATAAAACCAGCCAAAATAAATGTCAAGCAATTATCACTTTTTTAATTACTCTGCAAATATTATAGGAGAGGAAAAATTATCTCTTTTCAAAGTAAAGAGTAACTACAGAGGTGATAGTCTGAGTTCCTGGTTCTACACTGAGAGAAGCATCAGGAACTCCTCCACCTGGAGCAGCCAATTCCCGCAGCATAACTGGCGAAGCAGACGTATTTGGAGAAGATTCAACAATATTGACTACTTTCCCCAAACGAATTCCTAATGTGTTCGCTAATTTTTGTGCTTGTTCTCGGCCATTTTGAATGGCTTTTTCGCGAGCTTGTTCTCGATATTTTTCGGGATTTTCTACACTAAACCCATTGTTATGCACATAATTTGCTCCAGCAGTGGTAACCGCATCAATGATTTGAGGTACTTTTGCTACCTCTTTTACGCTTATGGTTACAGAAGCATCAGCGTTGTATCCGGTAATCGTGTTGCTTCCTCCCTGCTCGTAACTATAGTTGGGATTAACAGAGTAGCTAGAGGTCTGCATGTCTTTGGCGTCTACTCCTAATTTTTTAACTGCTTCCACTATTTTGTTATGAATAGTACTCATTTGGTTACGTGCCTCTTCAACAGTCTTTGCATTGTTGACCGTAATACCTGCATTGAGTGTTGCTTTATCAGGCACTATCTCCACCTTTCCCTCTCCAACTACTGCCAGTTCTCCTGAGACTTGCTTGGTGTTAACCTCTAGAGGGTAAGCAATATGAAAATACTGAATACTAAACAGTCCTACTAAAGTAATCAAGACAATTGCCAAATACGTTATAACTGCTTTTGTATTCAGAAGTGCGGAAAAACGGTTCATTATTCTTTAATGATGACAAAATGAAAAATAATTTGCAACCCCTGTGAGGAAATTAGAGGGCTGCCAGGTCTTGAAGAATCTCCGTGGCATGTTCTTCTGGTTTTACTTTTTCATATACTTTTTCAATCACTCCATCCTCAGAAATAATAAATGAGGTTCTTTTAGGAAAAAACGTGCCGTCTGTGCCGTATTTTTCAAGAATCTCTCCCTTCTCATCTGAGAGAAGTGTGAAAGGAAGGTGATATTTTTCTGCAAAATGTTTATGGCTTGCTACACTATCTTTGCTGACCCCTAACACTACCACCTCTTTTGCTATCTCCTGGAAATTATCCCGTACTCCACAAGCTTCTTTAGTACATCCGGGAGTATCGTCTTTTGGATAAAAATAAAGAAAAACTTTTTTACCTCTGTAATCTTGCAAGCTATGTTCTTCTCCGTTTTGGTCTTTTGCAGTAAAAAGAGGAGCTGTCATGCCTGGTTCTAATTTCATATATGTTACTATTATATCATGTCTCATGTATATTCTTCTTTCCGTTTTTATTTCCCCCTTTGTCTGGTATAATTTAGAGGTAAAAATCACATGGAAGAAAAGGCTATTTTAGAGATAAAAACACCACGCACTGGTGAAGAAACTCCGGAAGTAATGGTACAGTTGTTAGCCAGTCTTACCAATCTGCGCAAAACCCATTATTTTTTCATCAAAAAGGGCATTCCTATCAGTTTTGAAATTGCTGTTTTTGACCAGACTATTTATTTTTATGTTGTCCTCCCAAAAGCACTTGCCCCCTTTATTGAAAGCCAGATTTACTCACAGTACCCACATTCCCAAATAAGACATTTGCAAGAAGACTACCTAAAGTATGTTCTCCAACCTACTGCTCCTATCCGCGAAGGACAACTTACACTCAACCAATCACATCTGCTCCCCTTAAAAACATATACTGATTTTAAGGAAGTAGACCCTCTTTCCTCACTATTAGGCTTGTTATCAAAGCTTACCCAAGAAGATCAGGTGGTCATTCAGTATTTATTGGTCCCAATTGGCAATAGTTGGCAGTCAAGTGGAAGAGCACAAATGGAAAAAAAGACCACCAACGCAGACGGCACTACTTCTACCAATCCTCATGCAGCGGTGATTGGTGAAAAAATAGGACAACATGGTTTTAAGGTAGGTATCCGCCTCTTTGTCAAAAGCCCTAATAAAGACCTCTTTTTGCAAATCGCCACTGCTTTTTCAGGCTTTAATAACGCAAGCGGAAACAGCCTGTCGCTTAAAAAACCTTATCTATGGCAAAAGGACAAGCTACATACTGCTTTTATCACCCGTAGCGGATCTTTTATCCCTACAGGCCAAATACTAAATCTTTCAGAGATTGCTACCCTTTTCCATTTTCCTGGCAAACAACTTTCAACTATCCACAACATCTCCTGGGCAAAAACAATTTTTTCTGATGCTCCAGAAGACCTCCCCATTGCTTTAGGACTTGATGCAGAAGGAAAAAAAGAAATTAATTTTTTTGCAAAAACCTATTTTCGCAATACCCTCTCTACTTTTGGTATGAAGCGTATTGATAGGAGAAAACACACCTATATCATCGGAAAAACAGGTGTCGGAAAATCAACGCTTATTGCTAATATGGTAATCAACGATATTAGAAATGGTGAAGGACTGGCAGTTATTGATCCTCACGGAGATTTATGTGAAACAATCCTAGATTATATTCCTTCATATCGCATTAATGATGTAGTATATCTGAGTCCCACAGAAGGAACAGGCAAATCATTTCATTTAAATCCATTGGATGAAGATCTTTCACAAAAAGATCTGATTGCCTCCGGTATCGTAGCGATTTTCTATAAATTATACGGAAACTCTTGGGGACCGCGACTGGAGTATATTTTACGCAATACTATTCTAACTTTACTTGAAATTCCCAATGCTACACTTATGCTCGTACCACGCATTCTAACAGATGACAAATATCGCACTAGAGTTGTAGAAACATATGTTACTGATCCTGTCATCAAAGCCTTCTGGCTGGATGAGTTCAATAAAATGAATGACCGTATGATGACAGAATCAACCTCTCCAATTTTAAATAAAGTAGGACAATTTTTATCCTCCAATGTTATCCGCAATATCGTAGGACACCCTAAATCAACTATTGATCTGGAAGACATTATGAACAACAGAAAAATCCTGCTTTTCAACCTTTCACAAGGAAAAATGGGAGAAGATAACTCTGCATTGCTAGGTGCTATGACTATTACCAAACTACAATTGGCGGCCATGAATCGTGTGTATATACCTGAAGCAGAACGTAAGGACTTCTTTCTCTATGTTGACGAGTTCCAGAACTTTGCCACTACCTCCTTTATTAAAATCTTATCTGAGGCACGCAAGTATCGTCTAAATTTAACACTTGCTAATCAGTACATGGCTCAACTTCCACCGGAACTGAAAAGTGCTATTTTTGGAAATGTCGGCACACTCATGACCTTTTTAGTGGGAGCTGAGGATTTAGATATTTTAGCCAAAGAATTTGGAGAAAGATACCAGGCAGAGGATATTCTCGCACTTGGAAGGCATCAAATTATTACCAGACTCTCTATTGATGGTATGACAAGCTCTCCATTTTTGGCTCAAACTTTGCCGTTACCTAATAGTCGTAACCAAAATAGGCCAAAAGTCTTAAAAGGATCTCAGGAAAGATATTATAAAACGATAACTCCTTTAGTAGTAGAAAAACCTGAATATAAAAAATATGACGGGCCAGCACCTAAACAAGAGCAAAGAGCACCAAGTAATCTACCACAGCAAAAACAATCTGACTTATCAGTTACTGCTTCTGTCAAAAACCAAGAGGTAAAAACTCCAGTCAAACAACAGGAAAAACCCCACCATTCAGCCGGACAACCAACAAATCATCCTGCCCAAAAGCAAGAAGAAAAAGCACAGGCAAAACAAGGCCAACCAACTCAACAGACTGCAAAACAGCATCCACAACACAATCCTTCTTCTGAAAAAAAACAATCAAAAGACCATAAAAATGTACAACATCATCAAGCTCAGCAAAAACAATATACCGATAAAAAACCACATGATAAAAATCAAGAAAAACAGTCAAAACAAACTGAGGACAAGAACAAACCCAAATCCAAGATCTCCGATGGAGAGACGTTTTATTTAAAGTAATCAACTTACGTTTGTAAAAAACTTATTACCTCTATATAATAAATATATGCTTTCAAATGATCCTAAATCACTCATTCTGGTTGGTATCCAATTTTTTGTCCTGCTGTATTTATTCTTAAGCGGAGTTGTTGTCCCTCAAAACCCTGTTACCCTCCTTATCATGAGCCTGGGGTTTTTCCTTATTTTCTGGGCTTTTTGGCATATGAGAACTACCACCTTTCAAATCACTCCTCAACCAGGAAAAGGAAGTACCCTTATTACTACCGGACCATATAAATATATCCGCCATCCGATGTATACAGGAGTAATCTTGATTGCTCTTGCACTATTACTTAACTTCTTTACCTTTGGTAGATTTGCGGCTTTTGTTATTTTGGTAGTAGATCTTTATATAAAAGTCCAATTTGAGGAAGATTTGCTCAAAGCACACTTTGCCAAACAGTATCATGAGTATATACAAAAAACAGCAAGCCTGATTCCTTTTGTATACTAAAAATTTCCCCTGCCCTTCTATTTATTTACGTTATATGCCAAAAGAAAGTCGCATTATGCCATTTTCATATCGAAAGGATGGAAGGGGTTTATTTATAGTAGAGCCAGAAGAAACTCTGCAAGAAGGACAAGAAGCCTTTATTCCACAGAAACAACCTCAGGAAACAAAACCAGGGCATGGTCATAGAAAAGCATTACGAAGAGGAGACAGAGGAAACATCTCAGGTCGATAAGAAAAAAGGGATTCTTTATTTATCCTAACTTCATTTCTGCTGTTCGCTGTTCTGCTGCTAAAGCTGCTCCGGCAACTCGATATACATATCCTGACGTTTCCTCTTCATCAATTTCTGATTTTATTACATTATCAACAGTTGAAGAAGACACAAGCGTATAAAAATCTACCATCCCATTGTTAATATACTTTTCAATCAAATTTACTCGTGCTTCACTATTTTTATCTAGCATCTCTTGTATATCTTCTATCATTTCTGGAGTTTTAGAGTCTAATGCGTTTAAATAGTTCCCCATAAAATATGCAATATTTCCTTCCCCAATATTATATGCCCACAAAGCTAATGCACGGTCTGGTATGGTATTACACAATGTGTTTAAATACTCTGCTGCAGCTTTGATATTTGTTTCTGGATGAAGCAATGCTTCCCTTGAAAGACCAGCAGTGCCAGTCTTTACCTGACACAATCCCACAACATCCTCATCCTCGGAAGGATTTTCAACATTTCTAGACTCTGCAAAAATAATCCCTCCTAATGCTTTTCTCAAAAATACTTTTCTTTCGTCATCAATACCTTTTATGTTTTCAACCACTTCCTGAATTACAGGATCTCTTTTACTTATGATTTCATCAATCACAACACGTTCTTTTTGTAAGTAATCATTTCTGTATTTTTCTACTTCTGTCGCCAACGCATCTTGTGCTTCTTCTCCTAGATTTTCTAAATTGGGAAATAAAAGATTATAAAAAGACATATCTCGTTGTGGTATCCTTTCCATTTCAACATCGGGTACTTGTTCTGCGGTGTATGGCATTCTTTCTGGTGTCCGTTCAAAGGGACCTCTTCTATCATTGTTTCCTCGGATCCAATTCAAGGCATTAATTCCAGCTGCCCAAGCAATTCCACCCAATCCAAGTTTAAGTCCTTTTTCCATAGCTTTTCTTCGGGTAAATCTCTCCTCTTCATTTCTATCCTCAAGCACATCACCAGTTGCTACATCAACATTTTGTCCTAAACTTCCTTCGTCGTCCTTTTGTCCCGTCAGTGTATGAATCTTTGCCCGTACGGCATCAATTTCATTTTCCGGAGGAAAAGTTTCCTGTGAAGATACATCTTTCAATCTCTCCTCAAATTGTTTTGTCTGCGGCTCATTACCTCCTGGTAAAGAAAGTTTCTTTTCACTACCTCTTCCAAAGTTTTTTACTTTACTTTCAATATCATTATCCATATAGTTACTCTTGTAGGTTACTGATATTTTTATTTATTCAGCTTTACAATTTCTACCTCTACCTCTGGAGCAAAACCAAACGTATCCTGAAACTTTTTCTGAATATTGGTAATAATTTTTCTCACATCCTCTGCTTTCGCATGTCCCACATTTACAATAAAGTTATTATGTTTTTCACTGACTTGAGCATCTCCTACTTTATATCCGGTAAGTCCTAATTTGTGAATCAGATACCCCATAGATACCTTTCCATGCCAGTTATTTTTTACTTTTTCCTCTATCTCAGGCATTACGGCAAGTATTTTTTCTACTTTTTCTTTTTCATGGATATTTTTAAAGACTGAACCACAGTTAGGAAATTCCAACGGATGATTTGTTTTTCTGTACTTTATATTTTGCTGATAGATATCTCTTGCTTCCTGAACTTGTGAAGGAGTGGCCTGTGTAAAATCAAAAAGTGCTGAGAGCACTATCATATTTCCTCTTTGCTTTACCAGACTACTTCTATATGCAAAATGCATATCATTTTTAGTAATTTTTCTGACTGTTGCGCCTGCATCTGTTACCTCCAAAACTTCTGCTTCCACAAATAGGTCTTGTATTTCTCCGCCAAAAGCACCCACATTACCTCTGACTCCTGCGCCAACTGTTCCAGGTAATCCACCTGCCCACTCAAGACCCACTAAGTGGTTTTTAAATGAAAAATTGATAAGACTATCCAAAGAATTCCCTGCATAACAATCAATGAAATGATCATTTGTAACATACATAGAACCATCATCTCCGTGCTTCAGGTAAATAATTGCTCCATCGTATGCTTCATCAGGAAAAATAAGATTTGAACCCCAGCCTACGACAAAATACTGTTCAATATTGTTCTCAAAAATAAAGTTGACTGCATCCAGTACATCCTCTTTATTTTCACACTCCAATACGTAGCGTGCTTTCCCGCCAATTTTGTACCACAGTATTTCTGATAAATCTACATTTTCTTTAACTATCATCTTCTACTACCTCATTCTTTCCTGTTGATCGAGGATAGATTACTTCACAAGTAACCTCTGCATCAGTATGCATTTGTTTGAATATTTTTTCAATGTTTTTTCTCTTCCTATTAATCTCATCTAATTTTTCTTCTGGAGACTGAGACAAGTGAACATCAATTGCTCCTGCTACTTCCCGATGAGTCGTTACTGCATCACCCTCTCTTCTCTTTATTTTTGCATCAACCGGTAGTCGATGTATTAAATACTCCTTTCCCAGTTCATCCTCAGCACCCATACTATGTCTTATTATACCTCAACTCTAAATGCTTTACTGAGTTTCATGGGGTTTACACATACTCTGCGCCTGTAAATACACATCTTCCCACCTAGGACAAGGAATAACAGTATGTACTGAATTATTGTATTCGTCATTGTTATAGAGAAAAACTATTCCTTTATAATCATGAGGAAGGAACTTGAGAAATCCAGGATTATCATCAACTATTCCAAGGACTTCTGGATAAAGATACTGCATTACTTGCGCTTTCCATTCACTTCTCCCTTCAACCAATATTTCATCAGGAGCCATAATCAGAGGAGCAAGTGGAAAGTTGTGTTTTTGAAGCCATTTTTTTGTCCCTTCCTTGATGGATATTGGACGAGCAGTAATATAAGCAACTATAGGAATCATTGCATTTATTTTTTCTACCACATGATTTGCATTTTCTACAAGAGGTATATCAATCTGCATAGCATTGTCTCTTCTTTTTTCTTCTATCCATTGATAACCTTTTTCCGTTTGCCAATAAGGAACATTCTCTGGGTATCTGTATTTTTTAATTATTTGAGCAGGAGTAAGATTTTCAGGATTACCTAAGTCTAATAACATCTGGTGCATCCAATGGATTACTGTTCCTGACAGTGTTTCATCAATATCCAGTGCTAACCCTTTTATATTTTTCTTTTGTAATGTGCTTTTTAATTTTTCAATTTCATCCATTACTGAAATGCGTTTGTAAACTTATACATATACACTTCATCTACATACTCGTTTTTATGAAATACACCTTTTGGAATCCTTCCAGCTTCTTGAAAACCAAATTTATTTTTATACAAGTCATAGGCTACGATATTATTACCGTTAACTCTTAACGTTATTATCTTTAATGCAGAAAGATTCTTCTCTGCTTCAGAAATAACTTTTTCCATCAGTGTACTCCCAATTCCCTCTCCCCTATGTCCTTTAGCAATTGATACTGCTAATGATCCTACATGAGAAAAAATCCCTTCATTCAAATCAATACTTGCAACACCAATGATACTATCTTCTGTCTTCACAACCAGCAACACGCCTGTTTTATTTTCCATCCTTTGCTGAAAACCCTGCACAAACTCTTCTTCTTGCTCAAGCGTAATTTCCTCTCCTTGAAAAGTTACAAACGTTCTTTCTTGTGAGAGATTATTAATATAGGAGTGCATGGCTGGGATATCTTCATTAGTAGGATAACCAATCACAAACTCTGTTCCTTTCTTCGATTTTCCTTGAAAAACTATGTCCCCTGGTTTCATACCTTTCGCTTTTTAAACTCCTAGCACATCATCTTCTGATAATCTAAATAACCCTTCATCAAGCCTTTTTTGATCCAAATAGTGAGCAATAAAACCAATAGAACGGGAAGCAATAAAGAGTGCATTAAAGAATTCATGTTCTGCCAATTTTTGTAGCTCTTGCTCATTCATCCCCTCTTTTTCGCTCAATAAGTCCAGCAAAACTGCTGCAATGGCACCATCAACATTTAAAATCAAATTACCTTTTTTGGTTGCGGTAACTTTTTCTACTGATTGTGCAAATTGCACGTACTTTTTCTCTTTGAGACCATCTGTAAATTTTAAGATTTCCTCAACCCTTGGATCTGGAAAGTCAATTCTGTATTTTTTATGTCCAATGCCTGAAATATATTCCTTTCTTCTAGCAAAGTCCTCCACAAATTCTATAACCGATTTTTTACTCTCTGCACCTTTCAGCCAATTCAAAGCTGCCTGATTTACTGCTCCGCCAAAACGAGGTCCAATCGTTAAAATGCCTGATGCAAGTGCTGATGGCAAGTCCTTTCCCGCACGAGCAGTAATCATGGTATTCACTGCTCCTGATTGATACGGCCCATGATCCACTAACAAGCGGAGGATAAAATCAATAAAGTCTTCCACTTCTTTTGACTGGACTTCCCGTCCCAGAAAAAGAGAGGCAACAGTAGCAGCAAACGAATGGCTTTTAGCAAAAGTAAGTAAATCAATACCTAGTATCTGTGCTTGTCCGTCTTTATCACCTGAGATAGAAGAGGAAAAAAGAGCTTTTTTTCGACTTCTTATCGCCTGCATTTTTTCGGTTACATCTACTTCTTTATAGGAGATTGTAGGAAGCTTTTTTATCTCTTCTACAAATGCAGTGAAAGACTCAGGCACAATAGCTCCTGCTTCTTGTAAGATTTTTCTCTTTTCTTGTGCGCTTTCCTGTTTGTCTTTTGCCATGGCTTTGGCGTGTCCAAATTGGGGAGGAGTTTCAAAAAGGTCCGCAATAACACCAGCAATATAACAAATGACTTTTTTGGTTATTTTTTTCTCATGCAACAATTGAGCAATAACATACTCATCTGTTCCTCCTAATTCTCCAAAGTAGCAGATAGTATCAGTGTCAGGATCTTGCTCAGCTGCAAGCAGTGCGTCCTCTGGACTCGTAATGGGAAATCTATCTCCTCCAAAAGCAAGAGCAAAAGAAAGGCGCTTTCCTTGCTGCGTTACAATACGAATTAATTCATTCGTCATCCCACCGGAGGCTGAAAATACTGCCACACTTCCGGAAGTAAATAAATGTGAATCGACTAACTGCCGCATATCGACCCCACCAACTGCACCTAACTTGAGTACTCCTGGAATAAGCAGTCCCACACTTGCCGGACCCACTATAAAAACTCCTTTTTCTCGAGTTATTTGATAAAGATCTAGTGAGTGTTTTTCAGGCACATCTTCTGCAAAAATTGCTCCTCCCTGTATGTTTGGAAGCTGTTCTAGTACATCTTGGGTGCTAGAAAGCACTCTTCTGGCAGAGGACAGATTTAAAAAGAGGGTAATGTGCTGTTTTACCTCTTCTGGAATTGCTTGCAATGAGTGATACACTGGTAGGAGTATTTCCCTTTTGCCAAAGAAATACTTTTCAGAATTTCTTCCTGCTGCAAGAATAGCAACTACACTTGGCTCTTTTTTACCAGCTAAATAGTCAAAATCCAGCATAGACTGAATAATGCCTGGATGACTACCAATACAGAGTATGGTGTGCGCTGTTTTTCTAATATTTGATATCGTAAGCATAGTTATTTTTCAAGTAACGCAACTGCATTTTTAACAACATCTGTTAAGACAATTTCAGGACCACTTACCTGTCCATACAGCTGTTCTTTTGTTAAGAATTCTTTCATCATTGCCAAACCTTCTTCTTGGTTAGGTCCACCTCGTCTTACATATACTTTTACCTCTTCTTGTTGCAAGGTTTCTTTTACTTCATCCAGTGCTTTTATAATACCCCTAAACGTAATCCTTACATCCGTAAAATTGGCCACTCCCCCTGCTATTATCAGCATTTTTTGTTTTGCGCTTGATTGTAGTAAAAGCTGTAACAAATTTTTCGTGTAAATATATGTCTCCTCTTCTGTTGGATTGCCACTATATTCGCCATAATTTGCTACTTCTTTGCCAAAACCTAAATTATATGCCTCATCTGCTACTACCAGGCTTGCTCCCCCACCTGATAAGAGCATAAAAAGAGAACCATCTGTATGCAACATATTCAATTTAAAAGAAGCCTGGCTTTTGGAAGAGAGCATATCAATATTTTTTTCCTCTTTTGTTTTGTCTTTTCCTTCTTCCACCATATCCTCTTGCTTCCAGCCGTTCTGCACAAAAAATGCACCTGCACTGTCTACTTCTACTGCTAGGTCAACAGGAATAAAGCGGTTGTCTTTTTTAATAAAAGGATTTATTTCTAAAAAGGAGAAGTAATACGCATCAAAAACCTCCAAAATATTGAGCAACAGTAAAGGATCCAGATGTAATTCTGTAGCAACAGATTCTATTCCTTCTTTGGTAGTGAAAATCTTTTCTTGTACTGCTGCTACATGTTCCTCAATGGCAATGCCACCTTTTTCAGAATACAGCAATTTGTATCCCTCTCGTACTCTTTCAATTGCTAAATAATGCTCTTCTTCTGCCTTATAATGGTAAAACTCTTCAACTAAAAACTGGGTATATCCTTTTTCTTCTAATTTTTTTATGGATGCAGGTATGTCCTCTTTGGTAACATCAAGTAACACCAACCCTTTCTTAAACCTTCCCTTTACCCCTTCATCAACTTTTACGACATATGTTTTCTCAGTTGAGAGGGTTTGTATTTTTTCTAAATCTTGTGATGAGTGGATACTAATACCAGTATAAGGAGTGTCTAAAAAACGGTACAATAAGTTCTTTGCTGCGTATTCAGAGATTTTTTTGCGAGCCATACAGTGAGTACATTATAGGTAAAGAGAAGAATGAATGCAATCGAATCTATTCTCCATCTTCACGGTGGAACTGCAATAAATTGCTTAATGCTTCTTCTGATCCTTCAGGGCGTGTTTCTAAGTTTTCAAGTAAAACAACCATATTTGATGATTGGCTCAAACTAGCATTTCCATTACTGTTTATGTGCAATCTAGTTACTCCTGACTCATCTTGTTTATTAAAATCAACACAATTTTTACGCACCTTTATTTCTGTTACCCCATTAACCTCTATTCTTAATCCATCCTGTGCAGAAAAAAATACACTGTTTGCTAACACATCAATATCAAGATATGAATATGCTACTTCTCCATCTCTTATTACAGGTAACCTGTGAAATACAAATCTGTGTTTTTTTACTCTACCATCCTCATCTTCCTCTCCTACATACATTGCTTTCAATTCTTTTGCAATTTCCTCTGCAAGAGCCATTGATTCTTGTTTTTCATCAGTGGGGAAAGGGATAACCTCTGCTATGTGTCCTTCTGGTAAATCACGAGGGGTAGAAACATCTCTTGTATGGGAGACAGGAAAAGAAATAACATTTTCTCCTCTTTCAGTAGATCTTGATGACATAAGGGATATAAGGATAATAATTACAGAATATAGGGGATTCTAAGCTTCAATTCTTCCTGAGAAGGTAGATTTTGAAAGCATTTGATCAATAATATTCTTTGGTACTTCCTCATAATGAGAAGGCTCAACGTAAGGAGTGGCTCGTCCCTGCGTAATAGAACGTAGTGAAGTAGCGTATCCCGTAAGTTCTGCCAATGGTACCATGGCTTTAATAATGCGAGCATTTCCTCTTTCCTCAGTACCCAGGATTTGTGCTCTCTTGGAGGAAAGATCACCAATAACATCTCCCATAAATTCTTCAGGAGTGGTTACTTCTACCTTCATAATAGGCTCCAAAAGGGTAAGTTGTGCTTTGCGTGCACCAGACTGTAATGCCTGGCTTCCAGCAATCTTAAAGGCGATATCAGAAGAGTCAACCTCATGGAATGATCCATCGTACAAAGTAACCTTCAAGTCAGTAAGCTGATACCCGAGAAGCACACCATTTTCCATTGCTTCTTTGATACCATTTTGTACTGATTTGATAAA
Source organism: uncultured Gammaproteobacteria bacterium (assembly GCA_964427615.1). GTDB lineage: Bacteria > Patescibacteriota > Microgenomatia > Levybacterales > GWA1-39-11 > CAYRUR01. Next base: position 265,388 of record CAYRUR010000001.1, on the reverse strand, counting down.
CTCACTTGGAATTGCTCCACCTTTAATAGCATCAACAAATTCATACCCTTCACCACGGCCTTTTGGCTCAATGCGAATCATACAATGTCCATACTGACCACGTCCTCCGGTTTGTCTGATGTATTTTCCTTCTGCTTCTGCACTACCAGTGATAGTCTCTTTATAAGCCACTTGTGGAGCACCTACATTTGCCTCCACTCCAAATTCTCTCTTCATACGCTCTACCATAATATCCAATTGCAATTCTCCTACACCGGAAATAATAGTCTGAGCAGTATCATGATCTGTTTTTACAGTAAAGGTAGGATCTTCCTCCATCAACCTTTTCATGGCTGCACCTAATTTTTCCTGATCTGATTTTGTTTTTGGCTCAATAGCAAGAGAAATAACAGGTTCTGGGAAGGTAATTTGCTCTAAAACAATAGGATGGTCCTGATCACAAAGCGTGTCTCCAGTAACGGTTTCTTTGAGTCCTACAACAGCAACAATTTCACCAGCATAGGCTTCTTTAATTTCTTCTCTTTGGTTAGCGTGCATCAAAAGCAGTCGTCCCACTCGCTCTTTAGTATCTTTAGAGCTATTATACGCATAAGATCCTGATTCAAGTTTTCCTGAATAAATTCTTAGATACGTAATTTTACCTACATGAGGATCTACCTGTACTTTAAAAGCAAATGCTGAAAGAGGCTCTTCCAAAATAAGCTGTCGAGTCTCTTCCTCACCAGTTCTTGGATGTAGTCCTTTCACTTCTTTTAAGTCTGCAGGAGACGGAAGATAACTTACTACTGCATCAAGTAGAGGCTGTACTCCTTTATTTCTCAAAGATGATCCTGCATAAATAGGTACAACTTTATAAGCAATAGTTGCGCTTCTGAGTGCCTGCTGTAACTCTTCATTGGAAATTTCTTCTCCACTGAAATATTTTTCAAGAAGTGCATCATCTGTCTCTGCAATCTTTTCAATCATCTTATTTCTGTACTCTTCAATTTGGGCTTCCATACCTGCTGGAATATCATCAGAAACAGTGAATTTCGCTCCCAAATCCTCACCACTCCACACAATAGATTTCATATTTAGAAGGTCAAATACTCCCACAAAATCACTTTCAGCACCAATAGGAAGCACCATAATAACAGGATTTGCACCGAGTCTCTCCTCAATACTCTTGACAGTCTTTAAGAAGTCTGCGCCAATCTTGTCCATTTTGTTGACAAAACAAAGACGAGGAACGTTATATTTATCAGCTTGTCTCCACACAGTTTCAGATTGAGACTGTACTCCTTCTTCTGCATCAAGTACAGTTACAGCACCATCAAGAATACGCAAAGAGCGTTCTACTTCTGCGGTAAAGTCTACGTGTCCGGGAGTATCAATAATGTTAATACGGGTATCTTTCCAGAAGGTGGTAGTAGCAGCAGAAACAATAGTAATACCACGCTCTCTTTCCTGATCCATCCAGTCCATGACTGTATTTCCTTCATCAATATCTCCAATCTTGTAACTTCTACCAGTGTAGTAGAGAATACGCTCAGTGGTGGTCGTTTTACCGGAATCAATGTGAGCAATGATTCCAATGTTTCTAATTTTATCTAATGGATAGAGTCTATTATTTTTGTCAGCCATATATTTTTAAAACAATAAAAAAACACGTCTTTTTAAGAAGACTTAGCTATTTTACCTCATAGAGAGATATTTGTAAACCTGCAAGTATAGCATTTAGTTAGTTCTAAGCCTTCATACCCGTGTGCTAAAATAAAAAAAGCATATGAGTATGAAAAAAGAGCGGATTAGAAAACTACGTGATACTTTTGCGCCTCAGGATATACAAGCAGTCTTTATTACCAACCCTAGTAATATTTTTTACCTTACCAGCATAGATTTATTTTTAGGAGCAGAACGAGATGGGTTCTTGCTAGTCACTGAAAACCAAATATACCTTTTTACTGACAAGCGCTATTCAGATGCAATCACAAATCCAGCCATACAGGTAGTTGAAATAAAAGCAAAGTACGATCTGTTTGCAGAAATTGGCAGCATTTTGCATAAAGAACACGTAAAGATGCTCGGATTTGAAGGAAAAGATATGCTGCTTTGGGAGTATTTGGAACTGAAAAAAAGTCTTTCAGGCATAAAACTAGCAAGTATCAAAACATCTGTTGAAACACTGCGTATGATAAAAGATGAGGAAGAAATAGAGTACATCACTCAAGCCTCACAACTTACTGACAAAGCATTTGAGCATATTCTTCCTTTTACCAAAGAAGGAGTCAAAGAGTATGAATTGGCACTAGAACTTGAATACTTTATCAAAAAAGAAGGAGCAGATCTTGCCTTCCCCTCTATTGTTGCTTTTGGCTCACACGCAGCTATCCCACATCACCATACAGGACAAAAAGCACTAGAAGCAGCAGATGGTGTTATTCTCTTTGATTTTGGAGCAAAGGTACATAACTATTGCGCTGATATGAGTAGAACGGTTTTTTTTGGTAATACCTCGCCACAGGTACAAGAAATGTATCATGCGACTCGCACTGCTCAAGAAGCCACCCTACAAATGATGCAAGATCAAGCTTCTGAAAACTTGCAGTTATCTGCAGTCCATCAATACGCTTTTAACATCATTCAGAATCATAATTTTGAACCTTTTGCGCATGGGTTAGGACATAGCATAGGGATAGACGTGCATGAGTCACCAGCCCTTTCTCCTCACGCTGAGGGTACGCTTAAGGACAACATGGTTGTTACCGTAGAACCAGGTATTTATGTACCCAACTTGGCAGGTATACGCATTGAAGACACGATATTGTATACGAAAAAAGGTATTAGAATTCTTACTATATCTTCCAAAGACCTTATCAAGTTATAACGCTTATTGTAATTATTTGGTATAATCAAAAACGCATTATGAATAGTAGTGGTCTTAATTTTACTATTTTCTCCATTGTTATTATCGCAATTGTTGCTCTGGTATTTTTTCTCAATCAAAACAACACATCTTCAACTGCACCTTCTCTTACCAATTACGGTCCATCACCTACCATTGATAATAAATCATTACTCTTGAATGGAAATCAAAATCAGTCCTTTATCAACCCGCAACAGCAGCAAGCCGCTCCTGCCCAACAACAGCAAATGCAGCAACAACCTCAACAATCTGTGCCTCAGAATAGTCAACCAGTGGCAACAGTAGAAAAAGCAGTTATCAAAACAACAAAAGGAGATATTACTATCCAATTATTTAGTAATGACGCACCCCAAACCGTTGCTAACTTCGCCAACAAAGCTGCAAGTGGCTTTTATCAAGACCTCACTTTTCATCGTGTAGAGGATTGGGTTATTCAAGGTGGAGATCCCAAGGGTGATGGCACAGGAGGAGGCAAAATGAGAACAGAACTCAATGACCATGCTTTTGTAAAAGGATCTGTAGGAATTGCCCGAGGCAGTGATATCGCAGTTTCCAATGATGCCCAATTTTTTATTACCAAAAAAGATGCCAGTTGGCTTAACAAGCAGTACACTAACTTTGGGGAAGTTACAGAAGGTATGGATGTAGTTGAGAAAATTGAAATAGGAGATAAAATTTTAAGCATCAGCATTGAGTAATCTTCAACTAGCAAGCAAGTACATATTCCTTAACTCCCTTCTTACACTTTTTTTACTATCCCTTCATCTACCATAAGTAATATATCTGTACGGATGAAAATAGCAGCAGTGGCTGATTTACATATTGGCAGGATAAGTGATACAGATCACGGAGAGCTTTTCTCACACATGGCGGCTGAGTCTGATCTGATACTCCTGTGTGGAGACTTAACTGATAGAGGAACTATAGAAGAAGCAGAGGTTCTCGCTCAAATTATCTACCCGCTTACTATTCCTGTCCTAGCAGTACTCGGCAATCATGATTATGAGGCAGGACAAGAAGAAAAAATAAAACAAATACTAGCCAAAAATCATGCCATAGTACTGGACGGAGAAGAACAGGTAGTAAAAGATATAGGTTTTGCCGGAATCAAAGGATTTGCAGGAGGATTTGAGAATCACATTCTACAGTCATGGGGAGAAAAAGCAGTCAAAGATTTTGTAGCAGTATCGGTAAATGAGTCATTGAGGCTGGAGACTGCATTATCAAAACTCGAAACAACGAAAAAAATAGTAGTACTCCATTATGCGCCTATCACAGACACTCTTGAAGGTGAAGCAAAAGAGATATATCCTTTTTTAGGCTCATCCCGACTGGTAGACCCCATAGACCGTTCTGCTGCTTTTGCTGTTTTCCATGGACATGCTCATCACGGTACACATAAGGGAAAAACACCCAGAGGTATTGCGGTTTACAATGTCTCATATCCAGTCATGCATAAATTAAACCCTAAAAAACCATATGCTATTATTGAGATATAAAAAAATCGCCTGAAGGCGACTTCTAAAGAGGAATTAACTAACAAGCTTAGCTTACCATCTGAAGTGAGCAAACGCTTTGTTAGATTCTGCCATTTTGTGAGCGATTTCTTTCTTGCGAATTGCCTCACCTTCGCTATTTTTTGCAGCTAAAAATTCTGCAGCGAGTTTTGCAGCCATTGTTTTGTACTCAGCATCTGATCTTTTCTTTGCAGCTTCTAAAATCCAGCGAATAGCCAAAGACATACGTCGATTACCTCTAACCTCTGTAGGTACCTGATAGGCTGCTCCACCAATTCTTTTAGCTCTTACTTCTTGCTGAGGTCCTACATTATCAAGGGCTGTTTCAAACACATCCAAGGGATCAGCATGTCCTTGTTCTTTCAGAAGTTCAAATGCACCGTACACTACCCGTTGTGCAGTTGTCTTCTTTCCATCAACCATCAGTCTGTTAATGAATTTTGAAACTAAGACACTCCCATACATTGGGTCTTCTTCAACTGTTCTTCTTTTTATGTTTTTTCCACCTCTTGGCATAGTATATTTCTCCTTTTATTTTGCTTGTGGCCTTTTTGCGCCATACTTACTGCGTGAAGTTGTTCTTCCTTCAACACCGGCAAGATCAAATTTACCTCTAACTAAGTGATATTTAACAGATGGTAAGTCTTTTACTCTTCCTCCTCTTACCAACACGATACCGTGTTCTGCAAGATTATGACCAATACCTTGAATATAGGCAGTAACTTCTTCACGGTTGGAAAGCTTTACTCTGGCAACTTTTCGCAAAGCTGAGTTTGGTTTTTTTGGCGTCATTGTACGCACAAGTGTAACTACTCCTCTTTTCTGTGGAGAAGCATTCTCTTTATAACTTCTATCTTTAGCATTAAAGATAGAACGTAGACCAGTCGCTTTGACCTTCTTTATTTTCTTTTGTCTTCCTTTTTTTACCAGTTGATTAAGTGTTGGCATAACGTAGGGTATTTTACTATAAATTAGGCAGGCTGTCCACTTTCAATGAACTCCTCGCGGACAGGGATGAGTCTTCCAACAATAACATTTTCTTTCAAACCAATAAGATCATCTTCTCTTCCTTCAAGTGCTGCCTCTGTCAGTACCTGAGTAGTCTCTTGGAAAGAAGCTGCTGAAAGCCATGAGTCAGTAACCAGTGCTGCTTTGGTAACACCCAAGATAGTCTCTCGTGCAGTTGCAGGTTCTCCACCTTCTGAGATAACATTTGCGTTCTCATTTTCAAAACTGGTCTTGCTCACTAATTCTCCTGGTAAGAGAGATGTATCTCCTGGAGACACAATCATAACCTTATCAGACATCTTTTGTACTATTGTCTCAAAATGTTTGTAGTGAATAGAAATACCTTGTGACTCATACACCTTTTGTACTTCTTTGGTAAGATACTCTTGAGCAGCTTGTAATCCACCAACTTTCAAAACATCTCTTGGGTCCAAATATCCTTCGCAAAGCTGAGTTCCTGCTACTACAGTCTCACCTTCCTCAACCAATACAGTTGCTGTCTTTGGTACAAAGTATTCTCTCTCTTCTGCTGGTTTTACCTTTGTATTTCTTACTCGGATAACAATACCATCTTCAACTTCGGACACCTCTACTTTACCACTAATTTCAGCAATTGGAGCAAGGTTCTTTGGTCTTCTGACTTCAAAAAGTTCTTCTACTCTTGGCAAACCTTGCGTAACGTCTGACATAACAACTCCTCCAAAGTGCTTTACACGCATGGTAAGCTGAGTTCCTGGCTCACCAATAGACTGGGCTGCCAAAACTCCAACTGGGGTACCAATATCAGCCTTCTTGTAGGAAGAAAGATCCCAACCATAGCAGTTTGCACAAATACCATACTTCAGTTTGCAGTACAAAGGAGTTCTAATCTCAACTTCAGTAATACTCTTATCAGCAATTACCTCTTCTACTGCATTGTGATCTACAATATCACCTTTCTTTACCAATACTTTCTTGGAATCTTTGCTCTTGATATCAGACAAGACTACGCGGCCTAAGATCATGTTATTGATGTAATCTTTGTTATCTTTGTCTGCGACATTGACAGTTAAACCTTCTTCACTACCACATTCTTCCTCTCTAATAATAGCATCATGAGCTACATCAACCAATCTTCTGGTCAAGTATCCTGCATCAGCAGTTCTGAGTGCTGAGTCAGTCAATCCTTTGCGTGAACCTCTTGCTGAGTTAACGTACTCGAAAATAGAAAGACCTTCACGGAAGTTAGATTTAACCGGCAGCTCTACGATTCTTCCCAATGGATCGTACATCAATCCTCTCATAGCAGCCATCTGCTTGATCTGGTCTTTTCCTGCACGAGCTCCTCCTGATTCAGCAATAATATTTACCATATCATGCTTCTCAAACAAATCCCAAGTAAGATTTGCCATTCTCTCAGTCAGATCCATCCAAACATTGTTAGCAAGTCTCTTTTGCTCTGCTTGGGTAATAAGACCGTTTTGATACTCTTCTTCAATTTCTTTTACCTTCTTATCAGCTTCTTTCAAAAGCCCTTCTTTCTCTGGATACATCTTCAAATCAAAGGTAGAAACTGAAATACCTGAAATAGTTGCTGACCAGAATCCAATTTCCTTAATAGCGTCAATAGTTCTGGCAACTTCCTCTTCTGGATATTCAACCATTGCTTTAGTAATAATCTTGGTAATGGACTTTGCTCTAACACTATCATTAATAAAGGCCATTCCTTGAGGAAGTTTTTCGTTGAAGATGATTCTTCCCATCGTGGTTTCAAGGATTTCACCATTTATCTTTACTTTGATAGGCTGTCTTAGGGAAATCTTCTTCAAAGAGTATGCCAAATGTGCTTCTTGCTCATCAGCAAAAACAGGAAGATTTTCTTTTCTCAGTCTTTCATCTATGCTAGTAAGGTAGTAAGAACCGAGAGCCATTTCTTTGTTTGGCAAAGTGACAGGGCTACCATCTGCGGGTTTCAAGAGGTTGTGTACCGGCATCATAAGCTCTTCTGCTTCTTTTTGAGCATCTTTGGAGAGTGGTACGTGAATAGCCATTTGGTCTCCATCAAAGTCTGCGTTATAACCAGAACATACACAAGGATGCAATCTAATAGCAGATCCTTCTACCAATACTGGGTAAAATGCCTGAATACCGAGTTTGTGCAGAGTAGGAGCACGGTTCAATAACACTGGATGATTTTCAATGATTTCCTCAAGAATATCAAATACTTCAGGAGATCTTTTCTCAATATATCTCTTTGCGGCTTTTGCATTTGGTGTGGTGTATCCTCGTGCAATAACTTCTCTAATGACAAACGGCTTAAACAACTCTAATGCCATTTCTTTTGGAATACCACACTGATTCAATGCAAGTTCTGGACCTACAATAATTACTGAACGACCAGAGTAATCTACACGCTTTCCAAGAAGATTCTTTCTGAATCGACCTTGTTTTCCTCTAAGAACATCTGACAAGGATTTGAATTGTCTCTGCTGGCTGCTAGATCCGGTCTTTCTGATAGAAGTATCAATCAAGTAGTCAACTGCTTCCTGTAACATTCTTTTCTCATTGCGCAGAATAATTTCAGGAGCACCAAGAGAAATAAGGTGATGCAAACGATTATTTCTGTTAATAACTCTTCTGTAAAGATCATTTAAATCAGAGGTTGCAAATCTACCACCATTGAGCTGTACCATTGGACGAAGATCTGGTGGAAGTACTGGAAGGACATTTAACACCAAAGAAGATGGTTTAAATCCAGATTTATTAATTGCTTCAATAAGATGCAATCTTTTCAGAAGCTTTAATTGTCTTTGACCGCTTGACTTGCCAATTTCTTCACGCAAATGACCAACCAATTTTGGAATATCCAAGGCGTCTACAGCTTGTGAGATTGCTGCCGCACCTGTCTCTACATCAAAGAAAATTGGAATGTCGTACTCAACAAGACGTACGTATTCTTCTTCTGAAAGTACGTGCCATACGCGCAAGTTATTAATAATATCACCTACTCGTCCTACAATTTCCTCGATTCTCTTTGTTTCGGTATCAAGTCTTTTATCAAGGACTACTCTTTTTTGTCTGTATTGTCTGGCGACCTCATCTACAACTAATTCTCTCTGCTCTGTCTTTACTGTTTTTTCAACGTCTTTTAATTTTTCTTGCTCTTCAGTCTCAAGTGATGCTTTTTCTGTCTCTACCTGCTTTTTAAGTTCATCAATTCTTCTATTTTTGATATCCTCAAGTTTTTGCTGTGCTTCTTTTCTTTTCTCCTCATTAACACCAGTTACTAAGTAGCTGGCAAAATAAATAACTGATTCGAGGTCTTTTTGAGGGACATCAAGTAAAGTAGAAAGTCTTGAAGGAGTACCTTTAGAAAACCACACGTGAATTACTGGAGATGCAAGCTTAATATGACCCATGCGCTCTCTTCTTACTCGAGAGTAGGTAACCTCAACACCACATCTGTCACAAATAATACCCTTGTAGCGGATTCTCTTGTATTTACCACAGTAGCATTCAAAGTCTCTGGTTGGACCAAAGATTCTTTCATCAAAAAGTCCATCTTTTTCTGGTCTAAAGGTTCTGTAATTGATAGTCTCTGGCTTGGTAACTTCTCCATAAGACCAATCCATGATGTCTTTGGAATCAGCAACTAGAATTTTTAGTCCTGAAAATCCAGCGACGTTAATAACATCGAATTTTTTATTATTGTTGTTCTTTTTTCTTGTATCCATAAGCACCTAAGTATAAAGAAAAGTAAGCATTTTTACAAGCCTTACTCCTTTGGTTCTTCTTCTCCTTCCCCTGTTATTCCTTCTGTTGTTTCTTCAATAGCTGTCTTTTCTGTTTTTTCGCCTTCTGCATGCAGTATTTCTCCTTCAAACGTATCATCATCTACTCGTTGTACATTTTCTTCTGTAGAAAGCTCTTCATCTCTTTCTAAGGCTTCTTTTAACTCTTCAGCTTGTTCTCTGACCTCTCCTTCTTGCTCTAATTCCTCTTCTGTTTCCACAACTTCTTCCATTTGTTCTGCCAAACCAGTTGGTACAATATTAAGACCTAGTGACTGCAACTCTCTGATAAGTACTTTAAATGACTCTGGTACTTTTGGTGTTGGGATATCAACACCCTTAACAATTGCTTCAAAAGCCTTTGCACGTCCTGAGATATCATCAGATTTAATAGTAAGCATTTCCTGCAAGGTGTATGCAGCTCTGTGTGCTTCCAATGCCCAGACCTCCATCTCTCCAAGTCTTTGACCACCCATTTGTGCTTTACCTCCCAAAGGTTGTTGGGTAACGAGTGAGTATGGACCAGTGCTACGAGCATGAGTCTTGTCCTCTACCATGTGAATAAGCTTCAAGATGTAGGAAATACCCACCACTACATCATTTTCATAAGCCTCACCGGTTCTGGCATCAAACAATTTTACTTTTCCTGAAAGTGGAATGTCTGCTTTCTCTAAGGTATCAAAAATTCTCTCTTCTGAAACTTTTTCAAATGCTGGAAGTGCAACTTTGTGTCCTAATTTGTAAGCAGCCCATCCCAAATGTGCTTCCAAAAGCTGTCCCAAATTCATACGACCAAGCACAGAAATTGGGGAAATAATAATATCAACTGGTGTTCCATCCTCAAGATATGGCATATCAGATTGAGGAACAATTTTGGAGATAACACCCTTGTTTCCGTGTCGTCCGGCAAGCTTGTCTCCTACTACTACGTGTCTTAATTGAGCAACCTCTACAATCATTCTCTTCAAAGCGCCTGGCTCTAATTCGTCACCCTTTGCTCTATCAAGTACTTGCACGCTAATTACGGTTCCGCGCTCACCGTGTGGCATTCTCAAAGAGGTATCTCGTACTTCTCGTGCTTTTTCTCCAAAAATAGCACGCAACAATCTTTCCTCAGCAGTCAGTTCTGTTTCACCTTTTGGAGCGATCTTTCCAATCAGAATATCACCTGGACCAACTTCTGATCCAATGACAACAATTCCTTCTTCATCTAGATTCGCCAGTTCATCTTCTGCAACATTAGGAATATCACGAGTGGTTTCTTCTGGACCAAGCTTGGTATCAACTACAGTTGCTTCGTATTTTTCAATATGCACTGAGCTCAATACATCATCTTTGACCAATCTATCTGAGATAACAATAGCATCCTCATATCCTAGACCGTCAAAGGAAGCGTAGGCAATTAACAAATTCTTTCCAAGAGCAAGCTCTCCATTCTCTGATGAAGGTCCATCAACTAAAAGATCTCCCTTCTTTACCTTTTGACCTGCTGATACTACAGCTCTTTGACTAAAGAAGGTATTTTGGGAAGTTCTCTTGAATTTCTCAATAGTGTAACTTGCCTTTTCACCATTTGCTCCTTTTAATGTCAACCTTTCTGCATCAACATATTCTACTTCTCCTTCAAATGGAGCTCGGACAACACGTCCCATAGCTGCTGAAACTGCTCCTTCCATACCCGTTCCCACAACTGGGCTTTCACTTTTAATAAGCGGTACAGCTTGACATTGCATGTGAGTACCCATGAGTGCACGGTTGGCTTCGTCATGGTCAATAAATGGAATAAGTGAAGCTGAAGTTCCAATTACCTGTCGTGGCACAACATCAATATACTCAATCTTGTCTTTTTCTGTCTCAAGATATTGAGTATTGTATCTAGCAGGAATCACATCGTCCACAATATATCCATTCTCATCCAAAGTAATATCAGCATGAGTGATGTAGTGCTCTGCTTCTTCCTCTGCATCTAGATACACAACTTCATCAGTAACGCGCATTTTGACATTTTTTCCAGTTCCTTCTTTCACAACTTTGCGGTATGGTGCTTCTAAGAAGCCATACTCATTTACTCTGGTATATAGAGAAAGGTAGGTTACGAGTCCAATATTAGGACCTTCAGGTGATCTTACGGGACAAATACGGCTATACTGAGAAGCATTAATATCACGAATAGAGAAGGATGCTCTTTCTCGTGAAATACCACCAGTACCCATAACGGTAAGTCTTCTTAAGTTGTCAATTTCTGAGAGTGGATTGATTTGATCTAAAATAGATGAAAGTTGTGAAGTTCTAAAGAATTCATTAGTGGCTGCAATAATAGGATGGGCATTAATAAAATGAGTAGGAGAGAACTCTTCCTCAGTGGAAGCCAAAGACATCTTTTCTTTGACAATTCTCTCAAGTCGAAGTGCACCAACTCTGAAAGCAGTTGTCTGAACCAATTCTCCTACGCTACGAATTCTACGGTTTGCTAAGTGATCGATGTCATCCATTTTTCCTTTGCCTTGTGTTAGTTCTACAAGATAGGAAATAACTCCAATAACGTCATCAAGAGTAAGAGTAAGTTCTTCTGAAGGAGTAAAGTTAGGAAGTCTATTTAGTTTTTTATTTACTTTGTATCTACCTACACGAGAAAGATCATATCTTCTTCTGTCAAAGAAAAGAGATCTGAAATTTTCCCGAATGGTGTCCAGCACGATTGGCTCTCCTGGATTCATTTTTTTGAAGATCTCAATCAAGGCATCAGTCTGGCCTTTGGTATCATCTTTTTCAAGCGTATTTTTGATAAATGTATCTGCGCCTTCAATACCTTCAAATTTTTCTGCAATTTGCTCATTGGTATCAATACCTAGTGCTTTAAGGAAAATGCTGGTTAAGAATTTCTTTCTTCTATCAATTCTTACTACAACCATATCGTTGCGAGTGGTTGAGAATTCTAACCAAGACCCATGTACTGGTCTCATCTCAGCAGTGTATAAGGTTTTGCCAGTAATAGGATCTTCTGTAGCGGTGAAAAATACACCTGGGGATCTTCCAATTTGGTTAATAATAACTCTTTCAATACCGTTAACAATAAAAGTACCTCTCTCAGTCATTTTTGGTACTTCGCCCAAGAAAACTTCTTGAGTTACCCGCTTACCACTTCTTTTATTCATAAGTGTGGCTTCAACAGTAAGAGGGGAAAAGTAAGTGAGACCTTTTGCTACTGCATATTCTTCAGAAATCTTTGGCTCGCCGAGGGAATAACCATGCAAAGACAATTCCCAGTTTTTACCGGTAAAATCTTCAATAGGGGAAATTTCATTGAGTACTTCCCTTATTCCTTCCTCAATAAACCACTCATAGGATTTCTTCTGAATCCCAAGCAAATCCAAAGGAGGAATATTCTTGTAATCGTTACCCCAAAATTGTCTTTCTATTATTTGTGTTTTAGCCATCTGGAACTAATAAGGACGAGACTCTTTAATACAACAAAATAATAAGGGCACCATACACCCTTATTTTCGTAACTCATATTCTACTTACATACGAAAAGTTTGTCAATACCCAAATTGTTTATTCTTTTAGTTATTCAAGTACTTTTCAATATTTTGATTGTGTTCCGCTAAGGTTTTGGCAAAATGAAGATGTCCGTTTTCATCTGATACATAAAAATAATATTCACTTTCTGCTGGATTAACAGCGGCTTTTAATGCTCTTAAGCCTGGATTGGAAATAGGGGTGGGCGGAAGACCTGGATTTCTATAGGTATTGTAAGGAGACTCCAATTTCGTATCAACCCCTTCTGGTATTTTCCACCATGTACCCCCTTTGTGCCCTTTACCTATTGCATACTGCAGAGTAGCGTCAATATCAAGAGACATGCCATCTGCTAAACGGTTGTGAATTACTGATGAGACCAGTCCCATATCATTATCATATCTGGCTTCTCTTTCTATCAGTGAGGCAATAATTACTGCATTTTTTTCCTCTGCTGAATCTTTCTCTAAGCCTAACTCCACAGTCCTTTTATAGAAATTGTCTTTCATAACCTGTATGATTGTCTCCACTGTAGCGTCTTTTGGCACTAAATACGTATCAGGAAAAAGAAATCCTTCCTCTTTAATAAGCTCTGTCCTCCAACTGGGTTCAAATTGAGGAAACTCTTGCTGCAGAATATCTGCCACTTCCTCAGCCCGAATACCTTCTTTAAAAGTCACCCACATATCAAAGGTTCCATGTGTGAGATTTTCGGCAATTTCTTTGGCACTCATAGAAGGAGAAAGGCGAAAACTCCCATACTGAATTTCGGTATCTTTTCCTTCTTTCTTAACGTATAGGAAAAAAACAGTAGGATCCACAATCAGTCCTTTTTCTTTTAAATCATTGGCTATCTCACGTAGTCCTGCACCTTTACGAATAACAAATACCTCTTCGTGCTTGTCTTGCGTATTCACTGCAGCCATTCCTCTGTTCCACCACAGTAATCCTGCAACAATGCTCAGAAGAATAACTGTAGATACAATAATTATTTTTTTCATGTGGTTATGTACATATCCTTTTTATCCTTTTTCAATGGAAAAAAGGGGAAGAATCTCCAAAGAGTCCACTGTTTCTTTTAATTTGTACTTTGTCTGTGCATACAAAGTACATAATACTTCACCTCTTTTAACCCTATCACCCACTTTTTTATGTAAAAAGATACCAGCTTTTTTATCCTCAGGTGCTCCTAAAATTTTGGCGGTTAAAGAGACATTTTTGTTATGCACATGCGTAATTACTCCGGAAGGCCCTTCATGTTCTACATCATACGCAAATTTATCAAGCTTCAGGTCTGAGGACTTTACCTTAGGATCTCCTCCCTGAGCTCCAATAATTTCCATCATTTTAGTATGTGCTGCTCCGGATGACAACAGGTGTCGAGCCCAGTCCTCTGTATCCACATACCTTTCGGCAATTTCTTGTTGTACTTCTTTCTTTGCATCCTGCAAACACAGATCAAGTAACTCTTTGGCCAATTGGATGGACTTCTCTTCTAGGTCCTGTGATCTTTTCTCATGTTGTTCTAAGACCCAAAGTACCTCGCGCGCTTCTAAAAGCGGTCCTACACCTCTTCCAGCTGGTTCATCTATTTTGTGCACCAAAACCTTCATCGCAATATTGAATTTGTCAGCTAAAAACTCGAATTTCTTGCGCAAGACCTCTGCATCTTCTCTTCTATGTACTTTCATAGTTTTGCCATAGGGAAGATCAATCACCACATGGGTAGAGCCAAATGCAATTTTTTTGGCCATGATAGAGACTAAAATCTTATCAAAACTCTCAAACATCAATGGCTCTTCAATACGAATAATCTCATCATCAGCAGGAGCGATTTTAAAACTTCCTCCCCAGACAATACAACCATTTGTTTTTTCAACAATCTTGTGTATTTTCTCTTTTGAAAACGTAACGTTTGCCAATACTTCCATTACGTCTGCAGTACCTGCTGGGGTGGTAATAGCACGCGAGGAACTCTTTGGAATTTTAAAACCAGCTGCAGCAATGATGGGAACCACAATCATCGTAGTTCTGGTTCCAGGACTGCCTCCAATTGAGTGTTTATCAGCTACAGTGCCCTCAAACTCCAAGGTTTCTCCAGTCTCGATCATCGCCTTTGTTAGATAGTAGATCTCTTCATCGGTAAATCCATTTGAGTAACCAGATGCCACAAAGTAAGTTGTAAGGATATCACCTAGCCTATCTTCAGCAATTTGGTCCATGATGGCATAGATTTCTTTGTAAGTCAGCTTTTTTCCCAATAATTTTTTTTGTATTGCTTCAAGTGCAACTTTTTGCTTTTCTTCCATACTTACTTAAATCGTATCTGTTGGATAATAAGTTCTATAGAGGCCTTTATAAATCTTATCACATAAAAGATACTTATGTTCAATGCTCGGTAAAAAAAAGGCAATGATTGCTTAAAAGCATAGTTACCAAGTCCCAAAAGAGTATCTGTCTTTTGACGGTAAACAGATGGTTTCTCATCCTCTGCTTCTAAAAAGTAATCACGAGCATTTGATGGTGCGTTTTCTTGCTGTTCCATATTATTGTAGACTTGCTCTCACGATAAGTCGCTTCCAAGTAGTACCAGGTGGTGTACAGGTAACTAAGGTTATATAACTATTATCATAGGATTGAGAAAAAATATTCACATCTTCAGGTGTTGTTACGGTAACTGAGAAAACTTTGAAGGTATATGCTTTCCCATCTACGGTAACCACTAAATCATCTCCTATTTCTATCGTATGTAAGGTAGCAAAAATAGCTTTGTAGTTGGTAGGGTCAAACCACTGAGGAAGTGTAGAATGGCCAAAAATTACAGACGTCCCTTTTTCTACTGGGCTAGCTGGACCGTAATAATGAACAAGATTTTTTGAAAGATCATAATCAACTGTAGAGACTATAGCATTTTCAATCTGTAGCTTAGGAATAGCAAGTGAGTATTGCTTTACTTCTGTTTTTTTCTCTTTTTCCACTGCAATTTGGGGATACCAGTTACGAGCATCAATATAATCTGAAGTTAAAGAAGCAATACCTTGCTTGATAAGAGTAGTAAATCTATTATCTTCTGTGGCCACTAGATAGCGAGGGATAGGAGCTTCTATATCTCCTGAAGCAAAAGCAGGAGAAAGAAAAAGACTGTAGGAAATAATAGGAAAGAGAAAATAAATAAATGAAAGAGCACCTACGCCCAAGAAGGATAAACCAACCATCCTGACCATTTTTTTCTGTTTTGGATTTGGTACTTTTTTGTAGTAGTGCTTACTCATGAGCTTTCGTTTGAATGATAATATGCTTGGCATTAAAAGGAAGCAATGCAGGCAACAATGGCAACTGGTTTTTCAAAATTACGGTAACATCAGACACACCTTTTAGCTCCTGTAATTGCTTTTCTACCTCTTTTTTACTCTTTCTTTGCTGGTCTTTTGCTAAAGTGTCTACTTCAAGTGCAGGTACATACACTGCCTCCACAGCCAAAACCCCATTCATCGCACCTTCTGTTACTTCTACATCTTCTATTTGAATACGCGATTCATCTTTTACATAGGTATACCCCTCTGGAATAGATTCATTGGTTAGTTCTTGGGCAAAGCTTTCTAAATCTTCTTCGTTATATCTTCCAATTTCAAAGGCCAGTTTTGCTGATAGAGATACTTCCTCTGCTTCTTCTCCTTCTTTTTTACTGAATTTTTTCTCTACAAATTCTGTCGCAAGAATAGCAGGAATAACTGTATCGCCACTTTCACCACTTGATAAAGAAGACGATACCTTCTCACTCAATTGCTTTTCAATAGCTTCTTCAAGATCTGCTAAATCTTTTTCAGACACTACTTTTAATTCTTTTTTAGAACCTCCTGAAAAAGCAGAGTCATTTTTCGCAAACACCTCTGAGGAAGAAAAAGACTCAACCGTAAAGTTAGTAGCAGAAGGGAGATTGTATTCTTTGCCTAATTTTCTTGCTTCGACACTTACTTTACTACTCGAAAATGAAGTAGAAAAAGAACTGGTCGAGGCAACTTTTACCTCATCTAATGTCTCAAATTCTAAATCATTTGAAGAACTAAGGATAGTTCCTTTTTCAATTGTTTGCGGTTCATCAGTCTTGTTATAAATAGTCACTTCTCCCTTTGCTTTTTCACCCGTTTCTTTTTTACCGGTTGTTTTTTGTTTGGCTGAGCCTTCCAGTTCTTGAGAGGTAGTAGCAAGACGAATAACTGCATCTTCTACAGAGGTCTCATCTTCTGTAGAAAAGGTTACCGGCACTTCTTCTGTTACCATTCTTTTATCCAAAAAAAGCACAATCTCCGCTCGAGTTATAAAGGCATAGTAGGAATACACAAAAGCTACTAATAGAAGTATGCCTACTGCTATACCTCCTCCAATTTTAAGACGCATATTCGACCCACCTAAAAAGGAAGGAAGAGAGATACTACTCATTTTTTCTTTAAGACTTCCCACGATAGCTAATGTCCGTATCTTTTTTAGGAAAGATTCTTTTTTCTCTGAGGTTTCTTCTGCTAAGGGTAAAGCATGGGTAGGCACACTGCTGCTTTCCTGCGCAAAAGAAGCTTCAGGCTTATCTTCCTTTTCCTCTTCAACCGGAGCTTTCTCAAATCGCACATCTACTTCTTTATAAAAATTGGCTTGTTTATCAATATGTTCAAGCTCTTCGACTGGCTCAATTGCATTTTCTACACTTTCTTCCTCAGCAGGCTGAGTGTCTTGTTTGGCAAAAGACATCTCAACTCCCATTTGAGAGGCTACACCATGAATCAGTGCCTCGTTTTCAAACCCTTTTTCAAACACAATCACCTGTGGAACATGTAAAAAGGGGAGGTCTGCTGGCCAACTGTGATGCAAAAATGATTGCTGGATAGCATGACTTTCTTTATCATCTTGCAAAAAAATACGGGGAGGAAGCACCTCAACTTCTTCTATATCTTTTAGTAGTTTTTCTACGGTATCCACCACAGAGCTTTGCCATTCTCCATTTTTAACTTGCAGTATTTTTCCGTTCTTTACTAAGAAAACATGAACCTCTTTTTTCTCTACTTCCACAAACAGAGCAGATAAAGAGGCTCCCTCCTTCTGCTGCAGGGCATGAATCATAGCTTCAATAGAGACAATAAAACCAACTGGTGTAAGATCTAATTCCTGACACACTTTCTTCAATCTTGTCAGGTTTTCAGGTTTTATTTTTCCTTCATCTTGCCAGGTATACGGAATAGCAAAAATGGTTTTTTTAAGATCTATGTGAGGAGGAAGGCTTTTCTCAACAGTGGAAATAACTGCATCAGATGCTTCAATAAGCTCCTCATCGGTTAAGCTTTGCAGATTTTTCTGCTCCTGATCAGAGGAGGTAAGCACATCAAGTCCTTTTGCAGTCTTTTCAAAGAGAATAGCACCGATTCTGTTTTGCTTCAGAATAAGTGCAAGAAAGTATTCTCTTTCTTCTTTTGTTTTTTTCAGAAAGGGCAGAATATTCATTTATGCGACAGTTGCATATAGACGACGGACACCTTTTCCGAGTCCCTCTTCTTTTACTATTGTAAAGGAATTTATTTTTCCTGTAAATTCAACATGGGGTCCGCCACAAAATTCTTTGGAGTATGCTTCTTCAGGATGCTCCGGTGATCCTCCAATACAATATATTTTGACGGTATCCTCATATTTTTCGTTAAAAAGACCAATCGCATTGAGCTTGCGTGCTTCTGCCAATGGAAGCAACAAATAATAAACAGGCAAATTTTCTTTTATTTTTTGATTTACCGTATGCTCTATTTCTTTTAACTCCTCAGGGGTCAATTTTCTATCAAACGCAAAATCAAAACGCACCCGCTCTGTAGTAATATTGGAGCCTGTCTGGTGCACTTTTTCCCCAAACATGTCCCGTAAGGCTTTGTGAAGCAAATGCGTAGCAGTGTGCCCCATGATAGTCCTTTCTTGCGTATCAGCCAGTCCTCCTTTAAATTTTTGCGTTGCGCCTTTTTTAGAAACTTGCTGATGGGCTTTCATCTTTTCTGCAAATGCCTGATCATCAAATGTATACCCCAAACTTTTAATCTGAGAAGGAGAAAGTCCGTGGGTGGTGTACAATACAAAAGCATCATCTGCAGTAATTTCTTCTATTCCTTTTAGAGCATCTGTTTCATTTTTACCCTTAATATCTTCAATTTCTTTTCTTTTTCTATATTTTCTTTCTATGTATTTGCGTGCTCCACTGATTGCTTTTTTATACGTTTGCTCCTCTTCCAAAATCGTTAGTTTTATTTCTGCATATTTTTCTTCTAAATAAGTATCTGTTTTTTTGTATTGCTCAACAATTGCTTCCAGAATAGGCTCTATCCGTTGTCCTTCAAGCTCATAAAAATTATCCAGACCACGTCTGATAAGTCTTCGCAAAATATATCCTTGCTCTTTGTTAGAAGGACGCACCTTATTGGCAATAATAAAAATCGCTGCTAAGAAATGGTCTGTTACAATTCTCATTTGCTTAGCTTTTTGGCTGTATTCTTTACCTGTTTCTTTGGCTATGGTTTCAATAATAGGATTTAAAAGCGTTGTCATAAAAACATCTGGAGAGTTCTGAGAAGCCGCCAATAACCTTTCAAGCCCTCCTCCAAAATCAACGTTTTGTTGAGGAAGAGGCACAAAACCATCTTTTGTTTTCTTGTACTGCATAAAAACACTGTTACCGATTTCCATAAACCTGCCACAGTCACAATTGACATGACATTGTTCACCAAACTTTTTGTCATGTGGAGTCCCAAAATCAAAAAACACTTCTGTATCAGGACCACCTGGCTCACCTTCAGGCATGTTAGCAGGCACACCTGAGCGAGACCACCAGTTTTTCTCTACACCATAAAAAAAGATGTGTTCATCTGGATTAAGTCCTTCTTTGGTAAAAATGTCTTTCCAGATGCCTGCTGTTTCCTCATCTTTTGGGATATCTTCATTTCCTTCAAAAACGGTTACATATAATTTTTCTTTCGGAAGTCCTAATTCTTTTGTCAAAAATTCCCAAAACCAGGGAATCTGCTCTTTTTTAAAGTAGTCACCCAAAGACCAGTTGCCTAACATACGGAAAAAAGTAGTGTGTCTGTTGTCTCCTATCTCATCGATATCTTGCGCTCTAAAAGAATTTTGTACATTTACCAAACGTTTTCCCGCGGGATGTGTCTCTCCCAAAAGGTACGGCACGAGTGGTTGCATACCACTACTAGTAAAAAGCGTGGTGGGGTCATTCTCAGGCACTAAAGAAGCATTAGGGATTTGTGTATGTCCTCTTGCTTTAAAAAACGTAATATACTTTTCGATAATATCTGGTGCGTGTAGCATAAGTCTTAGTTCAAATGTATTCGTATTATAGCAGAACTTAGTGAAGAATCTGTTCTCTTAATGGACAATCTACATGCTTACACCGGGCAGGGCAGTATTCACGACCATAGAGAATAAGACCTAGCGCAAAATTATGCCACATCTCTTTTGGCAAAAGCTGTATTAAGTCTTGTTCTATTTTTTCAGGATCTTGACTGTTGGTTAATCCAAATAAGTTAGCCAGACGCTTTACATGCGTATCAACTACAATCCCTTCTGTTTTTCCAAATGCTTCTTGCAAAATCACATTGGCTGTTTTTCTGCCAACTCCTGGCAATTTTACTAATTCTTCCATTGTCTGGGGCAGTTTTCCACCATACTGTTCTGCTATGATATCAGCTGCACCTTTGATAGATTTGGCTTTATTCTTGTGAAAGTTAATCTTACTAATATCTTTATCAAACTCCTCATAAGAGGCTTTGCAATAATCATCAAGTGTTTTATATTTTTTAAAAAGGTCTTGCGTAACATTATTTACTCCCTTATCCGTGTTTTGAGCTGAAAGTACTACTGCCACATACAATTCCCAAGGACTCGTGTGATGCAAGGGAGTGTGGGGATTTGGGTAGAGTTTTTGTAATGTTTGGGCAATATGTAAGGCTTTTTCTTTTTTATCCATTGGCAAAAATTATACCATTTTTTATGCATCAGACGAGATACTACTTTCATCAGGAAAATAAACACCAAACGAAATTTTTAGGTAACAAGTTGCATACTCTGTCTCTTTATGCTTACAATGAGCATATGACCTTCATTCAAAACTACAATCGCCTCGCCACTTCAGAAGAAAAAAGAATTTTCCTGGACCTTATTGAAACTGCCTATAATGCTATTCAACCAGAGAATGCTATAGCCTCCAATATCAAACTCAAAGAAGACATTCTAATAATTAAAGATAAACAGTATAATCTTTCTCAATTTGAGCATGTGTATTTACTAGGGTTTGGAAAAGGATCTGCTGGTATTGCAAAAAAAACAGAACAAACACTGGCAGAAAAACTTACCAAAGGATTTGTAATTGACACAAATCCTGAAGATTTTACAAAAATAGAGTTTACCCAAGGCACTCATCCCCTTCCTTCTGAAGGTAATTATCAGTTCACTCAAAAAATTACTCAAGAACTGGGATCACTTACTGAAAAAGATTTAGTACTCGTTGTCATTTGCGGCGGCGGATCTGCCATGTTAGTACAACCCGTAGACGGAATAACGCTTGAGGAAAAAATTAATGTCAATAAAGCGTTACTAAAATCGGGAGCAGATATTATTGAGATGAATACAGTAAGAAAACATCTTTCAACAGTAAAAGGTGGAGGACTTGCAAAAATACTGTATCCAGCAACAGTTGCCAGTCTTATTTTCTCAGATGTACCTGGCAATGATCTTTCATTTATTGCCTCGGGTCCGACTGTTAAAGATACCACGACTATTGAAGATGCAAAAGCGATTATTGCCAAATACCATTTACAAGAACAATTAGAACCTATCCTAGAACATCTTACCGAAACACCAAAAGATGCTTCTTTTTTTGAACATGTCTCAAATATCTTAATGCTTTCAAATGTTACCGCACTTGAGGCTATGCAGCAGCATGCAACAGAACAAGGATATACTGCTACTATTTATTCAGATAGCCTGCAAGGAGATGCAAATGAGGTGGGAAAACAACTGTTAGAAGCAGCAAAAGCTGGTACCATCCTTTTAGTGGGAGGAGAAACAACAGTGCATGTTACCGGACAAGGAGAAGGAGGACGTAATCAACAACTCGTTCTAGCAGCACTGCCACATTTACAACCAGGTGATCTTATAGCCTCTTTTGCCTCAGACGGCTGGGATAACAGTGCTTTTGCAGGGGCGCTTGGTTCATCAGACCTCTTAGAAACAGCAGGAAAAAAAGGACTGAATTATAAAGCATATTTGCAGAATAATGATGCTTTTCATTTTTTTGAAGCAGTAGAGACAGGACTCAAAACAGGACGTTTGGCTTCAAATGTATCAGATCTCATGATTGTACTCAAAAAATAATTACTCATAACAGAATGCTTTAAAACAATTACCTATTCCTGCTATACTGAGATTATGCTAGATGAACTACACGAAGAAAAACTCCAAGATTTAGAAGAAAAAGCCAATAAAATCAGACAACTTATTATTGAATCTCTTCTGGAAGCACGCTCTGGCCACTCTGCTGGACCATTAGGTATGACAGATGTATTTACTGCTTTTTATTTTCATATTTTGCGTCATGACCCAAAAAACCCTGATTGGGAAGA
Organism: uncultured Gammaproteobacteria bacterium; assembly: GCA_964427615.1. Taxonomy (GTDB): domain Bacteria; phylum Patescibacteriota; class Microgenomatia; order Levybacterales; family GWA1-39-11; genus CAYRUR01. Next base: position 243,013 of record CAYRUR010000001.1, on the reverse strand, counting down.
CAGAGACCGACTAGTTCTTTCCAATGGACACATTTGTCCTGTGCAGTACGCAACTTTAGCCTTGGCAGGCTATTTTCCTACAACAGAATTAAAAACACTACGAAAATTTGGCAGTAGACTACAAGGGCATCCTCATAGAGGTGCATTACCAGGCATAGAAACCACATCAGGGCCTTTAGGAGAAGGACTTTCGCAAGCCTGCGGAATGGCCTTAGCAGCAAAGATGGATAAAAAAAAGCATCACATCTACTGCCTTACCTCAGATGGTGAACATCAAGAAGGAAACACCTGGGAAGCAATACAGTTTGCATCAAAATACAAATTAGATAACCTCACCGTTATCATAGACCGTAATTACATCCAGATAGATGGTACTACCGAGGATGTTATGCCTCTAGAGCCTGTGCGGTATAAATACGAAGCTTTTAACTGGAAAGTTATTGAGATAGACGGACACAATATTCGTATGATAGTTGACGCAGTAAGAGAAGCTAAAGCTACTTCTGAGAGACCAACCGTTATTATCGCCAATACTATACCTGGTAAAGGAGTAAGCTTTATGGAAAAGGATTACACTTGGCATGGCAAACCACCGAACCAAGAAGAAGCCAAAATAGCACTCAAGGAATTAAGAACACTGAGAGGAAAAATCGTAAGTGAACACGAATGAAAAAAATTCAAAATTCAAAATGCAAAAGTCAAAAGTAAATGAAATTTAAACTAAAAATTTTTACTTTTTAATTGTACTTTTGATTTTTGAGTTTTAACTTTTAAATTAATAATCATGTTAAATCCTGATTTACACTTAAATAAAAATGTATTCAACAAAGATGTTGAAAAGAAACCCACTCGCAATGGATTTGGGGAAGGACTCGTAGAACTGGGAGCACTCAACCCAAATGTAGTTGCGCTCACTGCAGATCTTTCAGAATCAACTCGCAATGAGACATTTGCTAAAAAATATCCGGAGCGCTTTATTGAATGTGGAGTTGCCGAACAAAATATGGCAGCAGTGGCTGCAGGACTTGCTGCATCTGGAAAAACAGCTTTTATTTCTTCTTATGCTACTTTTTCTCCTGGTAAAAATTGGGAGACAATTCGCACTACTATCGTATATAACAATGCAGATGTAAAAGTCGCCGGACATCACTCAGGGATTGTTACTGGTCCAGATGGCGCAACCCACCAAGCTACAGAAGATATTGCCTCTACCCGTTGCTGGCCAAACATCCAAGTAGTTGTTCCAACAGATGTGCATGAGGCTCGCAAAGCAACAATTGCCAGTGGCCAGACCTATGGCCCATTTTATTTACGATTCACCAGAGATAACACACCTATTATCACCACTCCACAAACACCTTTTCAATTAGGTAAGATCCAAACCTACTGGATCTCACATAATCCAAAAGCAGTTATCTTTGCTACTGGACACTTACTCTATCATGCGCTTCTGGCAGCTGATGAATTACATGATGAAGGCATTCAGGTACTAGTTGCCAATGTTGCCAGTATCAAACCACTTGATGAAAATTCAATTACCAAACTCGTTGCTCAAGCTCCTGCAGTAGTAACCGTTGAAGATCATCAAGTCAGCGGAGGACTGGGCGGAGCAATTGCTGAGTACTTAGCAAAAACGCACCCAGTACCTATGGAATTTATAGGTCTGCAAGATACTTTTGGTGAGACAGGTTCTGCTGACGAACTCATAAAAGCCTATGGTCTGGATAAAGACGCTATTAAAAAAGCTGTCAAAAAAGTAATTAGAAGAAAGGTAGGCAAATGAATAATTTAGAACAAAAACTACAAACAGTTATTAAAGGAGAAGTTATCGTAGGTGAAGAAGCTAAACAAAAATATGCACATGACACCAGCATTTTTGAAATCACACCAGAAGCTGCTGTAGCTCCAAAAGACGTAGAAGATATCTCCTCCCTTATCAATTATGTAAATACACACAAAAAAGAACAACCAAACCTCTCTTTGACTGCTCGTTCTGCGGGCACTGACATGAGTGGCGGACCTTTGACTGATTCTATTGTGCTTGATTTTACAAAGCATTTTAACAATATCGTAGAAGTAAACGATGACTCAGTCGTCGTCGAACCAGGTGTATATTATAGAGATCTTGAAAAAGTACTCAATGAAAAAGGTCTTATGTATCCAACATACCCTGCTTCAAAGGACTTATGTGCTCTCGGGGGTATTGTGAATAACAATTCAGGAGGAGAAAAAACATTGCAGTATGGCAAAACAAATAATTATGTACTCGGACTTGATGTGCTTTTATCTGACGGGAAACAATACCATATCTCAAAAGTTTCAGGAAAAACACTAGAGAAAAAACTAAGCCAAAAAGATTTTGAAGGAGAACTATACCGCAACATACATGAACTGCTCAGTAAAAATTACGACCTTATTCAAAAGTCTCGTCCAATTGTTTCTAAAAATTCGAGTGGATATAACATCTGGGATGCCTGGGATGGCAAAACATTGGATCTAACCCAATTGATTTGTGGAGCACAAGGTACCTTAGGATTTGTAACCAAAGCAGAATTGAAAATTCTACCTAAACCAAAATATGAAAGGTTGTATGTGGTCTTTATGAAAGATCTTAAAAACCTTCCGCATTTTGTCCAAGACGTTTTAGCACTCAAGCCTACCACACTTGAAATTACAGATGATCATACCTTTAAAATTTACATGCGTTATGCTCGAGAAATGGCTAGCATTATTGGAGCAGGTGGACTTATAAATACTGCAAGACTCTTTCTTCCTGAGACACTCCTGATTATGAGGCATGGCATGCCAAAACTTATTACCTTAGTAGAATTTGAAGGAGATGACACAGAAGAGTTACAGGAGAAAATGAAAACTCTGGATGCTCTTGTTAAAAAGCATGAAATGATCGGACATAAAGTTAGGACAAAGTTGGAAGCCAATAAATACTGGAAATTACGTCGAGATACTTTCAAGCTCTTAAGAGAAAAAATAAAGAATAAAAAATCTACGCCTTTTGTAGATGATATTATTGTCAGACCCGAGTATTTACCTGGGTTTTTGCCAGAGCTGACTAAAATTATGGATGCTTCAAAACTGTTCTATACCATCTCTGGCCATTTAGGAGACGGGAATTTGCACATCATTCCACTCATGAATCTTAAAGACCCTAAAGAAAGAGCAAAAATTTACCCAGTAACCGATAAAGTCTATGATTTGGTACTCAAATACCATGGTTCTTTATCCGCAGAACACAATGACGGCCTCATGAGAAGCCCCTACTTAAAAGAACAATTTGGTGAAAAAGTATATAAAATTTTTGAGGAAGTAAAACACATCTTTGACCCCAACAACATCTTTAATCCCCATAAAAAAGTAGGCGTAACCAAAGCCTTCGCCCAACGCTACGTTATTAAATCGTAAGAAGCATAGTATTCTTCTCTGAATAAAATTAACTCAACATTCTACAAGTCCGCCTTCTGTATTCTCCTGTAATCGTGTTGATTAACGCATTTTTAAGTCCTATAGTTTGAAATTGCTGCACAAAAACACTATAATATCTCTATGATTGAAAATAGATATGGACGGGAGGCAAAATATGGAAATGAACTTCCTTTACAACTTCCTAAAGTTGGGCTTATAGGATTTAGCCGTACTGGCAAAGGACTTGCTTCTGAAACACTGAAACGTGAATTTGGTTTTAGGAGCTTTCCTTTATCAAATGTTGTTAGAGAATATGCTCAACAGCGTGGTATTACGCTTACAAGACGTGAAGATTATTGGAATACTTACTTGAAACTACGAGAACAATTTGGAGAAAACTATTTATTAAAAAGAGCCATGGAAGAACTAGGAAGGGCATACAGAGATCCTCAAACTAATATCACAGGAGTAATTTTTGATGGTATCAGAACACCAGGGGTCGCAAGAGAAATTAAAGAACTTCCTAATTCTTTACTTATTGGTATTAAAGCCTTACCAGAGATACGTCTTCTACGTGCAAGAGCAGATAGACCTGAGGACAATGTAACCCTCGAAGAGCTTTTAAGATACGAAGAACTAGAACGTGAGTCTGTAAATGAAGCATTAGCACAAGCAGACGTAGTAATACAAAATGAAGGACGTAGAGAGGATTTCCAGTCAAAAATTAGAGAAGTTGTAGCAAACGGATTCATGATCGGCATATAAGATAATCAACTTAAAAGCAAAACTATTTTTTGAAAGAACTTTCCCAAAAATACTTATGAATAATGCACTTTAAGCTTTTACACCTTTGCCAGTTCTGATATACTCACTCCATGAATAATCTTTCCTCCATAAAAGCAATTATTTTTGATTGGGATGATACAAAAGTGTCTACATTTCATACTTGCTTTGACCTTTTCAACAACTATGCCCAAAAGAAATCACTCCCACCGATTAGCCTAGAACAATTAAAACAACACTGGGGGAAACCTGTTCAAGGGATACTATCAGGATTATGGGAAAAAGAAGACGGACATTTATTGACAACCGATTTTCTTCTATTTCAAAGAAAAACAAAATTTATTCCTCAACCATTCTCATATACTCTTCAAACAGTATTGACTCTAAAAACACAAGGCTACTTACTAGGAGTATTAAGTTCTAGCCCTAGAATAACCATTCAGGACACTATCAAAACTTATCTTCCCGAGTTATCAGACCAGTACGTATTTATTCATGGAAGCGAGGACACCCCTGTTCACAAACCAAACCCTAAAGTGTTTGATATAGCTCTAGAACAGTTGTTGAAACGAAATATTACTGGAAAAGAAGTGATATACGTAGGTGATGGACTAAATGATTTTCTGGCTGCAAAATCGAGAGGACTGGCCTTTATAGCGGTTACTTCCGGATTCACGTTAAAGAATGAATTTCAGCAGTATGGACTAAAAGAAGAGTACATCCTCCCTTCCTTAGAAAGCCTGCCTCAACTATTGCAGCATCGTATATAATAAAAGCTATGAACCAGCACCCTCGTATAGGAGTTGGAGTTTTTGTAATAAAAGATAACCAACTATTATTCTTAAAAAGAAAAGGATCTCATGGCAAAGGAACATGGGGACTTCCTGGAGGACATTTAGAGTTTGGAGAGACACTAGAAAGTTGTGCACAAAGAGAAGTATTTGAAGAAACATCTTTGAAAGTAAAAAATATTCGTTTTGGGAGTATTACGAATGATATTTTTGAGCAGGAAGGAAAGCATTACATTACTATTTTTATGCTCTGTGATTATGATGAAGGAGAAGCAAAAGTTATGGAACCAGAAAAATGTGAGAACTTAGAATGGTTCGAGTGGAAAAATGCTCCTATACCTCTTTTTCTTCCCATTCAAAATCTGCAAAAACAGGAATTTAACCCTTTGCACCATGTAGGAATTACTATTATTGAATAATCGAGGAAAGAGCTTCTGCTAGCTTATGCGGATCATGGCGTAAGAACTGTCCTTTTCTTAAAAAATTACCAGTAATTACCTGGATTGAATCAGTAAAATTTTCTTTGTCAAAAATAACTGGCCTATCTTTCTCAGCTTCATATTTCTTTAGAATATCATCTGGTGATTTTTGGGTATTTACTACCACATAATCAATTACTCCTTTACCCAATTCTTGTTCTATCACGTTTACAAAGTCAGAGGCTTTAAAGGCATACGTTTCCCCAAATTTAGTCATGATATTGACCACATACACCACTTTTGCTTTTGATTTTTTAATAGCATCAGTAATACCTTTGACTGATAAGTTAGGCATAATAGAAGTGTACACATCTCCAGGTCCTAAAATAATAACATCTGCTGTTCTAATAACTTCAAGCGCCTCTTCATTTGCAGATACCACCGGATCTAAAAAGATGCGCTTTATTTTAAGACTGCCATCATGTTTGGGAATATCAATATTGGTCTCACCTCTTACTATTTTTCCATTTTCCAGTTCTGCACATAGTTGTGTACTCTGCAATGTTACTGGAATAACTTCTCCCTTTACATTGAGGATTTTTACTGCCTCCTTTACTGCACTTTCAAAACTTCCTGTAATACGCTCCAAAGCTGTTAAAAGCAGATTCCCCATACTATGCCCTTTTAACGTCCCCTCATCAAAACGATAATTAAATAATTGAGAAAGAATTTTATTATCAGTGTGAGAAAGGGCGATAAGCGCACGTCTTATGTCTCCTGGAGGTAGAACTCCAAACTCTTCTCGCAATTGGCCGGTAGAACCTCCATTATCAGCCATAGAAACAATAGCTTTTAGATTATAGGGATGATTGCGTAATCCTGAAAGAACCGTAAAAACACCCGTTCCACCACCCACAACAACAACATTCTTCATGTAACTGCCATTATAATATACAAAGCGTTTTGAGGAAAGGAGAAGTAATTAACGGCGAATGCCTCTAAACAGTCTTTTTCTTTTTGGTTGAGGGTCTTCTTCTAGTTCATCTTCTGGGGACATCTCACCTGCATCTTCAATCCCTTCCACCCCTTCTTCCAAAAACTCTCCAATCTTTGAAAGTCCTTCTTCTGATACTTCTTTTAAAATTTTTCTGCCTTTCTCTGTAGTAAGAAGTAATACCAATCCTGCTCCTATCAGTACTCCAAGACCAAAGGAACCCCCACCACCGTGTCCAGCATGTTTAGAAGAGTTATTATGAGCCATGCGTTTTCTTTTTGGAAAATAACTTAGCGATAGTCGATAAGGACTGAGTGCTTGCAAAGAAAGTAGAGAGAAAATTCATAGGTTGAGAAATACTTTCAGTGATATATTCAGCATTATCTAAAATCCTGTTTACTCTCTGAACAGTAGCTCTTAACTCTCGGAGAATCACAAAAACTTGTATACCTAAAACGGTAAGCAGTACTGAAAGCAAGATGATTACCACCATCAGCACTACTTGGACAGCATCTACCATGTACCTTATAGCCTACCACTCTGAGGAGGAATGTGTCAATATAGCAATCCTAAGACGTTACCTTTATCCCCTCTGACTACTGAACTTGTACTGAAACTTGTGCAGTGGTTTGTTTGCCGTTCCTATCTTTTGCAACTATCTTTATGTTCTTTTCTCCTGAGAATAAATACAAAGACTTTTGAAAGGTGCCATCAATTTGCACATATACTTCCTCTCCTTCTACCAGAACCGTAGCATAGGGATCCGTTTTTCCCTTTACTTCTACGATATTGTCCTTTACTACTGCCCCTTCTTGCGGCGCATCTATGCTCAATTTTGGCCCCACAAAAAAAGAGTGGAACTGAAAAAGAATATATCCGAGTAAAATAAAAGCACCAACTCCTGCCAAAATTGTTTTATAGGAAAAATAAAATTTCTGTCTTTTTTTAGGTTGATTTTTAGTGTAATGAGGAATGACTTCAACTTTTTCTGCTTTATACTCTCTTCTGAAGAGTGGCACCACTTCAGGTGAATTAACTCCTAAAAAACTAGCATAATTTTTAACAAAGCCTAAAGCATAGGATTCTGAAGGAAGCTGATGAAATTTTCCTTCCTCAATAGCCCTCAAAAACTCTTTTTTTATTTTGGTAGTTTTCTCAACATCTTCAAGAGCAAGATTTTGTGCCTTTCTCTCATTTTTGAGGATTTCACTGATTTTTCTCATAAAAATACTACACTTGGCTTAAAAACTCGTCGGGGTTGGTAATAATAACATCACGAGGCTTGGAACCATCTCCAGGACTTACTACACCAAACTGTTCCAGTTGTTCCATAATACGAGCAGCACGGTTAAACCCAATAGAAAGCTTTCTTTGCAAAAGAGACGAAGACGCTCTATCATACTGACACACAATACGTACTGCTTCGGCAAATAACTCATCCTTATCTGAGTCTGTTCCACTGGCTGTTGCACTCCCAGAAGCCCCTCTTCCTTTAATATGTACTTCTTGCTCTACTACTTCTGTTGTGTACTGTACCGGAATACCACGTGCTTTAATAAAGTTTACTAACCGTTTTGTGTCTTGTTCTGAGACAAAACAGCCTTGAATACGGGTAGGTTTTGCTTGATCCGGAGGAATATACAACATATCACCTTTGCCCAACAGTTTTTCTGCTCCCGGTGCATCCAACACTACCTTACTATCTACCATAGAAGAAACGCTAAAAGCCATACGACACGGCACATTGGCTTTAATAAGACCAGTAATAACATCTACTGATGGTCTTTGGGTTGCCAGTACTAAATGAATACCAGTAGCACGAGCCATTTGGGCAAGTCTGGTAATGGAATCCTCCACCTCGGCTGGAGCAAGCGCCATCAAATCTGCAAATTCATCAATAAAAATAACAATGTAAGGAATTGCTTGAAATCCTGAAAGTTCGTTATAGGAGTCGAGATTACGTACTCCTGCCTCTGCAAATTTTGTATACCGCTTGTCCATCTCTTTTAATGCCCACTTAAGTGCTGAAACGCTTTTATCTGCTTCTACCACCACAGGAGTAAGCAGATGAGGAATATCATTATATCCGGTAAGCTCCACGCGCTTAGGATCAATCATAATCATCTTAACCTCTGATGGAGAAGCTCTAAATAAGATAGAGGAAATAAATGTATTCATGGACACAGATTTACCAGACCCGGTGGTACCGGCAATAAGTACGTGAGGCATTTTGGTAATATCAGCAATCACCGGATTACCCGCTACATCAAGACCCAGTGGAATAGCTAGTTTTGATTTGTTCTTCTGCATCTGAGAGGAAGCAAGCAGTGTTTTGAGAGATACTACTTCAAGAGACCTATTAGGAATTTCAATACCTACCAAACTTCTTCCTGGAATTGGCGCCTCAATTCTGACCTGACCGGTTGGTGCTTCTGTTGCCAAAGCCAAATCATTGGCAAGACCAGTAATTTTAGAGAGCTTAGTTCCTAACGCAATTTCTATAGCATACTGAGTAACCGAAGGTCCTAAATTAATTTCTACTACCCGAGCTTTTATTCCAAAGCTTTGCAGCGTTTTTTCTATTGTGCTAGCAGTAGCTTTTACATCTCCTCGCTCTGCTTTTTTATCTGCCTGATCAGACAGTAAGGCTAAAGGAGGGTACTCCCAGACTCCCATCTCCAACGGCTGATTTAATACTAATTCATCAGATATTTCTGCCTTCTTTGGATCTTGTTTAGGCACTTCAGGACGTCTTTCATTGACTTTAGGACTGGAGGCAGGCATCTCTTGTGGCAAGCCTTTAATGGTAATTTGCTTAGGATCTGGAAGATTTACTTTTTGGACTTTAAAAAGAGGCACAATGCGCGTCTTAAACACATGTGCTAAGTCCTGAGAAGCAACCATAATTCCTTGAAAGAGTTGCTGTAACGAAATATTTAAAAAAACAATAATCCCAAGAAATGTTCCTAAAATCAGAAAAATAACAGCTAAAGCGCCTCCTAAAAATGCGACCAGATTATCCTTCATCATCTGTCCTGCCACTCCTGAACCAAGAAGCGAAATAAAACATGCTGAGAAAAAAAGAAAACCAATAGACAATGTCGGCTGAGCAAAACGAGACTTTAACCTAGTCAACATCAACGCAATAAGAATAAAGTTAATAGGCACCAAAAAAGAAAGGGGACCAAAAAAGTAAGATAAGTAGCTGTGAGCAGTAGCAAGCAAAGGTCCATTTTGTGTGTAAGAAGCCAGAAGAAAAACCCCTAAAAATAATAATCCAACAGAAAAAAGAGTGTAAACAGTATTTTTCTTTAACTTTACTCCTCCTTTTCTTTTTTTGTATTTCTTTCGTGCCATAGCAATATGAAGAATTATACACTATTATCAACTCTGTATGGTAAAATCACGAGAAGCACTATCTAATTATGATTCAATGATGACTGGCACAACCAGAGGCTCTTTCCCCTCCTTAAAAAACAGTTCTTCACCCCGTTCTTCAATAATTTTTTTATAGTATCCCCAGTTATTTACCTTATCTTTTCTCTCACCAAATGTTTGTCTTAAAATTGCATAAAGCCCTTGAACATATCTTTTTTTGTTATTCAACGTAAATCCTTTAGTTATAATATCTGGCTCTGAAAGAATTTTTCCTGTTTGCTCATGGATCTCAACGATGATGATAGCAATTCCTTCTTGTGCAATTTTCATCCTGTCTCTGACTACATAATTATCCATTTCCTGGCCTGTAATTTGATCTAGCATAACCGAGGCAACTGGAATTTTTCTGCCCACACTATACTTCCCCTGTGTGAACACTATCTCACTGCCATTTTCAGGAATAATAACCTGATTTTCCTCATATCCCATACTTTCAGCAATCTCCCGAAATCCTACCATGTGTCTATACTGTCCACCAATTGGTAAGAGGTATTGTGCATTCGTAAGAGAAATCATCAGTTTGATATCCGCTTGAGATCCATGTCCTGACACATGATAATCATCTTCACTTTGACTATATCTGACTCTGGCCTGTTTTTTAGAAATGGTATCAATCAACGCGTTAATACTTTCTTCATTTCCTGGAATTGGATCAGAGGAGAAAATAACAGTATCTCCTTTGTTAATAGTGATATCACGGTCATTATCATTGGCAATGCGCACCAAAGCTGAGGAAATCTGTGCTTGGCTTCCGGCAACTAAAATGAGTACTTGATTGGCAGGAATATTCTTGACTTGATGAGGTTTTAATTCCATAGTCTCAGGAAAATCCATGTATCCCAGTCTTCTACCAACATCTCGAGAGCGCAAAAATGAACGTCCCATGAGCATTACTTTGCGATTGTATTTTTTAGCTAAATCAATTGCTTGGTTAAACCGAGAAATATTAGAAGAATAGGTAGAAACAAAAATTTTGCCTTTTGTCTTTTGAAACTCTTCCTCAAAACTTTCAGATAAGCTCTTTTCTGATAGAGAAAGTCCACTTTTTTCACTCCCAAGACTATCTATCAAGGCACACATAATGCCTTCTTCTCCCATTTGTGCAATCTTGCGAATATCTGTTTGCTTTCCATCTACTGGAGTAAAATCGAATTTAAAATCACTGCCATGATAAAAATTGCCTGCAGGGGTCTTAATAAAAAGATTCGCAGCATCAAGAATAGAGTGAGTGACTCTTACCGGAGTTACCTTAAATGAGCCTACGGTAATTTCTTTACAAAATTCCATTTCCTCTACCTTTCTATTGATATTAAATTCCTTTATTTTTTCATTGGCAAAAGCTGCAGTAAGTGTTGAACCGTAGATAGGAAAGGCTGGCAGCTGAGGTAGAATCCAAGGGATAGCTCCAATATGGTCCTCATGGCCATGAGAAAGTATCATACCTACGATCTTTTTCTTTGTTTGTTTTAAGTAGGTAATATCCGGAATAAGCAAATCAACGCCAATCATGGACTCATCAGCAAATCCAATGCCACAATCCACAATGAGTATCTCGTCCTGATACTCATACACATACATATTTTTGGTTACATCTCCAATACCGCCGATTGGAATAAGTGATACTTTTTTCTCCATATGCTTATTTTACCTATTTTACCATTGTGGTACCAGTTGTTTCACGTTTTGCACTGTTACCCGAAATCCTTTCCCCTGAGGAATACGTCCCTCAAGTGTATATAACGCAATTCTTCTTACCATTCCTTGAATAGTCCTACCCAAACTTCTAATTCCTGAGTCATATCCAAGAGGACGCACAATCTCTGGCCATACATTATCATCTATTACTATATCACGTTCTGTGAGTCCTGACTCTTTTAAAACTTTGGGGAAAATGTAATTTTTGGCAATTACTGTCTTCTCATCGTCATTATAGGAAGGCATTTGAATGATCTCAAGTCTATCAAGTACTGCTGTTGAAATGTCTTTTGTATTATTGGATGTAGCAATAAAAAGCACATGAGATAAATCAAATGGATAATCAATAAAATGATCAGTAAAAAATTTATTTTGTCCAGGATCTAGCATTTCTACTAACACACCCATAATATCTGCTCTAGCATCAGCACTCACTCTATCAATTTCATCAAGCAGAATAACCGGATTTTTAGTACCCGCTCTTCTGATAGCTTTCATCACCAGTCCTGGCTCTGCATCAGGCGAAAAGCGTGATTGACCTCTTAATTGTTTGGCAGATCCCATACCTCCAAAAGGAATTCTCTCAATTTTTCTGCCCAATGCCTCAGCAATAGAGTAAGCAACGGTTGTTTTACCAGTACCTACTAGTCCTACAAGTGAAATAATAGGTGCTCTAGCAAATTCTTCTCCCCGTGCTTTATTTAAAATCATAATAGATAAATACTCCATTACTTTCTCCTTTACATCCTTCATCCCGTAATGGTGTTTTTCAAACACCTGCTTGGCATGATTTAAATCCAAAATATCCTGAGAAGCATTTTCCCAAGGAAGCGCTGTCATCCAATCAATATAACGAGCAGTACTGTCATACTCAATAAAAAAACTGCTTTCTCGGGAAATCAGCTTCAAACGCTCCACCATACTTTGGGATTTTTCAAGGAGGTCAGGAGGCAGAGTAGCATTTTTTATCTTTTCTTCTAACTTCTGAATTTGTATATCTACACGTGTTGCTGCTGAAGATGATGGCTGTACCACATCTTGTTGCTGAGCGTGAGTAGTATTTTCTTCTGAGGAAGCAGTGTTTGAGTCCATATAAAAATTATAGCATTAAAAGATCGACAGATAAACTTCTTGCTTGAAAAAAGGCAAAAAAACAAAATTCATTCTTTTTCAATCAGTTCACTGGTAGATATATAAAAGAAGTTTCAGTAACAAATGCAAAAGATCTTAATAATCATGCCTGAGCCTAAATAGAATTATGCTAAAAAGAGCAATTTAACGGCGAGGAGGTCTGCGGTTGCCATTATCTCTGCGTGGCCAATTATCTTTTACTCTTCCTGCTCCAGCCATCTCTCTTCTACCGCCTCTTTCTCTTTCACGGCTTTGTTTTTTTTCAACATCTTCTGCGGCTGTTCCAAATCGCATAGAAAGGTTAATTCTTCCCTGATCATCTACTTCTTTTACTCGTACCTTTACCTGTTGGCCAATTTGCACAACATCTTCAGGATTTTGTACATATTCATCAGCCATTTCTGAGACGTGTACCATACCTTCTTTTCCAGGAACTAATTCTACAAATGCTCCGAATGATAAAATTCTTTTGACTGTTCCTTCAAAAACTTCACCCGGTTGTACTTCTTTAGTAAGCGTCTCAATCCAATGTGCTGCTTTCTCAACTGCTGCTTCATCAATAGAGGTAAGGGTTACAGTTCCATCTTCTTCTACATCGACAGTGGCACCTGTTGTGCTGCTAATTTGGCGAATCGTCTTACCACCGCTACCAATAACTTCTCCAATTTTCTCAGGATTAATCTGAACTGTCTTAATCTTAGGAGCATATTGAGAAACTTCTTTGCGTGACTCAGAAATAACTGCCAGCATTTTGTCCAAAATGAACAAGCGTGCCTTCTTAGCTTTTTCCAAAGTCTCAACAATCATCTCATCAGTTAAGCCGTCAATCTTTACATCTAATTGAATGGCAGTAATACCTTCTTTTGTTCCGGCAACTTTAAAGTCCATATCTCCTGAGAAATCTTCAAGTCCGATAATATCAGTTAGTACGGAATAGTCATCTCCTTTTGTCATAAGACCAATCGCAATACCTGCCACTGGATTTTTAAGCGGAACTCCTGCGTCCATCAAAGCAAGAGTAGAACCACAAGTAGAAGCCATAGAGCTAGATCCATTAGAAGACATAACTTCTGACACTACTTGAATAGCATAAGGGAAATCTTTTTCAGAAGGGAGCACGGCTACCAATGCTCTTTCTGCCAATGCACCATGTCCTATCTCACGGCGTGAAGGAAAACCAATTCTTCCTGTTTCACCTACTGAGTAAGGTGGGAAAAAGTAGTGATGCATGTAACGCTTTGTCTCTTCTCCTTCAGGACCATCTATTAATTGTTCCATTGCCGGAGAACCAAGCGTAGCCACACTTAAAGCTTGTGTCTGTCCACGGGTAAAAATGCCAGAACCATGAGTTCTAGGAAGTACACCAACCCGAGCAAAAATAGGTCTAATTTCATCAATACCTCTTCCATCAGGTCTTTTCTTGTCTCTTAGGATTCTCTCTCGGATTGTTTTTTTGAAAACATATTCAACAGCTTCTTTTATTTTCTTTTTGTCTTCAATGCTTTCCTCAATTTCACTAATTTCTGAAGCGATTTCATCTAACTGTCCACCAACTTCTTTATTTACGCCTTCTTCAACAATTTTTTCAATTTTGTCTTTATAACTTTTCTCAACCAGCATTACTGCTTCTTCAAGACTTTCGTCTTTGGCAACTGCTATTTTTGGCTGACCAATTTCTTTTACTAGTTCTTGAATGAACTCGATAATTTGTTGATTTGCCTCTTTTGCTTTTTTAATCGCTTCCAGTGCACTATCTTCTTTTACCTCTCGTGCGCCTGACTCAATCATGATTACATTTCCTTTAACAGAAGAGGAAACAATCATGTCCAAATCTAAAAATTGAGATTCTGCTGCATGAGGATTAATTACAACTTCTCTTGTTTCAGAATCACCCATAATACCAACGCGCACTGTACCAATAGGACCATTCCAAGGAACATTAGAAACAGCAAGTGCTGCAGAAGTTGCTACAACTCCTAAAATTCCAGGATCATTCTCTCCGTCAACTGAAAGCACCGTCACAACTACCTGAACATCTTTTTTTAATTCTTTAGGAAAAAGGGGGCGAATAGAGCGATCTATAACTCTTCCGGTCAAAATAGCATCCTCAGTTGGTCTACCGTCTCGTTTTACCCATCTGCTGCCTTTAATTCTACCACCAGCATAGAGACGCTCTACATATTCAACGCTTAACGGAAAATAATTGAGGGTAGTATCATTTTTCCCCATTACGACTGTGGACAAAACGACGGTATCTCCCATTCGGGCTAAGATACTTGCTGAAGCTTGTTCTGCTAAAACACCTGTTTCGAGGGTTATTGTTTTACCGTTGAGTTCTAAAGATTTGGAGATTTGTTTCATGCTGTTCTCATTCCTACTTTCCCTGCTATTTCCTTTGCTCTATTTGGGTCAACTTTCACTAAAAAGCTATAGAGCCTTCTTCTTTTGGAAAGCATATTCAAAAGACCTCTGCGAGAGTGTGAATCTTTTTGGTGGATCTTTAAGTGATCAGTCAATTTTTCTATTTTATTAGAAAGGAGTGCAATCTGTACTTCAGGACTGCCAGTGTCTCCTTTGGCAACTGCATTTTGTTCTATAATTTGTTTTTTTTCTTCTGTCGTAAGCGGCATAGAGTGTTATTTTATCAAAACCTCAATCATTTTTCAACGAGGAGCTTTTCTATTTCCTTTTTTCAGTCTACTGGTCCTTTGATCCTTTGTACACTTTCGGTACAAACCAATCATGAGGAATTTTTTTCTGTTCTTTTTTTTCTGTAATAGTTACTTCCTCTTCTTTTTCTTCTTCTTTTGGCTGTACTGGTACAGGTTGCACGTTTTTTGGCTCTTTTGGTTCTGGACTAAAAGCTACTTCTCGAGGCTGTCTTTCAACTTTTCTTCTTGCACCTTGGCTCATAAGCACTGCAGCAGCATCAAAAGCGAACACACTAGTTTGAGGAATAGAAAAATTCTTAGTAGCAAAACTAATCCCATCTAGCAAATTTTGAGCCACATCTACATCCATAGGCAAAGATACAGATTTAAGCATCTCACACACAATCTCAGAAAATGAAGAGAAGTTACTATTCACATACATGATATCTCCATACGGGTTATTGAATTGCTTAGTCCCAATAGTAACAATTTTTGTATCTTCATTTATTTGCACAATATTTTGTAAAAACTCCAGTCGAGGAACTCCCACGGCAATAATAAGGTCAGGAGCTGATCCTTTTCTTATATACTGCACATCAGATTCAGCAAAAGAAATAGAAGCATCGGGCATAGCAAAAAGGTTAATATTTAATTTTTCTCCCTCAATGTTGTAAGAGACTTTTTCTATCTCTCCTTCTTTATAAGGGAGTGCAATAGTTAAGGTTTTGGCTTTACCTTCAAATTGGCTTTTTACTTTATTGATGCCTACCAAATTTGAGATCTCAACTGTGGGTTCTTTTTTAGATATGATTTGCACATTTTTGCCTGCAGACTGCAGTGAGAGAAACAGTGAGAGGCCTGCTGCCATCATATCAAGAGTGTGAGATTGATCTACCACAACCCCAATACTTGTTGCAGCTGAAAGCAGCTTTTCAAACGTAGGTCTGTTGGACGTAAACAATGAATTTTCCATATTACCCTCTAATATTTACCTATGGGATAATAGCATATCGCCTACTGAAAAGTCAACAAAAGGATCAATCGAAATACCGCATTCTGAACCTTTGCCTACTTCCTTTACTGGGTTTTTCCCTTTTTTCAACATCACAATTTTTGCTGTACCAATTTCTGCATCTTCACGAGTAATGGTGACGGTATCATTTAAAGCAATTCTGCCTTCGATGACTCGAGCACCAATAATTCTACCCTCATCAGAGGGAAAGCTAGCTAAAATACTAGCCTTACCTAAAATCTTTACCTCAGGTTCTTCTTTCATCGCAAGCAGCACATCATTTACCTCATCTAATAATTCATAAATAATGGAGTAGGTTTTATAAAAAACGTTTTCTGTCTCAGCAAAAGCTTTAGCATCTTTGGTAATACCTACAT
Organism: uncultured Gammaproteobacteria bacterium; assembly: GCA_964427615.1. Classification (GTDB taxonomy): domain Bacteria; phylum Patescibacteriota; class Microgenomatia; order Levybacterales; family GWA1-39-11; genus CAYRUR01. The sequence continues at coordinate 226,302 of CAYRUR010000001.1, read as the reverse complement.
GAAAACCAAGCACAATAGCCTGAAAATCTTTAGCAAGCATAGTATCTGAAACTGTAATATCTCCTTGTCCTTCAAATACTACTTTTACATCCTCAGGCAAGGAAGATTTAATTGCTTCAAGTTCTCCACTGGTCTGTGTTCTAATAACTACCGAAAGCAAGCGTGCTTCCTCTTCACCAAAAAACTCAGCTAAAGAAGAGGGTCTTTTAGGCATAAGCGCTTGTTCTACCACTTGTGGATGCGTATCTACTGGACGCGTATAGACAAGATCTCCCATAGGCAATACTTCTGAAAGTCCTAAAATTTCTACTGCATCACCTGGATATGCCTCTTTTACCCCTTTTGCTTGGGTATCAAATAAGGCTCTCACTTTACCTACCTCTTTGCCTTGAATATAAACCATGTCTCGTACTTTCAGAGTTCCTTGTTTGACTACAATTGAGGCGATAGGACCACGTCTTGGATCAATTTTGGATTCAATGGCCACTCCCAAAAAATCTGCGTTTTTGTCTTTATTTACAGCCGAGAGATCATAGATAAGCACTATTAAATCAAGTAACTCTTGGATATTTTGTCCAGTCTTGGATGAAACACCAATAAAAGGCACAGAGCCTCCCAGTCCTTCCAACAAAACACCTCGTGAAAGCAGTTGTTGTTTTACCCGTTCTACCTGTGCTCCTTCTGCATCTATTTTGGTAATAACTACAATATAGGGAAGGTTGGATTCCTGGATTTTTTCGATAGACTCGATTGTCTGAGGCATAACCCCATCATCTGCTGCTACTACCAAAAGCACAATATCTGAGGCACTCACCCCTTGAGAACGCATATTGGCAAATGCCAAATGTCCAGGTGTATCCACAAAGGTAATCGTTCTTTTTTTGCCTTCATGATCTATGGTAATTTGGGAAGCACCAATGCTTTGGGTAATTCCACCGCTTTCTCGTTCTGTAACATGAGTTTTTCTGATTTTATCAAGTAAGGAGGTTTTCCCATGGTCTACATGACCTAGGACTGAGACAACAGGTGGATAGAGTTGTGTTGTAATCTCTTGTTCTGGCATAAAAGTCTATAAGATACTATCTGTTCCATATAGTATTACTCCTTTTCCTGGTTAACTTCAACGGCTTCAGTTTCCTGAACAGGTTCAGGATCAGTTTCATACCCTTCAACTTCAATGTTATAGCCTACTAATTTTGAAGCAAGTCTTACATTTTGTCCTTCTCTACCAATCACCAATGGCAACTCTTCTTTTGAAGCTTTTACTTTTGCCAACTTTTCGTCTTGATTAACACTTACGGTAATATCCTTAGCTGGAGAAAGGGCATTTGCAATAAATCTAGTAATATCAGGATTCCATTGAATAACATCAATTTTTTCGAGACCATCAAGCGCATCAATCACTGCTTGAATACGTACTCCTTTTTGTCCCACACAGCTACCTACTGGATCAATACCAGATTGCTCTGAATACACTGCTACTTTAGCTCTACTTCCAGCTTCTCTGACAATCTTCTTAATAGTTACATTGCCTGATGCAACCTCTGGGACTTCTCTTTTTAGAAGGCCTTCGATAAGTCCTGGATGATTGCGGGAAACAATAATTTCTCGCTTTTTCTCATCTGTAATTTCAACAATATATACCGGAATTTTTTTATTTAGATAGTATTGTTCATTGTGTATTTTTTGCTGAGGAGGCATAATTGCTTCAGTTTTACCAATATCCACAATGATCAAAGGACCCTGGAATCGCAAAACCATACCATTTACGACAGTACCAACTCTTTTTTCATATTCCTCAAGGATTGCATCTTTTTCTTTTTCTCTAATTTTTTGCAAGAGGACTTGTTTTGCAGTTTGAGTAGCAATACGACCAAATCCAGGAGGTGTTACATCTTCTCCATCTTTAAGAATTCGAGTCTCTCCTGTACCTTCGTTGAGATCTACTGCATATTTTTCTTCTTCCTCTTCTTCAATAGGATGATCTTTTCTATATGCAGCAAGAATTGCATTCTTCATGGTGTCCAACACCACTTCAGGATCTACCCCTCGCTCAGAGGCAATCTGATTTAATGCTAATGTAAATTCGCTTCTTTGTACAACTGCCATAATATTCGTATTTGATGGATATGTAAAAAATAAGGTGGGTTGACAACTTGCTCCCACCAAACACTTTCTATCTATCCCTAAATTTCTTCCCTATTCTACCAGAAGAAAGGAAGGCAAGTCAAGGAAAGATACTTTTTCTTTCTGGAATAAAAGAGAAAAAATCAGCACATACATTACTATAAGTATACTCCTCATCAAATAACACCTGCTATAGTAAACAGCTCTTTTCTCATGTAAAAGTAAAGACAGAAGATAACCTTTTACTCTTCGTAAGAAAATGGTAAAGAATACAAAATTCTATTGACATTTATTTTCTTTATTTGCTACTATCAAAAGCATAAATGGTTGCCGCACCCATCCTAGGGAGCGGCTATTTTTTTACTAAAAACAACAAAGCATATATGAGTTTCAATACAAAAAAAACAATTAAAATAACTCTTCCCATCATTTTTGTTGCTATCTTCATCTTTTTGATTTTGCAAGTTTTTTTCCCTCTTTCTTCTTTACCAATAACTGGTAATAATACTACTGCTGCAACCAGCAAACCCCTTTCTACTCAAAAAATCGACAAAACATTTAATTTTCCTTTAAAAAATAATGACGGAGAGGACATAGCAACCTTTTCTTATACTATTCAGAGCGCAGAACTAAGGGATGAAATTATCGTCAAAGGACAAAAAGCAACTGCTGCTGCCGGAAGACAATTTCTGATTATTAATATCAAAATGATAAATAGCTTAGACCAAGGCTTGCAAATTAATAGCAGAGACTATATCAGGCTAGCAATAAATAACAATGAGACCGAATGGCTTGCCCCTGAAATACACAATGATCCTGTAGAAGTACAGGCAATTTCCACAAAATACACTCGAGTAGGTTTTCCCGTAAATATTACTGATACTCACTTTGTCTTACAGATAGGAGAAATCAACGGAAACAAACAAAAAATACAACTTAACTTTAAATAAGTAATGGATACTTTCTCTGTAAAAAACTACAATCAAAAGAACCACAACCATAACAGTAGTTGCTCTTATAAAGAACAAATAAAAAATGATCTTTATCTTCCCTCCTACCAAAATCCAGCTCAAAAGAAATTTCAATACAGCTTAAAAATAAACACTGATAGGAGTAAGAAAAAAGTAAGATACTGTCTAGGTATATTGACAATAAAAGAGTCTGTTTGTATATATTAACTACCTATTTTTCAAAAGGAAGTCACTAATTCTTTCTGCCGAGAGAACCCTACATTAAGTAATTAACCTACCGAGAACGGAGGCTTTTCAACCTAACACTAGTTGGATTGAGAAGCCTCCGTTTTTTGTTTTCGGAATACATAACGAAACAAAAGCGGTAAAAAAAGAAGTGCTTGTGTTAAGCAAAACTTTTAGCACAAAAATTACACTTTGATTTGTATCAAAGGAAAAAGAAGGGAGGTGAAACTAAACATATGACAAATCTTAAAAAACAACTTTTTTCAGCAATGACAGCAGGGGCAGTCATACTTTCTATGGGCGCCCCAGCACTCGCAAGTACAACCACTGAGATTTCTGGAAATGGCGCATTTTCTGATAACTTCGCAACAATAAACCAATCAAGTGATACTACCATACGGCAAAACAACGATGCCGATGTAGATAACAATATTGATGTCGATGCGAATACAGGAAACAATAGCGCCAGCTTTAACACCGGAGGAGATGTAGAGATCAAGACAGGAGATGCTAACACCTCTGTTAATGTACAAAATGTACTAAACAGTAATAAAGCAAAGGTTGACTGTTGTAAGTCAGAAGGCAGCAGTGTCCTCATTGAGGATAATGGAGCATTTTCAGACAATGTTGTAGATATAGAGAATGACAACACTATCGACATAGATCAGGACAATGATGCAGATGTAGACAACGACATTGACGTAGATGCAGACACGGGAAATAATACCGCTGACTTCAACACACGGGGAGATGTAAGCATCCAGACTGGTGATGCTAATACAAAAGTCAACTTACGCACTATAGCCAATGCCAACAGTGCATCTATAGGAAACGGTCATAACCGTTCATCCGGATCTTTCAGCGCAAAAATTCTTGATAATGGAGCCTTCAGTGATAATTTCATCACTGCTGATCTCGATCAAGATACTGAGATAGACCAAGATAATGATGCAGATATCGACAATGACGTTGATGTAGATGCAGAAACTGGCGACAACACAGCTAGCTTCAATACAAGAGGCGATGTTGAAATTGAAACTGGTGATGCAAATGCAGAGGTCATAGTTGATAACTTGGTCAACTTTAACCATGCAGACGTTGACTGCGGATGTGCATTTGATGCTTTAGCAAAGATTGATGACAACGGAGCAGAGTCTCTCAACGTTATTGACCTTACACTCGATGATACCACTGATTTAGATCAGGACAACGATGCTGACTTGGATAATGACATCGATGTAAGAGACCTAGAAACTGGGGATAACTTTGCAGGCTTCAATACAAGAGGCGACACTGAAATTGAAACCGGTGACGCAGACTCACGTATTCGCATTCAGAATACTGCAAACGCAAACATCATTGGAGAAGATAATCCATTTGATTTCTTGAAAGATAACCATATTGGGTTTTCTTTCGATATAGAAGATCTTTTGGATCATCTCAAGCTGTTTGTATAGACAAAAGTGGGAAAAAAGTAGGGTATGATTGTTGGCACTTCGATAATCTACCCTACAACACCCACAAAAAAATAAAAAAGAACTTATTCTAAATAATACAAAACATATATGAAACAATTGACACCAAAACTACAACTTAAAAAAATAAAACAAACAGTAGCTCTTGCTCTCACTATACTCCTTCTTTTTGCTCAAGTAAGTATTGTACCTATCAGCGCTCAAGAACTATCTATTCCAACACCTCCAGTAGCCCCCACTGCTCCCAGCAGTCCTACCCCTGACTCTTCTGCTCCTACAACCCCTACACCAACCTCAGAAAACAACCCAACATCTACTACTCAATCTTCTACTGATACTGATAACACACCAAATACTGATACTTCTTCTGCACTCACCCAACCAACAGCACAACAAAACCCAACACCAGATGCTCAGACAAATACACAAGAAGGAAATGCAAATGTTACAAGTGGTGATGCCAACAACAGCGCCACCACCATTACTACTGGTAATACAAATGCTGCTGCAAAACCTAATAATAATGCTGGATCAGAACAAACCGTAACTAATAAAGACAATGGAGCTTTTTCTGAAAATCATGGATCAACTAATACTACTAACAATACCGACACAGAACAAAATAATGATGCCAATGTACAGAGTGACCTAAACCAAGCGACAGTAACTGGAGATAATTCTGCCTCCTTTAATACTGGCAGTTCAGCAACAGTTACCAGTGGTGATGCAAATACTTCAGGAACTGCTATAACTGCTGTAAATACCAATGTCTCTGGTGTTGCAATTTCTGAATTTAATATCACCGACGACCATAATGGAGATATTGTCTTAGATTTCAACGCAAACTGCATTTCAGGTTGTAATGGAACAACAGTTGGCACTCAAAATTCTGGAAATGGTGCATTTTCTGATAACACAGCTGAAACCAACAATACCACTAATACGAATACTTTCCAAACCAATGATGCCATTATTGGAAGCGACCTTACCTTAAGTGCTGATTCTGGAAATAATAAAGCCAGTTACAACACAAATGGTGACTCAAGTATTACTACCGGTGATGCAAATGTTGCTGCCAATGCGCTCACCTTTGTAAATAATAATATTTCAGGAAATGTAGTGTTTGGGGTGGTCAATATTTTTGGTAACCTAGTGGGAGATATTATTATTCCAGAGTCTGCTATTAATAACGCTTGCAGCACCTGTAATAACACAGCGGCCTCCAACACCAATAATGGAGCTGGCTCTACTAATACTGCCAACAGCAATCAAACCACCACCACTACAACTGATCAATTTAATACAGCTGACATTGATAACAACCTTATTCTGGATGCAACTACCGGCAACAATACTACTAGCTACAATACCGATGGCAACTCCACTGTTAATACAGGAGATACAGAAGTATCCGCAAATGTACTAAATATTGCAAACTCAAATGTAAATGGTGGAACATGGTGGCTAGTAATTGTAAATGAGGCAGGTAAGTGGGTGGGTAAAATCTTAGGAGCACCAGAAGGAGCCAATTATGCAGCTTCCCCTGGTACAGAAGTAAGTGTTGGAGCAGACGGTTCTATAACAGCCTCTAACAACTCCAATGGCGCAGGCTCTACTAATACTGCCAGTAGCAGTCAAGAAAATAATAATTCTACTTCTCAATCTAATAACGCACAAATTCAAAATAATTTGAATCTATCTGCAAACACTGGCGGAAATGATGCCAGCTTTAACACAGGAGGAAATTCAAGTATTACAACCGGAGATGCTCGCATTATTGCCAACCTTGTTAATTTCGTAAACAATAATATCGTTGGAAGCGGCAAACTAGTAGTAACGGTTATCAATGTATTTGGCAGTTTGGTCGGCGATGTAGTAACACCTGGCCAACATAAACAAAAGGATACAAAATCTACTTCTGGGGCAAATCAAGCAACTGGTGGAACCACAGCAAGAACAGAGCAAGACACCTCTGCATCTTCAGATGAGCACTTGGATACACAATCAGATTCAGCAGACTCAGATGATTCCACCCCTCCACAAACTGAAAATTCAACAGGATCCGATGACTCTACACCTCCACCAAGTGATAATTCAGAGTACCAAGATGAGTTTATCGAGGAAAATACTTTACCAAATAATCAATCACTTCCTTCTTCCAGCAACCCGGTTAATCAAAATGGAGATGCTTTCTCAGAAGCTGTTGCTGGAATACAAGATAGTATCATACCAGCCACGTATGCCAATCTCCTTACCAAGTCCGCTCAGTCTGGTCCCACTGCAGAAAAAGACATTACTATAAATCTTGCTTGGCTATTATTACTCACTCCGTTAATCCCATTATTTATAGCAGGAAAAAGAATAAAAAAGAACAGATCTTTGGTAAAACAAACGTCGTAAAGAATAGTAAGTCATACAACGCTCTTACGAAGCGTTGATACTGTTAACATATTTTTACTATAGACTAATAAACAAATGAAACGAGCAATCTTTTTATCATTATTTATCTCTATCCTTTTCTTTGGTAGTCTGCAATACACAGAAGCAAAAGAAGTAGTAGTAGAAGTATCAGGAGGTGGGAGTGGAAGCGAGAATACTGTCACTACTCAGTCAGAATCCGAAAAAACAGTTACGCAATCCAATGACGCTGATATTAACAACGATGTTACTACCCAATCAGACACCGGAGATAATACTGCGAATGCAAATACCAACAACGATACCACTATCTCAACAGGCGATACAAAAACTGATGTTAATATTAAAAATGAGCAAATCAACACCAACAAAGCAAAAATAGAAAATAGCGGTGGCAGCAATGGAGGCAGCAATATCTCAATTGAAGATAATGGAGCTTTTTCTTCCAACACTATTGACGTCCGCTCTGAAAATTCCACTACCATAACCCAAAACAACAACGCTGATATCACCAATGATGTGACGACTGAGGCAAACACTGGAGATAATAGTGCTTTATTCAACAATGGGGGTACTACCATAGATACCGGAGATATTGTTAGCAACACCTTTATCCATAATAAAAATATTAATCGTTCCGCAGTAGTTATTGGAGGCATCTGCATAGACAACTGCTTCTTGCCCCGCACTTTTGCCAATATTGAAGGAAATGGGTTTGGCTCAGACAATCTCCTGGCCATAGAAGAACTTCTCAACACTGACTTATTTATCAACAACATAGCATTTATTGACAACAAAGATCATCAAGACCTCAATACAGGAGACAACAAAGTGAAAGGCAATACAAAAGGAGAAGTAGATATCCATACTGGAGACATTGTAGCCAATAAGAAGATTGTGAATGAAAATATCAACATTTCAAAAGTAATATTGGAAAAGAAAGAAAAAGAAAAAGAGAAAGAACAGAAACCTGCTATACCTGTTGAAGAACAAAAAATTCCTCCTGTTGCCCCAGCTGCTCCAGTTGTCTCCCCAGCACCAGCAGCAGCACCAGCTGAAGTAGGAGCACCTGAAGAGCTAATACCCCAAGTATTAGGTGCAGCAGCAGGCGTAACCCTCCCTGTTACCGGAAGCTTTTACTTACTACTCATGATATTTGCAAACCTGATGATATTTATGTGGGGGTTGTACTTGCGCTACCACTCCGGAAGATCTCCAACCAAGTTTGCCTAATACCTTCTCCCCTAACGCCCGTCTCCTTTACTAAAAAATCACATGCACAAGAAATTATCTTTATCAAAACCAATCACTTATTACCTCGGTAATTTCCTCATTATGCTCTCGCTTATGGGATTTATCTACACTTTTTATCCACTTATCACAGCTTATTTTTTCCCTCCTCCTATAAAAACAATACAAGCTTCGTCTACTACTCAACCAACGTTATCCATTCCCAAAATTGGAGCACAGGCACCCATTATTTACCAGGTAGATCCCTGGAATGAAGCAGCGTATAAAAAAGCACTGGAGTCAGGAGTAGCACAAGCAAAAGGTACAGCACTACCAGGAGAAAAAGGAACTACCTTTATTTTTGCTCATTCCTCAGGCAATCCTTGGGAACTTACTCGTTATAACACTATTTTTTTAAGATTAGGAGAACTTGAAAAAGGAGATCTTATTGTAATTAGCTTACCTGAAAAACAACTTACTTACCGGGTGATTGATAAAAAGACCGTCTGGCCACAGGAAGTCCAGTACCTTACCAACACGCAAAAAGATCAGCTCATTTTGCAAACCTGTACCCCTATAGGTACTTCTTTACAAAGGCTTTTGGTTTTTGCAACAGAAGAAAAGTAAAAAATACCTTACCACTCTTTTCTACGCAAAACGTAATACAATAGAGCTATTTTCATCAACAGCCAAAACTGCTTTTGACCCTTTTACTAATCTGTTTTCTAAGATGCCACGAGAAATAACTTCTTCTACTTCACTCTGGATATAACGCCGTACATTTCTAGCACCAAATTCCAAACTATATGCTTTTTGGATAATAAAATCGATAAGATTTTCATCGTATGATAAGGTAATATACTGTTCTTGTAACTTGTCCAAGACACCCTGCAACTGTAATTTCACTACTTCTCGAATATGCTCCCGTGAAAGAGGAGTAAAGACGACTACCTCATCAAATCTATTCACCAACTCAGGCCTAAATAACCCACTTTTAAGGATAGAATCCACTAATGCAGACTCTACCTCTTCTGTCTTACCACTCGTAACATATTGCCGTATCATCTCACTACCAGCATTAGAAGTTGCAATAATAATAGTGTTCGCAAAAGAGACAGTATGTCCGTTGTTATCGGTTAATCTACCTTCGTCCAATACCTGCAGAAAAATATCCAGAATTTGAGGATGTGCTTTTTCAAATTCATCCAGCAAAATAAGAGAGAAAGGATTACGCATTACTTCCTCAGTCAGTGTATGAGGCACATATGCTCCTCCTGGACTTCCTAAAAGACGGGAAATAGAGTCTTGCGTCTGATACTCAGACATATCAAGCCGGATTATACGGCTTTCATCCTGAAAATAGAGAGCTGCCAGAGCTTTAGCAGTCTCTGTTTTTCCCACTCCGGTAGGCCCTAAGAAAAGAAACGTAGCAATAGGTCGTCCTTCTTTGGTCAAGCCGCTTCTCACTCTACGCATTGCTGTTGCAATGGCTTTGACTGCTTTCTCCTGATTGATAATTCTTTTGTGAATTTCGTCTTCTAAGGATAAAAGCTTTTGCTTTTCATCTTGTGTTGGCTCCTGCAACACGATATTAGTCCTCTTTTCAATTTCATGGATCACATCACTTTTTTGCAACAATACTTTTTTTTGTGTTTTCAGATACGCCCCAACCGTCTGCAGTAAATTAATAGCTTTCCCAGGAAGATAGCGATCCTGATCATAAGAGGAAGAAAGACGTACTGCTTCTTGTACAGCTGCATACTCCATACGCACCTGGTATCTACTCTCTATTTCTTTCACTTTTTCAAACAGCATAAAAAGCGCTGTTTCTTTGCTTGGCTCATCTAATCTAACTACTTCGAAAAGACTTTTTATACTTGCCTTTTTTTCCAAGTGCATACTAAGAGCTGCTGGAGTAGTCGTACCAATTAACCGAATCCCTCCTGACTGCAAATACTCAAAAAGCACACCTGAAACATCAAGCTCTACACCTCCACCACCAAAAATATTCTCAATATTTTGCACATACAAAATGGTATTTCCTGCATGGTGCAAATCAGTCAAAAGAAGACTCAGTCGCTCTTGTAACATCCCTTGCGTACTAACTCCTGCTAACAACTGATCAACTAAGAGTTCATACACTACTTTGTTACGTAAGGAAGGTAAAATGTTACCAGTATATGAGTTAAAAGCTAGGTATTCCACAAGTGAGGTTTTACCTGTTCCAGGCTCTCCAACAAACAATACATTATTTACCTCATCTTTTAACAACGCAGTAAGTAGCTGTTCATACTCTTTACTTCTGCCTACAACGGTCGGAGGATACGGATCTGAAAGTACTTGAGAAGTCAAATTACGAGCGTATTTTTTTACCTCCACATGCCATCCGTAAACTAACGCATCAAAGATACCCTCTCCTTTATAAAGCAGAGGGTCATCTTTGGCAAAATCTATCTTAAAGGCATGCCTTGTCCAATATAAAATATTGAGTACATCATCAGGATGTAAATCTTTTGCAAGCAAGTAATTTGTTTTCTCTTCTGTCAGCAATAGATAGGCGATAAATAAATCAGCGGTGTAAATATATGTTCCTTTCATTGCACTCACTAAGGCCGCAGCTTTTACTATTACATCCTGCATTGTTAGTCCTGATTCTATAACTGGACTATCCTGACCTATTTTTGCCAAGATAAATTGCACTTCTTTTTCCTTTTTCATCCGCACAATAGCTTTGTCTACAGAAGGTGAGGAATGTAAAAGAAAAAGACTTCCAAAATCAACCGTTTGCTCTATGTCCTCCGGCATTTGAGCAACAGTATAAGGAGGTTTGCTTTTGTTTACTTTGTCCAAAATAAAAAGCTCATGTACTATTAACACAAAGTAAACAAAAAACACTCCCTTGGCAACAGTTGCATTAAATCCACTAATAAATAGTATTAGAGCAAGCAGCAAAAATATGCCAATACGCACTAAAAAAATACTTTTTTTATTAAAAAACAAATAAAGTGTTAAATATGGATTATTCATATAAATACAGCATACAAAAGATAGATAGGTCCCAAAAATATAAGTCCAAACACAAGCGCCTCAAGACAAATTACAACCAAAAGAATCCCTAGAGAAGCCAAAATAAGCACTGACTTCACCATAATTCCCATTACAATAGAAAAGGTTACTAAATCCTTTCGATATTCATTTTTTAATGGTTTGAAAAAAGTACGCAGCAAAAGAGATACAGAAAGAAAAGAAGCAATATACAAAGTCAGACGTATAAAAAAACGGATTAAGCGTACTGGCACTTCTAAGATAAAATACCGTAACAATAATGGAAGATACATGAACAATACCTGCATACTTCTAGTGTATCTGTCTTTAACAGATGAAATCAACTCCGTATAAAGTAAATATCCCTTAACTTGAATGAAGAATTTCAAATAGTGTATGATCAAAAGACTATGAGTAATTCCACTGCTATTGACCTGAAAGAATACCAAGACCTTTACAATACAACGGCTACTGAATACCTGCAAAAAGTAAAGAAAGGCATGGCGATTTTAAAAGAAAGTATTGACCCAGAGACAATAACTGAACTCTACATTAGCTTTCATTCCTTGAAAGCACAAAGCCTTATGATGGGATATGCACAAACTGGTGCTTTAAGTCATGTTTTAGAGGATGTTTTTTCTTCTTTAAGAAAAGAACCAAACCCCTTATCAGACTTGTTCCAAACACTACAACAATCAGTAGAGTTACTTGAATCATCTCTTGCTTCCATTAAAGAACACCATAAAGAACAAGATCTTTCAGAGATGATGCATATTCTCCAAGAAAAATGGCAAACATTTTCTCAGCAAAATAAACACTAATGCAAATACTAACTGTTGAAGATGACAATTTTTTTCAAAAATTTTACTCTCGTAAATTAGAAGAAGAGGGATTTACCGTGCATGTGGCTTCTAATGGGAGAGAAGGTTTAGAGAAATTAAAAGAAATAACACCTGATTTGATTCTTTTGGACTTGGTAATGCCTGAAATGGATGGATTTACCTTTTTGACAGAATACGCTAAAACAACACACAAAGCACCCATTTTGGTCTTTTCTACACTAGGACAGGAAGAAGACATTGCAAGAGCAAAAGAACTGGGAGCCTCTGATTATGTCAATAAAAGTTTTTTTGATTTTCCAACACTACTTCACAAAATAAAAACAGTAACGCATAATAAATAATATGATCATTGCCGACGAAGAATTAAAACCACTTCTTTTAAAGACCAAAATCCTTGATGAGGCTGGATTGACCAAAATTGCTGAATTTGCTAAAAATTCCCAGATTTCCTTAGCAGATGCCTTGATAGAAAAAGACGTCATCACAGATGAAAACCTCGGCATCCTTATTTCAGACTACATGAAAATCCCTTTCATTATTATGAATAAAATTACTATTCCTCAAGAAGTATTAAAAATTGTTCCAGAACGCATTGCTCAAAAATACAATGTCATTGCCTTCTCCAAAGATGCAGAAAACATTAAGCTGGCAATGATTGACCCTCGCAATACTGAAATTATTGATATGATTGCGAAAAAAACAGGACTCAAAGTAATGCCTCACTTAGCTACAGAACGAGATTTTTTCAACACGCTCAGCCTCTATCGTCGAGAACTACAAAAAACAGTTGATGAACTGTTACAAGAACAAGTAGAAGAAGCAAAAAACAAAGAGGAAAGTGATGCACCAGTGGTAAAAATTGTTGACATGTTAATTGAATACGCATATCAAGACAAAACTTCTGATGTGCACATAGAACCACATGAGAAAAACTCGCTCGTTCGCTTCAGAATTGATGGCGTGTTACATGACATCCTCTTTTTACCTAAAAGTTTACATGAACGAGTAGTAACCAGAATTAAAGTACTATCCCGACTCAGAACAGATGAACACATGAGTGCCCAAGACGGTAAAATGCGTATTCCTTTGAGAGAAGAAAATTTAGATATTCGTGTGTCTATAGTCCCTATTGTAGAAGGAGAGAAAGTAGTAATGCGTCTTTTATCATCCCGCTTCCGCCAATTTTCCCTTTTAAATCTTGGTATGACAGAAAAGGATTTGGACAAAGTCAACCGAGCCGCACGCAAATCATATGGTATGATTTTATCCACAGGTCCTACGGGTTCGGGTAAAACCACTTCTATTTACTCCATCTTAAAGATCTTAAATTCCCGTGAAAAAAATATTACCACTATTGAAGATCCTGTTGAATACCGTATTCAGGGGGTTAATCAAATCCAGGTAAATAATAAAACAGATCTTACCTTTGCCAATGGATTACGCTCTATTTTGCGACAAGATCCTAATGTTGTTTTTGTGGGAGAAATCCGTGATTCAGAAACAGCAGGCATTGCGGTAAATGCTGCACTTACCGGACATTTAGTGGTATCTACGTTGCACACCAATGATGCAGCAGGAACGCTTCCTCGTTTGATTGATATGAAAGTAGAGCCATTTTTGGTTGCCTCTACCGTCAATGTGATTATTGCTCAAAGACTGTTAAGGAAAATTTGTGAGATGTGCAAATCATCAGTTACACTTGAAAAAGAAGATGTTTTAAAAAATATTCCTGAAGAAGTATTTACCAAACATTTCGGTAATGAAAAAACTATTCGAGTCTACGCTGGAAAAGGATGTAAGGTATGTCACCATACGGGGTATGCCGGAAGAATTGGTGTTTTTGAAGTTTTGGAAGTAACCGAGAGCATCCGCACACTCATCACTGCAAAAGAAGACTCTGACGTGATTGCAAAAGCAGCCATCAAGGAGGGTATGGAAACTATGATGGATGACGGTATGCAAAAAGTACTCAAAGGACTTACCACCATTGAAGAAGTACTGCGCGTAACCAAAGTCGAAAACGTATGAAAAAAAAACAAGTCCGTCTCTCCACAAATGACAAACTAGCCCTGTTTAATAATATGGCAGTTATGATATCTGCCGGTATCCCTATTTTAGAAACAGTAGACTCTTTACTGGAAGACTCAAAAGGCAGTCAGCAAAACATTCTAAAAGCGTTGCGAGACGACTTAATGCAAGGAAAAAAGATATCTGACTCATTTGCTCAATATCCAAATGTATTTGATAATGTAACCATCAGTCTTATTAAAGTAGCAGAAGAAGCAGGATCTCTGGATACCACGCTTCATGATCTAACCAACACCATTAGAAAAGATATGGAGTTCTCGGATAAGGTACGCTCTGCCATGATTTATCCTATTTTTATTATGGTTGTATTCTTAGGAGTATTCTTGATGATTTTGACCTTTGTGGTACCTAAAATTGCTACTGTTTTCTCCCGTTTAAAAGTAGACCTTCCTCTCCCTACACAGGTTATGATTTACCTTTCTAATCTTATTCTAACCAATACCATCCCTCTTATTCTGGCATTGATTGTCTTTACTGCTTTTTCCATCCTCTTATTCCGCTACAAACGCCGTGCTATCATTGGCATATTCTTATCTCTTCCTCTTATCTCTCAATTAGCTCGTGAGATTGACCTAACTCGATTTACCCGCAGTTTGTATCTACTTCTTAATTCAGGTATGCCTATTACCTCAGCCCTAGAATTAAGTCAGACGGTTGTCTCCAAAAAGGAAATTGAGAGTGCTATTAAGTATATCTATGAGACCGTAACCTCCGGAGACAAATTCTCAAAAGGGCTCAAAGACAGAAAACACCTCTTTCCCAGCATTATGATCAAAATGACAGAAGCAGGAGAACGCAGTGGATCTTTGGAAAGCTCTATGCAAAATGTCTCAGAATATCTTGACTATCAAGTTTCAAAAACACTCAAAACGCTTACCGCGCTTCTGGAGCCACTGATGTTAGTTATTGTAGGAGTACTTATTGGAGGTATGATGATGGCTATTATTGCTCCTATTTACGGCATCATCAGCCAAGTAGGAGGCAGATAACCATGAGAAAAAGACAACAACATCAGCATGGTTTTACGTTAGTAGAACTAATAATCGTAATGAGTATCTTTGGAATTTTAGTAGGACTCGCTACGGTCAATATGGGCGGGACACAGCGCAGGATAACTCTGCGTTCTATCACAAAAACACTCCATGCTGATATCTATCAACAACAGACAAAGTCCATGATAGGAGACACTGAAGGCAGGACAAGTGCAGATGTCTATGGAGTACGTTTTGAAACAGATCGCTATATCCTCTTTCACGGTCTAACTTATGATCCCGCTGATCCAGCAAATCTTTCTCTTGAGCTTCCCAATGGTATTCAGTTCAGCAATGTAACGCTTCCTAATTCAGAAATTATTTTTACGAGAAAAGGATTAGTAAACAATTTTTCTTCAGGACAAAATAGTATAACTATCCAATACGCATCAGGAAATGCAACTACCATTTCTTTTAATAAATATGGCGTGGCAACAATTTCACCATAATATACAAACAGCTTTAGCAAAAAATCAGGGACAGTCGTTAGTTGAACTGCTTTTAGCAATAGGCCTTGCAGCTATTATTCTACCTGTGCTTGTAGGTAGTTTTACTACCAGCCGAGAAGGCAGAGCACAACATGATAATCGTGTTGAAGCACTGGCGCTGATGCAAGAGACTCAGGAAGCAGTGCGTAATATCAGGGAAGCAGGTTGGAGCAATATTGATAAAACAGGCACCTTCCACCCTGCTATCAGTGGCACTACTTGGTCTCTTGAATCAGGAGATGAACCAATGAGTGGAGGATTTACCCGTTCTATCTTTATAGAAGAAGTGTATCGAGACTCAAATGGAAATATCGTAGATGCTGCCGCTGGCACAAAAGACCCCTCCACCAAAAAAGTTACGATTACTATTTCGTGGACAAAACCAATGGCTTCCTCTATTCAGTCCGTAGGCTACCTTTCCCGGTATCTAGATAACCTTACGTGGGATGAAACTACAGAAGTTGAATTCAAAGATGGTACACTTACAGGCACAGCAACCCGTAATGACTATGGAGGAGAGGTAACGCTTGGAGCAGGATCTGCTGATTGGTGTAAACCCGAGCTATATGATGATGTTTTCATATATCTGCCAAAACTTTCAAATGCAATTGTCGCCAAAGAAGGACATGCGTGGCTTGGCTCAGGAGACGGAACAGGTGGACCTGCTTTTATCAATGTAGGCATTGATACTCCACCACCACCTGCCAAGCCAATACCCTCTGTTGTTGGTACCTACAATGGTACATTCACTACCAATGCTATTCATAGTGATGGTAACTACGTGTATCTTGCCACAACTGACACTACAAAACAAATAAAAATTCTTGATATTTCAAGTACCCCGTACTCGCTTGTCGGTACTGTTACTCTTCCAGGAGGCAAACCTGCAAATGGGGTGTATGTAGTAGGTAATCTTTTATATGCGACATCACAAAATAAACTCTATACTTTTGACATTACCAATAGGGCAAAAGACAATACTACCGTAAAAGGGAGTGCTTCACTCTGGTTTTCTGATTCTAGTGCTATAGCAAAACAAGTAGTAGTTGTTAATAATTATGCGTTTGTAGGAGCTGCTAATACTTTCTTCGGACTGCAGAAGTTTAAAGTAAGTAATGGAGGAGCTACTCTGAGCGCTGTATGGTCATTGATGAATTTTTTCCAAACACCCCAAGGACTGTATGTTAATGCAACAGGTACTCGTGCTTACCTTGCATTTAACCAAGGGGGGATTTTCCCAAGAGGATTTTATATCATCGACACCTCTGGTAAGGATGGTTTTTTTGGTTTTCCTTTTTTCCAAGACTCATTAGTAGGAAAATACTCTACTGGAAATATGGACCCTAGAGGTATTAAGGTAGTTTCAGGTAACAGAGCAATTGTTGTAGGAGTAGGAGGAGAAGAATACCAAGTACTAGAACTTGACCCTTCTGAAAAAAATGACCCAAAACGCTGTGGGGGACTAGATGTTGAGGGAGGGGTATTTGGTATTGATGCAATTTTGGATAGTTATGACAACGCATATTCCTACATTATTACGGGAAAAGCAGGTGAGCAATTTAAAATCATCCAAGGAGGAAATGGAGGTTCATATGCTAAAGATGGTACCTACGAATCAAGTATTTTCACCCTGGGATACCAAACATCAGTCAACTATTTTACCGCTACCATTGCCCAACCTGCTTCAACAGAGATAAAGATGCAAGTAGCAGGAGCTAACCCCGCTGATAACAACTGTAATACCGCCACTTACACCTTTGTCGGTCCTGACAAAGATCCAGCTGCATTTTTTACGCCTACAGGCAGCATTATTGAAGGCACTGTTCCTTTTGGTGCAGCGGGGGGATACAACAATCCAGCTCGATGTTTTAAGTATAAAGTATTTTTCTCCACCGATGATCCCAATCAAACACCAGTGCTCTATGATACGCGATTTAATTATTCTCCATAACATGAAAAAAAAGACCTGGCAAAAACAATTAGGCTTCACGCTTATTGAGATGCTTCTTTACATGGGTATTCTCTCTATTTTGATAGGCGTTATCACCACCATTTTTGCTCAAACAATGGATATGCAGATGGAATCAGAATCCACCAGTGAGGTAGACCAGTCAGGCAGGTACATCTTAATGCGTTTGGTAACCGACATCCATGATGCCTCACAAATTATCTCCCCTGCTGCATTGGGAGAAAGTACCAATACCTTGACAATACAAATAAATGGCATCACCTATACCTATGCCCTTGATGCAAATAACAACTTCACTGTCTCAGATGGCACAGAAACTTTTTTACTTAATCAGCAAAGTACTCAAGTTTCAGATGTGCAATTTACAAGACTAGGTGATGATCTGAGCAAAAAAAATACCATCAAGATTTCCTATACTGTTAAGAGCCTTATTACCACCCATACGGGCAATGAAACGAAAGTATTTAATACCACAGTAGGCATACGATGAAAAAAATAAAGCAAAAAAAACAAAAAGGACAAGCGTTGATAACCCTTCTTTTTATTACCGTCATTGCAATTACTATTTCATCTGCTGCAATTATTGTCCTCACTCTTAATTCTCGCGCCTCACAACGTATGATTAGTGGCAATGATGCATACTTCCTTGCAGAAAGTGGTATAGAAAATGCTATGATAAGATTATTACGTGATCCAACTTATACTGGAGAGACACTCACTCTTGCCGATGGAACGGTAGAAGTGACCGTCACCGGAGATTCGCAAAAAACAGTGGTAGCAAAAGGTAGTGTTGGGGATTATATTCGTACTATCCAGGTAGTAGTTGAACGTATTAACGGCGTTTTTACTATCTCTTCATGGAAAGAGGTTTATTAGTATGACAAAAATAATTGAAGGAGTACTTTACATTCAAAAAGACAAAGTTGACGTATACGATGCAGGACAAAACAAGCTATTCTCATTTGCTTTTCCAGCAGGAACCATAGCAGACCTGGAGGTAATGAACGATGAAGAACTAGCAAAACAATTTGCTGCCTTCATTCAGCAAAATCCTCTTTTATTTACTGATTATATTATTGTTTTGGGAGAGGGACTTCTTTTTACTAAAACATTTGCTGCAGAAAAACCAGCACAACCAGCACAATCTACTCCACCAGCCACACAACCACAAGCTGTTCAAAATGGAACACAGCCTGCAACACCTCTGGTTAAAAAAACACAAGCAGAACTCCAAAAAGAAAAGGAGCGTTTCTTAGACCTTATCCCTTTTGAGACTGTTCTCTCAGTAGAAATAGAAGGAGACAAAGACTCTACTACCATCCTCGCTGCCAATAAAGAACTGTGCGATATTTTACAAAAAGTACTTTCAAAAAAACCTGCTGCTCTCAAAAGAATACTACCTATGCGCGCGTTTCAACAAAAGGGAGCAGTACCAGCTTTTACTGCAGATCTTGCTAAGCATATGATCAAAAAAGCTGATTCTGTAAAAACATATGCTATGACCAGAAAAAACAATCAGACAGTAGCTACTCGTAGCATGGAAGTAGAAGAAACAAAAAAGAAACAAAAAATTCGTACTTTTGGTCTGGTCGGAGTTTTTGGCGTTTTACTGGTAATTCTGGGAGTTATGGCATTTCCTATGCTTTTTCCTCCTAAAAAAGCAAAACCAAGTACTAACACAACCTCAGCTGCTCCTACCCCCATCCCGCCTACACCAACTCCCATGATGCTGGCTGTTGCCTCAACAGACTCTGCACAATTAAAAGCTGCTACTACTATTACCATCCAATATCAAGATCTTGCTGCTGCCCAATCATTACAGCAAGAGCTACTTACAGCCAGTTTTTCAGCTATTACATTAAAAACAAATACCAACACAACTAACCGTTCTCTTATCATTGTAAAACCGGATGTGAGTGTTCCAATAAGAAATGAAATTACTGAAATCGTAAAAAAAACATTTCCTAATGCCATAGTCCAGGAAAATACAACAAGCACATCAGATGTAGCAATTTTCCTACAGGACGCTAATTAGCTTCAAAAGTCAAATAGAACATCCTCTTGACAATATGCTAAAGGACATGCTACAGTTATTACAGATATGAAA
>CAYRUR010000001.1:0-206186 GCA_964427615.1 uncultured Gammaproteobacteria bacterium | reverse complement strand
GAATAACAATATGTGCTCCTGATACAGAGGAGGATCCAACAGAAATCTGCGTAACACGCTAAAAATCAAGATTCCCTTCTTTGGTTTAATTCCGAATTCTGGTCTCCTAACTCTTAATAGAGAGTACTATTCTAAACGTCATGTACTAACAGCTCTTCTTTAAACTTTTACTTGTCCTTAGATACACTCAGTATCTTGAACTTGTCCAAGGACTTTTACCTTTTGTCTCTAATCCCATAGGAGTTGAGCTTTGATTTTTGGCTTTCTCTATATACAATATAATTAATAATTACTAATAAATCCTAAATCATGAATCCTTCCCTGGCTGTACTCTTTAAAATTACGTGTATCTACAGTATCTAAGTGCATACCGCACAAGGAAAATTTCCTCTCTAAACTCTAAATAACAAATTATAAGTACTACTTACTAAATTCTAAGCTTTGTCGTCATCGCGAAAGAACGCTAGTTCCCTGTTGCCATCTTTTACGCAAAGGAATTGCTTTACTCTCCGCTAACTGACCGATCACTTGCAATGACACTGCTTTTACCATTCTTTACTCATTCCTCAACCTTAAAGCGTATATCATAGTTTTCGATTCACTTGTCATTCTGGCTTGTCCAGAATCAATCTTATTTCGTTATGGATTCTGGAATCGCTTTGCTCCCCAGAATGACTGGTTTTAAAACAATTTATAAACAGTAATCACTTGTCTTCAAACTTTTAAACCCACTAAAATCGAGGATTAACTTTTTACTTGCATATTGCCTTTTAAGCTTTTACTTACCCTATATGTGATGTGTTACATAGTTACCTCTATTCTTAATTCCTACTTAATATCCTATACTAATTATCCAATCCATTAACTCGTTAATTAACCTATATTTTCCATCATTTTTACCCTCAAAACATCCTCTTGACAATATGCTAAAGGACATGCTACAGTTATTACAGATATGAAATCTGCCCTTCATAAAACAAATCAAAAAGGCTTCACCCTTATCGAACTTCTCGTTGTTATCGGTATCTTAGCAGTCCTTCTCGCTATCGTCTTAATTGCTATTAACCCAGCCAGACAGTTTAGACTTGCAAATGACACGCAAAGAAGAAGTAATGTTAATACTATATTGAATGCAATTCATCAGTTTATGGCTGAAAACAAAGGAATTCTTCCAGCCGATATGCCAGCAGCAGGAGCTCCAAGAGAAGAAATTTCAGGTGCAGCAGCCAATATATGTGGAGATTTAATACCTGACTATGTAGCTGCAATTCCTGTAGATCCTCTTGTTACTGCAGGTGAGGTAGATGAAACAGCTTGTACAGCAGGTACTTATGATACAAATTACACAGTAGAGGTTGGTACTGGAAATAGAATAACAATATGTGCTCCTGATACAGAGGAGGATCCAACAGAAATCTGCGTAACCCGCTAAAGCTTTTCTTTCTAACTTGGCCACAAATTATTTAATGGTTTGTTTTTATCTTCAAAAATCTACGAACATCACTTATATTCTTACGCATTACCCTTCATCTAAATCCTACTTACTTGTTTCTCTTCCCTAATCACTAACAAAACTCTAAACAATACATTACATACCACTTATAATTGACAAAGGCTGCTTCTAGTTGGTACGATTGATTATGTATGAAAAATGCAAAAATTCTTATTGTAGAAGATGATCGTTTTTTAAGAGAGTTATACCAAAATATCTTAACCAATGAAGGATACATTGTTGATACTGCTACTGACGGGGAAGAAGGACTCGTAAAAATTGCACAAGGAGGATGGGACTTGGTACTTTTGGATATCGTAATGCCGAAAATTGATGGGGTTGAGATTATGAAACGGTTACAAAATACCCCCCCTGTCTTACCTAACAAATCTATAGTCTTTCTCACAAACCTAGATAAAGATTCTGAAATAAAAGAAGCAATTCAATATGGAAATGGATATCTTATAAAAAGCCAGATGACACCAGGAGACTTTTTAAAAGAGATAGAGCTCTATCTCCAGCAACCTACTCCAACGGAAGAGTAAACGTGAATACAGCTCCTTTACCTTCCCCTTCTGATTCTGCCCAAATCTTGCCATGATGCAGCTTTATAATATTCTTGCTGATATATAGTCCTAGTCCTGTCCCTTGCACCTCTTGTTTTTCATAACTTTTACGTAGTAGCCCAAATTTCTGGAAAAGTTTCGTCATGCTTTCTTTTGCTATACCTATACCTGTATCTTGTATTGCTACTTTCACAGTATTATCTTTTTTATCCGCTGCTAATGATACGGTTATCTTTCCTCCTTTGGGAGTAAATTTAATAGCATTGCCAACAAGATTAATAAGCACCTGCTTAATTCTTTCAGGATCTAGAGGAACAACAATATCCTTATTTTCCTCACTGCTAAATACAAGACGCAAACCTTGCTTTTTTGCTTCCTGACTCATTTCAGTTACCGTAAGTTCTATCAGTTCTTTAATATTTATCTGTTGTTTTTCTATTGAAAGCCTTCCTGACTCAATACGAGATACATTGAGTAAGTCATTCACTAAATTGATCAATCTATCAGCAGAGCTAAATGTTCTTTCAAGATATAGTCTTTGGGTGTCATTGAGTTTTCCTTTTCTTTCCTGAAGCAGTAGCCAAAGATATGATTTGATAACAGTTACTGGAGTTCTTAATTCATGAGATGCAAGGGATACAAACTCATCTTTTAATTTATCCAGCTGCTTAAGTCTTTCATTGGCTCTTTGTAGGTTTTGCGTTGCATCTGCTATTTCTTTTTTCAAGGTAACATTAAATTTCTGAATCTCTTCATATGAAAGAGCATTATTTATAGCAATTGCAACTTGGGACCCAAAAATTTCAAGTACTTCAATATCTTGCTGAGAGAACATTTCTCCTGATTTCTTATCTCCTAAAATTAACATCCCTAGAAGCTCTCCTTCAAAATATAGAGGAAGTGCTATAGCAATTTCCAATTTTCTTAATTTCTGTTTAATTGATTCATCTTCTTCATCAAAAACTAACATCCTTTTATATGATGCCAACATAGTTATCGTTTCTTTATTTAACTCATATTGATTTATATTATTTGGATAAAAGAATGTCCTCATGGAGTCTTTTGCGAAAAGAAAAAAGGAACCTTTTGATGCCCTCAAGGTTTCTAGTAATTCTTGCAGAGTGTATTGTGCAATGTCTTCTAGATGAAATTTTTCAGCCATCGTTTTAGTTAAAACAGAAAGTAAATCATTGGAGCTATATTTTCCCTTAAAGAATACTTTATCTGTTTCTCTTTGAAGCAATATCTTTAAAGGCTGGAAAGTAAATGCAACAAATACAGCAAGCATACCGTATACGAAAACCTGATTTCCACTTATTTCTCCTTGAAAGAAAAAATGGCTAAGTAAAAATACTGCAGCAGTATAAAATGCTGCTAAAAGTGTAACAAGAAGAGAATAGACAACAGATCTTGCAATCACTAGTCTAATATCAAGTAATTTATGGCGGACAATTGCATAGACTATAAACCAAAAAATCATTCCAGAAGAAATTGGTCCAACAAAAATTAATTCATAATTGTGCAACCATGGGAGAAGTAAATCAAAGATGGAAGATACAAATCCTGCAACAAGAATACTTATGAAAATGAAGAGAATCTGTTTCTTTTTTAATCCGCTGTACTTTTTATATTTTTTCCAAAGAATATATAAAGCACCGTAGAAAAAAACAAGAAAATAAACGCTAAAAATGAAGTATTCTATACCTCCTAGAGTTACTTCTTTACCCCAACTATGGTAAACAATGTCTTTCGTCAGATACGATGGTATAAAAAGAACAAGTGCATGAAAAAGACCTGGAAGAAAAATAAGAAATTTTGTTTTCTTTTTCAAAGGTTTTCCTTCAGGAAATACAAGAGCAAAATAAAGAAGAGCTACGGCAATCGAACTTCCAGCAATATAAATATCTTTTGCCCACAAGAAAGTCATAAGAGAATGATCTGTCATCCTAAAAAATGCAATTCCAAAAGCCCAAGCACCGAGAAATAAACTAAAGACCGCCAAAGAGACATTAACCCTATTTTTTTTATTCCTAGTAAATACAACAAAGCTAAGAAGAATATCAAGAGCTCCAATTAGAATAATAAGGGGATCAATAAAGTCCATTATACTTATAGTACAAAATGCAATCAGTATTGTAAATACAACTCAGTTTTTCTCTGCGCTTATAAGGTGGCAAAAGCCTAATGGCTCTTGGAGAAGTTGGATATTTGGTGAAGAAAATCCTGCATCTTGTGCAAGCCTTACTAGTTCTTCTCCCTCCCGATATTCCATCTCTCGCCATCCAATTATATTATGAAGAAAATCCTGTTCATCATTAGGTGAAACGTTTGATAGCAATATTCTACCACCAGCCGCCATACGAGTATTGATCATTCTCATTAGAGCCGTACTTGTTTCATCGTTTAAATAATCATTTAAACCAACAACTTCAACAAAATCAGGTCTATACCTCTCCTCTAAGTAGCGATTCGATGCTAAAAAGTGAGCTTGTTTAAGCTCAACTTGATCTAAGATACCAAGTTTTTCCGCTAACAATTTTCCATCATACAATGCATTTTTACTCGCATCCATTAAACGTACTTTAATACGACTGCGTATATCAGGAGGAAATGCTGCAGTAGTTTCTAAAATGGCACGACTTGAACCAGCAGCAATGCTTAAGACATGTATATTGTCAGATTGTCCTAGAGCCATTCTACTCATTATTGCATTAGAAAACTCACGACTCACAATTCTAAATCTATTTCTTGCTGCCATCGCATTATGTAGGTTTTCTAAGAATAACCGTGATAATTGACGATTTGGCAAATTATCAGGGGCAATTGGACCGCTATACACTCTATCTAGTGCTCTATGAGATGCTTCATTATCGCTGATATACTTAAGATCTTTACTCAATTCCCATAACTGTCTTCCTTTATTCTCTGGAAGAGACATGACACCTGCTACAAGTTCTTGCCTTGCTTTCTCTCCAATAGGACTTTCAACTTCAAATTTAGGAGAAGAACAATAAAGTCCTTCTGGACTTTGTTGCATAAGCGGAAAAAATTTCTCAAGAAGACTTTCTCTTTCTTGTTCTATTTGGGCCGCAGCAAATATATCGGGGGATGACGGTTGTAGTTCTCTCATTTTTTAATAAAATACTATTTTTTAGACATTTCATGATGGTAGATTCCTACCTAAAACCACTTTCTTTTTCCTTCTGATTCAAATTGCTTCAGTAGTTCTTTTTGTTTTGCAGTGAGTTTTTTGGGAATTTCGATTGTTACTTTTACATAATGATCACCTTTGCCATTTCCTCTGACATGCGTGATACCTTTTCCTTTGAGTCTGATTAGTGCATCAGGTTGTGTTCCTTCAGGGATTTTAAGTTTTACCTTTCCTTCTACTGTCTCAACTTCAATAACATCCCCTAAAGCTGCTTGAATCATAGAAATGGCTTCGCTACTTACGATATCGTACCCTTGTCTCTCAAATTTATCATGCGCTCTGACTTGAACTACAATATCAAAATCATCAAAGCGAATACGCGTTCCACTCTGCACTCCCGCAGGGATTTTAATTTCCTGGGATTTACCATCAATAGTAACTTTTTTGGTAACCCCTTTGACCGCTTCCATAAAATCAATAGTTAGTGAGTAAGCAGGCTTTCTTCTGCCAAAAGGAGAGGCGCCTCCACCAAAGAATTGTTCAAATATATCAAATGGATCAGAAAACCCTCCAAAATCAAAGGGACCTCCCTCTCCCCCTGTCTGATAAGAATAGGAAAATGGCCCACCTTGTCCTCCAAATCCACCAAAAGGTCCTTGTCCTGCTCCTGCACCGTTACTAAAAGCAGCGTGTCCATACTGGTCATAGAGTTGCCTTTTCTTAGGATCAGAAAGGATCTCGTATGCTTCATTTATTTCTTTGAATTTTTCTTCTGCCTCTTTAGTGTTGTTTTTATCAGGATGATACTGCATCGCCAGCTTCCGATACGCACTTTTAAGTTCCTGTGCTGTTGCGCTTTTGGAGACACCTAACACGTTGTATAAATCTTTTTTTGCTGCCATAGATGTATTTCTACCTCACCTATTTTATCAAAATAAAGGTTTGATTGCTAGAAAAAAGCGTTTTTTTACCGCTTAGGAGTGCAAACTAGGAAGGTAAGCTGTATTTGTTTTCCATTTATAACTTGTGATCCTGTCTGCTCATGGCAAGAGTAAAGAACCAATGGAGTAGGAGTTACATTGGTCTGTGCAGGTTGCCTGTTAAAAAGAATATCTGAAAATGAACGATTTGCGCTCTGTGTAATCGTAGGAGAAGGCACTTTTGTTGGTGCCACATACGAAGAAGAACCATTATTTTTCAAATACGTAGGTGAAACAGGAAAATTAAACTCAGTCTGTGCAGGCATACGAATCGTATTAGGAGTAAATCCAATAACCTGCCCATTTAACTTAAACACGACTTTATACTCTCCTCCTGGCAGATCATCAAAAGAATAAGAGCCTGTATCATTGGTCAAAGCTACTCGACTATGTTGACCACTTAACTCTACTTGGATATTAGCTACCCCTTTTTCCTCGCTATCACGTACTTTATTATCATTGCTATCAGCATACAGAGTACCAAAAATTGTTCCTCTCCCAGAAGTTTGCTGACTTTGCTGAGGTGCAGGTGCCTCAGGTGCTTTGGTAGGAGGAGGTGCTTTACAGTTTTGTAATGCAGCCAAGACATTTAAAAATGGACCAACGGGCTTGTCTGTTTGTATTTTATTAGCATTCTGCAACACACATGCTTTTACCCCATCCGGAGTAAGAGTAGGATGGGCTGATAACAGCAAAGCAATGCTTCCTGCAACATACGGGGCAGCCATAGAAGTACCATCGCGGGTAATATAGTGCTGGGCAACTATTCGTGCAGACCGACAAGAAGATGCTGAACAAGTAGCTGGCTTTAAAGAAAGAATATCTATACCCGGAGCACTGACATCCACCCGTGAGCCATAGTTGGAAAAAACTGCCCGTGCTTCATATCTGTCTACTGCTCCCACCACAATGGCATTTTTACACGCAGCAGGTAATACCCGAGAGGCATCCAAAGGACTACCATTTTTATCACCATTTCCTGCTGCAATAACAACACTTGCTCCTCTTTGCGTTGCATAGGCAAATACATCATCATAAGCAGTACCATTACAGGGATCAGTAGAAGGATAGGGACTATTTCCGGCAATACTTAAATTAATCACCTGAGCACCCTGATCAACCGCATACTTTACCCCACTGACGATCTGCGTCATAGATCCGCTTCCCGCACTATCCATTGTTTTTACCGCCATGATTTTTATATCAGGAGCAAGGGAGCTAATACCAATACCATTGTTGCTGATAGCAGCGATAATACCTGCCACATGAGAACCATGCCCATGATCATCCATTGGGTCATCATCATTCTGTACAAAATCACGTCCTTTCACCAGTTGTTTCGTAAGATCTTCATGATTGTAATCAACACCTGTATCAACTACTGCTACCATAACATTCCCTGATCCTTTGGTAATATCAGAAATTTTATCAATTTGCAGTTTTTGCAGTCCCCATTGAGAAGCGTTATATAAGGGATCATTTGGTGTTTGTTGCACTGTATAAATATAATTTGGTTCTGATGTTTGAAACTCTTCCAAGGTACTCAGCTTTTCATGTACTTCTTTGACATCTACTCCTTCTTTTAGCTGCAAAATATAGTAATTCTCAAGCGATGGGTCTGATGAATCAAATACTTTTCTTTGCGCAACCACACCCAAGACTTTTAAATCAGCAGATAGTTGCGCATACCTTTCCTCTGCACTTTTACCCCCTGGTAATCGTTCTTGAAGATTTTCAAACACATTGGAAGAAGCTTTATCCTGCATCTGTTCTTTTAATTTTTCCGGGTTATACGCTTCCCGATACTTTACGACAATTTCATTTGGTACATACTGCGCACCTTCTGGAATTGCGTGCTTGATAAAAGGTGTATTTGTATTGTTAAGCACCGTTGAGAAAAGCAGCATACCTGTTCCACTTAAGAAAATAGCAGCTAAAGCTAATAATAAAAATAGTGGGGTTCTTTTATGAAAAAAGGTGGTTTTTCTACGGCGTTTGGATGACTTGGGGAATTTCATACTACACGTATAGACTTACAAAGTTACTGTGGTTGCATCATTTGTCCACCTGTGCCTTTATTGGCATCAGGAAGAGTAACGTTTGGGTTTTGTGGCTGAGCATCAGCAGGTTGTCCTCCACTCAATATACCATTCTGAGCAGGTGATGAGCCGCTCGATACTGATGGCGTATTCTGCGTATTTACCTCAGGACTTACGGGAAACATCATGTCGTTTGCGGTAGGTGCAGCTGGTGGTGTTTGGGTATCATTTGTTGCTACCCCTCTACCACTGTTATTTTGACTCTCGACGGGAGCTGCTTGATTTTGCGCTCCACTCTCCGTCATAGTTGCTCCATCTACCTGAGCAGGAGCATTTTGACCTTCTCCCTTTTGCTCATCCTCTAATTTATTTGTCTCGCTTGGTACTTGCCCGGCAGGTGATGTATTTGGCTCAGGAGCTTTTTTTGTAAATGTATATTCTTCTTTGACAGTATCATAATCAATGAGAATAATATCTCCCTGATTGAAGTTTTTACTAATAATCTCAATAGAAATAGGATTTTCAATAGCTGTTTGAATCAATCTTCGCAGTGGTCTTGCACCATACACTGGATCATATCCTTCTTTGGCCAGAACATCTAATGCTTTTTGTGTTATTTGTAAATCATACCCCTGCTCAGATAATAATTTCTTTGTTTTCTCAATGCTCAGCTTGGCAATAGAGGCCATATCTTTTTGAGAAAGAGGCTTAAACACTACTAGACCATCAAAACGATTGAGCAATTCAGGTCTAAAGAATTTATGTAACTCATCAAGCAAGATCTTATTTAATTCCTCAAACTTTTGCTCATCAATCTCAGGTGCTTCTACAACTCCTTCTTTGACTTGACCTTCTTCTTTTTCAGCTTCTTTTACGGGTAAAGCCGCCTCTTGCTTTTCCTCTGGCTTCTCTCCTTCCTTTAGTAAAGCTGCTGCTTGCTCTTTTCCTGTTTCTTTCTCATCCTTCTTTTCTTCTTTCTTTTCAGCCTTTTGAGCTGCTGCTTCACCTAAGTATTTTTGAATCAACTGGCTCCCCAAATTTGAGGTAGCAATTACAATCGTGTTCTTAAATGAGATGGTATTACCTTTGTTGTCAGTCAATCTACCATCTTCAAGTAACTGTAGCATGATATTAAAAACATCAGGGTGTGCTTTTTCTACTTCATCTAATAACACAATAGAGTAAGGCTTAGTCCTTACTGCCTCTGTTAACTGTCCACCTTCCTCATACCCTACATATCCTGGAGGAGCACCAATGAGTTTTGCTACTTCATGCTTTTCCATGTACTCTGACATATCAAGCCTGATCATGGCATCTTCTTTTCCGAATAAAATAACGGCCAGTGTTTTAGCAAGCTCTGTTTTACCTACACCAGTGGGTCCTAAGAAAATAAAAGAAGCAATCGGTCGGTTAGCACTGGAGAGACCAATTCTTCCTCTTCTTACAGCCTCTGCTACAGCTACTACTGCCTGCTGCTGATCTATCAACCGTTCGTGGATAAGATCCTCAAGCTTTAAGAGTTTTTGGCTTTCATCCTCAGTCAATCGAGTAATCGGAATACCTGTCCAGTTGCTAACCACACTTTCAATATCAGACTTTTTGACCTCTGTATCCTCTCTTTTTCCTTCTGCTTTTGCTAATTTTACTTCTGCTGAGGCCTCATCTATTAAATCAACTGCCTTGTCAGGCAAGAACCGCTCTCCAATGTACTTTTTGGACAATTTTACCGCTGCCTCCAGTCCTTCCTGAGAAATGGTAACATGATGGTAATTTTCATACTTTGGCTTTACTACCTCCATCATCTCAATAGCTACTTCCTCTGATGGCTCTTCAACTAAAATTGGCTGGAATCGTCTTTCAAAGGCTTTGTCTTTTTCAAAGTATTTTCTAAATTCTGAGGTAGTGGTAGTACCAATAAGCTGTAATTGGCCTCTGGCTAAAAAGGGTTTAATAATATTTGAGGCGTCAAGTGCTCCTTGAGTATCTCCAGCACCCACTAAGGTATGAATCTCATCAACAAACAACACGATATTGCCACTTGAGGCTTGAATTTCTTTAATGACCCCACGCAAACGCTCCTCAAATTCTCCTCTGCGAGAAGCTCCTGCAATAAGGGAGGAAATTTCCAGTTGAATAATTTTTTTCTCTTTTAGTTCTTCAGGGACACTTCCTTCAACAATTTTTTGCGCTAAGGCTTCCACAATAGCTGTTTTTCCAACTCCTGCCTCACCAATGATGATTGGATTGTTTTTAGTTCTTCTCAGCAAGATGTGAGTAAGTCTTTTCAATTCTCTATCTCTGCCGACAATAGGATCAAGTGTTCCTTGCTTGGCTTGCTCTGTAAGATCTATCCCATATTTATCAAGTACAGACCTTTTTCCAGTAGAATACTCAACACTTTTGGAAAGTTTTTCCTCAACTTTTGTCTTCTCAACTCCTTGCGCTTTCAGAAAATCAGACGTAGTTGCGGTATCAAAGAGGGCTAACAATAGATCTTCTGGAGAGAGAAAACTGGCTCCCCTATTTTTAGATAAGTTATACGCTTTATCAAAAATAGCCTTTGTATCATTACTCAAAGTTGGCTGTCCAGTAAAAGTGCCTTGCTGTTCATTTTGCTTGATTTGTTCAGAAAGAGCTGAGGCATCAATTTCAAATTGTTCAAGTAGACGATAGATATCGCCATCAAAGAGAAGTCCATAGAGTAACTGTTGAGGCTCTATAAGCTGTTGTTGAATGCGTTTTGTCTCTTGCTGTGCATTATTTAACACTTGCGTGGCACGAGGATCCAAACGAGAAAGCGCCGAAACATTCCCCCGCAGAGAAGGATCCATAGTAGAAGCAATAAGACCATGGGCAGCAGCATCAGGAGTTGCTCCTGCTGCCTCTGAGGGATTTTCTCCTGTATTTGATGCAGGATTTTGAGACATTTGAGAAGCACTCTGTACAGGATTTTCTTGCATAGGAACCTGAGAAACAGGAGCAGTACCAGAACCAGTAGACATGTTCATGAAATCATTAGCTGGAGGAGTACTTACTGGCTGAGAACCACCTATGGGTTGTTGAGGCATAGCACTTGGAGGCTGCCCAGGAAAAGCAGGTGGCTGTCCAATAGCAGCAGGATCATTGGCAGGAGGATTTTGCCCAACAACTCCCACATTTTGCTGGTTCACAGTTGGTTGCTGGGGCAGTTGGTTAGGATCAACTGCTGATTGGTCAGTTTTTTGATTAAATAAATTTCCAAACATAGGGCAGGTTACTTACTAATAGTACCAGATTTTATTCCTCTTCTCAAAGGAGTTATTCTTTCTCTAACTCTTTTTTCGGCTCTTCCTCCAGAGGTAAAGCTCTGGCTGCCACCTCTGCTTTTGCTTCTTGCTTACGAACTGTTTCTCTTTCAAGCATAGTATCTTCCTCTTCTTCTTTTTCTCTGATAGTATCAACCGTAGATTTAGCTGCTTCTAGCTTTGCTTTCAGATACGCAATAACTTCTGATTTAGAAAATCCGCCTATCAAGAGGAATGGTAAAATATTGGACACCATCTCCATGCCCTGATTTACTTTTACAGGTTCCATGGCAGTTAAGAGTGTAATAGCTTCATTTATCCTGTTGATATCAGACTCAACCCACTGTTGGCGAGTCATAATATCCCCATCAACACCCTTTGGTGGTTCCAAATTCTTGTAGTTTTCCTGCCACATTTTTCGCACTTCTTCGTAGTCCTCAAGACTTACTTGCTGGACTGTATTGACTACTGGAAGTGTTGCTTTTTGAGTCTCTGATAGAGATGATGCTTCTGTCAGAATATCAGTTGCCAAATCGTCTCCCTGTTTCTTCGCCTCTTCGAGTTTTTCTGTTACTTCCTGAACAATAGCTTTCTGTACTTCTGGGGCTGTCTCTTTAGCAGCTTTTTCAGCAGACAACAGAACAGTTGTAGCCAATAGATCTCCTTTTTCTTTTCTTTGTTCTAATTTGTGCTTTAAGGACTCAATTTGCTTTCTTTCTGTTGAAAGTACTACCCGCTCAGGACGGACAATTTGCTGCAACATTTGATTCAAACGTGCCTTAACATCAACAGCTTTTGTTTTTGCGGTAAATCCAGTAGCTGCTAGAATTTGCCCTGCCACCTTATTTCCCTGCATTTTTTCCTGAGTCAATTTTTCACGTATTTCTACATATTTTTGTCTTTCAATAGGAGTAGTTACCACTGTAGGATTGGCAATTTTTTGTAAAGTCTCACGCATCTGAGATACTTCTTGTCGTTGAGGGGCACTTTGTGAGAGCATAGCTGTTTCATAGCGGACTACATCTGTCATCTTAGGAATACTCACATTAACTGTGCGTAAGGTTTCAACTAATTCTCTTGTCTGCCTATTTACCTGTTGGTTCGTGGTTTTGATAGTACTTATATTTCGTCCTAAGGAAATACCCCGTTTACTCATAAATGGTAATTGTCGAGCAAGACCAGTAGGCTGTGTTTTTCCAGGAGGTCCTGAGGGTGGCAGCGGACCAGAGGGTCCTCCCAAAAAGCTGAAGTTTTTATTCAACACTTGACGGAATGCACCTTCTTTTTGAACTACAATGTTGTTTAGATAATCAAGAAAAATTTTAAGCAACAAAAAAGGCAGAAAAATAACTACCCAAAGCATTAGCAATGCTACGACGTATAATGCAAAAGTATCTTGTAAATTTACCGAGTTGTTAATCCCAATAGCTTGACCAGGACCTCCCAACAAAATACTGACTGCAGTCGGATACACGATATCTTGCCCTGGAATACCCCCTGGTTTATCAAATTGGAAAGGAAGGGGAATTTTATTCCGCCACATCACCACTAATCCATGGAGAAAAATTGCAAATAAGGGTGCATACAACACCCATCTAAAAAACTCTCCAATCCAGATTTTTGCTGTATTTCGAATAGGGCGAAAGAAAAGCAAAAGTGGAAAAACAGGAGCAACAATCAGGAAAAACCATAAAATGATTTTTCTCATCAGCAAAATTCCAGTCATCACATAATAGGTAATCGCTGTTAGCTTTACCAACAGCAAAGAAATAAAAGCAGATTCATCATTTTCCATACCAACTCTTCGATAACCAACAAAATCATAATTAAACGCAATATGCAGCAAATCACGAGAGTTAATAATAGGACCACTTGGCAAGGTAGACCGCAAGAAAAAGCCTTGAATTAAATCCACAATACCATAAATAAAGGAGATAATCGGATAGGTGAGAATAATTAATGCTGCCACAAAGATGAACTGGCGCATGAACTTCATCACCGTCACATTTTCGCCTTTGGTAATGATCATAATAAAAGCAGCAGCTAACAACACGAGAATCAGCAGTAAATACACAATACCCACGATCGTAAGCCAGTAACCAATGAGACTATTCTCTTGAGGATTCCAGGTATTAATACTAGCCCAGTTATAATTTTGAAGCGTCCAGTTAAGGAAGTCATTAGCACGAGAAGCAGCTTTCCCCACAAAAGTCACTTCTGCGTCTTGTACCCAATCTCCAGACTGAACAGGGTTAGGCTGAGGAGTAGTTTGGGCAAAAACGGGAAGTACGTTTACATGCAAAAGCACAAAAGCAGTAACCACAGTAAAAAGAACGGGCAGTAATCTTTTCATAGTTATTCAAATCCAGGTATGTGTAAGATACCACTGGCAACAATTTGCATAATGGTGAACCCGAATATTGCCAGAATTATTCCGGCAATCGCGTAAAAAATGTACTTTTTCCCGGTTTGAAGCTTTGCCGGATCACCTTGTGAAGTTAAAACATGATACCCTCCTATAATCAAATACAGCAAAGCCACAAAGCCAATAAAACCAAGACCTATCTGGTAGATAACTGACACAAAACCCACTGGATCCTCGGGAACACAAGGAAGCGTGGGATCAATTCTACTTTGGCCTTCAGGACATTCCATATCATAATAGTAGCATATATTTTTATCTTTCAGCAAACGAAAGTTAACGAATTAGAAATAAGTATGGAGTATGTTGTATATAGTATATGGTATATAGGGATTAGATTATTACTTATTAACGAATTAACGAGTTGGAAGGTAAGAATTAAGAATTATGAATTAGGAATTAAGAGAAGAAATCAGTAAACAAAGAACAGAAAACAAAGACGTCATTGCGATTCTGAGCTTGTCGAAGAAGAAGCAATCCCCTTACGAAAGAGATCGCCACAGGCATGAACATTCCTTCACGATGACCATATTTTTTAGAATTTCGAATTTAGGATTTAGAATTTTTCCTCTTGCTCGTTTTAAAATTTAAGCCTTCAACACTAAAAATCACCTAAGGTAAGAGGAGTTACTCATCTACAACTTCGCCCTCTACTGGTCCGTCTTTATCTTTTTTTTCATCTTTCTTTTCTCCATTTGCTTCTGCTTGTTCTGCCCCCGGTTGGGCTCCTTGATACATTTTTTCTCCTAATTTTTGCAAAGCCTCTGAAAGCTCTTTGGTTTTTTCTTCTATGCTTTCTTTATCTTCACCTTCAAGTGATTTTCTTACTGCTTCAATTTTTTCTTCTACTTCTTTCTTTTCTTCAGCAGACACCTTATCACCTAGATCTTTAAGACTTTTCTCAGCAGTAAAAATAAGATTATCAGCTTGGTTGCGTGTCTCAATAAGTTCTTTTTTCTTTCTATCTTCTTCTCCATGCATCTCTGCTTCTCGAGTCATTTTATTGATCTCTTCTTCGGTTAGTCCAGTAGAGCCAGTAATTTTAATGCTTTGCTCTTTACCTGTTGCATTGTCTTTGGCCATAACTGAGAGAATACCAGAAGCATCAATATCAAAGGTTACTTCAATCTGGGGTACTCCCCGAGGTGCAGGAGGAATACCATCTAAGATAAACTTTCCAAGTGACTTGTTATCTACTGCCATAGGTCTTTCTCCTTGGACAATATGAATTTCTACTTGTGTTTGGTTATCTCCCGCAGTGGAGAATGTCTGTGATTTTTTAGTTGGAATAGTGGTGTTACGTGGAATAAGTGGAGTAGCAACTCCTCCCAAAGTCTCAATACCCAGAGTCAATGGCGTAACATCAAGCAATAATACATCCTTTACATCGCCACCCAGTACCCCTGCTTGTACTGCAGCTCCAATGGCTACCACTTCATCAGGGTTCACACTTTTATTTGGTTCTTTTCCAAAGAATTTGGTTACTTCTTCAACAATCTTTGGCATTCTGGTCATACCACCTACCAAAATCACCTCATCAATTTCTTTTACGGTTACCCCTGCATCTTTCAAACTCTCTTTTACTGGGTCAAATGTTTTCTCAATCAAAGAAGCCACAATCTGCTCAAATTTAGATCTGGTAATTTTCATATTCAAATGAAGTGGTCCAGCAGGACCCATGGTAATGAAAGGTTGGTTAATCTCTGATTCCAGAGATGAAGAAAGCTCAATCTTTGTTTTCTCAGCTGATTCTTTTAGTCTTTGCAAGGCTTGGGGATCTTTTCGTAGGTCAATATTATTTTCTTTTTTAAATTCTTCTGCGATATAGTCAATAAGAGCTTGATCAAAATCATCGCCTCCCAGATGGGTGTCTCCATTGGTTGCTTTTACTTCATATACTCCTTCTCCAAGTTCTAAAATGGAAATATCAAACGTTCCGCCACCCAAATCATACACGGCAATCGTATGGGCATGCTTTTTATCAAGTCCGTAAGCAAGCGCTGCTGCTGTAGGCTCATTAACAATTCTTAACACTTCAAGACCAGCAATCTCTCCTGCCTGTTTTGTGGCTTGCCTTTGCGCATCATCAAAGTAAGCAGGAACCGTGATAACAGCTTGGGTAACTTTTTCTCCTAAATAACTTTCAGCATCTTTTTTAATTTTTTGTAAAATTTGTGCAGATATTTCTTGTGGAGTAAAGGTTTTACCTTCTACTTCCACTACTGCCATATTATCTCGGCCTTCTTTGACTGTGTAGGGAAGCAACTTCAAGTTCTCCTGTACAACCTTGTCTTTAAATCGTCTTCCCATGAGGCGTTTGGCTGAGAAAATAATACGCTTAGGCTTTAAAACCATCTGCCTTTTTGCCACATCACCTACCACCCGATCAATGGGGTCTACTACTGATGGCGTAACATTTCTTCCTTCAGATGAAAAAATCACCTTAGGGCTTCCACCTTCCATCACAGCTACTGCTGAGTTTGTTGTTCCTAAATCAATACCAATTATTTTTCCCATATTTAATTTTGTATCTTTTCTTTTTGTTTGCCCACTCTTACTTGAGCTGGGACCAGTAACTTTCCTTGTAAGGTAAATCCTGGTCTGGTTTCCTGAACTACCTTATTTTCTTCTCCGTCCACTGTCTCCACACACTCCATTAACTGTGGATCAAACTCATTTCCCTCTGTTTTTATTCGCTCTACCCCTGCCTGTCCTAAGACATCAATTACACGCTTAATTGTTAATCGTAGTCCTTCATCTGACACATATCTTTCTGCTAGAAATAGTGTCTCAAATGCCGGAAGCAGGGTAAGCAATAATTCTTTATTTGCAAACCGTACCACTTCTCTTTTCTCTTCCTCAAACCGTTTTTCCAAATTCCGATAGTCTGCCACAGATCGTTTCAGTTGATCCTCTAATTCTTCAATACGTTGTTGAAGCTCTTTAACTTTATCATCTTTCTTCTTTGCTGTCATAATTACCAATCTGCCACTTCATCAATCAGACTACCGAAATATCGAACAAAAGGGACAACATTATCATACTGCAATCTAGTAGGGCCAACTACCCCAATACTTCCCGTAGTGCTATTGCGTGTCTTATAGCGAGAAAATACAAAGCCATAGGGACGGTAAAAGTTATTTTCTAGCTCATCTCCAAACATCACAGCAAAATCATTCTCTATTCTCTTCAGAATTATATCAAAGTAGGCAAAGTCGTCTAACATATTAAGCAGATTTTTAGTAACGTCAATATCATAAAACTCAGGCATTTCCAAAATATGGGAGTATCCTGAATAGAAAATATCTCCCTCATCAGTAGTAGCTACTGCCAATGTTTTGGTTTTACCTGCTAAATCCCGAGTCAGTTCTCTTAAAAACTTGTCTTCTCTTGTTCTTAAATCCCATACCTTCTCTTTTGCCTTTACTTCTTCTGCAACAGACAACTCTTTTTGCTTCATAAGCTCGTTGATATAAAGCTTTAGCGCTTTACTGGTAGGAACTCTTCCGGCTGAGGAATGGGGTTTATTAAGATAGCCCATTTTTACTAGGTCTGCCATTTCGTTGCGAATAGTTGCTGGAGAAACGCCAATATCATATTTTTTTTCCAAGGTTTCAGAGCCAACTGGCTCTGCAGTATCTGTAAATTCTTTTACAATACACTTTAAAATCTCGATTTGGCGTTGCGTAAGATCGTACATTAGCACAATAATAACATGAGTGCTAAGATATTGTCAAGAGGATGTGTGTGGCAACATATCTTCACAATTTTACCTACTGAAATAACACCATTAGAGGAGTGGTGTTCGCCAGGACACTGGTAGATGAGCCCGGAGGCAGTACCATGCTTTTTTCTATAAAATCAATGGTTGCTACCTCTGCACCAGTATAACGTGGAACAAATAGCAAGCTGGCTACTTTTCCTTTCCCCTTTTTAGCTTTTGCTACTTCAGGTACTCCTAACAACAAAGAAATTCTCCCATTTGCCGTATCAATATCACGGGAGATTTGGAAAACATCAGGGCCAAATAACCCATCTTTTGCTATAACCATATCTATTGGTGTAATCATCAGAGGATTAAAGCGAAGTTCCAGCTGTATAGAAGAGACAGTGTTATTACCAGTATCAAGCATTACATCAACTGAGGCAGCAGCAGAACTTGTTTTTAAAACCTCCAATTGCGTTGGATTGAAAAAAAGATGGGCTGTTTTTTGCGCTTCTATTTGCTCTGAAGTGTTCTTTTTAGGCTGCGTTTTTTCTTGGGTGACTTGCACAGTCATAGAATAAAAAATAAGTAACCCAGTAATAATCGCTAGGATGATAATAACAATGGTGGATTTTTTGGGCATAGCACTCCTTCTTGCTTTAGTATCGATCAAAGTGTAAAAGTTGTCAAGTTTTCTTAGCGAATATATAACCTTCAAAGACAATAACCATGAGTTAAATACTTTATACCCTAAAATAAAGATTTGTTTTTTTTCGTTATAGAAAAAACGATACGCTCTGTGCTACCCTTTAACTGTCTATGAGAACACGCAAAAAAATGACTCCCTTTTTCCTCTTCTCTCTGTTAAGCGGAGTAATGTTAGCTATGCTTATTTTTTTCACTGCACCCGGCGATACATTCAGTTTTTTTGTCTTTTCTATTCCTTTCCTCTATTTTTTTATGATTCTTTTTTTTCTCTTTTTATTTTTTTTGTTTTCATTTTTATTACTGCATATAAGGAGAGGATTTCTTATCGCCCTTTTTTTTACTATCATCCTACTACTAAAACTACTAGGATATAGTAACCCTTTTTATGCGGGAGTTGTGTTGCTGGTTATTTTATTACTGGAGTTAGGATTTCGTAAGTAGTGCAAGCATTTCTTGTTTTTCCCCTTCCTGCTTGCTACAATTGTGGTCATGAATAAATTTTATGTTACAACACCCATTTACTATGTAAATGATATTCCTCATATTGGACACGCTTACACAACAATTGCAGCTGATGCTATTGCTCGCTATTGGAGAGAAAAGCTAGAAAAAGACAATGTTTTCTTTCTCACCGGCACTGATGAACACGGTGCAAAGATTGCAACAGCAGCTGCAGCATCTCAACAAACCCCACAAGCATATGTTGATGCTATTGCTCCTCGATTTAAAGAAGCATGGCAATCACTTGCTATTTCTTATGACTATTTTTTCAGAACTACCAACCCAAAACATGAAAAAATTGTACAAGACCTTCTGCAAAAGTTGTATGAGGAAGGCTATATCTATCCAGGTACGTATGAGGGCTGGTACTGTGAAGGTTGTGAGCGATTTTTAACTGAAAAAGAGCTGGTTGATGGAAAATGTCCATTGCACCCTAATAAAGAACCCCAATACCAAAAAGAGAAAAATTATTTTTTTAAACTTTCATCTTTTACCCAAGACCTGATACAATTATTTGAGTCTGACACCATTCAGATTTTACCCTCATTTCGCAAAAACGAGATACTAGGAAAATTGAGAGAGGGTTTACAGGATATCTCTATTTCACGAGAAGAAGTAAGCTGGGGAATACCCTTGCCTTGGGATGAAAAACAAACTATCTATGTCTGGATAGATGCACTTTTCAATTATTATACTGCCACGCAATTTATAGCGAATAAAAAAGACTTTTGGCCACCAGATTTGCATATAGTTGGTAAGGATATTTTATGGTTTCATACCGTTATTTGGATATCTTTCTTAAAAGCTGCAGGTCTTTCATTTCCTAAAAAAGTATTTGCACATGGATTTTTTACGGTGAATGGTCAGAAAATGTCTAAATCATTAGGTAATGCTATCTCTCCTCAAGAACTTGTTGATACATTCGGGGTTGATGCAACTCGATATCTATTACTTTCCGAATTTGCTTTTGGACAAGACGGTGATTTTTCAATTAGTAAAATGCAAGCTCGCTACAATGCTGAATTAGCGGATAATCTGGGCAACTTAGTCTCACGATTAGCCCGTCTTTGTGAGCAATCAGGATTTTCTTTTCCTCAAGACACACAAGAAGAAATAACGGCAATTGATTATGATAAAGCATTTGAAGAAGTTGATCTTTACAAAGCTTTAGAGACAATTAATGTTTCTATTCGTGAATACAACCAGTATCTGAATCAAACCACTCCCTGGAAATTATTAAAAGAAGGAGATACACAAAAAGCAGAAGAAGTACTGACCTATCTAGTAACCCGTATGAGAAAATTAGCAACGTTACTTGCTCCATTTATGCCTACTACGGCAGAAACTATTGCTACTATCTTCGAGAAAGAGGCTATTACTACTGTTACTAAACCGCTTTTTCCTAAAATACAATAAACGAGGTGTATTATCTTGCTGCAGCGTCTATTCTCCTCAAGCATGCCTCATACACATCTGCTACTGGATATTCAGCACGAGCATTTTGAGCAGGAATTTCCTGTATGAATCGAGATGTCTGTCCACATTCTTTTACTGCTTGCGTTTGTAAGTAGACATCAATTCTTTGCAGTAAAAGATAAAATGCTGCAAACAAGAGTGCAAACCCCACTACACGAATAATCTGTGGGATAATTTGATTACTATTTCTTATATTTTCCATAAGTACTGTCATACCTTTTAAGCTGTTTTATTATACAGTAAAAAGACTATAAGTCAACATTTAACATATATCTCTTGCGAGCGTACAAAAATTATTTATAATAAAAACGTGGATAAAAAAACAGAAGAGCTTAAAAGTGTTAGAGACCGTATTTGGCATCTTACCCAATCACCACTTTATCAGTACCGTACCGAAAACAAATACTATCCCGTAATTGGTGAAGGTAGCCATGATGCTCCTATTATGCTAATAGGTGAAGCTCCTGGCAAAAAGGAAGCAGAAACAGGTCGTCCCTTTTGTGGAGCAGCAGGAAAAGTACTTGATCAGCTTTTTGCTTCTATAGACATTGATCGCAAAGAAGCGTATGTTACCAATATTGTCAAAGACAGACCACCAGAAAATCGAGACCCACTTCCCGCTGAAATTAAACTCTATGCTCCTTTTTTAATTGAACAAATTAATATCATTCAACCAAAAGTTATTGCAACGTTAGGTAGATTTTCAATGCGTTTTGTATTAGAGCTTTTCAACTTACCAGAACAAACCCAAACGATTACTCAACTCCATGGAAAAATACTTGAAACAAAGGCATCTTATGGACCTATTCATATTGTTCCTTTATATCATCCGGCCGTTGCCTTATACAGTGCAAAAACAAAGGATACACTTATTGCTGACTTTCAAAAATTAAAGACATTTACGCATGCTAGTTAAGCATATCCTTATACCCAATAGATAATGTTACCTCAGGGATGTTCATTACTTCTTGTGACATATTAGTAAGGTAAAGACTTATTTTTCTGATTTGGAAAAGAGTGGTTTTAACTTGGCAATGATAAAAAGACTTACAAGAAAGAAAGCACCTACCATGCCTTCTACCAGAAAAACATTCGTAATAATTTTTACCTGAAAAAGGGCTGGAATAAAATCAAATAATGCATGTAAAGCTATTGCATAGAACAAAAAGCTGGTACGTTTCTGCACTATCCCATATAGAACTACCAAAGAGAGAACAATATGCATGAAAAATGCAAACACCCTTTCAATGGCAGCAAGTAAAAAGATATGCCAAGGTCCTTGTAAGGTAGCCTTCATTGCCTCAAGTGTTTGAGAAGGTATATCTTTAAGCTGATCACTTCCGCTACTTAAAAGACTTATAAATACTAAACTCTGTACAGCAACTATACCTCCAATCAATACTGCTTCCATACCTCCATGACCTATTCCATACAACACGCCGTCTTTGAAAACACGAAACTTTTTAAGTAGATAAGTAAAAGCAAAAAATCTTCCCCCTTCTTCAAAAATACCAGCAGCCAATGCTGCATAGATAGCAAACCCGATAGGATAACCTAATAGAGGAGTCTGAGTAATGACAAAAAGATGCAATGCCTGTTCTAACACTTGAGTTACCACTAACCACACCAACGCACCGATAATAAGTGGCTTAACAGTTGCTACCTTATACTTTTTTTTAACATAGAGAAAACTGATAACTGGCAGAGCAAGGGATACAAGAAGCACTATAACAATTCCAATATAGGTAAGAGGAGAAATACTCATTGCTAATACTGTATCATATTAGCCATTTTTTTGCTTGTCCCTCCACTCTGCCCCTTGAAAAAGGAACAAGAGGCAGAGCAAGGCTTTTGATAGATACTATTTCTTTGCCTTTACTGCAATTTTTCTTGCTTTTGCCTCTGTTGCAAGCGGAGCAGTTACCATTAAAACTCCGTCTTCAACTTCTGCTTCTAGCTTTGCAGTATCAATTGCACGCGGCAAAGTAGTAGCATAATTAAAGGAAGTAACTCGTCGTGATTGGTACACTACTTTTTTTCTCTTTTTCTCTTCTTCTGTCTCTTCAGACTTTCCACTGATATGCAGCACTCCATCTTCATAGGTAATATCAATATTCTCATTTTTAATACCTGGAACTGCTGCTTTGACGACTACTTCATCATCTGTCTCGTACACATCCAGTCCTTGTTGACCGGTAGACAGATCCCAATCTTCCTCCCATATTGAAGGAAATGACAAAAATGGACTTGTTGGTCGAAGTGAAAGTTTCGCCATATTTTTTTCACCTCCCTCCTTTTGAAGCTTCATTTTTATCAGTTTAACAAGTAGAGTGCTAGTTGTCAATATATTATGAATGCTCTTACGAGGCTTTTACACTCTTTCTGATGCTAAAATAAATGTACTCACCCAATTCTGTAAACCTAAACCAGTAAGACACATTTTGAAAGAAAAGGGGTATATCTGCTATCATAGTATCTGCATGAAACGATATCTGACTCTCTCTATTGCAATCCTATTTATTGTCTTAGGTTTGTTCCTTATCTTTTACGTATTTCAACTGTTACGGCCTGCTCAAAAAGGAGGACTACAAGTTACTGCTAACATCAAAAGCACTGTATTTCTTAATGGTAAAGAAATAGGTGAAACGCCTTTTTGTAAGTGTGAGCAAAACAACACCATTAAAGCAGGAGAATACGAAATAAAACTCGTTCCCCAAGATAACAGCATGACTCCTTTCATTACCAAAGTGGAGGTAAAACCAGATCTGCTTACTGCAGTAGAAAGAATCTTTTTGCCTGGATCCTTGGCCAGTACTTCTACTATCACCTTGGAAAAAGCGGGTTCAAAAGATGCACAGATTTTAGTTAGCTCTATTCCAGAAGGAGCTATGGTATTAATTGATGGCATTCCTTCAGGAGCAACACCTTACTTGCAGAAAAAAATCCCCCCTTCCGAACATGAAATAGAAATCCAAAAACAGGGGTTTAGCAAAAAAACGTTACGCGTCAAAACCATAGAAGGCTACAAAGTGGTTGTGAATGTAACCTTAGGAACAGAAGGTAATACTGAAGAAATTCTTAAATCTGCTGGCCCCACTCAAGAGCCCACACCCACTCCAACGTCGATTGAAGACGACCAAGAAAAGGTGACCATCTCTGACACTCCTACTGGTTTTCTGCGGGTCAGAAGTGGTGCTTCACTTTCCTCCTCTGAGATTACTCAAGTAAAACCAGGAGAAACATATACCCTTTTAGAAGAACAAACCGGCTGGTACCAAATACAAGTAGATGAAAATACTACTGGATGGATCAGTAGTCGCTATGCAACAAAAACTAGCCAATAAAGTAAATAATAACAATTACGAGAAACGCCCACAGTACTACTGAAGCAAGTAATGATTTATCTGCAAGGATGACTCTATCAGGACTTTCTCCTTCATTTTTTTCATAAACATCTTGCAAATACTTCATCAGCCCATAAATTACGGGAAAGATAGTAATCATCAACCATTTTCTTTGTAAATAGTATGGCAGAAAATCAGGCAACAATACTGTTAAGTTAATTTTTACGCCTGTTGGGTTCTCCAAAAAAGTAAACATTGAGTAAAAAATAAAAGTAGCAGTA
This sequence comes from uncultured Gammaproteobacteria bacterium, assembly GCA_964427615.1. Lineage (GTDB taxonomy): Bacteria > Patescibacteriota > Microgenomatia > Levybacterales > GWA1-39-11 > CAYRUR01. Next base: position 182,236 of record CAYRUR010000001.1, on the reverse strand, counting down.
GCAAACATTGCAGAGAAAGCATCCAACAATCCTTCTGAGTAATGAGAAAGACTTTTTCTAATCTCTGCAATATCAGTACTTTTAACACTTTTTAGCAAAGTGAGTTCAGACCTTCTTTTTGCTACTGCCAAAAAGAGTGACAATGCAATGGTGGTAAGCAACAGCCAGACAGAAATATGGTACCCAGTAATTATCTCCCCTGCCAAAACACGTAAAATATATCCTGTCGCAATGGTAAAAATATCAAAAATAACTACTGCCTTAAAAAAGAAAGAGTACAGAAATTGAATAGCCAGATATAACAGAGCAATTAGCCAAAAAGCAGGTGGAAGAGAAGCTGCAGTTACCACAACTCCTAACACTAAAATGAGGAGAATAAAAACAGCCTCTTTAATCGCAACTTTACCACTGGCAATCGGTCGATTCTTTTTGAAGGGATGCAATCGATCCTTTTTTACATCAAAAATATCATTGATAATATAGGTAATTGAGGAAAGAAAACAAAAGGCAAAAAACCCTAAAGATACCTGAAAAAGAGTGGGAACATCAAAAAGCAATTCACCAAAAACAATCGCTGCAAAAAGCGCCAAGTTCTTAATCCATTGACGTGGGCGCAAGAGCTTAAAAACATAAAACCAATACGATTTCTCCATTTATGTGTGTTTTTGCTTCAAAAAAATCTTCAAACCTATGATACCACCTGTTACCATAACCAACACTAAGATTATAACAAATAACTTCCCTTTACTGCTAAGATTTAGTGCTATAACGCCTAAAAGAACAGAAACTGACCAGTAAAAAAAGGCAATCTGCCGATGTCCCCAACCTAAATTGAGCAGATGATGATGTAAATGTCCCCTATCGTGCCAAAAAGGTGATTTCTTGGATAAAACTCTTCTTACTACCGTAAATAAAGCATCTGCAGCTGGCACTCCCATAACAAGCAGCGCCGTGGCTAATTTTACACTCGAAAGAATAGCAAGAATACCAATAACAAAGCCCAGAATTGTGGCACTATACCCAGGAAAAATCCGCGCAGGATACACATTGAAAAGTAAAAAGCCTAAGGAAGCTCCCGCCACAATAAAGGCTAAGACTGCTGTGTGTATGTTCAACATAGCGAGCGTATCAAAACGAAGTGAGGCTATGCCAATTACGATAGCAGCAACTGCTGCAATACCTGGCATCTGTCCGTCTACCCCTTTACTCCAATTAAGCATATTCATCACCCAAACAATCCACACTATCGCAAGAATTGCTGGAAGTGAAAATACAGACATACCAAACAGTGAAATCTGCATATTAGCAAACTCCAAAAATCCGCCAAAAGGATTGGTAATGTAAGGGACCGTAATCCCTTGAAATACCACAAAAGAAGCAGCAAAAATATTCGTTAAAAACCGTAAGTAAGGAGATAAATCATATTTATCATCCAACAATCCAACTATAACAACTAAAGCTCCAGCAAAAAGAATAGAGCCAAATATTCTATCAAAAGGAAGAAAAATAAGACTAGCACCCAATATGCCGAGGTAAATAGCCAACCCACCTGCTCGGGGAATAGGTTTGGTATGCACAGCAGCAGGATGAACACGCTTCTTTGGGTCATCAATTAGCTGGTACTTTTTAGCGAAGCGTATGGTTAATGGAATAAGACAAGCAGTTATAAAAAAGGAGGCAAAAAGCGACAGAATAAAAATAGGTTGCATAGTATTTATAATACCAGGAATACAATTTGCAAGTAAGCGAGCAATCCCAGTAGCAAAAAAAGCAAAGCATTAAAAACGAGTAAACGCGCCATTAAAGGATGATTTTTATAAAAAAATCCGCTGAGAATATAATTGGCAACCAGAATACATAAAAAAATAACAGGTAAAGACAAAACCCACCAGGAACTAGCAAGCCGTTCTTCTCCCCATGGCATGCTGTTAAAAAAAGGAATAAGTGGTGGCAACATGGTTTGTAAAACAGCAATCATTACTGTTGCTAATAACCACACAATTATTGACACGATAAGTGAATATTTGATAGTTTTGTCACTGGTTAGTATTTTAAATTTCTCTTTCATAAATTAAAGCTTCTCCCATTTTATACTGTAAACGATATCCTGGCAAAAAGTATTTTATTTCAGGCGTGTTTTTAGTTTGAATAATTAACTTAGGACGAGTGAAAGATAAAACATCTTGTGTTTGTTTGAGAGCATTCTCATAAAACGTAATGTGATATGCAACTGCATATTTTCCAGGAGGCAGCTTATCTGATAACGAATAGATTTGAGCATGATCGCTCCACACAAATATAGTATCGTTTTTTGTAGTGTAACTTTGAATAAATTGAGCAAGTGCATAATCTTGAGGAGTACTGGCATCAAAAAAGGCTTGGTATGCTTCAACTGACTTGGTACGAAGAACAAAATCAACCGCATTTTGATAGTAAGCACCCACTTTAGTATACAAAGGAAACTGCCACCAAAGAAGCACTGTACTCCCTACTACGATACTCATAGCAACTATTTGTGCTTTTTTCTTTACTTGTATTACATAACCTAAAAGCAAAGAAAATGCAGGGAGAAACATCAACATGTAATGGGTGTAAGGTCTATCAGAAAAAAAGGTACTAAAAAGAGAAAAGATACACCAAATGTAAATCACCAGACCACTCATGGACAGTCTTTTACGAGACAAGACTACTAACACTATGGCAATAAAAGCTACTATTGCTTTAATACTCACCAGTCCCAGCGGGATAATAAAATGATTTTCTACATTTACATAACCAACATTGGAAAAATATACCCCTGCCAAATACTCAGCCAAAGCATGATGATAAGCAAAATAAAGTATAAAAAGAAGTGGCGTAACAGTAAAAGATAAAAGAAAAATAAGAAAAAGGTGACCTTTTTCCCACACCATTTTTGTAATACTTTGCAGGGATATTTTTTCAGGAAGCATCATGGTAAAAGCCATGATAAAAAGTGCCAAAAAATCAAAAAGAGCCACTATTTTAATACTAAACGCAATTGATAATAATAACCCGGCAAACGCAAAAGGAAAAAACAACTTTTTGGTATAAGATCGACCTGATATTTTTTGCAAGGAAAAAAGTAATATAAAAAAAGCAAGAAAAATAGGAAGATGCATAAAATTTTCTGCATTAGCAATATTGCCTTCTAATAAGGGTAGGCCAAATAATACGCTGTACACTGCTGTTGCTAGATAAACTGCCGGTGTTTTCTTGAGCACCACCTTTGCCAACAAGAAAAAAACAATAACAGAAAGTAATCCAGCTAAAAGAGATAATAACTTCACTGAAAAAAGATCAGCATGGGCAAAGGCGTATATCCAGTACAAAAGAGGGGGTTTGTTGTCCCAAATATCAAGATATAACACTCTTCCCTCATTAAGTGCCATCCCAATCACTTGATAAATTGCCTCATCCCCATACCAAGCAGGTTCCCATAAAGAAGGCATTCGCAGAAAAATAAAGGTAATAAGGCAAAGAGGTAAAAACACAACTTCCTTTTGTAAAAATTGTGCTTTTTTCCCTAAGAAAGATTTTGCTCTATTCATACTTTTTCAGTAACTTTATATTCAAGCCGTTTTCCCATAATAAGCTGTACATGGGAAATAAGTGCAGGGAGAGAGGAAAGAAAAAATCCTGCAACTGGCATGAGTAAAAATTCAAAAGGAAAAATAAGCCTGCGCACTTTGGATGGCTTTGTATGACGCGCCTGCAAGATATAATCAACATAAATCATAATAAGTAAAGAAAGCAAACAGACCGTTAAAATAAGACCAGAAACACGAGGCAACATGTATCCCAAACTTGTTCTACTAAATACTGGGTTAAAGATAACGACTAAGTTTGCAGAAATCGTAATAATATACCAGTACGCAGGCCACAAGACATGGTCACTTAACACATTTCCCAGTAGAAAAGCCTTGCGCCAAAAAGAAACTCCCTTTACCGTCAACCCCCATTTAAAATACACTGCTACGTCTGAGACTCCCCATGACCATCTTCTTTCTTGATGATATCGATTCATAAGACTGCTTTTATAAGTGGAAGACTGAGCAGCATCAACAGACGTTTTGAGAAAAATGGGCTCAACCTCCACCTTTCCTTGTGTTTTAAAAAAGGCTTTAAAAAAGGTTCGGTAATCTTCTGGGATCACATCAGTATCCCAATAACCAATATCTTTTAAGAGTTTAAATGATAGTGAGTAAGTAGCATGAGGCAAGAGTTTTACTTGCTGCAGCAAGAGTGCTGTTCTCCATAGGCTACCAAAAAATGAGATAATCCGAGTAAAGGAAGGTACTTGCCAAAAGTTATTATAAAAAACAATGGCAGACTGCCAAATACGCAAATGAGGTTCTTCACTTGTCAGAAAACCATAAGAAAGATAGGCAAAGTATTGAGGATCAAATTTGGCATCAGCATCAGTTGAGGAAATCGTAAGGTAATTGATGTCTAATTTTTTCTCTGCAACAAGAGTCTCATAAGCTCTTCGAGCAGCATATGCTTGATTTGATGATTTACCTGCTACTTCACCTTTTTTGATAGGATGCATGGTGTAATATACTCCTCCAAAGTCATTTTGAAATTCTTTTTGTAAGGTTCTTGCTTTTTGAGAAGCTTCTTTCTCCCGATTTTCCATAGCAAGAAAAATATGAATTCTTTTATGAGGAAAGGTTTGTAACTTTAGAGTCTCAAGTGTTTCCCGCAACTTTTCTATTTTTTCTTTGTAATTGGGAATAACAATAATATGATGTATTTTTTCAAAGTTGTTACAACCTTTAGCTTTGGCCAACCAGTCAGCTTTTTCTGCCTCGTTTACTTTACGCGTTCCAAAGTAAGAGTATACTGCCAACGTAAATGATTTATACAGCCAGTAGATATCAAAGAAAATAATAAAGTAGGCAACAAAAATAGGAAATACTAAAGAGCCCCAAAACGGAAGGCTAATTAAAAAAAGAGAAGCAACCGGAGGAATAATCTCCAACAATCGAATTGATTTTACCGGATGCCTCTGAAAAAAATTATCAAAAAAATCGTACATCATACACTACTGTTCTCCTTTTAACGCAAAACATGTTTCAAAATTGTTCTCCAGCTGATAACAGAAATCTTGATATGGGATTTGTTTTAGCTTAGCAAGATACTCTGCCACAATTATAGCATGCTTTGGCTCATTTCTTAATCCACGCATAGGCACAGGCGTCAAATAAGGGCTATCTGTTTCTATTAGTATTCTATCAGCAGGAGCATATAATGCAAGCTCTTTTATAGCAGTTGTTTCTCCTTTTGGCACCCCAGGGTAAGTAACATTTCCATCAAACCCTACATAAAACCCTAAGTCCAAGACCTTCTTTAAAAAAGCAATGTCTCCTGAAAAACAATGAAACATACCGGGAACGCTTTGCAATATATTACGATGAGAAGATAATACTTCGTACACATCATCCCAAGCCAGACGGGTATGAATTTGAAGTGGAAGATGCAATGAGTGAGCTAGAGCAATTTGTGTTTCAAAAACCTCTCTTTGCACTTTAGGATCTACCACACCATTTGATTTATAACTAAAATAATCAAGTCCAATTTCTCCAATAGCAATGACTTTTGTATCTTGTGCCAGATTTTTAAGTTCTTTTTCCCAACCTTTTTCTACTTTATCAGCGTGGTGTGGGTGAATACCGACAATAGCCAGAAGTCCTTGATACTGATGAGCTAAATCTACCGCCCATTTGCTTGAGTCTAATTTTGTGCCGACATTGACAATTCTTTTTACTCCTGCGTCTTGAGCTCGCTTAATTACTTCCTCAACATCGGTTGAAAAGGCTTCAAAATTTAAATGACAATGAGAATCAGTCATACAAGATATATTGTAAAAAATTAAGGAAAAATAAGGAAGAGTTTTCTGAGGAAAAGTACAGCACTACTTATTACATGCCCATACCCATACCGCCCATGCCCATTCCGCCACCAGGCATGCCACCAGCACCTTCATCTTTCTTTTCAGGAAGATCAGTTACAAGCGCTTCAGTAGTTAAAATCATAGTAGCAACAGAGATAGCATTCTCTACTGCAGTGCGTACTACCTTTGCAGGATCAATAATACCTTCTTTTAACATATCCACTGATTTTGCTTGTTCAACAGAATCCATTTTTAAGACATTAAAGCCTTGTCCTTGTTTTGCTGCCTCACGTGCTTTGGCAATGAGTTGTCCTGCATCAAGACCTGCGTTGGTCATCAGTTTTTTAAACGGTTCTTCTAAAGCTCTTTTTGCAATCTCGAATCCAATAACCACATCTCTACTTGTATTTGCATTTTCTACTGCTTTACTATCCATGCGAGAACTAATATCCAATAAAGCTACTCCTCCACCTGGAACAATACCTTCCTCAACTGCAGCTTTCGTTGCTGCCACCGCATCAATCACTCGCTCTTTTCTTTCTTTCAACTCTATCTCAGTTGCTGCTCCTACATTAATAACAGCTACTCCTCCTGAAAGTTTTGCCAGTCTTTCCTGTAACTTTTCTCTATCAAAGTCAGAGGTAGATCTTTCCATTTCTTTTTTGATCTGCTCAACACGGTTCTTCACCTGTACTTCAGGACCTTTTCCTCCGATAATTTGAGTGATTTCATTGGTAGAGCGCACTTTATCAGCTCTTCCACAATCCTCAATCTGTACTGAATCCAGTTTTCTTCCTGTGTCCTCTGAAATTACGGTTCCACCAGTCAAAATGGCAATATCCTCAAGCATTGCCTTTCTTCTGTCTCCAAATCCAGGTGCTTTTACTGCTAAGACATTAAATGTTCCTCGCAGTTTGTTAACTACCAGAGTTGCTAGAGCTTCACCTTCAATATCATCAGCAATAATTACTAAGTTCTTGGAAATTTTAATAAAGTTTTCTAAGAAAGGAAGCATTTCCTGCAATGAAGTAATTTTTTTGTCAGTAATAAGAATATAAGCATCCTCAATTTCTGCTTCCATCCGGTCAGAGTTGGTAACAAAATAGGGTGAAGCGTATCCTTTATCAAATTCCATACCTTCTTTGTAATCTATTTCTGTTGATAATCCTCTTCCTTCCTCAACAGTTACCACTCCATCTTTGCCTACTTTTTTCAAAGCTTTGGCAATTAATGCACCTAGTTCTGCGTTACCAGCTGAAACAGTTGCTACATTTTCCAAATCATCCTCTTTTACCTCTTTTTTCATTTGAGAAAGTTCAGCTACAATCATGTCTCGTGCTTTTTCAAGACCGCTGCGCATAATCATAGGATTGGCTCCTGCAGTAATATTTTTAATACCATCATTAACAATTGCGCGAGCAAGTACTGTAGAGGTAGTAGTACCGTCTCCTGCGATATCTGCTGTTTTTGAGGCTGCTTCTTTAACCAGTTGTGCACCCATGTTCTCAAATGGATTTTCAAGTTCTATTTCTTTAGCAACAGAGACGCCATCATGAATAACATTAGGAGCTCCCCATTTTTTGTCCAGGGCAACATTTCTACCTTTTGGACCTAGAGTAGTAGCAACTGCATCTGCAAGTTGGTCTACACCTTTTTTAAGTAATTCTCGTGCTTCTGCACCATATTTAATTTGTTTTGCCATATTTTGTTTTCCCTTTTATTCTACAATTGCTAAGATATCACGTTGATCAATAATTGTCCATTCTTCTGTTCCTACTTTGACTTCATTGCCTCCCCACTTTTTGTATACTACTTTTTGTCCAACCTTTACTTTCATTTCAATTTTTTTTCCTTCAGCAGTAGTATCTCCCTCACCAACTGCCATAATAATACCCATTTGTGGTTTTTCTTGTGCAGTATCAGGAAGGACAATACCACTTGCAGTGGTTGCTTCAGCTTCTACTGGTTTTATCAGTACATTGGTAAAAAGCGGCTTTAGGTTGTTTGCTGTTGTTGCCATAATCTCTAAAAGAATTCTATCAATTAAAATGTCTAAGTGCTAAAATATTACAAGAATTTAAAATTCTTGTCAATAACCTATAATATTTTTCCTGTTATCTTTACCTTATGTTCATAATCTAAATCTATTAGCTTATTCTGACAGGGCAAGCTTATTGACTTACCACGTAAAATCATCTACGCTATTTTATAGTATCCTTGCCTTAAAACATGAAAAATGTAGCCAATAAATATTTTTTTCTGGGTGTTATTGCCCTTCTCCTTATTAGCATCCCACTAACGATGTACTTTGTAAAACAGCAGCAAGATGTACGTACCCAAGCTGCTCCTACCAGCACCCTTACGCTTACTCCTCCTGACTCTACTATATCAGCAGGAGAAGAGTTTCCTATTACCGTGCGTCTTGATCCTGGGAAAAATATTGTGTCCTATGTAAAATTCAATTTACTCTATGACCCACAAAAATTGGAAGTGGTTACAATAACTCCTTCCACCTCATTTCCACTTACCCTTGAAGGACCCACTATTACCTCAGGAAGTACTGTTATTTCTCTGGGTATTGGTTCTGATGTCACCAAAGCCATTCAAGCTCCTACTGATGTTGCGGTAGTAACTTTTAAAGCCCTGCAAGAGACAGGAGGACAGGCCATACAGGTGACCTTTGATCCTGGTGCGACCCAAGTCTTATCTCTTTCCTCAGATGATCAAGCAGGAGAAAATGTGCTAGCCAATGCCTCACCTGCCAATGTTACTGTTTTACAAGGTGCTACTCCCTCTACCACACCTGCACCCTCTCCTAGTATCATCCCATCTCCTACCACACAAGTAAGTGACTTAAATAATGCACCAGTTTGTACCAATTTGCTGGTTGCCCCTCAAGCATCAGGTTCTGCACCACTTTCTGTTACACTTTCAGCCAATGGATCTGACTCAGATGGACTTATTAGTAAAGCAACGTTTGATTTTGGTGATGGACAAGCACAAGATGTAACTGACGGCATGAATATTGCTACTGTCAGCTCACAAGTTACACATACCTATCAGAATATGGGAACATTTAACGCATCTGTTGTCTTCACAGATGACAAAGGAGCCATTAGCCAGTCCTGTACTCAAACAATTAGTGTAGCAGCTGGGGCTCCAACTGAAGAGCCTACCCAAGCTCCTACTGCGCCTACGGATACTGCAAAACCAACCCTTCCGGCTACTGGTAGTGTTGCTACAACCATTGGTGTTATTGGAGGAATCCTACTTACTGTTCTAGGAGGCATCTTCCTGTTTACTTTATAAACACACCTTAAATTTTTAATACTGAAAGAAAAGCTTCTTTGGGGATACTGACTTTACCAATTGTTTTCATTTTTTTCTTTCCTTCTCTCTGTTTTTCTATCAGCTTCATTTTTCGCGTAATATCGCCACCATATAACTTTGCTGTTACGTTTTTAGATAATGACGCAATTTTTTCGCTTGCTAAAATGCGCCCTCCAATTCTGGCCTGTACTGTGATGATAAACATGTGTTTCGGAATAGATTCTGATAAGGTTTTGGTAATTTTACGGGCAAAACTGTCTGCTTCTCCTTTATGCACTACAAATGAAAATTCAGGAACTAAAACATCATTGACTGCAATATCTACCCGTACTAAATCAGAACTGCGATAATCCAGAAACTCATAATCAAAAGAAGCATACCCTGATGAGATGCTTTTCAAACGATCAAAAAAGTCATATACAATACTGGCAAGCGGAATCTCAAACGTAATTTTTATCTGAGAAGCGTAGTACTCCACATCTGTATTCTCTCCACGCCGTTGATAAATAAGATCCATAAATCCACCCAAGTATTCTTCCGGGGTATAAATTTCTGCTCTTACATAGGGTTCTTTAATATCTTTTTGGCTGATATCAAATTCTTTCGCAGAAGTAATCATTTCACCGTTTACCATATAGGCAATATTGGGAGGAGCAGTGTAGACATCAATGCCATACTCTTTTTCTATTCGTTCGACAATAATTTGTGCATGCAGTAGTCCTAAAAATCCACAGCGAAAACCAGTGCCCAAAATAGTTGAGTAATCAGGTGTAAATTCAAGTGATGCATCATTGAGTTTGAGTGAAAATAGCGCTTTTCTCAACAACTCTACATTCGTACTTTCAGAAGGATAAATACTTAAAAATACAAATGGCTTTAATGGTTTGTACCCAGGAAGCGCTTCTCCTTTTGCCAGCTCATGCGTCAACGTGTCTCCTACTTTTGCTTGGCTAATATCTTTAATATTGGTCAAAATATAACCTACGTTTCCTGCAGTCAATTCCTCAGCAGAGGTAAAAGAAGGTTTCATGTATCCCACATCCATAACCAAGGCTTTTGAGCCATCAGACAAAAACACAATTTCTTCTCCTTTTCTCACCACTCCATTGGCTACTTTGGCATAAATCACAATTCCCCGATGTGTATCATAGACTGAGTCAAAAATAAAAGCTTGAGTCGACTTACTAGCATCTGCTTTAGGTGCAGGGATACGATCGATAATTGCTTTAATTACAGCTTCTACACCTAGCCCAGTTTTTGCTGAAATATGCAGTATCTCGGATTTATCAAACCCAAATGCTTCCCCCAGTTCCTTTTCTACTTTTTCTACATTTGCAGTAGGTAAATCAACTTTATTAATAACCGGAATAATGGTTAGTCCTAAGTTAAAAGCATGAGTAAAATTTGCAATAGTTTGCGCCTGAATTCCTTTGGTAGCATCAACCACCAATACTGCACCTTCACACGCATACAGCGTACGAATTACCTCATAAGAAAAGTCCACGTGTCCCGGAGTATCAATTAAATTAAGTACGTACGGCTTTCCCTCTAGCTGGTAGTCCATTCTGACAGGGGCAAGTTTGATGGTAATACCATGTTCTCGCGCAATAGGATTGGAATCCAAGAACTGTTCACCAATTTTTTCCTTGGTTATCGTACCGGTTAATTCCAAAAGTCTATCGGCTAAAGTAGATTTTCCATGATCTACATGGGCAATAATGGCAAAATTTCTTATTTTTTCTGTTTGCATAGCTTCACGATTATACCAGACCTCAGACAAGACTGCCTGGAGAAGAAAAAAGAGGAATGCAATTAGGGATTGAGGCGTGAACCCTCAATTGGCTCACGGAGTTGCTTAAGCATCTTATCCCATTTCCCAAATTTCTTTAAAACAGCAATAATCACATATGCTTCTTTAATATTAAGTAACCAGGTGAAAAAAATGAATGCAGCAAATCCAGCAGCTGAGGCAATACCGGTAAGCATCATAAGATTGATAGTACGAGTCGTATCAAAAACAAGCTGATCCAACAACTTGATAGGAATATACAAACAAATTCCCATAATAATAGTTGCAACTGCAATTTTTATAAAATCTTTTACCATCAACCATTTCGGCAACTCAATTCTCTTATTTACATACCACAACAGGACGATAACACTAAAAATATTAGCCACCGAATAAGAAAAGGCTAAATAGTGAATTGATTGACCACCTACCAAAATAAATATGTATGCTAAGAAAATATAAATACCAATGGAGCCGACTGTAACAATGAGTGGTGTTTTGGTATCTTTATACGCATAAAATACCCGTGAGAATAAATAAATGAGAGCTTGGGCAAAAATAGACAAAGCAAAAAAAGAAAGAGTCATACCAGTAGCAACAGTTGCTTCCCAGTCAAAGCGAGATGCACCATAAAACAAACGGACTAAAGGAATACGCAACACAATAAAAAGCACACTAACCGGCAACGTTAAATACACAATTTGACCAAAAGAACTTAAGAAAATAGATACAAACTCTTTTTTATCATGCACTTTTTGAGCAAGTGCTGGAAAACTAGCTTGTGCAATTGATTGCCCAAAAAGAAGTACTGGTGCAAGCATCAAGGTTTGGGCAAGATCAAAATACACATAGCTTTTAGGAGAAATAAAGGAAGCAAAAAAAACACTCACCATAGAACCAAGTCCCACTACTAAAAGAGTAAGACCTCTGGGAATAGAAAGTGCATATAGTTTTTTAATTTCCGTGGTAAATGCAAACCGTGGCTTAAAAATAGACCAAGAGCCCTTCATTAACGGAAGCTGGAAAAGGAAAAAAAGAACAGATCCTAAAACCACACCTATTGCAGCTCCATAAATACCAAAAAGAGGCGTAAAAAGAAGCAACCCTACAATAATACCTAAGTTATACAGTGCAGCAGCAATTCCCGGAATTAAGAAATGCTGAAAAGACTGCAGAACTGCAGTTACTACTGTTCCTAAAATCATGAATACCTGAGAAAGCAAAATAATACGCGTAAGTTGAGTCATCAACTCTAGCTGTGCAGGAGAAAAACCAGGCGCAATAAGCATTGAAAGCTGTTGAGCAAAAATAGACACAAACAGCGCAATAACAATGTAGGCTACAAGACCTAATGTGATAAGAGTGGAGGTAAATGAATAGGCTTCTTCCTTCTTATCTTTAACTAAAAAATCAGAAAAAAGAGGGATAAATGCTGAAGAAACAGCAGCAGTAATTAAAACTTGCATAATAACATCAGGAATCCTAAAAGCAGCAAAAAAAACACCAAGATTATCTGAAGCTCCAAATACAGAGACCAAAAGTCTGTACTTAAAAATACCTAGAAGCTGCGCCAGAATGGTGGTGGCAAAAATATAGAATGCTGCGGAAAATATATTGGTCTGCTTTGCTGTTAAGGCACTCAGGCTTTTCCTGAAAAGATCTCTTACCATGGTATGTTTATTGTTTTTTTAAGTATACCATGGTAAAATACTCCCATGCCAGTAACAAAATCAGCTATTAAAAAGCTTCGACAAGATGTAAAAAGAGAAATACTTAATGACTCTTTGAGAAGAAAAGTAAAAGATATTGTAAAAAATGCCAAAAAGGGAGAAAAGACCCTTAGTGAGGCATTTTCCGTAATTGATAAAGCAGCTAAAAAAAGACTTATCCATCTAAATAAAGCTGCAAGACTTAAATCATCCTTATCAAAACAAGCAGAAGGGACAACTGTTGCTGCTACCTCTACTGTTAAAAAAACTACAAAAACAGTAACGAAGAAAAAAACAGCAACTTCTTCTAAGAAAAAAGCCTAATACTTTCCCTTATCTCTTCCTTTACAAAACAGCAAAAAGCTTCTAAACTTTAAGATGTATGGGAAGCTCAAATAACCCTCAACGCATCCAAATTGATCTCAGTGGAAGACCTAAGAAAAATTTTGAAAACATTTTTTTTCAGTGGGCTGTTCATGCAGGTAGAATTATTATTGTAGTAACAGAACTTATTGCACTGGGAGCATTGATGTACCGTTTTGCTATTGATAGACAAATCACTGATTTACATGATCAAATTAGAAAACAAGAAGTATTTGTGAAAGCACAAAAAGACAAAGAAGAGCGGTACCGCAGCATCCAAGAACGATTAACCCTTATAAAACGTACCAATCAAGAAACAGCAAGCAAATTGGCAGTTATGGAAGATTTGCTTGCAAAAATTAATAACGGCACCTTTACTGCTACCAATCTTATTATTTTTCAAAACACCATCACCATTGACGGAGGCACTTTTACCATTTTTCAGCTCAATAGTGCCATTGATGAGTTAGTAAAAAAACATAAAGATGAAATTCAGTCTCTTGGAGTAAACGAAATCAACAGCACACCTCTGGGCATTAAATTTAAACTAACAGTAGAATTGAAAAAAGAACTAGAAAATCTCTTATGATCAGTACACTAAGACCAGAATTAAAAAAATATTATAATCTGTATAGGAAAAAATACAGAATAATTTTCAAGCAACAGCAGCAAAAAAGAGTTGAGGGAACCTTTTATATTATTTTATCCCTTTTGACTGTGTCATTTTTTACTCTTTTTGCTATCAGACCCACATTGGCTACTATCTCAAATCTAAACAAACAAAAAGAAGATAGCCAATTAGTACTAGAAGCTCTTGAGACCAAACTGGCAGCTTTGCAAAAATTAGATGGTGCATATGCCAGTTTGGGTCAAACAGCTACTCTTATCCAGGATGCTATTCCATCCTCACCTGAGATTCCTACCCTGACTCGTCAATTGGAAATGTTGGCCTCAACCCATAATCTCTCGATACAACGGCTTGATTTTGGTACGATAGAACTATACCCAGGAGTGAAAAAAAATGCATCCATTTTTTCATTCACCTTTACCATGTCTTTACAAGGTGGGACAACACAAATCAATGCTTTTATGCAAGACCTGATCAATTTTAACCGTATCATTACCTTAGAAAGAGTTACTACCGGCACAACTGGAGAAAATCAGGAAGCACTCATTACAGGAAGAACCTATTTTTATAAACCAAATCCATGATACGCAACATCCTTTACTTATCAGCATCTATTGCAGCAATGGTACTAATTTTTACCGTAGTTACTATCTATCTTAGTGCTACTGAATCAACCATTTTGCCCGAAACAACATCCCGTATCAAACCCATTGCTCCTTCATTTGATACTGCAACTGTCAATTCGCTTTCGGGTAGAAAAATTATCCCTGCTAACCTAGAAGAAAAAAGCCCTGTAGCTAGTAAAGCAGCCTCAACTACACCTGAGGAAACTATTCCCGATACATCTGAAATACCAACAGCCACACCAGCTGCAGAACTATAAGAATAAAAAACAGATATGAAGAAAAAAATATGGCATATTAGAATTCCAACCTTTGCTGCACTCCTTTTGGTAGTAGGTAGTATTGCCATAACTTCTTATGTAGTACAGACAGGTGTTTTTGTGGTTACCAAAGCGACTCCCCAACCAGAACCAAAATACGTACGGGTGGTAAATGTTACGGAAAAATCCTTTACTGTGGTTTTTACCACCACTAGTAAAACAAATGCTGCTATTCAACTTACTCAAAATGGAGAGAACAAAGTTTATTTTGATACGAGAAATAAAGAAAAAAATGGAGCACAAGCCACCTATTATTCACATCTGATTTCGGTTGATAACCTAGATCCTGATACTGACTATTCCTTCTCTATTATCTCTGATGGGAAAGTTTTCTTAGATGGGGAAAATCCATATCAGGCACGTACTGCTCCAAAATTAGCACAACCTTCTACCCAAAAAGAGCAAACAATAACAGGAACTCTTATACTACCTGATGGAGCAGAGGGGACTGACACAGTCGTCATTGCAACTGTTGGTTCCTCACAGCCTATCGCAACCCTGACTGATGAAAAGGGAAACTATACTTTTTCTCTACAAGAAATAAGAAATGAATCTTTGCAAGAGTACTTCAGCATAGATCCAGATGAAAAAGTTCACTTGCAATTTTTGCAACAAGACTCTGAGTCAAATGTTTCTATTTTTGTACAAGATGCTTCTGCTGTTCCCCTTATCACCTTGACCAATGACTATGATTTTACTGCTTTTATTGCAGAGCAAGATGATACAACTGCCACGCCTTCTGCTTCTTTTGACGTACCAGAAGAGAAAAAGACGCGTCTTTCTCCTATTCAAATATCCTCACCTACAAATGGAAGCTCACTGACTGATGAGCGTCCCCGTATCCAAGGAACTGCTGTTCCTTATAAAGAGGTAGATCTTTCTATTTCCAACAGCACCATAGAGACTACTCTTACTGCCAACGGCTCAGGCTTCTGGTCTTACCGTCCTCAAATTCCATTATCAATCGGAGAACACGACATTACCATCAAAACACAGGATAACATAGGCATTGCCAGACAAGTAACTCACACGGTCACTATTTTTTCCTCAGGCTCTCAAATTGCGGACAGTGCCACTCCTTCTGCTCAACCAACTGAAGTACCTACCCCTACACCGACTACTGTTATAGCCACACCAACTCCACTGCCAACAGCGGTTCCTACTATTGAGATTACGCCAACTGAAGCTCCGGCACCTACCCTGGAGCCTACGCCTATTATCACCACCGCCCCTACTACAGCACCTATCATCACTACTGCTCCTACTCGTCAACCTATTGATGAGCCAGGAGGAGAGACTCAAACACTTGTCTTGACTTTTGCTTCCCTCGTTTTTATAGTTACGGGAGCAACCATACTATTTCTTCTGTAACACATGAATATTGCAATTATTGGAGCCGGTTTTACGGGTTTATCAGCTGCTTATACATTAATTCAAAAAGGGCACACCGTAACTCTGTTTGAAAGAGATAAGACTGCAGGTGGACTGGCCCTTGGATTTCAAACTGATAAATGGAACTGGACTTTAGAGCAGCACTATCATCACTGGTTTACTAATGATAAAGCAATTCTCAAACTAGCCTCAGACATACAGTATCCTGTTCTTATTAAGCGCCCAAAAACATCAGTCTATCTTGATAATCAAATTTTCCAACTTGACTCTCCTTTACACATCCTGACATTTCCTCAGTTGTCACTGGTTGAGCGCCTACGTATGGCCGGAGTTCTGGCAGCACTACGCTTTGATCCATTTTGGCAACCGCTCGAGCAGGTTAATGCAGCAACTATGCTACCAAAACTCATGGGAAAAAAAGCATATAAAACTATTTGGGAACCGCAGCTCGTCAATAAATTTGGAGATTACCACACAGATGTTTCACTTGCCTGGTTTTGGGCGCGTATCAAAAAAAGAACCAGTTCTCTTGCCTATCCTGAGGGTGGTTTTCTGCGGTTTGCAGAACATCTTGTCTCTTTTTTATCTAACAAAAATGCTACCTTTTACTTTGAGACACAGGTAACTCGTATAGAACCCAAACGCAATAAAATCACGGTACACACCCAAAAAAAGACAAAAAAAACAGTGCAGGAATTTGATAAAGTGTTAGTAACCCTTCCTTCAGCTCTTTTTGATCAGATAACTCCTGACCTTCCTACTGCCTACAGTAAAAAACTGGCAAAACTTAATGGATTAGGAGCCATCAATCTGGTATTGCGACTTAAAAAAGAATTCTTGCCTAGCAATACCTATTGGCTCAGTATTTGTCAGAAAAATGCACCTGTGATGGCTATTGTAGAACACACGCATTTTATGAACAAAAAGCATTACAACAATGACCACTTAGTATATTTAGGCAATTATCTTCCTGCCAATCATCCTCATTTTTCGCTCAGTGCAGAAGAATTATTAAAACGCTTTGATCCATTCTTAAAACAGATCAACACGGACTACCGTAAAACGCTTATCCAAGCACATATCTTCAAAGCACCGTTTGCACAACCTATTGTACCGGTTAATTATTCCAAGATGATTCCTTCTATTAAAACTCCTCTTCAAAATGTGTACCTTGCCAATATGCAACAAGTCTATCCATGGGATAGAGGAACCAATTATGCAGTAGAAATTGGTGAAAAAGCAGCTCAGATCATGGTGGAGGATCAAAAAGCATAGAAACATGAAAAGTTATCCACGTTCCGTTTCTTTTTTTCTCTTTCTCATTGTTGCCCTTGGATTTTTGCTACGTTTCTATAACCTTAATTGGGGTGCTCCTTACTATTTTCATCCTGATGAACGCAACATTGCCTCAGCTGTTGTAAATCTATCCTATCCTGATAACCTTAATCCTCATTTTTTTGCTTATGGTAGTTTGCCTATTTATCTCACGTATGCAACAGCCGTTGTGTGGAATAGGCTTACTGGACAGAGCATTTCTCCTTTTCAAGCTACTTTTGAGCAAGCTATTTTAATACTTCGTTTTCTTTCCGTTCTTTTCTCAACCTTACTACTTATCCTCATTTATAAAGCTGCAAAACAACTAGATCAGCAGAGCACAGGCATTTTTGCCCTTTTCTTGGCAACAGTAAGCACAGGACTTATCCAATATACTCATTTTGGGACCTATGAAATGTGGCTTACCTTTTTTTACTTTGCCTTTGTATATACTTTAGTACTCTATATAAAAAACAAAAGATTGCTCTTTTTCCTAATCTCTACTATCTGTCTAGGAATAAGTATTGCCCTAAAAGTCTCGTCTTTACCACTACTGGCATTACCTTTTATTGTGTTGCTGTATGATCTTATCCATCAAGCAACACCTTTATCCCAAAAAATATACACATCTATTGCCTACACTGTTTTTCTTTTTGTTATTCCAGTAAGTATTTTTGTCGTAAGCAATCCATATGTTTTGTTAGATACCACTTCGTTTTTAGCCAGCATGCAATATGAGTCTTCTGTTGCTACAGGCAGTCTTCCTGTTTTTTATACTCAAGGATTTATTGATACTACACCTGTTGTCTTTCAGCTCTTTAAAGTCTTTCCTTTTTTACTTAATCCACTTCTAACCCTTCTTATGCTTCCTGCTTTAGTGTTCTTTTTTGTGAAAAGCATACAATATAAAAATTCTTTTGGCATATATTTGCTAGCTTTTTTTATTCTTTTTGCTTCGCAAGCATTTTTATTTGTGAAATGGACCCGTTACATGGTGCCATTACTGCCATTTATATACCTTTTTATTGCTCTTCTGGTAGCTCGATTTCCATATGAGAGAGTGCCGAAACTTATTCAACCTTTTTCACTTGCTGTAGATAAGTACCTTGCATTTGTAACGATAAGTGTCATCAGTGCCTTATTTGGCATATCCTTTTTCGTTACTGTATATTTATATCCAGATACGAGAGTAGATGCCTCATCTTGGATGAAACAAAACCTTCCTCCTCAACAACACCTCTTAAGTGAACCGTATGATGTAGGACTTACCGCCTTTCAAGAACTGCCCCAAACTATTACTATTTTTGATTTTTACTCACTTGACCAAGACTCTGCAAAAAAAGAACTTTTACAACAGCAGTTACAGATGACAAATTACGTGCTACTTCCGAGCCAAAGAGTGTTAAAATCTCGTCTTTCCCAGCCTGAGCAATTTCCTGCAGGACATTCTTTTTACACTGGGCTTTTTGATGAAAAAAAGTATGAATTGGTCTATAAAACAAACTGCAACCTATTTTGTAGAATTGCTTATCTGGGTGGTTTTGAAACATATCTTGAAGAGACAGCATATGTTTTTGACAGACCTACTGTGTATCTTTTTGAAGTAAAACATGAATAAAAAACATCTTACTCCCATCACCAAAGGAATATTACTTGCCATTCTCTTCTTGGCTTTTCTGCTCAGAACATACAACATCAATTGGGATAAAGGAACGCATTTACATCCTGATGAAAGAGCTATTGTGATGACTGTAGAAAAACTCTCCTTACCCTCTTCGTTGTCTGCTTTTTTTTCTGAGCAAAGTCCTTTGAATCCTCATTTTTTTGCTTACGGCAGTCTGCCTTTTTACCTATTAAAACTTTTTGCCTATCCTTTCTCTTTTCTTGATCCTGATTTTGGCAATTACACTAAGATTAATATTTTAGGCCGACTCTTATCAGCTTTGGCAGATACTGGAACTGTGTTAGTATTGTTTTTTATAGGAAAAAAATTATTTTCAGAAAAAACAGGGCTTCTTGTAGCTGCCTTGTATACCACTGCTGTTTTTCCTATCCAAACATCCCACTTTTATGCAGTTGATATTCTTCTCACTTTTTTTACTATCCTTACCTTATGGCAAATCATCCGCTACTTACAAACTCCTTCTTTGCAAAACATACTTTTACTGGCTATTTTTACAGCTGCAGCCATAGCTACCAAAATAAGTGCTATTCTTCTTATTGCACCGCTTGGCATAGCACTGATGGCAAAAACCATCTATCCCCATCTTGCCAAAAAACAAAAAAACTTAAAAAAAAGTATTTCTTTATTTTTAACGCAGGCACTTTTTTTTACTGGTGTAGGGGTACTTTTTCTTTTTCTTTTTGAACCCTATGCCTTTATTGATTTTGACTCATTCTGGCAGCAAACAACAGAACAAGCAGTCATGACCAAGAGTGCTTTCACATTTCCTTACACCTTGCAGTATGTAGGCATTACTCCCTACTGGTATCAGCTAAAACAAATCTTTCTGTGGGGACTAGGACCCTTGTTATCTCTTTTTGCTGCAACAGGTTTTTTCTATCTTCTGGTTAGTATTTGGAAAAAGAAAAAAGAGAAATTACCACTGGTTATTGTGCTGATATTTTTCTTGCTCCACTTAGCAATAGTGGGTAGTTTTGCTGTAGGGTGGATGCGATATATGTTGCCTGTCTATCCATTGATTGTTCTCTTTGCTGCCATCCTTTTTGAAAAAATACTTGCTTTTTTTTCATTTAAAAAAAGTCTTGCGCTAGGTATTGTTTTATCTTTACTTCTTCTTATCTGGCCTTTAAGCTTTATGCAGATTTACACAAAAGACCATACGCGTATGCAAGCCTCTGACTGGATCCATCGCTCCATTCCTGCAGACAGCAGCCTAGCAGTAGAGTACTGGGATGATGCCTTGCCACTGTATGATAGCAATAAATATACCTTTATCACGTTAGATCTTTATCAACCTGATACCACTCAAAAATGGCACTTGATTCGAGAACAGTTGTTAGAGACAGATTATATTATTCTTTCTTCTCAAAGACTTGCTGAGCCTCTACAAAAGTTGACTAACTGCCAAAAATTATCTCCTAACTTCTGCTATCCCCTTACAGCAGCCTATTATCACCAGTTATTAACAGGAGCATTAGGTTTTCAAAAAGTGGCAGAATTTACTAGTTTTCCTACTATTCCCTTTACGAATATAACAATCAATGATCAAAGCGCTGATGAATCATTTACGGTTTATGATCATCCCCATGTTATTATCTTTAAACGCCTATAAAAGTCAGTCTTACTTGTTAAACAAAGACATGAAGGATTTTATTTTTCTTACGTACCATAGTACAATACGTATATGCCAAAACGAAAAAAGACTATTTTAATAACTGGAGGAACTGGTTTTTTAGGGACCCATTTGGCTCGCCATTTTTTAAAACAACAGTATAACGTCATCCTTTATGACATTGCTCCACTTGCTGCCAAAGACTTAGAAGGAAAAGTTACGGTTATTACAGCTGATATTCGAGATAAGAAAAAAATACTAGCAGCCACAAAAGGAGTAGACTACGTAGTCCATGCTGCAGCAGCACTACCTATTCATCAAAATAGAGAGTATATTTTTGATGTCAATGTAAAGGGTACCAGAAATGTACTTGAGGCAACTTTACAACAAAAAGTAAAACGACTTATCTTTATCTCTACTACCGCTATGTATGGAGTACCCAAAAAATTACCTGAAGAAGAGACAGACGAAATTTATCCTATCGGTTATTATGGAGAATCAAAAGCTGCGGGAGAAAAATTGTGCTTTCAATATCATAAAAAAGGATTATCCCTTAACATTCTGCGTCCCAAAACATTTTTAGGGCCAGAACGACTAGGTGTTTTTACCCTGTGGTTTGAAGCAATATATAACAATAAGCCCGTGTTTATTTTAGGCAAAGGAAATAACCTCTACCAACTCCTTGAAGTACAAGATCTCTGTCGTGCAATCGAATCTGCGCTCCTTACTAAAAAAGATGGTGAAATTTTCAATGTAGGTACTGATCGCTATGATACCTGGAAAAAAGATCTCTCAGCACTTATCAAGCACGCCAAATCACAGTCCAAAATTTTATCTTTACCCGTACTGCCTACCCAAACAGCTCTGGCAATTTTGGAAAAACTGCATTTATCTCCTATTGTTGCCTGGCATTACAAAACCTTTCCCGTTAATTCCTATGTCAGTATTGAAAAAGCTAAAAAGCAGTTACGGTTTACTCCTACCAAATCAAATAAAGAAATTCTCATTGAAAGTTATGATTGGTATAAAGAACATCGCAAAGAGTTTTTACATACTGTCGGCAAAACCCATAAAACAATTTGGAATTTTAAGCTACTCGAAATTATTAACAAATTTTTATGAAAATAGGATTTGATTTTGACAAAGTGTTTGTAAATTTCCCGCCATTTATTCCCACGTCTCTTGTTCATTTTCTGTATAAAAAAAGAACAAGAAGACTGTCATACCGTATTCCTGGAAAAATAGAACAAAAAGTACGCATTCTTTCCCACCACCCAGTGTTGCGCAAACCTATTACAAAAAATGTCCAGATTCTGCAAAAAATAGCCAAACAAAATAATCATGACCTTTACTTAATATCTGGAAGATTCGGTTTTTTAAAACAAAAAACAGAGGAATGGATAATAAGACACAATATGCAACCTCTTTTTAAAGAAATTCATTTTAATTTTAAAAATAAACAACCCCATTTGGAAAAAAATAGAGTTATCCAAAAAACAAAAATCGATACTTTTATTGATGATGATTTAGATTTACTCCTGTATCTTGCTAAACAAAACCCTAAAATACAGTTCTATTGGGTAAAAAATGGAGAGAGGTTACCTCAAAAGAGATTACCAAAAAATATTACTCCTATTCATGACTTACTGGAATTTTATAATCTGTATTTTGAAAAAAAGAAAAAATAAAAAAGCTTTTTCTACCTGCATAATATCAAAAAAACGAAACAGAAAATAATATAGCTATGAGCGACATACTCTTTATTACACAATGGTGGCTGCTTTTATTTTATATCGGTGTTATTTTTTTTCCACTTACGGCACTTCTTTTTCCGTCATTTTTGGATAGAGGTTACCTGTTTTCCAAAGTATTAGGAGTTCTTTTGTTATCCTACACTATCTTTCTTCTGGGTATTTTTCATATTGCGCCGTTTCATTTTTACACCATACTCACTGTATTATTCATTGCTTTTGGCATCAATAGCCTTTTGTTAAAAAAGAACTTTTTATCTGTTAGTACCGTTAATAAAAAATTGTTGGTTGCAGAAGAATTACTTTTCTTAGCAACCTTTCTTTTTTGGGTATATATCAGAGGACACGAGCCAAGTATCCAAGGACTTGAGAAATACATGGATTTTGGCTTTATTAACTCGATTTTAAGAAGCGAGTATTTTCCGCCTAAGGATATGTGGTTTGCACCTCTTTCCATTAATTATTACTACTTTGGGCATCTGGTTACCGCAGTCCTTACCAAAATAAGCAGTATCCCTGCTTTTATTACCTTTAACCTCATGGTTGCCACTCTTTTTGCGTTCACATTTTCTTTAAGTTTTTCAATTGGACTCCATCTGCTTACCGCTACCAAAAAACTTACAACAAATAGAGTAGTACAGGGAATTCTTGCTGGATTCTTGGTTTCGCTAGGAGGTAACCTGCACACTCTGTATGCTTTTTTCACTTCCTACCCTGCTGATAACCCCCTTCCTTTTTGGAACCTTGCCTTTTCATTACAAACATTTCCGAATGATTATTGGTACCCAAATGCAACTCGTTTTATTCCTTTTACTATCCACGAATTTCCGATTTACTCTTTTGTTGTCTCAGATTTGCATGGACATGTGCTTGATATTCCATTTGTATTACTCACTATTGCACTTCTTTTATCCATCTACAAAACCAAGAATGTCCACCTTCCACTCCTCATTCTCTTATCACTGGTTATAGCAGTGCTGTACATGACCAATGCCTGGGATGGGGCTATCTACTTGACTCTTAGCTTTTTGATCTTTCTCCTGCTTTTTATCCCTCGTCTACGTTTCAAAGGATCACGAACTATCTCTCTTTTTAAAAAAATATCCATCTCACTTCCAAAAAATATCCAGAGAATTTCTAATACTTTGCTTCCTCTTTTTGCCTCTATGGCAACGCTTGTTATTGGTTTTTTCCTTTTTTCTTTGCCTTTTAGTCTGCATTTTTCACCTTTTGTCTCTGGAGTTGGTGTAATTTGTGCTCCTGACTTTTTAACCC
This sequence comes from uncultured Gammaproteobacteria bacterium, assembly GCA_964427615.1. Classification (GTDB taxonomy): domain Bacteria; phylum Patescibacteriota; class Microgenomatia; order Levybacterales; family GWA1-39-11; genus CAYRUR01. The sequence goes on along the minus strand of CAYRUR010000001.1, from coordinate 158,532 downwards.
ATCTTGGCAAACTAGGACCCCTTCTTTTTGAGCAAAACCATTGTCAACGCTCTGTCTGGTGGCAATTTTTCATTTTGCATGGCTTTTTCCTCTTTTTTGGGGCTGTTTTTATCTATTACTTCTTAACCCTAAAAATAAAAGTACAAAAAGGAGAGTCGTTATTTGTACTTGCCTTACTTTTTCTTTCACTACTGCTTTTGTTGGCACCTGAATTTATCTATGTAAAAGATATTTACCCCCAACATTATCGCGCTAATACTATGTTTAAGCTTGGCTATCAAGCGTTTATTATGCTTTCCTTAGTATCTTCTGCCGTGATCATTTCAGTCATAAAACCAGCTCGCAATACAATACTGATGCTTGCAAGTATTGTGCTGTTAGTTTCCATCTTTGCTTACCCATACTTTGCAATTTCTTCTTATTACAACAACCTTTCTGCCTATAAAGGACTGAATGGACTTGCTTATTTAGATATTCTTCACCCATACGATAAAGAAGCGATTGACTGGATCAACAAAAACATTAATGGACAACCTATTATGGTTGAAGCACAGGGAGAATCATATACAGACTACGAGCGCATTTCTGCCAATACTGGTCTTCCTACTATCATGGGGTGGACTGTACATGAATGGCTCTGGAGAGGAACCTATGAAATGGTTTCTCCTCGTATCAACGAGGTAAAAACTATTTATGAAGGTACCCTTCCACAAGCAAGAGCAGTACTTAAAAAGTACAATGTTTCATACATTTATGTAGGCAACCTGGAGCGAGAAAAATATCCATTCCTCAAAGAAGAACAGTTACAAACGTTAGGGAGTGTGATCTATCAAAATCCAGGGGTAACCATTTATAAAGTCCGTAATTAGTGCGTTGATAGTTCTGCTGAACCAGTTGCTGGCATACTACTAATACCTGTTTTGGTGATAAGACAGTTATTACCACTGATAACACAGGCTACATACTCCCGAATCTCATCAAAGGCACCATTACCAGCTCTGGGAGCAAGTACCCACTGGTATCCATATTCTTTTGCCGTAGGAGGGTTGGTAAGCAATCCATAGGTATCATTACTGAGATCATCTTCTGAGATAACAAAACTTTTAATAGTTACGTCACTCATTCTCTTTGCAATTTTGGCAAATTTATCATACTGTTCTACAGGAATATCAGTGTCAATATTTTGTTTTACAATATCATAAATACCTAACACTTTTACCGGATTTAACAAAATGTTAAGAGAGAGTGCTTTTTCACGGGTAGCTTTAATCACTTCCTGCTGACGGGCACTGCGGGCAAAATCACTTCCTTCAGGACCCAATGCATGACGGGAACGAACAAATTCAAGCGCTGTATTTCCATCCATATGCTGCACACCTTTATCAAAATGCAGATGCTTATATCGGCATGGGAAAACTTCAAGCATGCTTGCTGACTCAGTTGCCAGGCGTGCAGCTTCTTCCTCTGTATGGCCACATAAGTCTGCTTCATTTCCTTCTACGGGGTATTCATAATCATCAAATGACCGCTTCACATTTACATCAATACCACCCAAATGGTCTATTAGCGTAGTAAAGCCATCAAAATCCAGAACAAAGACGTAATCAATATCTACTCCTGTTACTCTCTGTACTACAGCTTTTGCTAGTAGCATACCTTTTCCATCTCCCTTTTCTTGTCCAAAAGCATAAGCAGTGTTAATCTTTCCAGGAATATGCGGGATCCATAGATCACGAGGAAGAGAAATCAGATTTACTCTATTTTTGGCAGGCTGCACATTGGCTACCATAATCGTGTCTGTTAAATCTGGTCCATCATGACGTGCTCCACCTTTACCGAGCAACAGTACATTAAAATCTTTTTCTTCTTGTGGTGTTTGCAAGGGGATAGGGGATGCAACCGTTACAAAAAGAGGCAAAAATGCTCTAAAATAAAAAAGTATTCCACCTAAAAGCAGAAGAGTACTGACAGCAATAATCGTAATTTTTCTTCTTTTACTCATGAGATTGAATAATGCGGGCAAACGTACCTGGATCAAGGCTTGCACCCCCAATTAAAAAACCAGACAAAAGAGGAATGTGCATAAAATTTTTTACATTTTCCTCATTAACACTGCCACCATAGAGCAGGGTAACATCCGGCCGGTCCCTATGAATAGCAGAAAAAACTGCTGCAATATTTTCAGGGCTATCAGGATTACCAGTACCAATGGCTGTTACTGGCTCGTAGGCCACATACTTGCTTTCAGCTGGAATTGGTGTCTCTGATCCCTGAACACATACAACAGGAATAAGACCCTGTGCTTTTGCCTGTGTTACTTTCTCTTCTACATCTTTATCGGTTTCATTCAATAAATTCCGACGTTCTGAATGACCAATAATAACATAATCTGCTAATTCTTTCAGCTGAGATCCTGCTACCTCACCTGTGTAGGCTCCTTCTGGAAAAGGGGAAATATCTTGTGATCCCAGTTTTACTGGCAAAGCATGGTATCTGATTAGTTCTCTGCTCACACCAAGTGCTGTAAAAGAAGGACAGACAACTACTTCTTGATGGGTAAGGGAAATGTTTTCGATTTCTTTAGCAAATTGCTGCCAAAAAACTCTAGTCTGATCACTCGTTTTGTGTGATTTCCAATTGCCGATATATAGTTTTTTTTCCATGCTTTGTGGAGAGGATCTGGTATAATCAAAGGAGAAGCACTGATAACGTGCCCACCCTTATTTAAGCAATCTTCATTATAGCAAGTTATGAATCAGTTTCTCAATGAGCTAAACAAAGAACAACAAGAAGCAGTAAAGACTACCCAGGGTCCGCAAATTGTGTTGGCAGGAGCAGGCAGTGGTAAAACACGAGTACTCGTGTACAAAGTCCTTTATTTGATTCTTGAAAAAAATATTCACCCTTCCCACATTCTCATGGTTACCTTTACCAACAAAGCAGCCAATGAAATGCTTGAGCGAATAAAAACGATATTAGGGCAACACCATACGGACATTGGTACGTACGCATTGCCAACTGTCGGCACCTTTCACTCATTATGTGCTCGTCTATTGCGCCGTGACGGAAAACACATTGGCATCCCAAGTAACTTTGTTATTTATGATGTCCAGGACCAACAGGCTATTGTCAAAGAAGTATTTAAGAAATTGGATATTTCACCTAAAAATATTCGTCCTAAGTCAGTACACCAATCTATCTCTGCTGCTAAAAATCAAATGCTTGATCCAACTACGTACTCTTCATACGCCAGAGGTTATTTTCAAGAAACAGTGGCCCGTGTCTATCCACTTTATCAGCATCTCTTAAGAGAAAATAATGCACTTGATTTTGATGATTTACTGCTTGAGACAATCAGGCTATTAAAAGATAATCCTTCCGTGCTGGAAAAATATCAGGAGCTCTATCAATACATTTTGGTGGATGAGTATCAGGATACGAACCACGCCCAGTACACACTTACTAAACTACTGGGAGAAAAGCATCGTAATGTGTGTATTGTGGGAGACTTTGCTCAAAGCATTTATAGTTTTCGCGGTGCTGATTTCCGAAACTTAGAAAAATTTAAAAAGGACTTTACTGAGGCTAAAACGTTTCCTTTATCCCAAAATTATCGCTCCACCCAAAACATTTTAGATGCTGCGTATACCGTTATCAAGCATAATAACACGCATCCTATTCTTGCTCTCTGGACCCAAAACCCTACAGGAGAAGAGATAGAAATTCATGAGACAGAAAGTGAACAAAATGAAGCAGAATTTATTATTCAAGAAATACTCCAGCGTTCTCGACAAGATCCTTCTTTCAGCCTTTCTGACGTTGCCGTGTTATACCGTATGAATGCTCAATCCCGTGCTCTTGAGGAAGTCTTGCTCCATCACGGTATACCATACAAGCTGGTAGGAGGCACCCGATTTTATGAAAGAAAAGAGATCAAAGATGTACTTTCATTTCTTTCTTTTCTAGCTAATCAAAAAGACACTGTTGCTTTTTCTCGCATTGAGAAAATCGGTAAGAGAAGAGCAAAACTATTCTTAGAATACGTTGAGGAATTTAACCAAAAAAATTATCTGGAAGAAAAATCCACCATTGAAATTTTAGATGAAGTGATAAAACAAGTAGATTATCTAGGACTGTATGATGCCAATGACCCAGAAGACAAAGCACGGCTTGAGAATATCAAAGAGCTGCGTTCTGTAGCTATTTCCTTTACCAATCTTGTGCAATTTTTGGAAAATGTTTCTCTGGTAGAGCAGGAATACATGCCTGATAAATCTCAAAATGAAGAAAAACCCAATGCAATCACACTTATGACTTTTCATGCTGCCAAAGGGCTCGAATTTCCGGTAGTCTTTATGGTAGGTATGGAAGAAGGTCTTTTCCCACATAGCCAATCATTTTTTGATGAGTCAGATGTTGAAGAAGAAAGAAGACTCTGCTATGTAGGCATTACCCGGGCAAAACACAAGTTATACTTAACGTATGCCAAACGCCGACTTTTTTTTGGACAAAGAACTTCAAATACTGTTTCCCGCTTTTTATTTGAACTCCCTGAAGAAATACGTGAACAAAGTTTTGCAATGCAAGACAAAGATATGCCAGAATATTTTTAATGGTCAACGGTGTTATTGATATTACAGCAGCTGAAAAAGAAGCATATAATGCAGTGGTTAATCACCCATTGCAATCATTTGAGTGGGGAGAGTTTAGAAAAAAAACAGGTGTTACCGTAATACGCAAAGGAATAGTTGAAAACGAAGCGTTAACCGAAGCTTTTACGATTACCATTCACCGTATTCCTCATACTCCTTTTACCGTAGGCTATTTACCCAAAGGAAATCTGCCTTCTAAAAAACTAATCCAAACACTCAAAGACATTGCCAAAGAACATCGTTGTATTTTTATCCAGCTAGAACCCAATGTTATCAAAAAAAACACAAGTAAGAACTGGTACAAAAAATACAGTCTCAGACCTTCTTTTCATCCACTTTTCACCCAATTTACATTTATCCTTGATATCAGTCCTGATGAAGAGACATTACTCAAAAACATGCATTCAAAAACACGTTATAACATTCGTCTTGCACAGCGCAAAGGGGTGTATGTAGAGGAAGATAATTCTGAAAAAGCCTTTGCCGAGTATATGCGCCTTACGCAAGAAACCACTACACGGCAAAAATTTTATGCCCACACGCCTACTTACCATAAAACACTCTGGAAGACACTTTCCAATGATATCAACACTAAAAGCCTTACTTACCATTTGTTTCATGCTCGCTTTAAAGATGAATCAGGAAAGACAAAAACACTTGTCTCATGGGTACTTTTTGCTTTTAAAGACATGCTGTACTATCCTTATGGTGCCTCAAGCAGTGAACACAGAGAACTAATGGCCTCTAATCTCATAGCATGGGAAGCAATACGTTTTGGCAGAAGCATGCAGCTACAGCAGTTTGACATGTGGGGTGCGCTGAGTCCTGATCCTGATAAAAAGGACCCCTGGTATGGATTTCATCGGTTTAAGGAAGGGTATGGCGGAGAACTGACTGAATTCGTCGGCAGCTTTGATCTAGTAATTAACCCTGCCTTGTATCAAGCATATAAAGTAGCGGATAAGCTGCGGTGGATACTTCTACGGCTTAAAAAGTAAATATGCTAAAACTACTGTCCACCCCCAAAATTATTCCCTTTTTCCTTTTTGTCCTTCTCTTTTTCTTGATAAAACTTTCAACATTTGGCATCAGACTTTCAGACTCCAACATTTACTGGTACACAGGCTACGAGCTTCTGCAAGGCAATATGCTCTACAGAGATATTTTCTTTACTAACTTCCCTCTATTTGCTTATATTTCTGCTTTTTATGTCTTTTTACTGCAAGGCAATTTGAACCTCTTTTTTCTTACCCCTGCTTTGGAAGCTATCATTACCGGAACGCTTATCTCTGGCTATACCCTTTATAAAACCAGACAGTATATACCTGCCACCTTAAGTGGAGTAGTGTACTTGTTTTCTTTTCTTGTCCTATCAACTACAGACCACCAAACAGGCGTTTTTATTGCCTCCCTGTGTGCTGTCTTGGCTTTTATATTGTTTGATACAAAACGATACATCTTTGCAGGTGTTTTTCTAGGGTTAACCCTCATGATAAAAGCCTATTTTCTACCTGTGGCTTTTGCTTTTTTTGTTGCACTGCTTTTGCAGAAAAAAATAAAACCTTTTCTCTTTTTATCCATCAGCATGCTCGCTACAATACTCGTTGTACTTACCCCATCTCTTCTCTTTGCCAGAAATGATTTTCTAACCGATGTGTTTGCTTACTCACTTACGAGAGGAGCTGGTATTCCTAAGTGGGATATCGGACAGTTTTTTATTTTTCATGATATCTTGCTTTTTCTTTTACTCGTCTGGAGCATTTTTCTCATTCGCAAACAACTCTTTTTTGGATTAGCTGCACTATTTGGCATTACTTTTTTCTTTGCATATCAGGACATCTATTATTTGTATCTCAATTTTGCTGTACCTTTTCTGGCGCTCTCTTATGCCTCACTGCATACCTCAATTCACCGAAAAATACCGATACAATCAGGAATCGTTCCCACACTTATTCTCTTTTTTGTCTGCATCAATCTTTTTTCCTATTTTTCAGGCTTTCACACATTACAAAGAGTAGAGCATATAGAAGATTTAAAAAAATCTATACAAAAAGCAGAACCTTCCTTTTTATACGGACCCAATGATATTACGCCTGCTCTGGCTTACCTTACCAATACCCCGCTGTTAAACAATATAGTTGATACCAATACTAATATTTTTAGAAAAGGATTTTTGAATGCCTCCACGCTTACCACAGATGCGCTACAAAAAAAGACAGTAATTATTACACACGGTGCCTTTTATCCTCAATATAACGTCCAAGAGTTTGTGTTAGATGAAATTGTTGATAAGCACAAGATTCTTAAGGAATGTGAACTTTTAGATTCTGTACCAATACAAGCAGAAGGAGTTACCAATAGAATTAACGTATTTTCCTGTTATAAGTAAAATTGATGATCAGGCGAGTTGAGGAGTAGCGTAGATCATTCGAGCATGTTCTTTGGCATATTCCATTCTTTTTTTATCCAGCAACAGTTTCTCATATAAAATATAATCAGGCGCTTCTGCCAAGTCCTTACATAACACAATATCTTCTTCCAATAACTTTCTTTTTTCATCCAATGTCAAACTGTCCAGAATCGTTATTGGATACATCTGTGGGTTTTCCACAAAGTCTTGTAAATTCCCTTTTGCAGGATAATTCCAACCAATCATTTTCACCCCTTTACATCGAGCATATTGCGTAGCATCCTCCGTTAGCTTTGTATTAGTAACAATCCATACACCGGACAAATCATGTTGATTTTTTAAATCTAAAAATCGAGCGTGAGTGTAGAGTGCTACTTGCACATCAGTTTTGGTCCCTTGCTGGTTATGAAATTTTGCTTCCATAATCTCTTTGTTTCCATCCTTTTCTATCAACAAGTCCACCTCATGCTTTACACAGTCTCCTTGCAATATGAGTCCCACCTCACAGTTATATCCTTGTGAAGTAAATACTTTGCTAATATACACCTCAAAAGGAAATCCTGTAGGTCCTAATTCAAAAATAGCTCTTTTGAGATTAAAACGAAGAGAGGAGGGCTTATCCTCTTTTTCCAGATACTCCTGGATATGTGCAAAAATCTCTGCAGTTTCAATGTCAGGATGGAGCTTACTTTTAATGTGGGCAAGAACAGTATCGTATAAATGGCTCGGCAACCCTGCCCGTTGCATAGAGCGCATCACCTTCTCCTCTGAAAATGGTTCTCTGTCACCTGACTTTTTAATCACAAATATTGGTCTCTGCATCAATTACCATTATGACAAATTTTTGGCAAGAAAAGAAAGAGTAGAGGGTAGAGATCTTTGTTTTAATTTTCTTCTACTACTATTATTTTTATAAAAAACAAATTATTTATTGTCCTTTTAAAACATCTAAAAAAACAAAAAAGATAACATGCTTATCACTAACATACTCCTATCTGTATCTTTTTCTTTCTTTTTATACCTGTGTATATTATATGCTGTGAAAAGTATCAACTAAAGTTTTCCACATTCGTGAAAAGAAAAGGTATTTTGAGGCAAAAAAGCCAGAGTACCATTTTTTAGTCTATATTGTGCGACATAGGCAGGGGGATATAGTTTCGACTTTTTTTCATTTTTTCCAATTTTTAGTGAAACTAGGTACAAAACAAGTTTCAGTGATACCCTAAAAGGCAAAATATACTCCTCTTCCACCACTCTCCTCCCTACTCAGCTCCTGTTATTTTTACCTAAATGAAGGTTTTGCAAATAATTATTCTGAAACAAAAGAAGACTACTAAGCGTAAATCCACACTCTATTTCCCCTTTTTGGATCATCTCCTGAATCTTTTCAAATGGAAAATAGACCACCTCTATCCCCTTTTCTGTTGGAGATAGCTCTTTTTTTCCTTTAGTAAGCCCTTCTGCCACAAAAACGTGTGCCATTTGGTTGCTCATACCCGGCTCTGCATTAAAAGAGCCTATTTTTTTCCATTTTTGAGCTTTGATGCCTGCTTCTTCCTTTAGCTCTGCCTGAGCTGCATCAATCTCTGATTTTCCCATTTCTATCATCCCTGCAGGAAGCTGCCAAAAGTACTTTGCCGATGCATAGCGATATTGATGAATTAAATAAACACCTTTTCTATCTGTGGCAATAATGACTACACTATCTTTGTTGGGTTTGGTAAAATAAGCCTGCTCCCACACATACCCTTCAGACTCAAGTGTATCTACTTTTACAGACAAATAAGTATTGGAATAAATTTCTTTTGAGGAGATTTTTTTAGGAACTTTTTGCATATAAGGCGTTTACCTATATCACCTATGCGGAGAGGGTGGGATTCGAACCCACGGTGAGCTTGCACCCACAAAGGTTTTCAAGACCTTCCTGATCGTCCACTCCAGCACCTCTCCGAGTCCAATTATTGTAACAAATTGTAAACAAAAATAATAATCTGTATACTTATTGCAGGGTGGTTTAGTGTATGATACTAGGACAATGTACTTTTTGCAAGAAAGAATTCAGAAAGCGAGAAAGGAAATACAAGTTTTGTTCACTAAAGTGTGCGAATAACTTTAATAAAAATGGGTTAAAAAATGTTTTACTTCCTAGTGTGAGTACTCGTTTAGCTGAGCTTGTTGGTATTTGTTTAGGAGATGGGTACGTTTCTCCTTACCAAATTGCGATAACCCTTAATTCAGAAGCAGACAAGCAGTATATCCCTTATGTTGTAAATTTAATAAGTACATTATTTCCGGAAATTAAAATTTCTCTCATAAAGAGAAAAAAAGAAAATGCGACAGATATAAGAATAAGCTCAAAAATAGTTGCAGAATTTTTACTTAATATGGGAATAATACCCAAAAGAAAAACAGTGCCCTCTTGGATTTATTCTAAAGAAGAATACAGAAGTGCTTGCATAAGAGGACTTTTTGATACTGAAGGATCAATTTCCTTCAAAGATTACAGAAGTAAGAAAGGAACCTCTCTCTACAAACAGTTAAATTTTAGAAATTATAATAAAGAACTTATTTTGTTTGTTAGAGATTCTCTTTTGAGCCTTGGGATCAGACCTACCCTTTCATTAAAAAACTCCCTTTATATTAGTAATGATAAAGATATAGATATTTTTTGTAAAAAAATAGGCTTTAGTAATCCAAAACTACAGCAAAGAAGTATTATTAATAATATGAATGATTTGCTCAAAATGAAAGAACAAACTAAGCTTATAGAACTTTTTAACGCTTCATCTAAATAACCTCGTATAAGAGCTTTATAGATGTTAAAACCAAAAAAACAATTTTGGCGGAGGAGACAGGATTCGAACCTGCGCGAGCCAAAAGGCTCAGGGGTTTAGCAAACCCCCGCAATGGACCAGCTATGCGACTCCTCCATTGATTGATTCTTAGTAAGTGAGAAGTCCTGTAAGGACGACTCCTCCAAAGATCTCGTAAACGACCCCTATTATACCAAATATAATAAAATTCTTCTCTTTTCCCTTCTTTTTGTTTTGTACCTTTCAAGTACCTCACAACAGCCTCACAAACTACCTGAATTGATTGTAGTGCAAGGTCTATTTTGATATCATGAAACTATGCATAATGAAGTTGAAAATACTCAATATATAGCTCCTGTTACGGAGGTTCTACCTGTTGATCCTGAATTAAAAAAAGCAGGCATATTTCCTGATGAAGAAGCCGGTCAAGAAGTGATAAACAAACACTTTGCAGAAACAGGTGGCAAAACGCCTTTAACACATTCTGGACCTGCAGTACTACCTCAAGAAATTATTAAAAACCCACAAATAATTCAGGTAAAACGAAAAGCTCAAACAATGGCTCCTGCCAGACATACTCTTGGTGGACTTTTCATGGAAGCAGTTAGCCTTTTACGTATATTCAACACCAACGAAAGTGGAGAATGGATAAAAATAACTGATGAACGTGCTCAAGAAATGAGAGGAGGAATTATTCATGCAAATTGATGCGTTTGGAACCGGCATAATCGACTTTTTACTACTCTTTTTACTCGGGATTTTTATCTCTTCTTTAGTTGTGTTTTCTCTGGTAGGTCTTGCTTTTTTATTTGGGCTTTGGCGCAAAAATAATGCAAGGCATAAAAAATCACTCAACTCAGTTCTCTTAGAAATCGCCTTGCCCCGAGAAAATGAAATCAAAATTGATGCAGCAGAGCAGCTATTTGCGGGTCTTACCTCTTTAAAGACCGCAAAAGGAAGGCTTGCCTTTTTCAAAATTCCTGACAGTATTGCTTTTGAGATAGTAGCACGACCTGGTGATATTCGCTTTCATGTTAGTGTCCCACGCCATATCAAGGACATGGTAGAAAAACAAATTCATGGTTCCTACCCTGATGCGCTTATCAAAGAAGTTGAAGAATATAATATTTTTAGTGAGAATGGGGCTGTAGCCTATGCTGGTTTGAAATTAGAAGAAGCCTCTTATAAACCTTTGAAGACTTACAAAGATCTAGCAGTAGACCCTCTTTCTATGATTACCAGCACCTTAAGTAAGATGCAGGAAGGAGAAGGAGCTGTTATTCAATTCGTCATAACACCTGCTGGTTCTGGCTGGAGAAAAGCAGGGAGAGCCTACATCTCAAGTACGAAGAAAAAAGAGGCGGACCCTGAAACTGCCAAATACTCAACAGATCAAAAAGAGCTAGAAGCAATTGAGCAGAAAATCACCAAACCTGGATTTAACACCTATATTCGTATTGTAGTCTCCTCTTCTACCAAAGATGCTGCTGATATGCACTTATCCAACATTGAAAGTGCCTTTGCCCAATTTGCTTCTTATAACTCATTTGAGAGAGATAAAATCCGTTTTTTCAAAGGGTTATTTATGATTGATTTTATTTACCGCTATCTTCCACTGGTAGGAGCTGGTTCCGTACTGAATACTGAAGAGCTTGCCACCCTCTTCCATTTGCCTAATAAAAGCGTTGAAAACTCTCAGATTCACTGGCTGGCAGCCAGAAGTGCACCTGCACCTGCTAACATCCCTACTTCAGGACTCTATATTGGAAAAAGCACTTATAGAGGCATGGAAAGGCAAATTTACATGAGTGATGATGACAGGAGAAGACATATGTATATTATTGGAAAAACAGGTGTCGGAAAATCAGAACTGTTAAAATCTATGATCCTGCAGGATATCCAAAATGGCAAAGGAATAGCTGCTATTGACCCACACGGAGACTTGATAGATGACGTGCTCCTGCGTATTCCACCGGAAAGAGCTGAGGATGTTATTCTTTTTGACCCTTCTGATACGCAAAGACCTATGGGACTGAATATGCTTGAGGCAACAGATGAAGAGCAAAAACACTTTGTCGTATCCTCTATTATTGGCTTGATGTACAAGCTTTTTGATCCTCATAAGACCGGTATCGTGGGTCCTCGATTTGAACACGCAGTACGCAACGCAATGTTAACCGTTATGGCAGAAAAGGGGAATACTTTGGTAGAAGTAATGCGTGCCCTCACTGACTCTTCTTTTGTACAAGAACTGTTGCCAAAAGTTCAAGACCCAATTATCAGGCGTTACTGGACAGATCAAATTGCCCAAACGAACGACTTCCATAAATCAGAAACACTGGATTACATTACTTCCAAATTCGGACGATTTGTTACCAATACCATGATGCGTAATATCATAGGACAAGGCCAAAGTGCATTTAATTTCCGTGAAGTCATGGATCAGCAAAAAATTCTGTTAGTCAATCTTGCCAAAGGAAAAATTGGAGAAGAAAACTCCAGCTTCTTAGGACTTATTTTAGTACCTCGTATTTTAATTGCTGCTATGTCTCGACAAGATATACCTATGAGCCAAAGAAAAGATTTTTATCTATATGTAGATGAGTTCCAAAACTTTGCCACCCCTGACTTTGCCCAAATTCTTTCTGAGGCTAGAAAATACCGTCTTAATCTGATTGTAGCCAACCAATTTATCGGACAAATGGAAGAAGAAGTAAAAAATGCTATCTTTGGTAATGTAGGAACAATCGTTTCCTTCCGCGTAGGAGTAACTGATGCCAACTACTTACAGCATGAATTCCAGCCTACTTTTTCAGAAGCAGACCTTATCAATATAGAACGATACCATGCCTATATGAGAACATTGATTGATGGTGAACCAGCTCTACCATTTTCTGTTGATTTCACAAGAAACATGGAAGAAGAGAAAAAACTTGATAATCCACGCATTGCAGAACTAGTCAGGGAACTCTCCCGCCTTAAATATGGCAAACCAAAAGAGCTAGTCGGAGCAGATATTGCAAGACGCTCCCGCATGTTTGAAGCCTTAGAAGATAATGATTCAGGAGAACTTCCACCAGGCATGAAAAGATCATAACGTTTTTTTGCCTACGTTATTTGATATAATATCCCCACGTTGGGCGCCCGTAGCTCAGGGGCAGAGCGCTACTCTTATAAAGTAGATGTCGATGGTTCGAATCCATCCGGGCGCACACTTGACACTCTCGGTAATTCCTGGTTTACTAAAGTTGTGGCATCTGACAATTCTCATTCCAAACAACTTCCAAGTTCATTTGACCTTTTTGATAAAACAGTAAACATTTTCAAAGAAAAATATCAACTTTTTATTGGTATTACTGCAATCCCCGTTATTTTAAATATCATTATCGCTTTGATAACCCCGGACAGAAATAATATGACAAATACCATAGACTCTATTGATTTCCTTATTCTGCCATTGAGTCTTTTGTATTTGGTAGCTACCATTGCCTCTAGCATTGCTACGCTCTATGCTATACCATCCAAAACACTTACCATTTCTGAAGCTTATAAAAAAACTCCCAATAAAATACTTCCTTACTTTGCTGTCCTGCTGCTTGCTGGACTTGCTGTCTTTGGAGGATTTTTACTGTTGATTATTCCGGGCATCATTTTGTTGGTGTGGTTCAGTCTGGCAACATACACTTTAGTATTTGAAAATACAGGTATTGTTGAATCGTTTAAGAAAAGCAAACAGTATGTTACCGGTCTTTGGTTTGCAGTCTTTGGCAAAATAGTTTTTCTTGTTTTCTTCTTCATAGGGACTTATTTAGTACTTGGTATTCTATCTACTATCTTTGGTATTAGAGATATGATTGTTCTCACTATTTTGGATTCCCTCGTAAGTCTGATTATCACTCCTCTGGGTATTATTTTTATGTACCTGGTATATAAAAACGTAAAAGAAATACAGAAGTAAATCTTTTGGCATAATTTTCTCCTTCTGCTATAATGTTGCTACCTATGAAAAAGCTGCTCCTGCTCTCCTGTGGACTCTTTGCTATTGTCATTTTCACTCTTACTACTTCTGTGCCTTCTGCTTACTCTGATGAATTGGATGATATTAATCGGAAATTAAGCGAGCTACAACAAGCACTGGAGGCATCAAAAAAAGCCACTACTCCACTTGAGTCACAAATCGCAAGTATGAAGAAACAAATCGCAGGCATTGAAAACCAAATTGCATTTATAGAAAATGATATCGTACGTAAGAAAAAAGACATCGAAGAAGGATATAAAGATTTTGAAAAACAAAGAGATCTTTTCAGTAGAGCAAGCAGAGAGTACTACATGCAAAACGCAAGTTTTCCACCCATTCTTATCTTTCTCTCAAGTGCCAGTGCCTCAGAGCTAATACAGGCCATAACATTTCAAAAACAAAAAGCAGATATAAATAAAGCAATTATCACCAACACAGCTATCAAAATTGCAGACTTAGAACAACGAAAAAAAACATTGGAAAGCGAGGAAAAAAGACTCAGCAGTGTAAAAACAAGACTTGCTGCAGAAAGACAAAAGATTGAAGAAGTTGTAGCTGGTGCAAAAAATTATCAAGCCTCAGTCTCCAGTCAAATTGCAGAATTGAGTGCAAAACAAAAACAAATCATGTCTGCTAGAAGTGGGAACTTTACTATTAGTATAGGCAGTGGTGAATTAGCTGATGAATACCTATCTTCTCTGAAAGGTTTTCAAGATACTGCCCCTAGTGGATATTTTGCAATATTCTCTATAGGCGCATATACACATAGAAATGGTATGAGCCAATACGGAGCACTCGGAAGAGTCCAACAAGGACAATCAGCAGAGCAAATATTAAAACACTATTATCCTGGTGTAGAAATTACCAAGGTAGATACTAATCAAACTATTACAGTTAATGGAACAAATACATACGGACAAAATTTCAACAACGTATCATATCAACTTGAAGACTATTTAAAACATATTTACGAAATGCCTGGATCATGGCCATTAGAAGTATTGAAGGTGCAAGCAATTGCTGCAAGGAGTTATGCATACGGTAAATCTACTGTCTGCCCAAATCAAGACTGTCAAGAAGTAAAACTTGAAGAAAATACTGACACATGGAAACAAGCGGTAAAAGAAACTGAGGGAATGATTATGACAGGAGGTATAAATAATAGACAATATTCAGCCATAACAGGAGGTTGGCTAAATACATCAGGCTGGGATACTACAGATGGTCAACGCGGAGAAAATTTCATGGATAAGACGTATGAAAAAACAGCAGGATCTCCATGGGGATATAAAGCTTGGTGGAGAAATGGTACAAGCAAGTATGGTGATACCTGTGGGCGTACAAATCCATGGCTTTCTCCTGAAGAAATGGCAGATATTGCTAATGCTGCAATTGCTCTCAAGGTAGGAGGTATTGATACTTCAAGAATTGCTCCAGTTACTACTTCCTGCTGGCCAGAAAAAAACCCGTATAGCATGGAAGAGTTAAGAAATCTCGTAAGCACTCATGGAGGGATAAGCTCAGCAACAAGTGTGAAAATCGAACAAGGAAATAATACTACAAACCGGGTTATAATCAATAATATCAGCATGACTGGTCTCGAATTCAAAAGGGCAGTTTGCCTTAGAGCACCTGGATATATTCGTATCCCACAAAGCACCTGTGAAGGTGGCTGGGCATTCTTTAATATAGAACACAAATAATCACATTTATACGTTGTATGGAAAAAGATACGCACTCACCACTGAAAGGAGAATTTCATTTATCAGATACCAAATCTCATTCTACAACTTCTGGAAAAAAGAAAACTACTGAGGTAGAAGATCTTGATATCACAACTCCCCACTCTCCCCATTTTTACAGCTCTTTAGTTGCCCGTCCCAAAGGAGTCCATTACCAATATCAGGAGGAAGATGAAGAGATAATCTTGCTTATCAGAAGAGGATTTATTACTAACCTCACCTGGATTTTGGGTGCATTTGTGATGGTTTTGGTTCCTTTCTTTTTACCCTCTCTTCTTTCTGTCTTTCCATTCTTTAACCCTTCCTCTACTACGACTACTGCCTTTTTACTTTTTTATTATTTGATCGTATCTGGATTTATCCTACTTAATTTTACCCTCTGGTACTTTCATGTAGGACTTATTACTAACAAACGTGCTATTGATGTAGACTTGAATGGGATTTTAGTACGTGATATTGCAGAGACAAAACTGAATCTAATAGAAGACGTTAGTTACAAACAAGTGGGTGGCTTACATGCTATCTTTGGACTAGGCTCAGTCTCTATCCAAACCGCTGGGCCGCATGTAAATGTTGAATTTGATAGAATTCCGCAACCTGCTCGAGTTGCCAGAATTATCACAAACCTTATAATATAATTAGTATATATGAACGAAGAATTCTTTCAATTACTTTCCCTTTCACTCAACCAAGATTTCTTATTTAAGATTGCGCTTATTGTATTACTGCTTCTCTACACTCTATTTGCTCTGATTTTAGCAAATCAAATCCGTACGCTTTCGCGCATCATTGACCAAGTTTCTTTTTCTCCTATCTTTGCTACCTTTGCCCATGTCCACGCCATACTTTCTATACTACTTTTATTTGGTATTGTGCTATTTCTATGAACCAAAACTATACTATTGTTCACGAAAAACTCGTTTCAAATACAACAGAAAAAACCTGGGCGCAGGCTTTTTCCACGTTACATGTGTTTGTTGTAGTCAGCCTTAAAAAACAGGGTGAATCAGATATCCAACCCACTACTTTAGGAAAAGAAGTCCTTGAAAAACTACAACGAGAATACTTTGCAATTGACGAAAAAAATCTATCTACCATAAAACAAGCAGTAGAAAATACTGTATCTATTATCCCTGCTGAAATAGAGCACTCACTTGTTTTGGTAACGATCATTGAAGGAGTTGCTTATATTATTATCTCATCAGCCGGAAAAGTACTCTTAAAAAGAGATGAGACTATTGGAATTATTGCAGAAGCAGAACCACAAAGCATTACTGGCTTTTCAGGAGAGCTACGTCACAACGATATGCTTTTTCTGCAAACGCCAGGCTTTGCCCAGAAGATAGATCCCTCCCTCTATCAAACCTTTACCAAAACTATCAACATCCTGGATATTGCAGAAACACTTGCTCCGCTTATCAGTACAGAACCACAAGGCACAGAAGCAGCTATAGTCCTGCAAATTCAAAGCCACGATGCAAGCTATTTAGCAGATGAGGAAACTTTCGAAGAAGTAGAAAAAGACGAAGAGCAAAAACAAGAAAAACCAGAAGCCCTAAAACCATCTTTTATCACCACCCTTAAAGAGCGCATACCTCATCCTGCTACTCTTTCTTCTTTTATCAAAAACCTTCATATACCAAAAAAAGAGGTGCTTTTGAAAAAAAATGTGCTTATTGGTATTGGTATCGCTGTTCTTTTAAGTATATTAATAGGCGGAATTATACATGAAAACATGAATAAAGAAAAAAAACAGTTACAAGAAGAGTTTGCCCATATTCTTGCACCTACCCAGCAACAGTTGGATGAAGCAATAGCGCTTGCATCTTTAAATAAACCACTTGCTCTTGAAACACTGTATGAAGCCAAAAAAATACTCCTTGCAGAACAGGACAAATTCCCTCAAGGCACTCCTGAACGAGAACAATTAGATACCCTCCTTGAAAAAGTAAATGCTGAGATTCAAAAACTAGGAGGAGGAGAACAACTGGGAGGAGAAAAACTCTTTTTTGATCCATCTCAGGAAAAAATAAAACAAGTTGGGCATATTACTATTAAAGGGGGCAGTATTATTGCCACAGGAACAAATAATACTTCTGCTGTTTTACTTTCTAAAAGCGGAGAAATAGAACAATTTTTTGAAGGTGAATCAACACGGGTGGTAGATATTAGTGCAGATGAAGACTATTTTTACATGCTTACTAATGACTCTGTTATCAAACAAGAAAAGAATGAAAAAGAAAACGAAACAATTATAGAAGACCTACAAGCTCCAAAAAGTATTAGTACCTTTGGAAATAACATTTACGTGCTGGATACGCGCCAAAATACTATTAAAAAATTTATTCCTGAAGCATATAATGACACTGATTATTTTAGCCAAGAACCTGATTTTTCTAAAAATCCCGTATCATTTAGTATTGATGCCTCTGTCTGGGTTCTTTTAGATGATGGAAGTATTCAAAAATATACACGAGGCAGCAAAGATGCTTTCTCTATACAAGGGCTTCCCACCTCTATTGGCAAAGGAAGCAGTATTTACACCGATGTTGATTATGCAAATCTTTATGTACTTGACCCCTCTGGAAAACGAATGGTATCTATCCAAAAAAGTGGTTCGTTTGCCAAACAATATACTTCAGATATTTTTAAAAATGCCACCTCATTTGCAGTAGATGAACCAAATCACACGTTATATGTTGTAAGCAACTCCAAAATTTATACTTTTTCACTCTAAACGAAAACTCCTACCAGAACTCTGCCTAAAATATTTTCTCCCAAGTAGCGTCTCTTTCCCTTTTAAGAAAAGCTGTCTTAATTTACTCCTTCTCCCTTTTTAAGGGAGAAGGTAGGGATGAGGGTTTACCTAATTCTTCTCTTATTTTGAAAACCACTCCTTCACTATTTTCTAAAATTTCATTATTCCAAAACCTCAATACTCGAAACCCTTCTTGTTGTAACCAAGATGAACGTATATCATCATACTCCTTATGATCTTGTTCATTGTGTTGTCCTCCATCAATTTCTACCACAAGTTTCTTTTCAATGCTTACAAAATCAAGAACATACACTCCTATTGGATACTGTCGTCTAAATTTTACCCCATCAATATTCCTATTTCTTAAATAAGACCATAATAATTTTTCAGAGTTAGTTTGGTTCCTTCTCAGCTTCTTGGCAACAGGTATGTTTTCCTCATTTCTACGGTTTGGCATCGTATGTATCAACCCTCACCTTCATCCTCTCCCTTAGAAAGGGAGAGGAAATGGTGTAAGTAATGTAAGGCTTACAAACAATTCTTTTTTGTCGTAACTTGTACTCTTTCACATTTTACCCTATTTGCGCTACAATACACCTACTTATATCACTCTGCTTTGTATTACAAATTTGTATATGCCTACCGTAGCTTTCAAAACGAAAGCAGCACTGACATTACAAGCTCACAATACTACCCATACAAAGCTCCGTTTGGTATTATGTATTTAAACTTTGAAAGCAAAGGGGCATATGAGAATTGTAAATAAAAAAGCACCAGCAGAATTTACTATTTTAGAAAAATTAGAAGCAGGTATTGCGCTGACCGGACAAGAAGTAAAAGCAGTAAAACTAGGCCATGCTGATCTCTCTGCATCGTATGTGCGAATTATGAATTCAGAAGCACATTTGGTGAATGCTAAAATTTATCCATACCAATTCGCTCGCACCGATGGATATGATGAAGGCAGAACTCGCAAACTGTTACTGCATAAAAAACAAATTCTTGCCCTAAAATCAAAAATGGATCAGGGTAACTTGACAATCATCCCTACCGCCCTTTATACTACGGGAGTCTTAATCAAGCTTGAAATTGCCTTAGTCAAAGGAAAAAAGAAATTTGAACGCAAAAAAGAGTTAAGACAAAGAGATTTGGACAGAGAAGCACAAGAAGAGCTGAAGCGATTTTCACGACGGGGATGAATTGATTCGACAGGAAATGCACTTTTACAACAGCAAGCTGACGTTGATTCATGCGTCATAAAACAGGATCAAATAATACATGCTGAAGGTAAATCCATCAGCCGCGGTATCAGGCAAGTTTTTGCTGATGCCATGCCAAAAGTTGGGGTAACTCCCGCTTTTGCATTCGCAGCTTAATGCGAGCTGTCTATAAGATGAGTCCCTCATCGCTTCCTTATAGGCAATAACCCAGGTGAGGAAAGAGCAAAAGATTTGGCTTGTCTTTTGTGCTCTTAAAAAGCCTTGGTCATATTTTTTCCTGTCAGTTGGATAAGGATATGACGACACTTAAAAACTGACTATGCTTGTAGACGTTGTGATTTGTATTTTTTGGACGGGAGGTCACTCCTCCCCATCTCCACACTTCGCTCCGTACTTTACAGTACAGAGCTTCGTGTGGCACAGCCACTCAATATTCCACTACTCCCTCAATTGGCCTCTGCGAAGTGTGTCCCACGAAACTTTCTTGTCCACTGGAGCTTTAGCGGAAGTGGAAGTGTAGTGGGACTTACTATACAATAAACATATGTACTATGTGTACATTCTCAAACTAAGTGATAATTTTTACTATCATGGCTTTTCAGATAACCTGAAACAACGAATTTTGGCTCACGAAAATGGTAAAGTAGAATCAACTAAAAACCTTCGTCCTATTACTCTCATTTTTTACGCTGCATTTTCTACTAAAAAGAAAGCACTTTCATTTGAAAACTACTTAAAAACAGGTTCTGGCTTTGCATTTCGTAACAAACGGCTGATATAACAACCTCACTTTTGTGAAGTATTTTAAAAAATGGATTCGGAAGAAGACAAATGAAACAAGCTTTAAAACACACTCTTTCTGAAAGTGTCTAAAAACCTCCTTCAATGTAAAAATACCAAAACATAATCCTATAATATTGATATTTTGTGCCTTCTGTGCTATACTTCGTACTTACATTTGAAGTGTGAATAGACTCATACTGCTGTCTGTTTCTTACTTCATTTGTATCTATAATTACTTGCACTTTGATAGTTTACGGAAAGTATTAAACCTTAAATGGGTAGCACCTTGAGCACAAATTATTATTGTGTTTAGAGTGCTATCCATTTGGAGGTAGCCAATGTAAGTATGTCCGAATTGACTGGAGGAAAAGATCATGAGTAACTTTTGGCGAAAGAAGGAAATTGTCTTTGAGGTTGGTGCAGGAGCACATATCCGCAATACCATCGTTGAAGCTATCGCTCTATCAGCCGAGGAAGATGGGTGCCTCATTACGTTCGACTTCAATGAGGTAAGGGTTAGTGTTCGCAAGGACTCTAGTCCTGATCTTATCTTTCGGGATTGGCATCGGGCGCTCCATCATTATATCGACCCCAACGTCGGTCCTTACCCAAACCTTGTCCTTACCGACGAGGAGAAGGAGAATGACAACCAGGTCGAAGCCAAGAACGAGCGCAGACGCCAGGAACTGCAAGCTGAGTACGAGGCGCAAGCTAAAGCCAAGCGCAATGCTCTGGAGGCGAAGCTCAAAGGTGCTCCTCCTATGGAGGAGTCTAACCCAGATGCTTGGGAAGAAGCCATGCTGGCCAACCGAGATCCTTACGGCGGTGCCGTTATCACATACGCTCAACGATGGGCGCGACTCATGCAGGTCGAGATATCTAACGGGAAGACCCTCGAAGAGGTAGCTTCCGCTACATCGCACGAAGCGGACCTTGAAGGCATCACAGGCTTCATGTTCGGCGCTGCTGTCACAATGCTCGCTCGTTGCTGGAAACACGGGGAACAGCTCCGTCGTTGGCACAACCTCGACACCCAAATCGGGAACGAGGGCGAGCTAGCTAACGAGAACGGCGGTGTTCTCAATCCCGCCCTACTCAGCATCCAACTCAACGACGAGTAACTTACAGCTTAATACACTAAACCTCGTACAGAGGGCTTGCACAAGCAGGACGGATGAACCCGTTATCAGTCAACTTTCCGAAACTTTGATAAGTGTAAAAGGGCACCAACGACGAGGGAGTCTTACGACTTTCCAAAATCTGAGGTGCCCTTTTGCCTTTTACAATCTAATATTTTTTACTCAATACTCCTTGGCAAATACTAAACCGTAGACTTTTTTTGCTCCATTTCTTTTGAGGATTTTAGCGCATGAACGCAGGGTAAAACAGGTAGTAGCAATATCATCTACTACAAAAATGGTAGCACCATTTATAACTTCCTTTCCTTTTGCAGTCACCTCAAAAGCATCTTTTATATTTTCTTTTCTTTCTTCTTTTGAGAGCTTAAATTGAGGCTTTGTATGTTTACTTCTTATAAGCACTTTATTTTCAAGAGAAAGATCAAATGAATCTGCTATCTGCCTTGCAATAAGTGTTGCTTGGTTATACCCTCTTTTTCTTTCTTTTTTTACATGCAAAGGCACAGGAATAAGAAAAGGATTTTGGGCTTTAATATACATAAAACTTTCATCTTGAATTAATGCCTCATATGAAAGATTTTTAATAACTGTAGTTAGGCTCGTAAGATAAGGTGCATATTTGAGTTGGTAGAGCAGTTTCTTAATAATTCCTTTATACTCTACCACCGTAATCAGCCCATCAAGTCCGAGAGGTTTGGAACAGGCAGGATGCGTGAGACCATCAACTGAAGGTCTAAGACACATGGGACAAAGAGACAAAGAAGCATACTGAATGTGTGCAAAACAATCAGAACAGACAAAAGAACCAAGCCTTTTACACTGAATACAGCGTTTTGGAAAAAGGAGATTAAGTAAAAAAGACTTCACTCTTTTATACTAGCTTATTTTTCTCCTGGCTGCCAACCACACAAAGGACAAGTTCTCAGTTCTCCTGCTTGGATTTTTGCTACCTCTTCCTCTGTTGGCTCCCACCCACATCCGCGACATTTGATTTTAAAACAGACATCACAATTCTCTTGCGAATTTTTGTTTAACATTTTTTTCCTTCTCCACAACTAGGACACTTTTTAATTCCTTTTCCATAGATAATTTTTTCTTTACAAGGCTTTCCTTCTTTTTTACCAGGACAGTGAAAATGAGGAAGGCTATTACTACATCTACATAAATTTGGATCTTTCGAGTAATCAACTTCATTTCTCACACCAATTCGAGGAGTAATAGAGTTAACAATATAGCTATCAGGCATACTTTCACCCTCACCTCCTCCGCCATTACATCCTCCTAATTGTTGCACATCAGATAAAACATCACGATACCGATCTCCTGACACTAATCCACCTCCTAAACTATATTCCTCACCTACCCACTCATCGTCGTATGCTATCTCTTCTCTCTTAGGTCTACGTATTCTCTTAGCCAGTTCCAGAACAGTCATTCCCAATGCTCTTTGAATGTTTTTCTCTCTATCTCCTTCACCATTATATACTTGATCCCACACATATCTTCTAAACTCTGCAACGAGCTTACGTGTTGTTTCATCAAGCGTCCATAAAGACTCAGGATTTTCAAGCTGATCATAAATTTCATCAAAACCTCTTTCTTTATACGCTGATTTTGTGTGTTTTACTGATCTAATAGCATTCACAATATCTTCGATACTCCACTGCTTTTCATCATTTCCCCTTAAAAACACCGGTGTTCCGACAATTCCTGCCAACCTTTCTTGTTCATTTTTGCCTTTCATAGCACTCATATCTTCACCTAGTGTTTCTAATAACTTTATGTTTTCTTTTACCTCCATATCAGTACGCACCGTAAACCCTCTAATAGACCTGTCTTCCTGTATCTGCCAAATATAAGTCTGAGAGTCAGGGTACGTAATTCCTTCAAAACCACTCCAACCAGGAGGACTGGTCATAACTGAAACAGATCCAGGATGAGCGGTGAGTAAAAAGTGTTCTATTCCTTCTTTGCCTGTTTCTGGATCACCCACGATAGCTTTTTTTACACTTCCCAAACGCTCTTGCTCACTCACTGTGTCTACAAACAGTTTTCCTCCATATAAAGGCGCAACAATTCTTTCTTCTGCGTTTACTACTTCTTTGTCCAACATAATAGGAAATAACAAGCCCTCACACAAATACTCAATTTTAAACCCATGAATGTCCTGTTCTGTTTTTTGGAGCCACTTCTCAATAATGTCCTCATACGATTCTCCTTTTTCTAATCCTTCTTCAAGATCCTTGCGTAATAACTCAACTTGAAGCTTCACATTAAATCCTGTTCCAGGCAACAAGTACCATTCATCTTCCTCTTCACGAATCCACTCTCTTTGTAAATCATGAAATTCTCCTTCTAAAGAAGAATTATCAGCATAAAAAGCTTCATTTCTTTGTATTTGATAAGTAACTGTTCTTGATTCAAGATCCATAACAATAACAATAAAAAAACCTTCTCATTTTGTTCTGTAACAGAATTTCGAGAAGGCAGGATAAGGATACAAAATTGCTCTTGCCATGCACTATTCAGCGCATGGTCCTGTACCGCATGGTACATGGACTCGAAAGACTTTTCCTGTTCTCAAATTAAATATTGAAACAGACGGGGATCTGACTTTCTTAGTATTTACCTAAGATCACAGCTACGGCATAGCTGAGGATTTACACCTCATTCACCCGTTACAAAGACCAAATTATCTCTTTCTTTTTTTCTACGTAATTGGCAAAGCGAGACAACGTAAATAATAAGTCAGAAAGTCTATTTATATACTGCAAAATTTCTTTTTCAACCCCTTCTGCCTTGTGCAAAGAAACTAATTTTCTCTCCGCTCTTCTGGAAATAGTACGTGCGTACTGCAAGGATGCTCCTACCTTTCCTCCTCCTGGAAGAATAAAATTTTTAAGTTCTGGCATTTGCTCTGTCATACCATCTATCTCATCCTCAAAATACGTAATATGCTTGTTAAGCACTGTCAGGTCCCGCTTCTCACCAGGGTTGGCAATATAAGAACCAATAAAAAACAAATCATTTTGTACTGTAACCACTAGATCTGCTACATAACGCAATTCTTTTTTTGCATCTGTATCAATATAAGAAAGCACTACCCCTAAATACGCATTAAGCTCATCAACTGTTCCATAACTTTCAACGCGTACTGAATCTTTCCATACCCGCTCATTAGTCCGTAATGCTGTTTTTCCTTTGTCTCCAGTTTTTGTATAAATAGGCATAATAGAAATATTAAAAACCAAATAGCAAATAGTAAAAATACTGTTTAGCTTTTGGGTTGAGAAGCTTTTTCATGCAACAACCTTTCTTTCAACAAAGTTGCTTTGAAAAATTCAAACAGAGCAAAAAAAGCACTAGTAAACAACAAGTCTCCCATCAGCGTGTTTTTGAAAAAAGGAATGGCAAGGACAAATGCTTCCGCTAATCCTTTTGTATTTTGCTCATAGAGCCCTGAACTCAGCCATACTCCAATATTGGTAATCACAAAAAATAACAGGGAAGACACAAAAGCCGCTGCTATAACCATTTGAGGTTTAGAGTGCTTTTTAAGCATCATTCCCAAAACTCCTACGAGAAAAAAGCTGACATAGACAAAAGGCATCGTATTATGAAAACCCAGAAAAATATCTGAGACAAACATTGCTATAAAAGGAATAAAGAAAGCATATTTTTTGTCCATATACGCTCCTGCAAAAAGAGCCATAGCTGCAATAGGCGCAAAATTTGGTGGATGAGGGAGAAATCGGAAAAGTGCTCCACAGAAAATAATCAGCGTTGCAGTTACTAAGTGGGATTTTTTCATATTAGTAAGTCTCTATTTTCCATTCTATTTTGTCCGTTGATTTCGTAATGTAATCTTTGGGACCAACTTCTGCTAACTTGCCATTGACATAAAATGCCCAAAACTCTCTTTTGCTGTTATCTGCTTTTCTTCCATTGATAGCAGAAACAAGACCTACTTTATCTATCTCTACTTTTGTTTTTACTTCTAAGATCTCGAATGCACTTTTACCTTCTTCACCTTGATACGTAAAAGAATCTATGTTTTGAGTTTGATTGGAAATAGCCACTGTTGGCGTAATAACAGTTTCTGTTTCACTCTTTTGTGCAGGAATACTTGGAAAAACAAAAACAAGAGCAACAATAACGAATGTAATTCCGATGAGTATTAAAAAAGCTTTTTTATTTTTAAGTAGTGTAGCCATAAAAAAATCCTCTTCGTTTCTCTCTTTACCTGTTCAGTAAAGAAGATCACCCGAGAGGACTCCATATTTAATGCCAAGCTCGGGCTTTCTCATGAGTATCGTTTTCTGACTATAACAGTAGCGGCTCTGTGAGGGATTTTCACCCTTCTTACCTAATACTCACTATTAACTTTTCATACACCAACAAACTAACTGTTTTTAACATGCGGAATATCCACATGAGTAACATTTTATACAACCTTCTTCGTGTGCTAAACCTGATGTTCCACAATCAGGACAGATATCAAAACTATCATTTGTAGAAGAAGCAGATTCAGCGTGCAATAAAGATGGTTGTAAGGCCATCACTGCATGTTCATTTGCTGCTGCGTGTCCATTTGTAAGACTAGCTGGCTCCATAGCATCAGCTTTTATATTCTTTTTTACGTCAGTAACTTTTCCATTTACCTTAAATTCAAAGTGATCAGCGAGGATCTTGGCTACAGCATCAGGCAAAGATCTCACTCTATTAGGACCAAAGCCAACTGTTCTTGCACCTCCGATACCCGTCATTTGGGCAATAATTCTTTCTATTTTTTCCCGTGAATCAATAGGACCCTGCATTCTTAAAGCAAATGAAATCATGCGCCCTAATGCCTCTGCCATAGCCATGACATCAGAACCTGATTTCCCAGCATTAATAAAGACTTCAAAAGGATTACCATCCTTGTCTACATTGATGGTAATAAAGGTACTCCCCAGTGGTGTTTGCGTTTTATATGTTACTCCTTGCATGACCATTGGCCTGCGCATAATAGGTGGTAATTGCTTTATTTCTTCCTTTACTTCTTCTTTTTTGTCCTCTTTTCTTTCTAATACGCCGACTCGTGATCCTTCTCTCATATAGGTTATCCCTTTACAACCTAATTTGTAAGCTAAGGTATATAGTCTTTTTACATCCTCTACAGTATGCGTCTTAGGTGCATTTACTGTCTTTGAGATAGAAGCATCCACATATTTTTGGATGATACCCTGTGTTTCCACATGCTCTTCTGGAGTAAGATCATTTGCAGAGACAAAGTAATCCGGTCTTTGTATTTTTCCTTCTTCCAGTTCTTTATCATGTACTTTGTACCATTCATCATACAAATGGTGTCTGATTACATGCTCCCCAATTCTACTTCTCCTGATAAATTCAAATTCATATACCGGCTCTATACCAGAAGTGGTGTTAGCCATCAAAGAGATTGACCCTGTTGGTGCTTGCATCAAAAGAAGCGAGTTGCGAATCCCTTGCTCTTTAATCATCTTCTGGATGTCTTTTGGAAGTTGCTTGATAAATGCTCCTTGTGGGAAAAGTTCTTTATCAAACTTTGGAAATGCTCCTTTTTCTTTGGCAATCTCAGATGACGCTCTGTATGCTTCGTCTCTAATAAGCTTATACACTTCATCTATAAACTCCAATGCTTCAGGTGAACCATAACGTAAGTGTAATTTAATTAGTGCATCTCCCAAACCCATGGTACCAAGACCAATTCTTCTTTCTCCCTCAAGCTGTGTCTTGCGAATTCCTTCAAAAATATATGGATCCATACTCACTACATTGTCTTGGAATCTCACTCCTACTCTCACTACTTTCTTTAATGTCTCAAAATCAAACTCTCCTTTTTTATCTACTTCATACCCTTTGACAAAAGCAGAAAGGTTGATAGAACCCAAGTTACATACTCCCCATGGTGGAAGTCCTTCTTCTCCACATGGATTTACACAATTGATGCTGTTCCAGTACCAGTTGTTGTATAGCTTGTTGTAGCGCTCCATGAAGACTACTCCTGGCTCTGCTGATTTCCAAGCAGCTTCAGCAATCAGATCCCATATCTTGCGTGCCTTTACTGTTTTGTGTACTATTACTTTTTTACCAAGCTTTTTCCAAGCCTCTAGGTCTCCATCCCATTTTTCATCATAATCTGGATCATCTTTATCAGGGAAAACCAGATCCCAGTCTCCATCTTTTTCAACTGCATCCATGAATTTATCAGACACACATACGGAAAGATTAGCTCCATTGATACGGAGTAAGTCTTGTTTTACGGTAATAAATTCTTCTACATCAGGATGCCAGTCCCAAAGCATTAACATAAGTGCACCTCGACGAGTACCACCCTGTTGAATAATATCTTTGGTAGCAATAGAGAACAGCTCTGCCCAGTTACAAGGACCAGAGGAGAATCCATTTACTTTCTTAACTCGAAAACCGCGAGGACGAAGAGAGGAGAGGTTGATACCAACACCACCACCGTGTGCCATAATTTCAACCATTTGCTTGAGGGTATCAATAATACCACCTCGTGAATCTTTTGGAGAAGGAATTACAAAACAATTATAATAAGTAACTTGATACCCAGTTCCCGCGCCTGCATGGATTCTTCCGCCAGGAACATACTTAAAACCCTTTAGAGCCTCATAAAATTCTTTTTCCCAAATCTTTTTACTTTCTCCTTCTTCTTGCTCTGCTACTGCCTTAGCAATTCTCCTCCACATCTGGCGAGGGTCTTTTTCGATAGGGTTGCCCTTTTTATCTTTGAGAGCATATCTGTCTAAAAATACTTTTTCTGATAATCCTTCAAGTTTCATATTATTTTAATAATCTTTTTAATTCTTTCTCAAAATCGTCTAAATCAACAAAACGCTTAAAAACACTTGCAAATCGAATATATGCTACCTTATCTACTTTTTTCAGTTTAACAGCCGTAAGCTGTCCTATCTTTCTACTTTCAACCTCTACTGATTCACCGTTACGTAGTTCTCTTTCAATAACATCTACTATATCATGAATTTTATCAATTGAAACACTTGTTTTCTCACATGCCCGGATCACTCCTGCTCGTAACTTATCTCTATCAAATTGCTCACGTCTTCCGTCTTTTTTCTTTACTACTAATGTTACATTCTCAATTCTTTCATAAGTAGTAAACCGTTTGCCACAGGAAGAACATGATCTTCTTCTTCTAATATTTGTTCCGTCTTCGGCAATTCGTGTCTCAACGACTTCAGTTCCATTTTTTCTGCAATAAGGGCAAAGCATAGTATTACGATTTTTAAAGGTGCTTCTTTCTTAATTAAAGAGCTTTTACCAAATGTAAATTTTCTTTTTACATCTAGTGTCAGAGACAATAGTAGAACACTAAATCTGTTAAGTCAATATAACAAACTATATCATTTTTTGCTTTAGCTTCAATTTGATTATGTAAGAGCTCTGACAAAGAAAAAGCAATTTCTGGCAACTAAAAACGTACATTTTTATTATTCTTTTGAATCATTTTTCCTCTTATTTCTATGGAGAAACTCATATGCACTTTTCAACAAAGAAAATAAATAACCAAAGGACAATTCAAAAAGGCAGGCTCAAAATAGAAGAGTTAATGCTTTTTTCCCATTCTTTTTTGCAATTCTCGCATTCTTTTCAACTCATTTTTAAATTGTTGCACATATTTTTTGTCCATGTTTTGTACAAGCATCTGTGTTAGTTCTGTATGTTTTGCCAGTGCTGTTTCAAGCTTTGATTCAAAAGGAGGCGTGTATTTTCCGGCTTGCTTTGCCTTCATTTCCGCTACCCGTGCTTCTTCAACATAATTGATACTTTTAGAAATAGTAGTAACTGCCAGATCATATTCTTTCTTTTTTACTAGCAGTACTCCTGCATGCATCCGCTTATCAGCGTTTAAAAGATTAAATTCCGCTTTTTTTAAAGGATCATTGATCAATAAACCCACAATTTTATCCCGTGTCATTTTCAAGAAATAAAGAGGATGATCTGGTAAAAGTCCTGGATAAGGCAATTCGTACTGAACAGAAACTTCTTTAACTGCAGAACCAGAGGCATAAGGCGCAGCACTTTCTGTGGCATCTAGCGTATTTTGGGCAAAAATAGGCTGTACCAAAAAGAAGAAGGTTACAATACTTAAAAATAAAGCCCCTTTTACCATATTTTTGATACTATACTCTATTATAGGAAAAAGTGTCAACGAAAGTCTTTTCCCATTCTTGACTTTACTCCTCTTTTTTCTCCATACTTATCTATGAATACTAAAAATTCTCCTACCTTATGAAAAAGTTGTTATTGCCCATTTTGACCTTTTTTGTCTTTACGCTTCTTTTTACTAAGTTTTTTGTTTTTCCAGTGAGCGCACAAAACATAGAGTCATCAAGCTACCTGGAGCCCAATGTAGACGCATCGGTACCAAAAAACCTCCACACATTCACCCAGAGCTTATTCATTGAGTTCTTTTCTACTTATACTTGTTTTGTAATAGGTGCAGATCCTATTTCACCTAACGGAAAATGCCTTGGAGTTGATCCTCAAACAAAGAAGATTACCTATGTAGATAATAATGGTGGTGCTGTCAATCAAATGGGACAACTTATAGGAATGACGTACAACTTCCCTATATCTAGCAATGATTACGCCACCTACCTTTCTCACAACTTTGGGTTTTCTAAAAAAGCACAAGCTGCAGAAGAGGGAGGAATAGGGTTTGAAGGCTTAAAACCTATTCAGAAGATTTGGATACAGTTTAGAAATATTGTGTATCTTCTTTTTAGCCTTATTGTAGTTATCATTGGCCTTGGCATTATGTTCAGATTTAAACTCAATGATAGAGCAGTAATGGCTGTTCAAAATCAAATTCCTAAAATTATTATTACGCTTGTGCTTGTCACCTTTTCCTTTCCCATTGCAGGATTTCTGATAGACATGATGTGGGTGTTATTACTGCTCTTATTTGCTACTTTCTCACCCCTTGATGAATCAGGAGCATTAGGAAATATGCTTAAATATGCTTTTAACACTCCTTTTGGCTTTGCCAATCACCTATACAATCTTCCCCTTCCTTTCACCGATAGCGAACTCGGAATAGGATTTTTCATAATACCTTTTAAGATAGCTTTGGGTACAGGAGAAGTAATCTCCAATGTAATAAATAATTTAGGAATTTTTCATAATACCATTACCCAAACTGTTACTCGTATTATATTTCTCATACCTCAGTCAGTCAGTCCAGTATACCAAGATTGTGTAATTCAACATATTGAATCAGATGGAGGTATTATCTCCCGGGTTACTGGTATTAGTCTTGATGCGATGTGGGATTGTACCGAGGACGTCAATGTTATTGGTAGTGTGGCCGGGATATTAGGAGGAATGATTATGTTTTTCATTGTATCTATAGCTATATTTATAACACTTGTACGAATTTGGTTCCGACTCCTTACGTCTTACATCAGAGTACTTCTAGCAGTTATACTCTCTCCTTTTTGGATTGCCATGGGAATTATTCCTAACTCAGGTCTAGGTTTCGGAGCATGGCTAAAATATATCATCACGTACTTACTTGTATTTCCAGCAACTATATTTATGTTTTTGATTGCAAAGGTGCTTATGAGCGCCTTTGCTCCAGGAGAAGAGTACTTCACTCCTCCACTTATTGGTAATCCCGGTGCTCCAGAAGCATTATCAGCTCTTTTTGGTATGGCAACTATTCTTATCACCCCAGAAGTTATTAACATGATCAAAGACAAGCTTAATACTCCTTCACTTAAATATGCACAAGCTATTCCAAACAGCTTAGGGATTGGAGCACAAGTAGTAAAACCATTTGCAGGAATCCCTAAGAATGTGCTCTTTGCAAGAAATAAAGAGGGTGTAGCTACAGGCCCTCTCAGTACTGCATATGATGAAAGAATAAAGCGACCGTTAGCTCAACGTCTTTCACGCAGCAATAGCAGTTCATTAAGAAATTGGGGGTTAGGTCTGCGAGATGATTTGCAGCCATATACTGAGGAGGAAATAAGAAGGTTGCCAAATCTTACAGATGATGAAAAAAGAAGACTACTAAATCGTAGATCTAGTAGAAGAGAACGGAGCCCGATCTAGACAAGAGAAGAAGAAAGATAATCTAAGAATAGACTCTCTATCTCTCTTTTAAGCAGCAATTCCTTTTGTAAGTTCTTCTGTAGACTCTCCAAAAGCTTCTCTCATTGCACCTAAAAGCAAAAGTATTAAGTGACCAGTCCATAATTTACCTGTCGTAGTATTAGACAGTGCTTTAATAAACTCCATATAGTCCCTTCCATACATATCTTTTCCAAAGAAATTTCCATCAACTCGCGTATTTCTCAGATCATCTTCATCAAAAATTGCTTTACCAGGAATAGAATCAAGAAGACGTAAAAAGGTACGACTTTCTATAATGTCGTATTTTTCAAAATAATTGCGGCTAACATTTTTTCTATGAGCAAGCAATTGAGTACCTGCGTAAAATGCCACTGCATATTTAAAAAGATGAGTTCTATGTACATCATTTACTACTTTTGCTTCTCCAATGGAAAGCATTCCTTTTGTTTCAGTTAATTTAGTTAAAAGTTGCTTTCTCTCAATGCTAGTGAGTTCTGAAAAATCTTTTCCTATAAATTCTTGAGAGTATGCTGATGCTAATTTTTTAGCCGTTTTATCTGCTTTTCCTTTATCTTCATCTTTTTCGGGATTAGGGTTAACAAGAAATGACAGATAATCTTCTATTGCCTTACGTGAATCCGCCTCGGAAAGACTGTCTATTCTCCCTTTTAATGCATCTCCAAAATCCCAGGCCTTATCATTCCTAAAAACTGCTGCTGTTGCTTCTCCAAAATATGCTTCAAGCCTTGTTACTGTCTTATATTCTCCCTCCTTTGCTTCTCCTTTCTCGTTGATTATTGGAATCATTGTTCTCTCTTCTTCTCCAAAATCAAGCTGTTTCCAAGTACTAATCATATAACGCAAAGGTTTTATTACTCCTCCTTTAAGGTCTTCACTAAACGCTGCTTCATCTATTTCCAGTCTACCCTCAACGAGTTTTGAATATTTTTGGAAGCTTATTTCTTTTAGGTCAGTGAGACTCTCGTACATTCCCGCAGCATTTTTAATTTGATTTGAAAGAAATTGTCTCTGAGAATCAGCTGAGAACCGCAACTTTTTTTGGGTATCCAAAATTTTTTGTGTCCTCACACCTCTATTATTTTCACTATCTCTTCTAACTTCTTTTTCTGCCTCCTCCATAAGTTGGAGAATTGAATTACCCGTTAATGTATCAATCCCTGTAAAAAAATCTGCTCCTAGTTGTCTAAAAATTTGCATATTATAGTAATTTCCGGCAGATCCTCCTCTATCTCCATCCAATTGCTTATTACGGTACCAAAAAGTACGTTGCCACTTTACCCAAGCGTCCATGCCTGCATGTACAATATCATTCCTGGCATTAATTCCTGTTGGATAACAAATCCGAAAAGCGATTAGTTCAGCGAAATTGAGGTTGTCTTTATCATCTTGAAGGCCATAAAATTCTCCAATACCATTTTTTAAAACATCTCTCACAACCAACTTATCTGCGTCAGGTCTTTGAGGAACAAAGATGTTAATTTTTTTAACTATTTCCATAGCCTTCTGAGGATCTACAACTTTTTTCCCATTCTCTAATACAAATGACCCATCATTGTTTCTTTTAAAGATATCCATAGTATCCTCATCCCCTTTGAAAAAGGTATTTATATCGTATTGAACAAGCCCACCCCAATCACCTGATGCTCTTAGCTCTTCTTCTGATAAGTCACTTTTAAAACTTGTTTGTTTTGCAACTTTGCTTAGCGCATTTTCCCAATAAGAACGTTTAAAAAAAGTATAATCTTCACCATATAACTCCACTAGTTTTTCAAAATCTGTCGAGTAGTACCAATGCAAAGTCATGCTTCTAATAGCACTCCCAACTTTAATATCTCCCCCAACCTCATCATATTCTCCGTGATCACTTAAATTTTGTGGCATTTCAAAAATCCTACGAAGATAACTAATACCACCCGATTCTCGTGTCCATGTATTCTGAGAATATACCCCATCGAGATACTTTACCAGTTCTGATTCTTTAGGCATTACAAAGTTATATTCTTTTCCTCCATTAAGAATATTTCCAGCTCCAGAAAGCACGTCGACAGTTGCATCCTGTAAATCGGTAACTTTTTCTCCATTTTTAAGCAACCACCATCTGTCTTCTTTCATAAGTTGTCCCATTGGAAAATGCCCCCGCAGCCAGTTAGGATCACTCACATCTACTTCAGAATAAAATTTTTGCGGAGCAAAAGGATCTTGCATATCAATGGTTACTACCCGCTCTCTATCCCACCTTAAAAAGTTATCCTTGTTAAATACCTCTGTAATTTTTCCTTTTATATCTCGAGGATCAATATCCACAACATCGTTAGTTCCCTTAATTCTTCTTATTTCATAAGTTCCAACCTCATATTTTTGTCCATCATGCATAATATATCTATTCATTTCTAAAACTTCTATCTCTGTAGTCTTTCCTCTTACTCTACCTTGTTCAGTTGACGCTCCAACTTCTTCATCTATAACTTGATCTCCATCTTTCAAGGTAATTCTTTCTCCCTCATTTGGTATATAAACAGTATCAAACATCGGATGTTCTCCTTGCGTTAATATTCTTGTTGTACCATTTTCTACTATTTCAATAGCTCCATCACGTTCTCCTGGAGCA
This sequence comes from uncultured Gammaproteobacteria bacterium, assembly GCA_964427615.1. GTDB lineage: Bacteria > Patescibacteriota > Microgenomatia > Levybacterales > GWA1-39-11 > CAYRUR01. The sequence continues at coordinate 124,222 of CAYRUR010000001.1, read as the reverse complement.
CTTTCATAGCGCTCGCGCACATACATAAGACTTCCCCATTTTTGAGGGTCTGAAAACATAATTCCCACCGCTAAATCCTCTATATCTTCAGGATTTCTCCTTTTTCTTTCAGGGCTGATATACCAATAATCAAAGCCTCCTTCAAATCCTCCACCAGCTCCTCCGCCGCCTCCTTCTCCTCCACCAGCTCCCCCACCACCCGCAGGTCCTTCTTCCTCTGGCTGCATAGATGTAGTAGCACTTAAACTACCACTAGGCTCAGGGGAAGGATTGGAGACATTTGTCTCCATTCTCAATGCCTCTACTTCATTTTTTGCATGCAGCAGTCCGTAAATAAAGGGATTTAGTTTTGATTCAGCTTCTTGCAACCATTCTTCTTCCAGTAAAGTACCATCAATAGAATGAATTGCCTCTTCCAGCTGTTGGTAAAATTTTCCAGTTAGTTCTGCGGTCATACGATCTATCTCTCTTATATTATTAAGTCGCAAACTAGCATATTCTTGAATAGCTTTTCGCATTTCATTTACTAAAGGACCATTTTTACTGAGGTAGCTTTCCATTTCTCTTTTACTTTTTACTTGACTCACACGTTCTCTTATTTTCTCTTCTAAAGAAGATTCTTCCCACCTTTCTTCTTCAAATAATTCATGAGGTGTGAGGTCGTGTTTTACCTTTCCTTTTTCTTGAGAATTTATAGAAAGTGGTGAGGGTTCTTCTTGAAGGTAGCTTGGAAAAAGAATAGGTTCAGGACCGGCTACATCATCTAAGCTATCTTGTCCTGTAGCACTTACAGCCTCTCCATCTCGAGCAACTACTTGAAGAAAGGGTCTTTTTCCCTTTTGATGTTCATGAGAAGTACCACTAGAGGAAAGTTTTCCACTTTCTGACACATGAGACTCATTATAGACTTCAGCTGGCTCCATACTGTATTCAGCATATGATATTGTTTTAGCTAGTGTCAATCTTTCTCTCATGCGCACATTGTAAAAAAATAACATTCTTTGTACTTGATACTTTCCTCACAACAACCTCACAATTCAGTTATAATAAGGATATGCAAGACAGATACTTTGAAGCACAATTTCCAGAAGATACTATGGCCAGAGAAATTGAGAAAGCACTGAGCTTTATCAAAACAGGTGTTTCATGCCAAATTGTCGGAGTACCTGGATCTGGAAAAAGTACCCTCCTAAAATTACTTGCCTACAATAGAACAGTACGAGATTACCACTTGAAAGAACGCTCTGCTTCATTTCACTTTGTGTATTTGGACTTTTCAGAAGTACATAAAAGGCCCCTGAAAGACATTACTAAATTTTTCCTCATCTCTCTTTCCCATTCTTTAACAGAACGCAGAAAAATAAAAGAAGCAGCTTTCGTAGATGACTTATTCAAAAAAGCGCTACAGCTTGCTGATGATGAACTGGTGTTATTCCGCGCTCTAAAAGACGCAGTAGAATACCTTGCGCTTGAGGAAGAGTTAACCCTTGTCTTTTTAATTGATAGGTTCGAGTTATATTTGCCGGATGTTACAGAGCAGTTTTTTATCAACCTTACCATTTTAAAAGAACTTATGCATGACCGTTTTTCATGCATTTTTTCTCTTCCCAGACCTTTAGATTTGCTACTTGATACTATGACGTTTGCTGAATTTCATCAGTACCTTGCAGGCAATACTGTTTTTATACCTATTAATAACACTGTTGGCATTACCTACCGTATTGAATATCTAGAAGAAATACTGGAAAAAAAACTTGATAATGCAACAGAAAAAGAGATACTGTCTCTTACAGGAGGACATAACAAACTCACCCGTATTGCTGTAGAAGCAGTGCTTCCTAAAAAAAATCCAGCAGAAGATCTCACCTCTTTTCTGTTACAAAGAAGACAAATGCAACGCGCGCTAGAGGAATTATGGGATTTCTTGACTCCCCATGAAAAAAATCATATTTTACATCTAAAAAAAGGAGTTAAAGATGAGGATATCCAGTTATTACAACTGTTACAACTTGTGCAAAATAACACACTTACCATTCCTTTTTTCGCATCCTACATACAAACAGTTAAACAAAAGGAGAAACAAGAAATTTATTATGATGAGGAGAAGAATATTCTTTTTAAAGGAGATGCGGATCTAACTCAACAACTTACTCCCCTTGAATTCAGACTTCTGCGTTTTCTTGTCATCAACAAAGAAAAAGTATGTGAGAAAAATGAGATTATTGAAGCTGTGTGGAGTGATACCGTCAGTCGCGAAGGAGTTACGGACCAAGCACTGGACCAAATCATCTACCGTCTGAGAAAAAAAATAGAACCAGACCCCAATAATCCTCAGTATCTGCACACCATAAAGGGGAAAGGCATTAAGCTTTCACGATGATAGCTGTTGATTTTCACATCCTTATTGCTATACGATGATAGTATGATGAGAGTCTTCTCCTACCTTTTTGTCTTTTCTTTTCTATCTGTAATTTCTTTTTTTTCCCTTCTACCAAGAACAACTTTTGCAGAGGAAGTGTGTACCATTGAGTCATCTTTTAATGCCCAATACGGAAAGCCATATGAGGTAAGAGTGTTTCCTACTAAAGAAGAAGGGATTGTAAAAATAGCTGGAGGAAGCACTGCAACTTACAACAATATTGCCTACTCAGAGCTCGCCTCAAAGGAGTATAGTAATACTGATGCCAAACCAGTTACTTTTCAGTTTTCTACGGAACTCCCTCCTTCAGCCTATAAATTCACTGCTTATATTTACAATAAAGGAGACGACAAGCATATTATTGGACAATGCACTACGAAAAGCTCTATGAGTCTTGTTGATTCATCTGGTAATCAACCACCCTCTGGAGATGCCTGTTATGTGATTATCAATAGCCAATGCACGAATATTTGCAGCGGTTCCAATCAAGGTATTTTCACTTCAGAAGAGACATGCAATACCTATCTAAAGGAGAATATTCATGTCCCTCCTCCTGAATCAACGGCCTTTCTATACCCTACTATAAAAGTTCCAGAAAATGTTATCCCTTGTACTGAAGACCACAAGTGTAAAACCGCTATTGGGGAAGTTGATGCTTCCTCTGCTACCAGTATCATATCTTCTCTTTTCCGCTGGATTATAGGTATAGCCGCATTCTCTCTTATCGTACTCCTTATATACGCAGGATATAAGATCCTCACTTCTCGGGGAGATCAAGAAAAAATTGCAGGCGCAAGAGAAACAATTACCTCAGCTATTATTGGGTTTATCTTTATTCTTCTTTCTTTTGCTATACTAGAAATTATTGGAGTTGATATTTTACAACTCCCTGGATTTTCACGATAATAAATAAAATATGAAGTATCTAGCACTAAAAGTACCTGGATTGGAAGGAAAGCAGGTAGAAGTAGAAGCTCCTGCTGGAGTGCCTGAAGTTACCTTAGAAAATCTGGTTTCTTTCGGAGTAAACATTCTTTTCGTAATTGGCATTATCCTTACTTTAATATTTCTTATCTGGGGAGGAATTCTTTGGATTACTTCTCAAGGAGATGAGGAAAAAGTCAAAAAAGCACGTAAAACACTGACATATGCAATTATTGGAATTGTAGTAATACTCCTGAGTGCTGTTATCATACAATTTGTAGGTACACTGTTAGGAATTGATTTCGTTGCAAACCTTGGTGCTCAATCCAATTGATGAATCAAAATACTAGACAATATTTATATCTCTTTCAGTTATAAACTAATAACATTAAGCAATTCCTCCTTGACAAGTGCGTGAAAACATGATCTAATAAATACAGATATGAGAAAAATAGTATCAAGCACTTTTGCTAGCCTTGCTCTTGCTTTACTTTTCGTGCCTCAAGCTTTTGCTCAAGAAGACAGAGATCTAAATTTTTTCTTTCGCATACCTACTAATGTAACCCCGCAACAACTGGTTAGTTTTGTCGTTAACGCTGCTTTTGTGCTCGCTATCCTCATTGCTCTTGTCTTCTTAATATATGGAGGAATTAGATGGATTCTTTCAGGAGGAGATGACGATAAAGTGAAAACAGCACGAGGAACTATTATCGCTGCTATTATTGGCTTAGTCCTCGTTGCACTTTCCTATGTCATATTAAATTTTGTTCTTGTACTTATAACTGGCAACGGAATCACTGGTCTTACAATCCCTTCGCTTACAGAGCCTGATCCTCCCAACGTTATTAAGCCTAGACCTTAATGACTTTTAGCATATATTGTGTTTTTTCTCTCTTTGCACTAGAATAAATAGTATTGTATGGACAGCTTTTTTGCTTCATTTACTTCTTTGAGTTGGGACAGCTGCACAATAGAAGGAGTACCTACGCTTTCGTGTATTTGGGTCGTTTTGAGCAACGTCATTAACTTCGCACTTGGCGCATCTGCAGTCGTAGCTCTTTTTTTCATCATTTTCTCAGGCATCAAATATATTACATCTCGAGGAGATGAAGAACAAATAGCTAATGCAAAAAAAACACTTACTTATGCTATCATTGGACTTGTCTTTATTCTTCTTTCTTTCACCATCTTCAACTTCATTACGGTACTTACAGGAGTTAGCCCAGAAAACATCACGCCTCCCAGCAACACATAGTACAGAATAGGCGCTTATCCTACTAGGAAATTCTTAAATCTTCTTTTGAGAGAATATAAAAGGCAGTAAGAGGAAAAATCCATTCATTCCTAACGGAAATAAAAGAAAATACATCAAACGTTCAAGAACAAAATCTACGTCTTTATTATGCAAAACATCCAAAACCTGCTCCATAAGAAATGGTCCTCCACCGGCAAAAAGAACTCCTCCCAGAAGAATTACTATCATAATCAAAAGTCCTACCATTCCTTCCATGTCTTTTTTACTCGAAAACATAGTATTTGCAATAACAAAAATAAGATAGATAATAATCACGGTTTTTAAGAAGCTCTCCACAGAACTTAAAGTAAGACCTAAATCTAACCCAGACAAACCAAACCACACTGCAAAGCTCACCACAGATCCTCCACCAAGTAGCGGAGCCGCACCTATCAAAAGTCTTCTTATGATACCTGTTTTTTCTACCTGAACACTGCCTAACTTTATATTTCCCTCCTCTATTTTTGGGAAAAGTGATATTTTTCCAGTCCTGACTAACAACATTTTTGCCATGAGAAAATGAGAAAGCTCATGCACTACCACTCCCGGGAAAAAAACAAATGAAAAGAGAAATATTCTCAGCTTTTTATTAGCAAAAAAGAGACTAGTAAGAGAAAATAGACCTTGGGTAATCCATTTTGAAGAGAAAAAAAGAAAGAGAACCTCAAATACTACAATTAATACACTTTGCATATATTAAGTATAAAATGTTTTTCCTCTTTTTAATAATGTAAGAATCTTTTCACGAATTTTGAAACCTTATGACATAGTTTGATAATCTTGAATCCAGATTTTTCACGTTATACGCTGTTGTATATGGAGAACCACCCTATTCCGCAAGATGTTACTGGTTTTAAGTTTAAGCTCATAGGAAGCGTTACGATAAAGCAATTCATGTACCTGCTGGCTGCTGGTATTTTTGCCACGATTACATTTGTCTTGCCTATTACTATTCTTATCAAACTCCCTTTTATTATGGTTTTTGTACTCATAGGTGTTGGCTTGGCTTTTATACCTATTGACGGCAGACCCATGGATGTAATGATCATGAACTTTGCCAGAGCCTTACCTGCTGAAAACAAATATATTTTTCATAAAAAAGGAGCACCTATTCCTGCTCTTTCTATTCTTTCTATGCAACCTAAACACTCTTCTAAGGTAGTGCCAACTTCCTCCAATTTAGAAAAAAAGAGAACTATGCTTACCCAAGCCTTGAGAAAATCAAATCAAACACTAGATGATGAGACCTCTAGTCAAGTAAGTTCTATTCTTGCAGCCTTCCAAAACCCTGCAAGTCCTCTGACCCCTTCTACTTCACAGCTTTCTCACTCTGCTTCATCTTCTGTACAGCCTATTCCCCAAGTTGCTGCACCTCAAGAAGCACCTGCTTCTAGTATTCAGACGCCTGCTGTACCTCAAGCGCCTATTGCAGCTGTTCAACCAGTACAGTTACCTACTCAATCACCTACAGACACCCCAACTCCATCCGCACAAGAGGCTGAACCTTCTCATTTAGACACGGTGGTTATACCCAGTGAGCTTTCAGCAGAAAGCATGACTAGAGCACAAGAAGAAATGCCTACAGCCAACCAAACTGCACCAACCCAACCTACTCCTCCATCAACGCCTGTAGAAAATACAGAGCAAAAAATAGAACAAGTTGACTCCGACTTAATCGGAGTAGAAGAAGCAATTAAAGAAGTCCAGAAAGAAGAAGAAAAAGGAGTAACTGCAGAATTAGAAGCAAAGATAGCGGAACTGCAAGAACAACTAAAAAATCTTACCAGCGAAAAAGAAATACTTGTTCAACAAATGCAAGCTAATACTCGGGCAAATAATGTGCAAAGACCTGCTCCAGCAGCTCAAAATACACCTCAACCTGAGGTGGCTAATGCTACAAATAGAACTGCAACAACAGCAGATACTAATCCTCAAAAAAAGATAGGTTTTCCTACTCTTCCTGATGTTCCAAATGTTGTTTTAGGTATTGTCAAAGACCCGCGTGGAAAGGTGTTACCCAATATTTTAGTAGAGGTAGTGGATGCCAGTGACATGCCTATTAGGGCTTTTAAGACTAATGCCCTTGGACAATTTGCCTCAGCCACACCCTTGCTGAATGGAACATATAAAGTCTTATTTGACGATCCTCAGAAAAAGCATGAATTTGATACAATTGAAATAGTCATGGATGGAAAGAGTATTTTTCAGCCTTTGGAAATCTTCTCAGTTGACCAACGAGAAAAATTAAGAAGAGAACTCTTTACCCAAAATAACTTTGCACAATCATAACATTATGGCATCCAAAAAAATTCAATCAACAACACAAGCCTTTACTGAAATAGAAGACATTATTGATGATATCGTCCTTTTTAAAGGAAAAAATGCATGTTCTATTATTGAGGTTTCCTCTGTTAACTTTTACCTGTTATCAGAGGAAGAGCAAAATGCCCGTATTTACGGCTATATGTCATTTATCAACTCTCTTTCTTTTACCGTACAAATTCTTATTATTAGTAGAAGAATAGATCTGACTACCTACATTGAGATGCTGGAAAAAAGAATTAGTGAGATGCAAAATCCGCGCATTGCAGAGCACTTGAGCTTATATAAAGAATTTATCAATGAGCTTATTCAAGGAGGAGATTTACTAGATAAAAAATTATATATCGTAATTCCTTTCAGCTACCTGGAGATGGGACCTATTGCTGCAACCGGTAACAATAAGAAAACAGATTACATAGACCGTATAAAACAATCATTATATTCCAAACGTAGCTCTGTTATTGCTCAAGTACAACGCATGGGCTTAAATTCCAGAACCTTACAAAAAGACGAATTAGCAAAACTATATTATGAAATTTTTAACCAGGACCCTCTTAATGTTGATTTTAATGCAAATGACATTAGAAATATTATCTTATGAAACTGCCCAACTTTAATAAAAAACAACCACAGTCCTCACAACCAAACCCACAGCAGCCGCCAGCACCTGGTGCTGTAAAACCCGCACCTACCAACGCTACTGCACCTACTGCTCCCTCCAGCAACAGTAAACAGGCTATAGGAGCTCTGAAATCAGGGTCTGTATCTATTACTGATATCATCGCTCCATCAGCAGTTGAGGTAGATTTTAAGCATATCCGAGTAGGAGATAAATTTTTCCGCACTCTCTTTGTGGTGGATTATCCTCGTATGGTTTCACCTAACTGGCTTTCTATGTTAATTGATTATAAAGAGACCATGAATATCTCTATGTTTATCTTTCCTGTTGAAAGCAAGGATATCCTTTCTGATTTACGGCGTAAAATTGCTGAGATGGAGGCAACACTGGATATTGATGCCAAACAAGGACTACAGCCAGATCCAAAAGTGCAAGCAGCGCTGGAGGATGCCATGGTTTTGCGAGAAGAATTAGCCAGAGGACTGGAACGATTTTTCCAATTTGGTTTATATATCACCCTTTTGGCAGATACTGTACAAGAACTAGATGAGAAAACAAAGCAACTTTCCTCTCTGCTTGCCTCCAACTTATTAGTGGTAAAACCAGCAACCCTGCAAATGGAGGAAGGATTTAAAACAACCCTTCCGTATGGCTCTGACAAGCTTTTTATCACCCGTAACATGGATACTACCTCTGTTGCCTCTACGTTTCCTTTTACTTCATATGAAATATCTCATCCAAATGGTATTTTGTATGGCGTCAACACGCTCAACAATTCTTTAGTTATTATTGACCGCTTTTCTTTGGAAAATGCTAACTCTGTTGTTTTTGGTAAATCAGGATCTGGTAAGTCATTTTTTGTAAAACTGGAGATTTTACGTAGTATGATGTTTGATACAGAGGTCTTAATTATTGATCCTGAGGATGAGTACAGAACACTCTGCCAGTCTTTAGGAGGAGAATACATCACGTTTTCCAAAGACTCTGAGGTAAAAATAAATCCTTTCGCGCTATTAACAGAAGATCCATCAGAATCTCAACTAGGCGTAAAAATCCTTTCCTTGCATGGACTTCTTAAAACAATGCTGGGAGAGATGAATCCTACCCAGGAAGCGCTCCTTGATAGAGCTTTGGTACTGGTCTACAAACAAAAAGGCATTACTCCAGACCCTGCTACCCACAAAAACGAGCCTCCAATTTTGGAGGATCTCTACAAAACCTTACTAAATATGGAAGAAGCAGATGCCAAAGAGCTGGCGTATCGCTTGGAAAAATATGTTAAAGGTGGCTTTGCAGGCCTTTTTAACGTGCAATCCAATTATGATGTCAAAAACCAACTGACCGTTTTCTCCATCAAACAGCTTGAGGAATCACTCCGTCCTATTGCCATGCACGTTATTTTGGACTTTATCTGGAATAGAGTCAAAACAAAGCTTAAAAAAAGACTCTTAATTGTTGATGAGGCCTGGTACATGATGAAATATCCTGACTCTGCCTCTTTCCTACAAGGTATGGCCAAGAGAGCCAGAAAGTATTACCTAGGTGTCACCACACTTACCCAAGATATTGAGGATTTCCTGCACAATGACTATGGCAAAGCTATTGTTACCAACTCATCAGTACAAGTACTGTTAAAACAAAGCTCCACAGGAGTCGAGACATTGGCCAAAGCCTTCAACCTTTCAGAAGGTGAAAAGCAATTTTTACTGACTGCTCAAGTTGGGGAAGGACTTCTTTTTGCGGGACAAAATCACATAACAGCTCAGTTTATTGCTTCTCAATTTGAGTATGATTTGATTACCTCAAAGCCACAAGATATTATCGATCGAGACGAGGAAACAGAACTTCCGACAGAATCAGCTACTACTCCAACTACTGAAGATGCTGATGGGCTTACTTCTACTATTTTAGACAGTGCGCCTTCTAATGCTGCACCAGAAATCATACAAAACACACCAGCTCAGCCAACAGCAAACAATCCACAAGCACCAGTCACGCCATCTCCTACTCAAGCAACACCTAACATGCCTGCTGCTCCATCACCAATGCGGAATAATACTCCAACCAACTCTTCTTTTACTTCCTCTCAAACACCGATTAATCAAGATGGTACTGGTATGTCTTCTATACCTCCAACACCACCCGTTTCACCCGCACCTCCAATCAACAACAATGGACCAACAACTACACCTATGGAAGATACTACAGCCAATAATTCAAATACACCAACTCCCAATCCTTCTGCCTAAGATGTAGATTATGGATAATCAAGATCAAGAACTACAAGAAGAACGAAATCAAAGAAGGCAGCAAACAGGCGAAAGAATCAAATCAGGATACGACACACTCCGAAGAGGCAGAAATCTTGCTAACAAACTAAAAAGAGCACGTACTGCCTTTACAGCAGCAAGGACTGCTGGAACAGCTGCTGCAACGAGTGAGGTATGGGCTCCAATTCTCATTATTGGAGGCATTATCTTTTTACTTTTTCTATTTTTATTTCTAATCATACTTATTCTTTTTATTACTGGAGACTATGACCAAGAAGACACTGCAGATAGTATTCCCGGGCTGACGATCTCGCTTACGGGACCAAACAAAATAGATAATGGGCAAAATATTGAGTATGTGGCTCACATCACCTATACCGGTAATGATGATATTACGATTATTGATCCTATTCCTTCCAATGCCACATTTGTCTCTGCTACAGAACCGCACACCGTCAATGCTTCCAATATTATCTGGAAGCTCAATAGCCTCCAACCGGAGGGCGCAGAAGGATCAGCTAGTGCCAAAAATACCTTTCCTCAAACCTTATTCCAACGCTATGGCTTTCCTGCTCCTACCACTCCCACTGCTATGACCCCTGATGAACTAGCGCGCTACAAAACATACTTTATGCCTCATGCAGTCAAAGCAGCAGAGATGATTGATTCTGACGCAGGGCTGGTAGGCCTGGCAAGTATGTGGGCTTGGATTGAGGATCACTTTAATACGTATATGGACAACTGCAATGACAGCGATTTTGACCCCAATTCTCCCTGTCCTTACTTTGGCAGAGAATGGCAAGTAGGGTATGGTAATCACCCTCGTGATGAAATTGAGAACCTAAAAGAAGCAATTGAGAAGATGTATCCTGCCAGTACCTCTATTCAATCTATTGGACAACGGGTAATTGATCAGTCAAAAACACGCGATACCAGAAGCAAAGCAATCACTTTTGAAGGAGGCAAATTTCCCTCTGATGTAACTATAGATATGATCGTCAACGGGTACATAGCAGGGGATAGAAGATCGCATGAGCTCGCAGGTATTTTATTCAAAGATGATGCTATTGGCACCTATCTTGTGGTAAAAAAATTTAAGACCTATGTGGATAACAATGGAGTCATTTCTATTGCTGATCGTATGGAGAGTTGGAGTTCCAGTTACTATAACAGACAAAAAGTTGTTAATCTCATCGCAGGGGTATACAACGCTGGCTTTAACCAATTGAGTGGTACCAGACGCTACACCCTGCATATTGTACTCAAACCTACAGAAGATAATACAGTAATTGATAATTACCTGGAAGCACGAGCTGCTGGCATAGGCAGATCAGCAACAGGCCTTTCTTTCCTACCTGCAACTGAATCGACTGAAAAAGCTGATGCCGCTCAAAAAGAAGTTGCAGAACTCCTTTATAAAACCCATCCTTCGAATGTAGAGGTGTACCAGCAAGCTTCAGAAGCTACAGGAGTACCCTGGCAAGTACTTGCAGGACTACATTACCGGGAAGGAAATATGGGACCTGATAAATCTTTAGTCAGTGGCAGAACAATTGGTCAAAATGAACCAGATATCGTCATCAGTGGAGGCTGCAGTCAAGGAGCTGGACCGGGCAAGCCCATTCCTCTGCCAGGAGGAGGATGTGGCTTTAGAACTTTACTTGACTCAGCTATTTATGCTGGAAATCATCTCAAAGGGAAAAATGGAGGCGAAGTACCAGCTGATTTTGCAGCACTCGTAAAGTCTTTTTCCTACTATAACGGTGGGGGTAATGCTAACTGTAACCCTCGATATCCTACTCCTTATGCCTACTGCCCTCCAGAATTTACAGGAGAAGATGACACGTACGTTATGAACCTGTATGATAGAAAGCATGAGCAAATGTTCATCATTTTCTGTGCTGATTTTACCGCTTGCGACCCTACACTAGATAGAAGACTTGGAGCAGCATCAGCTATGCTAGGAGTTAGTAGATTTGCTCAGTAATACACAATGAAAAAGACAATCTATATCATCATTTTTATTTCTATATTCTTTCTCTTTTTCTACATCATCTCTAGTTTATTTCGCTCGCAAAATACATCAGAAAAACCCAACCTCACTCCAACTCCTACTTCTTCTCCTTATTTCAGAAGAGAATTCTTAAAAGAAGTTACCCCACCTCCAAGCACTAGAACCATTCCCACTATCCCCTCATCACAAGGAGGGGGTGTAAATACAAACGAAGATAAAGTAGAGGCCTCTACTGCAGAAATCAAAAAAGTGTTACCCTATCTGCCCATCAAAAGACCATACACGCTTTCAACAGGAAGAATAGTAGACATTATTATTTCAACTAATGGACTTGAAACAAGACCATGGGTACTACCTGTATACATAGGTGGTATTGACTACACAATTCCTGCTACTCACGCTCAATATGCAGAAGAGCGCAGTACCTTTTTAGAAGCAGTTAATATCATTTACACTATTCTTAAAGAGCACGGAGCAAAACCTGAAAACATGTATATCAATTGGGGAGATAGAGCCTTTATCCAAGAACGAGCAGAACAATGGTTACAAGAACAATGAGAAAGTACAATTACATATTCACTATCATCATGCCAGTTATCTTACTTTTCAATCTAGTAAGTCCTGCCCTGGCTGCTACGCAAAAAAGTGAGACAGTCAGAACTAGTGTCGGAGATCCAGCAGTTCTTCCACCCGCCCTTGATGGAGTTAATAGTGACATTTTAAAAGCTGCAATTGCTACAAAACTTGCATATGACAAATGTTCTGCAGGGTATACCCACGCAAGAGTAGGTTTAAATAATTGTTTGCATGATCAGCTCCTCTCTTCCGGATATTCAGAAGAACAAATCAGAACATTTGAACAACGTAGACAAGGAAGCTTTGCAGATGGATGTACTCAATGTCTGGGATTTATAGGAATAGTAACTTCATTAATTACTGGCACAACCGATACCTTTAAACAAGGTTATGCTGGAGCAGTAACTGAAAATAGTTATACTTTTGGAGGTATTACGTTTGTCAAAATTCCAAACACGGAAAAATTGCAACCAGGAGATATCGGAGTAAATCTTGGTTATCCAGGACATATTTTGTTTGTCAAACGACAACTTGACGATATTCGTTTCGAGGCAGTAGAATCAAATGGAGATAGTGATTGTAGAGTTACAGATGACAAAGTACGCTTAGTTGAACTTTATCAACACTTTTACCGGGTAAAACAATAACCATGGAAAACATTCAACCAATAACACCTCAACCATCATTTTTACAACTGCATAAAAAGAAAATTATTATTGCAGTAGTAGTTCTTTTGATGCTTTTTACTATTGGCCTCCTGTTGTTATTCTCTAATAAAAAAGAACCCATCTCTACTGATACCTCTCCAAAAGCTACACCCTCAATAACACAACCTCCTCAACAAAAGTCATTTGAGGTTATATCTACTTTTCCGCAAGATAAGCAACAGAACGTTTCCAATGGTGAGATCATTATTTCATTTGCTACTAACACCCCTATTCTCTCAGAGAGCGCATTTACTTTGTCCATAAACCCTGCTCTACCGGAAAACCACTCACTAAAAGTGATTAACACTTATCCAACAGAAAAAGTAGAAGTAAGAGTACTAGGAGGATTTAGTCCAAATACAACCTATACATTTTCTGTTACTGACAATACCACACAAAAAATAATCAAAACATGGTCTTTTACTACTTCATCCGAATCTGCTGAATCTGCACCGCAACTGTTAAATGAACAACAAGAAGAACGTATCAATAAGTACTACCCATTGTTTGATGTTACCCCCCATACTACTGCTGACTATAGTATCAATTACACAGGGCGTTTAACCCTTGAGGTACAGGTAAAAAATAAAACAAAAGATCTGGAAGAGATAAAAAAAGAAGTTACTGATTGGATTAGAAGTAATGGGGTAGACCCTGCAACTCACACTATCAATTACACGAATACTCCTTAATCCCTACTCCTGCACCCGTACAGGCATGATGACGTGTAAGAAGTCTGGATCATTGTCTACTTTAAAAAGAGCTGATTCTAGAGGACTATTTATTTCCATGGTAATTTGTTTTGCATCCACGTTTCTCAGTAAATCATTCAGATACTTTACGTTAAAAGAAATCTCGTTATCTTCTCCTTCTTGCTTAGCATCTACCGTAATTTCTCCTTCTCCAATGCCCGAGGAGCGGGTCAGAAAAAGTATTTTCCCACCAGAAATTACTAGTTTTACAATATTGGCACTTTCTTTGGCAAATACTGAAGAAAGACGTAAGGCTTGTGCAAATTCGTCTTTGGCCACCGTCACTTTTGTTTTGTTTTCTTCTGGAATAACCCGCTCATATTGAGGAAAATCACCGTGAATAAGCCGTCCAATAACAATAACATTGGGCGTTTCAAAAAGCACCTGATTTCCAGCCTCATACACATACATTTCTACTTGTTCCTCTTTCAAAGAAAGTACCTCATTCATTAATTTTGCCGATAAAATAAGTCCTTTATCCTCATCAAGCATACCTTTTTCTTTTATTCTTTTAAGACTCAACCTAAATCCATCTGTAGCTACAAAATCAGTATGATCATCTTTTTGATTGATATATACACCAGTTAACTGAGGACGTGATTCATCAATAGAAGCTGCAAAAGGAAGACGTGCAAAAATATCCTTTATTTCTTTTTGGGTAAAGGTGCGTATTTTCTCACCTTTCTCAGCGAATAGCTCTGGGAATTCTTCTTTAGGAATGGTCTGAAAAACCATTTTTCCATCAGATGAGGATAGCACGACATTTTCCTGCTCTGTTTCAAGTTTTACTTTCCCTTTAGAAAGAGAACTAATAACCTCGGCAAAATGCTTTCCTGAAACGGTGATAGCACCCTCTTCCTCTATTTTGGCTGGAATTTTTACTTTCATACCTATTTCCAAGTCTGTGGCAGAAATATAAAAATGTGCACCATCTGTCTCCAGCAATAAATGAGAAAGAACAGGGACTTGTGCATGTGAGGGGACTATTTTTACCAACATGGGAAGAAACTTCTCTATGTTTTCAGTTAAAAACTCAATTTTCATCGTGTATTCAAGTAGTATAGCCTGCTGTCTTACAAAACGCAACAGAACTCCTAATGCATAAACTCTTCGCTTATTTTCTTTTTGATAGACAACATTTCACCTTTTACTTTTTCCTCTTTTGAAAGAAGCGTTTTTACTTTTTCGACTCCGTGCATGACTGTTGTGTGATCCCGTCCTCCAAGTAAATTACCGATCTCCACAAACGTCAGACCTGCTTCTTCTTTCAAAAGATACATACACATGTGTCGGGGGCGCACTAAAATGGCATCTCGTTTGGTGCCTTTGAGCTGGGTGGGCTTGATACTGAAAAAATCACAAATCGTATTAATCACATCATCCGGACGCAACACTTTATTTGCTTCTTTTTGCTTACCTAAGATAGTTAAAATAAGCGCTTCATCTATGGTATTGCCTCGCATCACCTCAGATGAGAGACGCAGCAAAAATCCTTCCAAAGCTCTCGTATCCATAATTTTTTCAGCAGCAATTTTGGCCAAATCTAATGAAAGCTCTACATTATATTTTTTACTTTTGATAAGGAGAATTGCCGTTCTTAACTCAAAATCCGGTGGCGCAATGTCAATCGTCAGTCCTCCTTCAAAGCGAGAAGCAAGACGCGCTTCTATTTTTTGAATTTCATGGGGAGGACGATCAGAGGAAAATACGATCTGATTCCCTTTGTCTATCAAGGTGTTGAATGTATGAAACAGCTCCTCCTGCACCCGCTCTTTTCCGCTTAAAAATTGGATATCATCAAGCAAGAGCAAGTTGATGTTTCTGAATTTCTTACGCAACTGAGTGGTAGTCTTATCGCGGATTGCCTCTACTACTTCATTTGTAAACTCCTCAGTCGTCAAATATAAAACCTGAATATCATCTTTGTCATAAATATGATTGGCAATCGCATGCATTAAATGGGTTTTTCCTACTCCTACCGTACCGTACAAATAGAGTGGGTTGTAGTTAATGCCCGGATTATTGGCCACTGTTAACGCAGCAGTATAGCCCAGTTGATTACTCTCAGATACGGCGAAGGTATCAAATGTATAGTCAGGACGAATACGAGAGGGTCTAGATCTACTTCTTTTAGACATTAAAACCTCTTTGGCAAACAAAGGACCTGAATTTTCTTTTTTTTGGTTTTCTTTTTTAGCTGCAGTAACAAAGGAAAGGGTAATAGAGTGTTCTAGCTTTTTTTCCAGAATTCTTTGAATAAGCGGGGCATAACGCTTCTCAATATAATCGGCAGTCATATGGGTAGGAGCTGAGACAACCACTTCTTCATCCTGAATTGAGACCAACTCCGTTCCTTTGAAAAAGGTGTGAAAAATGGGTTTTGAAACTTCAACTTCTATTTCATCGAGTACTAATTTCCATAATGTGTCCATATAACAAAGCAGAGAAACCTCACCTGGCAGTCGAAGCGTTAAGGTCTTTAATCAGTGGGCAGCTGTGCCCTTCGTAGCAGCTTGAGTATACGAATGTGGATAACTTTTTGTCAAGTAGGAGAAAGAAAAAAGAGGCGTTAAATAATAAGTTCTTCTTCTTTTATGGAAGGATTGATAACATCTCCTGCCTTTACCTTTCCCTCAATGGTCTTGAGGGCTATTTCATCCACCAATTTTTCTTCTATCAAACGCTTCAATGGGCGTGCTCCAAAAGCCTCATCATACCCTCTTTGCGCAAAGTAATCTACTAAACCATCTGAGATGTGCAAAGTAATCCCTAGTTCTGCAACCCGCTTTTTTACTTCTTTCAGTTGCAAACGAGCAATTTGGCGAATATCCTGCATATTCAAAGGATCATAGATAACAATTCCTGAAAGCCTATTGATAAATTCAGGTTTAAAGACAGTATGCAATACTTCCATCATCTTTTCATTTAATTTTTTATCATCGTGAGCGTATTCTTTAATAATTTCACTTCCTAGATTTGAGGTCATAATGATAATGGTGTTTTTAAAATCAACCACTACACCTTTACTGTCTGTTAACTTTCCTTCATCAAGCAACTGTAAAAAGAGATTAAAAACCTGAGGATGAGCTTTTTCTATCTCATCAAATAAGATCACAGTGTAAGGCTTTCTTCTGACTGCCTCAGTTAGCTGTCCTCCTTCATCATATCCAATATAGCCGGGAGGAGCACCGATAAGACGAGCTACCGTATGGGCTTCTTGATACTCTCCCATATCAATTCTTACCATGGCATGCTCATCATTAAAAAGAATTTGAGCCAAAGATTTGGCGGTTTCAGTTTTCCCCACGCCGGTAGGACCCAAGAAGAGAAAAGCACCAATAGGTTTATTCTTTTCAGCCAATCCAGAACGAGAACGACGAATAACGCGAGCCAAAGACCTTAATGCTTCTTCCTGTCCTATTACTCGCTTATTGAGTTCTTCTTCCAAGTGGAGAAGACGTTCTGCCTCTGTTGAAAGAATACGGGTAACGGGTATACCAGTCCAGCGAGCCACTACTTTTGCCACGTCTTCTTCATCTACTTCCTCTCGCAAAATACGTTCTTCTTCAGGAATTTTCTCCCACGATTCTAAATGAGTTTGCAGCTGCCTTTCAAGTTCTGGTATTTTGCCGTATTTAATTTCTGCTGCCTTCTCAAGATTTACTTCCCGTTCTGCTCTATCTAGTTCTGTTTTTAACAAATCTAACTTTGAGCGTCCTTCCTGTATTTTTTGGATTACCTCTTTTTGCTTCTCCCAGCTTTTCTCAAGTTTGCTTGCTTTTTCTTTCAACTCCTCGAGCTCTTTTTTATTCTGCTCTTTTTTGTTCTCTGAGACTGGAGTGTTTTCTTTTTTGAGTGCTGCTAGTTCTATCTCTATTTGAGTAATTTTGCGCTTCAACTCCTCAAGCTCTGTAGGCATACTTTCTGTTTCTATTTTAATAGCTGAGGCTGCTTCATCAATTAAATCAATTGCCTTGTCAGGCAAAAAACGCTGGGGTATATACTGAGTAGAAAGTTTGGCAGCAGCGATTAAAGCGTTATCCGTAATTCTAATGCCGTGATGTAATTCATAGCGCTCTTTTATACCTCGCAAGATAGAGATCGTATCCTCAAGACTTGGCTCATCAACTGATACTGGTTGAAAACGTCGTGCCAAAGCCTGGTCTTTTTCAATGTATTTGCGATACTCTTGCACAGTAGTTGCCCCAATCATCTTCAGGGTTCCTCGTGCCAAAGCTGGCTTTAACATATTACCTGCATCTACAGCTCCTTCAGCGGAGCCCCCACCCACAATCGTATGCAATTCATCAATAAAGACAATATACTTACCGCTTGCTTCCTCAATAGCCCTAACAACTGCTTTCAGTCGCTCTTCAAACTCTCCCCGAAACTTTGCTCCAGCAAGCAATTGTGCAAAATCCAAAGATAAGAGCTCTTTGTCTTTAAGGGGTGTAGGCACTTCTCCATCTACTATTTTCTGTGCCAATCCTTCAACAATCGCTGTTTTTCCGACTCCTGGATCTCCTAGCAAAATAGGGTTATTTTTGGTTCTACGGGCTAAAATCTGCATGACCCGTCTTATCTCGCTTTCTCTACCAATAACTGGATCAATTTTTCCGCTTCGTGCAAGATCTGTGAGGCTTATTGTAAACTTTTTTAATGCCTCTTCAGGTGTTACAGGTTTTAGAAGTTCTTCTATTCCACCACCATTCATAGCTGTATATAGAATAAAATAAGCACTCGATAAAGTCAAGTGCTAAAAATATATTATGCTATACTTTTTATATGCAAGATGACAGAAGTCAATTTGATATTCCACTAAGAACATGTCCTCGCTGTGAAGAGACTATTAGTGCCATGCCCGGATCTCGTGATTCAATCTGCCGTAATTGTGGCTACAAAGACCCCTGTTGTGAAGAATAGACAATAGAAGGAAGAAATTGATATACCTCAGCACAAAAATACAAAGACCCCGTAAAAATAACAATCTCTGAGGAGCTTTTTTCTGCTTGGTCTATAGCTTTTGGAATAGAATCAGCAACTACAACATTTACAAACCCCAGGGAAAAAAGTATCTTTTTTAATTTCTCTGGGTCTTCTGATAAATGAACCAGGTCCTGTTTTTCACTAAAAAAACCAGTGATAATAATCTTTTCTGCTAAAGGAGTTAGCAGAGAAAGCATTTTTTTATATTCTTTTCCTTTTTTAAACGCAATAACAAATGTCATTTTTTTATCTGGATAAAGCGTTTTAAGTGTAGTTACAAGGCCAGACACTTTTTGAGGATTATGTGCCCCATCAAGTATGATTTTTTTCGTGTGATAAGAGCGTAAATCAGTTCGTGCTGGAATATGTACCTGTTCAAGTGCGTCCCGAATGGTTGGTTCTGTAATAGTAAGATTATCTCTTTTGCTTATATGCAAAACTGTCGCCAAAGCAAGTGCAGCATTCTCAGCCTGATAGGCACCAATTAAAGAAAGATGTAACTTTTTAAAACTCGAACCTTCAAAAGAGAAATCAAAGAAAGTGCCTTGCTCACTGAAAGAAACATGTTTGTAGTGTTTTTTTGACTCTACTACCATTAATGCTCCTCCTTTTTCTTTTACTGTTTGTTTTAAAACATGTAATACTGCAGGAGACTGCTGAATAGCAAAAACGGTATTTTTGGTCTGGATGATCCCTGCCTTTTGCTTAGTAATAGCAGCAAGTGTGTTACCCAAGATGGCAGTATGATCCATACCAATACGGGTAATAACCGCAACTTTATTAGGATTTTGAACAATATTGGTACCGTCTAGTAACCCTCCCATACCTGTTTCAATCACTGCGTACTCAACTTTTTCTTTATAAAAGATATAAAATGCTAGAGCTACTAGAATTTCAAAGTAGGTAGGTTTACCAAAAGAGGTTTGTGTTAGCTTTTCCACAGCAGGAATAATTTCATTAAGGTACTGTACAAAGACTTTTTTTGATACTAATTCATTATTAATTTGTGCCCGTTCACGGATGTCAAGAATATGGGGAGAAAGATGCAGTCCCACTTTTTTACCCATACCAACTAATAAAGCACTCGTAAGATAAGCTGTGGAGCCCTTACCTGAAGTTCCAGCAATATGAATAACTTTCATCTTCTCTTGAGGAGAATCCAAAAGCATAAGCAGTTGTTTTGCACGCTTTAGCCCTAACTCTCCTGGGAACTGCTGCTGGCTACCCTGAGGTATCGCATTAAAAAGGTAATTCAATGCTTCATCAAAGTTTTGTATTTTCATGTGTCTGTATTGTACTGAGGAAAGTAGAGGGCTTCAAGACTCTTTTATGTTACTATACACAACGATGATCAAAGAAAGGAAAGGAACAGCAAGTAATGCACCTAAGATTCCCAATAACTTTCCTCCAATAGTAACAGCCAAAATGACTGCTACTGGATTAAGACCTACTGCTTTATTCATGATTTTGGGCACCAAGACGTTGCTCTCAAAAAGTTGAATTCCTAAGTATACACCGGCTACCAGAAGCGCAGAAGGTAACGAAACACCTAAAGCAACAATAATTGCTGGGATAGCTGCAATAATAGGTCCAATGGTGGGTACAATCTCCAGAATGCCAGCAATAAGCGCCAGTGGAAGTGCGTAGTTAACACCTAAAATAGTGAGAGCCAACCACGTGAGTACTCCAATAATCAAAGAAAGGGCTATTTGACCTCTAAGCCAAGCTCCCATTTTGGCATCTACTCGACTAATAACCTCAAATGCTTGTTTTTCATTTTTAGGAAAGAAGAAAGAAACAATGCTTTTAAGAATTTGATCATGAGTTAACAGTAAGTACAGTCCAATAATAAAAATAGTTAAAAACGCGAACACCACTTCAATCAGAGTGGTAGTAAGTGCCAGAATATTACCTCCTATTACTTCTAGTTGGGAGGAGATAAGTTCTCGTAGTTGATTGACATCTAGTTCAAATCCAAAAACACTTGCGGAGGTATTAAGATAATTAGGCAAGTTAAGAAAGAGCGCCTGCACCTGCTCTACCAAAAAAGGGATAAGCGGAAATATCAGCAAAAAAAGCACGAGTAAAGCAGCACTATAGACAGCAATAACCGCAAATGAGTTAGGAACCCCTTTTTGCTTCAAAAACTGAACAGAAGGAAGCAATGTAGCCATCACAATATAAGAGATAAAAAGACCAATGAGAATATCTCTTATCGTGAATAAAAACCAGCTAAAAAGAACGAGTACAAAGAGTAAGATAACTTGGTGGTTTACAATATAGGCAATGAGCCGATGCATATTTTCATGATTATAGCATGAATACAAAAAGAAGCATACTTTTTTCTCGCGCCCTTAATACCCTGATTCCTCTTTACCTAAAAGCGTTTTTATAATAATGTTTGAAAATAAATAACACAGCACAAGATAGATAGTTGTACGTTTTTCGTTAACTACTACCTACCTTGTATTTACCTCACCGTTAGTGAGAAGCTTTTCCGCCTTTTCTGGCTACTCGCTGTCTTGTTTCTGGAGACGCAGCAGCTAATCCTCTTGTTTTATGAGGAGCTTTGCCACCTTTTCTTCCAGCCCGCTTGTGTCCTTCTGGATCTCCGTGCCAGCCTCTACCTTTACCTGCCATATGTATCACCTCCTTCTCTATTGGCATTTTTCATAAGCTATTTTGGCTCTTTTTGATGAAAGTGTAACCATAAAATCGTAAGAAATTGGTAAGGACATGCTAGAGGGGATTTATAATACTTGACGATGGTATATAATAGAGCATATGCTTCACACTATATTTGTGCTTGAGGATGATCAAGATCTTCGAGATTACTTAAAGGAGCTTTTGCTTGATAACGGATTTACTGTTCAAGCATTTGCCGATGGTGTCAAAGCGCTAAAAGCCATTAAAAAAACACAGCCAGATCTGGTAGTACTAGATCTGGGTCTACCCGATATTAGCGGAGAAGCAATTTGTGCAGAAATTAAAAAAATCTATCCTGACCTTCCTATTATTATTCTTACTGCTCGAGATAGTGTCTCAGATATCGTAAAAGGACTTGATATTGGTGCTGATGATTACATGACTAAGCCTTTTGCAGGAGAAGAGCTTATCGCTCGCATTAAAGCACGCCTGAGACAAGGAGAGAATCATGAATCAAAACTCCTGGCAGGTGATTTAGAACTCAACAATGAAACACTTGAGGTAAAAAGAGCTAATAAACTCATTAATCTTACGCAAACAGAGTTCCAGTTGCTGCAGTACCTTTTGAGTAATAAAGGACGCGTGTTGACCCGTGAGATGATACTGAATCGAGTATGGGCATATTCATCTGATATTGAAAGTCGCGTTGTTGATGTATATGTGGGGTACTTGCGTAAGAAAATTGACTCCCATTATGACAAGAAGCTCATACACTCTGTGAGAGGATTTGGGTACATGATCAAAGACTAGCTGTTTGTGCCTCTTTTTGTCTCTTTTCTCTCACAGTTATAGATTTAGGCAGGTTGAAAGAAAAAGTAGACCCTTTTCCTGGATGACTCTCCACCCAAATTGTCCCTCGGTGATTTTTGATAATTTCAGCACAAATATAAAGCCCTACCCCCAATCCTGTAGATGATTTCTTTTTTTTGCGTTGCCTTCCTTGAAAATAAGGATCAAATATCTGTTTTTGGTGTTCTGGAGCAATACCTATTCCCTGATCAATAACGCGCACTGTGACCTCTTTTTCATTTTCTAATACCTCCACCACAACTTCATCTTTCTCAGGAGCATATTTAATAGCATTTATAATTAAATTAGACAATACTTCTTTTATTTTTACTTTATCCATAGTAAGAGATACACCACTTTTTCCTCTTAAAGTAATATGGTGAGTCAAAGTAGTTTGCTGAATTTCCTCAACAGTATCTTTCAACAGATCATCCAAGGAAACTTTTTCAAAAGTATATTGCATGGTTCCAGCTTTTATTTTAGTAAGATCTAGCAACTCATTAATAAGTCGTGTTTGGGTGTAAATAAGTCCATGAATACGTTTCAAATATCCTAACGATTTCTCATCTAAAATTTGCTTGTTTTTCATTTCTAGTAACTCAGCATAAGCCTTGATACTAGCAAGAGGCGTTTTTAATTCGTGACTTACAATACCAACAAAGAAATCTCTATATTCCTCTTCCTGTTTTCTCTCAGTAACATCCTGTACAATAAGCAGCAGTTTTTTTTCTTTCAACAAAGGTTTTGTGGTTACTTTTAAGTAATGAGTGTGTTTTTTTGTTTTGTGCTCAAATGTAATAACGCTCTCCTTTTGAGTAATAATTTTTTTCTCTACCTCCTTAGAGACATGAAAAAGGGACCTTGTTGACTTTCCTTTACCATCAGAAGTATTCAACAACTTTTCGGCTGTATTATTCAAAAATAAAACAGTTCCTCCCCAGGTAGTAATTACGACAGGAGGTAGCAACGCGAGTGTTTTAATATCCAAACCTGCAACCTTCTCCTGATCCATGTTGGCTCCTATTATAACCGCTAAAATCAATAAAGTGTGTTCTGTTCTGTATCTCTTACTCCTTTCTTACGTTGTTATTATTACACTTTCAACAATTCAACCTAAGATAATCATGTCAGAATAAATTGCTGAAAGGAGGTGAACATATGAATTTTCTATTATGGATACTACTAGGACTTATAGCTGGATGGCTAGCCTCAGTAGTTATGAAAACAAATAGCTCTCAAGGAGCTCTCATGGATATTCTTTTTGGTATCGTGGGAGCAGTTGTAGGAGGTTTTGTAGCCAATCTTTTTGGCGCTCCTGGGGTAACCGGATTTAATCTCTACAGCATTCTTGTAGCCACGCTGGGAGCTATACTCCTAATCTGGATTGGAAGAATGGTTCTGGGACCACGAGGAATATAACGATGGTCCGTAAAACGAGACTAGTATAAGAAGGTAGATACTAAAATCTACCTTCTTAGCTTGTGAAATAAAACTCCTTATTCATGTATACTTAATAAGGAAAGGAGGTGAATATTATGTTTAGAGTACCAGATTTACCCTACGCTTATAATGCTCTGGAACCTTATATTGACGAGCAAACCATGCATCTTCACCATGACAAACATCACCAAGCATATGTAGATAAGCTCAATGCTGCTCTCCAAGGACATGAAGACCTGGCAGCAATGCCTATTGAAAAGATTCTGTCATCCTTGGATCAAATCCCTGAGAATATCAGAACCGCCGTACGTAACAACGGAGGAGGACATGCAAATCACTCCATGTTTTGGGAGATTATGCAACCAAATGGAGGTGGAGAAGCAACAGGAGAACTTGCTAGCGCTTTAGATAGCACTTTTGGTGATTTTGCGTCTTTTAAGGAAAAATTTTCTCAAGCGGCAACAACCGTATTTGGAAGCGGTTGGGCATGGTTAGTACTTGATAATGGTTCATTATCCATTACCACCACTCCCAATCAAGACTCTCCTTTAATGGAGGGTAAACAACCCATTATGGGTCTTGATGTATGGGAGCATGCCTATTACCTAAAGTATCAAAACAGGCGTCCTGAATATATTGATGCCTGGTGGCAAGTCCTTAATTGGCAAGCTATCAGTAATCGTTTTGAAGAATTAAAGAATAAATAACACTATTCTTAAAAACAGAAGAAGGGGGCAAAAAACCCTCTTCTTTTTGTATAATCAGAAGCTATGAAAAAAGTACTACCTCTTTATAAGCCAGTAAGCATTACTCCCCTGCAACTTATTCAACAATTTCAAAAAGAAAATCCTTCCTATCAGGAGCAAAAGTTAGGCTATGCAGGTAGACTTGACCCTATGGCTGAGGGTGTTCTTCTGGTGCTTGTAGGAGATGAGAATAAAAAACGCAAAGACTATGAACGACTTGAAAAAGAGTATCTATTTGAAGCTATTTTTGGTCTCCAAACAGACACCCATGATACATTAGGAATACTTGATGATCCTCAGATTAAAACTCCTTCTTCCAACTGGAAAGAAGAGCTTTCCTATCTCCTCCCCTTACTGGAAGGAAAACAGGAACAAGCCTATCCTGCCTACTCTTCAGCGCGAGTTAATGGAAAACCTCTTTTTTACTGGGCAAGGAAAAAAAAACTAAAAGAAATAGTAATTCCAACAAAGGTAGTAGAGATATTTGATCTTAAAATGCTTGATACTAAGACCATTACCCTTTCAGAACTCAAAGACCGCATTTTTCCTCAAATAGACCGAGTTGAAGGAGAGTTTCGGCAAAAAGAAATAAAGGAGAGATGGCAATCTTTTTTTTCTCTCTATCCACCTGAAACACTACTTCCTGTTATTACTTTTCACATACATTGCTCCAGTGGGACCTATATCAGATCTCTTTGCCATTACTTAGGGGAAAGATTGGGAGTAGGAGCTTTGGCTCTTTCTATTAAAAGAACCCGAGTAGGACCATATACAGTAGAAGATACACTTGAACAAAATATCTAAAACTTTTATATTACTTCTCCAGCACCAGAAAATGTTCTTCTTTAGGGTATTTAGCCAAAATGTGTAGCATCCAGTCAACATCTTTTTGCTGGGATTGGTGTTCTTTCATCGCAGTTATTTTTGTTTCCCACATTTCAGTAGTATCAATTGTCAAACCAATGTCTTTTGATTCATACCCAGGAGGAACATAAATAAAGTACTCACGCATCTCCCTTTCCATTTTTTTGGTTTCGCAAAAATAGAGAAGTTTTTTAAGATATGGGAGTTTGTAAAACACATAGGTAGTTATCATGGAGACCGCAATATGATCAATATGCCCTGATACTCCTCTTGGCTCAAACGTAAGCAGTGTGTCTGGTTGATACTCTTCTATTTTTTGCTGTATTTTCTCTGCAATTTCATGATAAAGGTTATTGGAAAGTGTTCCGTCCTGGTACCCTAGAAAATCAACCTTTTTTACTCCTAAAATAGAAGCTGCACGTATGAGTTCTTGTTTTCTTGCCTTTCCTAAATCACTTATATCTGAATGATTAAATTGTTCCTGAGCATCTCCACTCGTCACGCAAATCAGGTATACATCGCGCTCTTTGGCAAAAGAAGCAATTGAACCACCGGGACCAAAAGATTCATCATCAGGATGAGCAAAAATACAAACCATAGGCTTCATGCTCTTATTGTATCCTCTTTTTATTCTTTCATCAATCCACTGAGTAGGAGTAGAGCACGCAATCGGATAGTCTCATTATAGACCTGCTTACTTACCTGTCTTATCGTCTTCTCATGCAGCCTTTGACGATACTCTTCTCTGGAAGAGACAAGTGAGGCAACTGCAGTTGTTGAGATAAATGCAGGAACCTCATAATATTTTCCCACTGTCTTACCGGTACGAATATCGTATCCGTCTTTCATATAGTCAGGATCAATAGTTTCAAAGAAAGCGTTTACTTTCATCATTTGTTTTACAGCATGAACTCGTACAGCGTCGTCTCTTGACACAAGAGCTGCTTCTGCTTGCCGTAAGGGTACCCGTATTGCTTCATATCCATAATAATGAGTTGTGGGTCCTACTGATAAAAGTGGTTCTCCGTTGGGAAGTGTCCAATCTGGAGGAAGACCTGTTCTGGTATGTCTTGCTTCCTTAACTGCATCAATTACCTCCCAACTTTTTTGTGCGACATTTTTCCACCTTGTGTCTCCTGTATGTACTGCAAATTCCTCATAGGAAAGAGGTGAGTAATAGGAAGAATTTGTGCCGCTGCTTCCCCCCCAATCATTTCCGCCTTTCAATATAAAAGTATCTGGTTCTACATCATGATCCATAATAGTAGTAATAAGTTCGCCAGCCTCGTCACTATATCCACCCCACCTTTTATCTGCAACCAATAAAGCCTGTGCGATATCAATATCTGCGTCTGCTGCAGAACTGTTACTGTTAGGGCTACCTAAAGCATCAACGTTCCAACTCATCAGTCCATCAGTATTTGTGTGCTGCTGCGCATACTTCCAAAGTCCTTCAAAAGTAGGTTTATCATCCCTGTAAGCTGAAAAAAGCATGCCGTGTCCCATAAACTCTGAGAAGGTTCCTTCTTCTTCATTAGAAATCACCCTCAGCTGTTCTTTGCCTGCTGATGATAAAAATTGTCTTTTCCAGTTCTCATAACCAACAATAAAGGCTTCTCTTGCTTCTCTCATATGTACAGGATCACATTCTAAAAGATTTAGGGACGGTGAAAAGGAAGCTTGTTCTGTTACAAAAGAATCTCCTGTAGAAGGAGCCCTGGAGAGTAGTGTTTCATTCGGTTTCTTTTCAGGTGCTTTTATACAAGATGTAAGAAGTGATGCTCCCGCGCCTACCAACAATTGCCTTCTAGTCAATCGCGTTTGCATACCCAGAGGACTTCTACCTTCACTACTTTCTTTCATACCTTTTGTATACTGCAAAAGCATAAGATTTTTATGAGAAACAGATAGGAATTAGTTTAGAAAGTACCTTTTTAAAGGTATCCCAAAATGGGGATAACTCATGTGGATATGTTGGGGATCAGGGCAATTGGCAAATGTGTAAAAGATGTTTGTTTTTGTAGAATACGAGCCAGATATTAACATAATAAAAAGAGGTTCATTTTTATTAACATTATTTCCCCAAAGTTATGCCGGAGTTATCCACATATTTTTTGAACCTTTTCTTCACCGTTTATACACATATTAACACCCTCTACTATTACTACTAATATAAATATATATGATGAAAGCAATTTCTTCTAAAAAAGAGATATTAATTATTAGTAAGGAAAAGATTTATACGTAATCGCTTCGTTACATTAAATAATGAAAAACTATTTTATGTAACATTTTCTAAAAATTACTCTACTTCTTGAGGGTTTTTAAGAACAATTACTTGAGTTATATGTATTCCCCATAATTTAGAGGGACAGTAAAGCCCCTCTAAATTGCGAGAAACGTTTTCTAGAAATAGAATGGTACGTTACTCTTTGGTTCAACAGTTTTTAAGCTGTCGGCTGGAATTTGCTACTATCAGTACCCCCAGTACCCGTAGCCGTTATTTCCATAAAAGGAACTGTAAACGGCTTTATAGTAAACTCTGGAGAACCGATCTCTATTGCGGTAATAGTCATATCGGTTATTTCTGTAGCAATCATCTCTATCGCGTCCGTAGTGGTTATAGTTATCGTAGCGATTCCAATTCCAGTTATTTCCATAGTCGTAACCAGCAAACGCTGATGGTGTCATAAACAAAGAACTAAGTGCTACTACCGCTACTGCAACGGAGAGAATGACCTTTTTTATACTTAAAATACGCATGTGTTTATCACCTCCCTTTTTATGGCACCGTTTATACGTCGTGCTCTTAAACATCATGTATAACTCGTGAAATAAAAAAGTAAGGAAATTTTGTCTTAAAAGGAGAATTATTGGGTGTGATTGTTACATCTTACCGAAACAGTTATTTATGTGCCTTTTTCAATTAAAGAGTAAATATCGTTTTTATAGTTTTGTAAAGAAGCAGTCTTTATTCAAGGATACTTAATTAGAATGTCTAAAACTCATCAAAAAGTAAATAAAATTACTAAAGTAGATCTTTCTTTTTTTCTTCAAATTCTTTTTTATTAATTTCTCCTCGAGCATATCGTTCTTTGAGAATGTTAAGAGATGAGGTGCTTTCTCTACTTGACTCTGATCTGGTTAGATATCTAATTAGAGCAATAACTCCTAGAATAAGAAGTATCCAAAAAATCAACATAGAAAACCATCCTAAAATGCCAAAACTCCAGCCCATCATGTGATCCCAACCATCATAACCCATCATTGAATTTCCACCTCCTTCTCTCATCCACATCATTGGCATAAAACCCCACCCATTTTGAGGATATGTAGCAGCAGTATCGCAGCTACTATACCTTTCGCCCAGAGTAACATGCATCTGTCTTTCGCCTTCTTCTCCCATCATACTGGTCATCATTTTGTTCATAGCTTCATGTCTTTGAGTATTGTCAATAGATTGACCCATAAAGTATTCTCCTAATATTTCAAAATTATGCTCGGTTAAGTTCTTGCATTCTAGTTGTTTTGACTGTAGTTTTTCCCATATACCTTTTCCTTCCATTTCTTCACGAGCAGTATGGTTGCTGCTTTCTGCATTGGATTGAGCTATCGCTAACGATGGATCGAAAAGTAAAAGGATAATTGAAAAAATAGCCAAAATGATCCAGCTTTTCATGTCGTGATTGTATCAACCCACAGTAATTTTTTTGTAAGGATTTTAGTTGATTTTTTAAAAAGAATGAACTACCCCGTCAGCTTGCCGCGGGGGAGTTCATTACTACAGAAGATCTAGAATTGTGTATGTATTTCTTTAAGTCAAGACGTTTTTTAAAAGAAATGAGGAAAGATTGTCAGAATAAACTTATCAATAGGAATGCAATCTCTCATTAAGAATGAATTGGCTCGAGGGCTAGTCAATGTTCGAATTTATTTTCTAGTATTACTTGATAACCCCTGTAAGAAGTAAAGCTAAAGCAATAAGTGTCAATCCTGCAAATATAGCCACTGTCTTAACAAATAAATCTACTGCCTCTTTTTTCTTTTCCGATATAAACAGCTGCAAAGGTTGATAAAAAAACAGACATGCCATTACGGTAACAGAAAGAGTAAGTAGTGATAAAAATATAATTGGAGCCAAAAAAGTATCAGGCTTGTTCTTCTGGGTTTGAGATATAAAGGTGATAACAGAAACAACGAGGATGATATACCCTGAAGCACTCAAAGCATTAATAATAGGGTTTTTAGACATACCTAAAGTATATCATGAATAAAATGTAGTTTGTTCTATTTGGCTCCACTAGCTGATGTGTTCCGTAACCGAGAAATAGAGTTCGGGTTTAGCTTACAGAACATAAAAACGGTCTTTGAAACTTTTGAAATCCAATCCGCTTACACTTAATACTCCTACTTATTGCTAAACAATGATAAAATAGAGCTTGCTCATTTTACGAAAATGTAATGACTATATGATGAACGGCAAGCAGAAACTTTATTTTTTACTAAATAGGCTTGAGGATGTAAGAGAAATTACACCATCGGGACAATCTTTGAAAATACACGCCACACGGAACCTCAATAATAAATATAAAGGCGATGAACTTAGCCTACTATTTGCAAAGCTAGAGCAGGAAGAAAAAGTGATTATCACTCTTAAAGTAGGAAATCGCATAAGAGAAGCTGGAGCTATGTATGGATTGAACGAGCCAGACGATGGTTCTTATCATATTGAGTTGTTACCTGCTTTTGATGATTACTTTCTGAAAATACAAAATGAGCCAGAGTATCAAGAGTTTATGGGTAAAACTCCTAAAAAAATTGTTTCGCAATTAAAACACGACCTTTCTGTTTTACACCCAGAGATTTTTGCAAAATGCCAGAGCTTATTTGAAAAAGCAGAATACCCAGAGGCTGTAGAAAAAGGATTTAAGATTGTTAGAGATAGATTAAGAGATTTGACGGGATATGAAACAGGCTCTAAGGCTTTTGGAAACACTAAGTTACATATTAAAGGTGCTGTTGCCAGTAATGTAGACCATGACTTCAATGAAGGAGTAAAGTTTTTAACAATGGCTATTGATATGTTCAGAAACGAAAAAAGCCACACTTCTGACGCAAAGATAGATGACCCTCAAAGAGCCTACGAATACCTATCTTTAAGTAGCCTTGCTATGAACCTATTAGACCAAGCAGAAATAAAAACTACTATATGACCTATGATAAAACGAGACGAAAATGGATTATGGATAGCACACAATGTTCCAAAGGACACTAACCCCACATACGCACAAGCTTTGGTTGATTACTTCAATGCTTTAGACCCGCTCTTTGCCAAGGCACAGGAACAATCCGATTTTGAGTTTATTTGCACACTAATAAATATAAAGGGAATGCATGATGCGGGTTGGGACGCATTTGAAACAACTCAAGATATTTTTGAAACCTTTAATAAGCTGAAGTACAAAGTTTGCTACAACACCGAGCAGTTGCATTTATTCCTTGTCCTCTACGGCTTAATATTAGAAGCCGCTTATCCATACGACTTGCTGTGTAATTTACTGAGGGTTATTTCGGGCAACAGATACTCTGCGTTTTGCTTTCCAGATATAAAGCTCGGGAAAAGTGGCAAGACTAGACCAATGTTCGCTTCTGAAAAGTTAAACAAAATAAAGGAAATGGCAAAAATCCAAGGTTTGGAAAAAAACATTGAGCCATTAGTAAGTATTTTTGATAAAGACTTGAGAAACGCAGTTTTTCACTCTGATTACTGTTTATATGATGATGAGGTACGTATTCCTAGTCCTACTAAGGTGTATAAAACAGACGATGTAATGAAGCTTGTAAATAAGACCCTTGCATACTTTGAAGTAATGACACGATTGGTAAAAATATACAAAGCGACCTACGACAAGGCTGAAGTCATTGATGTACACCCTGATTTTAGTAAAGACCCCGATGAGAAAGTGATTGTAATGGTGCGTAAGGGTACTGGGGCAATTGGAGTAAAAGATAATTGGACGAAAGAAGAAATAGCTCAAGGCAAAATACCATTTAGACTGTGTCGCTTATTACCATATGAACAGAAAATGCTTCAAAAAGACCCGATGTTTGCAGAGTTTCCAGAAAACAAAGTTGAAAAGTGGAATAAGTTTTTACACATGTTTCCAGTGCCAATACGAAAACATTTATTGCCCATAACTGAACGGTTTTTATAGACCGTTTTTTGAAGATGTAATGACATATGCCGAAATTATCTGATAAAAAAGTAACTCTCTACGATTTGGATAAGATGTCTGTTGAAGAACGAGCAGAAGCATTAAAACCGATTGTAGAAGCAAATCATGAGCAATTTACCAAACTAGGGACTACTTTAGCCGAGATAGCAAACTCAAACATGGCAGAAGTTTTGAAGACGATCACAGCTTACAAGTTTCCTGCTTTAGACATTTTGCAGACTATCAAAATGCCAGAGCTACCGATATACGAACCACCTGAAGTTGATTTAGTTAATTTTGAAAGATATGACCCGCCTGTAACTATCAAAAAATCAGACTGGGAAAGACAAAAAGAAGAATGTGAGGCGTATATGACGGAGCTTCAAATACAGATACTGGAACAACAGCTAAACATAATAAAGGGCATGCAAACACCCCAATATGATATAGCTACAGGTGTATTACTGAAAGCGACCATGACAGATTTATCAGTCGTTCTGTGAACAGATTGCGGATATAGATACCATACTGGCATTATTACAGGAAGCAGAGGATAACTACTACATCACGGCTAAATACCTACTAGAACTGGCAAATAAAGCGTATGAATTGTTTGAAAGTTCAGAAGTTGAAGAAAGACGGCAGTTAATAAGGCTTACACTTCAGAACCTGAAATTAGAGGGTAAAAACGTGCAATTTCAAGCTCAAAAACCATTTGATACGATATTATCGTACAATGATAATCAACTATGGCTCCCCCTCTGGGATATTATCCGTACCATAAGCGATTATAGGGCAAAAACAGAGAGTTCTCAAGCTCCTGCAATAGCTTTATAAAAGCTGAGGGATTATTCTTCCATTAAACGTCTAACTGCATTTTCTAAACCTCGTAGAGTTAAATCATACATTGGGAAAATACCTTTAATGTCTGCAATTGTTCCTGAATTATCCCATTGCTCATGATCTCTTTCTAAAATCGGATTTACCCAGACAGTATGAGGAAATGTTCGTTGTATTTTTCTGAAGTTATCGTATCCGGTTTCTGAACTTTCTTGTTCATCATAATAAGAACCTCCACCATGTAGCTCACCTTCTGCCATCCAAGCATCACCTACAATTATAACCCTGGTGTTTTCATCTCTTTTTAGTATTTCTCGCATTGGAATAAAGTGCTCCCCCCAGTTACCATCTTTCTGTGGCCAAACATCGCCGTAGATAGCATTATGAAAATAATAAACATCAAGTTCATCAATAGTATCTTTTGCAGCGGCGAAAAGTTTTTCCATAATAGGACGGAATTCATCAGTACTTCCTCCAACGTCAAATAATACAACAACTTTTGGCTTTTCCTCTGCTTCTTCTTCCCAAACAAATTCTGGTACGCCGCCATGCTGTGCAATACTCCGAGCAGTAGCAAGCTGATCTAATCGTGATGTCCTAATTGTAGTTGCATCACGCATAATAGTAGTAAGTTTTGCAAGAACTTGGCTAAATTGTTCATATCCTAAGATCTTGTCTTTGTCATAGCCATCATACCTTCGCTCCATGACTCGTTCACGAGCAGAAAACCCACCTTTTCCTTCCTTTACTACACCTTCTGCTTTTTCTAACCTTTTACCTCCACCGGCATCATTTTCTTTTTCACCATCGCCACCTTCTCCTTCAGTATTTTTGTCACCGCCTCCTTGTCCTTTTTCTTGTTGATTACCTCCACCCTGAGCATTTTGTTGCTGTTGGCCTCCACCTTCGCCTTTTTTCTTTTGATTTTCTTTACTCTTTCCTTTTTCAGCACCATGGTTATCAAGTTGCTTGCCTTCATTTGCAGCATTTGGAGAATCTTCTATGTCTTTGGTCGCCTCATCACCACCATGAACATCTTCCGAAGTTTTTGTAGTTGCTTCTACCACTTCTTCTATATCTTCTTTTTCCTTTTGAAT
Source organism: uncultured Gammaproteobacteria bacterium (assembly GCA_964427615.1). Lineage (GTDB taxonomy): Bacteria > Patescibacteriota > Microgenomatia > Levybacterales > GWA1-39-11 > CAYRUR01. The sequence continues at coordinate 90,642 of CAYRUR010000001.1, read as the reverse complement.
AGGTTCTTCTGTGGCTTCATCTTCTGCCTCATCTTGATCTCGTTCTTGTTGAGGCTCTTCTTCTGGTTCTTCATATTCATCACTCCATTCATCTTCATTTTTTGGCTTTGGTGGTTCAACGCCATAAAAAACTCTTCCGAACACAGTATCAAATGATGGAAATCCTGAGACATCTTTTACCAGCAAGCTCCGGGCAATGACATATAAGTCATCAAGACTTTGTACTTGGCCTTCTGCTAAACAACGTTGAAGATCAAGCCATTCGCTAGTTGTAGCTTGAACACCTTCATTTCGCAGAGAGTAAAGAAGTTCTTGAAAGGGATGTTTTTGTTCCTTAATTGTCCCTGACCTATCTACAGAACGGACAAGAATACTTTGGGCTTCGGGGTCATATTGGAAATCATGTCCGCCTTCTTGCTGGGAAGATAGTTCTGGGATATGAGGTGGTTGCGGTTGTGGACTTGTTTCTGCGCCTTCATACATAAGTTAATAGTTTTCGCTGGCATGTTGCCCTACTTGTTGTTCGTAGACAAATCGCCCATCTGACATTCGATAGACTGTTCTTCCTTGGGCATCTTTGCCTTTTATAAAATACTCATTGCCATCTTCTATAGAAGCAAGTTCTATTGGTGTATCTGTCACTTCCATTGTTGATTCAATAGCTTCTGCTCCTTCTAAAATTTCGTATAAATCACTTGGGCTTGTAATAGTACCATCCTTGGTTTTTTCGTAAGGTAGAATAGTAAATGTTAAGTCATCAACTCGTCTTACATTATCGGCGTGTATATTAAACGGTCTGCCATTTCTGTCTTCAGATTTTGCGGTTGTAAACCGATACCCAGCGTTTGCTAATTTTACTAATGCTTGTGGGCTTGGATTTCGGTCATAATACGAGGCAGCTCTTAAGCGAACTACTTTATCCCCATTGAGTGCTGCGACAACTGATTCTGGTAAACCAGATTGTATTAGTTTTTCTTCTCTTCGCCCTCTGACACCTAACTTATCTTGATCCTCCTTATATTTAAGTAGTGTTTCAGCAAATGGGGTCTCGTCAGTTACTTCTTCCACTCCAAACTCTTGGAGAACTCGTACCCAATCTAACATTTCTGATGTAGACGGTTTTTTCTGTAAGTCAGCTCGTCCTCGTATCTCGTAAAATCTTCTTGCAGCGCTCTCAAGAAGTCTCTCATTGATATCCGGAGTATGTGCCCTCACAATTTCTGTCATTTGTTCAGCATCAGGAAAATCTATATAACTATAAACGCATCTTCTTAAAAATGGTTCTGGTAAGTCTCGTTCATGATTTGAGGTGATTAGAACAAAAACATTTTCTCTCGGTGCGCTTATTTCCTCACCTGTTTCTCTGATTCGTATAGTTAGATGTTCTAATTCATCAAGTAAATCATTGGGGAATTCTCGCTTTGCCTTATCAATTTCATCAAAGAGTAAAACTACTTTTTCACCCTGTGCTCCTCTGATAATAGCCTCTCCTAATTCACCGTATTTTAAGTATCTTCTAACATCTGATACTTTTTCTAAATTTAATAACTTTGCTGAGTGTTCAAAACCAACCATAAAACTTTGGAATTCTGCTGCATTAGGATCCCCACCAGACTCTAAATACTTGACCCATTGTTGTGTCTGTCCTCGTAATACATCGGGGATATTTTGTGCAAGCATGGCATCATTTAATCTCCCAACATAATCTACCTCATACATAACTGATTGAGCAGTTAGCGTACTTTTCCCTCGGCAATGAATTAAGGGCAAACCTTCGTCACCTGCAACGGCGTAAGCAAGCGAGGTTTTCCCTGTTCCAGGTTCACCTTCAAGTAAATGTGGTTTTTTAAGAAATCTTGCAACTTTATGTTCTTTTGCTAACTGGGGAGAAATAACGTATGGAGAACTCAACCGATCTGCTTTTGCTTCAAACGCTGCTGTATCTGTATCAACCTGATCTGCAATATCCTTAATTCGTCTGATGCCCGTTTCAGCAGTAGACCCACCCGTATCTCTTAATCCCTCGGCATATCTTAAATCCTGACCAATAGCACCTCGTGTATGCTCTGCTGCTGTGCGAGCTTCTGCTTTAGTATCAAAATACTCACTAACACCTTCAGAAATTTCTCGTCTTACAAGTTGTTTTTCGGCACGCTGATCCAGTCCTCTAACATTATCTTCTATATGGGGCTCTGTTGGTTGTGACATACATTTTTATTTTGGTTGAGTTTGTAACTGTCTAATCTTTTCTTCTATTTGTTTTCGTTGCTGTACTTCTTTTAATCCACTCAAAATGGTGTGAGATTGCCATGCAAGTGTCTGGAGATGATCCTTAAAAAGCTGTAGTTCCTTTTTAAGAAGCTCCTTTCTTTTCGGATTGTCATGTTTGTTGAGAACTTGAAATTTCATATTTGTCTTAGCGCCTGGTCTATATAAAAGCGTATCGAGAATAGATCCTAAAGTCAATACATTTAGCTCTTTTCCTTGTCTTTGCGCTAATGGTAACCCATTTGCTTCCTTGCGAGACTAAAAAACATGGAATCGAAGGAGGGAAAGAAGCGCATAAAAAGGAGGAGGTTAAAACGAGAGGATAAAAAATTAGCAAATAGAATCCGTCAGTTGCGTATCCAACAAGATTTAACCCAAACTGTGTTGCAATAATTGACAAAACGCACTAACAGCACTTTCCGCTGAGCTCGACTGGTAAATTCATGCTTATCATGCCACATCTGAAAGATAGTTCTGATCACTCGTTCTGCTTTTCCATTCGTGCGTGGTGTCCTGACTCTGGTAAACCGTTGGGTAATGCCATGCTCTGCACAAGCTTGCATAAATGCATGCTTATCAGGATTTCCTTTGTATTCAACCCCGTTATCTGAGTATACTTGTTCAATGGTGTAAGGACACTCAGCAAGAACTTGTTTTAAAAACAAAGCACTAGAAGCACTTGTTTTATCAGGCAGAATAGCTGCATAGAGCTCTCGAGAGAAATCATCAATGGCTATATGCAAACATTCCTGAGGCGTAAAACGAGACTCACCCCGTAGATGAGGCAGAGAACAAGTATCCACATGGAGCATCTCACCAGGATAGGCTTTGTTATAACGTTTGGCCTGTGTTTTTAGCTTTTCTTCAAGTTTTTGTTCGATCTTGGCTAAGCGCTTGAGTCCATACTCCAGACTACGATAACGCAGATTAGTACTTGAGCGTTGGTACAGCTCTTGCTGACGAGCTCGTTTCAAAACTTTGTAAATCGTTACTCGTGAAACATGATACAGCCGAGCCAGTTCAGTTACTCGTATCCGCTCTACATGATACTTTTCAAATATCTCCTTTCGCAAATGTGGGGTTAATCGAGTATTCTTATGAATTGTGATAGGTCTTCACCTCCCAAAAGTGTAAACAACCCGATTATATCCTACAGATAAGGATGTAAATATCGTTCTCCTGGAAGAAACAGATCGGTTTGCCAGAAATGCTCAAGATCACTTAGCTGTTAAAGCACTTCTCAAAAAACATAATATCGAGCTTATTGCTACGCAACAACCAAACTTTGGAGATGATCCAGTAGGAAAATTTGTTGATTTGGTGATGGCTGGTGCTAATCAACTCCAACGAGAAATAACTGGTGAGAAAACAAGGCGTACCATGATCGCTCTTGCTGAAAAAGGATTCCAACCAGGACAAGCACGAATTGGCTATATTAACTCATTTCAAAAAGGCGTACCCTGGAAAATTGACAAGGAGCGAGAGTATTTTATCAAAGAGATTTTTAGAAGGTTTAACAACCGGCTTTCACCTTCGGTCTATACGTTAGAGGAAGAATTATATCAAGAAGGATTCCGCTCTCCTAATGGTAAAAGAGTAAGTCATAGCTTAATTCATACGATCCTTACTGATGTCAGATATGCAGGGAAAGTTTTATATTTGGGCAAGGTTTACCCAGGGCACCACCCTAAAGTAGTAGAGATGGATGATATAAATAAGGCAAAAGCTATGCTTGCAGAACACAATAAAGGCGCTGATAGAACCAGAAAACATAATTTTTTCCTGGCTGGTATGGTCTTTTGTAAAGAATGCACTACTTTAATGAGCGGTGAGGAGCACAAAAAACCAAGTGGGTTAATAATCCGTTATTACCGATGTATGGGGCCAAAAAACAGAAAGATAAAATGTACTCAACCTTATGCTCCCATGGAAGATGTTCATAAACAACTCGAAGACCATATTGCTGGTATTAAATTTGGAGAACGATTCTTACGAGCTTTGCGGACAGAGCTTGAGGATGTCATGAGATCCCAAGGTAAAGATATTCAAGGTCAAATTAAAGCCTTGGAAGATCGTAAAAGAATTATCGAAAAGAAAAAGGATAAGCTGGAGGATCAGTTAATATCAGAACTGGTTCCTAAAGAACGAATTGAACCAAAATATGTGCCATTACGAGAAGAGCTGAAAGCAGTTGAAGGTAAAATTGCTAAACTGAAAAGGCCATCCGCTAATTTAGACGAGCAAAAGATAGATACCATTATAAACACCCTAAAAGATTTACCAGCACTGTATAAATCGTTTACCAAAAATGAGAGGAAACAATTCCTGAAGTGGTTTATCCAAAAAATCTGGATTAAGAACAAAAAAATCATTGATATCACTTATACCGAAGCCTTCCAAGCCTGCATAGACATGGACTTGGTTCGGATAAGAGAACTCTGGCTCCGCCTGATGGACTCAATCAGAACCTATTATTTGTCTGTTTCCTAATCCTTAAGAGGCTTCAGACAGAAAGAAAACGGCATCTCCTTGTTCCATATAATTGTAATTACTTCTCTTGAAAGCTCTTCACCACTCACCTCAACATTGTTAAAAACTAATGTATAAGAGATTTTATTTGTATGTATATCTTTTAGATGAGCCATAAAAGCTAAATCTCTTAATCTTGCATAAGGCAGCTCAGTCTTATCAACATAACCACCCTTTTCATGGATTATTAAGTCAACTGAAAGAGCCTTGGGAAAATTAGGTGGAATGTTAGCTATAAGATTATTCTTGTGTGGTACATCAAAACTGTCAAAGCTGAATATGTCAGGTGGGATAAGGACTGTTAGTATAGGAAAAAACGTTTGTGAATCTAATATCTCATTAAAAGAATGACTCATTCTATCTTTAAGAAAAGGTACTATCTTTTTCTCTTCATTAAATGCATTCACATGTATTACTCCTTTACCTGGATGAAATGACACATATGGATTAGTAACTCTATCATGAACATTCTTGTTAAAGGTAAAAGTTTTGCTCTGTTGGCCACCAAGGTCTATATCCTGCTTATTCTTTATAATGTAGCCTTTTCTTCTTGGAAAGTATAAGTATATTGATTCATCGTTTCTCAGTACAATATCAAATAGCTTGTAGAGCTTTCCAAATGCTCGTGCGTAGATTACTGACTTATTCATTATATTTTCACAAAAAGTATACCAGAGTTTCTACTGCCTCATGTGGGGTACTAGAATTCTGAATCTAAATAGTTGGTTCCGCATGTAGGACAATATAAGAAATTTCTATATATCATTTTGAGCCTGTTTTTCTCTCAAAAGCTTTCACTCTCTCTATCATTTCTTCGAGCATTTTCTTATCGTGTCCAATAACATAATCTGCGTGTCGTTTTGTCCTTAAATTTATGTTTTTGACCTGCCCTTCTGGTACTGTTATGTAAAAACAGTCATGCTCCAGTTTCCATCCACATAAGAGAGCCATATTCTTGGATAATGGCAGAGTAAGTTCTATATGTTTTTTTACAAACCCTGGAGCTGCGCCAAACGTTCCCCTTCCGAATTCTGCTTCTCCCACTGGGTCAACCATTACACAAGGATTATCGGAAGTTATAAAAGGCTCTGATTTTTCTGGTTTTACCATAAATGCCCATTTCATATCAAAAATGATAGGTGCAATATCAACAACAGTGTCGGGTATAAGAGATGAGTGAAGTGAACTGACATCTTTCCCAGCTTCAAGTAATTCATCCGCAGAGAATGATGGACCACTTCCAGAGAGCACGGGAACCGATGCCATTTTTTCCTTAACATGGTCTGGTAAACCTCTCATGTGAGTTATATGTTCTTCAATTTCTGAGAAAAACTTCTCAAGAGACTGTCGTGTCATTGGTTGACGTTCCAACATAGAGGCAACAAATATTGAAAGTTTTGCTTTGTCCTCTTGAGATATGGGCTGTTGTCCTTCAAGTTTTTGCTTATATATTTTTGAATATCTTGTCTCTATTCCTCCTAAAAATTTTGTTTCAACATTAAGGGTTCCACCGCCTGTTCTAAACCGTATTGTGTAATAATCATTTTCAGTAAGAGTGTTTATTGGTTTCTGGGGATAGAGATTGAGATTTCTATCTGCAATCCATACAAACCCTTCAGAATCAGTGAATCTTTCAAGATATGTTTTTGGGATTTTGTGATGTTTTTTGTTATGTCTTGGCATGAAGGAATATCCTCTACAAGTAGAATTATTCAAAACAAAATAACCTTATGATTACTTTAATTCCATTTCTCTGCTCTTAAATAGCTCATTATTTCTTCTTAGTTCTCAGAAGCATGCAATGAACAAACGTGTGACCCATAAAAATAGTAGCAGAGTTAGGATATGAAATTAATCTCCAACTTATTGCATAAGATTAGTTATATTAGTAAAAAGTAGCCAAGTGGTACTGAGATTACATTCTGGTCTTTATCAAATGCAAGTCGGGTTGAAGAGATTGATAAGCCATATGTACCCCCAACTCTCTTCATTGTTGTCTTTACTTGTTGAAAGTCCTTTTTTCCATAACCTATCTCAGCTACTATTTTTTTATCATCAAAGCTTATAATAAAATCTGCTCCTCCCTCTGCACTATCATAAGTAAGGCTTGTTCCAAACCTTAAACCCAAAGTGCGATAGAGATACAATCCAACGACATCTTCCAAAAGAAACCCTTTGTAATTATCGTATGAAAAAGTGCTACCTATAAGGTTGAAAAACATACTCCTATATGCTGGTGAGATAAAAAGATATTTTGAAGGTTTTTTTACTTGCCCAAAATGTGATCCATTTGGGTATATTCTAAGTAACATCTCTGATTTCTCAAAAACCTCAAGTATTTCTGCCATTGTTACAATTGATATTTTAAAAGTTTTTGATAAGGAGTTTAGGCTTGTTACACTTGAACCAGAGATTGTGTAAAGAATTTGATACATTTTTGTGATTGTGTCAGATTCAAATTTACTTAACTGAGGAATATCTTTGTTAAGAATATTGGTTAAGGTCTGTTCAATTTGTTGGTATATCAAGGGTTCCTGTGTAAACTGAAAGGTAAAAGGTAATGAGCCGTATTTGAAGTACTTTTGAATTTCAAGTCTTCCTACTCCTATCCAGTACTTATTAACATCATTCTGATAGTTAAGAAGTCTTTTATATACTTCCTCTCCACTAGAAGATGCAATTAGCGCGTCTCTTAATTGTTTTCCAAGGCCAGTAATAGGCTTTTTACGATGTTTAAGAAGCATGTATTCAACAAAGGAAAGTGGGTAAAGTTTTTCAAATACAATTCTTCTTGATACGTCTGGGTTTGTTTGTAAAGATACAGCAGATGATCCTGTACAGAAGATAAATATTTTTTTACTTCTGTCATATATACTCTTCAGAACTAATCCCCAATTTTTTTCGTATTGAACTTCGTCAATAAACAGGAATACTGGTTTATCAAGTTCTTCATAGAGCTTTCCTAACAATTCCTCGTGTACTGTAAGTATGTCTGTTAAGCTTACACCAAGGACACGACTCGCCTCATCTAGCGAAATATATAGTTTATATCCAGGAGGACAACTTAATTCTGTATATATTTGTGCTAGCAATGTGGTTTTACCCACTCCTCTTAATCCTGGAACAGCAACCCATCTTGGTTCCTTTCCACTCTGAGAAAAGTTTTTTACATACTTTTCAAGTACAAGTGCTGCACTTCGCTTCAAATATGGTTTTCCTTCTCTATCTACAGTGTATGCCTGAAGTCTTTTTTCAGCCTGTGCAAGTTGATTCCGAAGGTAAGTATATACTTTTTCGTGAGTTTGATTATCCATCAGCTCTATATTAATCCAGTGATAAAGAGTTGTCAACTACTTTATTATCTGAATGATAAAGTAATGTGTGTATGCAGGTTCTCTTTGATATATCAAGATAACCTGATTTTATGAACAATTATATAGTGGAAGATATTCAAAATAAGAGTTTATTAGGTTGAAAAACATGTTTATAAGGGAGTAAGCGTGTATGTCTCTTTACTTCTACAAAAGTATGCCCCCTATTTAAAATTCTATTTTTGAAGTTGATTTTGAGGTATCGTAGTTAGTAAAAAGATATAGTAAAAATTTTCAAAATCTCTCTTATATTTCCCCATACTTACCTATCTTCCCAAGAGAACCCACAATCGCGACACACATTTAAAGTCTTTACTTGTTTTCTTAATAAGCTAAATGGAAAGAACATTACGTTCATTGATGCGTTTTGCCATTTTTTCCACAAACTAGGCTTTACTTTATTCAGGTTTATGCTGTTGCATCTTGGGCACTTTTTCTTTGAAAAAATCATAATGTTGAGAGTATTGTACACTCTCCGTGTGTAGACTGCAAGTGTTCATTTGAATACGATTTCAACATGAAGCAGTCAAAGGATGTATTTTTAAAAAGATTCGGAGAAAGGATAAGGGAACTGAGAAAGAAGCAGAACATTTCCCAAGAAGATCTTGCGGATGATGCTGAAATTCACAGAACATACATGGGTAGGATTGAAAGAGGCGAGAGTAACCCGCCAATATATACCGTTCATAAAATTGCAGAAGCACTAAAGATTTCCTTATCAGAACTACTCTCTTTGTAACACCTGTGATATAGATGTATATTTTGTGTCTTCAGATAACACGTTTTACCTGTATTGACAATCTAAATTGCATTTTGTATAGTGGCGCTATACCTTCATAGGTACTGAGATTGAAAGGTCGGTACACATCCGCACAAATGTGAGTGTGGATATGTATATGAAAGACGAAATCTCAAAACAAAACCTTTCTGCGACCAAGGATAAAAAGACCTTCCCAATCTTACTTACCCAAAAAGACATACAGTTTCACAGTATAAGACGTAATAGTTTCACCCTCTACTCTCAGTTTTCTCTCTATGGTAAATGTATTGAGCATGTAAGTGACTTCAGCAAAAATTCCCAATTTGTACATGAAGAATACTTCTGGGTACTATTAAAACTTTCAAAAAGATTATTTTTGTTGAAAACCGATCATTGGAGGAAACATGCTGAGTAAAAGTGCAATTAGTGAGTTTCAAAAAATATGGAAAGAAGAATATGGAGAAGATATTACTGAAAAAGAGGCACAATTAGTTGCGAAAAGATTCTTGAACTTTTTTGCTTTTATTTATAAACAGTATCGCATAAAAGATGAAAAGACCTATTGAGAGAAGGCTAAACACAACGTACCAAAAAGTTAAAAGAAACAGGCATGTCATTGCAAAGGAAATGGAATTTACAGACCAAGAATTTCGTTTATTTGATCTATGTCTTGCTTTGTATGATTGGGATAAAAAACACACAGAGACATATATGACAGTTGAGGCTACAGATTACGATATTTCTAACATTCTTCATTGGTCACCTTCAAAGGTTTGTAGAACACGCAATAGCCTAATAAAGAAGGGAGTTTTGAGTAAAATTGGGGATGGTTGGTATAGGGTATTAGTAAGTGATATTGCAGAGGTGCAGTCAGCTAATTCAGGTATGCAATTTAATGATGCGAGGGTGCAACAAAATAATGCATCAATGCAACAGGATTCAGGCAAAAGTAGTGGTAATACTATAGTTTCCTATAAGGATAAGAATAAGGTTTCTGGTGGTGGTTCATCAGAAGAACGTTATCAAAATAGCGACTGGGATTTTGATAGAGAGCGTTTCTCTCTCTTAGATGAAAGTGATATCAGGTGGATTCATGAAAATATTAAGGGTTAAGTAGGGCCGTTGACTTAGGAAAAGCGACGGGTCAAAATAAAAATAAGATTATGAAAAAGTATGTCATTTATGCAAGAAAGAGCTCTGAGTCAGAGGATAGACAAGTTCTCTCCATTGATTCTCAGATAAAAGAACTTCAAGAGTTGGCTAAAAGACTCAATATCGCTGTGGTGAAGGTATATACTGAGTCACGGTCAGCAAAAGCCCCTGGAAGGCCCGTTTTTAACGAAATGATGAATTATTTGTACGAGGGGGGAATAGATGGCGTTTTGTGCTGGAAAGTTGATCGTTTGGCTAGGAATCCTGTTGATGGAGGTTCTGTTATATGGATGATAAAAGAAAAAGGAATTGAGGTGCGTACTCCTGCCAATGAGTACAATCAAGCAAGTGAAAATTCATTTATGATGTATGTTGAATTTGGGATGGCTCAAAAGTTTATTGATGATCTTTCAAAGAATGTAAAGCGGGGACTACGGGAAAAAGCAGAAAAAGGATGGCTTCCTTCAGGTGCAAAACCTGGATATATGAATGATAAATACGCTGAGAAAGGCAATAAGACCATTAAAGTTGATCCAGTGAGATTCCCTCTCATTAGGAAGGCATGGGATATGATGCTCACGGGGACCTACACTCCACCTCAGATTCTTAGAATGTTGAATGACGAGATGGGCTACAGAACTCCCAAGCATAAAAGTATAGGAGGAAAACCAATGACGAGAAGTTTTATCTATAAAATTTTTACTGATCCATTTTATTATGGGGAATTTGAATATCCCGTTGGTAGTGGAGTTTGGCATAAAGGAAAACATCAGCCAATGATTACTCGTGAAGAATTTCAGAGAGTCCAAATGCTACTTGGCAGAAAAGGAAGTCCAAGAGCAAGAACTTATGAATTTCTGTATAGAGGTCTTATGAAGTGTGGTGAGTGTGGAGCTGCTATTACCGCAGAAGAAAAGTACCAGATTATCTGTCCTCATTGTAAGCAAAAATTTGCATCACAAAATAAAGATGTCTGTCCTAAGTGTGAAGTAAAAATTGAGGAGATGAATAATCCTACCCTGCTTCATTATATTTATTATCATTGTACAAAGCGTGTTGATTCTAATTGTTCTCAAGGTAGCATACGAGAAGAAGAGCTTGAGAAACAAATTGATGAGATACTCTCTATCATTCAAATATCCGAGAAATTTAAGGCTTGGGCAATCAAGTATATTAATGAGCTATATGATAGAGAGGTTGAGGACAGAAATGCTTCTCTAGGAGCGTTACAGGAGGCATACAGTGATGTTACGAAGCGTATTGATAACCTTATTAAATTAAAGATATCTCCTCACAATTCAAATGGTAACCTTCTCAGTGATGAAGAATTTAGATCACAAAAGGAGGTATTGATGAGGGAAAAGCAAAGACTTGAGGAAAAGTTGGGAGATACAGGAGACAGAATTAGTAAATGGGTTGAGCTGTCAGAAAAGACGTTTGAATTTGCATGTTATGCCCGTTACTGGTTTAAGAATGGTGACAGACAAACAAAACGGGAAATATTTGCAGGTCTTGGTGCGAACCTAAAAATTAGGGACAAAATTCTTATTCCTCAGATTCAAAGACCACTGGAATATATTTCTGAAACAAAAGAAAAAGTAATTACAATTTCTGCACGGTTAGAACCTGCGGAAAAGGTTGATAATACAACTAACTTAGAAGATTTGTGGTCTCAAAATCCTTCTGTGCTCCGCGGCTAGGATTCGAACCTAGAACCTTGAAGTTACACTTTTATCTTCTGTTTCCAGAAGTGTGGACTATCTCATTACCCTTAATACATATATTAAGGGTATGGGGCGCTTATAGAGCTTATTGGTATGACTCCTCACTCTTAGTCTCTGCACCTTCTCGATTACTTTATTGTCAATTTATCGAGCTTGGCTCAGGATTACCCTTCTTTGAAGATGCGGGCTTCCCTGAATTCACCCCATGTTTCCACTCTGCATTACTGCAGAGGGCTGCAATATGCCTGCATGTACTTCTCTGTGGCAGTTAGAACAAATGAGCACACATTTATCTAGCTCTTTTTGAACTTTTTTCCAAGATCTTGTTATTCCATCTTTCGAGATACCAAACTCTTTTTCATTGGCATCCAGGTGATGAAAATCTAACGCTGCTTGGCAGCGAGAATATCCACAAATCATACATTTTCCGCCTTTGTATTCAACAGCTTTTTCCCGAAGTTTTTTTCTTCTTCGAGCAACAGCCATAATTAAATACTCTCGGCGGTCAGCATACGTTCTCTTTTCTGCCATACTTTTAGTATAGCCAGATAAAGAATTCTTTTAAAGTGCTACAGCTTCCTGCTCTACCGTTGAGCTACCGCGGAATACGCTTTCGATTATACAATATTGAGCTTGATATGCAAAGGAGTTAGAGAAAGTCTTTTAGATGAGATAATTCTTCTCTAAATTTTTGAGAGACTCTTTTTTCTATCTGTCTTACCCATTCTTTTGAAGCTCCAATCTCTTTTCCTACCTCATCAAGGGTTCTTGGTATGTTGTCTCTTATGCCATATCGAAGTTCCATTACTCTTCTTTCTTTATCCGACAGTTGTGAAAGAAAACTTTGTACATGTTCTCTTAGTGAAGCAGTAATTGCTTGTTCTTCAGGATCCACTCCTTTATCATTATCCAAAATAAGGTTTCCTATTTCTTCGTTTTCTCTTTCTCTATTTTTCTCATGAATACTAGTTGTGTTGTTGTTTTTTCTGAGATATAAAACCTTTTTGACTTGTGCTACTGATAAATCCATCCTTTCAGCAATTTCTTCCAGAGTTGCTTCTCTCCCAAACTCGTCTCTTAATTGTTGTTCTATTTTTCCTACTCGAATAAGACGGTCATGCATATGAACTGGTAATCTAACATTGCGCGAACTTTCAGCAATTGCTCTCTGAACAGCTCCTCTGATGTAATAGACTGCAAATGTTGTTAATCTTTTACCTTCGCTTAATTTGAACTTATTAATAGCTTTCATCAATCCCATATTTCCCGCTTGTGTTAAATCCAAAATGTCTAGTCCTCTTCCTTGAAATTTTTTTGCTACCCATACTACAAGTTTTGAATTTGCTTCCATAAGACGTGTTTGTGCTTCTCTTTTTTGTGTCTCTAGTCTTTTTATTTCCTCTACTTCTAAGTCTTTAGCAGCAGGACTATTAAGAACCTTTTTTGCTTCTTCTAGCCTTCTTGCATGTATCATTTCCTCCTCTTCTGTTAACAAAGGGATAGAACCAATCTCTTGTAGGTAAATATCAAAGGGGTCTATAGGAGTGAAATTTTCTGGCGAAGGTAGAAGTGTGTCTATTGGAGTAGCATCTTCTTCTACTTGATGGTCTATACTTTCTTCTCTAACCTCAGCTGGCACGGCAGATAATCTTTCAGACATAGCAGCTTTATTATAAGGTGAAAAATGAAAAAGTGAAGAGGTTACTCTATGTAATCACGCAGTTTATTACCGCGTGAAGGATGACGAAGCTTTCTCAAAGCTTTTGCTTCAATTTGTCTGATTCTCTCACGGGTTACAGCAAACATCTTTCCTACTTCCTCAAGCGTTTTAGGTTTGCCATCTCTTAAGCCAAAGCGCTCCTCAACTACTCTTTTTTCTCTGTCAGAAAGCGTTGAAAGGACTTGATTCAGCTGTTCTTTTAAGAGTCCGCGTGAGGCGGTATCAAACAGCGTTGGAGCGGTAATATCATAGATAAAGTCTCCTAGATAGCTGTCTTCCTCATCCCCTACTGGAGTATCAAGGCTTGTTGGTTGTTGAGAAATTTTAATGATTTCCCGTGCTTTGTCAGGTTCTATCTCCAAAACTTGGGCAATTTCCTCAGGTGTGGGTTGTCTGCCTAACTCTTGCATGAGCTTGCGCTGTGCACGCATAAAGCGGTTAATATTTTCTACCATGTGTACCGGAATGCGGATAGTTCTGGCCTGATCTGCGATAGCTCGAGTAATAGCTTGTCTGATCCACCAAGTAGCATACGTTGAGAATTTGAATCCTTTTTTCCAGTCGTATTTTTCAACAGCACGGATAAGTCCTTGATTTCCTTCTTGAATGAGGTCCAAAAGGCTCATACCTCTTCCGACATACTTTTTAGCAATAGACACAACGAGTCTTAAGTTAGATTCCACTAACTTTTTTCTGGCTGATTCATCTCCTGCCTCAAGTCGCTTTGCCAGATCTACTTCTTGTTCAAAAGTAAGCAGGGGAATTCTACCAATCTCTTTTAAATACATGCGTACTGGATCAGTAACTGCTCCACCCTGAATGATATTGAGGGCTTCAAGCTCTCTTTCCAGATCCTCAATTGGCTTTTGGTTATCACCATCTTCTTCAACTGTCTCAAAAATATCAATACTTTTTGAGATAAGCTGATCATAGAGGTAATCTAAAGCCTCGATATGATTCTCTGGTTTTGGAAAAGCTTCTAAAATTTCGTCTTGAGAGATGTATCCTCTCTTTTTTGCCACAGCAAGAAGCTCTTCCACCTTCTCATTTTTTACTGCAGGTTTGGAAGACATAGGTGTATTGTATCTTTTTTAGATTTGTTATTCAACAAGAGATTGATAAGAGTCCTCCTGGAGTAATTTGGTCAGAGTGTCATATGTGGTTTGCAATTTTTGGAGTGTTTCATCATCTCCTGCCTGTTCTTTTTCTTTTATTTTTTCATTCAACTCTTTTAATTTTTTTCTAATGGTATTTGTTTTGGTTTCCTGGATTTTTGTTTCAATCTCTTTTTTGTACTCTTCTGTACTTGCAAAATGAGGAATAGGAGCTAAAAAGCTAGTATCAAACATAGGAAGTAGTTCTGTGGGCAGCGTTTTGGCAAATACTTCTATGGAAATGGTATCTTGGTTTGCAGCATAAGTAGTCAGTTGCTTTACAATACGATGTATTGCTGGAATGGAGAAGAGTGAATCCAGAAGAGTGGGATCAAGGGAGGAGAGAATTTCTTTAGGATGTTGGTACTGGAGCAAAAGTGAAAGGAGATACTTTTCAACCATCTCTTCTCTGCTTATTTTTTCTTCTTTCTTTTCTGCTCTTTTGATGGAGGGGGTGGGTTTTTTCATTTTTTCGGCTTCAGTGCGGATGGATTCCAAAGAGGTATGTAGGCTTTCAGCAAGCTTTTTTAAATAGTGCTCTTTTACGACTTCATTTTGAATAACAGATAAAAAAGGGAGTGTGTTTTCCAAAATAGCGCGTTTGCCTTCAACCGTATTTGGAGTATTTTGAGTGAGCGCTGAGGAGATAATGAAGTCATAGATATGAATGCTTTTCTTAAGCGCTTGTTTAAATAATCCAGGATTTTCACGCAGGAGTTCATCGGGATCTTTACCTTCAGGTGGCAGGATCACACTTGCTAACAGTCCTTCTTTTTCAATCAAGCTAATAGATCTCTTTTGAGCTGCAGTACCTGCAGGATCAGTATCAAAGCAGATAAGAATTTTTTCTACATATCTTTTCAGCAATTTTATTTGCTCTTCAGTCAGAGCAGTACCTTTGACAGCTACTGCATATTGAATACCTTCTTTAAAAGCAGAAATAACATCAAACTCTCCTTCTACCAAAAGTACTTTGTTTTCTGTACGAATAGCATCTTTGGCAAAGTAAATACCATACAAGCTCTCACTTTTTTTATATGCATCTGTTTCCCTAGTATTAATGTATTTAGGCATGACAGCATCAGTTAATGCTCTACCGGAAAAAGCAATATAATTACCTCTGATATCCTGAATGGGAAAGATAATCCTATTTCTAAAAAAGTCTGAGAGTCTTCCACTTTTTTCTCTGGAGATAAGTCCTGCATCAAGCAAGTCCTGCTCTTTATATCCCTTCTTTTTAAGCAGATAACGGTAAAGGGCCGTGTTATTTTCCGGAGCAAACCCTAATTGGAGTTTTTTGATAAGCGGAAGAGGAATTTTACGTTGTTGGGTAAGGTAATCAAGAGCATGTTTGCCTACGGTGTGTTCTGTAAGTAAATAGTGGTAAAACTGTGCCGTAAGTGCGTTGAGGTTGTAAATGAGCGCTTTTTTCTCTTCTTGTTTGGTTTTATACACTGGCGCAGAAAGTTTTACGCCTGCTCGTTCTGCCAATATTTTTAAGCTTTCTGAAAAATCTGCTTTCTCATACTCTTCTATAAATGTAAAAATGTCTCCTCCTTTGCTACAGCCAAAACAGTGCCAAATTTGGCGCTCTGGGGAAACAACAAATGAGGGTGATTTCTCTGTGTGAAACGGACACAAGGCTTTAAAATTTCGGCCAGCTTTTTTTAGTTGGATATAATTACTAAGGAGGTCTACAATATCTATGCGTTGTTTTACCAGTTCTATATCGTCCATGGAGAGTTAGCGTATTTTAGCATAATTTTTTTTGTATTTTTGTCATACTTGTGCATATACTAGATATATGTTTGCCAAAGTCTTCTCTGCTTCTATTGTAGGGTTGGATGGTGTGTTAATAGAAGTAGAAACAGATATTCTCTCAGGTCTTCCCTCTTTTTCAATTGTCGGCTTACCAGATAAAGCAGTAGAAGAATCGCGTGAACGGGTACGCTCTGCTTTAAAAAATACGGGAGCTGATCTGCCAGCACGCAAAATTACGGTTAATCTAGCCCCTGGTGATCTGCCAAAAGAAGGTTCCTCTTTTGATTTACCCATAGCTATTTCCATATTGGCGGCTAGTGGACAAATAAAGGGAGATCTCTCCAAAAGCTTATTTTTAGGAGAGTTATCCCTTGATGGAAGTCTTCGTTCTATCCCTGGTGTGCTACCTGCAGTGTTACTAGCCAAGGAACAAAAGATTGATAGTATCTTTTTACCCGAAGGTAATGCGCAGGAGGCAGCTATTGTTGATGGGGTCAGTATTTACCCGGTTACAACCCTTAAACAGCTTTTTTTCCACTTAACGGGCCAAAAAGAAATGGAAGCAACTCCTTTTATTCAATACGAGCAACATTTACAAGACCCTCTTTACGAGTATGATATGAAAGATGTGCGGGGACAGGAATTTGTAAAACGTGCGGTGGAAATAGCTGTTGCTGGAGGGCACAATATTTTACTTAAAGGTCCTCCTGGAAGTGGTAAAACGCTACTGTCAAAAACAATTCCTTCTATTTTACCTGCGCTTACTTTTTCTGAAGCGCTTGAAGTAACTAAAATTTACAGTATTTCAGGGTTACTTGGAGAAAACGCAATTGTTAATGTGAGGCCATTTCGCAGTCCACATCACACGACTTCTCATGCGGGCTTAATTGGTGGATCAGCTACTCCTAAGCCAGGAGAAGTGTCTCTTGCTCATAGAGGTGTTCTTTTCTTGGATGAGTTTCCAGAATTCTCACGGTATGTACTTGAAACCCTCAGACAACCTATGGAGGATGGAAAGGTAGTGGTTTCTCGTGCAAAACAGCGAGTAGTATTTCCAGCGCGATTTATGCTGGTTGCAGCCTTAAATCCCTGTCCATGTGGGTATTTAGGAGACAAAACAAAAGAATGTGTATGTTCTACTTCCCAAATCTTGCGCTATCAAAAACGGCTTTCAGGGCCAATTTTGGATAGAATTGATATCCATGTTGATGTGGCAGCAGTTGAGCCTGATAAAATCACCGATGACACTCTAGCAGAAAGCTCCAAAACGATTCGCGAAAGAGTACAAAAAGCACGTAACAGGCAACAAGAACGATTTAAAGGAACCACTCTTATTGTGAATAGTGAGATGGGAGGCAGACATATTAAAGAGCATGGGGAGTTTACGAAAGAAGCTCTCGATGTATTAAAAGAAGCTTTGGTGCAATTTTCTTTATCTGCCCGCTCATACCATAAGGTGATGAAGGTTGCCAGAACCATTGCTGATCTTGAAGGATCAGAGACTGTTGCTTCTCACCATATTTTAGAAGCTTTACAATATAGACCTAAGATTGTTTTTGAATCATGAAACGGTTTCTCCCTCTCTTTTTAAGTACGTTATTAGTGGGGTTTTTGCTCATAGTGCTTTCTCAGCCTGACAAAGCACTCATGCAAGATCTTGGTAGGCATATAAAAATGGGTGAAATTATCTGGGAATGTAAGTGTATTCCTGGCACTAACTTACTTTCTTTTACTAACCCTGATTTTCCTTTTGTAAATCATCACTGGCTTTCAGAGGTTGTTTTTTATGCGCTCTACGTATCAGGAGGTTTTGGTCTTATTTTAGCTACCAAAATTATGGTAATTACTGCTTCGTTTTTGCTTGTGCTTTGGCTTGCTTTTAAAAAAGCGCACTCATTTTGGGTGTTTGGCTTTGCCATACTCTACGTTTTGTTGTTTAGTGAGCGATTTGATTCTCGACCAGAGGTGTTTAGTTTTCTTTTTTTATCTATCTACCTTTTTTTGATTGATTTGTATAAAACAAACAAAAAGTTTTGGATCCTTTTACCACTACTTTTTATCCAAATGCTCTGGAATAACATGCATATTTACTTTTTAGTAGGTATTGGGCTATTCGGTTTTCTCTGTATTGATCAGTTAGTACAGTTTAGAAAAAAGGTTGATAAACGCTTGTTTTTTCTTTTAGGAGGTTTGTTATTGACTCTTTTTATAAATCCGCAAGGATGGCAGGGAGCACTTTACCCCCTGCATATATTTGATAATTATGGGTACTCGATTGTGGAAAATCAAAATATTTTCTTTTTAAATACATTTTTCTTTAATTACCGCATTTTAATTTTTGAGATACTGGCCGTTTTAGCGCTGTTTGGCTTGGTGGTAAACTTGCGTAAGTTAGATGTCTTTTATACGTTGGCTACTCTCTTTGCTCTCGTGGCCTCTGTTATGATGATTCGTAATTTTCCTCTTTTTGTACTTATTTCTTTTCCCTATATTTGTTTTCTTTACTCACGTTTTTTTGAGCGTTTTTCGACTCCCACGATTGCTCAAGCAAAGGTTGTGGTTATAGGAATAAGTTCTCTTGTTCTTCTTTTTGCCACAATTAAATTGTTATTTTTGCCTCAACCGGCATTTTCTTATGTGAGAGAATTTGAAAAAAGTGTAGCGTTTACAAAAGAACAGGTTAAAGGACCTCTTTTTAATAACTTTGATGTGGGAAGTTTTTTGACCTTTTATTTGTACCCGGAAGAAAAAGTATTTGTTGATGGTAGACCTGAGGCGTATCCTGCATCTTTTTTTGACAATTATAAAAAAATGCAGACAGACCCGCGAGTATTTGAACAAGAAGCAGAAAAATATGGTATTAATGCGATTTACTTTAGTCATACTGATATGACGCCTTGGGCACAGCAATTTTTAACTTGGATTGGACAAAGCAAAACATGGGTACCTGTGTATTGGGATAACTATGCAGTTGTGCTTGTTAAAAACACGCCTGAAAATCACCCGGTAATTGAAAAGTTTGTCCTAAATCCTCTAAGATGAGTAGATAGGTATGAATTCCACCAAATACACAGGCCTTTCTGCTTCCCAGGTAAAAAAACTCTTTGAGCAGTACGGTAAAAACAGCATTGAGCAAAAGAAAGAAGTTTCACTCATGCAGCTTCTTTTAGCTCAATATACCAATGTTATTACCTTTATTTTATTTATTGCCGCTCTTTTTGCACTTGCTTTACAAGAATTTGTGGACGCAGGTTTTATTTTTTTAGTTGTAATGTTAAATGGTCTTTTTGGGTTTGTTCAGGAATATAGAGCAGAAAAAGCATTAGAAAAACTAAAAAAGCTGATCCTTCCTTCTGTACAAGTAGTACGTGGGGGTAAAGAGCAGGAAATAGAAGCTTCTTTGTTGGTGCCAGGTGATATTGTGGTGCTGCGTGAAGGAGATAGAATTCTAGCTGATGGTATGCTGCTTGAAAACATTCCTTTACAGATAGATGAATCAGTTCTTACTGGAGAATCTTTGCCTGTTGAAAGGAAGAAGTCTGACACTATTTATTCAGGTACTTTTATCCTGCAAGGACGAGGGTATATGCAGGTTACGGCAACAGGTATGAACACAAAGTTAGGGCAAATTGCCTCAGAAATGAAGGGTATAAAACGGCCTCCTACTCCGCTTGCTCAAAACCTGGATACCTTAGGTAAACGACTTGCTTTTATTGCTTTGGGCTTATCAGTAATCTTAATACCAATTGGCTTTTTACAGGGAAGAAGTATTGAAAATCTGTTGATTACAGTGATAAGTCTTGCTGTCGCAGTGATTCCTGAAGGATTACCATTGGTTGTAACCGTTGCCCTTGCTGTAGGAGCGTATCGTATGGCTAAAAGTAAAGCCATTGTACGCAAGATGAATTCCATTGAAACACTTGGCTCAACGAGTGTCGTATTGTCTGATAAGACTGGTACGCTTACCCAAAACCGAATGACTGTAAAAAAACAGTGGATTCCAGATCTTAAAAATAAGCCTTTGTTATTGCGTGCAGCTGTATTGGGTAATACTGCAAGTTTGATTTTAAAAGAAAATGAGCAGGGAGTTGATACTCTAGGGGACAAAACAGATGGTGCCTTTCTTCTTTTTGTGAGAGGAGAGGTAAGAGATTTAGACCACTTTCGTGATGAAGGAAGGATTATTCGAGAAAAACCGTTTGATTCTGAGAAAAAAATGATAGAGGTTGAGTGGGAACAGGATGGTCAACGGTACCACTTTGTACGAGGTGCAGCTGAGAGTGTTTTAAAACTTATTTCTCACAAGGAATGTGAAAAAATAGAGAAAAAAGTAGCAGAACTTGCTGCTGAAGGGTTACGAGTAGTTGCTTTTGCTTACAAAAATGGAGATGAGCCAGATTATATCTTTTTAGGACTGCTGGCTATTTACGATCCACCTCGGGAAGAAGCAAAAAAAACACTGCAACAAGCGCGCAAAGCTGGTATTCGAGTGGTTATGGTAACCGGTGATGGTCCTGTTACGGCACTGAAAATTGCACAGGAGATTGGGTTAATTGAACCAGGTGAGGTAGTGCTGACTACCGAAGATGTGGCCAAGCAAACAGATGAGGAACTCTTACGGATGTTGCCAACTGTTCGTGTTTTTGCCAGGATGAGACCTCAGGACAAGCTACGTCTCGTACGTTTGTATCGTCAAGCTGGTTTTGTGGTAGCGGTTACCGGAGATGGAGTCAATGATGCGCTTGCTTTGTCAGAGGCGCATATTGGTGTAGCTATGGGGGACACAGGCACAGATGTAGCCAAAGAAGCAGCAGACATGGTAATTACCGATGATAATTTAAGCACGGTTATTAAAGCTGTCGAGGAAGGAAGAGGTATTTTTGATAACATTACCCGTGTAGTTGTTTTTTTGTTTTCTTCTAATGCTTCTGAGTTTTTGGTGATTTTTCTAGGCGTGTTGCTTGGTTTGCCCATTCCTCTTCTACCCGTTCAAATTTTATATGTAAACCTGATCTCTGATGGGCTTCCTGCTCTGGCTCTGGCTACTGATTCACGTAAAAATGGTCTCTTATCACGCACCCCTCGTAATGTTTCAGAACATATTTTAAATGGTTCCAGAATGCGTCTTATTGCAGCCATCACGATTCCATTCTCGCTTGTTTTAATTGGAATATATGTTTTGGCTTTGCAGTTTTTTTCAGTAAGTACGGCACAATTAATTTTGTTTAATAGTTTGGTAGTAGGTGAGATGATTATAGTTTTTGTGGCTCGAGGCACTTTTTTCCCAATTAATAAATTTTTATTTGCCTCTATTATTATGGTTTTACTTTTGCAGGTACTTATTATGATGAACCCATTTTTAAGAGATATTTTCTCTTAACTTAATAGTTGGTGCAGTTGCCTAAATGCTTCCGTAGGAGAAGAGGTTGTAAAAATAGCACTTGAGGCTACAAAGGCAGAGGCTCCACACTGGTGTGCTTTTTGGATAGTGGCACTATTTACTCCCCCATCAATTTCCAGTGGTAGGTATGGAAATTGTCTTTTGGCTGTTCTGATTTTCTCATATATGCTTTCAGTAAAAGGTTGCCCTGAAGCACCGGCTTTTACTCCCATAATGGTTATGCCGTCTGGAAGGAGGGGTAAGTAGACCTTTTCAATAGGGGTAGGGAGGTCAATGGCAATAAAAGCTTCTTTTTCAAAATCGTGTGTTTCTTCAATAAAAGAGGTAGGGTCAGCAAGAGTCTCAATGTGCCCTAAAAAACGCTTAAATCCCGCGTCAGAATAGGCCTTTAAAAGACTTTTTGGATCTTTTACCATCATATGTAGCTCTAAGAACGCCAGATCTTTAAATGGGGTAAATAGCGAAGGGTTAGGAAGTGTGGTTTTTTCAGCAAATGACTCATCAATAATATCTATATGCAGATGTGTGGCAAAAGTAAGGGCTTCTTGTATTTTTCTCTCTATTGCCTCTTCGCTGTATTCCAGAATTGCAGGGATGATCTTATTAGTTGTCATATTCTATTGTTTCAATTTGTTCAAGTCTTCTCTCTCGTTTGGCAGTTGCTTCATAAGGGGTGTTTGCAAAAGCGGTAATTATTTTTTCCACCTGCTCTGTATCTGTGTAATCAGAGGCTATTGCAAGCACATTCACCTTATCATCTCTTCGGGCAGCTTCTACCTGCTCTGGTGAGATAGCAAGTACAGAACGGACACCATCAATTTTATTAGCCGTAATATCTACTCCTGCTCCTGATCCGCAAAATACAATCCCCAACACTTCTTTTTCTTCAGCTACTTTTTTAGCGACTCTCTCTGCAAATATTGGGTAATCATCGTGTGGGTCATATTCCGTATTGCCTAGGTCCTCGTAGGATATATTCTGAGATGTAAGAATTGTTTTGATGTGATTTTTTAGCTCAAACCCTCGGTGGTCAGCTCCTAGGTAAATTTTCATGATGATTATAGTACGTTGACTGTGTGGTATGTTTCCAGTTTTTTAATTACCACTTCGGTAACTGCATCAGCTGCTTTTTGCAAATAGTTATAGGGAGCAATATCTTGTTCATTTTGCTCTAATGCATTGCGTAAACCTTGAGTGTAAGCTACACGCAGTTCTGTAGAAATATGCACGTTATTAAAGCCCATCTCAACTATTTTGCGTAGATCTTCATCTGCAATACCTGAGCCGCCGTGTAGCACAAAGGTCAGATCTTTTGGTAAGGCCTCTTGCAGCTGTTTGATAAGATCAAATTTAATTTTAGGTTTATTAGCTGCGATACCATGAATATTACCAATGGCAGGGGCAAAACGATCAATACCTGTTTTTTCTACAAATTCGATAGCCTGTTCTACTTTTGTGTAACTATCTTCTGGAATTTCAATGACCGTGTCATATACTTTTGAAGAATCAGTTGCCAGATACCCCAACTCTGCTTCTACTTCTACGGCAGGATTTTTGGATTTAATGTAATCTACTACCCGTTTTGTTCCTTCAAGGTTTTCGGCAAATGGTTTTTTTGATAGGTCAATGTGAATGGAGTCAAATCCTGCTTCAAAGGCTTCTAGAGCTGATTCCACGCTGTGTGAGTGGTCAGCATTTAAGTAAATAGGAATTCCCATCTCTTCGCGGTAACTTCTAATGAGAGCTACAACTTGAGCAGGTCCCATAAATTTCCTTTCTCCTTCAGAGGCTCCTGCTAAAATAGGCGCCTTTACTTGAGTTGCTCCGGCAATAATCCCTTTGAGTTGAGAGAGGCTTGCAAAATTAAAGTGAGGAACAGCCCATTTTTCTTCCTTTGCTTTGTGGTGTATTTGCGTAAGTGTCATCATATGCTCTTTGAGTATAGTGCTTCTTGCATTGGTGTTGCAACTGGTATGTCTTTTTCGGTGATCATTTTTTCCATTTGTTGTTTGGTAAAAATGCCATTTTGAGCTCCCATGTCTTGCATAGTGCCATGAGCATTCAGCATTCCCCACTGCATGCAGAGGGGAATTGGGAGTTGATACAAATAGGCAGCAGAAAACCCTGAAGCATAGGCATCCCCTGCACCTGTTTTTTCAATCGGATCCATAAAGGGGATTACGTCAATAAACAAGGCGGCAGAGCTACCTTGTTTGGCATATGCTCCTCGGGCTCCATCAGTAACTGAGACGAGACTAGGACCTAACCTTTGTAGCTCTTGTAAAGTTTGATCAATAGAGGTAGTAGTAATCTGTTGGTGAGCTAAAATGCGCTCTGCTTCTTCTTTGTTAACAAAGACACTGTCAGCATGTGCTAGTACCTCAAAAAAAAGATCATCCATGTTACCTAATTGTTGAGATCCAGGAGAGAAAGCAAAATGGGTATGGTGTGCTTGGATGAACTGCAGCACTTTTTGGTAGGCTTTTTTCCATTCTTTGCCAATAGAAGTAAGGTATACAAAATCAATTGCTTCGCTTGGTTGGTAGGTAAAGTCATGGTCTTGAACTGGATGGTGAGAAAAAATAATTCTGTCATCATCAAACTGGAAAATAAGAGAAAAAGAGGTGTTGTTTTCTTGTGCTTCTTCTGTAATGAGTTGCACGCCTTCTTTCTTGATTTTTTCTTTAATCTCAAGTGAGAGAATATCATTACCTAAGTAAGTAAAAAACTGAGTAGGTATGCCAAGCCTAGCCAGTCCTACTGAGACATTCGCTCCATTTCCGCCTAAAGACATATTATTCACATCTATAGGAATTTTATCTCCTAGGGTAAGCGTAACCTTTTCTTGATTTATTTCAGTATGAGAGGAGCTTTTCGTTTTTAAAAAAAGGTCAATATTTGCTGATCCAATAACGAGTGCATTCATGGATACTGTTCATTGTACCGGAGTTCTAAAAAAAAGAAAAGGTGAGTAAAAAAATGCTATTACTCTGAGTCGTGTTATAGCATAAATTATGCTTTTAGTTTTATTCTATTTGTGTTACAATTCCCTTTAATTGTCCCCTGCCGATTTGTACTATGAGTGTGTTGCGCTATCTTTTTTTTTACATATTACTTTTTTTTATAAAAATTGGTGATGCCATTATTTTCATTCTGCAAAAAATTTCTTTTTTTTATCACCAAATTCAATTGTCAATTTCTCAGTTCTATGCCTTCTTTTTTCCTTTTAAAAAAAAGAAAAAAGGAATCGCTCGGAAAAAAGATCTCTACGTCTCTACTACAAGAAAACCTAAGGGTTTTGTGATTACCTTGCAGGTATTGCAGAAAATTTCGTCGTCATGTACCTCTTTTCTTTTATTTATTATGCAGATACCTAAAAAAATAGTGGATGGGGTAAGAAGAAGTCTAGCTTTCATTGGGGGAATATTTTCTTTTAAAAAAAAGAAAAAAAGAGGTCGTCCTAGCAGAAAAGGTTTATATCGTCCTTCATTTTTTTATAAAGCAAAGTATGTCCTATTAGGTTCTTTTCTTTCTTTTGTTTTTGTGTTTGCTCCCCTTTTGTTTTATTTTTTTGTAACTGAATTACCCAATCCTGATAATTTGTCTCTCAACTATATCCCCCAGACTACTAAACTCTATGACAGAAATGGCAACTTGCTCTATGAAATTTACGCTAATCAAAATAGAACAGTGGTAAAACTTCAGCACATTCCCAAGAGCTTACAACACGCAACGATTGCGATTGAGGACAAAGATTTCTATACCCACCCAGGCTTTGATATTCGAGGGATTGCACGGGCAGCTCTCGTAGATCTCAAGCAAGAAGGTTTTCAGGGAGGGTCTACGATTACCCAACAGCTTATTAAATCAGCTTTTCTCACCCCAGAGCCTACGATTATTCGTAAGGTCAAAGAAGTAGTCTTAGCTTTTTGGGCAGAACGGGTATATACCAAAGATCAGATTCTTGAGATGTACTTTAATTATGTTCCTTATGGAGGGACAGCCTGGGGAGTGCAGTCGGCGAGCGAAGTTTATTTTGGTAAAGATGTCTCGGATTTGACTTTGGCTGAAGCAGCATTTTTAGCAGGACTCCCTCGTGCTCCGAGTATTTACTCTCCATATAGTGGGGTGAAAGGTACGTGGAAAGTGCGGCAAAAAGATGTGCTTGATGCGATGGTGAGACAAGGGTACATTAGCCAAGAGCAAGCAAAAATAGCCTATGCTGAGGAGCTTACTTTTCAAAAACCTGCTATTCCGCTTAAAGCTCCTCACTTTGTGATGTATGTTAAAAATTTACTGGTAGAAAAGTATGGACTTTCAGAGGTAGAGCACGGAGGATTACAGGTTATTACTACTCTTGACCTATCAGTACAGGAGAAAACACAAGAAAAAGTTACTCAACATGTTGAGGCAAACGAACACTTAAATTTACATAATGGCGCAGCAGTGGTAACGAATCCTAAAACAGGAGATATCTTAGCCATGGTTGGCAGTAGAAATTATTTTGATGAAGAACACGAGGGAAATGTAAACTTAACCACGGCGTTGCGTCAACCAGGATCAACGGTGAAAGTTATTACCTATGCTCTTGCTCTCTCGTCAGGTATGACTGAAGCAAGTTTGGTGGATGATACTCCTTTTTCTATTGTAAATCCAGATGGATCTGTGTATGCCCCTGTGAATTATGATGGCAGGTTTCATGGCAGAGTTCCGTTACGTATTGCTTTAGCCAATTCATTCAATATTCCAGCAGTACGTCTCACACAACAATATGGAGTTGAAAAAATGGTAAAACTGGGAAAGGAAATGGGAGTGTCTAGTTGGGGAAATGCCAACAAATATGGTCTAGCTATTACTCTAGGAAGTGGTGAAGCAACTATGCTTGATATGGCAACAGTTTTTGGGACATTAGCCAATCATGGTACTCGTGTAGATCTTGATCCAATTTTGGAGGTGAGAAATGCACATGGAAAATTACTGTATAAGAAGGAAGGAAAGAAAAAAGAGGTGTTAAGTCCTGGAGTTTCTTTTATTATTTCAGATATCTTAGCTGACAATAATGCTCGCAGTATTGAGTTTGGTACTAACTCTCCTTTACATATTCCAGAACATCGAGTATCAGTCAAAACAGGCACTAGTGATAACAAAAGAGATAACTGGACAATTGGCTACACACCTTCTTATGTAGTAGCGACCTGGGTAGGTAACAATGATAACTCTCCTATGAGCCAGGCTTTAGCATCGGGTATTACGGGTGCTGCTCCTATGTGGCACGATATCATCAGTCAGTTAATAGAAGGTAGTCAGGAAAAAGTAGAAATCCCTTCTGATGTGGTAAAGCAACATTGTTTTGGGAGGGAGATGTATTTTATAAAAGGGACGGTACCTGCAAATCGCTGTAATTACTCTCCTGCTATCACACCATTTCCTTCTTTTTCTCGCTGAGTAGTAGTTTCCAGTCTTTTAGCTTCCATAATTGCGTGTACTTTTTCCACTGTTTTCTCCAGCTCATTTTCTTCATTGATTACCAAATACTCAGAATCAGTAAATTGTTCCATTTCCCAGGAGACCAGAGAAGGATTCCAGCGTTTATCGGGCTCTGCCTCAGCTTTTCGTACTCTTTTTTCCAGAACTTGCATACTGTTGGCTGAGAGGTACACAAAAACTGAGCGAGGAATGGTCTCTTTTACTTTTTGCTTGATGTTTTTAACTCCTTTTGCTTCTATTTTCCATGCTACATCATGTCCGTTTTGGAGTGCTTCATGCAGTTCTTTTTTTTCTGTTCCATATAGATTTCCGCGAAATTCTACCCACTCAAAAAAGTCACCATTAGCAATCTTTTTTTCAAATTGGTCTCGATTAATAAAGTGATAGGGCTTTCCTTCTGATTCTCCTGGTCTTTTTTCACGGCTTGTAGTGGTTACAATGCGCACCAAAGAAGGATTTTTGCTTTGTAGTTTTTCCAACACAGCATCTTTTCCTGCTCCTGTAGGACCGGTGAGTACTAAAAGCACTCCTCTTTTCTTTTGATTGTGTATTTCCTGCTCAATAGATGGCTGCATGGGGATTAGCGGTTATTACCAACAATAAGAGTCTCTTCTACGAGTCGGTTAGTATAGCCATACTCGTTATCATACCAAGCAATAACTTTTACCATATTTCCTCCTACTACTTGGGTTAAGGAAAGGTCTGCAATAGATGAGTGTGAGTTGCCGATGATGTCTGAGGAGACAATGGGGTCTGTGGTCACCGCAAAAATGCCTTTGAATCGTTCTTCTTTGGAAGCATCTGTAAGGACTTGGTTGATCTCTTCTACAGTAGTATCTCTTTTTACTAAAAACGTAAAATCAGAAAGAGAGCCAGTAGGTACAGGAACTCTAATAGCTAGTCCTTCAAAGATGCCTTTTAATTTGGGAATTGCCTCCGAAGCAGCTTTGGTAGCCCCTGTTGAGGTAGGAATAATATTTTGCGCTGCTGCTCTGGCTCGTCGATAATCTTTGTGCCCTCCATCATGAATTCTTTGATCTGATGTATACCCGTGAATGGTCGTCATCATGGCTTTTTCAATGCCAAAGTGCTGTTCTATAATTTGAGCCACAGGTGTTATGCAGTTGGTCGTACATGAAGCGTTACTGACTATGGTTTCAACATCTCCTTTTGTTTTTTCTAAATTTACGCCTAAGACATACGTTGGGATGTGTGTATCTCCTTTGTAAGGAGCAGAAAGAACTACTGATTTTGCTCCTGCATGCATGTGTTTAATAAGATCTTCGTGTTTTAAAAATGCACCTGTTGATTCAATAACAGCATCTACTTTTAAATCTTTCCAAGGAAGATTGGCGATCTCTTTTTCGGAGAACACAGGAATTTCTTGATCATCAATTATCAGATATCCCATGGGTTTTCCAGGAGTGTTCTCTGGGTTTTCAATTTCTTTTACCTTAAAATTATGTCCTTGAAGAGGTCCATAGACAGTATCATACTGTAGGAGGTACATCCAACCTTGTAAATCAGTGCTTCTTCCGGCATTAATGGCAACAATGTTAATAGCATCACTGTGTTTTTCAATAATAATCCGGTGTGCTACTCTTCCGATTCTGCCGTATCCATTTATGGCAACGTTAATCATGATTAGTCCTAGCATAAAACACTTGGTTTTAAAATTCAATAGTACATTGCGTATAATAATCTTACGTATTATGAAAATAGGAAAAAAACTTCCGTCAAAAACTCACCTAGTTATTGCCCAAAAAATGCTGTCTCTAAAAATGATTATGGCAATTGGAATAAGTACACTTTCTCTCTTTGTTTTTATTTTGATGACTGCTTTTTTTGCACGAGGAGAATTTGTTTTTGTAGATAGTGTTGTTTCTTCTTGGGTAGCGTCTGTTCGTACGCCTTTTCTTACTCAAATTATGTTGTTTATTACCCTTTTTGGGAGAGAGTTCATTGTTTTTTTTGGTGTTTTATTTTTTGCTTTTCTTGTTTACAAAAGGCAAATTTGGGAAGCACTTTTTGCAACATTTGTAGTAGGAAGCGGTGTTTTGCTTAATCTCCTACTGAAATTGCTTATCCAGCGTCCTCGCCCTCCTTTTGCAGGGATGGTGTTAGAAGAAACGTATAGTTACCCTTCTGGTCATGCCATGAGCTCTGTTCTTTTTTATGCCCTGGTGGCGTATCTTATTTTACGTGCAACTCGTAATCGTTTGGTGAGTGGTGTTGTATTAGCAGGAGCTGGTACGTTAGTGTTGTTGGTAAGCTTTAGTAGAGTCTACCTGGGAGTACATTATGCAAGTGACGTTATTGCCGGTATGGTAGGAGGTATTTGGTACTTTGTGACGCTCTGTATTGTCGAAAAAATACTTACTCGTAGAACTTCCCGGCAATAAAATATTCTCACCTCTCTTTTTGTACTTGAGTTCTGCCTATTAATTTGCTATCATTACATCCTATGGCTGAAAAACTAACAAAAAACAGTAAAAAGAAGCACCTTCGCAAGCATGGATTTTTGCATCGGTTAGCTACTGCTGCTGGAAGAAAGGTACTAAAAGCGCGAAGAGCTAAGGGAAGAAAAAGACTTTCCGTTGCCTAGAAAAGCATGCTTACTAGAGAAAGTCGTTACTCATTTCGTCGGGGTTTACCCAAATATGTAATCGCAACACCTCTTTTTACTCTACGTTACAGTAAGAATACGTTGTTTAGAACACAGTGTGCAATTGTAGTAGGAAAAAAAGTTGATAAACGCGCTGTAGTCAGGAATAAACTAAAAAGAAGAGCTGCTCATGCTTTACAAGAAATACTAAAAAAATATACTGTTGGCTCTTATAATCTTGTTTTTTTTCTAAAAAAACAGGTGCATGAAGTAACAGTTGATGATATACAGCAGGAAATGATAAGATCACTTGAAAAAGCAGGTGTGTTACTGAGAGAATAAATTATGGATATTGGAAATATTTTGGCGGTACTTTTTTTTAATCCCATCACGAATTTACTCGTGTTATTTTTCTACGCTCTCCAGTCATTACATATTCCGTATGCCTTAGGCTTTTCTATTATTGTCATGACGGTATTTATCCGCCTTTTGGTCTATCCTTTTGTTTCAGCTCAGATAAAATCAGCGGTTAAAATGCAGACAGTTGCACCACATATCGCCAAAGTTCGCGAAAAACACAAATCAGATGCGCGTAAACAACAGGCAGAGATCATGCGTCTTTACAAAGAGCATGGGGTAAATCCCGTGAGTGGATGTTTGCCAGTACTGATTCAAATCCCTATTATTTGGAGTTTGTATCATGTACTCACCACTGTGGTAGCTGCTAACACTCCCGAAAAAATAAGCAGTATTAACAATGTGTTATATTTTGATTTTTTAAGAATACAGCAAGTGTGGGACAGTAGCTTTTTTGGTATTTCACTTTCGCAGAGTCCTTCACAAGTAATCACAACTCTTCCTCTTATTGTTTTAGTCCCCGTACTAACTGGACTTTTTCAGTTTGTGCTTTCAAAGATGATGCTTCCTGTCGTGAATAAAAAGAAAGATAAGAAGAAAAAAGAGGACTTTCAAAGTGCATTTCAAGCACAATCGCTATTTATATTTCCGGTTATGATTGGCTTTTTCTCTTTCACCCTTCCTTTTGGGCTTTCTTTGTACTGGAATACTTTTACAATTTTTGGTATACTGCAGCAATATCAGTTGGCTGGGCCTGGAGGTCTTGAGCCCTGGATACAAAAAATTCGCAAAAATGGATAAAATAGATACAATTCGTACAACAGCAGAAGAGCTTTTAGCTACTATCGGTTTTGAAGCAGAAATCGAGATAAAAGAAGAAGATGGGTTCTACGCTCTTTCTTTGAATACTCCTGATAATGCCCTGCTTATCGGAAAGCATGGTAATACGCTTACTTCTTTTGAGCATATTCTCTCACTCATGGTTGTTCAAAAACTAGGTGATTTTGAACGTATTGTGGTTGAGGTTGGTGATTATCGCAAAGAGCGCGAAGAATACTTAAAAGATCTGGCAAATAGATTAAGAGACGAGGTCGTTGAAGGATCAACAAGCAAAACGATTAGAGGATTAAAGCCTTGGGAAAGACGGTTTGTGCATATGTGTTTGGCAGAGGATAGCGAAGTCGTAACTGAATCAGAGGGTGAAGGTAGAGACAGAGTATTAGTCATTAAGAAAAAGTGATTGCAAGACTCGAACGCGGAATCTTCTTTTTAACCATCTTTTTTTTCATTAGTCAGCTTGGAAAACACTTTTGGCCCTCTTTTTCTTATGTCGAAGGAATCAGGGTAGATTATCTTTCTCCTACCGTTTACATAACTGATATTCTTATTTTTTTTCTTTTCTGTCTTTTTTTAAGAAGAGCCTATCAAAAGACAATACTTCAAGACTTTATTGTGCGTTTTGCCAGTAAAAAATTAGTAATCTTTGGGTTGTGTATTCTTTTGCTCTCTACTTTTTTTGCTTTTCAACCGTTGGCTGCATTCTATGGACTTATCAAAGTAGCTGAATTCTCCTTTTTTGGTTGGTATATAGCTCAGTATTTTCAACGTAAAGACATTACTCCTTTTATCGAAATACTTGCCTGGGGAGCTCTTTTTTCTTCTCTGTTAGCTTTTGTACAATTTGCACTACAAAGAAATGTAGGGGGTATTTTTTATTTTTTAGGAGAACGTGTCTTTACTGCTTCAACACCTCATATTGCTGTTTTTAGTACTGGTGAACACGTTTTATTGCGGCCCTACGCCTCATTTCCCCATCCTAATGTTTTGGCGTTTTTTCTTTTTGTAACCTTTACTTTTGCTTTATTTCAATTCTTTTTAGTAAAGCAGAGGGTTGATAAAGTCTTTTTTACGCTTATTCTTTTTCTCTCAGGAAGTGCTTTGTTACTGACTTTTTCTCGGGTAGTTGTGCTGTTATTTTTTTTCTGTCTGGGTTATTTTTTGATAAAAAAAAGGAGAATGCCGATTATTTTACCTATTGTAGGTAGTTTACTCCTCTATTTTGGAATATACGCTAATCGGTTTTTCAATAGTGCTTTATTGCTGCGAGACAGCTTATTTCGGTTTGATTTGATAGCCGTATTTTTAGATATTATTTCTTCGCACTTTCTTTTTGGCGTAGGCTTGCTTAACTTTTTCTATTATGAATCTACTCTGCAAAAAGAAGTTACGGCTACTTTTCTACAGCCAGTGCATAACATCTTCTTACTCGTGTTAGTACAGGTAGGGGTGTTGGGACTCCTGCTTTTTCTCTACTTTCTTTTTAAGACAGGCATGCGTTTGTATGGATTAATGAGTGTAGAAAATGATGCTCATATCCGTGCATTTTATAGAGTTGTTATGTTTCTTTTTGTGAGTATGCTTGTCATTGGATGTTTTGACCACTTCTTGCTCACCCTGCAGCAAGGACAGTTCTTATTTGCCACAATAATGGGCCTTGCGTGGACGAATTTAGAAAAGGAAGTCTACTGAGGCTTATTAGCATTATCCTCTTCTTTTACAGGAGCAGCGCAGGTGACACAGTAGGTGCTCCCTAATGGATCCATAACTACTGCCTCTTCACTTTCAATAACTTTGTCACTCGTTTTCTCTTTTACGACACTGTTGTTGGTTGTATCTATAAAGAATTTCATTTTGCCTGAATCAACTTTATTTGGAACTGTTCCTTTGATAAAGTACTCAAATCGAGTTGGACAACGATACGGTGAGCCTTCTGGCTGAGGTAGAAGTCCTGAGGTGGCACAGATGGTGGCACCAACCACATTAGCAGGTTTTTTAATTTGGGAAGGAGGGTTTTTTTCAGTTAAGTGTTGCATAATATCATGCCAGATAGGAGCAGCACCTGTAATACCTGAGACAACACCTTGCATAGCAGAGTTATCGTTGTTGCCTACCCAGACAGTTACTACGTATTCTGGCGTGTAGCCAATAGTCCAGTTATCTCGGTAGTCATTAGTAGTTCCTGTTTTAACCGGAATTTTGTACTGTCCAATTTGTAAGGGAGAGTTGGTGCCAAAAGCAAGGCTGCGGGCGCTGTTGTCTGAGAGCATATCAGAGATGATAAAAGCTACTCCTTCTGGGAGTACTTTTTTACCAAAAATAGGGCTCTTAGGTGGGTCGTAAGATTCAAGAATATCCCCTTTTTTATCTGTTACTTTTAAAATAGAGTGGATATCGGAACGGTATCCTGAGTTGGCAAAGACCCCAAATGCCTCAGCCATATCAAGCATAGTTACCTCTGCCCCACCCAGGGTTAGAGAAAGTCCGTATTTTTCAGGGTTGGTAAACGTTTCAATGCCCATAGCACTGGAAGTGGCAATCATGGCATCAAGTCCATTGAGTTTGAGCATTTTAACAGCCGGAATATTTAAAGAGCTTGCCAGCGATTGTCTCATTTGTACTACTCCATGAAACTTAAAATCATAGTTCTGGGGACAGTATGTTTGTCCGCCTTGGTTAGGAAAACACGTTTTGGTATCAACAAAGGGAGTGGCCGCAGTATAGCCTTTTATAAGTCCTACTGCATAGTTAATCGGTTTGATAGATGAACCCGGTTGGCGTTTGGCAATGGTTACATTTACATTGCCGTCGTGTTCTGCGTCAAAGTAATTTTTACTGCCAACCATGGCTAAAATTTCTCCACTGGCTGGATTAGTAACTACGGCTGCTCCATTGGTAACATGCGCTTTGGCAAGGGAAGCTACTTCGCTAGCAACTGCTTGCTCAGCAAACTCCTGCAAGGAGTAATCAAGGGTGGTTTTTACAGTCAGACCTCCCTCTTCTACTAACCGTTGTCCATATTTTTGTACTAATAAGTCTTTAACATAAAAAACAAAGTGAGGGGCTAAAATTTTATTTTGGATTTGAGAAAAAGTAAGTTTTGCTTCTTTTGCTTCCTGCTCTTCTTTTTTAGTGATATAACCTTGCTCTCTCATTTTGGTCAAGACTTCTTCTTGCCGTTTTTTACCAAGTTCTGGATGAGAGCCAAAAGGAGAGAAGACGCTGGGTGCTTGTGGAAGTGCTGCTATAAAAGCACTTTCTGCCAAAGTGAGTGATCCTACTGATTTGCCAAAATACAGTTCACTGGCTGCTTGTACGCCGTAGGCAGTTCCTCCATATGGTACTTGGTTAAGGTACATCTCCAAGACTTTATCTTTGCTATAAATAGCCTCTACGATATAGGAAAGGATGATCTCTTTTACTTTACGAGTAATCGTTTGCTCTGGTGTTAATAGAGAGCTTTTAACCAATTGCTGCGTAAGTGTAGATCCACCCTGAATATCCCGTTTGACGAGTGTCGAGTAAGCTGCTCTGGCGATGCCTTGGATGTCAATTGCACCATGGTGATAAAAATCTTTATCCTCAATAGCAATGGTGGCATGCTGTACATGCTTTGGAATTTTTGTCAAAGGTACAAATGACTGATTTCGATTGCCGTAAATGGTGTACAGTAATTTTCCGTTTCTATCCAAGATTTTAGTGGATTGGGGATAGTTGCTTTTGGCAATTTGAGTAGCATCAGGAATGTCTTTTAATACAAAAAAATAACTGCCTACTATCAGTCCTACTACCAGTGTTAAAAAGAGAATTTTTTTAGGGGTAAATACAATTTTAATGGACTTATTGAGGATACGTTTTGCCTTTTTCATAACTTCATCTAAAGAACTGATAAATGTATTTTAGGTGTCAATTATTATATCATAGATAGTATGACTCCTCTTGAATCAGTGGTAAAGGTAAGAGATTTTTTTCTGTCTCTTCCAGCAAATATCTTTGATATTGTTTTTTTTCTACTGTTCTTTTTTTATGTGTTAGAAGAAGGCTCAAATGGGATACTTTCTGCTGTTTTGCACTTTATCACTGTGGTCTTATCCTTTTTAATAGGCATTACTTTTTATAGTTATGTAGCTGGAGTTTTATCTGGAACCTTTTCTCTGTCAAAAGGGTTGGCAGATGCACTTAGTTTTTTGTTGGTAGCAAGCCTTTCTTGGATCATTATTAAAATCCTTTTTTCATTGTTTTATAAGGTTCTACCCCCTCTTTTTTTAGACAGAAGAGTTGATTTTTTAGGAGGAGCTTTTTTTGGTGTGCTTTCTTATTTATTTTTTGCCTCTTTTTTCTTTTCTCTTTTACTCTCTTTTCCGATTGCCAAGGGAGTGAAAGAAAAGCTGGTTAATTCTTCAGCTGCTGGGTTTTTGATAGCTAGAACATCAGTCATTGAGACAAATGTAAAGCAGGTTTTTGGAGGAGCTATTGAGGAGACACTTAACTTTTTAACCATAAAACCAGAGTCTGAGGAAACAGTCTATTTACATTTTAAAGCTCAGGATCTTTCTGTTGACAAAAATGCAGAACAAGCAATGCTAATGCTTATAAATCAAGAGCGGGAAAAAAGAGGACTTTCTCGATTAGTGTTTGATGAAGAGCTTGCAGAAGTGGCTCGTACCTATGCGTTTGACATGCTCGAACGGCAGTATTTTTCTCACTACTCTTTAGAAGGCTACTCACCTTTTGATCGTCTGGAAGCAGCAGGTATTTCCTATATTGCTGCGGGAGAAAATTTGGCGCTTGCTCCTGATACCCGTATTGCTATGCAAGGGTTGATGAAAAGTAAAGGACATCGGGAAAATATTCTTTCTTCTCTTTACCACAATGTTGGTATTGGTGTGGTTGATGCGGGAGTATATGGCAAGATGTTTGTGCAGGAGTTTACGGACTAGTTCTCTCTTTTAGAAAAGCTGAACTTAAAGAGAGTATCCTTTACAATCTCCTGCTGTTGGCTTACTTGACTACTTCCTAAAATAGTGTGTGTGCTATTCTCTACTTTTAATTCTGGCGGATAATGGAGTTGTAATGTAAACGGCATACTGGTAATTCCGGGTTGTTTAATAACAAGCAGTGAGTATTGAGAGAAAGAAGAGTCAGTAAGCGGTGAAGCGTAAGTCACTCTTATTTTTTGGATAGTGTTTTTAGCAACCGTGGTTATAAATCCATACGCAGTATAAGTAGTAGCATGGGTTGTATCAAGCTCTAGTTCTACGGGTTTTTTAAATCGAGGCGACTCATACTCGGCAGGGTCAGTAATTGCAGGGGTTATTTTTTGTGCTACTCCATCAATAGTGACTGATTGGAGTTGGCTGTTTTCAGGGGTAATAATCCGTAAGTAGACTTGGTAATTTTCCTGTTGCCCAGTGTTGGCCAGTGAAATAGTAGCATCTGAAACGAGAGCTTCTTTTTGGATAGAGGCATTGTAGGTTACCGAGCGTTTTATATGGGTATTTGCTTTATTTACTCCAATATTGGCTTCGTTGATAGCAAAGATGTCTTGTACTACTCCCTTTTCTTTCATTCTTGTATCTGAGAAAGTACCTGCATATCCCAATGTGGTAAAAAGACTTTGGACACTTTCATCTCTAAAAGCAAAGAGCAAATGTTTTTCTTCCATCAGTTTTGGTAAAAGGGTTACGAGTTTTGAAGCAGCATTTTTATCTGTTTCAAGCTTGATAATAATTTGATTCATAACTGCTGTTAACAAGTCTTTCTTCTGGGTTGAACCAGGAAAAAAAGTGCTTTCTATGGTGTTATGGATAAAATCAAAAGCGTTGTCTTTGGTAAGGGTTTTTTGATAATCAGCCAAGTTAAGAGGACCAATAGAGGCAATAATTTCTTTTAATACTTCATAATCAATGGCAATAACGCCATCAACTTCTTTACCAGTTGATAGTTTGTAAAGAAGTGCAGAAGTAGAAGCTGCATTTTGGAAATCAAGTGAAAAGTTGCTGTCTCGCAAGTAAAGGTGGGGTTGCAGATACCTTCTTATCACATAAGAAGGCTCCACATGGGTTTTTAGCTGTCCATCTACATCATAGACGTCTTTGATGCTTAACTGCTCTATTTTGCCTTTGTTAAGGGTTAGTTCTCCAATTGAGCCGATAAATCCTCCGGTAGGTCTTAGTTCTCCGTTGTTTTGAAATAACAGTAGATAGTTTTTTTCAGAGGTGTAGCCTAAGATGTCAGGTGCTACAGATGAAAAAGCAAAAAGAGAAGCATTTTGCGAAAGTAAATCAGGCACATCTTGTCCAGAGTTACTTAACTCAACCGTTTTAAAGTAGATATATGTAATTTGCGAGAGGTGTGAGAGTAGCGCCTCAAGAGCCGGTGGGTTTTTAAGGGTATACTGCTCTGTTGCCTGTACAAGCTCCGTTGTGTTGTTAAGAATATCTTCTGCTAGAGAAAGCACATACGTTTTTCCTTCAATCGCCGTGTGGATAGTATGAGGAAAAGGAAGAGATGAGACTTGGTAGATAAAAGGAAGGGATAAACGCAGTAAGATCTGGGCTTGGTTAAGTGCTGTGATAGCTTGAGTAGTATTTTGTTTTTGTAAAGCAGTTTGGGCACGTTGAGCTGAGAGAATGCCTCCGATAAAAAAAGTCATGTTAAGGATAAAAAAAAGCAAAAAAGCAACAACCCCTATTTTTAAAAACGGAAAACGGGGAATGCTTTGTATGGCGTTGGGTAATACTCTTTTCTCCTGTTTTTTTTCTGGAGTGATAATACTCTGTACTGTTGGTCCTATTTCTTGGATACTTTTTTCAAATCCTTTAAAAAGGTGATCAAGGTAGGTGGGTTTTAGGTTGCTTAGCGCAAGGTGTGTAGTTGCCTCTTCTCGGGTGATACGTGGTGTCCTTTGCTCTTTTTTTTCTTCTAGCTTTACTTCTAATTCAGGCTCTACTCTTTTTATCAAATGTACGGCAGAAATAATGGTTTGAGGGTGTTGGTAAAAAAAGTAAAAAGAAGAAGCTTTGGTATGTGAACTGTAGAGCAGGTACTTGAGTCCTGTAATGGCGTCTGCAAATGAAATGGGAAACAGGGGATAAAGGTCATTTCCCGTCAAGTATACTGTTTTTTGAGCTAGTGCTTGCTGCATGATGTTTGAGAGTGCGTTGTTATCTATAAAAGAAGGAGCATTAAACATATCTCCTAAAATAACGATGGTACTCTTTGCTTCTTTTGCTACTGAGAGGATATCTGCTGCTTGAGGCAGAAGGTCAACCGGAATAATAAGGACTGTTTTTACCCGGTCTTTTTTTAGTTTTTCCAGTAAAGAAGCAAGAGCTGGTTTGTCTTTTTCACCAGTAAAAAAAAGAAGCGCGTAATTGATCTGTTCTTCAAGCTTAGTAACCAAATAAGCAGATTGAGGATCAATCTGAATAATATCCTCTGTTTTAAGAGCAGCTATGTTATCTGGGGAAACTAAAATGATCTTATCAGGCTTGCTGTTTTGCTGGAGAAAATAAGTAATCAGCGGATTGTTATTGCCATATAGCAGAAGGATAGAATTCTGTTTTTCTATGGATTCAATCGTTAATGGAGCAGGCATAGTAGTTTTAATTGTAGTCAAAGCCAGACACGTTGTCTAGAAGTGAGGAGCGTTATCCAATGCTTGATTTACGAGGGCATCTGCTTCTTTGTTTTGTGCACGAGGAACGTGGATATACCGGATAGGAACAGCTAGGTGAGCTTCTTGTTGTTTGACGTTTGCAAAGAGCTCTTTTAACGTGTCATTTTTTACCCGATACTCTCCTGAGAGTTGTTTTACAATCAACTCTGAATCAAGATAGCCCGTAATCTTCTCAAGAGGCGTGTTAATGTTATTTTTTATCCAGGTCAATGCTTGCAAAACTCCTGTGTATTCTGCCACGTTATTAGTGTTGTTTCCTAATGTCTTGCCTTCTTTGTACAAAAGCACGTCAGGTTTTTGGTAGACTAAAAACCCATAGGCTGCTGGTCCTGGATTACCTCGTGCTCCTCCGTCTGAGTAAAAAATGATTTCCATACTTTATGATTTGGTTTCAAATAAATTTCGCTTTTAGCGATACAAAAATCGAGAACAGTATTAATACTAACACAACCAGTTCTGAAATGGCAGTTGTAATAGCAGCTGCAATGTAGCTGTACTGGGGAATAAAGATAAGGTTGAGAATAACATTAACAATCATCGAAAAAAAGTAGATCAAGAGTAGTTTTTTCTTTTGATTGTTAATAATCATCACCCACTGCAAAAGGCTTGTTAGAAAAAAGAGGGGGAAGGCAAAAGCAAGAATTTGCAAAGGCAGAACTGACTGACCAAACTCTTCACGGATCAGCTCTAAAAAGGGAGCAAAAATAAGCACAGCTATGGTAAACACCACTGAAACGCCTGCTAAGATAAAAGCATAGGACTTGATGTGTTGGGTAAAATCCTTAGGATTTGACTGTTTTGCCAGGAGCACTGGGTAAATACTGTTGGCAAAAAACGTAGGGATAACGACTATAAATTCGAAAAATTTATATGAAAGTCCATAGATTCCTACTGCAGTATTTTCATGATACAAAGCCAGAATAATGGTATCGATGCGAAAGTAGACTAAGTTAAAAGCAAGCATAATGCCTAAAGGAGCTGAAGAAATAAGAAGTTTTTTCGAAACCGAAACGAAATTATGAGTAAGTGTAGAAATGTGGTACTGCTTTACAACCAGAGGATAGGCTATCAGACAAAAGAAAACACCTGAAATAAAGTAGGCAGATAAAAGTAGATAGGTGTTTTTAAAAAAGATTCCCAACACAAGCACAACGAGAAATGCCACAAAAGCAACACTCTGCGGAATCAACAGTAATGTGTAGCGCAAATGCTTTTGGAAAATGGCGTTAACACTGAGTAAAAATGACTGTGTAAAAAGAGTAAGAGAAAAAAGAAAAATTCCTATTTTTTCAAAAGGGGAATAGCCTTTCTCTCCTGATGGGAGAAAAAGAGTAATAAGTGCAATAAGACCGATGGTAGCAATAGTAATGAGCACTCTTAAAAAAAAGAGATTGCCAAAGTTTTTTTCAGAGTTTTGAATATCCTTTAAAAAAATAGCATTAAAGCCAAAGTCAACAAAAAGATAAAAGATACTGACGAAAGCAATAATTTTGGTGATGCTGCCTAATGTATCAAGTCCCAGAAAGTAAGAGACTCCGAGGGTGAATAAAAAGGAGGCGCCTGCTGTCAGGCCTTTGGCTACAAATTGAGAAGCAGTGTTGGTAAATGCTTTTTTAAGTCCTTTATTTCTAAAGCCTTGCATAAGCACATTATATCCTACTTTTAAAAATTGAGAACAAGCGCTCTTTATGCTAGAATGAACTCAAGAATGACCGAATCAGAAATTTATACATATTGGGAAGAAAAGGGACTTTTTAAGGCTGATACTGCCTCTTTAAAAAAGCCTTACTCTTTACTGATGCCACCTCCAAATCTAACAGGAGAACTGCATTTAGGACATGCTATGCAGCACTCCATTTTAGATGCTGTTGCTCGTTTTAAGCGGTTGCAAGGGTATGATGTACTTCTTTTGCCAGGGGTTGACCATGCAGGCATTCAGTTTGAAGGAACATTGAATAAGCAATTAGCCAAAGAAGGGTTATCAAAAAGAAAGCTGGGTCGAGAAGAGTGGTTAAAAAGAGCGTGGGCTTTCAGAGACGCAATCTATACTGGTTTTCATGATACCTGGAAAGTTATGGGAATTTCAGCAGATTGGGATAGAGAGGTCTTTACGTTGGATGAGAAAGTGCAAAAAGCAGTGTTTGCTGAATTTAAAACATTTTGGGAACAGGATTTATTATATAAAGGCACGTATATTGTGCAATGGTGTCCTAAATGCGGAACTGCTATTGAAGATGTGGAGATGGAATATGAAGAGCGCAAGGAAAAGCTTTACTATGTAAAGTATTACGTTGAAGGATCAACAACTGAATATGTAACGATTGCCACCGCTCGTCCCGAGACTATTTATGCTGATGTGGCTATTGCAGTGTATCCTGATCATCCTCAGTATGCTCAATATGTTGGCAAGAAGGTTATCAATCCTTTGAATCAAAAACCTATTCCAGTAATTGTTGACCAGCGAGTAGAAAAAGATTTTGGTACCGGAGCACTTAAAATTACGCCAGGCCACGATATGCTTGATTATGCCATTGGTAAAGACCATAGTCTTGAAATTTTGCATGCCGTTGGCAAAGATGGAAAACTGACTGATATTGCTCAGGATTTGGCAGGACTTTCTGTTAAAGATGCACGAATCAAATCAGCAGAAATTCTGGAAACATTAGGGGCATTGGAAAAAGTGGAAGACTACACCCATGCCGTACCAGTATGTGAGCGATGTAAAACAGTAGTTGAACCGCTTATCTCTGAGGAGTGGTTTGTGAAGATGGATCCATTAGCTAAAAAAGCCTTGGAGCATATTAGTGAAATTCATTTTATTCCTGAAAACTATAAAAAAATTATTAGCGATTGGTTAGAGCATATTCATGACTGGTCTATTTCTCGATCTTTATGGTGGGGACATAGAATTCCTGTCTGGTACTGTCAAAAGTGTAATCCCTCTCATCAAGTAGGCAAAGACAAGGATATGATTGTCTCGCTTATTCATCCGGAGCAAAAATGTCAGACGTGTGGACTCAATGAGTGGGTACAAGATGAGCAAGTGCTGGATACGTGGTTTTCCTCAGGTATGTGGCCTTTGGCAACACTTGGCTGGCCTGAGAAAACAAAAGAATTGGCAAGATACTATCCATGGAGTTTTGAGATTTCAGCACCAGAAATTAAGTATCTCTGGATTGCCCGCATGATTATGTTGGGACTATGGTTTGCAGACGATATTCCTTTCAAGAATATGTTTTTCCATGGTATGATTCGTGATTTGCAAGGAAGAAAGTTTTCCAAGTCTTTAGGCAATGGCATTGACCCTAATGTGTTGCGTGAGCAGTGGGGAACAGATGCTGTGCGTATGGCCCTCTACACCTACTCAGCTCCTGGCAGAGATGCACGAGCTTCACGCCAGACTATAGATGAACGCTGCAAAAATTTTAGAAATTTTGGTACTAAAATACGCAATATTAGCCGTTTTGTGTTTGCTTTTAAGCCTGAAGATGCTGCCACAACACTTTCTTTTGATCATGAAGATGATAAAGCTATTAAAGAATCGCTGGATACAGTAGCAAAGCAAGTGGAAAAGCACCTGGAGGATTTTGATTTCCATTTGGCAGTTGATGCACTGTATGAGTTTGTGTGGCATGAATTTGCTGATAAGTATCTGGAACAAACAAAAGCCAGAAGAGCAGAAGCCCAACCTGTACTTGAATATGCATTAAAACAAATTCTTATTATGCTGCATCCTTTTATGCCATTTTTAACAGAGGAGTTATATCTGGAACACTTCAGACAAAAAGAGTCTGTGATGCAAGAAAGCTGGATATCTGCGTAACGCTTTGTTTTTCTTCGGGGTTTGTTATAATCAGAAGTGGTAATGGATATTTTGCGTGTGGTACAAGATAGTGAAAGGATCTTTTCCTATCCTTTTTGGAATCAAGTAGTATTTGGCAACTCCTTGCGTGAGTATTTAATCGCCCTCTTAACCTTTGTTTTTCTGCTTACGATTTTTAAAATCATTCAGTTATTTGTTCTGCAAAAACTGAAACAGGTAACTAAAAAAACAAACACTGATCTGGATGATATGGTGATAACTATTGTTCAGACTCTTCCTCCTCCCTTTTATGCATTTGTTGCTTTTTATGTTGCTTTAAAGTTGTTGGTGTTTCCCCAGACGATTCAGGTAATGGTTGATACGATTTTGGTTGTCTTGATTATTTTTCAAATAGTCAGAGTCGTACAAATAGTACTGGAGTATGTGTTGATGAAACAATTTAGAGGAGAAGATGAAATCTCTCATTCTACTCTAAGTTTGGTAAAAATCATCCTTGCGGTGGTGTTATGGATTATTGGGTTCTTGTTTATCCTCTCAAATTTGGGAGTTAATATCACCTCTTTGGTAGCAGGATTAGGGATTGGGGGTATTGCCGTTGCGTTTGCATTGCAAAATATTTTGTCAGATCTTTTTAGCTCTTTTGCAATTCTTTTTGATAAGCCATTTAAAGAAGGGGATTTTGTTGTTGTTGGTGATAAAAAAGGAACGATCAAAAAAATTGGCATTAAAACAACTCGCATGAAAGCGTTAGATGGAGAAGAAATTATTCTTTCCAATCAATATCTAACCTCTGCTCAAATTCAAAACTACAATCCTATGGAGAAAAGAAGAGTGTTGTTTCAGATACGCGTTGAGTACAATACACCAATTAGTAAAATAAAAAAGATTCCTACTATATTGCAAAAGATTATTGAATCAGCGGACAAGACTGAGTTCGGCAGAGCTCATTTCCAAGCATTGGATGTTTCTGCTTTGGTATTTGAGGTTGTCTACTTTGTGCAAGAAGCTGATTACAATTTGTATATGGACATACAACAGTCAATTAACCTACAGATTATGGAGCAGTTTGAGAAAGAAAAGATTACGTTTGCGCAAGCTGATCATGCTTTTTTTGCATCAAAAATAGTATAAAAAAAGCATGAGGATTTACTAATTACAACTATGTACCTTCTTTTTGATATCGGTGGCACCAAAACACG
This sequence comes from uncultured Gammaproteobacteria bacterium, assembly GCA_964427615.1. Classification (GTDB taxonomy): domain Bacteria; phylum Patescibacteriota; class Microgenomatia; order Levybacterales; family GWA1-39-11; genus CAYRUR01. The sequence continues at coordinate 46,813 of CAYRUR010000001.1, read as the reverse complement.
TATAGCTACTTCTCTTGATGGGAAGCGTATTGACGAGCCTGTTGTTGTTAATACTCCTCAAACATTTGAATCAGTTGTAGAGTATCTAGAAAAAACGGGAAAAGAACTGCTTGAAAAGAATACGTTACAGGCTATTGCTGGTGGAATTGCCGGGCCTTTAGATCCACTCAAAGAACAGTTAGTAAGCCCTGCCAATCTGCCGAGTGAGTGGGTCGCCAAACCTCTTAAAAAGCAACTCGAAGCCTATTTTAAAGTTCCTGTTTTTTTAGAAAATGATGCAGCTTTAGTAGGGTTAGGAGAGGCTACTATGGGAGCAGGAAAAGGGTCTGTTGTTGTTGCCTATATTACGGTTAGTACTGGTGTGGGAGGTGTGCGTATTGTTAATAAAAGAATAGATACGAGCACTCAAGGATTTGAGCCAGGACACCAGATAATTAATCCAGATGGTCCTTTGTGCCCTGCTTGTAATCTTCCTGGACATTTGGAATCATTTCTCGGGGGAGAGGCTATAAAGAAGCGGTTTGGTACCTCAGGAGAGCAAATTTTGGATCCTGCAGTGTGGGATGAGTTGGCACGATACCTAGCATATGGGCTTGCTAATATTACTGTGCTTTGGTCTCCGGATACCATTGTATTAGGTGGCTCTGGTATGCAGTCTTTGCCAATTGAATCGGTTCAGAAGTACCTTAAAGAACAGCTGCGTATATTTCCGAAAGTGCCGGATATAGTAAAAGCTTCTTTGCCTAATGATAAGGGTGGGTTATATGGAGGACTTGCCTTGTTACAGGAAAAGAGGTAGGAATTATTTTACGGTTACGCTTTTAGCAAGATTGCGTGGCTTATCAGGATCAAGGTTGAGGGCGAGTGCTAAATAGTAGGCAAGGAGTTGCGCGGCTACCACATGGGGAATAATAGTTGCATCTTTACAATCTCCCACTTTGATAAAAGTATCATAGATTGAGTTCTTTTTGCTTGAAATACCAATGATGTAGGCACCTCTTGCCTTTACTTCATGAGCTGCTGAAAGGGTGTCTTTATACGTTTCATCTTCGGGATTGTACACAATGACAGGAGTGCCTTCCTCAATGAGGGCTATTACTCCATGTTTGAGCTCTCCTGCTGCAAAGCCTTCAGCGTGAATATAAGAAACTTCTTTTATTTTTAGAGCTGCTTCAAGGGCAGTAGGAAAAGAGGCTCCTCTGCCTAAGATGTAAATATGTTGCTTATGCTTAAGGTATTCAGCAAGTTTTTGAAACTGTTTTTTTTGTTTTAATAGTTTTTTTATTTCAACAACTGCTTTTTGAATTTGAGTCGTGCCTTCTTCAAAGCTGCCTGCAAGCATATGAGCAATAAGGTAAAGAAAAGTAATTTTTGCGGTGAAAGACTTGGTAGCTAAAACACATTTTTCAGGACCAGCAGTGAGTAGAAGCTTGTGATCTGCTATGCGATACAGTGTGGAACCAAGTACATTGGTTAAGGCCATTACTTTTGCTCCTTTTTCTTTTGCCTTGCTGATACTGGTGGTGATGTCAATCGTCTCACCTGATTGAGAGAGAGCGATAATCAGACTCTTTTCTTTTAAAAAGTCTAAAAAATAAGGAAATTCTGACCCAAAGGAGGCATTTATATGTTTTTTGGCAATTTTTGAGAATAGATAAGTACCGGCAAGAGAGGCATAGTATGCAGAACCACAGCCCAACAGATAAGTGCCATAAGATTTTTTAACTAAATCTGCTGCTTCTTTTATAACTTCTTTTTGGGTTAGGGCAATGTTTTCAATAATCAAAGGCTGCTCTGTCATTTCTTTGACCATAAAGTGCTCATATTTTCCTTTTTGTACTTCATTAAAAGAATGGGTAAGTTTAACAAAGGAAATCTCTTTTTCCTGTCCTTGTAAGGACAAAAGAGTGACTTTATTAGTAGAGGTAAGGTGTAGTAATTCATGATCTTCTAAAAAGTAAACCTGGTTGGTGTAAGCTGAGAGTGCTGAAGGATCAGAGGCAAGGATTAGCTCTTTTTCTCCTTTCCCGTATACTAATGGGGAGCCATTTTTGAGCGCAAAAAGTTCTTGGGTATCGGCAAAAAATACCATCATAGCATTCATTCCCTCTAAGTATTGAAATGTTTGCATTACTGCTTGGCGAGTATCTTTTGTTTTTTTTAATCGTTCTTCAAGTAAGTGAGCAATGACCTCAGAATCAGTGTCAGATAAAAAGATATGTCCTTTTTTGGAAAGGGCTGTTTTGAGTTCAGTAAAATTTTCTACGATACCGTTGTGTACGACAGCAATCCGTTTGGAGCAATCAAGATGAGGATGAGCATTTTCAGTGGTAACTCCTCCGTGCGTGGCCCAACGGGTGTGCCCTAATCCTATGGTACTGTTTGGCAAAGACGTGCGAGTGTTATTAATTTTGCCAGTATGTTTTTCCAGAGTAATGGTGGTGCCGTTTTTTACTGCAATTCCCCATGAGTCGTAGCCACGATACTCTAACAGTTTTAAACCTGCCAACACTGCTTCAGCTGCATCGCCGTTTTGGCCAATATATCCGAAAATACCACACATAATAAAGGTCGTAAGAAGCCAACAAAAGGGAGAAGAGGAGGCTGCATAAATTGTTCTTTGTGGTTATCTTTACAGATACTTTTAAAACAATTTTTGAGGTTGGCAACACAACCTGAAGGTTTCCGCAAATACTCTCTGTATGAGACAGAGGTCCGATCTCTCCTGAGTCTCAGGAGACCTTCTTCCTCGTTATCCGGTATTACACCGGATCTACACGCTTTTTCGTATCAAGACAGCTCTTCTCAGGCTTCTTAATTACCTACACTATATTCTCTTTCTTCTTGTCTGTCAACTCTCCTTTTTTTGACGCAGTAAAGCATGAAGGGTATAATTGACACATCTATGAGAAATCATTTTTATTACCGCATATTTGCCGAATTATTACCGAAGTTTTTAAAAGAGAAGAAGGCTGTGCTTCAAAATAAAAAGGTATCAGGTTATATTCTGTATGTGCTTCTCTTTTCGTTAGTTTTGCTTACAGGATACGGTGTTTATTTTGTTCGGCAATTATATACTATGTATCAATTTCAGATTTCTCAGGTCACGCAAGCAGAAGAGAGTTTTACATATTGGGAAACAGTGGCGCGAGAACATGAAAACTTTCCACAGGCCTATTATAAAGCTGCTTTCTATGCTATGCAGTTAGGAAAACGAAAAGTGGCAGTGGCGTATTTAAATAGGGCATTGAGTTTGGATCCGGGTTTTGAAGAAGCGCAGCGGTTAAAAGAGGTAGTTACCAGGTAATAATTATTTAGCCTCTTCTTCAGTAGGAGCGGTTTCTGTTGATTCTTGTCCTTCTTCAGCAGTCTTGGCAGCCTCAGCAGCTTCCTCAGCTTGTTCTGCTTCAGCCTCAGCTAGTTCTTCTGCTTCTTGAGTTACCAGTGCGCCTATTTTAAACACAGTCTGTTGTGGATCATTTAATATGGCTACTCCAGCAGGAGTAGTAATCATCTCCACGGTAATTTGGTCATCAACTTCTTGCAATCTTTCTACATTAACCTCAATTTTTTCCGGTAAGTCAGTAGGTAGAGCCTCAACTTCCAAGTCTGAAAGAGGATTGAGAAGTACTCCTTTTTTATCTTTTACGGCAGGTGCTTCATCTAAAGCTACCACAGAAACACGAGTAGTAATTTTTTCTTTCAGATTTACTTTTAAGAAATCAGCATGGATAACTTTTTGTGATCTAGGGTCTATTTGCAGGCCATGAATAAGGGTAGGAACGGTTTTATCCTCAATAGTTAAGTCAACAACTCCCGTTTCACCTGCTTTTTTAAACACGTCAATAAACTCTGCTACCTGTACTTGAATTGGGGTAGAAGCAAAATTTTTTCCATACACATTTGCAGCAAGCACCCCTTCTTTACGTAGTTTTTTTACTTTTTTTCCTAGAAGAGTTCTTTTCTCTGCTTTTATTTTCTCTCGTGTCATAACACCTGGTATTGTACAAGAAAGCACTTGAAAAAACAATAGTAGGGGGAGTTTGTGGCTGTTTGACAAATGAGGGTGGTACAACCTATAATGACATGTGTATCTTACGTGCGGGGAAGTGTCGTGGCAGCACAGGAGGCTCATAATCTCCTAGTCCAGGTTCGACTCCTGGCCCCGCAACAGCGATTAAAAAAGCAACTCCCACCACTTTTTCCAATTTGCTATTTTTACTTGTTGTTCTGTTTGAGCAGAATCTGTGTGAGGTGGAGGAGCAATGACGATATATTCTCCTTCTTTTACCCAGCCTAATTTTTCCCGTGCCTCTTTTTCTATGAAAGCATCTTGTTGTACATAGTAGAATTGTTGAGTCAAAAAAGCGTTTTTTTGTTCTGCTTGTTGATATTGGATTTTAAGATCTGTAACTATAGATTCGTTTTTAAGATGAGTGTGGATGGAGTCAGCAATGTTTTTAATGACGAAAAGTAGTATGCATACAATGATAATTGGGATAAGCCGTTTCATATATTGATATTGACAAAATATAGGTCTTACTGATATTATAGGCTTCAACTATGACAAATCCTATAAAGTTAAGAGATGCTCATCAAAAGTTTCAAGATTTTTTAAAGTCAAAGAATAAAGCATCTGCAACTATCTTAGCATACGGAAAAGACGTTGACCAACTTATTTCTTTTCTTGAGGAGCTTGAAAAACAACACATTCATGAAGTAGCGAATGTAGATATTCAGGCCTTTTTAACGACCTTAAAAAGCAAAGGATACACACCAAAGTCGCTTTCCCGCAAACTAAACTCTACTCGTACCTTTTATCGTTTTTTGAAAGTAAACGAGTATATTACTGATGATCCATCTTTACTGGTAGAGCATCCCAAGTATGAACTGAATCCACCTCGTATTTTGTCTCCTTTAGAGTACAGAGCTTTGCGTGATGCAGCTTCATCTGATCCTCGTATTTATGCGATTATTGAAATTCTTTTACAAACAGGTATTCGTATCGGTGAACTTGCTAACTTACGTATGTCAGATGTTTCTGAGGATTCTTTAAGAATTGCTCCTCATGAGGGACATGCTGAGCGTGAAGTGCCAATGAATAAACGAGCAAAAGAAGCTTTGAAGCGGTATTTGAAAGTGAGACCAGAGACCAATAATGATTACGTTTTTGTAACTAAAACAGGTAGACCGTTTTTGATCCGCAATATTCGCGATGCTATTGAAAGACAATTTAGAAAAGCAGGTATTGAAAATGCCAAAATTAATGATTTGCGTCATACGTTTGTGGCTCACCATTTAAAACAAGGCGTTTCTATTGTATTCCTCTCCAGGACATTAGGACATAAAAGGCTTTCTTCTACCGAGCGTTATCTTCAGTACGTGAAAGATACGAAATCAGGAGATAGTACTACCCTCACTGAGTTATAAATTTCTTTCAAAAGACTTGATTTGTTCTTCTATTTTAGGCATTATTAAGATATGCCGCATCAAGCAACAGACCGTCCCCAACCTAAAGAAAAAGAGGCTTTTGACAGCCGTGATGTACAAACACTGATAAGCTGGAATGCTCCCGGAAGGCCCTTTCAAAAAAGGGGAAAAGAGTTTTATGTTACAGTTCTTCTTTTTGTATTTTTAATTGAGATTATTCTTTTTTTGTTTTCTGAGTATCAATTAATGTTGGTTGTTCTTTCTTTGACTTTTCTTTCTTTTGTGCTCGCAGCTGTGGTTCCTCAAACGTTTCACTATAAAATTAGTACTCAAGGGGTGATGATAGAGGATCATTTTTATATCTGGGATGAGTTGTACGATTTCTACTTTAAGAAAATAAAAGGAAGTCAAACGCTTATCATCAGAACGCAAGCTCTTCTTCCCGGTGAACTGCAGTTGCCGTTAGGTGATATGAGCAAAGACCACATTAGAAGAGTCCTAGTGCAATACTTACCTTATCGCGAGGTGGTAAAGCCAACGTTTGTGGAAAAATCTGCTGAGTGGTTAGAGAAAACCTTTCCTCTGGAAAAATAGCTTCAATAGATTGCGATTTACCCTCATATGCACTACAATAAGGGTGCCTTATCAGCATAGGACTGTATCTTAGGACTAGAAGAAGAGGCAAGGTGAGTTGCTCTCGTAGCTTAATGGATAGAGCATTGGATTGCGGATCCAAAGGTTGGGAGTTCGAGTCTCCCCGAGAGCGCATTTATAAAACTGGTTAGGGATGGTTGTGCTGTCCAAGCGAGATCTGTACACACAGAAGAGGAGAGTTGGCCGAGCGGTTCATGGCGATGGTCTCGAAAACCATTCTCCCATTCGGGAGGCACAGGTTCGAATCCTGTACTCTCCGCATAGTTAATATCACAAAGTTAGGGAGTGGGGAATGCGTTTTTGCGCCTGTAGCTTAATGGATAGAGCACCAGATTCCGGATCTGGTGGTTGGAGGTTCGAGTCCTCTCAGGCGTACTAGCCAGAGATTTCTCAGAAAAAAATAAATAGCATTATGAAACAAGAATTTTCAGCAGGTGGAGTAGTTATAAAAAGAGAAAATGGACAGATCTATATCTTGGTCTGTCAGCATAGCGGACATCATGGGTGGGTTTTTCCCAAAGGTCACATTGGAGACAAACTACAAGGAGAGAGTAAAGAAGAGGCCGCTTTACGGGAGGTAAAGGAAGAGACAGGTATTGATGCAGCAATTGGCGAAGCTTTAGATCCAGTGGCGTATTGGTTTGATAAAGCAGGTGAAAAGATAAAAAAAACGGTGTATTACTACTTAATGGAGTACAGAGATGGAGATTTTGATAAAAGAGATATGGAAATGGAAGCAGTAGAATGGTTGCCTTTAGATGAAGTGGAAGAGAGACTAACCTATGATTCAGATAGAATCGTATTTGATCAGGCACTGCAGAAAATGGAAGAAATTGCTGTATAATAACAGATGCTCTGGAGGAGTCGTCCTTACAGGACTTCTCACTCATCAAAACGACACAATGGAGGAGTCGCATAGTGGCCTAGTGCGTTCGCTTGGAGAGCGAATATATCCGTAAGGGTATCGGGAGTTCGAATCTCCCCTCCTCCGCAGGTATTCAGAATGTGAGAGTGAGATTTTTAAGACTAATGGGTATGTGGGTTTTCTGAGTGGGGAATAATAAGTTTCTTGCCTCTGATTTTTTCTCCTGCTGCGTGGTAAATAATCATAAAACGATCCTCATAGGTAAGCCCTTGAGCAATACTTCCTAACACAAATCCTTGAAATACATCTGATTGCAAAAAACCTTTGTGAATAAAGAGTGAAGCTACGTATACGGAAGAAAAAATAAGCCAGTGATGCAGGTGTACGACCTTGTTTTTAGCTAGCAACTTTATTTCCGGCACAATATGAATATTTTTGAATTTTTTCTTAGGAAGACGCTTTGAAAGAGGAGATTTTGGGTGCGATGTGAGCGTGAAGGACACAAACCCAATCACAGAGCCAATAAATGTTTCCATAGCAATAAGTGATATTTTACATGATAGACAGGAGTGTTTGTCAAGTTTTAGGTTCAAAAGTACTCTGTGTAATTGTTGTGCTTATCTTTTTTTTCTTCCCAAAAAGACCCTAATGTGGTACAATAAGCGTGTTTTGCCAGGGTAGCTCAGTGGTTAGAGCACAGCATTCATAACGCTGCGGTCGTGGGTTCAAATCCCGCCCCTGGTACTTTTTTATGGAAGCTTTAAAACACAAAAAAATTGCTATTGTAGGATTTGGAATAGAAGGTCAGTCTTCTGCGTCTTATCTTGCGTCAAAAGGACTGCAGGTGACGGTATTTGATGAGAAAAAAGAAGAAGAACTAGACAGTAAAACCGTTGCTTCTTTACGCAAAAAAGAAGTGTCCTTTGTTCTGGGAGCGCCTTTTGATTTGAAAGGATTTGATATTATTGTGCGTTCTCCAGGAGTTTCGCTGCACCATCCTGCACTTGAATCTGCACGCACGCAAGGTGCACATATTACTTCACTGACACAAATATTTTTGGATCTTGCTCCTTGTAAAATTATTGGTGTTACGGGTACTAAAGGGAAAGGTACTACTTCCTCACTTATCTATGAAATGCTGAAAAAAGAGGGCATAGACGCGTATCTAGGGGGTAATATTGGTATTCCTGCTCTTTCTTTTCTTGATAAGCTTACGCCTGAAAGTATGGTAGTGCTGGAGTTATCTAGTTTTCAGCTGCAAGGTGTTACTAAAAGTCCGCATATTGCTGTGATGTTGATGATTACGAGTGAACATCTGGATTATCACAAAGACATTCAGGAGTATATTGATGCAAAACGAAATATTATCCATTTTCAAAGCCCTGAAGACTATGCAATTTTAAATATTGATTATCCAGCAACTCGTGAATCCGATATTCATACTAATGCCCAACTTTATGAGATAAGTAGAATTACTGACTTTGTGCAGCAGGGATGTTTTGTAGAAGATGAACACATTGTGCTTCGGATGGATGGAGAGGATAGAAAGGTGATGAAGACAGCAGATATCCTGCTTCCCGGTGGGCATAATCTGGAAAATGTTTGTGCTGCGATCATGGCTGCAACCTTGGCTGGGGTGAGCGTGGAGCATATAAGAGCAGTGCTTAAGAGTTTTAAAGGATTAGAGCATCGGTTAGAACTGATAGCAACGGTCAAAGGAGTACGTTACTATGATGATTCTTTTTCCACAACTCCTGAAACAGCACAAGCTGCCATTGAATCATTTGCTGATCCTGAAATTCTTATTTTAGGAGGGTCTAGCAAAAAGAGTGACTTTACTGGTCTTGGCAGACTTATTTCAAACACCCACAATATCAAAGCTATTATTGGCATTGGGTCTGAATGGGAAGCGATTAAAAATACCATTGAAAATAAAAATATTCCGATGTATGAAGGGTTTTCAAGTCTTAAAGAAGTAGTAGCTAAAGCAGCAGAAATCGCAGAGATTGGTGATGTGGTTTTGCTTTCTCCTGCATGTGCCAGTTTTGATATGTTTAAAAATTACAAAGACCGAGGAGATCAATTTAAAAAATACGTCAAAACTCTTCAATAAACTGCTATGGTTTCCTTTTCCATTCTTTCCAAAGATAAAAAAACAAAAGCACGTACGGGAAAAATTATTACTACGCATGGAGAAGTAAGAACGCCCAATTTTATTCCTGTAGCAACACAAGGTAGTGTGAAGGCACTTGACCCCCAACGATTACGGGAAATTGGTATAGATATCATTCTTGCCAATACCTATCATTTGCACCTGCGTCCTGGAGATGAGTTGATAAAAGATTTTGGAGGACTAGCAAAGTTCATGAATTGGAACGGTCCTATGATCACTGATAGCGGAGGATTTCAAGTGTTCTCTCTAGGAGTTGCGCTAGAAGAAGGTGTGGGTAAATTGTTGCGTGAGGATATGGATTACAAAAGCAAGCCCAGACTCAATAAAATTACTGAGGAAGGGGTACGATTTCAATCACACATTGATGGATCTACCCATTTTCTTTCCCCTGAAAAATCAATAGAAATACAACAAAACTTGGGAGTAGACTTGATTATTGCTTTTGATGATTTGGAATCTCCCAAAGCAGACCATGCAAAAACGAAAAAATCTCTGGAGCTTACTGAAAAGTGGCTGTTACGTTCAAAAGCAGCGCATACACGCACAGACCAATTGCTCTATGGTGTGACTCATGGAGGTAAATTTGAAGATTTGCGCATACTTTCTGCCCAGTTTGTAAACAAACACTTTGATGCTATTGCTCTAGGAGGTGCACATGAAACAAAAGAAAATATGTATGAGGTAGTGGCGTGGACCCTTGCCCATGTGGATGAGGACAAGCCAAAACATATGTTGGGAGTGGGAGAAATTGATGATATTTTTCATATTGTGGAACAAGGTATTGATACGTTTGATTGTGTTATTCCTACTCGCCTTGCACGGATGGGCTGGTTTTTTATGTTCCCGCCTCAGGGAAGGATGCAGAATAGATTTCGGGCTGATATTTCCAAAAAAGAAAACAGTGTCTCGCATGATGCACTCTCACTAGGGTGTTCTTGTTACGTTTGCAAAAACTACACACGTGCCTATATTTACCACCTTTTTAAAGCTCGTGAATTACTCGCTTATGAGTTGTTAACGTATCACAATCTTTTCTTTTTTAACACGCTAATGCAGCAGGTACGAGAAGCAATCGAAGCAGGGACATTTGCTCAGCTAAAGACTCAATGGCTTGGCTAAATACCATTTTCTATACATAGGCAAAAAGGATGCTTTTTGGTACAATACGAAAAAGGTATGAAGCGCATATTCTCAGGCATACAACCCTCAGGCAATTTACATATTGGTAACTATATTGGTGCGATTAATCAATGGATAGCGTTACAAGAGACCACTGATGCACTGTTTTGTATTGTTGATCTCCATGCAATTACAGTTCAGCAAGACCCAGCACAATTGCGAGAAAAAATACTTGAGGTAGCAGCTCTTTATTTGGCATCTGGTATTGATCCTGAAAAAGCTCATATTTTTGTGCAGTCAGAAAACCCTGACCACACGCAGCTTGCCTGGATTCTGAATTGTATTACTCCTTTTGGTCAACTGGAGCGCATGACACAATTTAAAGACAAAAGCAAAAAGCAACAGGAGAACACTACAGCAGGTCTTTTTGATTACCCAGTCCTTATGGCAGCAGATATTTTGCTGTATGACACAGATGAAGTGCCAGTAGGAGACGATCAAAAGCAACATATAGAGCTGACTCGAGATTTGGCGCAGAAGTTTAATAATACATTTGGCTATGTTTTTAAGTTACCGGAACCTCGTATTGTTACTTCTCAGGCGCGGATTATGAGTTTACAAGATCCTGCTTCTAAAATGAGTAAATCAGACTCAAATCAGATGGCTACTATTTATGTACTTGATCCGCTGGATACAGTGCAAAAAAAGATTGCCAGAGCAGTAACTGATTCCGAACGCGGGATTAATGCGGTAAAAATGCGGGAATGTCTAGACAAAAAAATACCAAATGGAACTCTTAACCTACTGCAAATTTATTCAGCACTGACTCAAGTACCATTTGAGAAAGTACTAAATGAAAAAGACGGTATCTCCTATGCCGTATTCAAGCAAGAATTAACAGAAGCTATTATTCAGGTACTGCGTCCTATTCAGGAAAAGTATGAGCAAATCCGCAGAGATGAGAAGTATTTGCAAAAAGTGCTTGATGAGGGAAGAGATTTTGCCATTAGCCAGTCGGGCTCGGTTATGCAAAAAGCAGAAGAGTTAGTAGGTCTTGGTAGAAAAGGCGAGGTGTCTTTGTAATGCAGAAAAAACAAGCGCATGTTTTAGTCTCAGGATTTGTGCAAGGGGTTGGTTTTCGTCGCTTTATTAGAAGTAAGGCAAGAAAACAGAATATAACCGGGTGGATTAAAAATCTTCCTGATGGTAGAGTAGAGGCTGTCTTGCAAGGAACAGAAGAGCAAATTCAAGCCCTTTTCCCATACTTGCACCAAGGTCCCTTTTTTTCAGAAGTAAAAGAAGTGGTAATTGAGTGGGAAGAAGGTATAGATGAGATTTTTGAGGAGTTTGTTATTAGGCAGGAGTAAGATGAGTATAAAACAGGGAGTGCTTTCCTCTATAAAGTGGTACCAGCATAGTGCGTCTTTGCGTCATACCTTTTTTAAGGTATTTTTTCTAAGTGATAGTACGTGTTCTTTTTCCCCTACCTGTTCGGAGTATTTTTACCAGGCTATTGAAAAATATGGGCTGTTAAAAGGTTTTTACTTAGGCATAAGACGAATCTTGCGTTGTCATCCTTTTTCGTCTGGAGGAATTGATCCAGTAAGATAATACAAAATTCATAATAATTTCTTACATTTTAGCTTTGTTTTTGCTTTTTATATTATAAGTTATATGTTATAATCGTTTTCATTCTTATGAAGAAAGGTTCAAAAAGTTCACACAAACCAAAGACAAAATCACGTTTTAATTTTTCTTGGAAAGACATTCTGCTTTACGGATTTTTACTCCTCTTCTTCCTTTTCTTAACTGTAGGAGTAGGTAATTTTGGTCAGCCAAAAAACCAGCAAACTATTCCAATCTCTCAAGTTATTACTGATGTAAAACAGAAAAAAGTGGAGCAGATTACTGTTGATCAGGGAAGTAAACTGGGCATTGTGTATAAAGATGGTAAAGAAGCCATTGCGTACAAAGAGCCGAATGCTTCTATTGTGGAAACACTGCAACGCTCAGGAGTTGACTCTTCTACCGTTAATATCACGGTTAAAGACTCAAGTGGAGTAAACACGTGGTTAGGAGTGCTTACTTCTTTTCTGCCGGTGCTATTAATGATTGGCTTTTTCTACTTTCTATTTCGTCAAGCCAGAGGTGCACAGGAAAACATCTTTTCTTTTGGTAGTAACAAAGGAAAAACATTTAGCAAGGACTCTCCCAAAGTAACCTTTGATGATGTAGCAGGGGTTGATGAAGCAAAACAAGAACTGTTTGAGGTAGTGGACTTTTTGCGCCATCCTGAAAAATACCGCGCCTTAGGTGCTCGTTCTCCAAAAGGAGTATTGTTGGTAGGTCCTAGTGGTACTGGTAAAACATTACTTGCGCGTGCAGTTGCAGGAGAAGCAAAAGTGCCCTTTATTTCTATTGCTGGTTCTGAGTTTATGGAGATGTTGGTAGGAGTCGGTGCTGCTCGGGTGAGAGACTTGTTTGCTACTGCTAAAAAGAGTCAACCAGCTATTATTTTTATAGATGAAATTGATGCTATTGGTAGACAACGAGGGGTAGGTATTATGGGTGGACATGATGAGCGAGAGCAAACGCTTAATCAGATTTTGGTAGAAATGGATGGATTTACCCCAAATGAGCAGCTGGTCGTGATTGCAGCCACAAATAGACCTGATATTTTAGATCCAGCTTTAGTAAGACCAGGTCGTTTTGACAGAAGAATCCTCATGCCACTTCCTGATATGGAAGGCAGAAAAGAAATTCTTAAAATTCATGCTGAAGGAAAACCTTTTGCAAAAGATATTCATTGGGAACGGGTTGCTCGCAGAACTGTTGGTTTTTCAGGAGCAGATCTGGAGAATATGTTAAATGAAGCAGCAATTTTGGCAGCCAGACAAAATAAGAAGGTTATTAGCTTCAAAGACATTGAAGAAGCAGCTACCAAAGTAAAGTTGGGACCTGAGAAAAGAAGATTACAAAGTGATGAGGATAAAAAGATTACCGCCTATCATGAGGGAGGGCATGCACTTGTTTCCTACTTTATGCCTCACATGGATCCGGTTCATCGTATCTCTATTGTAAGTCGTGGTATGTCCTTGGGACACACCCTTATTCCACCAGCACAGGATAGGGTACATGAGACAAAAACAAGAATCCTAGAGCAAATTGCGGTAGCCTTGGGAGGAAGAGTAGCTGAGGAGTTAACATTTGATGAAATGACGACAGGTGCTGCAAATGATATTCAAGAAGCAACCAGACTTGCCAGAACTATGGTTATTGATTATGGTATGAGCGATTTGGGTCCTGTAAATTATGATACTGAGAAAACACGCTCATACTATGAGTATTCCAATGTGTCTGACCAAATGCAGGCAAAAATTGATAGTGAAGTAAATAAAATCATTGAGGCAGCTTACAAACAAGCACAAGCAATTATTAAAGAACGAAAAGCAGAGCTTGAGGCAGTGGCACTTGCCTTGCTTGAAAAAGAGACGCTTGAGGGAGAAGAGTTCATGAAAATTATTGAGGAAAAGAATAATAATAGCAAGAAAAAAACCTCAACTTCTCGTAAAAGACGCCCCTCTGCTGCTGCTTAAAGTTTATTAAGGAGTCTTTCTATTTTTATAGTTCTACTTTCTAGTTGCATATTTCTCTCATTTTTTGTACGCTTGAATTGCTTATTGTTATTAATTTTGCATGTTGAAAATAAATGCTAATTGTAGTATAAACTATCCTAGAGTTATTGAAAGAGTATCTATGTAGGTATTCTTTATGTGTTTTAGCTCTTTAACATACGGATGTGGAAAAGGCCTTTCCCTTCGTCTGTTAAAAAGCTTGACAGATACATCAGACGACGGCTTTTTGGAAAGGAAGTAATATTCTTTTTTGAAAAGCCGTCTTTTGGTTGTTGAAGGGGAAGGGGTACGTAGTGTCTGAGGGGATGCAAATGGTCGTTGCTATGCTGGGATGGGTTTTTCTTGCTCTATTCACATGGTTGGGGCAAGAAGCCTATAAACGGGGACTGGGATTGTTTCCTCGATCTCCTCGGCGATCTTTGCCAGTTATTTCCATTTTTCCCGTTTTATGGTGGGGAATGGGGGACAATCTACTGCATTTTTGGTTCCTTATCCTAGGGACCATTGTTGTGGGAGGATTTATGATGGGGTATACTCATCATTTTCTCTCACCTACTCCAAATCAGGTGAAAGCAAGGCCTAGATCTAGAAGAAGAAGGACTTACTCACAAACTTGGGGGAGGTGAAACATGGAGAACGGGGTTATCCTGTTCGTTCTAATTGTCTTGTCCTCCATAACAGGGGTTGTTTGGAGGAAGCGGAGCTTGTATTACTCGCCTGTCGCCGAAAATTATCCTAGAGCATTGCGTGCTTTCATGTGGGAAGGGGGTGATCGCCACCTCATTTGGGCGGTTATAATTATTCTCCTTCTCGCAGCGATTTTCCTGTAACTACATCCGTTTCCTGGCTTAGCCAGGAACCCACTATTCTAACCTTTGAACGCTTTGGAGGAAGTGTTCGAAAAGAATGGTGGGTTTTTTTTGGCAAAATTACCGCTATTGCCTGGTATAATAAAGGTGTATGCCTCGTGAAGACGGTAAGAACATATTTTTGCTGATTGATGGTAGCGCTATTATTCATCGTGCGTATCATGCTATGCCTGCTTTTTCTACTCCGGATGGCGTACCTACTGGCGCTGTTTTTGGCTTTTTCTCCATGCTTTTAAAACTAATGCAGAATATACAGCCTGACTATATGGCAGTGGCTTTTGATAGGGGAAAACCAACCTTTAGACAAGAGTTATTTGTTGGGTATCACGCCAATAGACCGAAGGCGAACAGTGATTTAAAAGACCAGTTTGTGATGGTCAGGGAACTCCTTGCTGCGATTACCATTCCTGTACATGAAATAGATGGGTTTGAAGGAGATGATATTATCGGAACGATTAATGCCAAACTGAATGAATCGCACAAAGATATGGTGGTCTACATAGTAACAGGAGACAGGGATATGCTCCAGTTGGTAGATGAGGATACGCATGTGTTGATGCCGGTAAAAGGTATATCTGAGGTGATGCTCTATGATGCTTCTCGGGTAAAAGAAAAATTTGGGGTAAGACCTGATCAGATTATAGACCTCAAGGCTTTTATGGGTGATCCTTCTGATAATTACCCAGGAGTGCCTGGAATAGGTCCAAAGACTGCGAGTCAATTATTACAGCAATATGAGCATTTTGAGAATGTTTTCGCTCATATCAGTGAGATTGAGAAAGAAAATCCAAAACTAGCTAAAAAACTGGCTGAAGGCTCAGACCAAGCATTTTTAGCGAAAAAATTAGCAGCGCTTGATTGTAATGTGCCTTTTGTTTTTTCTTTTGAAGATACAAAAGTAAGTAATTTTAAGAAAGAATACTTTGTCAAAGCATTTGAGCAGTATAATTTCAAAAGTCTTATTCAACGTTTGGATGATGTATTTGGCAACAGTGGAGCCAATAAAAATCAGATGAAGCTCTTATGAAAGTCGCCATAGTACATGATTATATTAAGGAATATGGGGGAGCAGAGCGGGTTTTGGAGACTCTGCATGAGGTATATCCTGATGCCACTATTTACACATCTGTTTATTGTCCTTCTTACTTAGGTCCTCATCGTCAGCGGTTTGAGAAGATGCATATTAAGACCTCTTTTCTGCAATACATTCCTTTTAAAGAAAAGCTTCTTTCCCCTTTTCGACTTATTTCTCCGCTTATTTTCAAATTATTTGATCTTTCCTCATATGATGTTATTCTTATCTCTCAAACTGGCGCTTATTTTCCTAATTTTGTAAGGAAAGGCAAGGCAACGCTCATTACTTACACACATACTCCACCCCGTTACTTATATGGCTATAAAACAGCTCGTGAATGGAAGAAAAATAAAATCTTTTTTGTGTTGGCTGAAATTGCCAATCATTTCTTGCGTCTTGCGGACTTTTCTGCTGCTCAAAACGTAGATCAATTTATCTGCAACTCAGAAGAAGTAAGAAAAAGAATCCAGAAATGGTACCGCAAAGATGCAATCGTTATCTATCCTCCTGTAGATATAGCCTCAATTAAGCAACTAAAAAACAAAAAAAAGTCCAACTCAGAGTCATACTACCTTGCAGGAGGACGCCTTGCGCGGGCAAAAGGTATGGATGTTATTATTGATGCTTTTAATCACAATAAAAAGCCTTTGAAGGTGTTTGGCAAAGGCTTTGCTGGATACGGAGAAGAGTTGCGTAAGAAAGCCAAGAAGAATATTGAATTTGTGGGAGAAGTAACAGATGAGGAAAAACTGCAACTTATGGTAGACGCCAAAGCCTTTATTTTTGCTTCATATGATGAGGATTTTGGTATTACACCAGTTGAGGTAATGGGCACAGGAACGCCCGTAATTGCCTATAGAAGCGGAGGAGTACAAGAGACCGTAGTAGAGGGTAAGACAGGTGTATTTTATGCTCCAAATACCCCTTCAGAGTTGGTAGAAGCAGTTGAAAAATTTGAGAAGGCAAAGATTAAAAAAGAGGATTGCATAAAACAAGCGCAAAAGTTTTCCAAGGAGCGATTTGTGAAGGAAATAAAGAGAGTTATAACGTCTTAGTAAATTCCTCAACGAGTCTTAACTCTTGTATGATTGCCTGCATTGTTTTGCGAATACTTTCTGGGTCTTCAGGGTTGTACTTCCAGTAATTTGTTTGGGGATGTTCATTCCTTTCTTTAATTTTTTTAAGGTTGGTATAGTCAAATGCCACGTTTGAATCTTTTTCAGGAGGATTAGCAGTTCCAAGAGTAAAGTCTAATTGGTCCCTTCTAAAGCCACGGAATCGGATAGATCTTACTCTTCCACTTTTCAATTCCCTTTTAGGATTAAGCAAATAAATTGAAGGAGTGGGTTCTTTAAAACCATCAACAAGTACTCCATACTGAGGAAATGTTTTGGTAAACTCTTCCTCTACAATCTGCGCAATTCTTTTTGCTGATTCATATAATCTTATTAAGTCTTCAAGGTCTTCTGTTAGAAAGGTTGTTCTTTCTAAAGCTTGAATAAGTCTCCCCACTGCTTGATATCCACCTTTTTCTAACTTCTTTCGAGAAACATATCCATTTTCTGTTGCTACAGCTTGTGCTTGTCGTAGAATTTCTGGGTCTATGATAGGATTGTCAGGATGCTCCTTATTGTCTTCTTCCAATCCTTCGAGTGTATCTTCTTCTAGAAGTACTAGTTTTGTTATTTCGCTTGGGAAAAGCGGAAGTACAACACCCAATGAGAGCTGTTCTTTTCCTGTTGCTTGTTCTGCTATCAGCACTTCTGTGCCTTGGTATCCGGATACTGTAACAGGTTGCTCTTTTGCAAATATATAGTAATAAGTGGATTGGATATCAGCTTCAACGAACTCTAGTTTTCGTGCGAGTTCTTTACTTGAGCCAATATTTTTAGGAAGAATGATTTCAGGTTGATTAGCCTCTTGATCATGTGCGGCAGCCTTTTTTTCAAGATCAGGATTGTATCCTTCACTGCGTTCCATATCCGTATTATATAATAAGCTAGCAAATGCCGGAATTACCTGAAGTAGAGACAATGAGGAGAGGTTTGGAAAAGTATGTTGTGGGGCATCGTATTGAAGATATACAGATACTTGTCCCACGTATTTTTTATGGAGAAAAAGAGGTTGTAAAAGGAGCAAAAGTTATAGGGGTGAGAAGAAGAGGAAAGGGGTTGGTGATAGATCTTGATAATGAATATTCTTTCGCAGTACATGTAAAAATGACAGGACAGTTTATTTACCGTTCAGCATTAGGCACTGATCATCCTCACCAACACACTCGAGTTATTTTTACGTTGGATAATAACGCGCATCTTTTTTACAACGATATTCGTCGTTTTGGGTGGATACGAGTAGTAAAAACAAGTGAGGTAGAAAAGCTTTCTTTTTTTCAAAATTTAGGACCAGAACCATTGGAAAGCATGACGAATACACAGTTTACAACCCTTATGAAAACCTCTTCAAAACCCATAAAAATACTGCTTATGGATCAGACAAAAATAGCAGGAATTGGCAATATTTATGCTAATGAGGCTTTGTTTGAATCAAAAATAGACCCAGCCAGAAAAGCTAACTCTTTGGATGCAACAGAAGCAGCATTGTTGTTTGCTTCCATTCAAAAAGTCTTAAAAAAAGGGCTTTTGCACGGTGGAGCATCAGAGGTAAACTTTTTGAATGTAGAGGGCAAAAAAGGGTCTTTTCAAGAATATACAAAAGTGTACAGGAAAGAAGGAAAAGAATGTTTTACCTGTAAAAAAATAATTAAGCGCACTACACAAGGTGGCAGAAGTACTTTCTACTGTCCATTTTGCCAACAGTAATTAGGCTACTTTACAAGCTTGATAAAAAGAGTTGAGGGTATAAAAGAGAATGATAAGCAGCAGTAAAACAGCCAAAATGGACAGTTCTATGCCTTGAAAAGGAAGAACTGCTGCTGCACCTCCCAGTCCAATAAGCGAAAGAATAGAAAATCCACAAGAAGCACATCCTGCTCCTACTATAGAAATCAATCCTGCCCCGAAAGAAAAATGAAGGTTTTTTTGTTTTCTTAAAAGTGCAATCTTTCTATTAGAGAGGGTGATGTTGATACCGACGAGTAGTGCAATAAGCAGAAAAAGTACTTGTTCAATTGGCTGTAGCATGGTGAAAGCATACCAGATTGTTTGTGGAATAAGCAGTGCTTTTTCTATGAGAGAGAGAGGTAGTTGAAAGATGTTGACAACTATTCTTATCTGCAGAAGCGTGATAAGAAGCATCATATAGACAGTACTAATAACAAATACCTGAATAAAAAACCCAAGTGATGTAAGTTCTTGCAGCAGTAATGCAGAGAAGGAGACTATTTTTTTCACACGTTTTAGTTAAGATTTTTATCTATGAGGGCTTTGAATGAGTCAAATGGTTGTGCTCCGACGATCATTTCTCCGTTGATAAAGAAGGTTGGAGTGCCACTGACACCGGCTGTATTACCTGCTTGCATGTCCTCATCTACAACACTTGCGTACTTACCAGAGTCAAGACATTGATTGAACTGGCCTGTGTTGAGTCCTGCATTGGCTGCCCAAGTTTTCAAATCGTCATTGGTAAAGTCAATAGTTCCTTGTCCTTGCTTCTCTTGCTCCACATAGATAAGATCATGCAATTCCCAGAATTTCCCTTGCTCATTAGCACACTCAACAGCCATTGCTGCGGGTTTTGCCATAGCATGGAATGGAAGGGGATAGTGTCTAAAGTAGTATTTTACTTTTCCAGTATCAATATACTCTTTTTTGATTTGTTGGAATGAGGTGTTAAAGTAGCTGCGACAGAATGGACATTGTAAATCTCCAAATTCCACAATTGTAACTTTGGCATCTTTCTTACCTAAAACTGGTAGATGTCCTTCTTCAACATCTACGATAGTACCAGGAGCTGGTGCTCCAGGATTGGTAGCATCAGCAGTTTGAGCAGTAGGAGCAGTACCTACAGTAGTGGTACCTCCTTCAAGGACTTGCACTTTCGCAAAAAGGTATCCCAACAAAAAGGATGAAACAAGCAGCACGGTATAAAGAAGTTGGTTTACAGTGATATTTTGCAAAACTCCTGCAACATTTACTGAAGGGATTTTTTGAGAAGGTCTAGCCATATCTATGAGTAAATCATATCTTCTTTTCTTTGTCAATCAATTCGTTATAGTTGCCAATACTTCTCTGAAAAAGAGTTGATTTTGAGAAGCTATACTGATATAGTTATTTGTAAGAAAAAACAGGTAGTAGCCTGTTTTTTTTACGGAAAAAATGGGTACATCAGACACAGAACGTATTGTTTTATCGCTGGGAGGATCACTTATTGTTCCAGAAAGTGGTATTGATGTTTCCTTTTTAAGACAATTTAATGATTTTATTCGAAAGCAACTGGCGGAAAATCCCAAACGCCAGTTTTTTATTGTTGCTGGAGGTGGTTATACTGCTCGTCATTACGGCAGAGCAGCCAAAGACATTATTGGTCATGACGTGGCTCCTGAAGATATAGACTGGATAGGTGTACATGCTACACGTCTTAATGCTCACCTGATTCGTACCATTTTTCGTGATATTGCTCATCCATATGTATTAAAGCACTATGAAATTATTCGTAAAGTGACAGAGCCAGTAGTGGTAGGTTCTGGTTGGAAACCTGGTTGGTCAACAGATTTCTGTGCTGCAATGGTATGTGAAGATTATAATGTGAAGGAAGTTATTAATATGAGCAACATTGAAAAAGCCTATGATAAAGATCCGCGCACCAATTCTGATGCAAAACCTTTGGACAAAATCTCATGGCAGGATTTTCGCAAAATTGTAGGCGATGAATGGATCCCTGGTACTAACTTGCCGTTTGATCCTATTGCTTCCAAAAAAGCACAAGCCTTAGGACTTAAAGTAGTAATTTTGAAAGGTAATAACTTTGAGAATTTAGAACAATACTTTAATGGAGAATCTTTTGTAGGAACTACTATTGAAGGTTAATGTTGCTGTTCTTTTCCCCCAGTAAGATAAAGTCCACAGAGGAACGCATACTTTCAGGAATAAATTCTTTATGCGTAGTTGTGATAATCGTTTGACAAGTATCCAAAAGAGGGATAATTTTTTGGATATTGGTACTATCTAGTTCTGAGAAAATATCATCCAGCAAGAGAATAGGTTTCTCTCCTGTTTCTTTTTTTAGGTACTCAATTTCCAGTAACTTCATTTGTAAAATGGTAAGCCGTTGCTCTCCTCGAGACCCAAATTCTGCTACCTGCTTTTCTGTGTCAGGAAAGTAGAAGAGGATATCATCTCGTTGGGGTCCTACAAGGGTTACTCCAATTTTTTGTTCTACATCAAAGTAGTGATCAAGTCTTTCTCGGGTGATGGTACTTTTGTCATACGTCACTGAGAAGGGAAATGTCTCCTTGGCAGCTGTATTTAAAAACGCAATATACTGTTCTCGTAAGGCAGTAATGGTAGCTCCATGAGTAATAAGTAAGTTATCCCAGTACTCAAATTCGTGTTTTTGGGCGTATTTTTTTCCTTCTTTGATATTATGCAGCATTTTGTTGCGATGTTTGAGCGCTTTTTCGTATACGGAAAGTGCTGTTTTATACTCTTTACTAGCCTGTGTTAGCACACTATCCAGATACTTTCTTCTGCGTGAAGGTGAGGAGGTGATGGTTTCTAAGTCTGCTGGTTCAAAAAGAACAGTGTGGATATGACTGGTAAAGTCATTCTGTCGTTTTGGAATGCCATTTATTGCATACTTTTTATAAAAAAAGTTATTTTTTTTGATAAGAGAAAGGGAGAGGTTAGTACGGTCTTGTTCATCACTTGTGATTATGGCCTCAACCTTGGCAAAGTCTTGCCCATTTTGGATAGCATCACTATCTTTTTCAGCCCGAAAACTTTTTCCCAAGGACAGAAAATGAATAGCTTCTAAAATATTGGTTTTTCCAATAGTATTTTTTCCCACAATGACGGTTGTTTTTCCAAAAGCAAAGTGGGATTTGGTATGGTTGCGAAAATGATGCAGGGAGATCTCCTTTATATTCATGCTTTCTTTTCTTCTTCAAGGTTTTGGAGTACCTTTGAAAGTTGGAGAGTTACGGTAACTGCCAAGATAGTAACAGCCATGGCGTAAATAAATAGGGAAATGATGCCGCTTTGTTGAGGAAGCCACTTGGTTACATAGTTATCAACAAATTCTCTTACTAAATTGTTCCAGGCAAGCGCTGCGACTAGTCCAAAACCAGATGTGGCAAGTGTCAACATTTGTCTAACTGCTTCAATGTGCAGTTGTTTGGGCGCTTCAGCTTTTGTTGTTTTCTTTTTTGTTTTTTTAGGCATGAATACTTGCTATAATACTAAAAAGGAACTCAAAAGTATAGGGTTTGGAAAAAAGGCAAAAGGTAAAAGTGAAAATTCAAAAGTACAAGTAAAAATTAAAAAGTTTTAGATTTAACATTTGCGTTTTGCGATTTAAGATATACTTATTACTAACTTTAGTTTTGCCTTTTGCATTTTAACTTTTGAATTTTTTATCATGTACACTCCTCAGTTTTCAATTACAAATAGTATGCTAAAAAATATTGGCAGTATTGAAGCAGCCAAAGAAGTAATTGAGAATGCAGCCTTACTCCCGTACTGGGAAAAAAAGTTTCAAGAAGAAGCGTTACTGCGTACTACTCATCACGGAACGCATATTGAAGGAAATGAATTAAGTCTTACCCAAGTACAGAAAGTATTAGACGGAGAGCGAATTGTTGCCCGTGATCGGGATATTCAGGAAGTTATTAACTACAGAAAGGTTATTGAATATATTGGTACTATTTCTCAGCAGAAAATAGATGAAGAGCTGATTTTTAATTTGCACAAGACAGTGGTACACCGCATTTTAGCAGACGAGGATGCAGGAAAATTTAGAGAAAAAGATGTGGTAATCCGCAATAGTATCACGGGTGAGGTATCTTTCAGACCACCTACTTCTTTGGAAGTGCCATGGCAAATAAAAGAGTTAATGATGTTTATTAATGAGGAAAGCGAATTGCATCCTGTTTTAAAAGGAGGAATAGTACATTACGAGTTTGTTAGAATCCATCCTTTTCTTGATGGAAATGGAAGAGTAGGCAGAGCATTATCGATGCTAGTGCTTTATAAATATGGGTATGATATTCGTAACTTTTTTTCTTTGGAAGAACATTTTGATAAAGATCCAGATGCCTATTATCAATCGCTGCAAAGTGTACAGCAAAAAAATGGAGACCAAACAGACTGGCTTACCTACTTTACAAAGTGTCTGGCAATAGAACTTTCAAAAATAAAAGATAAAATTGAGAGCATTTCAGTGGATTCTCAACTGAAGAAAAAATTAGGCGGACCAGTGATGCTTTCAGACAGACAACTAAAGGTTATTGAGTTTGTACAACAAACTGGTTATTTTGAGAATAAGATGTTTAGCTCCATGTTTCCTATGGTTTCAGAAGACACAGTACTGCGTGACGTGCAGGATTTAGTCAAAAAAGGCATTTTGAAAAAACAAGGAAAAACAAAAGGCGTAAAATACGTAATGGCATGATGAAAATGAAAAATTAAGGGAGCGTTTAGCGATTAGCATATAGCGTTTAGAAATAAGAAGTAAGAGCAGAGAACAAATAAAAAAATTTAGAATTTAGTTTTGCGGTTTAAGATTACATATTATGACATTTAAAGACTTAGCACATTATTTACAAGAATTAGAAGAGACTACCTCACGCAACAGCATGGTAGAGCTTTTAGCAGACCTTTTTGCAAAAACTGATGCTGCTGAGATTGATACTGTTGTGTATTTACTGCAGGGAAGAGTTGCACCTTTGTATCTTCCGCTTGAGTTTGGGATGGCAGATAAAATGGTAGTCAGAGCTATAGCCCAGGCTTATCAACAAGACGAAAAAGAAACACAAAAAGAGCTAAAAAGAATAGGTGATTTAGGAAAACTAGCAGAGTATTTAGCAGAAAAAACAGATACAAATGGTAAAGATGGTGTTTCAGTAGAACAGGTGTATCTACAGTTACGACAAATTACCCAAACAAATGGAGAAGGTTCTACTGAAAAAAAGATTACTCTTTTAGCAGATCTTCTTGCCTCACTTGACCCTCTTTCAGTGCGTTTTGTCTCCCGTATTCCGGTAGGACGCATGCGCTTAGGATTTTCTGATATGACGGTGTTAGATGCGCTATCCTGGATGCTCACCAAAGATAAAAAGAACAGAAAACAAATTGAGGCTTGTTTTAATGTGCACCCTGACCTTGGATTTATTGCCAAGGCCGTAAAAGAGCAGGGAATGGCAGGACTTTCTAATGTTAAGCCAGAGGTTTTTACTCCCATTCTTATGGCACGAGCGGAGCGTTTGTCTTCATCTGAGGAAATTATTGAGAAAATTGGAAAATGCGCAATAGAGCCAAAGTATGATGGTTTTCGACTGCAAGCGCATTTTGATGGAGAGACGGTAAAACTCTATACTCGCAACTTGGAAGATGCCACGTTTATGTATCCTGATGTAGTGGAGGGAGTAAAGAGTCAGTTAAAAGCAAACAATATTATCGTAGAAGGAGAAGCAATTGCCTACGACCCTGATACAGGAGAGTATCGTCCTTTTCAAGAAACAGTGCAGCGCAAAAGAAAATATGGCATTGAGGAAATGGCAAAGGCGATACCATTAAAGCTTATCTGTTTTGATCTTTTATATTTGGATGGAAAAAGCATGCTGGGTCTGACTTATGCAGAAAGAAGAGAACAACTTGCTCGTATTATTAGTCCTGACACCTCAGTCATTTTATCTCAAGAAAAAGTAGTAGAGACTGCAAAAGAAATTGAGTTTGAATTTGATGATGCAGTTACCAAAGGCCTGGAAGGAATTGTAGCCAAGCGTTTAGATGGCGTGTATCAGGCAGGTGCCAGAAGCTGGAATTGGATAAAATTTAAAAGGTCTTATGCCGGAAGTTTGGATGACACGATAGATGCCGTAGTTATGGGGTATTATTCTGGCAAAGGGAAAAGAACAGAGTTTGGGATAGGAGCATTTTTGATTGGGATTTATGATGAAAAACAAGATCAGTACGAAACCATTGCAAAAATTGGTACAGGTTTAACAGATGAGGAGTGGAAAGAGCTGCATGCAAGATGCCAAATTCTGAAAGCAAATGAGAAGCCTCCTCTTTATAGAGTAGATAAAAACTTAGAGCCAGACGTGTGGGTAGAGCCTGAAATTGTAGTAGAAGTACGAGCAGATGAGATTTCCCGTTCTCCTATTCACACGGCTGGAATTGTGATGAAAAAATCAAAAAATGGGTCAGCCTTGATGGTAGATGTGCCGGGATTTGCTTTGCGTTTTCCTCGTCTTGAACGATTTCGGGATGATAAAAAAGCAGAGGACACGACTCATTTACAGGAGATAGAGGATATGTTCAGGGCACAGGGGAAGAAAAAAGTTACGTAAGATTATTACTTTTATTTTAGTCGTACTGTATGTCCACCATTTTCCTCAATATATTTCACTGGGACAATGTTAAGTCTGCTATCAACAGCATCTTTCTGCTTACGCATCACATCAAGTGTTTCCTCTCTTTGTCTCCAGGATTGATTTTGGGCAAAATGAGCAACTTGGCTTAATAAATTTATGTATGCAGAGCTGTGGTCTGAGCCTTTTTGATTTGAAAAATCTAGCTCTCTGGCATCAAGTAATACTGTTGTCTTAGGAGGGTTGTTCATACCCTCTGTATCTTGAAAGTTCTCTTTATTGGAAGGAGCTTGTTCTTGAGTAATTTTAAAATGCCTGAAAATATCTGGTTGAGTACGTATATCTAAAGCATCAAGCATAACTGTAGCTGTAGTGATTTGTTGAAGAGTTGCGATATCATCTTTGCTTCCAGATAGTACAAGATTTTGCACTTTTTGTCTTGTTTCAGATGCTTGTTCATCAGGGTCCATCAGCTCAAAAGATGTCGAGGGGTTATCTGTATCTTCTGGTAGAGAAGGAGAATTCACATCCATGAGATCTATTCCTTGCCATTTCAGTCTTTGCATTTTCCCTTCAGGAGAAAGTTCTGGAAAAGGTCTACCGTACCTTTCGCTAAAATCTGGAGTAGTCGCTTGTTGGCTCTTATCTGTATCTATGGTTTTTTCTAAAGAAAGTGTAGATTCTGGTGAAGTAACGAGATGGGGATGAGATGCAGTATCTGTGTGATCTAATCTATTTTGAAGATATCGTTCTGGTCCCATTTGTATCTTTTGTGATTATAGAGAAGATAAGAGAGCAAATCAAGAGTAATTCAGAAGAAAGGGTAACAAAACAGTGTTCTCTTTTTAGTGTTGATCTGTAAAAGCATAAAGATGTTTTGTCAGATCCACGTGTCTCTCATCCTGAAAAGTAACTCCTTCTTCTTCCAGGCGTCTTCTGTGCTCTACTGCTCCTCCAAAACCAAAAGTTGGAGCAACTCTTCCGTCTCTATTTACTACTCGATGACAAGGAACTTCAGCACTTTTATTACAATGTAAAGCACTGCCTATAACCCGGGGAGACATGTGTAGTATTTTGCCAATTCTGCCATATGTAGTCACTTTTCCTTTAGGAATTTGCTGTACGAGTCTATATACTTTTTCCTGAATATCTACTCTCATAACGTAGTGCCAAAGTAAGCAATGGCAATATTGCGGATGAGTCTACCACAAAAGACAGCCAAGAGAAAGCGTTTGGCAGAAAATGAGGCAATTCCGGCAAAAATACCAATGCCATCAAAAACGGGGTTGGGGACAAGCGAAAAAAGAAAGATAATAAATATGCCATATTTTGTAAAAAGGAAGTTGGATAAGTAATACATTACTTTGTGTTTTTGCTCAAACCCGAGCGTTTTTTTAGAAGAATGTCCAAATAAAAAACCTGTTCCTTCTCCTAATGTTGAGCCAATAGAGGCAAAAAGAGCAACCAGAAGCGGGTTATACAAATTGCCTCCCACGGCAACTGAGAAAATAGCCGGTGAGGGTAAAAAAAGAGTAGAGCTACTGAAAAAATTGATGAGAAAAACACCAAAAATGCCCAGTGATCCAAATTGAGACATGTAATCTTTAAAAAATAACGGCAGAAAGATCAAAAGTGTGGATGCTAGAAAAAGAAAAATGTAAACAATCTTATTGTTTTTTTTCATGAAGAGTTTTTGCTTTAGCACTATCACGAAGTTGTTTTAATTTCCACATAAATAAGGCTCCTTTTTTGTCTACATTGCTATCTTTTACATATGATAATGCTTTTTCTAAAATAGAGCGGTGGACTTCTTTTGCCAGTTTTATATACAGCGCGCGGTGTTTGTAATCATTTAATTCTTCAGCTAAATAGAGCCCGTACTGTTGGAATTCTCGACTGATATACTTTTCTTTGGTGGGGTTAAATTTTTTTAGAATAGTATCAATTTTCTGCATTGCTCACATTATAACAAATAGCATTCGATGTTCTCTTGATTTTGTCAATACATTTGCGTATACTGACTCAGAAACAGCCTAATTATCATTATGCATCGTTTGGATATAGACCAATTTACTCCTCCTTTTGAAGATCTTGATTTATCTGATTCTGAAAAAGAAATTGTTTCTCTTTTTTTTACCAATAGTAAAAGGCCAGTTTTTTCTACGCGGGTACCGTTTCCTCCAGAGTTAATCGGTGCTATTTGTTCTCGCACGAGCCGGGCAAAAGGAGATTTGCGTGAAGTTTTTGCAAGAGAATATGTTGCTCCTTTTGCTGAGGATAAGAGTACTTATGGAGATGCTTTTCGTGATTTTGTAACCTTTTTGAAAGAAAAGGGTCCTGAGAATGTTTTCTCAAATCCCAAGGCGCGAGAGTTTTATGTTAAATGGTTGGCTGATTATGGTGATGATTCTATTGCTCAAATGGCTGGCACCTACCTTTTTTACTCAGGTCTTTCTCAAGTGGCTATCAAGCATATTGAGGATATGCGTATTGGTATTGCACCGATTGAGCAATCTACTAGATACGTGGATTATTCTACAAAAGTAAATGGTACATTTCGGTATTATACGGATCCAACACTCAAAGAAATGGGGCTTGAGAATGAGTATCGTAAAGTAATGGATCATGTGTTTGAAACATATACTCAGCTGCGGGAAGAGTTTGCTGCTTATTTACAAGAAAAATATCCAAATGAGAAGCCTCGTGTCTATAACACGAAAACATTTGATACAATTCGGGGAATTTTGCCAACCGCAACCCTTTCTCAAGTGGCTTTTTTTGCTAATGGACAGTCTCTTGAATACTTCCTGGCTCGCTCACTTGATCATAATTTAGGAGAGATCAGATGGGCTGCATCAGGTGCTTTAAAAGAGCTGAAGCAAACGATACCTTCCTTTTTACGCAGAGCTGAAAATGAAACAGCTTCTGACTATAGAGAGTATAAAAGTGCTTTAGGAAAACGAATAAGACAAACTATGGAACAGCAGAACATAACTATTGCATCAGAACCAAGCAAAACACAGGTATCTTTGGTTGATTATGATAAAAATGGAGAGAATATGGTCATTGCAGCTTTGCTTTTCCCTGAAACGCATGCTTCTTTTGCCTCAGTTTTGCAAAAAGTAGAAAAAGCTTCTGTTAAAGAAAAAGAAGCAATATTGCAAAAAGCACTTGCAGGGCGTGACGCTCGCTGGAAGCGGATGCCTCGTGCTTTTGAGATGGCTTCTTTGACGATAGAGACAGTGATGAATATTGGTGCATGGCGAGATGAGCATAGGCATCGCATGAAAACACAGATAAGACAGTATTTTACCGTAGAAAATGGGTTTGATGTGCCACAGGAATTAGTCGATGCAGGACTAGATGGAAAGTTTTGTGAAGCAATAAAGCAAGTAGAAGAGCTTCATGGAAAAATTGCTGCAAAAGACCAGGATTTGGCGCAATATGCAACTGTTTTGGCACATCGGCTTCGTTTCATGCAAAAGACCAATTTACGTTCATTATTCTGGGAAACAGAGCTGCGTTCTGGTTCTCAAGGACATCCTGATTACCGCAAGACAGCGCAAGAAAAGGCTAAATTAATTCAAAAAGTATATCCTTTGCTTGGAAAGTATTTGATGGTAGATATGCAGGACTATGCTTTTGCCAGACGCGGTACTGAGGAGCGGATACAGAAAAAAGAAGCAGAACTGCGCAAGATGATTCAAGGTTCTTAATCTCTGGTATATAATGAGAAGATATGGAGCTTGTGCTTGACCTGCATTTACATTCCCGTTTCTCACGTGCTGTTTCTCCAAAAATTACGCTTGAAAATCTCTATTTATGGGGACGCAAAAAGGGGATAAATCTTCTTTCTGTGTCTGATTTTTTGCATCCAGTTTGGAATAAAGAAGCCCAAAGTGATGTGGAAGAAGTAGGTGAAGGCATTTATGCTTACAAACATGCTTCAAAAGTACAGCAAGAACACCCAGATTTTTTCAAACACGATTTTTTAGGTCCTTATTTTTTACTTTCTTGTGAAGTCTCCAGTATTTATAAAGAAGGAGGTGCAGTGCATAGAATTCATAACCTCATTTTTGCTCCTAATTTTGCAACTGTTGCAAAAATCCAAAAAGAACTGTACAAGCATAGAGCAAATCTTTCCTCAGATGGTAGACCCATTTTAGGTCTTTCAACCCGTAACTTATGCGAATTACTGTTTTCAATTGATCCTCAAATTGCCGTGATTCCGTGTCATATCTGGACACCCTGGTTTGCTTTGTACGGTTCTCGTTCTGGTTATGATAGGCTGCAAGACTGTTTTGGGGAATATGCAAAATATATTTTTGCGGTAGAGACAGGACTTTCAAGTAATCCTGCAATGAATTGGCGTATCAAGGAATTGCAAAGTCGCTCTATTGTGTCTTTTTCTGATGCTCATTCGCTTGAGAAAATGGGTAGAGAAGCAACAGTACTCAAAAAAAAGGATGAAAGGGCTGTTACACTTCAAGATCTTACTTACGCTAATATAATGAATGCTTTTGTCAAAGGAAAAGAGCGGGTCTTTAAAGTTGCTTACACAATTGAGTTTTACCCTGAAGAAGGCAAATACCACTATACGGGGCACAGAAACTGTAATGTAGTTCTTTCTCCACGGGAGACACATGAGCAAGGAACAGTATGTCCTGTTTGTGGGAGAGAGCTGACTGTTGGAGTAATGCATCGGGTAGATGAGTTAGCATCCTTGCCTTCTGAGAATGCTACTGGAGAGCAGAATGGGTATGAAGTTGTTTGGATGCACGCTCCTGATAAAGCCTACCCTCCATTTGTTTCTCTGGTTCCGTTGTTAGAGATTGTTGCTCAAACGCTCAAAGCAGGTATTAGTACTCAGAAAGTAGTAAAGCTGTATGATATGCTAGTGAGCAGATTTGGTAATGAGCATGAGGTCTTATTTCGTGTGCCAGTCAGCAGCATTGCTCAGGTTGCAGGAGAACGTATTGCAGATGCTATCCTCAGAGTTAGGTCTGGTCAGATCACTATAAAACCAGGATATGATGGTAAGTATGGAGTTGTGCAAATTTGGGATGAGGAAAATGATCCAAGAAAACCACAATTAGGGTTTTCCTTTTAGGTTGTTTTGTAGGTATACTATATATAGTATAGAGTGAAGGGAGGTGAATAGGTGTGGTAACAAATAACCAATCTTTTAATCAAAATCAGATAATTGCAAGTGTAGAAAAGTGGTTTCAGCAATTTCCGCCACTTCCTCTAAAATGGAAAGAGCCTCTCGTTGCTATTGTCCCCTGGATTGCGCTTACTTTCGGTATACTCGGTACACTCGGTTCTCTAAGAGCACTGATATACTTACTGTATCTTTCTCCTTCTATTATTAGAAATTTCGGGTTAGCGACTGTGGGAGGTGGTATGGTAAATGTCATACTTGGACTAGCATCTAGTATATTGCTCTTACTGGCCTTTTCCAGAACAAAACAAAAAACGTATAGAGGATGGACGTTCCTTTTTTGGAGTAGTGTACTAGGACTTATCTCAGCTGTTCTCTCTTTTAGTATTATTGGGGTGGTATTTATTCTGATTAGTGTTTACATCTTATTTCAGATAAAACCTTTTTATAAAAAGTAGAAATACGTGGGAAGTATGAGAAAGCTTTCTGTGTAGTAAAAGTGCATCTTATGCTTATCAGGAGAGAACTTCAGAGAGTTTTTATGGCATTTAGGTATGCTTTTAGCAATTTTGTTGACAAAGATTTTTTAGTGTGATTTAATGGACAGTACATTATGGCAAGTGTAAAATTTACTGACGAAAATTTTGAACAAGAAGTATTAAAAAGTGATGTGCCTGTGTTGGTTGATTTTTGGGCAGAGTGGTGTGTTCCTTGCCAAATGGTAGGCCCTGTCATAGAAGAACTATCAGAAGAGTATGCAGGCAAGGTAAAGATTGGCAAACTTAATATAGACGAGAATACTCAAATTCCTGGTTCTTTTGGCATTATGTCCATTCCAACCCTTATGTTATTTAAGAACGGACAACCTGGTAAAACATTTGTAGGTGTACAAAGCAAAGACGTATTCAAGCAAGGGATAGATGAAGTGTTAACTTCATAGTTTAAAAGTCAAAAGGCAAAAGTCAAAATTGCAATGCAAAAGTAAAAAGTTTTAATTATTTTGAATTTTAACTTGAACTTTTGAATTTTGATTTTTAGATTTTGACTTTTTTTTTATGGAACATATATACGACGTTATTATCGTTGGTTCTGGACCTGCAGGACTGACTGCTGCAATCTACAATACCCGCGCAAATCTTTCGACACTTGTGCTAGCTGGAAGAAAATGGGGCGGGCAACTTATGCTGACTACTGAAGTGGAAAACTTCCCTGGATTTCCAGAAGGTATTATGGGTCCAGAACTCATGATGCGGATGAGAAAGCAGGCAGAGCATCATGGAGCAAAAATAATTGATGTTGATTTTAAGAGTGCTGAGTATGGCAAACGACCTTTTGAGGTAGTTGATGATAATGGAAATAAATATTACTCAAAATCAATTATTATTGCCACCGGTGCTGATACGAGATGGTTACACGTTCCTGGAGAGAAAGAAAAAATCGGCAGAGGTGTTTCCTCTTGTGCTCCGTGTGATGCAGCCTTTTATAGAGGTAAAAAAGTTATTGTTGTAGGTGGAGGAGACTCTGCTATGGAAGAAGCTTTGGTGCTGACTAAGTTTGCTTCTCACGTCTTCCTAGTGCACAGAAAGAAAGAATTGCGAGCAAGTGAAATCATGCAAAGAAGGGCAAAAGAGCATGAGAAAATTACCTTTCTGTACAACACGACTATAGAAGAAATTGTAGGGGAACAAAAGGTAGAAAAAGTAGTTTTAAAAACAATGCTTGAGAACGAAAAAATTCCAGGAAGTACTCCTGAAGGTGCTTTTTTGGCAACGCCTGAGGAGCTAGAGGGAGCGGTAAAGGAAACGGCAAGTGAAGATCTGGTATGGGAATTTCCGGTAGATGGTATTTTTGTGGCTATTGGGCATATTCCCAATTCTGCTGTTTTTGAGGGGATTGAGACAAATGAAAAAGGATTTATTAAAGCCTATCCTGGTATGAGAACCAACAAAGAAGGCGTATTTGTAGCAGGAGATGTGCATGATCAAGAATATGAACAGGGTATTACAGCAGCTGCCTTTGGTTGTATGGCGGCTATGGAAGTAGAAAAATGGTTGCTCGATCAAGAAGATATAAAAGTGACAAATGAAGTTTTAAAGCAAGAGAAGTAAGTAAAGTATAAGTGATTGCTGCTTTTATTTAGGAATGTTACTACTGAACAACTGTGAACAGTAAGTTCCAGTACAAGCTCCACAGCTATAGACATGATCTCCTTCAATAGCGGCTCTATGAATTGGTGAATTCAACCACCATTGCACAGTTCCTGCCTCATCAGATCCATATTTTGCATTTTCGGTAATCCAATAAGGTAAATTACGGTTGTACAATCCTGAATGGAGGGTTCCATTGCTAATTTCTGCTGGAATTTCCATGCTTCTTACTTTTGCAAGACTACACAGGTTTTCATCTTTCACAAATGCAGGTTTGCCAATTTGAGCTCTGTGTTGATTAATGAGTTCAAAAACAACATCAGCATTCACGTTTGCTGCTGCAGGAGTGGTTTGTACTGCAGGTGCGGTTGCTTGTGCAGAAAGAACGACTGGTGTAGGTGAAAGAGGTGTTTTGGTGGGAGTAGGGGTAGTAGAAGGTATATATTTTCGTACCTCAGTCTCAAAGGCCACAACGGGACGTTTATAGGTATCAGAAGCTTTGATACTAGTAGTATCAGTTTGCTTTACCAATGGACACGCCTCAGCTCTGCCAAAGTAGAGGTATGAAGAAAGCAATGAGTTGCATTCATTGCGTGCCTCAGTAGTTTGTTGTATAGAAAGAAAACCAAAAAGGTTCTCTTGGGCATATGTTTTGTTAACAGTCCCAACAGTGGCAACAAGTGCTACTGTTAAAAGGGCTGTCATTGCTGCCTTTAACATAAGCGGGAGCCATTATACCAAAAAGGTCAAGGATGTCAATATTGACTATAGGACCAGTTTTAGTTCAAAAATGCTCTTTTTTTGCTTTTTTTGAACCTGAGATTCATGTCTTTTTTTTGAAGCTAGCTGCAAAGTGTGTTTTACTCCGTACTGTTACTTGACATACCACCCCTATAATGGTAGAATTTTCCTACCTTTTGAGGGATCGGAAAAGATTATTGTATGATAAGTTTTAAAGCATTTCTGGTATAGCAAACGGCAAAGAGCCGACACATTGCGTTTAGTCTACACTTCGATTTCTCACCTGGTTTGACAAACAAAAAGTAAATGGAGGCCTATGCTGGACGTATGGCTGGCTTAAGCTTTGCAAAAACTTGGGCCCATAGCTTAGCTGGTAGAGCGTCGCTTTTGCATAGCGAAGGTCAGGAGTTCGAGTCTCCTTGGGTCCACCATCCTTCGCTCCATAAAATGGAGCTTCGGAATGGCAAGCACTTTAATTAACAAATTGACTAGAGGAGATGAGAAGTTTATCCCGAGCGTAGTCGAGGGAAGTCTCCTTGGGTCCACATCTTGCTTGAATGAATGATGCGTACTATTTAATTATAGAAATGGCGCGCACTATTTATTCAAGTGCACATTTTGTACATTGAAAATTGGGGTAAATAAAGTAAACTCCGAGATAATCGGAGTAAATATTAACTAGGTCAGAGTCTTTATAAGTTTATAAAGTTTTTACAAAGTATTGATATTTTGGATTCTGCGCTAAATTAATGCCATTAGTGGATGCCTAGGAGATGTTGACCGAGGAAGGACGCATCGAGGCTTGCGATACTCGTCGGGGAGTGGCCAACGACACTTTGATCCGGCGGTTTCCGAATGGGATAACCCACTTCGTAGAAATTACGAAGGATCCTGCGCATGAAGTTGTTCTGATTTATCAGGACATATTAGTGTCAGGGAGGACACCCGGGGAACTGAAACATCTAAGTACCCGGAGGAAAAGAAATCACAGAGATTCCGTCAGTAGCGGTGAGCGAACGCGGAACAGCCCAAACCACATTCCCGCAAGGGAAGGGTGGTGTTGTAGGACGACTGACTTAAATGTAATGGAAGTCACAAAAGAGAAGGATAGAAGAAGGACTTGGAAATGGTCCACCACAGAGGGTGATAGTCCCGTAATCGAAATTGTTCTCTCTTCCAGTCTGTTCCTGAGTACCATGGGGTACGATTAAACCCTGTGGGAAGCTGGGGCGACCACGCTCCAAGGCTAAACATCAATACTTACCGATAGTGAACTAGTACAGTGATGGAAAGGTGAAAAGCACCCCGGGAGGGGAATGAAAGAGTACCTGAAACTGTTAGCTGACAAGCAGACAAAGTCCCGATTTATCGGGATGATGTCGTGCCTATTGAAGAATGAGCCAGTGAGTTTTTGTTCTCTCCGAGTCTAAGCAAGGTTTGTCTTGCGGAGGCGTAGTGAAAGCGAGCCCTAACTGGGCGACTAGGAGCTAATAGAAGACCCGAAACCAGGTGAGCTAACCATGGGCAGGGTGAAGTCCCGCGAAAGCTGGGATGGAGGCCCGCACTCTTGATCGTAGCAATGATCTGAGATGACCTGTGGTTAGGGGCTACATGCCAAACGAACCTGGAGATAGCTGGTTCTCCCCGAAATATATTTTGGTATAGCCTGTGAATCGTTTCTTTCTGGGGGTAGAGCACTGAATGGGTCTAGGTGGGGCAACCTATCTAACTCAATTAAACTCCGAATACCAGAAAGCGCAGACACGGAGTCAGACTTGCGGGGCTAAGCTCGTGGGTCGAAAGGGAAACAGCCCAGACTCCCATCTAAGGCCTCTAAATCTAGGCTAAGTTGTTAAGGAGGTCACTTTCCTCAGACATCTAGGAGGTTGGCTTAGAAGCAGCCATCCTTTAAAGATAGCGTAACAGCTCACTAGCAGAGTTGGGAAAGTGGCGCCGAAAATGATCGAGGATTAAGTCTAGTGCCGAAGATGGAGATTTATTTCGTTTTCGAGATGAGTAGTAGGGGAGCGTTCTAGTTGCTGTGAAGCTGTCGGCGTAAGCCATGGTGGAGCGGCTAGAAGTGAGAATGCCGGTATGAGTAGCGATATCCAAATGAGAACTTTGGACGCCGAAAGCCCAAGGTTTCCTTCGCAATGTAAGTCAGCGAAGGGTTAGTCGGCACCTAACGGTGGCCCGTGATAAGGCGGGGTAGCCGGATGGACGAGTCGTTAAAATTCGACTACAAGGTTTAGTGCGTTATTACTCAAGGACTGACGAGAGTGGAAAGAAGTTGCTCCCTACGGGGAGTTTAAATCACAAGATAGTAAAGATAGGTAAATCCGTCTGGACGTTTAATTAAGTGATGATGACAAGTCTGAAAGCGCAAGTAAGTAGGACAAGAATTTACTTTTCAGTCTCCGAGAAAAGGTTCGTGAGGAGTGCTAAGTTTTGCCGTACCGCAATACCGACACTGGTGGGCAGGTCGAGTAGACTAAGGCGATCGGGAGAAGGATGTTCAAGGAACTAGGCAAAAAAGCTGGGCGTAACCTTTGGGAGATGCCCTGCCCTATAGAGATATAGGGCCGCAGCGAAAGAGTGCTTAGCGACTGTTTATCTAAAACATAGGTCCCTGCAAAGCCGAAAGGCAAAGTATAGGGGCTGACACCTGCCCAGTGCCGGTAAGTTAAAAATCGTAGGTGATTTGCTTCGCGTAATGAGCCTGTGATTTAAGCTCCGGTGAACGGCAGCAGTAACTATAACTGTTCTATGGTAATTACTTCGTTGCTTTAGAAGTGGTGTGTTTTAGAAAATTCTGCTATATGCTGGAAAATCTGTGTATCTAGTGCTACTATGGTAATATGCTCTCATATTCACCAAGTGATAATGCAGCTAGTGCAGACAATCAGCAGGAAAGACTTAAGATTTCTAGTTGGATAGTTGGTTTTGTAGATGGAGAAGGATGTTTTTCTGTATCAATTTTTAGGAATAGAACGAGTAAAAGTGGATTTCAGGTTATGCCTGAGTTTGTGATTACTCAAGGAGAAAAAAGTCTGAATGTCTTAGAAGATATAAAAACTTTTTTTAACTGTGGTTCTATCTATGTGAATAGACGGTATGATAATCATAAAGAGAATATCTATAGATATTGTGTCCGTTCCTTAAAAGATATACAGGAGAAGATAATTCCTTTCTTTAGAGAAAATCAGCTTAAAACGTATAAAAAAAATGATTTTAAACTATTTTGTGAAGTGGTAGAGATGATGATTCATCGAAAACACTTAACAGAGGAAGGTCTTCAAATCATAAGAAATCTTAAGAATCCTCAGAGACCAAACGCAGAAGTACATTCAATTATATGAGTGTGCAAGATATGGTCCGAACTGCATAGCGATATGCAGAGTACAGAGTTACAAGGATCTGTGAATAACAAATTAAGCGAAGTTCCTTGTCGGGTGAGTTCCGACCCGCACGAATGGTAGAACGACTGAGCAACTGTCTTGAACATCTACCCGGCGAAATTGAGATGGCTGTGAAGACGCGGCCTGGTTGTCCTAGGACAAAAAGACCCCGGGAGCTTTACTGTAGCTTGGCATTTGCAAGCTTATTTTAACTGTCGAGAATAGGAGGGAGGCTTCGGCCGCCAGTGGAATACCTCTCTTTAGAATGAGTGAGCATTACTTTCTTACCGCATAAAAAATCGGTGAAAGAACAGTGTCTGGTGGGCAGTTTGACTGGGGAGGTCGCCTCCTAAAGTGCAACGGAGGTGTACAAAGGTTGGCTTGGCACGGACGGAAATCGTGCTGTATGTGTATAGGCAAAAGCCAGCTTGACTGCGAGACTTACAAGTCGAGCAGGTACGAAAGTAGGTCTAAGTGATCCTGCATACCTTAGTGGTCTGGTAGCAGCTTAACGGATAAAAGCTACCCCGGGGATAACAGGCTGATCGCATCCAAGCGTCCACAGCGACGATGCGGTTTGGCACCTTATGTAACAACATCGGGGCGCCTGAGTAGTAATACTCAAGCCTGATTCCACGAATAAGATTTAGAGGTCTTTTTGTAGAAGAAAAATACTAGCTCAAATCGGTGGACTCCAAAGAGATGAACTCCTTTGGACAATACCGAGGAGGTGTCTTTGCTTTGCAAATACTAAACTCAAAAGGCAAAGGTCAAAATGCAAAAGTGTATTTCAGAATAATTTTATTTTGATTTTTAACTTGTACTTTTGATTTTTAAATTTTAACTTTTGAATTGAAGTGAGCGAAGCGAACGCTTCTGTATCGACTGATTCCCGATCAAATGATCGAGGATGAGATAGAGAATCCTTTCAGTAAGGTTACTGAAAAATCTATGATCTCTATCATACGGCTAGCCCCTGATCAAATCAGGGTGAAGGTATAGTCAATCCTCTTGGTAACAAGAGAGTTTATAAGACAGCGATGTCGGCTCATCCTAGCGCGGGGGTGTAGAAGCTCCCAAGCGTCGGGCTGTTCGCCCGTTAAAAGGGTACGCGAGCTGGGTTAAGAGCGTCGTGAGACAGCTCGGTCTCTATCCAGGACAACCGTTTGAAACTTGAGAGGAGCCGTCCTTAGTACGAGAGGACTGGGATGGGGGAATCCCTGGTGTGCCGGCTGTTCCCGAAAAGGGGCAGCGCCGGGTAGCTATATTCCCACGGGATAACCGCTGAAAGCATCTAAGTGGGAAGCCCACCTCAAGATAAGGTTTCACAGACCCCTTCAAGACCAGGAGGTTGATAGGCGGGAGGTGTAAGTACAGTAATGTATTGAGCTTACCCGTACTAATAGGTCGTAAGCGCAGAATCGAGAATATCAAAAAATGTAAACATTGTAGATATTTATATTCTGACTTTAGTTATATATATTTCGATGTAATCAGAGTTTACTTTTGCCCTTGAGCCTT
This sequence comes from uncultured Gammaproteobacteria bacterium, assembly GCA_964427615.1. Taxonomy (GTDB): domain Bacteria; phylum Patescibacteriota; class Microgenomatia; order Levybacterales; family GWA1-39-11; genus CAYRUR01. The sequence continues at coordinate 8,538 of CAYRUR010000001.1, read as the reverse complement.
TCGGTCTTTTGAGCGAAGTGGAACCACCTCTTCCCTTTCCGAACAGAGCAGTGAAACACTTTAGCGCTGACGATACTGACGGCTTGTCCGTAGGGAAAATAGGTCGAGGCCGGAGGACTTAAGGGCAAAAAGTTTACCCCAATTTTGATTGTACAATTTCTTTACACTTATTCCCCTATTTTTAATTTAATTTTTACATTCTTTATCCTGGGTGTTGGCGTTGTAGAACAATATTCTTTCACTCTTTAGACTCATATTATTTTTTTATCAGTAAAAAGATAAGAATATGTAGAACTCATAGTCTTGAAGATTGCTTATGCTTTTGCTACAATAGCAGCAATTCGATTCTCTTCATCAGTGCAACTTGCATTGAAGGGGAGGGAGCGAAGGTCTTATCACAAAGGGCTGGCACCCTCTCGCTTATAGAACTAGAAGCAAAAATAGAAGGGAGTCCAAAAAAATGGACAAACTGAAGAAGTTGTGCTCAAGGGTTAGATCTGCTCAGTCGGCCGTCATTGGGACGACTGTTACAGGGGTTTTGGGGATTCAGTGCTTTTTCCCGCGGGAGGGGGAAGGTGCACTTGACTTCTTGCAAAGAATCACGAACTTGCTAGGCTAGGCGAAGTTCTAGCCCTCAAGTACTGTCTGACAGATGGGTGCCAGCCCATCTTTACTTTTTCTTTTTAATAGTTACTCCGGGATAAATCTCATTTCATTGTATTCCCACTTGACATTTTGTCATTTTTTCTCTTAAAGTGGTATCATCCATTCTAGGATAAAATCATATGGGACCAGAACAGTCAGGATATACTTCTTCAGAAAAAGAACAAAAGAACAGTGAAAATAAGACTTCATGGGGAAGGCGCTTCATAAATGGTCTTATTGGGAAAAAAGGTGAGAATGCTCTTCGTGTAGTGGGAGTGGGTGCTGTCGGAGCAGCAGCAACAGGAATGCCTGGAGGTGTGGAAGCAGCAAATATCCCTAATAATGCCTCTTCGGAGCAAGCGATAGTAAGAGTAAATGATAATAAATCCAATGCTCAACAACCTCAATTGGTAGTAGAAGATCAAACATTAGCTAGAAGATATGGTGTTCCTTACGTTGATAGTGCTACTTCTACTTCAGCAGATAGTCAAATGACAGGTGAAGATGAAACAGATCCTACTCCTGTATCAGATAATGGAGAAGGCTCTCAATTAGTAGAAGAATCTTCTGATGATTCCCAAGATGAAGAAGTAAGAGCGAGTTATCAATCCGTAGAAGGAAGCCAACCAACTTCTTCTGATTCTGCAGTTGAAGGAAAGAAAGAAGAACCAGTCGCTCATTATGAGTCATTAAGTAAATCCCAAATAGAGGAAAACTTTCGTAAAATATGGGAACAGCTTGATTGGCCAGTAGCAAATGGAACTTCTGATTACTCTTGGTTTTTAGGTCCCGAGCCTATTGCACAAATTGAAATGCCTTATCGGGAAGCCCCTGGAGGGAAACGTCTGGTGTGGATTTTTGATAAGGGTGGGTTAGAGGACAACAGTTATAGAGAAGCTAATTTCCCCTGGTTAGTAACGAAAGGACTATATGCAAAACAGTTGGTTGAGGGAAGAGTGCAGAGAGGAGATAATGAATTTGAAGATAGAGTTTCTCCAGATATTAATATTGCAGGAGATCCAAATGATCCGAATGCTCCTACTTATGCCTCATTTAGTAAAGTTCTAAAGGAAGGACCTACCTCTAAAGGACAGATTTATACTAAAGCCATTAGACGTGACGGACAAACAGGTCAACCTGAAGACAATAAGTATGCACGACATGGAGTACAAGCGGGTTTGTCTGTTCATGAGACAAACCATAGTATTGCTGCTCCTTTTGAAGAATATATGGTAAAGACATCAGGCAAAGCATACGGCAATATGTTTTATGATGTAGGTTTTCCTATCAGTGAGGCTTATTGGACAACAGTTATGGTAAATGGAAAGCCCACTGATGTGTTGGTACAAGTCTTTGAGCGCAAGACTCTTACCTATACTCCTTCAAATGAAGGAAAGTGGAAAGTAGAAAATGGAAATGTAGGTAGACATTACCATGAATGGCTTAATGGAGCTGTTAGAGAGGCGGCATATGCGAGCTCTTCTGAACAAAGAGAGCAATTAATTCGTCAACGGATATCTGAAGCAGGTAAAAGCTTCGATACAACTCTCGCACGTTATTTACAGGAAAAAGATACTCCTGCATTTGATAGAACATATAAAGACGGATTACCTGCCCAATATGGCCAATATGAAGCTCAAAAACGTTGGTTCATGGGTGCGTACTTAACTAACACAGGATTGATGTATGGATTAAGTGGTGACATAGATAGTGCTGATGAGTATATTAAAAAAGGATGGAAGTATACAAAAGAAAAAATTGCACTGAGCGGAGAAAGACTTCCTGATAATAGAACTCCTAGTGTCTTCCCCTTATCAGAGTATGTTGTTGCTTTGCGTTTTATTGGTAACGATCTCAAACAAAAAGATCCACAATTGGTTAATGAAATCCTGAGCTATATGGAGGAGGTAGCAAATCATTACGCTTCCCGGAGTACACCGGGTAATAGTGCAGAAAATGTAAAAACCGATACCTATGGTGAGACCAATGCTGGAATTGCTGCCTTTCTCGTAGGGATGGCAAGTATTGAGCCAAATAATCAGAATAGAAATCAGTGGATATCCTCATCATATAATTATGCAAAGGGTGCTTTAGCGGTTAATGAACAGATAGGGGGTCAGCAGATTACAACAGCTGTAAAGCAAGGGGATGAGCTGTGGTTATACAATCATGGTTATAGAAACGCAGCCTATACCTTAACTACTGTCGGGCAACTGGGGCTTGCGGAATTTCTTGCACGGACAGGAGGAATACCGGCAGGCACTTATTTTAGGAACAATGTTGATCAGGCGGTTCGTACGGTGATGAAGTATGTAGACCCTTCTACAAATCTCTATACGCTTCCTGAAAATAGAGCATTTCGGGGGTATGATGAGTATTTGTTGAAATGGTATGATCAATCATACTCTACTTATGGTATTGATACGAATGTCATTACTCAAATGACCAAAGAGCTTACTCCTAACTACCAAACACCAAATGTAGCTGTGTCAGAAGGTGCCTTTTCTCCAGGTTTTCAAGAGAATGTTGACCCGAATTTTCGTGGAGATCTAACTCGTTATCTCGAATCAGATAATTATTTGAGAATATTGCTTAAGGATCTTATGTGTCAGCAAATGCTTGGTCAAGACCTTACTGTTGCTGGACGAGGACTTTCCCTTTTTAGTGATACTACTCGCCAGTAGCTTTTACTCCATTCATGCAGAAAGTGCAGTAATGATACTGCATATTACATCTCTTACTTTATAAACCTTTAACTTTTGCCCTTCTCAACATATCATATTCGATGCATTATGTAATAAATTTTCACTTACTAACTCGCTAGTAACTAATAAACCATTATTTTTTATTGTGAATACGCAACTATCTAACCTGATAGTCTTATATTACTTTATTATAAGTAAAAAAGTAAGAAGGAGAACACCCCATAGTCTTGACAATTACTAAAGGTTTTGTTAAAATTTGAGCAATTCGTTCTTATCACTCAGCAATTTGATTGTTGAAGGGGAGGGGAGCGAAGAAGTTATCTGAGCGGGGCTGGCAATAAAACCCTCACATTTGCACCTATACAACTAGAAAGGAATTCGAAATGGTCAAAAGGATTGTAATGGCACTTTTAGTTGCCATTCTCGTCATGTCGACGGTTGCGTCAGTGGCGAGCGCAGAAGAGTCGCAACGGTCTCTGCCGTTCCCCTCTGAGGGGGATACTCCGGCTGATATCTTGAGGAACCTGAAAAACCTTCAGGGATCTTGGGATCGGGATCGTGGCGACACTACTCCCGATACTCCGGAGAATCCTGAGTCCGGAAGTGGCCGTCCCGTCCCTCCTTTCGGAGGGCAACGTCCTATTCCGGCTCCACTCAAGAATCTCGTCTCAGTGAACGAGGTTCTTATCCAAGGTCGGCTTCAGTGCGTCGGAAACGGTTATAACAATTTCGACGCGCCTCCCGAGGGGCACCAACTTACTTTCGACGTTAACACGCAAGGGACTGGGTCCCTCCGCGTGGATGGGCCTTATAATCTCGTCAGTACGGGATTTTGGTATAAGGGAATCTCGTACGACAACACCGGTAAGGTGATGAACGCACATCTTGAGGGGTGGGGCGTGTTCAATAACGACCCCCAATACCAGGGCCAGTTTTATCTCACCATCTACCCCACCGGTATGGTGGATCTAGATGTATGGGTCCCCAAGCGGGGGGTGGTGTACAACTTCAGGATGGACGGCCCCTGCGAGTTCGCAGCGGTGAGCCTGCGGTCCCCGGATTCTCCATCTCCTCAGGTAATTCTGATCGGAAATGGAGCGCGGGAGTACTTGGACCGCTACTTGTTGGGTAGCTTCTTAGGTAGTCTCCGCAATTTGCGGAACCTGGCGGCCTAACAAACAGTCTGGCGAGGAGAGGGTGCCAGCCCCCTCTTCACTTTTTATTTAAAATTTGCAGAACTTTTCCTAGAAAGAGCAACTTTATTCTCCGATATTTCTTATTTCAAAACTAACATTATACATTTTTAGATCAATAGGTTTGATTTAGAACTTGCTCATTTTCAGCAGATTGTAGTCCTTCACTTTGCTTTTTATTTATTGTTTATTTGATAGAGAAATAGCTTGCATTATTTTTCTTCCTCCTATACCATTTAAGTATGGAAGAGTCACATGGTAGAAATATGAAATCAATTATTTTAGGAATGTTTGGACTTTTTGTATTTTTGCAATTAACTGTGGTTCTTTTAGATGTAACAGGCGTATTGTCATTTAACAAGCTGCTTTCTTTCATTCCTTTTTTGCCTAAATCTAAAATAGAGAAGACCGTTACTAGGTCTCAGATCAATACGGGTGCTATTACTCAAACTGGAGGGGCTACTTTTTCTATTGCAAAACAAGATATTAAAAAGGGAGGTTCTCCTTTTGATGCACCAGTAGATACTGGCAATGGAATAGCTCTGTTTACTATTCAAGGCATAGTAGGTGAACTTACAGAACGTAAAGACAGTAAGTTATTAGTTTTAGTGAAACCTGACGGAACTCCTGTAAGCGAAATGGTGGAGATGAACGCGACAACTCCTGTTGTTATTGTAGATTTTTCCAAAAAACCTCCTACAGAAAAAGAGGGAAGTTATTTGGATGTACAAAAAGGAGATCAACTAATGGTTTCCTACAACATTGACACGAAAACAAAAAAAATTACTATTGGGGGAATTAGAGTTTCAAGGAACTTGTAAAGGTAAGTCAAAAGGGTAAGATAGATGTCTATCTCAACCAGTTTAGATAATCTTTCCCTAAAGTTAACATTTTTTATAAGAGAGTTGTACTTCTTACTTGACATCTCATTATTTTTTGCTATATGCTGAATATATATTCTAGGATATTAATCATATGGGACCAGAACAATCAGGATATACTCCTTCAGAAATACAAGAAGAACAAAAAGACCAGCTGTCCTGGTGGGATAGAGCGACGGCTAGGTTTAGGAAAAAAGGAGAGGAAGATGACGGCAAAGAAAAAAAAGGAAAAGGAAGCAAAGTAAAGAATGTTGTAAATGCAACTGTAGCTATCGGCGCGTTAGCAAATATGGCTCCAGGAAATGTAAATGCACAAGTAAACATTCCAAATGATGTTTCACCCGACCAAGCTATTGTAAGAGCAAATGACATTAAATCAAATGCTCAACAACCCCAGTTAGTAATAGAAGGTGATGAAGAGTTAGCTAAAAGATATGATCTTCCTTTGGTTAATGCCTCTGCCTCAGTAGATGAACAATCCACAGGTGGTGGAGAAGAAACAGCAACTTCTTCACTATCTGCTAATGAAACAAATCATGATAATGGAGAAGATAGTAAAGATGGAGTAAAGGCAACCTACCAATCTGTTTCAGCAGAAGAAGGAGATCCTTCACTTCCTCCTGAATCTGAACCTTCTGAGTCCTCTCAAAAACCCCCTGAGCAACAAAAAGCAGAGTATATGAGTGTTAATGTTCCTCAGTTTGATAGAACTTGGGAGAGGACAGATAAACCAGTAGCCGATGGACGAGTACAGAGAACGTGGATGTGGGGTCCTGCTCCTATCAGTCCAGTGATGCAGGAGGATGGGAAAACAGTTATCTATTTTGATAAGTCACGGATGGAACTTGCTCCTGGAAATCAACCTCCTTGGGATGTTACGAATGGTTTATTAGTAAGAGACTTAATTTTTGGGAAGATGGAAGTTGCCCCTGGTCAATTTGTGGATAAGGGGGGAGCTCCAGAAATAAATATCTCAGGGGATCCAAATGATCCAAATGCTCCTACGTATAGGACTTTTTCTAAGCATACAGCTAAGGTGGATCAACTTGCAAGGGGAAGTGATATAACTGCGCGAATTGATAGAGCAGGAAATGTTACTTATGGAGAGCCAGCACATGGGGTAAAAGCGAGTGAATATGTATCAGAGACAGGTCATAATATCCCAGATGTTTTTTGGAAGTTTATGACTTCTGAAGGACTGGTATCTGAAAACGGAGAATATAAAAATGAACAGTTGATGGAGAATCCTTACTATGCGACTGGATTTCCTATAACAGAGGCATTTTGGACTGATGTAAAGATTGGGGGAGTAACAAAACGGGTATTAGTACAAGCTTTTGAAAGACGTGTTCTTACTTATAACCCTGAGAATGAAGATGGATGGAAAGTAGAAGCAGGAAATGTGGGACAACATTACTATGAATTTAAATATGGAGTAATAGCTCCACTTATTGGTAATAGGGGTGGTGATAGTTCCCCTTCTCCTGAGCAGCCTCAAGCAGGGGAAGAATTTATATCTCACTCAGGAGAAGGATGGGGAATCCAGTACGATAAAGACAAGTCTCCAGTTAAAATTACACCTACAAATGTGGGTGAACTGAATAAAATAGATGATATTATCCGTGCTGATGGATCCTTACCTGGAGATGCAAAAGCACAGCTGATTCTCGCTGAAAGTGTAGAACAGGCGGTAAGAGATTTTGGATTAAAATCTGAAGAATTTGACGACTTTTACTATCGTGGTGGACCGGCTATAGGGAAAATATGGGGAAGAAACGACGGAAATGGAGAAATTAGAAGAGGGCCTGCAGTGATAGTTTTGAAACCTGATGCTTTGCAGTTAGTTAATGGTGACATAGAAGGATTAAAGCTTACTCTTTTTGTAAATGCTGCAGGACAAATGGTAGGTGGAAAACCAACTGATAAGTATCAAGAATTGCAAAAACCTATAAGGGAAATATTAGTTAATAACACTAAGCTTGAGCCAAATACGTAGATAACTTTCTGAGCTGTATTAAGTGTCTTTCTATAAGTTTCTTTGGCCATGATTTCTTTAACCAATTTAGAATATAGTCATAGAGAAAGTGGGTTAAAGAAAAGGTTAAAATCATATCTTCTTTCTTCAAAGTTTTTCGTTATCTTGTGATAGTTAATTATTAATAATGTGAGGTGGTTATAAAGGATTTTATTTAAATATGTTTAAGCTATGTTTGAAGGGGGATAAATATGGTAAGGTTCATTGACTTCTCTGTTTTTGCTTGCTACGATTATTTTAGATGAAATTTTTAACAGGAAAATCTGTCTTACTACTACAGCTTATTGGGTTTTTTGTGTTTTTTTTATCTCTCTTTTCTGTCTATACGGCAAATTCTTATGCCCAGACGACATATTATACCTGTAGTGGGGGTGGGTATTGTGATAACACATCTTGGGGTGCTTGTTATGGAGCTACGAAAGGGCAGTGCGGGTGGAATTGGGGTATGCAAGACTATGCAGGTATATGTATAGGAGGAGATAACGATGGGAAGCCGTGTAAGACAAATTCCAGATCTTGTTGTGCTGAACCTGGAGGGTGTCCTTGTAATAATACTTGTTCTACCTATTGTTCTGGCGACCCAGGATTTAATGTGGTTCCATGTCTAAATGGATCCACTTGTATTGGACAGAATTCATCCTCTCCTTATTGTAGTGATGGAGGCGTTCAGAAAGTAGCAAAATATTGCGCAGATACGCAAATATATTGCTGTGAAGCTGGAGCTACAGTATGCACTGCTCACAATAATAGTTGTCCAGCTGGTTCTACGGCGGCAGTATCTAATGATGAAAACTGTAATGATATGTGTCCTTTCACCACGCCAACTCCAACCTCTCCTCCTTCTTCCTGGAATCCTTCTTCATGTGGGGCAGGGCAGCATTTAGTAGGTCCTGGCAATGCCTGTAGTAATAACTCACAGTGTTCTTCTCCCTATAATTGGTGTAATGATGGAAGGTGTTCTTACTGTGCACCAAATTCTGCTCCTACGAGTCCTCCTTCTTCCTGGAGTCCTTCTTCATGTGGAGCAGGGCAGCATTTAGTAGGTCCTGGCAATGCCTGTAGTAATAACTCACAGTGTT